>CAWAZO010000016.1:0-165173 GCA_963786555.1 uncultured Acidobacteriota bacterium
GAACTTTTTCCCGACGGTGACGGTGGCCCCTTCGTACAGCAGGGCGCGAACCCCTGGCACGTTGAACAGCGCAGTCGTTTCGACCAACACAGGCGTGGGTACTGGAACTGCTGGAACCGGAACCAGCACGGGCGTCTCATCGACGAGAAACGCCGCCACCTTCACCGATCTTTCCTTGCCGTTTGACGTGTCGTGGGAGCCGGATCTTTGGGGTCGCATCCGCAACACGGTTCGTGAATATCAGTACGCCGCTCAGGTGAGCGCCGCCGATCTGGAAAACGAGCGGCTCACGGAACAGGCCAACCTCGCGGTCTATTACTTTGAACTTCGCGGTCAAGACGCGCTGCAAGATTTGTATAACCGTACCATCGAAGCCGATCGCAAAGCGCTCGAGCTGACGCGCGCCCTGGTTGAAACCGGGATTGACAGTCCGGAGGCCGTTGCCCAGGCGGAGGTAACCCTGCAAAACGCGGAAGCGGCAGCCGTCGGCATCGCCGTAAACCGGGCTTTGTACGAGCATGCGATTGCAACCCTGATCGGTACGCCGGCTTCGAACTTTTCGATGCCGGTGAAGATGCTGACTACCCCGGTTCCCGCGATCCCTGTCGGCGTTCCTTCGCAGTTGCTCCAAAGGCGTCCGGATGTCGCCGCCGCGGAGCGCACCATGGCGCAGTCGAATGCGATCATCGGAGTTGAAAAAGCGGCTTACTATCCGACCTTGAGTCTCACGGGAAGCGGCGGCCTTCAGTCCTCCGCGATTGACACATTGTTTTCCGTGCCCGCGCTATTCTGGTCTCTCGGAGCGTCAGCCTCCGAAATAATTTTTGACGCGGGCCTGCGCAAAGCTACGGTCGCACAATACACCGCAACCTATCAGGCCAACGTCGCCGCCTACAAACAGACCGTACTGACAGCGTTTCAACAAGTGGAAGACTACATCGCGAGCCTGCGGGTGCTCTCCCGGCAGATATCCGCTCAAAAAGAGGCGGTGGAAGCTGCGCAGAGATATCTCAATATCGCCACCGCTCGATATCAGACCGGTCTGGATCCCTACCTCAATGTGATTACCGCGCAGAATACCCTGTTGAGCGATCAGCAGACCGCAGTAACCCTGCGTGTGAGCGAGATAACAGCGGCGGTGCAGCTTATCCAGGCGCTGGGCGGCGGTTGGGATGTTGCGCAGCTTCCCACGCCTGCGAAGGTCACTCAAATCCAACCGTCATCGACCCAGGTGGCCAATGCTCCCTAGTGTAGTGTCCCGTGAATTCGCGTAACAACTCCTTCAGGTGTCATTCTGAGCGAGCGTAGCGAGTGAAGAATCCATGTATTTTTTTCGAAAAAGCAGATCCTTCGCCGCGCTTAGGATGACATCCCCGGAGAATAGTTTTCCGCAGCCGGCCAGTGGCCATAAGACCAACGTGAATGCGAGGGACATCTCTACTTTCAGGACCTGTTCCCGAGAAGCGCAGGTTTAAAATATGGACAGAGTGACGTACTGATAGATTCGAATTCGCGACAAAGATCAAAAGTCCTGGAGGTTACACGGTGAAAGCTATCCTTGTTCCAGAATTCGGTGGTCCCGAAGTTCTAACTCTCAAGGAAATCCCCACTCCGAGTCCGGCCGCCGGCCAGGTCCTCGTCCGCATCCACGCCGTCGGCGTGAACCCTTATGACACCTATATGCGCAACGGCGCTTATACTATCAAGCCGCCATTGCCATACACTCCCGGCTCCGACGGCGCCGGCATCGTCGCGGCAGTTGGCGAAGGTGTGAGCCAGGTGAAGCCGGGCGATCGCGTATACGTTGCCAAGACGGTGACCGGCGCGTATGCGGAATATGCGCTGACCCTGGAGAGCCAGGTCCATCCGCTTCCAGAGAAAATTACGTATGCGCAGGGTGCGGGCGTCTGGGTGCCGTATGGCACCGCGTACCATGCGTTGCATCTCAGCGGGCGAGCCCATGCCGGCGAAACCCTGCTGGTTCACGGCGCCAGCGGTGGTGTCGGCCTTGCGAGCGTTCAGATCGCGCGCGCCCTGGGCCTGACGGTACTGGGGACGGCTGGCACGGAGAAAGGCCTCGAACTGGTGAAACGCGAAGGCGCGCACCAAGTCTTCGATCACACCCAGCCAGACTACCTGGAGGAGATTCTGAAAGCGACCGGCGGACAGGGAGTCGACCTCATCCTCGAAATGCTCGCCAACGTAAACCTCGGCAAAGACCTGAAGCTGCTCGCATTTCAAGGCCGCGTTGTCGTGATTGGCAGCCGCGGCGATGTCACCATCTCACCGCGCGACCTCATGACGCGCCGCGGCTCGATCCACGCCTTTACCTTGTGGGGCATTACCGATGCCGAAGAAAAGCGGATTCACGCTGGAATCCTTGCCGGCCTGGAAGATGGCACGCTGCGGCCTATCGTCGGCAAAGAGCTGCCGCTGGCCGAAGCCTCCCGCGCCCACAAAGAAGTTCTGGAGCCCGGCGCTTTCGGCAAAATCGTTCTAGTTCCATAAGAACGCTTCGGTGGAGAATTCGGCGAAAGGTTGGCGCAGGTCGACTCCGGCGGAATTCACTAGGGATGCTACTTTCATTCCGCGTTGCTTGACGAATCCGCAACGCCGTCCAATCCCGCCGGAGTGGAATTGCCACCGCGCGGCGTTTTACGGTGCGCTGAAGAAAGCAATCACGTCGTGCTGAAATACCAGATGCCCCTTTTGCAAGTGCATCATGTGACCCGCGTCGGGCACCACAACGTACTGTTTTCTCGGATTCGGGAGCTGGGCGAAGAAAGGCAGCAATCCGTCGAGATCGGCAACGTCGTCGTACTGACCCTGGATGATCATGACCGGAACGGGCATAAGCCGGGGGTTGAGCATGGGCATGATGGTGACCATATCAAGCTGCGGGCCAGTCGGTGATTTCACCTCGACCTGCGCCGCTACCTTGGCAAACGCATCAACGACCTCGGGATCACTGACCTCAGGCGGAGCCATGGAGTAGAAGCGTGGTTTCCAACCGGCTTCCGGGATCGTCACATAGGCGTTCTGCCGGAAGACATCGATGCGTGGCCGCCTCCTGGCTATGTCGGCGCTGTTCACGTGCATCTGCGCATAAGCGACGTACTTGTCCACTTTCCCGGGCTGGTTCATCACGAACATTCCACCATACTGGGTTCCCCACGACCAGCCAAGAAGGTTGACCTTCTTGACGTTTCGGAGTTTCAGCACATAGTCCACTACCGCATTGAGGTCCTGACTGGCTTCCGCGGTGGTCATGTGACCATCCGGATGGGTAGAGCGGCCAAATCCTCTAACGTCGAGAGCAAAGACGTCGAAGCCGTTTTGAGCAAGCACGTCCATCAGACTATAAGTAGGTTTGCCCGGTACTTGAAGGTCGAAACTCTCCTTGCCCGCGGTTGCCGAGCCATGGCAGAGGACGATGACGGGCTTATTCTTGGCGCTATCCACAAACTTCTCCCAGACATAGATTCGGATAGGCCCATTGTTCACCCAGTGCTCGACGCCGCTCACCGGCCGAGAGGCGCCAAAGCTGGTGGTGGCGAGGACGAGACACACGGCGAAGAACATGATTCCATTCTTATGTTTCATGAAATCTCCGTACTCAACCGAAATTTTGTCTTGATCTGGAAACGGTAAGAATTGTACGCTCTGCCGCCTGTTTCGACATTGTTGAGATAGGTTCCGCCCGCAGAGCGCCGACCGCGGAGAATCCTCTACCGCTATACGGCCTTCTTGAGCCAGGAGACTTCGGGGTGGTTGAGCCCACGCTCGGCTTGCGACTAGAGTAGTTCGCTAGTGAGCGTATCTCTTAATATCACCGCCGGGCGCGGAAGCCCCATTATGCCGGAGGATATAGCTTCCGCGAATCCGGTTCACGCTCCAGGGCTTTGCGATCCCAGTGGCCGAGGACGGCGGCGGCTTCGTAGGTGCTTTGCAAAAATTCCAGCAGGTAGTCTTTAGGCGAGCCGGCGCGGCGAACATCGTCATACATCAGCAGGAACTCGCCAAGCTGCGAGTCATAGAAAGCTTCGCGGGGAGTGACCGTCCATCGGGCAAAGCCCTCGGGCTGGGGGGCGGCGTAGGAATAAAATGCCGGCGCCGTGATGTCGCCGCCTCCGGCCCAGAAGCCGGCGCTGCTTACCTCGTGCGAATAAGCTTCCCGCGTAATCGGATCGGCGCCTGGACGTTCCGGCGGCGGTCCTGCCGGAGAAACGGGTTACCGCCAGGTCGAAGCTTCCCCAGAAAAAATGCACCGGACTGACTTTCCCCAAAAATCGCGACCTGAATTCCGCGAAGACGTTATCGACCCAGAGCAGAATGCGCCAGAAACGCTGCGCGGCATCGGCGTCATAGGCAGCGTGAACCTGATCGTTTTCGAAGCGAATTGGATTGGGAACTTCGACCGGCATCGTCCAAATCCTGACACGGATTCCGAGCGCAGCCAGCATGGCCATGAATTCCTGGTAGAATTTCGCGACGCTCTGCGGCCGCAACGGCAGAGCCCGCCGGCGGCCGTCGCTCAGCTCAATGACAAGTTGGTGATCGAGGAAATCGAAAGCAATTTCGAACGATCCCAGCCCGTGCGGAATCGGAGATGTGGTGAGACCCCGCGAGGTTACGTGCAGCGTCACGTTCCACCAGTGGTTCACCTTGGGCGTGAGTTCCATCTGGACTTTGCCGACAATTTGCGACCACATATGAAGCGTCGCAAGGGTTTCGCTCCAACTGCGCAGAGGCAGTGCCGGCAAAGGTTCCGTGAAGGAATATCCGATTGCATCTGCTTTCATCGCCTGCTCCTTCGGACCGGACTTGAGCACTCCGCACCTTGCGTTCCGAGTCCATTCCGCTACAGATGTCTGGCGAATCCAGACGGTTGCGCCCGTTCACACGCTTCGTTGATCGCCAGGGCCGGCATTTACCGGCACGGTACTTTGAAGGCCTATCGCTGTCTCTTAAAATGTCTCGTAAAATATGTCCAGCCGCTGGCAGAAGCCTGCTCGGCAAGAACAAGAGAGGGTTCGAAAAGTGAAACACAGAAAGCTGGGTAAATCCGATCTGCAAGTCTCGGTCGTCGGCCTGGGATGCAACAACTTTGGATTCGTCGCGAACATGGATGTCGAGTCATCGCGCAAAGTTATCGATATGGCGATTGCGGTAGGCGTCGATTTTTTCGATACCTCGGACAGCTACGGCAGCTCGGAAGTGATCCTGGGTGAAGTGCTGGGCGAACGGCGGAAGAAGATCGTGCTGGCCACCAAGGTTGGAGGGAAGCAGAACCCGGACGGTCAGAAGGTCGGCGCGTCGCGCAGCTATATTCTGGCCGAGGTGGAGGAAAGTCTCCGGCGGCTCAGGACCGATTGGATCGATCTTTACCAGATTCATTACCCCGATCCCAAGACCCCGATTGAAGAAACCCTGCGCGCCTTGGACGACTTGGTGAAACAAGGCAAAGTCCGCCACGTCGGCTGCTCCAACTTCTCAGCCGCTCAACTGAACGCGGCGCAGAAAACCGCCGAGGATAAGAAGCTCCCCAGTTTTGTTTCCAGCCAGGATGAATATAGCTTGGTGATGCGCACCATCGAGCGAGAGATGCTGCCGGCGATCGAACGGCATGGCATGGGAGAGCTACCCTACTTTCCGCTGGCAAGTGGACTGCTTACGGGAAAGTACAAGCCTGGGAAGCCTGCGCCAAGCGGTACACGACTGGCCGAGAAACAGGTTTGGGCCGATAAGTATCAGACAGCCTCCAATCTGGAGAAAGTGGCGCGCCTGGAGCAGTTCGCAACCCAACACGGTCACACTCTACTGGAGCTGGCATTTAGCTGGCTGCTCGCGAAACCCGAGGTGGCAAGCGTCATCGCCGGCGCCACCAAGCCAGAGCAGATCGAGAAGAACGCCCAAGCCGCAGGGTGGGAGTTGAGCGCGGAGGAACTGGCGGAGGTTAACCGGATCACGCAACCCTGATAGCTGCAAGTATCGAAGGGGCGCGTGATTTCGAGTACCAGCAGGGTTATACTGCCAGCGCCTGTTCGGGTTGCAAGCCGGCCGTGCGCATGATGCGCGTGAGTTTGAGCGTATACTCCCGCACCGCCTGTTGGGTTTGCGCGGCCGGCCAACCGTGCTCCTGCGCAAGATAGGAGCCCACGAGTGGTGCGGCGGTAATGGCCGCATTCCAACCGAACCATTGCAGCCCGATGCGCCGGGCCAAAACGTCTTCGATAGAGGCGGCCATTTCATAACGAATGCTGTAGACAATCTCCGCCTGGATGCTGGAAGCACCGGCCACGATGGGTGCCGCAAGACGCTTCTCCGTACGCGCAAGTTCGAGAACTTCGACCGCATGGGTGCCGAATTTTTCGCTGAGGTGCTGTGCGGTGTCCGGGGAGATATGGAATTTCGGAACCAGGGTGTGCCAAAATCCTGGTTCGTATCCCTCGGCGCCGCTCAACGGGAAGTGCCGGGTTTTGCAGGGTGAAATGTCACTCTTCAAGTACTGCTGAACCGTGTTCACCGCATCCTCGGCCATGGCCCGGTAAGTGGTCCACTTGCCGCCGAGAACGCTGATGAGTCCATTGTCTGGATTCACTTCGACCTCGTGATCTCGAATCAACTTCTTGGTATTGCGCGCATCCCCCGAACTGACCAACGGTCTCACTCCCGCGATACCGCTCACCACCTGGTCGACTCTGAAAGGTCTCCTCAAGTAGCGGTTCAGATGCCGAAGCAAGTACTCCACCTCTTCATGTTTCACCACCAGTTCATCGTCCAGGGTTGCTTCGTCATCGGTAGTTCCAACCAGAAGCCGGCCCTGCCACGGAATGGCAAAGATCACGCGCCCGTCATCGGTTTTAGGAATGAGCATCGCATCCCGGCGGAAGGCCGCTTCCAGGGGAAGCAGAATGTGGATTCCCTTGCTCAGCCGGAGCCGTGGATGAATGCCGGGATCGGCGAGTTTCCGCACCCCGTCCGAGAAGGGACCTGTAGCATTGACGAAAGCCTTGGCGTGCATGGTGAAGCAATCCGCAGACAGTTGGTCTTCCACCTGTGCTTCCGACAGCTTGCCGTCCTCGGATTTCGCAAAACCAGTGACGCGCGAATAATTAAGCGCGACCCCGGCGTGCTCGACGAAAGTTTTGAGCAGCGCAATTCCATACCGGGCATCGTCGAACTGTCCGTCCGTATAAGCGACCGTCCCTACCAATCCCGAGGTGTTCAGCATCGGCAGCCGCGCCGTGGATTCCTGCACGGAGAGGAAACGGCTTGGGGAAAGCATGCCTTGACCGGAAATCCAGTCATAGAGCTTCAGGCCGGCCCTGAAATAAAGCGCGTCGCCGCGGCTGAAGCATGGCACGAGGAGTTCCAGGGGACGAGCCAGAAACGGAGCATTGTCCAGCATCAGCTTGCGTTCGCGCAGGGCGCGCTTGACCACGCGATATTGGCCGAGGTCGCAATCGGCAATCGATTGTTGCAGGTATCGCACGCCGCCATGCACAAGCTTGGTGGAAGCCGTGGAGGTTGCCGAGACGAAGTCGCCGGCCTCCAGCAGAAGCGTGCGTAACCCGCGAAGTTGCGCGTCGAGCGCGCATCCCGCTCCCGTGGCCCCGCCGCCGATCACGCAGACATCAAATGTCGTGCTCTTGATACTCGCCATTATCTCGGAGCGGCTTTTCATGCTGGGTCTCCCTTTTTAATCGCAAAGAGTCTGTGCCGGGGGCGCGCGGGCCACAAAGCTTCGTAATCGGGACAAAGCAAAAGCCGCCCAAGAGAGGCGGCTTGCATGGATTAGAACTTAACCCGTGCAGGATGCTTCTCTTGGGCGGCTTCTCTCGTCTCTGCCGCGATACTGGAAACAAGTCTACCTTCGAATCGGTTGACTGCGCAAGGTCAGGATTGTCCGGGTGAGTAAGTCAACGCCGCGATCGCAAAACCAGGAATTGGTGTGCGCCGAAGCCAGAGCAAGCGACACGACCGTCAGTACACCCCCGACAGACTCAGAAACGATGTCTGCCGGAAATCACCCCAGCGAGCCTCGCCGGGGAACCTCACGGAGCGGCGACCTTGCAGGAGACAAAGAGAATAGAGTTGGCCGTAGCGCGGGTTCAGAATCGTGCGCTCCCGAGCCGGGCTTCAGGAGTAGTCTTTTGCGAAACCGTTGTAGCGGACAACCCACACTCCCGGGCCGTGTCGATTTGCCGGCCGCTCTGGGGAGCGCGTCTCTGGAGACTGCAACGTCTTGCAGTGTGATGCTGATCACAGACACACGACCCATCCACGAAGTTAAATGACCCTTCAAAATTGCGGCAGAGAATAGAGAAGCCGCCCAAGAGAAGCATCCTGCACGGGTTAAGTTCCAATCCATGCAAGCCGCCTCTCTTGGGCGGCTTTTCTTTTCCCTGGCTGCGAGTGGCCGTGTCAAGGTCTACGCCGTTGGCTGGCCGGAGGGTCGGACATGAACGTCTTTTTGCATTGGTTAGCGCTGGCCGATCAGCCGCAACACGTGCTGACACAATCGATCTTCCGTCTGCTGCTGGCAGCGATTCTTGGCGGCTGTATCGGAATTCAGCGCGAATGGCGTGGCAAGGCCGCCGGCCTGCGGACTAACATGCTGATCTGTGTCGGGTCCGCCACCTTTACCATTCTTTCGTCATCTCTGGCCAGTGCTTTTGGCGGCGACCACACCCGCATCGCCGCGCAGATTATCCCTGGGATTGGCTTTATCGGCGCCGGTTCCATTCTTCGCGAACGCGGCGGCGTCACCGGTCTGACAACGGCCGCGACGATGTTTGTTGCCGCCGGAGTGGGCATGGCCGCCGGTGGCGGTATGCCCGTTCTTGCCATGTTTACCACCGTACTTATCCTGCTGGCGCTCAGCCTGTTGGGAAAGGTTGAAACGCAGCGGTTGAAGCTCATCCCCGCACGCTACAGTCTGGTAGGGGCTGATATCAAGGACGTCGTCAGTGCGATCAATGCGACCCTCACGGGCGAACACCGCTTGATTAAGGACATTCGATTGTCATCCAAGGATGGACACTCGCATGCGCTGCTTCGGGTGGACGCAACCCGGTTGGAGCATGAGCAGATTCTGCGCCAGTTGGAAGCGGCGCCGCGGATTTCCCAGTGCGAGATGCGCACCGGGCCAGGGTTCGGCAAGGATTCAGAGAGTGTCTTGTCCTAAGGGAGCGCGAGGGATGTCGCTTGGCTTCCATACGGATTTCGGGGGCTCTATTGCCCATGGAGATACCTTTTGCGGATTACGCCGGGCAGGGTATGATCAAGGCTCGAAACCTCAAGCGAACCGATTGGAGATGCTGGCGCGTGACTGGTCCGCAAGCTATTCCTCCCGGAACGTATCCGGCCGGGACAGGTGAAGTGGTGAAGACACTCGAATCTCTTCTGGAACAGAGCCGTATTATCCCTGCGGTGCGCAGCCCGGAACTGTTGCCGAAGGCGACGGCGGCATCGAGCAAGATTGTTTATCTGCTGTGTGGAACGCCCGAAAACATTGGCGAAATGGCTGCGCAGGCCAGCGCCTGTGACAAAGTTCCGATTGTAAATCTGGACCTCATCGCAGGCTTTGCCCGCGATGCGGCCGCCATAGAATTTTTGTCGCATCGCGGCATACGGGGGATTATTTCCACGCACCAGGTCCCGCTTCGCGCCGCTCGCAACCTGGGACTGTTTGCCATACAACGCACCTTTCTTCTGGATTCGGCCGCGCTGCAAAGTTCCTTGCGTTCTATCGAGCAAACCCGTCTCGATGCCATCGAGGTGCTGCCTGCGATCGTGGCGCCCTATCTGGTGCGCGAACTCAATCGTGAACACTCCAAACTGCCGGTCATCGCCGGAGGCTTAGTACAATCACTTCGTCAGATTCAGGAATTGATCGACCAGGGTGTGAATTCGGTTTCGGTCGGGAATCCCGACTACTGGCTGGTGTGAAGGCCCTGCATGTTGTGAACGCATGCGAACCTGCGGGAAAGGCCGTCAAACTAGACTGCGCGACATGGTTGGAAAAGTTTTGGACGCATTTTCCCGATCTGCGCGATATGCTAGGAGCGATTCCGGGAGGCGGTATTTGCCTCCGGGAATTACAGACGACAATTTTGCATCAGGAGGGACATGGAATGAGACGGTTTGCAGTAATCATCAGCCTGCTCGTCGCGTTTTTTGTTTCGATGACAACTCCCGCTTTCTCTCAGGCCATCGAGAATGAGTTCTATCTCATTACTCCGGTATCTAAGGATGTCCACGATCCGGTGCTGAAGGCATTCGCCGCCTATGTAAAGAAGCGATGGAATGTGAACTTGAAGACCAGCGCCATGCCGCAGGGTACCCCGGTCGCCTATGGCCAGATCATGGAATGGAAGGGAAGACCACAGGCCGACGTCTTCTGGGGCGGCGAGGGAATACTTTTCGACAGGCTGGCCAAGCAAGGACTACTGGACAAATTACAGCTTCCCGACAAGATGTGGCGCGAGATTCCCGCCGGGATCGGTAAACCTGTGAGCCTGCCGCTCAAGGATCCCAAAAAATTCTGGGTCGGAACCATGCTGGAACCTTATGGGATTATTTATCAGCCAAAACTTCTCAAGCGGCTCGGCGTGCAGATTAAGGACTGGGATGACCTTCTCAATCCGAAGCTAAAGGGACAAATCGCACAGTGTACTCCCGACAGGTCCAGCAGCAGCCACGCTTCCTATGAAGTCATTCTGCAAACTTACGGCTGGGCAAAGGGCTGGGACTGGCTGACCAAGCTTTCGGCGAACACGGGAATATTTACCGCCCGCTCCCGCGACGTACCGAATGTAGTGTCCAAGGGAGAATTCGCCGTCGGCTTTGCCGTTCCCAGTTACATGGCCTTCGCCGAGGTGCTGAATGGTTATGACATTGCCTTTGTCTATCCGAAGAATGCCTATGTGACGCCCGAACCAATGGCTGTTTTGAAAGGGGCGCCTCACCCGAAGGCCGCCCATGCCTTCATCGAATTCTTGTTGAGCGAAGAAGGTCAGAGGCTGGTCTCTTCCATGGGAGTCTATCCGATCACCGCCAAGTACAAGGTTCAGGGGCCTCCCGGATCCAATCAGGAAAAGGCCGTGGCCTTTACCGGCGGGATAAGGTCGTTTTTCGATATTCCGGTTGGAAATGTTTACAACGACACGGTGGCCGGCGGGGCGGATAGGGACGAGCAAGTGAATGCCTACTTCCGCAAGGAAATCGCGGAAAAACATAGCGGCATCGTGAAGAGATAATTGCATGCACATCCACCTGAAGGATGTCGTTAAGAAATTTGGCGCCCTGGAAGCGGTAAGTCACGTGTCCCTGGAGATCCGGGACGGTGAGCTGTTTACCCTTCTGGGGCCGTCAGGTTGCGGAAAAACGACGATCCTGCGGCTTATCGGTGGCTTTCACAAGCCCGACGAAGGACAAATATACTTCGGCGACAAAGAAGTTTCGGCCATTCCCACTTATCAGCGAAACATCGGCATGGTCTTCCAGAACTATGCGCTCTGGCCGCACATGACGATCTTCGACAACGTAGCTTATGGTCTGAAGATCAAGAAGGTCCCGAGAAAGGAGATACCTGAAAAGGTGAACCGTGTACTTTCCACGGTCAACCTGACGGGACTGGAAAAGCGCTATCCCGGTCAGCTCTCCGGCGGCCAGCAGCAGCGTGTTGCGCTGGCTCGCGCCCTGGTCCTCAATCCTGATGTACTTCTTCTGGATGAGCCTCTTTCCAACCTCGACGCAAAGATACGCCTGCAGGTCCGTGCCGAGATCAGGAAGCTACAGAAGGAACTGGCGATTACTTCCATCTATGTGACCCATGACCAGGAAGAGGCCCTGACCATCTCCGATCGCATCGCTGTCATCGAGCGGGGGAAGATTCAACAGATTGGAGAGCCGAGGGATCTTTACGAGCGTCCGCAAAATCCGTTTGTGGCCGATTTTATCGGAATTAACAACCTGATTGCCGGCGAGGTGAAGAAGGTCGATGAGGCCAGCGGGTTGATGGTGGTTCACACCCCGTTCGGTTCGATCCAATGTCTGCCGGAGCAACAGCTTCGGGAGGGAGATGCGTGCAAGATTTCCGTACGTCCCGAGGTCGCTTCCATCGGGTCGCCGGCTGAAGCCCAAATCGGCATGAACACGATTTGCGGAACCGTAAGCTTTGCCTCCTATATCGGCAATGCTATCCGCTACGACATCGAACTGGACCGGGACACCATCTTTAGAGTCGACGTGCAAAACCCCAGGAACCAGCGGCCGTTCCCGATGAACCAGAAGGTGAGCATTTGTTTCCCCATTCGCGTAACCCTTGGGATTCCTCTCTTAAAAGCTTAGGAGCCGGAGCGTGAAAACCGAGACAGCGGCAGTAGCGACGAGATCACGAATCCGCTCCGACATACATGTGGGGGAGATACTAGGCTATGCCGGCCTCTGGTGCTTCTTCATCATTTTTCTGATCTACCCTCTGATCCGTTTGTTCTATGACAGTGTAACCACCGACGACGGTGCCTTCACCCTGGGGAATTACTTTCAATTTTTTACCGATAGTTTCTATCTAAGATCGTTCTTCAACTCCATGGCGCTTGGTGTTGCTTGTGTAATCACCACCTCCATACTTGGCATCGCCATCGCGTTTCTCCTGCTGCGTTACGATTTCCCCGGCCGAAGGCTTTTTTCTTATCTCACGATCATTCCTATGATCATGCCGCCCCTGGTTGGTGTCATGGGTTTCACCTTCATCCTGGGGCGGGCGGGGACGGTGAATACTATCCTCCAGGATTATCTAGGTTTTGAGCAGCCCGTCAACTTTATGTACGGGATTCACGGGGTACTGCTGGTCGAGACCTTACACCTCTTTCCGCTGATGACCTTGAGCATCGTGGACGCGATGTCAAAGATATCGCCTTCGCTGGACGAGGCGGCCGAGAGCGTCGGCTCCCGCGGGCTGCGCAAGTTTCTGGATATTACTTTTCCCCTGACCACGCCAGGCTATGTTACCGGCGCGCTGCTGGTTTTTATCTGGACCTTTGCTGACTTCGCGACGCCGCTGGTGGTTGGCGTGGATGATCTGCTTGCCTCTCAGGCCTATCTGAATATCGTTCAGTTTGTGGACCGCAGGCTTTTCAAGATGGGGATCGTAATCTCGGCCCTCATGGTCATTCTGGCCATTATTTTCCTGATCGTTGCCAAGAAGTATGTGGCCATCAAGGATTACAGTTCGCTCTCTTATTCGCAGATTGAGCGGAAAAAGCTATCGCTTTCATCGCAACTGGGTGTCGTTGCCTTTCTTGTCGGCGTCTTGATCTTCGCTTTTATTCCTTATGTTGGCATTGCCCTGGATTCGTTCGGAAAGGGCTGGGCCTTGACGCCATTCCCCGTCAGCTACACGCTTCAGTATTTTCAGCGAGTCTCGGTAGAGACGCCCAAGTTCATCCTCAACAGCCTTCTTTATTCAGGCATTTCCGTAGCGATCTGCATCGCCGTGGGAGTTCCGGCAGCGTGGGTCATGGCGCGGACCAAGCTTCCCGGCAGAGAAGTCCTCGATTCCCTGACGACGTTAATCCTGGCCCTGCCCGGGACGGGAATCGGCATCGCCTATATGCGCGCCTTTCGCAACCCATTGCCTTTCATCGGCATTCCCCTCATCGGGATGTGGATTGTGATCCCCATCGTTCTTGGCGTGCGGCGCCTGCCTTACACGGTGCGGGGGACATTCTCATCTCTGTTGATCGTTCATCGTTCCTTCGAAGAGGCAGCCGAAAGTGTTGGGGCGGCCAAGGCAAGAACCTTCAAGGACGTGACTCTTCCCTTGATCTGGAAGGGAGTGCTGACGGGCGCGCTGTATTCGTTCATCCTCGCGCTGCAAGAGGCTTCGGCCACGCTTCTGTTGGTTGTTCCCGGCCACGAAATGATGACCGTGGGGATTTTTGATTTTTATATAGGTGGGTCGGTGAATGAAGCAGCGGCCCTGGGGTTCATCCTGATCATTCTTGGCGCAATCTGCCTTCTGATCATCAACCGGCTCGCGGGTTCCAAGATGGGCGGCGTTTTTGGCTAAAGCACGGACCCAGTCAAGAAACACAGGTCATTCCATTCCGGTGTAACAGCGCATTGACCGTAGTAGGCCTTGATCATTACGCGTAGGGATAACAAAACCGCGCGAGGCAATTGCATGTCGGGTGAAAGAATCGGCAAAATTCGATGCTTCGTCCTGGATATGGATGGGACGGTGTATCTCGGGAGCCGCTTATTGCCGGGCGCTCTCGAGTTCTTCGAGTATCTTCGTAAGACTCGGCGCGACTTTCTCTTTGTAACCAATAACTCTTCGCGTCATGCCGGATACTACTCGAATAAGCTGACGAAGTTAGGCATTGCCTGCGACGCCGCTAACATACTGACCTCAGGGGAGGCGACCGCCTTCTACATCAACACCCTCAAGAAAGGCGCGCGAATCTTCCTGCTGGGCACTCCCGAGTTGGAAGAGGAATTTCAACGGCAGGGATTTACACTGACCGGCGATGCTCCGGATTTTGTGGTGCTGGGCTTCGATAAAACGCTGACTTATAGCAAACTGGTGACCGCCTGCGATTGGATACGCCGGGACATTCCATTCATTGCCACTCATCCGGATTTCAATTGCCCCACCGAGTCCGGGTATATTCCGGATTGCGGTGCGATGGCGGCTTTGATTTCCGCCTCGACGGGCGTCCAGCCCAAGGTGATTGGCAAGCCGCATCGTGAAATCATCGACATGATCTTGCGCAAGAAGGCTTACGATCCAGAGCAACTGGCGATTGTCGGCGACCGCTTGTATACCGATATGGCCACCGGCTTCAATGCCCATATCTGTACGGTTCTGGTTCTCAGCGGAGAGACTAAGCGCGAAGATCTTCGGGGGGCCTCGGTGCAGCCGCAGTATGTTTGCCGCGATCTGGCAGAGCTGACCGAACGGTTGATGAGAAGCGACACTAGAAGTGTGGATGACTAAAGGCATCTGGCGAACCGGGAACTTTGGGTTCACCTTGTACAGGTGGTTTCGTTCACCGGAGATCCGGGAATGCCTGATGGCGAGAGCACTATCGTTCGGTCCATCGAGGAACTCATTCTCGTCTTGGCGCCGGTGGAGACCGTGGCGCTCCAGTCGGAAGATCGCCGGGCCGTGTTCGCACAGTTGCGCCGCATGAAGAAGAACATCTCCGCCGTACTTGCCTTTACCTCATCTTCATTCGTGGATCGCTCACGAAACGATCCCGAGCTGCGGGCCGTGGTAAAACAGCTTCGGGGTGAATGTCTGTTGATCAACAACATGATCGCGAAACTCATGTTGCGCCGCTTCGCTTTTCTTGACCCCGTCAAACAGATCCGGGTTGTGCTGGATCAATACGAGGAAAAGGCCGGGGTCGCTTGTCGAATGTGCATGCTGTTTGCGCCGCAATCGGGAAACAATCTGGCTAGAGCATTTTCCTGATCTGCCCTGTAGCACCAGGGTATTAGAAGAATTCCACATACTTGAAAATTCCCTGTCATCGGTTGCTTGCATCTTAGTCGCGTGTGGTGTCCTGAAAGTGGTTGGGGACATACCTGTTCTGAAACCGTCTAGTGATTTGAGGTAGGAACTATGCGTGAAAAATCATTGCTATGCTCACTTATCTTTGTGATTTTGCTTGGCGGAGTAGCTTGCAGCAAAAAGCAGACTGAATCCAACCAGGCACAGACCCAAACTCCGGCGACCGAGGCGCCCTCCACCCAGCAGGCAAGCACCACACCGGCCCAGCCAGCACAGCCTTCCACGGCGCAACCGCAGACGCCTACGGCAACGCCATCGGCCGTAAACACGCCGGAAGATCGGGTAGGGAATCATCCAGTTGCAGCGGTGCCAGCCGGCACGGCTTTGGTCGTGCGACTCAAGAATGCAGTCAGTTCCAAGACCGCGCGAGCGGGCGAGACATTCACCGCTACGGTTGATAAAGCGGTGATCGTGCAGGGCCAGACACTGATCCCTCGGGGCGCCGCAGTAATCGGGCGAGTAACCGATGTGAAGGCAGCCGGGAAGATCAGCGGAGCCGCGCAATTGGGGCTCAAGTTGACGTCCATTACCGTGGGCGGCAAAAGCTATAAAGTTAGCTCGAACGCCATCGCGCAGACTTCAACCGGAAAAGGCAAGCGCACAGCCGTCCTCGGTGGCGGCGGGGCGGTGCTGGGAGGCGCAGTGGGCGGCTTGGCCGGTGGCCGCAAAGGTGCGGTGCTCGGACTGCTCGCCGGTGGTGGCGCGGGAACCGCGGGCTCGGCATTGACCGGCGATGCCGATATTACATTGCCGGCTGAATCCATGCTCAGTTTCCGCCTTTCTCAGCCACTTGATTTCAGTCAGCCGCCGACATCGAGCACATCAAAATAGTGTTGCCGCTGAGCTGTCAATCTGTTCGGCAGAAAGCCGGAGCAAGTCATGCTATGGACGGCTGAAATCCGGCAGGTGCACGAGGTCTTCGTGCGGCACGTCCTCCACGGGATGTCCGGCTTTGCGCCAAGCCGCAAGGCCGCCATTGATCACAAATGCATTGAATGCTTTTTCCCGCAGTAAGTGCGCCACCCGGGCGCTGGTTGCTTCGCGCAGTCAGGTACAGTAAAGGTAGATGTCCTTGTCATGGGGCAAGACGCTTGATCTCCTCCTCCAGGTTATTGGGTTCGATGCGAATGGAACCCTGGATGCGCTCGGCGCCGGAGTCGTAGTAACCATGACTGCGAACATCGACCAGAAGAATCTTGTCCGATCCTTCGGACTGAAGCCGCTTCGCCAACTCGTCCACTTGCACGCGCGGCACGGCGCGGTAGATGCGGTGCTTGCGGTAGAGCAGCATGCGATAGACGACGAATGCGCCGATGGCGACGACTATCACAATCCCGACTGCATTTCCGGCGACTTGAAACCCATGAGTGATGGCGACAATAAAATTATGGAAGAGAAAGCCGACTCCGCCGTAAGCCAGAATCCATAGGCTGGTGCCAATGAGATCGAGCATGACGAACTGGCCAAAAGGCATCTTCATGCTTCCGGCCAGCGGTGGAATCATCGCGCTGACGCCGGGAATGAATTTGGCGATGATCAGCGTGCTCCGGCCGCGCTTGTAGAATGACTCGGCGGATCGCAGGATGCAGGTTTCCGGGTTCCGGGAGAGCTTGCACATGAATCCCAAAAGTCCCCAGCCCATGTAGCGGCCCAGAACGAACAGCAGCGAATCGCCCAGAAGCATCGCCGTAAGCGCAACGAGAAACACTGCCGGAGCCTTCAGGGCTCCTGATGCCGCCGCCGCTCCGCTTCCTACCAACGTCAGCGTGGCTGGCACCGGCACTCCGAGCGACCCCGCAAAGATGATCGAGGAGATAATGAAGATAGCCGTGTTGCGCGATCCGGGATAATAAGCCGCCCATACGGAGGTGATCCCTACTTTCTTGCTGTTCCTCGTCTATCTGTTCTATCAGGTTTGCGGCCCGCGTGGGTAGGTCAGCGAGACCAATGCGGTAGCCGAAACTAGAGATGAAGTGCTACTGTGCAATGTTCGAGGCCAGTGGCGGCTGCAGCCGCTCTACTTCTCAGGTTCTTCTTCTTCGCCACGGGTGATCTGTGGCGGCTTTCTTCCGTCCTCCGCCTCGCAGAGGATCTGCCGGCTCATATCCGAGGCCGGTCGATAATAGCTCCACCAGTTTCGCCAGCACCTTAGTCCTTGCCCAGTACTTGTCGTTTCCCTCCACCAGACACCAGGGCGCCCCACTCGTGCTGGTTTTGACCAGCATCTCCTCGACTGCCTCCTCGTACGCGCCCCACTTATCGCGATTTCTCCAGTCCTCATCGGTGAGCTTCCATGCTTTGTAGCCGACAGCCTTGCGCTCCTCGAAGCGCCGAAGCTGTTCCTCGCGGGAGATGTGGATCCAGAACTTTGCCAGGATGGTTCCAAAATCACGCAATTGCCGCTCGAAGGAATTGATTTCCTTGAACGCTCGCTTCCATTCCTCTTCGGTGGCGAATCCTTCCACGCGCTCCACCAGCACCCGGCCGTACCAGGAGCGGTCAAAGATCGCCATCTGCCCGCGCTCCGGCAGCCGCCTCCAGAATCGGTAAAGGTAGTGCCGGGTTTTGTCTTCTCCTTGCGGAGCGCTGATCGGATAGACGACATAGCCGCGCGGGTCCAGCTTCTCGGTAATCCGCTTGATGACGCCGCCTTTGCCGGCCGCGTCCCAGCCTTCGAAGACGACGATCACGGGACGCTGTTGCAGGTAAATCTGGTATCCAAGCTCGCGGAGTTGAATCTGCCGCCGCGCCAGCTCGCGCACGTAGGCCTCACGATCGAGCGTGCGGGTCAGATCCATTCTTTCCAGCATCAGAGCTTTCCTCTGCCCAGGGACTCCATGGCCGCGCGCAGTTCGGCGTCGCGTGGCATGGCCGCCGCAGCCTGGGTCCGAGGTGGCGCGTTCGTCCCCAAACGCTTTTCCATGGCGGTAATGATGGTTTCAAATACCTTCTTCCGCGCGTGCCATTTGGAGGTCGCCTCGACGATGGTCCAAGGCGCATATTCCGATTCCGTCAGCTCCAGCATTTCCTCGATCGCCGCCAGGTACTTCTCATATTTCTTGTGGCGCGCCCAGTCGGCGCGCGTCACCCGCCAAGCTTCCAGCGGATCTGCTTCGATCATGCGGAATCGCCTGCTCTGCTCTTTTTTGCTGATGTGAAGAAAAAGCTTCAGGATGGCGGTGCCGTCGTCGGAGAGCATGCGCTCGAACTCGACGATGTCGCGAAATGCCTCCCGCACCGCTTTTTCCGGGACCGCGCGCTCGACGCGCTCCTCAAGCACGCGGGAGTACCAACTGTGATCGAAGATGACCATCTCGCCCCGGTTCGGAACCTTCAGCCAGAAGCGCCATAGCCAGGGCCGCTGCTGCTCGTAAGTGCGCGGAGCGGTGATGGGGTAAAGCTTGAAACCACGCGGGTCCAACCTCTGAGTCAGGGTGCTGATCGTGGTACCTTTGCCGGAGGCATCCCACCCTTCGATGACCACACGGTAGAGACGCCCTGATCCCAGCACGCCTTCTCCAGATCGTAGAGACGCCGCTGCAGGCCCGGCAGAGCGCGCTTGTATTCTTCCCGTGACAGCTTTTTCTTCTTCAGGTTAATGTTTTCCAACATGGCTGGGAGCTGCTGGCTCGGCTTGCACGGCGCCGAAACTCGAATACAGGATTGTACACGAGACGACCGACGTGGAAGGCTGTCCAGGAGCATCGCCTTGGCTTTCCGCCGCCTGATAGTTCGGGATACCAAATTGGGCGCCGGCCATAACCAGCGGCGCGTGCCTGCCCGGAATGAACCGGGCAGAGCACGGCGCTGTCAACGTTCTACTCTAGGGAAGGGAAGTCGGAGTTCCCCCAGTCCGCAAACGGCGTTCGGCATCGTCGTCGGCATAAGCGGCGACGATCTCCCCAGAGTAGAACCGGTGAAAATCTCCATGGGGGTAGAATTGCTCCCGCACGGATTGCGCCAGCGCTTCCGGTACCAAGTCGTTGCGGTGCAGAATCCGGCATTCGTAATGCACCACGCACTCCTTGATAATCGGCGATCGCACCTCCCGGCTGGGAAGCGGCGTTAGCTGGGAGTCTTTGAATTTGTCGTGGTCTCGTCCCGACGCCGTTCCGCAGTGTGCCACGGCTGCCGAAAGCTCCGCGGGAGGCACATTGACCGTGAAGTCGCTGATCTGCTCCAGCCGGCTGTAACTGTGCCGGGAGGGCCTCACCAGCACGGTGAATACCGGGCGAGCCCAGACCGATCCGATCATTCCCCAGCCAATGGTCATCACATTGGGCTTGCCGTCTGCTCCCATCGTAACCAGCAACAAACCATCTTCCCGCATCCGCTGCATGGTCAGGGCAAACAGATCCGTGTACTGTATCTGGACTTTGGGCATCTTGCGCTTTCACCTCCAAGAAGGTCGGGAGCTGGCTGACCTTGGCCAGCCGCTCCCCTGGATTCAAAAACTCGATTCTGTCCGTACGCGGCCCTGCGCTCGATCTCCCGCTGTGCCGGACGACCCCGGTCAGGCCGTGGTTTCGATCTCAGCCGGGGCACCTGACCCGCGCCGTGGTTGCGGATGTTGAGAACCCGGCTGATCCGTCAGGTTTCCTGCCGCGTCGAAAGCCATCTCGGCGGGCGTGCCGATCACGGCGATTTCCGGCTTGGTGGCGGCTTCAGCCATCATCGACTCGGAAATGTAAATCTCGCCAATGCGCATCGTGTCCTTGATGCGGACGACTCGTGCCTGGCTGAGATCCTGGGCGTTGCAGGTCTTCAGGGCGGCGAGAATCGCATCGTGATCGTCTTCGAGAATGATGGGCAGCTTGCCCGGTGTGGCCACGGTTGAGGTCAGGCAGTTGGCGTAGGTCATCGGGAAATCGATTTTGTTCACCAGTTTGCGGGTCGTGAACTCGGCGTGACCGATGCCGTTGGCATTGCCGTGAGTTGCTTCCGTCAGGTCGAGAATCACCATCTTGGAAACCTTGGGCCCGCCCGAGGCGAACGGCGTGGGATAACGTCCCGTAATATTCGGGTCGGCTCCGTCACCGGAGATATCCTTTCCGATCTGGTCGATAATCAGCACGTCAATCGGATCGAAGCAGATGCGAGCCATGCTGGCTTTCGCTTCCAGCAGAAGCGCCTCATCGGTTGCCATCAATTCACTGGCGGGCATGGCGACGATCTTCGCAATGCGATCGTAGGCGTTTTCCACGGTGGCGACCCCGAACAGGATCGGCACCTTGGCAAGAATCATTTTCGCGATCGCCGGGACGAATTCCGCCGCGTAACCAAACCCATAGGCGTGACAGGATTCGGCGCCCTTCTGTTTGCCGAGGCCGATCGCGATCATTTTTGTGACTCCGCTTTCATGCGGGCCGCGAAAGGCGGTATGCGGTTTGACGCGGTTGATGACCACGATCCCGTCCGCATCGTAAGCGTATTTGTCGATATAGACCGGCAATCCGGCCGGCAGCCGTCCGAGTTCCACGACCTCCATGGACGAGAGAATCTCGCATCCGGCGCTGGCCTCGGTCACGCCCAGGTTTGCCAGGACTTCTTTCTGTCCTTCGGCGGTGGCTCCCCCGTGGCTTCCCATGGCGGGCACAATGAACGGATGTCCCCCGCGCCGTTTGATTTCTTCCGCCGTAATGCGTGCCAGGGTAGGGATCTCCGCGACGCCGCGGCTGCCCACGGCAATCGCAATGCGCATGCCGGGCTTCATGCGGTCTCCAACTCCAGGTTTGCTCAGTTGCTCACGCAGACTGGCGGGCACGTCCTTGACGGTGGAGACGGGAAAGTTCTGGCGAACCTTTACCATTCGCGGCAAAGGAATCCCCCGAAGCAGTTGCTTGATAATGTCCATAATTGTGCCCTCGCGATCTTCTCAACCAATACGCCATTGCGTTCGCACATTGCACCTGGGCTCAGCTATCAGGATTGCAGAGCCGCGCGAAGCCGCCAGCGAGCTTTCACGGCAGGCCGGTTGCTCCTGCCATGCCGTGCTCAACCTTTACGGCACGCCACGTTTTCCGGTTGCATATGTCAGAACGGCAATTTACATATTGTAGTCGAGTTCAGTGGTATTCGATTGTCTCGCCAGAACGGCAATACCAAGCTTACGCCTCCGGGCAGCCGGAGATTGTCGCGAGCTTGGCTACGGACCGGATTGGGAGCGAGTAAACTTCAGCAGCCTGCTGGTGGCTTCTCCGGGCTGCTGATGAAGGGAGCCTGCATCAGATGATTGCAATGAAACGTTTCGTGGAGCGCTGTGCGGTTGTCACCGGCGGCGGCTCTGGCATCGGGTTGGCAATTTCCGAGCGGCTGATCGCCGAAGGGGCTCGCATTGCGGTCTGGGACATGGATAGCAACCGGCTCCAGGACCTCAAGCATCGCTTTGGCAGCGCGGTTTTTACCGCGATCGCGGATGTCGCCAAACTCGATGACGTCGAGCGCGCGGCGCGGGAGAGCATCGGCGCACTCGGCAAGATCGACATTCTGGTCGCGAATGCCGGCATCACCGGGCCGAATGCGCCCACCTGGGAGTATCCGGTCGACGCCTGGAAGCGCGTCATCGAGATCAATTTGAATGGCACGTTTTTTTGCAACCGGGCGCTGGTTCCGCACATGCTGAGCCGGGGCTATGGGCGGATCGTGAACGTCGCTTCCATCTCCGGAAAAGAAGGCAATCCGAACGCCCCGGCCTACAGCGCATCGAAAGCCGCGGTCATCGCCCTGACGAAATCGCTGGGCAAGGAACTGGCGACCTCGGGCATCACCGTCAATTGCGTCACCCCCGCCGCCGTCCGCACGCCGATCTTTGAGCAGATGACGGAGCAGCATATCCAGTACATGCTCTCCCGAATCCCCATGGGTCGCTTTGGCAACGCCGAGGAGATCGCCTCTCTGGTTAGCTGGCTGGCCAGCGAAGAGTGCTCGTTCTCGACGGCCGCGGTTTTCGATATCTCCGGCGGACGCGCCACCTATTGAGCGGAAGAATTCGGCGTGGTCGTCGACAGGATCAACGTGGCGTAGCGCTGACCGGGAGCGGATCGCATAATATTGCATAATAGCCAGGATGCGGCCGAGTCGACTGCCAAAGGGTTGGTGATTATGCGGGAGCCTTCGAGTGGACACGCGGGGCCAAGTGACAAGGCGAACGCGCCGGGTGTTTTCCTGCAAAGCCGGATGATTCTGGGTGGGCTGCTGATCGTAGCCGTCCTGCTGCTATACAACCCGGTCGTGCATCACAAGTTCGTCAACTTTGACGACAACAACTACGTCACCGCCAACTCTCATGTGCAATCGGGGCTGACTCTTCAAAACGTAGCCTGGGCCTTCAGCACGATAGAGGCGTCGAACTGGCATCCGCTGACCTGGCTGTCACACATGGCGGATTGCCAGCTTTTCGGCTTGAATCCCGCGGGACATCACTACACGAATGTCCTGCTGCATGCCATCAATGCGCTTCTGCTCTTCCTTCTTCTGGCAAGGGCAACCGGCTCGCTCTGGCGCAGTCTGCTGGTGGCCGCGCTGTTTGCCGTGCATCCTCTGAATGTGGAAAACGTAGCTTGGGTGGCGGAGCGGAAGAGCCTGCTGAGCGCGGTGTTCTCCTTGCTGACCGTCGCAGCCTACGGCTGGTACGCGAAAGCACCCAACTGGAATAGGTATCTGACCGTCGTGGTTGGCTTCGCTCTGGCGCTGCTGTCAAAGCCGATGGCGGTCACGCTGCCGATTGTGTTGTTGCTGCTCGATTACTGGCCGCTGCGGCGGTTGGACGCCCCGGGCAAGAGCGCGCTGGGCTTCGGCTGGACGGAGTCGGAGGGCGTTCCGATCCGGGTCTTCAAGCTGTCGCTGGACAAAGCGCCCCTGTTCGTCATGAGCGCGGCCAGTGCGTGGATCACCGTGGTGGCGCAAAGAGCCGGGGGAGCGGTCGCGGTAACCGATGTCTGGCCGCTGTCGATGCGGCTGAAGTGCGCGGCCGTCTCCTATGTCCAATACTTGCAGAAGGCGTTCTGGCCAAGCCGTCTGGCGGTTTTCTATCCGCAACAGCCAAGCTCGCTCGTAGCCTGGAAGGTGGTTATTGCGCTTGCGATCCTGAGCGGCGTGACTTGGCTGGCCTATCGATTTCGCCGGGAGCGATATCTGCCGATGGGCTGGTGTTTTTTCCTGGTGACGCTGATCCCGGTGATCGGAATCGTGCAGGTCGGGGCCCAGTCCATGGCGGACCGCTACGCTTACATACCGCTGATGGGAATTTTCATTCTGGTGGCGTGGGGCTTAACCAGCCTGGCCGACCGGCTGGCGATCCACTCCGCGGTGCGTGTGGCGGCAGCCCTCGGCATACTGATTGCGCTGGCGGCTGTCACCCATACGACGCTCGGGTACTGGCAGGACAGTCTGACGTTGTTTACCCGGGCGGCGCAGATCGCCGGTGCTCCTTCACCCATCATCGAAGGCAATCTGGCAGAAGCCCTGGCCGTGACGGGACGCGATAAGGAAGCCTTCCAGCACTTTCAGCTCGCAGCCCGCTATGCTCCCGAAAGTCCGCTGCCGCATTACAACCTCGGCATGTTCCTGTTATTTCATGGGCTTCCCCGTGAGGCCATCCCGGAGTTCCAGGCGGCGCTGCGGCTCTCAAACAGCAGGAGAGTTACGGAGCCCGGTCTCAGCAACCTTGCCGTGGCCAATCTCGAGGTCGGAAATTACGCAGAGGCCGAGCGGGACTTCACGGCTGTACTTCAGTTTGGTGGGAACCGCTATCTGGCGGTGCTCGGCCGTGGCCAGGCACTTTACCGGCAGGGGAAATACCAAGAGGCTGCCGATGACTTCTCGCGTGCCGTGACCATGAACCCTGAAGCGGGCGTTTTTTTGTGGCTCGGCAAATCCTTGGAAGGACAGAAGAAAATCGAAATGGCGCGGGCCGCTTACGGCGAAGCTCTCAAGCGGGATCCCAATCTGGCGGAAGCGCAGGCCAGACTTGGTTCACTCGAAATCCAGCACAGACCGTGACCGCCGGCACGTGATCTGCGGACGGTATAAACTCAATGATGGTTGCCGGTCACAGGCGACTGTGGTCTCTTTTGTAATCACAAACATATGTGACGCAGATTACAGCCAAATGTTCACCAGGGACGCAAAGTATCCGTCAAGTTGTGCGTACGTGTGGGGAAAAGGAAGTTTCTGCCTCGAAAATCGAAATCGCTCCGGCGCCTTGATTCTGACAGGAAGCGTTGGCGTGGATTGAGAAGTGAGCAGGGTGGGACTGCTTGGGGTGGGAGCGACTTTTGCACCTTTTTCGCCAATTTATTTCGATCATGCCCCGGTCCTCGGGGTTGGCAAAACGCCAGGAGCATTTATGCCCGATAACACTCTGACAGTAGTCGACAATCGGACCGGCAAGTCGTATACGATCCCGGTTACCAATGAAACGGTCCGCGCCATGGATTTCCGCCAGATGAAAGTCAACCCCGATGACTTCGGACTGATGACCTATGATCCGGCATTCACCAACACCGCATGTTGCGAGAGCAAGATCACGCTGATCGACGGTGACAAGGGTATCCTGCGCTATCGCGGGTACGACATCGAAGAGCTGGCGGAGAATTGCACCTATCTGCAGGTTGCCTACCTGCTGATTAACGGGGAGCTTCCCACTCCAGAGCAGGAAGCCGTCTGGCTGGACGCGCTCCACTACCGCATGTCGATCTTCGAAAATATCAAAAAGTTCATGGAAGGATTCCGTTACGATGCGCACCCCATGGGCATCATGGTGAGCACGGTGGCCGCGCTGTCGACGTTTTATCCTGATTCCAAGAACGTGCGGGACGCCGAGACGCGGAAAAGTTGCATCTATCGCCTGATTGGCAAGATGCCGATCATCGCCGCCTACGCCTATCGTCATCGCAAGGGCCTGCCCTACCTCTATCCGGAACCCGACCTCAGTTACACCGAGAACTTCATGAACATGCTGTGGAAACGCAGCCATCTGAAGTACCTGACCAATCCGGTTCTGGCGCACGCACTGGACGTTCTGTTCATTCTGCACGCCGATCACGAGCAAAACTGCTCGGCCAACGCCATGCGCGCCGTCGGCAGCTCGGAAGCCGACCCGTTCCTGGCAACTGCGGCGGCTGCATCCGCCCTGGCCGGCCCGTTGCACGGCGGCGCCAACGAAGCCGTGCTGTGCATGCTCGACAAGATCGGCAGCAAGGACAAGGTCCCCGAATTCGTCAAGGGCGTCAAAGAAGGAAAATATAAACTGATGGGATTTGGCCATCGCGTCTACAAGAATTACGACCCGCGCGCCCGCATCATCAAGAAGGTGGCGGAAGAAGTGTTTGAGGTCACGGGACGCAATCCCAAGATCGACATCGCGATGGAGCTGGAGAAGATTGCGCTGAACGACGAATACTTCATCAAGCGCAAACTGTATCCGAACGTGGATTTCTACTCCGGCATCATTTACGAGGCCATGGGGTTCGACTCGGAAATGTTCACCGTGCTGTTTGCCATTCCACGGACTGCGGGCTGGCTGGCGCAATGGCAGGAGATGATTATCGACGAAGAGCAGAAGATCGCCCGCCCGCGCCAAATCTATACCGGCATCGAAAAGCGCGGCATGGCAAAGAAGAACACCGCCCACGCCGGTTAGACTGGTTGCGAAAGTTGACTGGCTTGTAGTTCGCCGAGAGCAGGTTTCTGCTCTCGGCCTTTCTTTTAAGGAGCTGCGGGAAAAGATTGTAGAGGTGTCATCCTGCTTGTAGAAGTTTCATCCTGAGGTCGCACCATCGGGGTCCCCGACAAGCCTGTCGTTGGCTTGTTGGGGTGGTAGCCGGTGTTGCGCGACCGAAGAATCTGCTTTTATTCGTAGGACGCTCAAACAGCGAGACCCGGCGATGCTCAGGATGACATCCTCGGAGCAACTTGTTATGGCTCTGAAGTGTGGCCTCTGCGCTCATCCGCGCATTTCGGGCGTCGAGATATCAAGATAGAAGTATGTTTTACGGCAGTTGACGCGCGCACTCCATAACTTATTCCAGGAAAGCAAGTTGCTGCTTGGTGCTTCCGGACGGCAGTTCTCCCATGCTTCGCCTGCCGATCCATTCTTCAGTTCTCGCTAATCTTCAGTTCTCGCTAAATTTCTTCAGCTCTCGATTTTGTTTGCCGACCTCGGCCGCGCTGGTGTTTTTCAGTGTAGAATATCCCGATTGTTTTGGATGGCCCACGGCGGCGGATGGAGACCGTGCTCCACGGGAAGCTTCATTTTGTCGACCATCCCAGGACTTTTGAAAATATCGCGATACGATTTTTCCCGTATGTAGTCCGGGCGTGTTCCGCGTTCGCATATTTCTTGAGGTACATCGTGATCGGCGATTTGCCCAAAGGCGAACTTCATTCCAACGTGCAACGCGGCGAATTTTCGTCGCATCCTCTCTGCCTGATTCCAATCACTCGCGGAAACAGATTTCCTGATTTGTTCCGTGCAGCTTGGATCGCCTCACTCAATATTTTTTGACTTGAACCGTTGACGCGGGAGTGCAGGAGTAAGAATGAGACATCTTGTGAAACCCGTTTTTCGTTGGATGTTTTTGATCGGCGTTCTGCTGATCGCCGCGGCTGCGATGCGGGCCGACACCAGTAAGCCGGTTGCCGCGGACCAGAAAGCCCAAACCGATCCGTCGCAATATGTTGGATCGGACACCTGCAAGGGGTGTCACGACGAAGCCGGCAAGAGCATTGACGCCAGCCCGCATTTCAGAATCGGTACTTCCAAAAAGATTCGCGGCGAGGCCGTGCACGGCTGCGAATCGTGTCACGGACCGGGCGCGGCGCACGTCGCGGGAGGCGGAGATAAGAGCAAGATCTTCACCTTCACCGGTGCCAAGCCGGAACAAGTCACGAAGCGTTGCTTGTCCTGTCACGAGGCGAATTCCGAGCAGCGCGAATTCATGCGTTCCACGCACAATGAAAACGGTATTACCTGCACGAACTGTCACTCCGTACATCACTCGACGCGGGAGTTTCTGCTGGTCAACAAGCAGACGCCGTTGTGCTTCTCCTGCCACGCGGAACAGAAGAGCGACTTCCAGAAGCCGTTCCATCATCGCGTGGAGGAGGGGTTGATCCAGTGCTCCGATTGCCACAATGCGCACGGCACCTTGGCGGTACGCCAGCTTCGGTCGACGCCGGATCAGGATGCGGTTTGCTTCAAGTGCCACAGCGACAAGCGTGGGCCGTTTGTTTTCGAACATGAGCCGGTCAAGGTTGAGGGCTGCACGGCTTGCCACTTCCCGCACGGCTCCACCAATCCGCGCATGCTGACCACCGCACGCACTAACTCGCTCTGCTTGCAGTGCCACGCGGCTACGGCTGCCATCGGACACACTCAGAATACGCGGCTACAGCAATGCATCGCGTGCCACTCGAACATCCACGGCTCGAACTTGAGCAACGTCTTCTTCAAATAGAAGGACAAGGAGAAACCACGATGGCAAAATCAACGCAAAATTCGCCGCGTCCTCTCCTTTCCGCAAGAGGACCGCGGCCGGGGAGTCGCCGTATGTACAAGAGATACTTCATCACGGTTTCCGTGCTGGTGGTGCTGGTTCCGTCGCTGGCCATGGGCCAGGGCAAGGCCGCCCAGGAGCCAGACGACGAAAGCATGTCGAACGGACGTACCTGGGGCAACTACACGGTGCAGCAGTCGATCGAACTCGGTGGACGCATCGTCGAAAACAGCGGCAATCAGCAGATGTACGACACGCTGGTGAATCTGCAAAGCGGTCCGCGCCTGCTTGGCCAGGAGCTGTCGATGCGCTCCGTGAACCACGATGGCTCTCTATTCGACAATCTGTACCTGAGCAGCTTTGGATTGGGCGGCGACCCGAACGACATGATTCGCCTCCGGATCGAGAAAAATAAGTGGTACAACTTCGTCGGCCTCTACCGGCGCGATGTCAACTTTTTCGACTATAACCTGTTTGCCAATCCGATGACGCTGAACCCGGGCATCACCAATTGCAGCACCGTCGTCGGCAGTGCGGTCGTTCCTTGCGCGAACGCGTTTAACCCGCAGGCAAACTACTTTTACACCAATAGCCCGCACTACCAGGACACGACCCGCAACATGGGCGACTTCAATCTGACCTTGTTTCCCCAGTCTGCGATCCGTGTCCGCCTGGGTTTTTCGCGCAACGACAATAAGGGAACGGTGGATTCCAGCCTGGAAGACGTCAACATCGATTTGACCGAGCAATCTCATATACGTTCCGATCGCTGGTCCTTTGGCGTTGACGTACGCCCTCTGGCGCGGACCACCTTGAGCTTTGACCAGTCCTTCGAACATGACAAGGTCGATACCGCTTACGTGAACAACCCGCAGAATCCAACATACCCGCTGGGCGTGGGTGGACCCAACGTCTCCCTGCCTCTTTATTTTCCACCCTGCACGATCGCGGGGCCTCAACCCTATATCACTGCTGCGGGCGTTCTCAATCCCTTATGCAGCACCGGGGTTTTCAATTACTCTCGCAGCGACAATGTGCGCTCCAATTTCCCGACCTCGATGTTGTCCTTGCGGTCGAACTACTTCCACAAGCTGGACGTTACAGCCAGCGGTACCTATAGTTCGGGCTACTCCAAGGTTCTGAACTATGACGATCTCTTCTATGGCGCCATTGGCCGGGCGGGGACCGAAAGCGCCTACCAGGTCACCGGCCCGGCGAGTACGGATCGCGTCTCGGGCAACGCCGATCTCGGCCTGACTTACCACATCACGAAGAGTTGGAGCATTTCGGATAAGTTTCGCTGGCTCGACTGGCGTGATCCCGGAGCCTTTTATCAAAATACCATCAACTGTTACCTTGCCAGCGGCGCACCGGCAGTCCTGTCGAGTCCGATTGGCAATCCCTGCAGCATTGCGGGACTTTTGGGAATTACGCCGGCGGGTAACGTCGCCGCAACAGCAACAGGTCCCAACGCCAATGTCTTAGACGCCTACAGTACGCTCGAGGGCGAGCGCACCTACTTCAACACCGCAACCTTGAATTGGGCTCCGAGCCGCCGCATCAGCGCCTACATTGGTTACCGTTATGAACGTCGCGAGCTGACCACCTTCTACCAGTCAACGACCACGAGCACCCCGGTAGCGGCGGGCGGCGTCTTAGGGACCACTGGCGTGCCAACTGTATCGACCGGTACCATCGGATTGGCCGGGTCCTTGATTCCATCAACTCTCAATTCAGTAACCACTCCGCCCCCGCTCTATGACGCCAGGATCAACCAGCACACGGCGCTCGGAGGCCTGGTGCTTCGTCCGACCGATAAATGGCGGATCAACGCCGATGCGGAGCTGAGCTATGCCGACAACGCATTCACCGAAATTGCTCCGCGTCACGAGCAGCGGGTACGCGCCCACTCGGTTTACAAGGTAAACCGATGGATCAGCATCAACGGTGGGGTGCACTTCATCGAATCGCGCAACGACTGGGCCGAAAGCTTCGGCGGTACCGGTGTCAATCTATTTCCCACCACGGATTCCCCGGCTTACGGCACCACCAACCATGATCGCTACTACTCGTTGGGCGCGACCCTGAGTCCCAACCGGATGGTCACCCTCGACATTGGCTGGACCTACATGGACCAGAAGTACAATATCCCCGCCTGCATGGTGCTGACGGCCCCCACCGCTACTACACCTATCGTGGCAGACGGCACTCCGACGGTCTGTCCCGCCACCACCAACCAGCCGACATTGCCGGCCAGTTTCAACATCCTATCGACTCAGTTTAATGTGCCGGTGATTCAGGCCTATCAGGAGAACACGAACACCGGCTATATCCTTCTCACGGTCCGGCCAATGCATCGCGTTGCCCTGAACCTGGGTTATGAAATTACCAGCACCAGCGGCTACACCAACTGGCTGCGCGGCGATACCGGTGCGCCGTTACAAGTGCTGGGCGATGCCTTCGGCAATGTGCCCGGCATTCCCGGCAACCTTGGGACGTCCATTACCAGCGCCACCACCAGTGCCGGCACGATTGCCCTCAACGGTCCGTTCCCGAATCAGCCTGCCGGCCCACAGGATTTCAATTGGCACAAGGTGAGTGCAGGCATTGCGGTGGATATCGCCAAGGGTGTCACTTTCAAGGGCAACTATGACTACTACGACTACAACGAGAAGGAAGGGAACCTATCGCTGCTCCAGTTGGTGGCGCTGCCACGCAACTTCCACACCAACACCGGCACGGTCTCGTTGAAGTATTCGTTCTAGCAGGCTGCTAAAAAACTCGCTAGCAGTGTCATCCTGAGGTCGCGCCGCCGGGGTCCCCGACAAGCCCGTCGTTGGCTTGTTGGGATGGTAGCCGGTGTTGCGCGATCGAAGGATCTGCTTTGCTTTTCAACCCGCGCAAACAGCCGTAGAAGTCCGACGGAATCGTCGCGGACGAACCCTGTCAAGTGCGTCCCGTGGCCCCTGGAGAGCTAAGTTGCTGATTTCAAGAGAAAAATGGTTTGAAAAACGATGTCGCATTCCCGGTGCAAAATCAGGTATCCTGTATCCATAGGGCGATGCAAGGGGAAGTTTCCTGAGAACAGGGTTGAGCGGGCGGCAATCGTTGCCGTCCGCTTCCTTTTGCTGCCGAGGTGGATGCGCTCTCGCACTCGTCTCATCCACACGACCGGGCGAGCAACAGCAAACGAAGTTCACCGCGAAGCCCCGAAACTTATTTCATTTCCTTTTCCAGCGCACGCCGTCTTTGGTGTTCTCCAGAATCACGCCTTGCTCGGCCAATTGATTTCGAACCGCATCGGAGGTCTTGAAGTCTTTCGATTTGCGCGCCGCGGTGTGTTTGGCTACCAGTTCTTCGATTTGAGCATCGGTGAGCGCGGCGGCCTTCGCCAGTTCGCGGGTTTCAGCCGAGATTTTTTCTTGTAAGCCTTCGGCTTCGGCCCATTCGATGATGCTGCGGATCTTGGCGGCGTCATCGTCGGCCAGCACGGCAAAGATATCCTCGAACTTGGCGAGCGCCTCCAGCAGTGCCGGAACGTCGCCCTTGCGCACCTCGCCCTTGTCGGCGGCGGCGTTCACGTCGCGCACCATGTCGAACATAGCTCCCAGGGCCTGGGCCGTATTGAGATCGTCTTCCATGGCGGCGCGCATGGCCGTCGCGGTTGCGGCGGCCATCGCGGAAACCGCCTGGTTCGCGCCTTCGGGCCATTGTTCGGTTTCCAGACGCAGTTTGAAGTTGCGCAGACGATCCACCGAGGCCGCCGCCTGCCTGAGTCCGTCGAAGGTGAAGTTAAGCTGCTTGCGGTAAGGCACCGATGCCAGCAGGAAGCGGATCGAAGACGGCTTGTGGCCCATCAGCACCAGGTCGCGCAGGGTGTAGAAGTTGCCGAGCGACTTGGACATCTTCTCGCCCTCGACCAGCAGGAAACGCGAGTGCACCCAGAAGTGCGCGAACTCCTTGCCGGTAAGCGCCTCCGACTGCGCGATCTCGTTTTCGTGGTGCGGAAAGACCAGGTCCTCGCCGCCGAGGTGGATGTCGAAGCTCTCGCCCAGGTACTCCATGCTCATGGTGGAGCACTCGATGTGCCAGCCCGGACGCCCGGGACCAATCTCGGTGTCCCAGCTCTGCTCGCCGGGTTTCGGAGCCTTCCACAGGGCAAAGTCGCGCGCATTGTCCTTGTCGTATTCATCCACGTCGACGCGAGCGCCGTCGGTCATGCCGGCGAAGTCCTTCTTGCTGAGCTTGCCGTACTCGGGAAAGCTGGAGATGCGGAAGTAGTACGAGCCTTCATCGGTGCGATAGGCGTTGCCCTTGGCGACCAGACGCGGCAATAAAATGCGCCATCTCCGGAATGTGCTCGGTTGCCCGCACAATGCATCTCCGGCGCTTCGAGACTGAGCGTCTGCATGTCGTCCAGAAAGGCCTTGGCGAACTTCTTGGTGTACTCGGCGATGGGCACGCCCTTCTGCATGGCGTTGCGGATGATCTTGTCGTCGACATCGGTGATGTTCATGACGTGCTTGATGCCGTAGCCGCTTTGCCGCAGGAAGCGGCGCAGCACATCGACCGCGATGAAGGTGCGGAAGTTGCCGATGTGGCCGTAGTCGTAGACAGTGAGCCCGCAGGCATACATGCGGACGAGGTTGTCCTCGCGGGGTTTGAATTCCTCAACTTTGCCGGAGAGCGTGTTATAGAGCTGGAGAGCCATAGCGCGTCGTATTCCTGTTCTGAATCTTTGATTCTAGGGTGAGGGCGCGACCGGGTCAAACAGGAGATAGAGCAGGGGCGGAACCACCCTACGAGCTAACAACGGGCTCGTCGGGGACCCCGGACGCGAGGCCGGCGATTTATTTCATGTACCATAATTGCGGGAGTGCTTATGCGGCGTACGACGACGATTGTCATTTCTCTTTTGCTGCTGATGGCCGCGGCCGCGGCTCAGATCACGTTTAACCCCAAGCTCTACGATCCTGACGCCAACGCCAAGGCGGAGATCGCCAAAGCCCTTCGTGAAGCCGCGCGGGAGCACAAGCGGGTTCTTCTCGTCTTCGGCGCCAACTGGTGTCCCGATTGCCATGCGCTCGACTATCGCTTCCACCAGGAGCCGATCAAGGCGCTGGTGGAAAGCAATTTCATCGTCGTGCACGTGGATACCGGCGAGGGCGAAGGGCGCTACGCCAAGAACGTCGATTTGGCGGATCAATACCAGATTCCGCTGAAAAAAGGGATTCCGGCAATCGCCGTGCTGTCGGAGCGCGGCCGCCTGCTGAGCAGCCAGAAGAATGGCCAGTTCTCATCCGCCCGCCGGCTCGATCCGCAGCAGATTGTCGAATTCCTGAATCAGTGGAAGCCGCCGAAGAGCAGCACGTAAGCTTCCACCCCAGTAACGGTAAAAGCGACCGTTGCCGGGGACCCCGGCTACACTCGGGATGATACCCGCGGAAGCGATCACAGACGCCGCCTCAACGCCTTGATCGCCAACTCCAGCTATACCCCGCGTAGAGCAGGTTGGAGTCTACGCCCGGGTTTCGGTTGGCCGAGTTGGCGTTGGAAATGTGGTGGAACTTGTAGCCGATGCTGACGGACTGGTTCTCCCGATGCCAGATCTGCACGCCCCCACCCCAGCCGACTCCGAAGTTGAATTGCGACGATCCGCTCACCGGCACTTGCTCGGCGAAATACAGCACGCCCACCGTGCCATTAATGTAGGGCTGGAAAGCGTGATGGCGGCGGAAGTTCACCTGTAATCCGATGGGCGAAGTGCCTCCGCCGTAGATTTCGCGCCTCGTGCCGGCAACGTCGATCTGCACCAGAAAGTTTCCCTGCACGACATTCGCCTGCCGCGGCTGGCTGATGAGCGCCACCGGAATCACCTCGACCGTGTACTTCAGAGCCCAGTTGTCGCGGGCGACAAGCACCCGCGCATACTGAAAATTCAGTTCGAAAAAAGGACGGTCCGTGGTGATGCCGATTAACGTCGGATTGTCGGGCGAGTACCCGGCCCAGAAGCCAAGTTCATTGTTGCCGCGGTCGAGCGAGCGTCCGTCGGATGCGGCGAAGCTGGCGGCGGCCAGGAGCAGCAGGCACAGGGTTACAGCAACGGCTTTCGAGGCGAAGGCATTCTCATCGGGCTCATCTTCTTTCTCCTCTTTTCATCTTTCTAGTGTAGTGCCGGAGCGTTCCATCTACGTCAGCTTACCTGTAGCGGCAAAGGCGCGCCAAACAAAAAACGCGGGCTTGGCCGGCCATGGCAACCGGGCATAGCTACGGGGTTTGCCGTAGCTTTGGCGACGCGGCCATGCGGCGATCTGGTACTATTCGTCTTTCCATGAATCACACTGGCGCAAATGTCGTTCGCCTGGAAGCCGAAGCCTTGCGGCAGTTGGCCGACCGCATCGACGGCCCCATGGCCGGGACGTTCTGGCGCGCCGTGGAACTGCTTTCCGGCTGCGCGGGACGGGTGGTGGTGACGGGCATGGGAAAGAGCGGCCTGATCGCGCGCAAGATCGCCGCCACGCTCAGCTCGACCGGGACCCCGGCGCTTTACCTGCATCCGGCCGAAGCCTTGCACGGCGATCTCGGGATGATCGTGCGCGGCGACATCGTGATCGCGCTCTCGGCCAGCGGCGAGACCGAGGAGATTCTCGCGCTGCTGCCGAACATCAAACGGCTCGGCATCGCGCTCATCAGTTTTACCTGCGACCTGCTCTATCCGCCCGATGCTCACCCCAGCAATCTAAATGCGGGATTGCCGGGGGCCCCGTGCAGCCGCAGTTCGCTGGCGCAGGCGGCCCAGATCGCCCTCGACTGCTCGGTTGCCAAGGAGGCCTGCTCGCTCGGGTTGGCGCCGACCACTTCCACTACGGCGATGCTCGCCCTGGGCGACGCGATTGCCGTCGCGCTGTCTGAGAAACGAGGCTTCCGGGAAGAGGACTTCGCCAATCTGCATCCGGGCGGGAAGATCGGCAAGCGACTGATGCGGGTGTCGCACCTGATGCACACCGGCGATGCCATCCCCAGAATTTCTCCGCAGACGCGCATGGCCGATGCGATCTTCGAGATGTCGAGCAAGAAGCTCGGCATGACGACGGTGGTCGATGGAGACATTCTGGCCGGCGTGATCAGTGACGGCGACTTGCGGCGGCTGCTCGAACGCCGCGGCAAGGATATTCTGGATCTGACGGCCGCCGAGTGCATGACCGGGACCCCGAAAACGATCTCGCCCGACGAGTTCGCCACCGCGGCCCTGGAGATCATGGAGCAAAAGAAAATCACCTCTCTCGTCGTGGTCGACGGCGAAGGCCGCATCCAGGGAGTGCTGCATCTGCACGATCTGTGGGGCACGCAGATGATTTGAAGTGAATGCCGGGTATTGCCGCGACATGCCCGGGTTTAGCGCCGATTTGCGGAAGGTATATCCTCGGACATAGTCGGGCTTCCGCGTCCGGCGTGATCTTGAGGGATAGACCAACTCGGGAACTGCTACTAGCGCAACTGCGCACGCAGGACAGCCATCCATGACTTATGTACCGCAACAGGAAATTCGCATCAGCAACACGGCGGAGTATCGCGAGCGCTATGCCAACAGCGTGCAGGTGCGGGTGAATGTCTGGGATTTTTTCCTCGTCTTCGGCACGCTCCAGCCCAGCGAGACGCATGTCGAGGTGCAGAATTTTCAGGGTGTCTACCTGAGTCCGCAGCAGGCCAAGGCGTTGGCCGGGTTGTTGCAGCAAAACGTTGCCAATTACGAGCAGACGTTCGGAGAGATTAAGCTGGATCCGAAGATGGCGCCCGGGCAAGTCCACTAAAAGCAGCATTGACCAACCCAAACCAGTGCAACCTCGGCCATGCCGGCGCCGGCTGCCCGGCGGCCTCACGATAGATATTTCTGCAAAACCGGTCTAGCGGAGCAATGGAACTGGAGCCGCCAAGCCCTTCATCCTTTTCGGCCGAATCGCGGCCCGCCAGCGAAGTTGCGGCCGGCCCGCGCCCCCGGCTGCTTCCGCCGGGTTTTGATTTCGCCCTGATTTTTTGCGCGATTTTTGGGCTGCACGCGGGGCTGCTGCGGCTGCCTTATTTCTCCGACGAAGCCGGCTATTTCGTTCCGGCCGCGCGCGACATTCTTCTGCACGGAACCCTGATCCCGCGGACCACGCTCTCCAACGCGCACCCCCCGCTGGTGATGCTCTGGGTCGCGCTGTGGTGGAAGCTCGTCGGCTTTGCGCCGCTGGTGACGCGCATTGCCATGTTGTTGCTGGCCGCCTTCGGGCTGCTGGGATTTTATCGGCTGGCGGAGCGCGTGGCCAACCGGCGGGTCGCGCTGGCGTCGCTCGGGCTGATGGCGCTGCAGCCGGTCATCTTCGCGCAAAGCTCCCTGTTCCAGCTCGATCTCGGGGCCTTCGCCTTTACGGCGTGGGCCGTCTACTTCTACGTCACCGGCCGGCGATGGGGCTCCATCGGCTTTTCGGCTTTAGCCACGCTCTCCAAGGAAACGGCTTTCATCGCGCCTCTGACATTTTTTGCCTGGGAGATTCTCGATTATCTACGGAGCCGCTCGGCATCATCCAACCACGTGCAACCGCAGCGCGCGCCGGGGAGCACGGCTTCACCCCACGCGCAACCGTCGTTCGTGTCGGGATTTCCCGCGGTCTTCGCGCACCTGCTCGCCGCCATTCCGCTGTTGGGGTGGTACGCCTATCACTACCGGCAGACCGGCCGGATCTTCAACCCGGAGTATTTGTCCTATAACGTCTGGAGCGCCTTCGATCCCCGGCGCATTCCGCTGGCGGCGCTGATACGGTTCTGGGATGTGGCGGGATGCATGAACCTGTTCCTGCTGACCGTGCCGGCCCTGATCGTATGGCGGCTGCGGCCGGCGTCCGACAGTCGTGAGCCGGTCATCGAGCGCCGCGTGCAGTCCGTCTTTTGCCTGCTGATTGCGGCCTACGTGCTGGCGCTGTCGCTGATCGGCGGCGCCGAGCTGGCGCGCTACATGATTCCGGTGATTCCCCTGACGATTATCCTCGCGGTGGCGGAACTCTACCCCATCCGGCGCGAACAAGAGGCGCACGAGCGCGACCCACGTCAGAGAGCTTGGCCGACGATTTCACTTTGGTGGGCCTGGTGCGGAGCTTGTGCCGTGGCTTTCGTGCTGGCGCTGGTCGTCAGCCCGATTTGGCGAATCGCGCCGGAAGATAATCTCCTCTACGCGCACTTCGTCCGCCTGCACCAGCAAGCCGCAGCCTATTTGGAGCAGCACTACGCGCACGATCGGATTCTGACGGCCTGGCCCGCTTCCGACGAGTTGAACCGGCCGTTTCTGGGATACGTTTCCAGCCCGCTCGCCGTGGTGCGGATAGAAAACTTCACCGCCCCGGAGGTGTTCAAGGCGGCGCAGCAGCGGCAGTCCTTCGACGTCGCGTTCGTGTTCTCCACCAAGTACGATCCGCCGTCGAATCCGCTTCGCTCATCTTGCCTGGTGGAACCGTATCGAAGAGCGTTTTTTCGATTATCACCAGGATCTTTCGCCGGCGGCTGTGGCCGGGTTGCTGCACGGCCGTATTGTCTGGGAGCAATCCTCGGGCGGCGAGTGGGCGGCGATTATCGAGCTGGATGAGATTCGCGATGCCCGGCTGGCGAGGCCAAGCCCTAGCGGGCTGCGGAAAAACTTGTAGAAGTATTATCCTCTCGCAGAAGTGTCATCCTGAGGTCGCGCCGCTGTTGCGCGATCGAAGGATCTGCTTTGCTTCCAACGCCCGCAAACAGCAGATCCCGGCTACTCCACCCCAACAAGCCAACGGTGGGGGTAAGTATCCCTTCTAGACAAGTAGACCATAGTTTGTTTCGATAGGTCGTTAATTCTGCTTGCTTATCATCGTCTTAGGGGTAAGATTCTGGCATGGACGAAATGGCTAAGGCGCTTGGCGTAACCAGAGAAATCAACATAGCGCAGGTGCCGATAGGAAATCCTGACGGCATTCGACCTGTGTACTGTAACAACGTCGGTCTTCAGATCACCACATGGGACTTTCGGTTGATGTTTTCTGAAGTCATTCCAAAGGCAATCCCCGGCGAACTTTCTATCGAACTTCGTGCAGCCGTGACGATGAACGCGGCGCAGGCGAAGGGGCTAGCAATTGCATTAATGCAGAGTGTTAAGCAGTACGAGCAGGTGAATGGTGAAATTCCATGGCCTCCAAAAGCAGGAAACATCGCAAAGGGCGAAACGGGAAAGGTAAGTCAGTAAGACTTCCCGCGTCCCCAATTACGCTGGTGACTGCTGACTGGATTGGGAACACCGTAACCCTTTTTGAAGAAAGCTGGATCCACATCCAGATTGAGCACGGCATTCGGGACATCACCGTCGTGCAGCAGGCCATCCAAACTCCCATGAGAGTGCGAGTTAGTACTGTGGAGTACCATAATAATGCGTTCGCTTTTGAAACGAGAGCACCCGACGCAAGCTCCGAGCACGTTCGTGTACTGGTGCATTACCAGGAAGATGCTGATATAAATACCGGGTTGGCATCGGGTGTTGTTAAGACGGCATACCCGGTAGATTATAAAAACCCGTCAAAAGTGGGCGCGGTGGTATTTGAAGCACCCGAATCCACGCTACCAGACCCGGATAAATCGAAATGAAATTCAAGTATGACAACTCGGCCGATGTCCTCTATGTCACGCTTGAAGATCGCGCGCCGAACGAGTGCAGGTTTGTGGAGAATGATAGCGGGGACATCCTGAAGATTGATCGAATGACGGATGAACCCGTTGGCGTGACAATTGTTTCTTTTTTGCTGCGAACCAAAAAGGGATTGGACGTTAGGGTTCCCGAAATCGAAATCGATGCGGCTTCATTCAAAAAACAGGCGAAACGGATAATGCGAGCACAGAAGCGCGCCTAACAGAGTGGGGGGGGCAGAATCGAAGTGAAGATCAGGTTGCCGCGATCCCGCCTGTTGCATCGGAACGAGTACTCATCTAAATAGCTCTGCAATTCTCACCGAGTGGTGAGCCCCGTCGATACCGCGTTTAATCATGCGATAGCAGTTGCCGGGCGGTCAGAAAGATCTGCTCGAACATCGCGACCGTCAGCTTTCCGGTGGCCGTATTCTGGTTCGAAGGATGGTAGGAAGCCAGCAGGATGACCCCGTTCGGCATCGTGTATTGCGCCCCGTGGCCAAAGCCGTAGCCGCTCTTGCTCGTCAGCACGCCGACGCGCTTCAGATGATTCAGCGAGGCATCGAAGCCGATCCTGCCCAGCGCAATGAGAACCCGCATTCGCTTCAGGGCCTCGAGTTCGCGGTCGAGAAAAGGCGCGCAGTTGGCAATTTCCCCGGGCGATGGCCGGTTATCCGGCGGAGCGCAGCGCACGGCGGCCGTAATGTAGGCGTCCAGCAGGCGCAGCCCGTCGTCGCGGCTGTCGGCGTTGGGCTGCGACGCAAAGCCCGTGCGGTGCAGGATCGGATACATGAAGCGTCCCGAGGCATCGCCGGTGAATGGCCGGCCGGTGCGGTTGCTGCCGTGCGCTCCGGGCGCGAGTCCGAGAATGACCACCCTGGCCTGTGGGTCTCCGAAGCCGGGAACCGGCTTGGCCCAGTACTCGTGATCGAGATAGGCGCGGCGCTTTTCGCGTCCCACGGCTTCGCGGTACTCGACCAGACGCGGGCAGAGCCGGCAAAGCAATCACTTCCCGATTAAGAACCTGCAGGGCAGACGGCATGAACTTATTCTAAGCGCCCCGCCGAAAGTCTGAATGGGTTGGGAACCCGATACTGGTCGTTAGCCTTGGCAATGGCCTGATCGAGTCGGGTAAGACGCTGGAGTAAGGTCTCGCCCTCGCGCCATACCAGCATTGCCAAGATATGCGGCGGAGAAACGTATGGCAGCAAGCAAAAAAAGCGGCGGAGCAAATATTTGCTCCGTCGCGCACGCCTAATGGAATGGTCCGCTGCCTTATTGACCGGCAGTTTTAATTGACGGTAATAGTCATTGTGCTCGAGCAGTTAACGATCAGGCCCTGGCCGTTCCCAAAATGAGTGTCGGCGCCTACGGTACCGAGCAGCGCACCGCTAGCTGGATAGTTGTCAGGGCTGTTGTAGCTAAATCCAGCAACGCTGCCGCTAGACGGAGACCCCGATACCATTTGCATAGCGATGACCGCGGTACCGGGCGTCACGCACTGGAACTTGAAGGCTTGACCGTCCCAATAGAGGCCGCTAGCAGGCCTAAGGTATGGATTGGGGGCAGTGAAGGGGCCGAGGCTGGTGGTTGACGGCGGTTTTGTACCATTCTCGTCTTGGATGTTCACGACGCCTACGCCCTGTGTTACCACAAGCTGCCACCCGCCGCTATCATAGGGAGTCTGAGTCGCAGGCCATCCGCCGGAAGGCACGGCCTTAGGAATGACAGAATTGCCGTTCTCGTCGGTGGGGATCGCCACAAAGTGGTACCAATGATCATTGCCGAGCGTTCCCTGAGAATTGGGGCAGCCCGAATCAATGGTGCTGCACAGGTACCCGGCTTCCAGAACGCCCCCCAGAGTCAGAGTTATAGCATTGCTGGCGGTTGTGAGGGGAGTGAAGCTCGCCTGGCCTTCTGCCAACACATAGCCGCTGTTGTTGGCGATACACGGATCAGGGCCGGGACATGTACCATTGGTCTCCACGACGCCGAAGGTGTGGGTTGCCCCTACAGCCGTGGTCAGAGTAACCGTGACGGTTAGGGTTGCCGTTGGCACATCAAGCCTGGAGGCCCACGTAATACTCCCTCCATTGATGGAGACGGGTTCAGTGCTGTTCAGCTTTGGGTCTCCAGGCGTAATCGACGGGGTCGTGTTTGACCAAGTGACGCCAGTAAGGTCCAGAGTCATTACCTTCGCGCTGTCGACATAGCCGAAGATGGAACCGTTCGAATACGTGTCAATGTAGTTCCGATGGGGAAGGGAAGTCAGTTTCGCGTCGCGGGTGGGGGCGGTCGCGAACTGGCTACCGGGTTGGTTGAGTGGGATGGCGAAGGATAACAGGCTGGAGCCCGGAGCGGATTGTTGCGCAGTGCCGCTGGAGCCGCCGCAACCGACAAACGACGATACCAGAGCAAGAACTGCAAGCAAGTACAGAAGCTTTCTCAAAGTGCTCTCCTTTTATCTTGTTGCAGAAAATCTGGTCCCAAAAGCTGACTTCTTGGCCTAATGGCTTATTGCAGAAAATCTGGCCCTAAAAAGCTGACTTCTGGACCCAATGGCTTGTTGCAGAACATCTGGCCCTAAAAAGCTGGACTTCTGGACCCAATGGCTTGTTGCAGAACATCTGGCCCTAAAAAGCTGGACTTCTGAACCCAATGGCTTGTTGCAGAACATCTGGCCCTAAAAAGATGACTTCCAGGCCCAAACGGCTTGTTGCAGAAAATCTGGTCCCAAAAAGCTGACTTCTAGGCCTAATGGCAGAGTCTCTGAGAAAAGAACACACACACTAGACCAACTCCTTTGGTACTCAACGCGTTGGTGCCAGAACTATACCCCAATTCGGGAACAACTCTGCAATGAAATTGAATTTTTATCCCAGAACGGGAATTACTGTCCGGAAAGATATGTGGACCAAAAAAGATGGGCTGCTATAGACATAGCAGGCAAGGGAGAACAAAGCCTTTATTGAGGTTCGTTTCTTCGGATGGAAAGCAGGCCACACTGTTTCGGCATACTGACTACGGCAAAACCAGGGATGCTATATCCTTTTTCGTTTCGTTCAAGATCGCCGCTCCCTGATGGTCGCGTCGAGTGGAGTGCTCTGACTCCGGGATACACCATCCCTGGTTTTGCAATACCCGAGAGCATCTGCTTTGCATCAGTCGGGGCCACGTCAACCCGTGGCTTTCCGTTACCGGATGCCCTAGCTACTTTCCGGCGCAAAAGTGAGTTCCTTGTGCAAGAGTAAGTTGAGGATGCCGCAAACTGAAAACTCCCCTGGCAGGCAATGCCAAGGGAGTGCGATTCTTCAGCAAAACGAAGATTATTTCGTCTGGCTGGCCAGGTATGCGCCGATGTTGATGAGATTGTCGGCGATGACACCAAAGCCGACCCACTTCTTCATTCCGGAATCCCCTTTATAGCGGGAACGGTGCAGGCCGTGCCGGCGTTTTAATAGACTGATGCGACCTTCGGAACCGGTGCGCCATTTCTGGCCTTTGCGGAACCATCGCTTCTTTTGGTGGCGCTTTCGCGCGGCGCTCTTGGTGGAGTGATTGGGAATCGCGACTTGTTCCACTCCTGCCTGGTGAGCCTTGGTCTCGTTCTGTGCAGAGTAGAAGCCAGCATCGCCGGCTACCAATCGTGGGGTGCGCCCCAGTTGCTCTTGATGGGCCGTAATCGCCGGTATCAACAGGTCGGCGTCCACGGGGCGCTTGGTGTAGACCTCGTAGGCGGTAACGATCTGATTCTCTGCCTCCTGGATTTTGACCATCTTGCCAAACTCGTTCGGCTTGCCGGCCTTGCCTTTGCGAATGATCTCGGTGGTGGGTTCAAAAATACTGAACAGCTTGCCGTCGAAGTTTGTGATGCCTTCCAACACCCGAGCCTGGGTCTGGAGGATTACCTGCTGCACCAGCGGAATCATCGCATCGAGATATTGTTTGCAGCCCTCCAACACCATCTGTTGCTTCACTTCCAAGGCACTCTTTACGCCACTGGCCACCTCCGCAGAGAAGCGTTGCGCTTGCTTCACGACTTGCTCGGTTGAGTTCATCAATCTTACGTATGCCTGTTTTAGCTTCTCTTTCCCGACTGCGCTTTTGCTGCGGCTGGCCCTTCCAATCTCGATGAGCCGGTGTTGCACATTGCGCAGGCGATTGCGCAGCTTCGTCCCTATCCCGCCCGTCACCTCGGCGATCTTCTTCATCGTTCGGGTCAATACCCGCACGCCATCGCCTAACAAGGTGCTGTCGGTCGGATAATGAACCGTGGTTTCCACCACCGTCGTATCCACCCGCATGCGCTTACCCTGCACGACCTTCTTCTCTTGGGCGATCGTCACGATCCGTTGATGAATCTGCTCGACCACGTCTGCGCCCAGCGTCCGTGCCAGTCGCCCCAAACTCTTATCGTCCGGCACGCTCCCGCTCCCCACCCGCGTGAACTGGCGATAGACCAGATTGGCCCGAACCTCACGCACCAGAATCTCATAGCTCCAATCGCGCACGTGCTTCAACAACAACATCCGCAAGACTACCTCAGCGGGTATTCCCCGACGGCCGAAGGTCTTGCTTCGCGGACAGCGACGAGCCAGCCCCTCGTACACGGTGTTAATCAAGGATTCGTCCTCAAGCAGTTCATCGGCATGACGCATCCAGTCTTCCCAGAGATCGTCAACCGCTTCCGCGATCAGACCTTCGCCGAAGCTGCGCTGCAGGCGGCGGACTTGGATCATGAGCGTAGCTTCCGTTTGGTTGGCGATGTCGCCCGAGTTCGCGCGGGCTGTTGCCACTGCGCTTGCATCTGGGTGCGGTTCAAACCGGCAAGGGCACAACCGATCTCCCAAAAACGCGCCCACGCGGCATGCGCTTCGCGGACCTCAACCGCGTGCTCGGGCGCAATGTAGGTGGCGTGACTCTTGCCGTCTTTCCGGAAGGTCAAGTACAGGTGCGGACCATGACGGCGGGAAGGATCGGAGTGGCAAGCGCAAGTTGGCTTTCCGCATTGTCGGGTAGTTTCGGAGAGGCCACCCTGAACCATGCTTTGGGCAGCATGGGCGAGTTGTTGGAGAAGCGCTTCTCTCTTACTCATACTTATATGATTAAGACACAAGGTAAATAGTTGCTTGGGAGGGTGGCGTATGGTTGGAATTATTCGACGAACAATGGGGGCTGATGGACAACCGAGCGGGTCCGCTGTGGAAAACATCATGTGCGCACGACATGCGCTCGGCGGCGTCCGCAAAGAAAGAAGTTAGCTACTCACTTTTGCGCCGGAAAGTAGCTAGAGCAGTTTCGTGACCGAGATAGGCGTTTTTCGCGTCCCAGGGCTTCGCGGTACTCGACCAGACGCGGGCAGAGGCGGCAAACAATCACTTCCCGGTTAAGAACCTGAAGGGCAGACGGCATGAGCTTATTCTAAGCGCCTCGCCGAAAGCCTGAATGGGTTGGACCTTTGGATCGGCAACTCTCCGTGGAACTAAGCACAAATAAATCCTGAAGGAACTCTGGCTCAAGCACACCCGGAACTTGGAGGAGACATTCCTATTCACTTCACATTTTCGCGTCTGGGCTGTTCCCTGGCAGTTCTCTCCCGGGCGCTTGCGGTTAACCTGACCTTCCGACACAAGGAGAACTGTCTATGTATCGCCTCACCCGATACTGGTTGTCAGCCTTGAGCTTCGTACTCGTGCTCAGCCTCTCGGCTCCTGCAGGAGATTTTCCGAACCCTTCTGCTTGGAAACCGCCGCAGAATCCATCTAACTTCAAAACGAAGCACACCCTGTATGTTGGCTGCAATCATGGGACGCCGTTCTACAGCCAACTGACGGACGCAGTCGCCGCCGCTCAGCCCTATAGCCTGATCAAAGTTTGCGCGGGGCAGTACGAGGGCGGCGCGGCAAGTAACACCAATTACCTCAAGATCGAGGGCGTCGACAAGCCGGGTACAGCGGTGATCGACTGCAATCTTGGTGGTGACGACGGTATCGATCTCTATGGCAACTACAACTGGGTTAACAATCTCGAGATCGACAACTGCTCCTACGGTGTTTACTCCCACGGCCCGAATAGCTCGAACCGGATCTCGGACTCGATCTTCAATCGTGACCCATATGCTGTATACATCACGAACTGTCACGATTGTCAGGTGACCAATAACCAGATCGCTGAAGGCTACTGGGCGATTTACGACGACTCCGGCACCAACGAGGTCATCAGCGGAAACCAGATCATCGGCCCCCAAAGCGCGGGAATATTTCCCTCAGGTGGCCGGAAGCTTACGGTCACAAAGAACACTGCGACAGATACCGACTTCGGCTACTACGATCAGGATGTTTCCGACAGCAACATCTCCAACAATGACTTCAGCGGCAACATCTATGGCATCTACCTGAATGAAGGGGACACCAACACCACCTTCCAGAGCAACACAGCCAGCGGTAACTCAACCGATGGAATCTACGTCGTTGACCCCAACGGAGCGGACACTGGGAGCAATGCCCGGCCGAACGTGTTCACCAAGAACACGGCAAAAGGTAATGGAAACGACGATCTGTACGACAACACCGAAGGTAACGGCTGCACCAATACGGACGGCACTTGCAACATCTGGCACGGAAATAAGGCCAGCGTTTGCTATCCGTCGGGTATCTGCCCGTAGATGCCGGTGAGCGTGGCAAGCAAAAGGCCCTCCCCCGTTCAGGGTGGGTTCAGGGTGGGCCTTTTCAGTGGGCAGAAAATCGTGGTCAGAAAACTGTTCCGCGGCGACCGGCTATTACGGCTTGGGCGGCGTCTTCAGCGATTTGGCGGCGGCATCGATCGGCATGCCGGACCTGGATGTCCGGCAGCCGAAGGTTCGCAGGACAAATACTGGCCGTCAATCGGCCATTCGTCGCATGGACGCGCATACAATAGACGAGGGGAGATTTGGTCCACTCAAACGGCCAAACGCGTCAAGGTCATCCGTCAGCTCTCGAAGGAAGCAGGAGTTCGCTCCTGGTTGGACGGGTTTGACCGGGTTCGGTTGCCTCTCTTACACTGTTTTTTCGCTTGGCTTGCGTCGGCTTCACTGGGCGCGAAGCTGAAGTCCCGGCGCGAGCCGTAGGTGGCCAGCCTTTTTGGCGCACACTTTACACTGATCTGAAGGCACTTCCTTGAATCCAACAGAAGACAGCAAGACCGAAAGTCCTAACCCCTGTCAGCGCGAGGTTTCCGTCGAAATCCCCGCCGATGTGGTGGCAAAAGAAGAACAGACCGTTATCAGCGAGTTTCAGAAGCATGCCCGGGTTCCGGGCTTCCGGCGGGGCAAGGTTCCGGCCGGCATCATTCGCCAGCGCTTCAGCGAAGACATCAAGAGCGAACTGGTCGAGCACCTGGTTCCGCGTTACTTCCGGCAGGAAACCGAAAAGCAGCACCTGGTTCCGGTTTCGCAGCCGCAGGTGACCGACCTCGATTTGGCCGGAGGCAAGCCGATGCGTTTCAAGGCGAGCTTCGAGGTTTTGCCGGAGATCGACGTCACCGGCTACCAGGAGATTCATCCCGAAAAGAACGAAATCTCGGTGACCGACGAAGAGGTCGACCAGGCGCTTGCCAACCTTCGCGAGCAGCATGCGACCTACGAAAACGTGGAAGAGGAGCGCCCGCTCCAGGACGGCGACTATGCCCAGGCCGCGTTCAGCGGAACGTCGGGGGAAGCCGACGCCAAGCCGATCAACGTCGACGACGTGCTGGTGGAGATCGGCGGCACCAACACGATGAAGGAGTTCAGCGACAACCTGCGCGGCGCCAAGGCGGGCGAGGCGCGCAGCTTTGATGTCACTTACCCGGAGGATTTTTCGGACAAACGGCTGGCGGGCAAAACGGTTCACTACGAAGTCCAGATTAAGAGCATCAAACATAAGAGTACGCCGGAGCTGACCGACGACTTTGCCAAGGAAGTCGGCAGCGAGTTCGAGTCGCTGGAGAATCTGAAGACCCGCATCCGGGAGAGCATCCAGACCGGTAAGCAGCAGGAAGAGGAGCATCGCGGCAAGGACAAGCTGGTGCAGGACTTGGTGACCAAGTTTAATATCGCCGTGCCCGAGTCGATGGTCGAGCAGCAGATTGACACCCGGCTGGAGCGTGGTCTGCGCGCCCTGGCCGCCCAGGGAATGCGGAGCGAAGATCTGAAGCGCATGGATCTGGGCCGTTTGCGCGAAGGCCAGAGGCAGGCTGCACGCCGGGAAGTTCAGGCATCTTTACTGCTCGATAAGATTGCCGACCTGGAAACCGTCGAGGTCAGCGACGAAGAGCTGAATAAAGAGATCGAATCCCTCGCCAAGCAGATGCAGCAGACGGCGGAGGCCGTCCGTAAACGGCTGGAGGAGAACGGCTCGGTCGACCGTATACGGGCGCGGATCAGGAACGACAAGACCCTGGAAATGCTGTATGGCAGGGCGGGGTAATACGTTTTTTCCTGGAGTAGAACCACAAGACGGGGAGTTCCGGAACGGGAGCTGCGCTTCCGGCACGGTTCCCCGGAGGCAGTGAATCGCTAGTATTATGGATCGGGGCGCGTCGTGCTGGAAGTGGCGGCGCCCTGCAAGCCGTTTCAGCCGAGCGGGATTCCACCCCACCACGCATAAAGCGCGCGTGGGGACCCCATGAATGCGCCGCCGCCTTTCGATGTCGCGACCGTGGCGGAGGGGCGCATGGATGATAAAGGAGCGAACCTATGCTTGTGCCCATGGTAGTGGAACAAACCAGCAGGGGCGAGCGTGCGTATGACATCTATTCCCGCCTGTTGCGGGACAACATCATCTTTCTCGGGACTCCGATTGACGACCAGGTAGCGAATCTCATCATTGCCCAATTGCTCTTCCTGGAAGCGGAAGATCCCGAAAAGGACATATCGCTCTACATCAATTCGCCCGGCGGCTCGATTACGGCCGGCATGGCGATCTACGATACGATGCAGTTCATCCGGCCCGACGTGGTCACCATCTGCATCGGGCAGGCGGCGAGCATGGCTGCGTTGCTGCTGGCGGGCGGCGCCGCAAAAAAGCGGTTTGCCCTGCCTACGTCACGCATTCTGATTCATCAGCCGCTGATCATGGGCGGAGGCATCTCCGGGCAGGCAACCGATATCGATATTCAGGCGCGTGAAATTCTCCGCATGCGTGAGATCACCAACCAGTTGCTGGCCAAACACACCGGCCAGATCCTGGAAAAGGTCGAGCGCGACGTGGAGCGCGATTTCATCATGAACGCCCAGCAGTCCAAGGAGTACGGGCTGATTGACGAGATCATTTTCAAGCATCGCTAGGGTATCGTGCTGTCCTTTCCGGGTCGGGTGGTTACCTTAGTGCACCAATGGGGACTTCCATTGGGAGTAAAGTTGTAGTTCAATAAGCGAGCTTGGATCGGCGATAGAGATCAGCAGGGAACGACCCGGCAGCGTGACAGCGGCGCTGGCGGGGATGCTGGTTGCGATGGCGATTGAGCGGGAGCGTTCCCGCACAGCCTGGCGGACCAGGCAAAGCAAGAGATCAGGCAAGTGCATGGTAAGTATCGAGGAGTCACATGAGACGGTCAGGTTCCGATGAAGTTTTGCGATGCTCCTTCTGCCACAAATCTCAGGACGCTGTCGCCAAGTTAATTTCTTCCCCCAGCGATTACCCACGGGCGTACATCTGCGACGAATGTGTTGCGGTCTGCAATTCGATTCTCGAGGACGACCGCAGCGAAGCGCAGCCTGCCGCCACTCCGAGCCAATTGCCCAAGCCGCAGGAGGTCAAGGCTTTTCTCGACGAGTACGTCATCGGCCAGGAACAGACGAAGAAGAAGCTTGCGGTCGCGGTTTATAACCACTACAAGCGCGTCTACATGAACAAGCAGCGGAACAGCGATATCGAGCTCTCGAAGTCGAATATCCTGCTGATCGGTCCGACCGGCACCGGCAAGACGCTGCTGGCGCAAACCCTGGCCAAAATGCTCGACGTGCCCTTCGCCATTGTCGACGCCACCACGCTCACCGAGGCCGGATACGTCGGCGAGGATGTCGAGAACATCATCCTGAAGCTGTTGCAGGCCGCCGACGGCGACGTGGCGCGGGCGCAGACCGGAATCATTTATATCGACGAAATCGACAAGATCGGGCGCAAGGACGAGAACCCTTCGATCACCCGCGATGTGAGCGGCGAGGGTGTGCAGCAGGCCTTGCTGAAGATTCTGGAAGGCACGGTCGCCAATGTCCCGCCGCAGGGCGGGCGCAAGCATCCGCACCAGGAATTCACTCCGGTTGATACGACCAACATCCTGTTTATCTGCGGCGGCGCGTTTGTCGGCCTGGAACGGGTGATTGGCCGGCGCGTCGGCAAACGGGCGATGGGGTTCCGTTCCGACGAAGCGCCGGGCCAGCAGGAGTTGGTCGGCGCCGCCAAGCGCGACAGCGAATTGCTGCGCAGGGCCGAGCCACAGGACCTGATCAAGTTCGGGTTGATTCCTGAATTTGTCGGCCGCATGCCGGTGATGGGAATTCTTGACGATCTGGATGAGGATGCCTTGGTCGAGATCCTGACCCGGCCGCGCAACGCGATCACCAAGCAGTACCAGCGGCTGTTCGAGTTTGAGAACGTCAAACTTTGCTTCACGGCCGATGCCCTGCGAAGCATCGCTCACGAGGCTACGCTGCGCAAGGTGGGCGCTCGCGGATTGCGGATGATCCTGGAAGAATTGATGCTTGACCTGATGTACCACCTGCCGAGCCAGAAGAAGGTGAAGGATTTCGAAGTGACTCGCGAGATGGTCGAAAAACGCGACCTGGCCATCGCCATGCTGGAAAAGGCGGGCTAGAGCGCTTCTTCCTTGGTTGGTGCACCCGCTCGATATCACCGCGGGCTCGGATCAGTTCGACTTCGCGTCGGACAAAGGGCTTGCCAAGGCAGGCCCTTTTTGTTTTGGCGGCGATGTTCCCGGCTTCGTGGTCATTACGAAAGGTCAGCGTACCGACGTTCCGTAACGCCTGATCTCGAACGCCGGTCTGTAACAATTTGCAGGATGAGCGTTCCGTGGCGGCTCTTGGGGAAAATTTTCCCGGTCTAAAGCCTTCCCGAATCAGAAATTATCATCGAAACAATTGAGGACTGATATCTAAGGGAGTATTGCAGTCCTGGCCGGTGGTTGCCGTAGGATGTCTCATGTAGTAGGCTCAAACTAGCCGTGGGCCCCGGCAGTAACGCAGGCAGGCGGGCCGAAACAGGGAGCTGTACTGAGTGAGTTCTACCAAAGAAAAATTCGAGACCAAAAAGCTGCCGATGATGCCCATCCGGGACGTCGTCATCTTTCCGTTCATGATGACGCCGTTCGTCGTGGGGCGTGAATCGAGCGTTCGGGCGCTGGAAGAGGCGTTGGCCCACGACAAGAGGATTTTCCTGGCCACGCAGCACGATGCCAGCGTTGACGAACCGAAGCCGAACGAGATCTACCAGGTGGGCACGGTCGTCAACATCGTCCAGAGTCTCAAGCTCCCTGACGGGAACATCAAGGTGCTGGTCGAAGGACTCGAGCGCGGCAAGACCTTGCAGGTAACCGAGGTGGAGGGCTACCTCGAGGCGTCCGTCCGCACGGTGAAGAGCACGCCCGAGGTGACGCCGCAGATCGAAGCCGCCATGCAGCGCGTGATTTCGCAGTTCGAGCAATACGTAAAGCTGTGCCAGTCGCTCAACTACGAAACCATGGCCGCCACCGTCCGTCCGGACGATATTGCCAAGCTGACCGACACCATCGCCGCCAATCTCCAGCTCACGATCGAAGAGAAGCAGGAACTGCTGGAGATCTTCGATCCCGCCGACCGTCTGAACCGGGTGCTCGACGTGCTGGACATCGAGATCGAGAAGCTGAACATGGATCGCACCATCCAGTCGCGGGTGAAGCGGCAGATGGAGCGCGCGCAGAAAGAGTACTACCTCAACGAGAAGATCAAGGCGATCCAGAAGGAACTCGGGCGCGGCGAAAAAAGCGAGTTCGACGAGCTGAAGAAGAAGATCGACAGCTCCGGCATGTCCAAGGAAGTTCACGAAAAGGCGATCCAGGAGCTCAAGAAGCTGGAGGCGATGCCTCCGATGTCGGCCGAATCCACGGTCTCCCGCAATTATCTGGATTGGCTGCTGGCCGTGCCCTGGAAGAAGAAGTCGAAGGAAGTGCGGGACATCGAGTTCGCCGAAAAGATTCTGAACGAAGATCATTACGGACTGGAAAAGATCAAGGATCGCATTCTCGAGTTCCTTGCGGTCCGGCAGTTGGTGAAGAATCCCAAGGGTTCGATTCTCTGTTTCGTCGGGCCTCCGGGAGTCGGCAAGACTTCGCTCGGCATGAGCATCGCCAAGGCGACCGGGCGCAAGTTCGTGCGCATGTCGCTGGGCGGAGTTCGCGACGAGGCGGAGATTCGCGGTCATCGCCGCACCTACATCGGCGCGCTGCCCGGACAGATCATCCAGATGATGAAGAAGGCCGGGACCAAGAATCCGGTCTTCATGCTCGACGAAGTCGACAAGATGTCCGCGGACTTCCGCGGCGATCCGTCTTCGGCGCTGCTGGAAGTGCTCGATCCGGAACAGAATTTCATGTTCATCGATCACTACCTGGACGTCGAATACGACTTGTCGCAGGTGTTTTTCATCGCCACGGCGAATGTGCTGCACACCATTCCCGCCGCTTTGCAGGACCGCATGGAAGTGCTGCGGCTGCACGGCTACACGGAGCCGGAGAAGCTGGAAATCGCCAAGCATTACCTGGTGAAGAAGCAGCGCGAACAGGCCGGACTGAAGACCGGAGAACATCAGCTTCACCGACGATGCGATCACCGGCATCATCCGCTATTACACGCGCGAGGCCGGGGTCCGCAACCTGGAGCGGGAAATCGGCAACGTCTGCCGCAAGGTGGCGCGCCGGGTGGTGAAGGAAGGTCAGGGCTACTCGATCGCGGTCACGGGAGAAAACATCAACGACTTCCTTGGCGTGATGCGCTTCCGCGACACGGCGGTCAACGAGAAGAGCGAAATTGGCCTGGTTACGGGATTGGCGTGGACCGAAGTCGGCGGCACGATCCTGTCGACGGAAGTAACGGTGGTGGAAGGCAAAGGCGGCAAGCCGATGCTGACCGGCAAGTTGGGCGACGTCATGCAGGAATCGGCGCAGGCGGCCATCACTTATATTCGCTCGCGTTGGCGGCAACTCAGCTTGCCCCACGACTTCTACCGCAACATCGACATTCATATCCATGTGCCGGAGGGCGCGATCCCCAAGGACGGTCCTTCGGCGGGCATCACCATGGCGACCGCGATTGCCAGCGCTCTCAGCCGGATCCCCGTGCGGCGCGACGTCGCCATGACCGGCGAGATCACGCTTCGCGGCAAAGTGCTGCCGATCGGCGGGCTCAAGGAAAAGCTGCTGGCGGCCAATCGCGCCGGCATTATGGAAGTGATTCTGCCGCAGGAAAATGAGAAGGACATGGCGGATGTGCCGGAGAATCTGCGTACGTGCCATGAAGTTCCACTTTGTGGACAACATGGATCAGGTTCTGCAGATCGCACTCGAGCACTCGTTGCCCGAGGCCACCGAGGAGGCGGCTGCGCTGTCGCCGCCGCCTCCCGCGCCCGCTCAGCCGACGGCGCGGCAGTAGCAACGTTCGATCCCGCCCGCCGACGCGGCGCCTCAACCGGATGCGGCCAACGCGGCGGGCTTTTCTTTCCGGTTGCGTGTCGATGCGGTTGACGTCCAAGCAATAGGTTTCCGCAGCAGAGCCGTTTGTTGGTGTCTCCGAGTACCTGCGCCGCCGGGCCGAATGTCCCCGGCAACGCTGAAACTTCTTCCGTAAGGCCCCGTCGCGGGGTATACCTTTGGCGAATCGTTCCAACCCAGGGAGCGCGGTTGACTGGAAGATGAAGGTCCACACACGGTTTCTCTTAAGCGCATTGGATGAACGGCAAGTTCCCTGCCGCGAGCTCGCCGGAAATCGCGTTTCTGGGCCGCTCGAATGTGGGCAAGTCCAGCCTGATCAATTCGCTTGCCGGAGTGAAGATCGCCAAGACCAGCAACACGCCGGGCCGCACCCAGGCGATCAATTTCTTTGAAGTGCGTTGGCCGGGGCATCCGAAGCCGGATTTGCTGTTTGTGGACCTGCCCGGATACGGTTACGCGCGCGTTCCCCGCGAAATTACCGATCGCTGGCAGGGCTTTGTCGATCCCTACCTGACGCATCGGCCGACGCTGGCGCTTTGCCTTTGCCTGGTTGACGCCAATGTTCCGCCGCAGAAGAGCGACGCGCAACTGATTGAGTTCCTGCGGCATGTGGACCGCCGCTTGCTGGTGGTTGCGACCAAAGCCGACAGGGTGGGTTCCCGCCTGCACGTCCGCGCTGGAAAGGTTGCGGCAGGGGCTCGGGGTCGACCAGGATCCTGCCGTTTTCCTCCAAGAGCGGGATGGGCAAGGATGAGTTGTGGAAGCTGATGCGCATGGCCGTCGAGCGCTCAGACGAGGAATCTGGTCCCGAAGCGGCTCCGCGAGCTACCGGGTGAGCGAGTACGGCGCTCCCGAGCAGTTCGCAAACGGCTTATTCTCGCAGAACTATGAAGTTCAACTCTGAGCAAGGTCTCTGCAAGCAGCAAACAGAGATCCCTCGGAGGCTAAAGCCTGATGGTTTTTGCTGGGTTTACGTACGAGCTAAGGCTCGTACTCTTCAAAGCCTGCGCGCTAACGCCTCAACTTCCGATCAGCGGCACGAAGCGGCATCCGCCAAGGTTGGTCGCGGTGATTTGTCCGGCGGCCTTGCTGATCAACCGCAACTCCTGAAGATCGCCGCTGCCGACAGGCAGAACCAGTTTCCCGTTTTCGTCGAGCTGCTGGAGCAAAGGATCAGGTACCGCGGCGGCGGCCGCAGCCACAATGATTCGCTTGAAGGGCGCCGACTGTGGCAGTCCTTCGCTCCCGTCTCCCACCCTGACTTCAATGTTGCGATATCCCAGCCGGGCAAAGTTTTCCTCGGGCCCGCGTGGCGAGCGACGCGATTCGTTCCACGGTGAACACCCGCGCGGCGATGCGCGAGAGCACCGCCGCCTCGTATCCGGTTCCGGTTCCGATCTCCAGCACCGTGTCGCCGGCTTCGGCCGCGAGGGCTTCGATCATGAAGGCGACGATGTAGGGCTGCGAGATCGTCTGGCCTTCGCCGATGGGCAGCGGGTGGTCCTCGTAGGCCTCGCCCCGGGCTTCCGGCGGTACGAATTCGTGGCGCGGAACCGTTGCCATGGCCTGCAGCACGCGCTCATCGCGAATACCGCGATCGCGGAGTTGCTCGGCGACCATCCGCGAGTCTCGCCTGAGAGGGTCGACGAACGGATCGGCCGGGCTGCGCGGGTCCATTGCCATGAAGCGAGGTTATCACCCGCCGCCATCAGGGCAATTCCAAGGTTGATGTACCCTGCACTGGCATCGCCGGGCTTGGAAGCCCGGCTGCTTCGTGGGGTAGACCTTCCGCCCGGTCAGCGCTTCCGGCGGCGCACAAATACGTCGAAGCTTACCACGCCGTTCTGGTCCCGCACTCCGACAATGGAGATGCTGGGCGTGAGGTAATACTCGAATTGCAGGATCTGCTGCGCCGATTGCGCCAGGTTGGTGATGTAGGTCAAGGTGACGCGATTGGAAACCGTTTGCTCGATGGTGAGGCGGGCATTCGCCCCGCTTTGCTGGCCGGCGACATTGGGATCGATCTTGATCCGGCTCACGCCGAACAGCTTTTGCAGACGGCTGTTTACCGTCGAGTTGAGGGCCTCTCCCAGAATGGCGTTGGAGGCCGACTCGGCGAGATTGGACGTGCCCGAGAGCGTCGCGCCGGGAAGCTGCGCGATTTCTTCTTCGCGGGTTCGCCCCAGCGCCAGCAAGGAGATGATGTCGGACGACGACAGCGGCGGGTCGGACCGGTACGTCATGCTCATGCGGCTGAGCGTTCCCTGCAAACCCAGCGTGATGTCGTAGTCGCGGACGCGGGCCGAAGCTCGAGATGTCGATGTTGGGATCGATGCTGACCGGGTTGGTAAAGGAAATGTCGCCGCGATCGAGCCGGTAAGTTGTGCCGGCAATCGTGATGTTGCCTTCCAGAATGCTGATGCGGCCCAGCACCGAGGGCCGCGCGGCCGATCCGCGGATGTGCAGGTCCACATTGCCGGTGACCCTCGCCAGCGAAGTCTGCACCTGGAGTTGCGGCGTGGAAAGCACCCGCACGTCAAGCCTCACGTTATTGGCCGGGGCTTTGGGATTGGCCGGGGCGGAGACCAACTGCCGTCTTGTTGAGGTATCTTGCGAAATCGAACTGCGGATTCAAGGCGAGCCGGATGACGGTCATGTCGCCCGAGAGCAGGGCGTTGCCGGTGGTGCCGGAAAACGCCAGGCTGGCATCGACGCTGGAACTTACGCCCTCGGGATATCGCAGGCGGATATCATGGCCTTCGGCGGTCAGGTTGAACATGATCTCCTGCGCGTAACTGACGGAGCCGCCCAGCTTGAGCCGGCCGCCTCCGGTCACCGCCGTGAGTTCCTGAACCTGCAATCTGTCCTGGTTGAAAGCGAGCACGCCGTTGATGTTGCTCAACCCGTTCGGCAGATCGATGTAGGAGACGGCGCCATCGGTAATGCGCACCTGCCCGCTCAAGGATGGTTTTGGAATGGTGCCGCGAATTCGAACCGTGAGGTCGGCGACGCCGCGCGAGTTGAGATCGGGCGCGAGGGTTTGCACCAGCTTCAGGTCGACCTTGCCCTCGGCGTCAAGATTGCAGCGCTGATCGCCGGAGGGGTGGACCTGTCCGTGAATCTCCACGAAGTGGGTCTGCTTGTCCTTCGAGACGAAACTGATCGACGGTGACCACCTGGTCCCGCATGTGCAGGCGAATGGGCCCGGCATTGCGAAAGGGAAGGCCTTCGAGTTCGCCTTGAACTTTGGGGATCGTGACTTCCGCGCTCAGTGAGAGCGGCGAGCGGGCATCGCCTTGCACCAGAATCTCGCCGTCCAGGACGGCGTGAGCTGCATGTCCGGCCGGAGAAAAAATTCTTCATCCATGGATCGAGCGACGAGATTGCTGGCCACCAGTTTGGCCTGCATCGGCATTTCGCCTCGCAGGTGGATGTTTCCGTCGAGCGCGACCGCGGTGTTCTGGAACGCCGAACGCGCGGTCAGCGTGAGATCCGCGCCATGGGTGATGGCAACGGCGTTGAGGTCGCCAATCCGTTCTCCGTTGATCGCCAGTTCACGCAGGTGAAGCGAGGCGTTGATCATGGGGGCTTCCACCGTGCCCGAGCCTTGCGCTTCAAATCCCAGCGCTCCCCGGATGTGCACCCTGCGGAGTTGCAGCTGGCGGACGCGCTCCAGTTGAAAGTTCGTTCCGTGAAGCAGGAAGCTGAACTGCTTGCCGGAGAAGTTGTACTCGCCCTCGCCGGTCACCTTGCCCCAGTCATTGGTCGCAACCAGGTTCTGGACCTTGAGGTCACTGCCCTCGAACTTCAAGATTGGCGATGGCCAAACGAACCGGATACCCATAGGCCACCGCGTTTGCCAGCGCGAGATGTCCCGCTCCGTTCAACTGCCGGCGGGGTCCGTCGATCTGCAACGCTGTGTTCAGCCTGCCCTGGATGGGATAGCTGGTTCCGAAAATCGACTGCAAATCGGCCAGCTCTCCGTCGCGAACCTGCAAGCCGGCCGTGAAGCTGCGACGACTCCACGAATTGGCCTTTGACGCAACGAGGCGCCGCCCTCCCAATCGATCTCCGCCGGGCCTCGACGCAGCTTTGCGTGCCGCAGCGAAATCGATTGCGGAGAGTAGGAGATGTCAGCTTGAGCCTCGTCCCAGTGCAGGCGGAGAGGAGCAGGCTCGTCCGCCGGGACGGCAGTTGCAGTCTTGCTGGAGCGCAAAACCGAGAGCGCGCCCAGCCAGCGGCTCGTCCGCTTCGGCGCGAGCCGGCGATTGCTCCCGGCCACGCGGAATGGCGGTAGCTGAAATCCCGCAGCTCAAGATGCGCGTCAATCAGCGGAGCGGAAAAAGTTCCGGAGGCCGTTCCGTTGATCGATGCGGCGCCAGCCAATTCGACAGGCAGCGTCTTGGGAAGCACCGGCAGTTGCGCCAGCAGCGGCTGAATTTCGCCAAGATTGCCGGTGTTGACCGTGAACCGCAGATTGTTGGCGCGCCTCCCAGATTGCCGCTCGCTTGCAGGCGGGTCGCTTTGCTCTCGGCGCTCAAGCTGGCGATGGCAAGCATCCGCCGCGACCCTGAGTAGGCGGCCTCCAGGTGCGCTGATAGCGGAATCTCGCCGGGCGCAATCAGCGGCGGCTGGGCGACATTCAGGTTCAATCGGGCGTCGGCCTTCTCGGGCGAGCCGCGCCAGACGATCGCGACCTTGCCGCCGACCCGCCCACCGAGGTTCAGCGATTCCCGTGCGTGCTGCGGAAGCGAAGCCGAAATCGCCTTTACCGAAAGCGCGCGCAGGACAAAGTTCGCCGTGCCCTGCTCCTCCGCTGCTCTCGAACGACGCGCCGTTTGCCGCGGCAACGATGTTTGCCTGATTGGCCGCGGCCGCAGCGAGCCAGTGCGTGATCTCCGTCTGCCCGGTCACGGAGCCGCCCAGCGCCGAGGCAAACAGATGAGGCACGGTAAGGCTTTCGGGATTTGCCGAAAATTCCAGCTCCGCCCGCTGACATTTCGGATGACGAGCGGCTCCGCCGTCCAATTCACATCTTTGAAGATGGCCTTGCCTGAGGTGGTAAACGATTCTCGCGAGAATACGCCGCTGCCGTTGATTTCGAGCGATCCTCCGCTGAACTGGCGCAGCGGCGAGGCCGATGCCGCGCCTGCGCCGATGGGCGCGAACATCGCGGCTGCCTCCGAGGTATCGGCCGAAACTTTGTAGAGCGCCGTCAGGACCGGATCGCTCCAGTTTGTCAGGCTCCCGTTGGCCTCCAGCAGCAAATGGCCGGTGGAGACCTGCAGCGAGTTGAGCGTTGCGTAGTCCGGGTGCAGGCTGAACTCGGCCTCTCCCTGCGCCAAGGGAAGTTGAAAGTCCGCGGTCACGAAGCTTGAGCTGGCCGGTGCGAACCCGGGCGTCATAGCGGTTCGCATTCCTCACGTAGCTCATCGCCAGCGAAAAATCATCGGCCGAGAAATCCAGCGGGACGCGGCGCTGGTTCCACAGCAGCCAGCCGTCGTCGAGTTGCAGCCGCTCCATCGACAGGTTGAACAGCGCCTGGACCGCGTTCTGATTTCCGCCGATGGGCAGGGGAGGCTGATTGGTGTGGCCGTCGGCATAGACCAGGATGTGAATGATGGGACGGCTGAGAGAAAGTTCCCGCAACGCGATTTTCCGCTGCACGATGGAAAGGATTTTCAGCCGCGCGCGGAGATGGTCGGCATGCGCGTAGGGCTGCTCGCCGGCAGCTTCGAGTCCATGGATGGTAATGTCGTCAACGGCGAATTCCAGCCGCGAGAGGCGCCATTGGAAGCTGCCGATTTCGACGGCGCCGCCGGTGACCGATTGCAGCGCGACTACCAGCTTCTGCCGCATGCGCTCGCGAAAGAAGTTGCTGTTGAGATACCAGACGGCGCAGAGGGACGCGGCCAGCACGGCAAGGCTGGCAATCGCGGCAATGAGAGCGGCTCCGGATTTGAAGTATCCGGAAGTGGTCGTCCCGCGCAGATGCCTTCCGCGAATCCGGTCTAGCTTGGCCGGGGGTCGCAGTCCGTCTGGTTGTGGTTGCATGAGCGGATCATCATCGTCCAACTACGGCGGAAAAGGACATCACCCTGGAGTTGTCGCCGGAACCGCTGGCCGTTTCCGAGGCCGGGCGGAAAATCCGCACGTTCCCCTGCTCTCGCAGGCCGGCAAGCCAGGTATTCAGTTGGATGTCGATTTTCTCCTGTAACAGAAGCTCGTAAATCTCGGAGCGCACGTTCGCCAGAGGTTCGGCGGCCGCTCCCTTGCGGCTCAACTCCGGCAGCAGCTTGTCTTCGTAGTAGCTTTCCACTTCGCTGCGTGACACGCTCACCATGTGGCGCAGGCGCGCGTCCACAAACTGCATCAGTTGGAGCTGTTCTTCGACGCTCTTGCGCAGTTGCTGCTCCTGGACTCCGTAAGCGGCCAGCACCTGCTGCCATTCCTCGTCCGACTTGGCCGCCGGAAACGCCGCCCGCACCAGGGCCATGCGGCTATTCCACCTGCTGCGCCGGCGGTACGTAGCTGCTGCCCGTCATCTGCTGCCGGATCAGCGTGCGATCGACCAGCCGATCCCGGGCCGCCCGGTAATCCGCCAGTGGAATATCGGTGACTGCCCGGCCCTGCATCAAGGCCTCTATGCGGACGGCATCGTCAACGTCGCTGGCCAGCACGGGCTCGTCATTGACCGTGGCCACGATTCGATCGACCGGCTCGCCAGTGGCTGCCGCGATTCGATTACCCGGCTCGCTGGCCCAAGCCAGGGACGCGAACCAGAAAACCAGCACTGCAATCCAACCCAGGGTCTTCATCAGAACGTCTGCCCAATACTGAAAAACAAATTAAAGTGCCGCACCTGCTCCGCATGCGGCGCGCTTCCGGTTGTGCCTTGCGGCTGTACCGCAAAGTACGCCGGATTTAGATTGTAGCCAAGATCGAGGCGTACAGGCCCGATCGGCGTGTGATAACGTACTCCGCCGCCGACCGCTTGCGACATGTAGCTGAAATCGCACGGTGCCGTCAGGCTGCGGCAGCCTTGCTGGTCCCGTTGCGAAAACCGCAGCAGATTGGTCCACATGTGCTCGGCGGTGTCGAAGACGTTTCCCATGTCGTGAAAGACGACGAAACTGAATCCCTGACCCACCAGCGGCAGGCGCACCGGCGGAGCCCGCAGTTCCAGATTGTTGACGAACATGGCGTTGCCGCCGACCGGAAACCCCGAAAACTGATCGCGCGGTCCCGCCTGGTTGACGGCGAAGCCGCGCAGGGAAGTGCTGCCGCCGGCGAAAAAGTGCTCCGGCAGCGGAACCACGCTGGAATTATTGTAAGGCGATTCGACCCCTATGCGGGTCGAGCGCGCGAAGACATATTTGCCGAAACGATGATAGGTCGCATTCTGCACGAGCACGCGACCGAAGTTTGCCTCCGAGCCCAAGGCTGCGGTCGCCACGCCGAAATCGGCCGTGGTGAAAATGCCCTTGGTCGAGTCGACCGGGTCGTCACGCGTATCCCGGACGAAGGTGATGCTCGGCATTCCGATGCGCACCGGGACGGCATAAATGTTCAGCAGGTCCTGGCTGAACCCGGCGGGAAAACTGCTTGGGTCAACTTTGTCTTGCCGGTAGCTGAAAGCATAAAACAAGATGGTTCGCGCGTGAAACGCGTTGCTCCAACTGAAACGATCCGCCCAGCCGCTCCGCCGTGAACGTATTCACATCGCGCGTATTGTCGTACAAAAACGTGGTTGTGAAATGCCACTTCGGCAGATCGAACCAGTGCGGCTGGTCGAAGCTGAGCAGAACGCGCTTGATCAGGTTGCCGACTTGCGTCTTCAGGATCAGCGATTCGTCCCGCCCGCGAAAAATGATGCGCGTGGCATTGAAAGATACCGTGGGACTGACGCCGGTATTCCCCTGAGGATTGCTGCCCGGCTGGTTGCCGGTTGAGAATTCGATGCCGCCGCCGTACTGAAAGGTGTAGCGCCGCGCCTCCTGGATTTGATAGAGCAGGTTTTTATGATCGATTTGCCCGCCGGGATTTTGCACGGCCATGTTCACTTCGTTGAAGATTCCCAGGTCGTACAAGCGCGATTGCGTTTCGACCATCTTCGCCTGGTCGAGCGGGTCCCCGTCGCGGATGCTGAACCGGCGGTCCACCACGCTCTGCCGCGTATGCACCAATCCCGAAGCAACCACATTCTCGACGTAAATCCGTTCTCCTTCGGTGATCTTATAAGTCGACATCCATGCGCCGCGGATCGCTCTCGCTCGGCTTCGCCGCGGCCTCGAACTGCACCCGGGGAAATCCGTTGTTGAAATAGAAGTTGACCAGCGTATCCTGATCGGTCGCGACGTTCATCTCCGAATACGGCTGGCCCGGCACGACGTAAAGATTGCGTTGCAGCAGCTCCGCCGGAAAGGCTTTGTTTCCGGTGATGGCGAGGCTCCGCACCAGCACCTGCTGCCCTTCCACGATCCGGAAATCGACAAACAAGCGTTGCGGATCGCCTTCGGAGTCGTCCACGACATTGCCCGTGACCTCCACGTTAGGAAACCCGTTCGCCACGTAAAGGTTCTTGATCGCCGAAATATCGACGGCGAGGATCGCCTGGCTGAAACGGCCATGCGGCTGGGTCCAACTCGCCGGCTGCAGGGACAAGCGCTCGCGGATGGTTTGGCTGTCGAAGTATTTGTTGCCTTCAATCTTGATGCCGAGCAATCTATGCCTGGCGCCGCGGTCCACCTGATAGACGATTTTGACGGCGCCGTCTTCCCGCTCTTCCTGCACATTGACTTTCGCGTCGAAAAATCCCTTCGGTCTGAAGAAAATCCCGCAGATTGCGGCGCCCCTCGTTGAGCAGATCCTCGTCGACCGCTCCCTCCTGGAAGACCGGGACATATCTCTTCAACTGGCCCGGGGTGATCTTCGTGCCCTCGGTCACGATGTCGACCTCGGGCCCGCGCCGCACCTCGATGGTGTAATCGACGGTGTTGCTTGCCGCATTGTACGAGTGGGCGATTCCGACCTGGGCGGTCAAGCGCCTGCCCTTTTGGAAGCGCTTGCGCAGCCGTTGGAGAGCACGCTGAATCTGGCCCTTCCGAATCCTGTCGCCGGGATGAATGTCGGCGATAGTCTTCGATGTCGTCGAGCGCGACATCGGGATCGCCCGTGAGCGTCACCTGGCCGACGTGCGTGATATCGCCCGGGACAACATGGAACTTCACGTTCATCTGCTGCAGCGCGGGAGCCGGAAACTCCTGATAAGTGATCTGGGCCTGATAGTAGCCGCTCTCTTCCAGCAGGCGGTGCATGCGCTCCAGGGTTTGCGCGATCCGTCTCCGGCGAGTAGTGCGTCCCGAGCTCCAGGTTGGCCGAGTTAATCATTTCATTCAGGCGCGGCCCGTCCTTGGGCAAGCCATCGACCGAAAGCGATCCGCAGAAGTATCTGGGCGTGGTTTCGAAGATCAGATTGATCTGCCCGGCGGCGGCGGGTTCCCAGACAACGTCGATGGTTTCGAACAGCCGCGTCTCGTAAAGCCGCCGAATGCTTCGGCGAATGGCCTCGCGGTCCACTGCGGTCGCCGGGCTTCTGCTCGATCAAAGCGGCGACGTAGGGGCCGTTCCCATGGCCGTGCCGTGCAACTCGACCCGGGCCACAATTCCCGCCGGCAGCTTCTGCAGCGTCGACGCGCGAAGTGGGCGGCTGATTGGCGTTTGGCGCGGGCGGCGTATTCTGATCCTGGGCAGCGAGTGGCGAGGCAGAGAGCAGACAGAAACACCAAGAGCCTGATGGTCGACGAGGCTCCGGCCAGCAAGGAGACGCTCCTTTCCATCCGGCCTGTCGTCCCACACTGAAATTGCATTCATGAGCAGTGATTCTGCTCTCCGCCCCAACCCGCGCAACCACGGCACGTTGGGGACCCGCAGGAGAAACTCTCATTCCCGGTGCCAGACATCTGTCCCTCAAGGCACTGACTATGCGTGTCAGCTCACTTATAATAAATCGTTTCCGGCTAAAATCATGAAATCACAAGCGAAATTCGAAGATCGTTATTCGCGGCAGATTCTGTTTCGCGGCATTGGCGCTGAAGGCCAGAAGAAGCTGGGCCAGGGGCGCGTCGTCATTGTCGGGTGCGGCGCAACCGGATCGGCCCTCAGTTCCCTGCTGGCGCGCGCCGGGGTCGGTTATCTGCGGATCATCGACCGCGACTACATAGAACCCAGCAACTTGCAGCGGCAGGTCCTGTTCGACGAGGCCGATGCCGCGGAATCTTTGCCCAAGGCCGTGGCTGCCGCCCGCAAAATCCGCAGCTTCAACTCCGAAATCGAGGTCGACGCCCGGGTCGAGGACCTGATTCCGGCCAACGCGGAGGAGTTGCTGAACGGGGCGGACATCATCCTGGACGGAACCGACAACTTCGAAACCCGCTATCTGATCAATGATTTTGCGGTGAAGTTCAAGCGGCCCTGGATCTATACGGCGGCGGTTGGCAGCTACGGACTCACCATGAACGTGCTGCCGCATGAAACGGCCTGCCTTGCCTGCATCTTTCCGGATTCGCCGCGCGGCGTGGTGGAGACCTGCGACACCTCGGGCATTCTGAATTCGGCGGTGAACGCCCTGGCGTCGATCACCGTCACCGAGACGTTGAAGTTTCTGGTGGGCGCCCGTGACAAACTGCGGCGCAGCCTGCTCTCGCTGGACGTGTGGATGAACGATCATACCGAGATCGTCGCCGATCATCCGCGCGCCGGCTGCCGCGCCTGCGGCGAGGGAGATTTCATCCACCTCTCCGGCGAAGCCCGGCCGCACATCACCATGTGTGGCCGCAATTCCGTGCAGATCCACGAGCGCCATCGGCCAATCGACTTCGCGCGAGATGGCGCAACGGCTGCCGCCGCACGGTACGGTGCGCCATAACGAGTTCGTGCTGAAGTTCTGGCGCGACCCCTACGAGCTGACGCTCTTCCCCGACGGGCGGGCCATCATCAAGGGCACGACGGACACCGGAGTCGCCCGCAGCCTCTACGCCCGGTTCGTCGGATCGTAAGCTGTCGCGCTCCGAATCGGCCAAAAAGGTCAGGCGGATCTCCGAACGGCATTTGATGCCATCGGCGACTCGGCACAGGCGGCTTTTCCTTGCCCGCCTTACTACCTTCGAGGCATTGCCGCTAGCACAATCAGGGTAGAATTAAGTGGAATGTTGCATTGGCTCCATGGAATGGTGGTTTTAAGATTGATAGCAAACGAGTGCTAAACAGTCGCGTTCCAGCCAGGTGGCGTCCACAACGTGCTCGCTAAAGACTCGCAGTCGGCTTCGAGGCGTCCACAATAGGATCCGCTGAGAGCGGAACGAGGCATTCGCAGGCCGAATGCGCCGAGACTAGGCGATCCAAGATGTTCGGGCGCGAAGAAAAAGTTCCCCAAATTCGGCTCACCGCGTGTCCAGTACGTAATCCTGGCGATCTTCGTCCTGCTCGCTTTCGGGCTGTGGCGCTTGCAGATCGTCACCAGGAAAAGTACGACACGCTGGCGCAGATGAACCGCATCCGCGAAGTTCCCATCCTGGCGCCGCGCGGCAAGATTCTCGATCGTGAAGGCCGCATCATCGTCGACAACTATCCATCGTTTTCGGCGCTGCTGCTGCGCGATCAAAAGCAGGCGAATCTCGACGCCGATCTCGACGGCATCGCCGCCGGCCTGCATCTTGATCCGGCGGAGCTGCGCCAGCGCCTGAAGCGGATGGCGGCACTGCCGGGCTTCAATCCCATCTTTCTGAAATACGACGTTACGCCCGACGAATTGGCGTTTATCGAGTCGCACCGCAACGAATATCCCGAACTCGACACCATCACCGTCCACCGCCGGCTCTATCCGAAGAACGGCTTCGCCGCCCATCTCATCGGCTACGTCGGCGAAGTTAGCGATGAGATGCTGAACCAGCCTCAGTTCCAGTTCAATAACGTGGGAGACATCGTCGGGCAGTCGGGGGTCGAGAAGTACTACAACGACATCCTCATGGGTCAGAACGGTTCGCGGCGGGTACTGGTCAACAGTCGCGGCAAGGAAGTCGGCGAACTCAGTGACAAGCCAGCCGTTCCCGGCAAGCAACTCAAGCTGACCATCGATATCGATCTGCAGATTGCCGCCGAAGAGGCGTTAGGGGGCAAGAACGGCGCCATCGTGGCCATGGACCCCCGCACCGGAGAAGTGCTGGCCATGGTGAGCCGTCCGGCGTTTGATCCCAACTGCCTTCGCCGTCCGCATCTCGCGAAAGGAGTGGAACGAACTGCTGACGCGATCCCGGCCAAGCCTTTGCTGAACAAAGCCATCCAGGCGCAACTCGCCCCCGGCTCGGTCTTCAAGGTCATCATGTCGGTGGCCGGATGGCAGGAAGGCATTTCGCAGACCTTGCAGGTTCATTGCGGCGGCGGTGGAACGTTTTACGGACGATTCTTCAAGTGCTGGGTGAAGGGCGGGCACGGCTCGGTTATGCTTCCCAAAGCCATTTATCAGTCCTGCGACACTTATTTCTACACCCTCGCGGAACGGCTTGGGATCGGGCGCATCGCCAAGTACGCAACCATGTTCGGACTCGGCCAGAAGACCGGCATCGATCTGCCGCAGGAGGTCAGCGGCGTGATGCCCAGCGAAGAGTGGAAGATCAAGAACTACAAGCAGAAGTGGTTTGCCGGCGAAACCATCTCGGTCGGCATCGGCCAGGGCGCCGTGGCGACCACCCCCGTGCAACTGATGCGCGCCATCGGCGCCATCACCTCGGACGGGATCTTTGCGCCGTCCGCACGTTGCTTTTCCCGACCAGTTGCCCGCCGCAATATCTGCAAATGGTGAACTACACCGAAGAGAAGCAGATTCCCATCGACAGCGAGGGCTGGAACACCATCACCGATGCCATGGCCGACGTGGTGAACCCCGTCGGATCGGCGCCCAGCGCGCATCTGAACGGCATCGACTTTGCCGGCAAGACCGGATCGGCGCAAACCATTTCCAACGCGATGAAAGCCAAGATGGCCAACAAGGCGGCTTTCAAGGATAACGGCTGGTTCGTGGGCGTCACCCCGCGCCGCAATCCCGAGATCGTGGTGGCCGTTCTGGTGGAAGGCGGCGAACACGGATACCTGGCGGCGCGCATGGCCGCCCAGGTCGTCAAGGCTTACGTGGAGAAACAGCGCGCCCAGCAGGTGAACGTGGCCGCGGCCAACCGCCAACGAGCAGAAACCCGAATCGAAGCCTGCCACCACTCCCGAAGCGGCTGGCAGCGGGACGCCTAAGCCCGCGCAGGGCAAGCGCCCGCCGGAAACCACGCCGGAAACCACCCCGGAAACTACCAACGGCTAAGCCGAAACCGGCTGAGATGACCGGCCTGTGGGGCGGCGCGACCGACCAGTTGCACGGCGCACGCTTCCGTCTTTCCGAGAGGGACAGTCCATTCCATCGGGCGATTGCGGCGCCCGGCATGGAGGCCTTTGCCGAGAAAGATTCTCAACTCGCAGCCCGGTCCGGCCATGCGCCTGTCGACGGCAGCAGGCCGTGGAATAACCTTCCCGGTGTGCTTGCGATCATCGAATCTCCCGCCAGGAGCGGCTTCCCGGCGATGAGACGCTATATCCGCTTCCGCGATTTCGACTGGGTGCTGCTGCTGATCGTGCTCATCATCTGCGCGCTCGGCGTGATGGAAATCTACAGCGCGACCCTGAACACGAAGTTTCAGGGAATGCACGTCAGGCAGATCTACTGGATAGCCGCCGGACTGGTGCTGATGTTCATCCTCAGCGTGGTGAACTACCAGGTGCTGCTGGAGAACGTGCCGTGGATGTATGGCGTCTGCCATCGTGTCGCTGCTGGCGGTGCTGGTCTTCGGCCGCAAGTACCTGGGGGCGCGCCGCTGGATTTTGCTGCCCGGGGGAGCGCATTTTCAGCCCTCGGAGTGGGTCAAGCTGATCCTGATGCTTGCCATCGCCAAGTATTTTGCCGACTACAACGAACGTGAATTGCCGTTTCGCGAGCTGGTGAAGGCGGGAATGATCGTCGTCGTTCCGATGCTGCTGGTGCTCAAGCAGCCCGACCTGGGCACCGCGCTCACCTATGTTCCAGTGGCCATCATGGGAGTTGTTTCTGGGCGGGATGCGGGCCAAGCATGCCCTGATTTTGCTGCTGATTGCCGGCATCCTGATGCCTGCCGTGTGGCATTACGGGCTAAAGCCCTACCAGAAGGAGCGTTTGACCAGCTTCATGGCCCCGGAGGCGGATGCCAAAGGCTCCGGCTACCAGGTAATCCAGTCGCTGGTTGCGGTCGGCTCCGGCGGACTCTGGGGCAAGGGCGCGACCAAGGGCACCCAAACCCAGGGGCAGTTCCTGCCGGTGCCCCACACCGACTTTATCTTTGCCGCCTGGTCGGAAGAGCACGGTTTCGTCGGCGCAACCTTCGTCTTACTGTTATACTTTCTAATGTTGATGCGTTTGATCAGCAACGCTCAAACGGCGCCCGATCGTGCTGGAACGTTCATCGTGATGGGCGTTGTAGCGGTTCTTGCGTTTCATGTGCTGGTCAATGTAGGAATGGTGGTCGGCTTTATGCCTGTGACCGGCATTCCGCTGCCGTTGATGAGCTATGGTGGCTCGTCGGTGCTATTTACATTCTTGGCGCTCGGAATCGTGATGAACGTCCGTATGCGCCGTTTCGTGAATTAGCATGCTTGCTGCAAGGCAGGGCGGCTTGAGAGTTTCGGCGACGGTGCTCAGGACCTGAGCCCGGCCCCGACTAACAAAAAGGGTCAAGATCTTTACCGCTCTTCGCAAGAAGAGCACTCGCCGGCCAGAGGAAAAGGGCCGGACAGGATTGAAGGAGCGTTGCCCGGGGCGGGTAACGGCCCCTTATTGGCATAGGCCTTACGGCTTTGCCCATGAGCGTGTGGCCACAAACCCTGAAGGCGCGACGCAGTATTTCGGTGCAGAAGATTGACGCAGTTTCGGCTGACATGAATACTTGCTCACTTTATCGGTCATCTGTGGCTGCCGGCATCGCCGGCGGAAGCAGATGTTCCGGCGAATGGGGAAGCAAGCGTGTTGGCGGAGTCTCCACACAGCTTCACCCGTGTGGTCCCCGGCCCTTCTCCATCACCACGCGGCAGCACTTCGTAGGCGTGGCGGAGCGGTCCACCGAACTTCAAGACTGACCTGCCTATTCCACTTCCGGTGACGCTCGCCAATTTGGCGCGGGCCGTGGCCACCCAGGCAACTGCATTGCATTTGCCGGGACCTCGAGTCCATGCCAGTTCCGCGAGCCCGGAGCAACCATGAACAAGGAATTGTACGTTTCTTCAACCCCTCACGAAACCAAGGTGGCGTTGGTCGAAGACGATCAGCTCGCCGAAGTGTACTTCGAACGTGAAAATGAGTACACCCTCGCGGGTTCGATTTACAAAGGACGCGTCACTCGCGTGCTTCCCGGCATGCAATCGGCTTTTGTCGATGTTGGCCTGGAACGCGACGCTTTTCTCTATGTCTCCGACTTCCTCGATTTTGCAGGCGAGGAGGACGAGGAGGAGTTTGGCGAAGTCAAGGTGCTTCCGCAATTCGCCGAGGTGAAGCAGTCGCCCATCGAGAGTGCGCCTGCCGCGCCGGAGCCGGAGGAGACCGAGGAAGAAGAGTCTCGCCGAAGAGGCCGATGAGCCCGCCGAGGCGGCTGAAAGCGAGACCGATGACGCGGAGCCCCAGGATGCGGAAGGCGCGCACCGCTGGCGGGGCCGTCGCCGGCGCCGGGGCCGTCGCGGAGGCCGCGAGCGCGGACCCGAATCGCAGCCGGCAAGCCCGCAGGCCGAGGCTGCTCCGGCGAGCCGCAGCCATCTGCCGCGCCCGAAGAACCCGAAGAAGAGGTCGAGCCGGAGATTCCTGCCGCGGTTCAGGAAGAACAGTCGATGCCGGAGGCTACGGCGGTCGACAAAGAGCCGGCGAATTACCAGGGAATGCCCGCCGACTATGCGCCGATGGTGCTGCCCGGCGAGTCCATTGCCCGCTACAGCCGCGGTGCCGACGCCGGACCGCGGGAAGAGCGGGAACGCGCGCCGGAGCCGCGCCAGGAGTTCTCATCGCGTCGCGAAGAATTCCGCGGACGCCGGGGCGGTCGCGATCGTGACCGTGACCGTGGTGGCCGTGGTGGTCGCGACCGTGGCGACCGCGGTGACCGTGAACCGCGTGAACGTGAACCGCGGGAAGAGTTTGCCCTGCCGGAAAATTACACGCCGATCGTTCTGCCCGGAGAGTCGATCTCCAAGTACCGCAAGCCGGACTCCGGTCCGGTGACCCACGTTGAGATGCTGCCCGAACCGGCTGAAACCACTGGCACTCCCGAGCCCGAAGCGAGCCCGTTGCCGGAGTCTTCGGTCGATTCCGTAGTGGATTCCGCGCCCGTAACGACCGCCGAAGCCGCTACGCCTGAAGTTGCCTCGGCCAGCACGTCCGCTGTTTCCGAAGCTGCGCCGGCACCATGGCGCCCCAGGCCGACGAGCCGTTGTCTCACGCCAGTGTCGCCGAGCCGGAAGTGCTGCCTTATCGCCAGCCCACCACGCCGGCAGACCCATGCTGTGGACGAGACGATCGAGCGCTGCCGGTGGTCGAGCCCGTGGTCGAGGCCAAGCCGATACTTCCCGTGCCTGTATTCGAAGACGTCCAGCCAGAGGCCGATCGGGAAACGCCGTCGGAATCGCGCGACGAACCGATTGCGACTCCGGCCGGAGATGGCGAGTATTTGCCAGCTCCCTTGGCGTATCTGGAAACGGCGGCACAGGAAACGGCAACCTCGGAAGCTACACCCGCCGAGCGCCAGGACATTCTGCGCGACGAGCCCGCAGCAGCTCCCGCGACAGTTTCCCGGGGCAGTTATTCGCCCGAGGGCGGTCCGGTGGTGCACGAAGAACTCGACGAGGAAGAGACCGACATGCCTTCCTACGCCGAGCACTTCAACACCGAAGGCCATCAGGAGATCGTCGAACAGGTATTCGATCGCCTGGCTGAGACCGCCAATGGCGACCTGCTGGGCCAGACCGTTCGCGAAACCAGCGAGGAGCATGTGCTGGACGAGTCCGAGTACGACTTCGATCCGGAAGATGCCGATGAGTTTGAGGAATCGGAAATTCTGGCCGAGCCTGAATTGGCCGGCGAGGAAGAGGAAGATGAGGAAGAGGACGAGGATTCCGATCAACCGCAGGAATCGAGCGACGGCGGGCGAGCCGAACTGCGCGCGCCGCGAGACGACCGCCGGCTACCAGCAGCGCGCCGAGACGCGCCTATCCCGAGCCGCGGCGGGCGTGATCACCGTGGACGCCGTGGACGGCCGATGCGCTCGCGCCGTGAAGCTCCGCGCCAGGTGCCGCTGATCAGCGAGCTGCTCAAGGAAGGGCAGGAGGTCCTGATTCAGATCGCCAAGGAGCCCATCGGCAAGAAGGGCGCGCGCATCACCAGCCACATCGCGCTGCCGGGCCGCTTCCTGGTCTACATGCCGACGGTGAACCATGTCGGCGTCTCGCGCAAGATCAGCTCTGACGACGAGCGCCAGCGTTTGAAGCGCATAGTGGCCAGCGAGCGCGAAAACGGCCACGGCGGATTCATCGTCCGTACCGCCGCCGCCGGAATCAAGGAAGACGAGTTGCGCGCCGACATCCGCTTCCTGAAGCACCTGTGGAACGAGATTCGCAGCCGCGCCGACAACAGCAAGTCTCCGGCGCTGATCTATCACGATCTGAACCTGGTGGAGCGCATTCTGCGCGATCAGGTTACGCAGGACTTTTCGCAGATCTGGGTCGACAGCGAGCAGGAGTACGAGCGTGTCGTGCGCTTCGCCTCGCGCTTCCAGCCGAACCTGGTGCGGCGCATTAAGCTCTACACCAAGCCCACTCCGCTGTTCGAGCAGTTCGGCATCCAGGAGGAAATCAACAAGTCCTTGAAGTCGAAGGTCTGGCTCAAGAGCGGCGGCTACATCGTCATCAACCAGACCGAAGCGCTGGTCGCCATCGACATCAACACCGGCAAGTATGTCGGCAAAACGGCTCGCCTGGAAGACACCATCGTCAAGACGAACGTCGATGCCATCAAGGAGATCGTGCGGCAGATCCGGCTGCGCGATCTCGGCGGCATCATCGTCATCGACTTCATCGACATGGATGAGCGCAAGAACCGGCAGAAAGTCATGCAGGCGCTCGAAGAGGCGCTCAAGAGCTGACCGCGCTCCCTCCAAGGTTCTGCAGTTCAATGATTTCGGACTGGTGGCGATCACCCGCAAGCGGGTCAAGCAGTCGCTGGAGCGTACGCTGGGTTCGCCTTGTCCGTATTGCGCGGCCACGGGCTTCGTCAAGTCGGTCACCACGGTGTGCAATGAGATTTACTCGGAGCTGCGCAAGATCCGTTCGCACATCGAGGCCACCGACATCACCCTGAGGGTCAATCCCGAGGTGGCGAAGGAACTGAAGTCCAACAACGGCAAGTGGCTGACCGAGATGGAAGAACTTGTCCGCCGTCCCGATTCTGTTCAAGAACGACGCGCTGCTTCACCAGGAGCAGTTCGACATTCAGTTCTGATTGCCACCCCAACAACGGCAACAGCGGCCGTTGTCGGGGACCCCGGATTCTTTACCCCAAGCCAACGAAGGCTTGTCGGGGACCCCGGATTCTACCCCAACAAGCCAACAAAAGGCTTGTCGGGGACCCCGGATTCCACCCCGGGACGCGCAACAGCATGCGTGCCGGGGGAGAGCGAATTGGATGCGTTTTCCCGCAGCTCGCAAGAGGCCAGGCATCGCGCTTGGCCTCTCGCTTTTATGGCGGTTTCAATTTGGTGTATCCGATTTCTCGAGGTGTCATCCTGAGGCGGAGCCGAAGGATCTGCTTTCTGATCCACCCCAACAAACCAACAATGGCCTTGTCGGGGACCCCGGCTCGCTCAGGATGACACTTCGCAGTCGCCTCTGGTACACCTATTCTGAATCGCTGTGAGCGAGGATCGCCTCAGCCGAGTAGCGCATCACGGCCTTGCGCGGCGGTTCCGATTGACACTCCCGCCCGGTTGGGGCTATAACAACGCCATCTGGTAAGGGAAGCGCGGTGAGATGCCGCCACTGCCCCGCAACTGTAAACGCTGAGATGCGAACGGAGAATCCACTGGAGGAGCGGTTCTCTGGGAAGGTGGTTCGCACCGTCGAGGCGCAAGTCAGGAGACCGGCCAGATACATGTCCATGGCCAGTTCGGCTTCGCTGGGAGAGCCGACGCGCATCTCTGGCAATCGGGACCCGACGAGGTCCGAGGTCCAAGGAAGCCGCCGTTACTGAAATCCCGCCTGACCAACTTTTGCGGACAAGTTTTTGGAGAAGATGTGTTCGGGAAATTCCAACCAGGCATGGCCGCGCATGGCAGCCGGATCGTTGTGCTGAAAAGGGCTTGCGCCTGCACGGCAATGCTGCTGCTGTTTTCGTTGTCCGCGGCGGCAAACCGGCTGGTGCGGGATGACCTCGGTCGCAGCGGTTTCCGTACCCGACCATGTCCATCGCGTCATCTGCCTCACGCCGAGCATTACCGATACCGTCTATGCCATCGGCGGCGGAGCGGACATTGCCGGCATCACCGATTACACCCACTATCCCCCGCAAGCGGCGCGTCAGAAGCCGAGCATTGGCGATCTCCTGAATCCTTCGCTCGAAAAGATCGCCTCCTTGCATCCCGACCTGGTAATCGCCGTCGCCACCCTGAACAGCCCCGAGACCGTGCAGGGAATCGAGCGCATTGGCATTCCGGTTTTTCTGGTGAGTGACCGGGGCTTGGCGGGACTGTATCACTCGATTTCCAGCATCGGCCTTGCCATGGGACGCGAGCGCGAAGCGGCTTTGCTCGTTGGACAACTGCGGGCGCGCGAGCGCCGGGTGCGTTCGCTGGCGGCACAAAGCCGGACGCGGACCCTCGGTTTTCCTGGTGCTTTCGCTCGATCCCTGCATTACGGCGGGGCAGCGGAGCGTTTATCTCCGAATTGCTTGCCGTGGCCGGGGCGCGCCCGATCACCCATGATCTGACTCAGGACTGGCTGCGGGTCAGTCTGGAAGCCATGATCTCCCGCAAGCCGGATTACGTGCTGGTGTTGAGGGACTCGCCATTCGGGCTCAATGAAATGCAGCAGCGCGCCGGATGGAACTCGCTCGACGCGGTTCGCCTGGGACACGTCCTTCGCGTCGACGATCGCTTGCAATTTCCCAGTCCCGTGGCGTTCGATGCCCTGGAGGACTTTGCCCGTCAACTCCGTGCGCTGCCAGCCAGTTCACCGAGCCTGCGCGGAGCGCGATAAAGGCGGGGAATGCGCGGGAAACCTTGTAAGCTGAATTCAGCATGCGACGCCGTCTGAAAACATCTTCGACACTGTTCACGCTGGCCGTCTTGCTGCTGGTCGCGGGAGTGGTTTCATCCGGTCTGGGTGCGGTCCGAGTGCCGTTCCCCGCGGTGATTCGTGCTTTGCTGCATCCGTCCGACGCCGGGGATGCGGGCATCATTTTGTTTACCTTGCGACTTCCAAGAGTCATTGCCGCGGGGCTGGTGGGCGCGGGATTGTCGGCGACAGGAGTGCTGTTCCAGGGCTTGTTCCGCAACCCTCTGGCCGATCCTTTCGTTCTGGGAGCCTCGGGCGGCGCCGCGCTGGGCGGAGCAGTCGCCGTGTTTCTGGTGCCGACCATGTCGATTGCCGGAATCAGCGCCACCGCCATTGCTGGCATTTGCCGGTTCGCTGCTGACGATGGCCGTGGTATGGAGTCTGGCGCGGGCCGGCGGAAAGTTCGCGGTGGAAAACATGCTGCTTGCCGGCTTCGCCATCGGCACCATGCTGAACGCCGCTACCTCCGCCCTTGAACTCGGGAAGGAAGCGTCGAATCCGGGAATGCGCATGCTGACGGCCTGGCTGCATGGCGAGATTGGGGTTCCGTCCTGGACGCAGGTTTTGATCATCACCGTGGTTGAAGTCGCGGCGCTGGTGCTGGCGATTCCGCTGGCGCGGCAACTGAACACGCTCGCGCTTGGGCGAAGAATATGCCGAACAGCTCGGAGTGCGCGTCGGCCAGCTTCGAGTCCTGGTTGTGGTCATCGGTTCGGTTCTGACGGCGCTGGTCGGTGTCGTTGGGCGGCCTCATCGGCTTCGTCGGACTGCTGGTGCCGCATGTCCTGAGAATCATTCTCGGGCCCGATCAATTTTCGACTTCTGCCGGCGTCCGCTTTGAGCGGCGCGATGTTTCTGATCGTAGCCGATACGATTGCCCGCACCGCATTTGCACCGACTGAGATTCCCGTGGGGCTGCTGACGGCTTTCATCGGCGGTCCGGCGTTTCTCTATCTTTTGAATCAGAAGAAAAGGAGTGCTTCTCTCTAGTGCCTGCCGTGATCGAGTTCCGCAATCGTGCGTTTCGCGCACGGAGAGCGCGCCATCTTCGACGATCTGAGCTTTCGTATCGAAGAGCGGGAGATGATTGCGCTGGTGGGTCCCAACGGCGTCGGCAAAACCACATTGCTGAAAATCGTTGCCGGGCTTCTTCGTCCCACCTCGGGCACGGTCCTTTTGCAGGGGCGCGGGCTGGAGTCGTGGAGCCGGCGCGAGCTGTCGTGCTATGCGGCGCTCGTCCCGCAGCACCTGGATGTCCCCTTCGCGTTTCGCGTGGAAGAAATCGTTGCCCAGGGACGGGTGCCGCATCTCCGGCGCTTCGCCGGTCCCTCCGCCCGCGATCTCGAAGTCGTCGAAAGCGCGATGCAAGCGGTCGATATCCTGGGTATGCGCGAGCGCGCCGTATTCGGATCTCTCGGGCGGCGAGCGCCAACGGGTGAAGATCGCCATCGGATTGGCCCAGCAGCCCAAGGTGATGATGCTCGACGAGCCCACGCAACACCTCGACCTCGGACGCCAAATCGAACTGATGGGATTGCTGCGGACGCTGAACCAGCGCGGCATCACCATCGTCGCCGCGATGCACGATCTCGCTCTGGTTCGCGATAACTTTTCGTCGGTGATTCTGCTCACGCCCGAGGCCGCGTCCATCGCCGGTCCCACGGCCGAAGTGCTGCGTCCCGAGCTGCTCGAGCGCGCCTTCCTGGTGGACCGTTCCAGCCTCAGCCGCCACGTCTCGGCGGAATCCTTGACCTACGAGCGCGACAACCGGTATTGACCTTCGGCAGCGCGTCCTGATTTGGACTCTCGCCGCGTCGTAGGTGCATAGAGCTGGTTGCATAAATATTTTTTCGAAGGTGGCTTTGCCCACTGCTGAAAAAGTGTTCTGAGGTGTCATCCTGAGCGCAGCGAAGGATCTGCTTTGCTTCCAGCGCTCGCCAACAGCAGACCCCGGCTGCTTCACCCCACAACGGCAAAAGCCCGTAGTCGGAGACCCCGGCTCTTCCACCCCGGCAAGCCAACGACAGGCGGGCCGGGAACCTCGGCTAGAGCATTTTCGCAAAAGGCGTAGTCTCGGGTGCCCCACCTTCACCGCGGTTTTTTGCGGTAAGGTGGAAATCGTGGTCTACACCAAATCCGATTTCGCTCTACTCTCAGGATCATCCTCGAAAAACAGTTTTTCAGCAGCCTGCTAAGGGACGCTCTTCAGGGTGACCCACGCCTCAGGCCAGGACGCGCAGAAATTCTCCGGCGGATTCCCGCGGACGATCCATCAGCGCGGAGATGATGGCCATCGAGTCCGCTCCCGCCGCGCGCACCTCGCGGCAATTTTCCAGGGTAATGCCGCCGATGGCGATCAGGGGCTTGCCGGTGAGTTGCCGGGCCCGCCGCACTCCGTCCAGGCCCACCACCGGGTCGGGGTTCAGCTTGCTGCCGGTGGCGAATACCGGGCCGATGGCAACGTAGTCCGCCGGGCTCGCCGAGGCTTCGGCAACCTGCTCGGGGTTGTGGGTCGAGACGCCAACGATGCGCCTCCCAATCAGGCCGCGAACCGCTTCCGGCCAAAGGTCGTCCTGTCCAACGTGAACCCCGTCGAAGTCCGCCGCCAGGCAGAGATCGGCGCGGTCGTTCATGATGAGCTTGAGTTCCGGGAAGCTCTGCCGCAAAGCGCGGGCGTGGGCCAATGCGGATCGCGCCGGCAGCCGCTTGGCCCTGTATTGCAGCCAGACGAACGCCGCCGTCGCGCAACTGCCCGGCAAAATCAAGCACCGCCGCGAGCAACTCGGCCTCCGCCGGGGCTTCGATCACGGCCTCCCTGTCGCGATTGCCGGACGCCTGCTCCGCCATGCGTCGAATCCGAAGCCGCTCCGCTAAGCCGTCGATATCGAGAATCGCGTACAGCGGCGGCAACATCGCTAAGGTTCCCAAGTCGGTTTTACCCGCGCTCCTTGACGCTTTTTCTCGCCCGATGCTTTCTGCGCGACGCCGCTCCCCGCCCACTCGGCAGCCGATGCCGGAGCGCTTGCGGCTTCAGCCCGTGTCTCGGGAGCCGCCGCTGCGGCAGCGGATTCGACCTGCGCCGGCGTTTGAACGGGCGGTCGCAGGCTCGGGCTCGACTCCGCCAGAAATCTTTCCATGAACTTCGTGTCGATACGCCCGGCAATAAACTCCGGGTCCTTCATGATCCGCCGGTGCAGTGGAATCGAGGTGTGGATGCCCTCGACAATAAACATATCCAGCGCCCGCGACATGCGTGCAATGGCCTCGGCGCGATCCTTGCCGCGCACGATCAGCTTGGCGATCAGCGAGTCATAGTAGGGCGGCACGACCGCTTCGGCGTACATGGCGGTGTCAACCCGCACGCCGGTTTCCCCGGGCGTATGGAAAGCCGTGATCTTGCCCGCCGAGGGCGTGAACTTTTCCGGATGCTCGGCGTTGATGCGGCATTCGAGCACATGCCCGCGCTGCTCGACCACCGCCGGCAGCACCTCGGAGAACCTGGCGCCGGCCGCGATCAGAATCTGGGCCTTCACCAGGTCCACATCGGTTCGCATCTCGGTTACCGGATGTTCGACCTGGATGCGCGTGTTCATCTCCATAAAGCTCAGCGAGTCGTCTTCGTCCATGAGGAACTCGACGGTTCCCGGCATTGACATAGCCGATCCGGCTCAGCGTCGAGGCCAGCAGCTCGCCGATGCTGGCGCGCAGCTCCGGGGTCATCTTCACCGAAGGCGATTCCTCGATCAGCTTCTGGTGCCGCCGTTGAATGCTGCATTCGCGCTCGCCCAGGCTCACCACGTTGCCGAAGGAGTCGGCCAGCATCTGGAACTCTATGTGCCGCGGGCGCTCGATGTATTTCTCCAGGTAGAGCGCGCCGTTGCCGAAGGCCGCCGCCGCTTCGCTCTGCGCGGCGTTGAATAATTGCGGCAACTCCTCCAGCGAGCGAATGATGCGCATACCGCGCCCGCCGCCGCCGGCCGAAGCCTTCACGATCACCGGAAATCCCGTCTGCCGCGCCCACTCCCCGGCCTCTTCCGCCGAGGCGATGACCCCTTCGGAGCCCGGCAGAATCGGCACCCCGGCTTTTTTCATCGCCATGCGGGCTTTTTCTTTTTCGCCCATCATGCGCATGATATTCCGGCGGACGGTCCGATGAAGGTAATGCCGCAGGTTTCGCAAACTTCGGCGAAATTGGCGTTCTCGCTCAGCAGGCCATATCCGGGATGCACCGCGTCGACGTTGCTGATTTCGGCTGCGCTGATCACTGCCGGGATGTTGAGATAGCTTTCGCTCGGCCGCGGCGGCCCTATGCAGATGGCCTCGTCGGCGAAAGCGTGCGTGCAGCGAATTGCGGTCCGCGTCGCTGTAAATGGCGACCGTGCGGATTCCCAGCTCCTTGCACGCGCAGATGATTCGCAGGGCGATTTCCCCGCGATTGGCAATCAGGATCTTTTTAAACATGGAAAGTAATGGCCGAAAAGAAATCCAAGTTCCGCCCCACGGAGCACTCCCCGCGAGCCCGCATTTTGTCCGTCATCGAGTCTCCACTGCGCCGCCGGTCAAGCTTCCGCCGAATCATTCCGGCGAGCGATCTCGCCAGGGCCGGTTGCCCGCACCGGCCTGTGTCCCTGGCTTGTCCGGCGTCCGGCGTTCCCGGCGCGAAACTATCTCGTCCGGACCGAAAACAGCGGCTGCCCGTACTCCACCGGCTGCCCGTTGCTGACCAGAATCTTTACCAGCTCGCCCGCTCACGTCCGACTCGATCTCATTCATCAACTTCATGGCTTCGACGATGCAGAGCACCTGTCCCTGCGTTACACGATCGCCCGGCGTCACGAACGGCGGCGAGCCCGGCGAAGGCGACTCGTAATAAGTGCCGACAATGGGCGACTTCACCAGGTGAAGTCCTCTTCCTCGGCCGGCGCGGCCGCCGCCGGCGGTGCGGCGTGTCCGCCCGGTGCAAGCACCGAGCTGGCGGGTGGAAAATGCGAAGCCATGGGAGACGGCGCCGGCGCATACAACGCAGCCGACTGCCCTCGCTTGATTCGCACCTTGACGTCGCCGCGCTCCAGTTCGAACTCGGCTACGTCCTTTTCGATTAAGAACTCGATCAGCTCTTTGATTTCTTTCAGGTTCATTTTTATTTTATCAGGCCACAACCGCGTCCGCTTCCCAACCCCAGGGCTCGCCGCGTTCGCGCAAACCTGGGACAACGGTGCCCCACGTATCTGCCGCGATTAGTAGATGTGGGATACCGATGCAGCCGCCGTTTCAGAGTTCCACAAAATCTTTTCTGGCGGGCGTCAAAAGCTCGTAGCCACGGCCGGTGACCAGCACCATGTCTTCGATACGAATGCCGCCCTTGCCCGGCACATAGATTCCCGGGCTCGATGGTAATCACCATTCCCGGCTTCAAGCGTGCCGTCCTGATTGGCAGCCACCCGAGGCGGTTCGTGGATCTCCAATCCCACCCCGTGACCGGTCGAGTGCGTGAAAAATTTTTCCAGCTTCGAACTCTTCAGCACCGATCGCGCAGCCTTATCGACCTCCGACAATTTCGCGCCGGGACTGACGACGGATATCGCCGCAAGCTGCGCCTCCAGCACCGCACGATACCAGCCTCTCTCTTGCCGGCTGGGTTTTCCCAGGTGAACCGTGCGAGTCATGTCAGAGCAGTAACCGTGCAGTATAACACCGTAATCGAGGACTACGAATCCCAGCTTTGGCAGCGGCGCCTCGGAAGCGACGCCATGCGGCAGCGCCGAGCGCGCGACCGGATGCGACAATCGTTTCGAACGACATGCCTTCGGCCCCGGCGCGTCGTGCCGCGTACTCAAGCCGCGCCGCCACGTCCATTTCGGAGCGCCCCGGACGCAGCGTGCGCAGCACGCAGCGGCAACAAGCGTCCTCCCAGCCGCACCGCTTCGCGAATGGCATCGACCTCTTCGGGCTCCTTCAGCATTCGCAATCCCTCGACCACGCCGGAGGTCGCGATCAGTTTCGATCCGCGCAGTTCCTCAGCCAGCAGCGAGCGCGTGGCCACCGTCACGTGTTCGGCTTCAATCCCCAGACGGGACGGTTTGCGCGCCGCAATCTCCCGTGCCGCTCCCGCCAGCGAACCGGCTTTACGCCACCACCACTCGCGCATGCGCCACCTGCTCGCGTGCCTGCTCGGCGTAGCGGCCATCGGTGACGAAAACCGGCCGGCTGCCGCCCATCAGCAGTGCGGCCGCGCTGCCGGTAAAGCCCGTCAGGTAGCGCACGTTCGGCAAATGCGTGATCAGAATCGCATCCAGCTTCAGGCGTTCGCAGCTCCAGTTCGAGCCGTTGTTGCCGTCCAGAGTAGTCCATGCGGCCATTGTATATGGCGCGGGCTTCCCGGGATGCGCCGTAGTTGCGCCGGTTGGGAAATGCAGCTTGCGCGACTACGCAGTATTCCATCATAAAAATGTCATGGCGACCGGAGCGAAGCGGAGTGGAGCCACCCTGTGTTTTTTCCAGCAATAGGAACAAAAGGTGGCTCGACTTCGCTCGCCATGACACTCCGATATGTCGGGATATACCTACTGGGAATCGCTCTTAAGGTGGCTCCGGCCCGCGCCTGAATAGCTTCTTGCCGATCCAATGGAATATCGGCAGGCAGTTCGGTCGCTTCGACCTTCCGCGCTCGACGTCCGATGGGGTCCCCAAAAAATTAAGGGGCCGCTTTAGCAGCCCCTCAATCTGGAAACGGAATTGAGCCGCGTTATGTCTGGACGATCTTCGGACTCAGGATGAAGATCAGCTCCTGCGTGCTGGTTGATGACCGACCGGCTCTTGAACAGGTTGCCGAGGATCGGAATGTTGCCCAGCCATGGCACCTGCTGCATGTTGACCGAACTCTGCGTCTGAATGACGCCGCCGATGACCACCGTTCCGCCATCGCTGACCAGAACCTGCGTCGTCGCCTGCTGCGTCAGCAAGCTGGGATTGCCGCCCACCGTGGTGCTGGAGTTGCCGAAGTCCGGGGTTGTGTTTTCCACGTCGACGGCGAGGAAGATCGTATTTTCGATCGTGATCTGCGGGGTGACGGTCAGCCGCAGAAAGGCGTCGATATAAGTTGTCGTCGCCGGTCCGCCGAGCTGGCTCTGGGTGACAATCGGAATTCGGTAGCCTTGCCGCACCACCGCCGTGACATTGTTCTGCGTCACCACTCGCGGCCGGGACAGCACTTTCGATCAGGCCGCGCGACTCGGCGGCGGAAAGCAGCACATCCACGCGGTAATTGCCGACCGCGGTCGAGAAGCCCTAGGCCGCTGGTATTTCCCTCGGGCGCCAGGTTCGAGAACAGCGGGATGGCTGCCGCTGCTGGTGAAGTACGGGAACGCCCCCGAAGACGACGTATAGGTTTGCGTGGCTGTATCCGGTCGACGGGTTGCCGCCTACCGATGTCGACCCATTGCCCCAGGCGAAGCCAAGCTGGGTTCCGAACTGCTGGGCGAAGTTTCGCGTCGCCGACACCACGCGAGCTTCGATTTCCACTTGCATCGTCTTGCGGTCAAGCTGCGTGATCAGCCGGTCGAGTCCGGGCAGGATGCTCGGAATATCGTTGATGATCAGGGCGTTCGTGCGATCGTCGGCGAGCACTTCGCCGCGCTTCGTCAACAGCTTTTTGATGGTCGGCATCACGTCCTTGGCGCGCCCGTAGCTGAGGAAGCGGGTGACCGTGACTGTGTTGACCGCCAGCGCCAGCGCATCGGTCCGCGCGCGCTGCTCCTCGGCTTCCTTGCGGAAGGTATCCAGCGCCGCGATCCGCAGGATGCTGCCTTCCAGCTCGCGTCCCAGGCCGTTGTTATGCAACACCACGTCCAGCGCCTGGTCCCACGGCACGTCGTCCAGCACCAAGGTAAGCGTGCCCTTCACGTTCGGATCGAGCACGATGTTGAGGCCGCTGATCTCGTGAATCAGCCGGAAAAAGTCCTTCAGGTCCACATCCTTCAGGTTCACCGAGATCGGCTCGCCGGTGTACTTCTTGGCTGCCGCCGGAGGCGCGGGGGTGGCGCTTGCCTTCTGCTGTTCCAGCGCGAGATTCGTCGCCGGCTGCGGTGCCGGAGGCGTCTGCGGTTGCGCCTGCGCGGTCAGCACCGGCGGCTGAGCCTGCGCGATGGTAGTCGCCGCCTCGTTGGCGCGCGTGCCCACCGGATCGGCTGCCGTGGTCGCCTGTTTCTTGGAATCCGGCGTCACAGCCGAGGCCTGCGCTGCGTCCTGCTTCTTGAAATCCGGCGTCACAAAGACGTAGTCCGCACCCTTCTGCGCGCCGTTTGCCTGTCCCTCTGTAGTGCTCAATGTGGCTGGCACCAGCCTTGCCTGGCCGGAAGCGCCGTTCTGCACCGCCGGGCTGGCTTGCGGAGCGGCTGCCTGCGCCTTTTGCGCGGAGTCCGTGTAGGACGCTTTCGCCATGACCGGGGTAGCCGGAACCGGGATGGCCGAAACTGGAGTGGCTGGCGCTGCCGGCGCCTTGGCCGGCTGCGGCGGCGGGGCAGTCTCTTTCTTCGCCGCTTTCTCCGTTACTGCGGGAACCCCTGTTTCGTCAGCGAAGGCCGCTCCGGCCGGCTGCAGCGTTGCCGTCGCGGTATTTGCCGAAGCCGCCTGCACCGGGCTGGCGAAGGCCGGCACCGGGGTCGCAGTCGCTTGGATCGCCACCGGCGTAATCTCGGGCGCGGCCGTTTGCGCCAACGTTGCGGGTGCTTCGGGCTTTGCCGTGGGGGAAGGGAAGCTACCGTTGGCCGGCGATCCCGCTCTTGGCGGCAACACCGTGACCACCAGCTTGTTGCCCCGGTTGGCGAGGTCGAATTCACGCGGCCCGGTCAGATCGAGCACCACCCGCGTGACCGGAGGAGTTGACTGGAATTGCGAGATGCGAACCGACTTCAGATCGGCCGCATTCACCATGATGGTTTGCTGCCTGCTGGCCGAGAGCGAATTGTCGATATCCAATACCAGCCGTTCCGGAGAGCTCAGCCGTAAAGTCCTCGCCGTCTTCGCGCCCTTCGATTTCAACCGCCATGCCGGCGCTGGTGCGAACCACCCCGATGTTGCGGATGGTAATCGGCTGCGACGGCGCGCCTGCGCTCGTCATCGGCTTGGGCGCCACGCTGGCCACCGGTTTGAGTACGGCCACCGCCTTGGGCGCAGCGAATGGCTTGGGCGCGGCCGCCGGGGTTGCTGCCGTATGCGCAGCCACGGCCGGAGAAGCCGGCGGCAAGCCGTCGGTCGAAAGCAGCAATTGCAACCCGTTTCTGGTCTCCTTGACCTGGAACTTGGTCGCGTCCGCCACGGTCAGCTCCACGCGGGTGACTTCCATGCCCCCAACGCTCTTGTATTCGAGCACCCGATAGCTTTTCACCGCTGGCGAATCGAGGCTGCGCTGGCGCTGCTTCAGGGCGGTGGATGAGACTTTCTGCAGGTCCACCAGCACCATCGAAGGCTGGGGCCGATACTCGCTATGGGTGAACGGTCCCGCGGTTTCCAGCGCCACTACGGTCGCGCTTCCCTGGGCTGTCACCGAAATCTCTTTCAATTGCGTATCGGCAGCGCTCGCCATGATTGCAAACCATAGCAGTGGCACCAGTCCAATCCCGTGCTTGAGCCTCATGTAACTCTCCTCGCAACCGGCGCGCCTTACTGCGGACGCGCCGCCAAAGCAGCCATTTGCCACCAACCGCACCGCTCGACCTGGCTTGCTTTAGCCAATGCCCCCGCCGCCGTCGAAGGCGATTGCGTCCTCCGTCGCCGGATCTCTCTGCAACTCTGGCGAGCGCCAATGTATGCGCCCGCCTGCTGAACAACAGGCCCGATGTAAACCCGCCCCGGGCGTCCAGCTCTTTCCCGGGATATGCCTTCCGCGATTCCGCTCTAAACCGCCGGTGCACCCATCGTCAAGGTGACCTCACGCGTCGTCGCGTGGCCTGTCCGGTCCTTGCCGGTTTCCTTGAACGTCACCGTGCTGCCCGTGACCCGCAGCACGTAGCCATTCAGCAACGGATCGTTTTCACGCAGGAAAAACGCGCGATTCGCGGCATTCACCACCACCGCGATATAGCCCGACTCGGAGCGCACCACGCCCTTCAGCCTGATCCGGTCGATCGCCAGACAACGCTTGCCGCCCGAGGTGCAGACCGCCGCTCCTCCGGCCGTGGCAACCGAAACCGGGCTGGTAAACGGGTCGCGACCGCCCTGTACGGCTTTGACCGTAGCCGGGCTGGGCTTCGTCGCCGCGCCTGCCGCGGGCTTCGTCGTCGCCGCATCCGGCTTCTGCGCGGTCGCGTTGCTCGCGGGCGCCATTGGCTTCACGATGGCGCGCAGCGGATTGGCGAACGGACTGCGCAGCGGAACCAACGACTGGCCCTCGCCCGGGGCCTGCGCCCATCCGCCGACGGCCAGCAACAGCATCGCACTTACGACTCTCCAGAGCATGGCTTCCTTCTACTTTTTCGGCGTCACCAGCGGCGCCAGGATTGGTGCTTTTGTGGCCGGTGCTTTCGCGGGTGGTGGCAGCGACTTCGGGCTGTAAAACGCGGAAGCCGTGCAGGTCGCCACCACGCTCTCGCCCGGCGCGTAGTGATAAGTTTTCTTCGCCTTTGCCAGCCCCGGAGTCTTCACGTTCGACATGTTCAGGCCGGTAATGCTGACCAGCCGCTCCATCTTGCCAATTTCTTCAAAGAATCGAACCACCCCGAAATACGGTCCGTCCAGTTCGATTTCGAAGGGCACTTCCCTGTAGAAATCGCGCGTCACCTCCGGCAGCGCGGTAAAGCGGCGAAGCTCGACGTGGGACGAGTGCGCCTGCGCCTGGATCAGGCGCATGAACCCGTCGATCTGCTTGTCCTCCGGCACAATTTGCTTTTGCTGCTCGATCTGCTGCTTCAAATTCTCGATATCTTTGTTCAGTTGGGTGATGCGTGCCTGGAACGGCATCAACTGCGCGATCTCGGTTTTCTTCGCTTGCAGCGCCGCAATGTCGTCGCGGTTGGCCTGTTCCATGGGCCGAACCATCGCATACCAGACCCCGGCCGCGATCAGCACACAGGCCAGACTGAGGACTCCGAATTTGTACTTCGGCTCGATTTCGCTCCAACTAGGCATAATTCCCCGTTAGGACTGCTGCTTCTCGCACACCAGTGTGAAGCTGAACGCCTGGTAGTCCTTCACCGAATCGTCCTGCACCGTTTCCTTCATTTCGATGTTCTTGAAGTAGCCGGACTTTTTCAGATTACTGATCAGGTTAGCCACCGCCGTCGTGCTCAGCGCACGGCCATCCAGCGAAATCGATTTGCCGTCGTCGCTCACTTTGCTCAGCCATACGGCGTCGGTCGAGTTCACCGACTGCGTGATCGCGTTCAGCAACCGCACCGGACCATTCTGGCTGGCGCGCAGTTGGTCGATGACGCTGAACTTCTGCTTGAGCGCATCGGCATCCTTTTGTTTTTGCGTATAGGCCGCCTTGACGCCGGAGAGCGCCGCCAGTTGCTTGTCGGCGTCGTGCAAATCGACCTGGATTTTTTCATGCTGGGTTTGCGCCCGCCAGTACGAGTAGTAGACCCCGCCGAAGGCGATGGCGATCGCCAGGATCGACAACATCCGCAGCGACGGCGCCGACATCGTGACCTTGGGCATGTGGCGAGACTTCGCCTTCGGCGTGCCCAGAAGATTGATCCGGATCATAGCTTGCCCTCGAAGCTTCGCAAGGCCAGACCGACGGCCACCGAAAGCTGTGGCGCGTACTGTTCCAGCAACTCGGCGCTCGCCTTGACCGGCGGCTCGATCCTCAGGAAAGGATTCAAACTGTCGACCGGCAAGGAAAACTCGTGGCGCAACGCCTCCATCAGTCCGGGAATCTGCGAAGAACCGCCGGCCATATAAATCCGCTCGATGTGATCGCCGCTCGCCGTGGCGCGGAAGAAATCGAATGTCTTCTGGATCTCCAGAACGATCAATTCCGTCACCTGTTGCAGGATCGGCGTCTTCGCGTCCTCGCTGACCGTGCCCACCTTTTGTCCGAGCTTCAAGGCCTCGGCGTCGTCGAAGCTGAGGTCGAGTTCCTTTTGCAGCGCGTCCGTGTACTGGTTGCCGCCCACGCTCACGTCGCGCGTGAACAGCGGCGTCGTGCCCTTCACGATGCTGATGTTCATGACGCTGGCGCCCAGGTTCAGCAGCGCCACGGTCGAGTTCGCCGGCGGCACGTAATTGAATTCGTAGCAATTCAGCAAGGCGAAGGCGTCGATGTCGACCACCACCGGCTGTTGTCCCGCAAGTTGCAGCGCATTGGTGTAATTGAGAATCTTATCCTTCTTCACGGCGACCAGCAGCACGTCCATCTGCGGCCCGCTCAGGTCCTCGGAGAGCACCTGGTAATCCAGGTTCACGTCGCTCATCTCGAAGGGAATGTGTTGCGGGGCCTCGTTGCGTACGGCGCTCTCCAATTCGTCTTCCGGCATGGTCGCCATGGTGATCATCTTGACGATCACCGCGTGACCGCTCACCGAGGTGGCTACCTGCTTCGACTTGATGCCGTGATCGGCAAAGATCTTGGTAATCGAGCTGGCCACGCTGCCGCTGTCGACGATCATCGAATCGACGACGATGTCGGAAGCCAGCGGTTCCACGCCGACGTTCACCACCTGAATACCGGCACGGGTCCGGCGAAGCTCAATGGCTTTGATACTGCTGGAGCCGATGTCGAGTCCCACCAACGGTTTTCCACTGCCTAGTCCGAACATGTGTATGCCTTTAGCGCCCGCTCCCGCTTATCCGCACCCGCTTCGCTGCCGCCGCCCGCGCCTTTTGCTCCTGTTGCGGCGGTTTGCCGCGCTCTTCGCCAATGGCGCTTTTCTTTTCCATCCAGGCGTCAAGAATCGTTTTCTTGAACTTCCAGCGGTTGCCCAGCTTAAAGGCGGGAATCTTTTCTTCCGACACGTACTTGTACAAAGTGTCCGGACTCACGCCCAAATATTGCGAGGCCTGTTTGATGTTCATCACTTCAGGCGAATCGCCCATCGCTGCTGACCTTTCCACGGAATTTTGCCGTCTCTCGACGGCCCCATCCGTTCCGTCTGGCGCATGTTCAAGGACGAATCCTTCGCCTTGCTCGGGGGAGTACGCTGTTCAGCAGGTTATCGCAGGAACTCTGGCTGTCAACAGTTTACTTCCGTTTTCTTCCGGTCCTTTAGGCTCTCTCCCGTTGTTTTTGGAGCATGTACCGCCGTTATGCACTAAATGTTGTATGAAAAATATCGCAAGACACTAAATGTAGTAGAAGTAATGCGGAAAGTTCATTGCTTCGCCAGCCGCATTACGAAAGACCGTCTGCCGGCCTTCGGGCGGCCATGCCCAAAGCATGTGGTTTGCGTCGACTTCCGCGCGATGGGTTGAAGAGGCGCGGCTTCAGAGCGGTTCCCTAGTGGGTGTATCCGCATAGATCAGCCTGTCATGGCGAGCGCAGTCGAGCCATCTTTTGTTTCTGCAGCCGAACAAAAGGGTGGCTCCGCTCCCTACCCCATCCCGCTGCCACAGCTAAGTTCTCTGCCGGCATGCGCAGCTGCCGTTCGTGGTCTGGAACTGGTTGCATAATATTTTTTTTGCAGGACCGCGACTTCGGAGGATGCGTCGTGGAAGTGTCATTCTTCATAGAAGTGTCATCCTGAAGTTGCTCCGCCGGGTGAAGGCGCCACTTTTAAGAGGCTGCGGAAACCGTCCTGAAAGTGTCATCCTGAGGTCGCGCCGTGGTGCGCGGCCGAAGGATCTGCTTTACTCGGGCCAGTCGGGGTAGCCTATCGGGGTGAAGCCGGGGTCCCCGACAAGCCGTTGTTGGCTTGTTGGGGTGGTAGCCGGGGTCCCCGACAAGCCGTTGTTGGCTTGTTGGGGTGGTAGCCGGGGTCCCCGACAAGCTGTTGTTGGCTTGTTGGGGGTGGTAGGTCACAAGTGGTAGGATTGCTCTTCTCAGGGGGTGGCCTGTGAACGCAGCCAAACATGCAGCCGAGCTCGATGGCGTGCTCGCCGTCGATGTCTCGGGCTATGATCTCATCAATTATCCTCTGCTGAATAAAGGTACGGCCTTCACCGAGGCCGAGCGCGATGATTTCGGCCTGCACGGAATGCTGCCTCCTCATGTCGGCACCATCGACCAGCAGATTGCCCGCCGCCTCGACGCCCTGCGAGGATTTTCCACGTCCTTCCAGCAGTATGCTTTTCTGCGCGACTTGCAGGACACCAACGAGACGCTCTTTTACGCCTTGCTGGTGCGCAATATCGAAGAGATGTTGCCGCTCGTCTACACTCCCACGGTGGGCGAGGGCTGCCAGCGTTTCAGCACCATCTGGCGAAAGCCTCGCGGCCTGTTCCTGAGCTACCCGAACCGCCATCGTATCCACGAGATTCTCGACCATCGCCGCCATGACGATGTTCGCGTCATCGTCGTGAGCGACGGCGAACGTATTCTGGGACTCGGCGACCAGGGCGCGGGCGGCATGGGAATCCCCATCGGCAAACTCGCTCTCTACACGGCCTGTGCCGGAATCCATCCGGTGAGCGCGCTTCCCATCCTGCTCGATCTCGGCACCGACAACCAGGAGCGCCTCGCCGATCCCATCTATCTCGGCTGGAGACATGAGCGAATTCGCGGCGCCGCCTACGACGAGTTCATCGAGATGTTCATCGATGCCGTAACCCGTCGCTGGCCCAACGTGCTCTTGCAGTGGGAGGACTTCGCGCGCGCCAATGCCGGACGCCTGCTCGACCGCTATCGCGACCGCCTCTGCACCTTTAACGACGACATCCAGGGCACTGCGGCGGTTGCCACCGGAACCCTTCTGGCCGCCATCAACGTGACTGGAATTGCACTGGCGCGGCAGCGCATCGTCATCCTCGGGGCCGGCACCGCGGGCTGCGGCATCGCCTCGCTGTTGCTGAAGGCCGTCATCGATGCCGGAGTGCCGGAGGCCGAAGCCCGGCGCCAGTTCTACGCCGTCGACCGCGACGGACTGCTGGTGGAAGGCATGCCCGACCTGCAAAGTTTCCAGCTTCCGTTCGTGCAGCCGCGCGCCGCCGTTGCCGGATGGAAACTCGAAAAGCCAGACCGCATCGGCCTTTTCGATGTCGTCTCGAACGCTCATCCGACCACCCTGATCGGCGTCTCCGGACAGCCCGCAACCTTTACCGAGCAGATTGTGCGCGCCATGGCCGCCAAGGTGGAGCGCCCGGTGATTTTCCCGCTCTCCAATCCCACCTCGCGCAGTGAAGCCACCCCGCAAGACCTGATGGCCTGGACTGGTGAGCGCGCCGTCGTCGGCACCGGCAGCCCGTTTCCGCCGATCATGCGCCACGGCCGGGCGATGGCGGTCGACCAGACCAACAATGCCTACATCTTTCCCGGAGTCGGCTTGGGAGTGCTGGCGATGAACGCGTGCCGGGTGACCGATTCCATGTTCATGGCCGCCGCCAAGGCGCTGGCCGGAACCTCTCCCGCCGCGCGCGATCCCGAGGCCACGCTGCTGCCCGCGGTCAGCCGCCTGCGCGAGGTCGCCGAGACGGTTGGCAACGCCGTGGCCCGCCAGGCGCAACTCGATGGCGTTGCCGACCCCGGCGCCAAACAGTGGAATGACCGTCAGATAGCCGACGCCGTGCGCGCCACTATGTGGCAGCCCACCTACAAGCCCTATAAGCGCGTGCAAAGCGCATGAAACGTGAGATTCGGCGAATGCAATAAGAACCGGTCCGACCGCTCAGGCCGTAACCGTGAGCGAACCCGGCCAGCGCAGGCTGTCATGGCGAGCGAAGTCGGCCACCTTTTGTTTCTGTTTCGGCTGCCAGAGTAAAGAAACAGGATTTTCACGACGGTGCCCCATATTTGCCATCCTTCGGCAAATGTGGGTTCGTTGCTTTTTTCGAAGATCCCTCGAACTCGCGAACGATAGCGGCCCTACACCTGTTGGCGCGCGGCCATGAATTCGACGACCTGCTGCTCCGCCCAGCGTCCGTCGTAGCCCTCGGCATCGGCCAGAAAAGCGCAGTGCCCGCCGTGCTCTGTGCGCAGGTAGGTAATATGCGGATTGGCATCCAGCTTCGCTTCCGTCACCGGACTGAGGACAACGAACGGATCGTCGGTGGAGTGAATGACGAGCGTAGGCATGGCGATGCAATCGAGAAAGCGCAAGGCGCTGGCCTTCGAGTAGTAATCGTCGGCGCCTGTAAAGCCCATGTAGCGCGCCGTGATGAAGTCATCGAACTGCCGTATGCTGTGGACCTTGCGCAGCAAGCTGACGTCGTACTGGCCGGGAAACAGCCGCGCCTTGCGCCGGAAGCTCCGAAACAGACTGCGCAGGAACCATATCTCGTAAGCGCGATTTCGCGGCTGGTGCAAGCGGTCGGCCGAGGTCGCCAGATCGCATGCCGGCGAGACGGCGGCTACGGCTCGCATCTGGCGCGGAGGATTCGCGCCCCACTCGCCGGCGCACTTCAGCACCTGGTTGCCGCCCATGGAAAAGCCGGCCAGCCCGATCGCCTCCAGCCCCTCCTGCTCGATCAACGCCGTGATCACCGCGCGCACGTCGCCTGACAGCCCCGAGGTGTAAAGCGTAGGGCAGAGTTTTTCGGTGCCGCCGCAGTTGCGCACGTTCATCCGCACCACGTTCCAGCCCCGTTGCCAGGCCTTGTATCCGGTGCCGAGCACGTAGTGCGATTGGCTGGAGCCTTCCAGCCCATGCACCAGCAGAATCGTGAAGCGCGTCTGGCGCTCCGTCTGCCAATGGCAATGGCAAAGCACCTGCGTATCCGGCGCCACTTGAAAGAGTCGTTCTTCAGGCGGAGGCAACCGCTTCGGACGCGGCAAAAAGTTTCCCGCCAGCGTCTGGGCGTGCGCGCCTCGCAGCCAACGGCGGGGAAGAAAGTGAATCGGAGATTTCAGAACCGCGTCGAAAACCGGAGATTCCATCGCTCACGAATGTAACAGTTCACGTCTATAATGAATGTAACAGTTCAACGTTTTGTGGAGCCCTATGCCTATTTTCGAATATCTCTGTAAAGATTGTAAGCGCACTTTCGAGGCCCTGGTCATGGATTCTAAACAGCCGGAGTGTCCCGCCTGTCATGGCCGGGAGTTGGAGCAATTGCTCTCCACCTTTGCTCCGCGCGCGAGCAGCGCACCCTCTGCCGCGCCCGGTCCCTGCGGTGCTGGCGCCTGCGCCTCCTGCCCGCAGGGCGGCAGGGCATGATGGATTGATGAGAGCGTAGTGGTCACGCTGGGCGCCGCAGCACAGATGCGGTTCTGTCATGCTGAGCGCAGCGGAGCATCCCCGTGAACTTTATTGATCCGTACTTCCGCGGGTGTTCCAGTTCCGCGCCGCGTTATTTGGGTCGCCGGCGAGTAGCCCGGGATTGAGCCAGAGCCTGCGCGTACCGCTTTGAAAACTTTTTCCTCGGCGTACCCGCGGTTGACGAACCCTGGCGGGCTGCTGAGAAACTCCTAGTGTCGTGCGTCACAAGCCGAGTGATTTTAATGGAAATGTCATTCTGAGCTGAAGGCGAAGAATCCATGTATTTCGGTGCTGGAAAAATGCATAGATCCTTCGCTTTGCTCAGGATGACACCCAAAAGAGGGCATGAGTTCGCTTTCGAATAACCGTCCCTCTGCGTGACGCGCCCACTGGAAGTGTCATCCTGAGGTCGCGCCGCCGAAGGTCCCCGGCGACGGCTGCATTTGCCGTTGCTGGGGTGGTAGCCGGGGGTCCCCGACAAGCCCGCTGTTGGCTTGTTGGGGTGTTCGTGCCGGTTTTGCGCAACCGAAGGATCTGTTTTTACTTTTCCCATGACAAAGAGAAAGTCATTGACATCGCGGCAACGGTATTGCGAACATGGCGGCCATAAAAGCTAAAGTCGTGGCGGGCCGGCCGTACCGCCGTTGCCGGCCACATTTGTCGTAGAGGCTGCGGAAAAACTCATAGAAGTGCCATTCTGAGGTGAGAGCTCTTTTTCAGCAGCCTGTTAGAGGCATGATGAGATCAACGATCGTCGCAATTACGTTCTCTATCTTTCTTCTGCAATCCGCCTTAGTTGCACAGTTGCCTCAGAATTCCAATCCCTCGGACGGCTTGCCAGACGTGTCCGGGAGCGCCGCGCAGCCATCCCCGGGTGGCGCCAACGACTGCTTGCTCGTGTTCTTTCGACCGGCGCGGTTTGTCGGCAGCGCGATCAGGCCCTCCGTGTACGTCGATGGCCAGCAAATCGCACGGCTGGAAAATGGGCGGTACTTTTCGCTGCCCGTGACTTCGGGAAAACACCAGGTTACTTCGACGATGAAGCGCGTTCCCCTCGATCTGGAGTTGAAGCCCAACGAGATCGTCTACCTGGAAATGGCGATTATCCCTGGCACCTGGCATGCCGACGGTCGTTTGATACCGGCGGTGGCCGCGGAGGCGACCACAACCATCGCCAAGTCGAAGCGGCTCGATAAGGGAATGATTTTTGATTCACGTGTCGGTTTCGGGCTTCAACTCGAAGCGCAGTCGCCGGCTACGGCGGCGAATGCGGTTCGCCCTGTAACCCCTGTCAGCTTTGCCGACGGACAAACGGCCGAGCCGGTCCTGGAAATCACGTCCAGCCCATCGGGCGCGGAAATCGAGCTGGATGGAAAGCCCGCCGGCAACAGTCCTTTAGCGATCGGTGTTTCTTCGGGCGAGCACACCGTTCTATTGATGAAGCCGGGCTACAAAGTCTGGGCACGGATGGTCGTACTTTCCACTGGCCGGACCACGCTCGCCGCTGCCATGGAGACTGAAGCCGGGTCGAAGTGAGCAGGTTAGAGCGGATTCAGAATAAGTGTATCCGGCAACGATTGCGAAGTGTCATCCTGAGCGAGCCGGGGACCCCGGCGACGGCCGTTTTTGCCGTTGTTGGGGTGGAGGAGCGAAGGACCTGCTTTTGCCCCCGCGAAGAATAGTTTTTTAGCAACCTGCCAGGCTGATTCTCTACCCATCGAGCGCTTTTGCTAACCTCCGAGCAGCCATTGGAAATTTTCTTTTAGGGCGGTTTCACCTTTGGTGTATCCGATTTCTCGTGGTGTCATCCTGAGGCGGAGCAAAGCGGAGCCGAAGGATCTGCTTTCTCATCCTGTCCCTAAACGCGCCAGGACAAATGCTGCGCGCGCTGCCCTCACTGGCTACGAAGGATCTGCTTTCTCATCCTGTCCCTAAACGCGCAACAGCATTTTGAAAACCGGCCAGTACGGCAGGTAGGCAGTCCACAGTAGAGCTGTTGTGCTTTTATGGTGTCTAAGGCAGTGTCATTCTGAGAGAGCGCAGCGAATGAAAGAATCTATGTATTTGATCCTCCCTGTACATCGATCCTCCGCTACGCCCAGGGAACGGCGGAGGACGCAGGAGAACTGCACCTTTCCGTCGCATGAAGCCCGTGCAGAGACTCCGTCATTGAGACGGTGAGAGAATAAATGGTAGGAGCGGCAGGACTCGAACCTGCGACCCTCTGCTTAGAAGGCAGATGCTCTATCCACCTGAGCTACGCTCCCGCAACATCACCAATTCTACCGTACTTGGGCTCGGCCGCCGAATTCATGGCGTCGATTTGGAGTGCTCTGACTCCGGGATACACCATCCTGGGTCTGTTCCGGCAGGCTGCTGAAAAACTCATAAGAAGTGTCATCCTTCGGTCGTGCCGGGTTGCACGACCGAAGGATCTGCTTTCCCTTTCAACCCTCGCAAACAGAAAATTCTTCGCTCCTTCACCCTAACCAGCCAACAATGGCCGTTGCCGGGAACTCCGATTCGCTTAGGATGACACCCTCGGATTCCGCAACCCGCCGGTGGTTTCGTCCCCGTTCTGGCAAACTTCCGGCGTATGTCCTTTTGCCGCTTTTCAGCTCGAAGCTTAAGTGCTAGATTGTCTCCGTTCTTCGACCTGAATAGCCGGAGGTGCCTTATGAAGCTGCTAACGATCGAGAGGTTCGACTCGGCAAAGCACGGCGATGTAGGCCCTTGCCCATGGCAAATGACGGCACAGCAGGTAAGACCGGGGACCAAACCTTGTGCCATCGAGTTTGTCGTGGTTGATCCATTTTCGTCGAAGCTCGCCCCTTATTGCCGGACGCATCTCGCCACCCAACTGGAAGGCGACGAGCGCTTGCGCGCCGCCTTGCTGGTGCAATTGGCTGAAAAGATGTTATAGACCGGTTTAGCGAAAGGTGTAGTTGTCGAAGCCGCCGGATGTTTTCAGCCCGGCGGTCAACGCAGATTACACGAATTCCCTAGAGCATTTTCGCAAAAGGTGTAGTCTCAGATGCCCCACCTTCACCGCGGTTTTTGGCGGTTAAGGTGGGAATCGTGGTCTACACCAAATCCGATTTCGCCCTAAACTGCTCCAGGCGTCGCCGCGCACCGCATAAAAAACCCCAGCGGGCCGGACTCGCTGGGGTGAGAGTGTTTTGCCGTTACCGCGAAGCCGCGATTCGTCGGCCGTTGCAACCAACAGGGGGCGACGGCAGGGAACAATTCCGCGAGGGCATAGCTTCTCGGAATTGTTCTAGCGGGCCGCGCCCGGGCAGTGCCGGGCGCATCGTCGTTTAGAGCAGTTTCCGAATTGGTTATCCGTCGACGACTGCGAAGTGTCATCCTGAGCGCAGCGAAGGATCTGCTTTTGCCCCTGTGCCAGAAGCATATCCATCGGCTCCGCTTTGCTCCGCCTCAGGATGACACCTCGAGAAATCGGATACACCAAATGTGAAACCGCCATAGCGCATCGTCGTTTATTTGCCGGCGAGCACCAGCTTGGCGATCGTCGCCATCTGCATATTCGAAGTGCCTTCGTAGATGCTGCCGATCTTCGAATCGCGGAAGTACTTTTCCGCCGGATAGTCTTTGGTGAAGCCGTAGCCGCCGAGGATTTCCACCGCCATCGACGCCACGCGCTCGGCAACCTGTGCCGAGTAGAGCTTGGTCATCGCCGCTTCTTTCAGGAAGCTCATGCCGGCGTCTTTCATTCTGGCCACGTTATAGACCATCATGCGCAGGGCCGTGACCTCGGTTGCCATCTGCGCCAATTGGAACTGAATGCCCTGGAAGTTCGAGATCGGCTGGTCGAACTGCTTGCGCTCCTGCGCGTATTTCACCGCCACGTCCAAAGCGCCTTGCGCCAGGCCGAGCATCTGCGCGCCGATGCCGATGCGCCCTTCGTTCAGGGTTTCGATGGCGATCTTGTAGCCTTTGCCGACTTCGCCCAGCAGGTTTTCCTTGGGCACTTTGCAGTCTTCCATGATCAATTCGCAGGTGGAAGATGCGCGGATGCCGAGCTTGTCTTCCTTCTTGCCGACGGTAAATCCCGGGAAGTCTTTTTCCACCAGGAACGCGGTGATGCCACGATAGCCCGCCGCCGGATCGACCGTGGTCAGCATGATAAACATGCTGGCTTCCTTGCCGTTGGTGATCCACAATTTCTGCCCGTTCAGCAGCCAGTGGTCGCCTTTGTCCTGGGCGCGGCACTGCAAACCGAAGGCGTCGGAGCCCGATCCGGCCTCGCTCAAAGCGTAAGCGCCGACCCACTCGGTCGCCATTTTCGGCAGATACTTTTTCTTCTGCTCTTCGTTGGCCCAGCGGATGATGGCGTTATTCACCAGGGTGTTCTGCACATCGACGACCACGGCCGCCGAGGGATCGACCCGCGACAACTCCTCCACCGCGAGAATGGCTTCGAAAAAGCTTGCGCCGCCGCCGCCGTACTGCTCGGGAATTTCAATTCCCATCAGTCCGAGCTGAAAAAACTGCTCGATCAGCGAATGATCGAAAACCCCTTTTTCGTCCATTTCCTTGGTCAGCGGACGAACTGCATCGTTGGCGAACTGCCGCACACTGTCGCGGAACAACTGTTCGTCCTCGGTCAACGCAAGCAAAGATTGGGGAGCCACGGATGAAACCGGAGATGTAGCCATAGCAAAGGACCTCGATTGAACAAGAATAGATGCGACCGAAAATTATAGATCAGTTTCGCGGAAGCAATCTCGCATGCGGCGGCCGCCGCTGGCGTGGCGGGCAGGGAGTTCCGCTCAGTCGCGCACAACCTCAGTTTTGGTCGCTGGAATCAGGATGCGCACCAGCTTCTGATGGCTGTCGAACCAGAGATCCCAGTCGGCGGTTTCTTCCGAAGTGATGCGGTAGTGGTTCACCTCCGCTTCGCTGCCGTGCAGCGGCGCGCGCTCGCGGCCGATGTATTCGATCGCGACCACGATCGACGTGTGCTGCCGGGGAACGATCACCCCGAACTGCGACTTCTGCGAGGCGCACTGGGTCACGCCGTTCACGGCCTTGCAGATGGACGCCAGGTATCGCCACGTCAGAATCTCGCGCTGCGAGAAAAAGAAATCGTCGAGCACCAGGGTCGTGGCCGGCATCAGGAACGGCTGATCGAACTTCTTGTCCTTCTCATTGGTGATGTGCTCGACCAGGAACTCGTCTTGCGGCTCGACTACAATTTCATTTTTTTCGGGAGCCAGTTCGTGCCATTCGTAGCGCAGCAGCTCGCCCTTGCGGCTCAGACGGTATTCGCTGGTCTGCCGCGCCTTGGTGTTGCCGTCGTCGATTCGGATCTCCGACGAAGCCACGCTCGCCTCGGCCGATTGCTTGATGGTGAAGGTCTCGCTTCCCACCTTGCGTCCGCCGATCAGAATGCTAAAGGTGCCGGCATCGACCGTCGTGCCCTGCGCCGCCTTCGGGCGGGCGCCCGCCGGGAAGACATAGCCAGCGCCAGCGCCGCCAGGCTCAACCATCTTATTGCCGATCTAGTTCTCGGACCCATGCGGCCAGCTCCTTCGCTATCGTCAGAATAGGTTTATTGGTGGTGTCGGTGCGGAAGTGGGCCTGCTCGTAGGCCGGGCGACGCTCTTCAAAGAGTTTTGCGAAGGCCTCCCGGTTGGCGGCCAGCGGCCTGCCGGAGAAGCGCTGGACCCTCCGCCTTGCTTCTTCCAGCGTCACCTCCAGAAATACCACCCGCGCGCTGCTGCCGGCGATGCGGTCGCGATTTTCAGCCCGTGCGTAAGTGCCGCCGCCGAGGGCGATCACCCGCCGCCGGTTTCCGTTCGAGAGCACCTGCTCCAGCGCCGCGGATTCGAGCTGGCGAAAGCGCTGCTCCCCCTCCGCCTCAAAGATCTCTGCCACCGGACGCCCCGCGCTCTGCTCCACGACGGCGTCCAGATCGATGAAGCCGCACCCCAGCTCGTCGGCCAGGGCCGCACCGACGCTGGATTTGCCAGCTCCCATGAATCCCACCAGAAGTATGGGACCGATCTCGACCAGCTTGGTCATCGCTTGCCTGGACACACGTCAAACTCCGCGGCCAGCGCAGCTCAAGTGAGATTGACGGGCCTCAAAGTGCCCTGATTTTAGCATGAGGAGAAATTCACGCGGAACGTAAGGGTACCCGACAAGCCCGTTGTTGGATTGTTGGGGTAGCTGTGAGGAGAGATCGCACGACAGAGCGCGCGGCAAACAAGTATCCCTTGCCTGCATTTGCCTGCATTTGCCTGCATCGTTTCCGGCGGAGCACCGTAAGGCTGCGATGCTCCGGCTGCCTGGTGGCTCCGGGCTAGGCCAAGCGTACGAAGGAGTAGTACCGTTTCACCTGCCGATTACCAGCGCACAAACTGAGCTGCCGTGCCCAACGCAAGTATCCAGAGAACCGCATGAAATCCCAGCAGGCCTTTGCGCGCCCCGGCCGGCTTCGCCAGGCCCTCCCGCTCCAGCGACTTCTGAATTCCGTCCCAAACCCGTGGGCTGGGCTCTTCCATCGGAACCAGCAGTTTTGCCTGTTCGGCAATGTATCGAAGGTCGGCGACCAGGTCGCTGCACACCTTGCAGGATTTCAAATGCTCTTCTTCCTTGGCGCTTCCACCCGTCTCAATAATGAACGGCAGGACGCTTTGGAATTCCGCACACGTCATGTTCTCTCCCCGTTGCCACGCGCGATTTCGTACCCGGTCCTGAAACTCACTGCTTCTCGCCCTCAGTGCTTGATGGCCTTTTCGGCTCTGCTCGTCCGAAGGAGATCGCGCAGTTTCATTCGCGCTTTGTGAAGCTGAGATTTGCTGTTGCCGATCGAGCAACCCATCATCTCGGCGATTTCATTATGCTCATAGCCTTCGATGTCGTGCAGTACAAAAATAATTCGATAGCCCGGCGGCAGGCTTTCGATGGCGCGCTCCAGATTGACCCGGTCGATCGAGCCGGCGAGCACGTTATCGCGCGCCCCAATATCTCTCTTCGGTCCGTCTTCTTCCGCCGGCTCCAGCGACTCCTGGAGCGAGACCTCCGGCAGTCCCTTCTTGCGCAACTGCATCAGGACGACGTTCACGGCCAGCCGGTGCAGCCAGGTTGAAAACGCGGACTCCCCGCGAAAGGTGGCGATCTTGCGATAGAGCTGCAGGAAAGCTTCCTGGGTCAGGTCTTCCGCCTCGGCCGTGTTGCCGGTCATACGCAGACATAGGGAGTAGACCCGGCGCTTGTGAAATCCATAAAGCACCTCGAAACACTCGCCGTCTCCCTGTTTTGCGCGCTCAATCGCCTCCGCCTCTGAAATCCCGGAAGCCAGAATTTTTTTCGCCTGTGTCAAGGTTCGTTTCTTGGCCCTTCCCGCCTCGGATGTTGGCAGGATAGCTCGGTTTTGCGTTGCTGTCGTGTTCAATTCCATGAGCTCCCAACTCGCGCCGACGCTTTTTGTTCTCACGGCACCAAACATCTATTCCAGTGATTCAGCTCGAACGGCACGATGGCCCCTAGGTGCTGGACAGCTCACGCCGCAAAGACATAACCCACTTACACAGAAGCGAATTGCTGGTGGTTTGGTTGCCTCAGGGATTGGACACGGCCGCCGCTCGGTGGGATGCCCGTAGCCTTTTTCGACGCGATGTGCCTGAATCACGCGGCCCTGTCTCTCGCGCTCTGGCCCGCTGCGGAAAAAGCCACAGAAGCGGAAGCCTCACCAGAAGTGTCATCCTGAGGTTGCGCCGCCGGGGTCCCCGACAAGCCGGCTGTTGGCTTGTTGGGGTGGTAGCCGGGGTCCCCGACAAGCCGGCTGTTGGCTTGTTGGGGTGTTCGTGCCGCTTTTGCACAACCGAAGGATCTGCTTTACTTGCAATGCTCGCTGGCACTAACTCAATGCACTTTCGGTTGTCATGTTGAGCGTAGCCGGGGTCCCCGGCGACGGCCGCCGTTGCTGGGGTGGCGTAGCGAAACATCCCAGGGGGCTGTCCCTCCCGGTGCCGCTCCGGGCTTCTTGAGGAAGTCCTTCGGCCGCGTCTCACCCCCACGCCACCGCGGGGATGGTTACTCAGAATGACACCCCTTCGACCATGGATTGCGCGAATTTCCAGGACACGGTACTGGACGCGCTGCTCCGGAGCTGTCAAACTCTATAATCAAATAAATAATGTTTCTTCGTTAACAGTTGGAAGTATTTGGAGAAACCTGCAATGATCTGCCCGAAATGCCATACCTCTTATCCTGATACTACGAAAACCTGCGGCAAATGTGGTCAAACGCTCGTCCCGGGCGGCAGCATCGCGGCCGGACCCGTCGCCGTGGCTGCGGCCCCGGCACTTGAAGTTGCCAAAGCCGCCCCGCACTCCCCGTGGCGCCATGCCATTTGGCTGGCAGTTCCGCTGCTGGGATGTCCTGATCTGGTGGGCGAATTCGACGGCGCACTTTTACGCCAAGGGCGCCAGCCCGCAGATGTTCTGGACCCAGTTCTTCATGGTGCTGGCGGCCATCCTGATTGGTGTCCGGCGCGGTGGCGTAGCTCTGGGCATGATCGGCGGCCTGGGAGTGGCGCTGCTGGTGCTCGGCTTTCGGGTGCAGCCTTCGGACCCGCCAATCCAGGTGATGCTGATTATTCTCGCCGTGGTCACCGCCGCGGCAACCTTGCAGGTGGCCGGCGGTCTCGATTACCTCGTGCAGTTGACCGAAAGATTACTGCGCGCCCATCCCAAGCACGTCACTTTGCTGGCTCCGCTTTGCTGCTTCCTGCTGACCGTCTGCGTCGGTACCGGGCACGCGGTTTACGCCTTGCTGCCGGTGATTGCCGATGTCGCTCTCCGCACCCGCATCCGGCCCGAACGCCCGATGGCCGTTTCCAGCGTGGCCGCGCAAATGGGAATTACGGCCAGCCCTGTGGCCGCCGCCGTCACCTTCTTCCTGGCTTTTGCGGCTAAGACCAGTCACCCGGTCGGCCTCATCGATATTCTAAAGATCACCTTTCCGGCCGGCATTGTCGGCCTGCTGGCAGCCGCTCTCTGGAGCATGAACCGCGGCAAAGACCTCGATAAAGATCCCGATTTCCTGAAGCGCATGCAAGATCCGGAGTTCCGCAAGGCGCTGGACGTTTCCGTCACCACCCTGGACAAAAAGCTGCCGAAGCACGCCAAGAGTTCGGTGCTGCTGTTTTTCTCCGGCGTTGCTTTCATCGTTGTCCTGGCGCTCGATCACGACTTCCTGCACCTGGGCTTGTTGCCCATCTTCGGCAAGGAATCGGTTCCGCTCACGGTCGTGGTGCAGATGGTGATGCTGGCGTTCGGTGCCTTTATCCTCTTTCTCACCAACGTCAAAGCCTCCGATATTTCTCGCTGCACGGTGTTCATCGCCGGCATGATCGCCGTCGTCTCCATCTTCGGTATCGCCTGGATGAGCGATACGTTCGTTACCAGCAACAAGCCTTACCTGGTGGCGCAGATGAGGACGATGGTTCAGGCGTGGCCCTGGACGTTTGCCATCGCCATGTTCTGCGTCTCCGCCTTCGTCAAGAGCCAGGCCGCCACGCTGGCCGTCATGATCCCCTTTGGCGTGGCCCTGAATCTGCCGACGACCGTCATGCTCGGCTTGATGCCTGCCAGCTACGCCTATTTTTTTTTCTGCTTCTACCCGAGCGACCTGGCGGCCATCACCATGGATCGAACCGGCACGACCCACATCGGCAAATACCTGTTCAATCACAGCTTCATGATTCCGGGACTGATCGGAGTCTCGGTCTCGACCACAACCGCGTACCTTTTATCGCGCTTGCTGTTTTGAAAATCGCCGGATGGATGCCCCGCTTTGCGCCGTGATTTCTGGCGCAGGGCGGGGCTTTCGATTTTACCGGGTGCCCAGGTTCCACGCTGGCGAGCACTCCATTGCAATGCATTAGGCTGTCATGCTGAGCGCAGCGAAGCATCCCATGGCGGCATGGGACTGAGACACAGCCGACGAATTTCATCAGTGCCCCGTTTCCGCCCGTGACGGGGTCCCCGGCGAGGCCCGGCTCGCTGGGGTAGAGGGTCGGGGTCCCCGGCGAGGCCCGGCTCGCTGGGGTAGAGGGTCGGGGTCCCCGGCGAGGCTCGGCTCGCTGGGGTAGAGGGTCGGGGTCCCCGGCGAGGCTCGGCTCGCTGGGGTAGAGGGTCGGGGTCCCCGGCGAGGCTCGGCTCGCTGGGGTAGAGGGTCGGGGTCCCCGGCGAGGCTCGGCTCGCTGGGGTAGAGGGTCGGGGTCCCCGGCGAGGCTCGGCTCGCTGGGGTAGAGGGTCGGGGTCCCCGGCGAGGCTCGGCTCGCTGGGGTGAGGTCGGGTCCCGGCGAGGCTTGGCTCGCTGGGCTTTTCCGACGATCGGCTCGCGGGAGTTGGCGCTTCGAGCTGCCGGTGCGGCCTTCCACACCTCCGGATTCTCCGGCGATGCCGGGTTGACCCCGAAATCCCAGACATAAAGATTCATGGTCTTGGCGTTGAGCATCTCCACCACGGCGTACTCTCCGGGAGAAAGCGGCTGTGCCGGGGTCAGCTTCACCCATCCGCCCGGCAGTAGTTCGGCCGTCGACGGCAGGTAAAACTCCTGCTGGTTGACCTTGCCGGTGATGGCGATCTTCAGGCTTCCCACCACTCGCGCGTCTTTTTTCATCTCCAGCCGGACGATCCGGAAGCGTTCGGCGAGCGGCAGCGATTTGCCTTCCGGGTCCTGGTCGATATCGAGAAAAATCGAAGGCTGCTGCACGTGGGACTGGGTACGGGCGTGCTCGCCTTGCAGCTCGATCAATTGCTTCGAGGACGAAACCGGGGCGATGGCTGCTCGCAGGATGTTGTGGCCGCTCTGGCGATTCACCTCGCCGCTGCTCTGGCCGAGCTCGGTCAGTTGCAGCTCTCCGTTGTAGCTGTCGAGCAGGTACACTCCTCCCGAGCTGGGCAGATGAAGCCCGGGCGCGATGGCCAAGCTGGCCGACTTGGCTTCCGCCTCCGCTTCTTCCTGCGATTGCTTGAGATCGATCTCGCGCTGCGCCTCTCGCTGCTTCTCGAAATTCTCCGTGGCCGGCCAGTCGACCATCGAGGCCGGAACCTCCTCCCACTCGTGGCGCTCGGCGCTGAGGTAGCGGACGCGGTCGCCGTTCACCTCCCACTGGCTGGCCAGTTGATAGCTGCCATCTTTCAACATCAGGCGCTTGGCGGCCTGTGCTTCGGCCGGCCCGTGGGTGAACAGCAGCAGGAAAAACGCAATCCACAGCACGATTTGCCATCGGCGATTCACGGTTTTCATCCACCCCGGAGCTTGCAGGCAAGCTCGACTCGGCAGATTTTATCGCAATTTGCGACGGCTTGGCGACGGCCGTTTTATGGATGCCAACCGAGGCTTGCCGAACCCGGCAATTCCGTTCATAATTGGTTGTGCACCCCAATGGACTCCACCGAACGCGCCGATTTCATGCGCGCCGGTGCCTCTCTTTTCGAACCGGGCTGCACAATCCACTCCCGAAATTACAGAGGTCGGCATGTCGGCAAAGTATATCTTTGTGACGGGCGGCGTAGTCTCGTCGCTAGGTAAAGGTTTGGCCGCGGCTTCCATCGGATGCCTGCTGGAATCGCGTGGGCTGAAGGTGACGCTGCTCAAACTCGACCCGTATCTGAATGTCGATCCGGGCACCATGTCGCCCTTCCAGCATGGCGAGGTTTTTGTCACCGACGATGGCGCCGAGACCGATCTCGACCTCGGTCACTACGAGCGCTTCACCCACGCCAAGCTCACCCGCGACAACAATCTGACGACCGGCCGCGTCTACGAGCAGATCATCGCCAAGGAGCGGCGCGGCGACTATCTGGGCAAAACCGTCCAGGTCATTCCGCACGTCACCAACGAGATTAAGGCGGCCATGAAGAAGGTCGCCCCGGGGGTCGACGTGGTTCTGGTCGAGATCGGCGGCACGGTCGGCGACATCGAGTCGCTGCCGTTTCTGGAAGCCATCCGCCAGATGCGCCAGGAGCTTGGCCGTGAGAACACGCTTTTCGTCCACGCCACCCTGGTGCCCTACATCGCCGCCGCCGGCGAGCTCAAGACCAAGCCCACACAGCACTCGGTCAAGGAGCTGCTCTCCATCGGCATTCAGCCCGACATCCTGCTCTGCCGCACCGACCGTTTTCTCCCCCAGGAACTCAAAAATAAGATCGCGCTCTTCTGCAACGTCGAGCAGGAGGCGGTGATCACCGCCCGGGACGTCGCCTCGATCTACGAAGTGCCTCTGGGTTTTGCCCAGGAGGGAGTCGACCGGCTGGTTCTGAAGTACCTGCACTTAGAGGCCCAAGAGCCTGAGCTGGAGGAGTGGAAGGATCTCGTCCATCGCGCCTACAATCCGCGGGACGAGGTGCTCATCGGCGTGGTCGGCAAGTACGTGGAGTACGAAGACTCCTACAAATCGCTCAAGGAAGCCCTGGTTCACGCCGCCCTGAAATTCAATCTCAAGCTCCGCCTGCAATGGATCGAGGCCGAGGGCCTGGAGACCAAGGACGACAGCTACAAGACACAGATGGAGGGCTACGACGGAATCCTTGTGCCCGGCGGCTTCGGCAAGCGCGGCATTGCCGGCATGTTGAACGGAATTCGCTACGCGCGCGAGGAGAAGGTGCCGTACTTCGGCATCTGCCTCGGCATGCAGACCGCCTGCATCGAGTTCGCGCGCAATGTCTGCGGACTGGCCGACGCCGACTCCAGCGAGTTCGATCCCGCCACGCCGCATCGCGTCATCTACAAATTGCGCGAGCTGCGCGGAGTCGAAGAACTCGGCGGCACCATGCGCCTCGGCGCGTGGGACTGCAAATTAGAGCCGGGCTCGTTCGCCCAACGCGCCTACGGCACCACCGAAATCAGCGAGCGCCATCGCCATCGCTACGAGTTCAATCGTGAGTACGAGGCGCTGCTCACCGGCGCCGGCCTGAAGATCACCGGCACCACGCCCGACGGAACCTATGTCGAGATCGTCGAGCTGGCCGACCATCCTTACTTCCTCGGATGCCAGTTCCACCCCGAGTTCAAGTCGAAGCCCTTGGAGCCGCATCCGCTCTTCGTCTCGTTCGTCAAGGCTTCCTACGAGAACCGCCAGCGACGCTTGGCCGCAACCAGCACGGTCCACGAGGATATGTTCCTGCGCCCCGAAAAGGCCACGACGGCAAGAAGGTAAGCCCGCTTTCGGCTGGCCGGTGCCCATTGCTTTCCGGTGCGCCCATAAGTTGCTTCGCAGGCTGCTGAAAGACTCACAGAAGTGTCATCCTGAGGCCGTGCCGGTTCTGCACGACCGCCTGAAAAAACAGGCTGCTGAAAACTATTCTCTGAGGGTGTCATCCTGAGCGTAGCGAAGGATCTGCTTTACCCACTCGCCCCCGCAACCGGCATGGCCTTCGCTCTTTCACCCACTCATCCCCACAACCGGCTCGCCCGTCCACCTGCCCTGATTCCCGGACGGATTGCGTCGGCGCATTGGGTCGGTTATAGTAAAAGCCTCTTTGGTGCCCGTGAGGGCGTAACAGGGAAATCCGGTTGAATTCCGGTGCGGTCCCGCCACTGTAAACGAGAAATCGCTTCTACAACCACTTGGCTCATCGGCCAGGGAAGGAGAAGCGAGGTAGTCCAACTACCGTCTCGGAGCCAGGAGACCTACCAGAGAGAAATTTGCGGCAGGCTTTCTGCGGAGAACGGGAAGATGCGAAATTCCAAATCCATTCCATCGGCAATCCCCAATCTGAACCAAGTCGGCCGCCTCTTGATCGGGAGGCAGCCCTGTGGCGAGCATTGCAACCAAACATGGTGATCGCGGCCAAACCAGCCTGATTGGCGGCGTCCGCGTATCCAAATCATCGCTTCGCGTAGAAACCTATGGCACGGTGGACGAACTCAATTCGACGATTGGGTTTGCCCGCTCGATCTGTGACGACGAGTCGGTTTGCGAATCCGCGCTGCGAATCCAGCGCGAGTTGTTCAATGTCGGAGCCATCCTGGCCACTCCGTCCAGTACGCGCAGAGCCATCATTCCGCTCGACCCGGCGAGCCTGGACATGCTGACGGCCGAGGTTCATTCGCTTGAAAACTCCAAAGAGATCGTGATCGACTGGGCGGTTCCGGGCGGCAATCCGGCCAGCGCCGCCTTCGATATGGCGCGCACCGTCTGCCGCCGGGCGGAACGTTGTGTAGTCCGGCTGAGTGAATCCGGAGAAGCAGTCGATCCCGTCATTTTGTCGTATTTGAATCGCCTCTCCGATCTGCTATGGCTCTTCGGGAGAAAGTTGGAAGGTTCAACCGGAAAATCGTCGTTGCGGAACCTCAACGGCAAAGAGGGCCCGCGCTGGTCGCGTGCCTGGTAACCTGTGAAACGGCAAAGGCAGTCATCGGTGTCGCTGGTGCCCCACATCTGCCGTGGTTACAGATGTGGGACTCGTGGGGCGGTTGCTTTCGCGTGGGGCTAACCGAACCCTCACGCAATCAAAGTAGTGCTGTCATTCTGAGCGCAGCGAAGAATCCCGTAACCGCATGGAGCTAACGTGCCGCCACGGGATTCCATCCAAGAGCCCTCAGCCGTCGTGAGGCGGGAAGCTGTCCGGGGATGCTTCGCTCCGCTCAGCATGACAGCGGTAGAGGTCGGGTGGCCCATTCAAGCTTCTTTTGCTAGAGTGGGGTAGTTCCGGGCCAGATGGCGCACCAGTTGGACAGTAAGCGGAAGCCTGTCACGAGTGTCATCCTGAGCGTAGCGAAGGATCTGCTTTACTTTTACTCCCGCAAACAGCAGATACTTCGCTTCTCCGCCCACTCAAACCCACAACCGGCTAGAGTGGGCCACCAGCCAATGCTAATGCTACATCTAGTCTGTAGATATAAAGTCATCAATCCTACAAACTTGGTCCGATGCCGCAGCGACATCCGAACATTCTTTTGGCTCGCAACCTCCGCGCGCTCAGACTGAAGCGCGGCTGGTCACAGGAACTCATGGCTGAAAAATGTGGGCTGCACAGAACCTACGTCGGAGCTATCGAGCGCGGAGAGAGAAACGTAACCCTCGATACACTGCAACGACTCGCGTCGGCTCTGGGGGTGACCTCGGCAGAACTCATCTCGGAACGTCCTTTCTAACATGCCTGAACTACCACCTGAGTTCGTCGCTCGAATCAAGAACGTCACGAACAAGCGCGCGCGCTTGGTCCTAGACCGCATCGCTGAAAAGGGGAGCGTCACGACCGAGGAACTGAGGGAACTCGGATACGACGATCCGCGACACGCACGAATGGACGTAATCGACCTTGGTTTTCCGATGGCTTCCAAACGGGTAAAGAATCGCGATGGCAAGAAGTCCATCGCCGAATACTCATTCAATTTAATGGGAAAACTTGGAGAAAAGGGGAAGGCAGGGCGGCTCGCGCTGCCCAAGAAGCAGCGAGACGCAATCATCGCAAAAGCTGGCAGTAAGTGTGAACTCTGCGGAGCCACACACGACTTGCAGATTGACCATCGCGTTCCCTATCAGGTTGCTGGCGAGTCCTTAAAAAACGACCCGAACCCCTACATGGCGTTGGACGGAAGTTGTAATCGCCGGAAGTCTTGGGCATGTGAACATTGCAAAAACTTCACGGAAGGCACGGAGGTCGAAGTATGCAAGCAATGTTACTGGGCGAATCCGGAGGAGCAAAAGCATGTTGCCATGCAGCCGATACGCCGTGCCGAAGTTGTTTGGCAGGGCGAAAATTGTAAAGCATTTGATGAGTTTCAGGCGAAGTGCAAACGCGAGGGCACGACGTTAGCAGAGGGACTGAAGAAATTGATTCAGTTAGGGCAGTAGCGACATCTGCGGTGCAAAGTCGTCTAGCAGCATCGGCCCGGTCGGCGCGTTCGGCACAGCCAATCCCGGTGACAAGTAAACCGATTCGATCGTAACGGCATGTTCACCGTTAAGCGTCGCCTGACTTGAGCGGCCTACGTCCAACAGTACGCGCTGCGCGTTTAGATTCGCAGGAAGAGGGTCGCCGTATATTTTGGTGCCGCAGTGTCCATCGTAGCTCAGGGCGTACTGAACGCCCCTGTCATTCAGGTGAGCTAGCATGTCTACAATCGATTCTCGCGGAACGCCTTGAAAGTACCGACTGTCCCGGCCTTCAGTTGTCCCCTGATAGGGCGGGTCCATGTATACGATGTCGTCGGGCCGCACCTCTGCGAGTACTGCACGGAAATCTCCGCAGATAACTCGGCATCTCCCGTTCAGCAGTTGGTGCGCGCCGAGTATCTCTTTCGCCATCGTATCGGGGTGTGTTCCCATTCTGCGGCGGTCAGGTGACTGATTGAACTGCCCAGACGAACTGAAACGGACCGCATTCTTAACGCATCGCGCCAACAGAAAAAGCAATTTGGCCGGGTGTCCGTCTCGATTGAACTCTGCCCTTATCTGGTTAAATCGCTCGACCGCGTCCCCCCTAAACTGTGAGTTCCAGAGATCGCGGTAGACTCCGCTCAATTGATGTGGGCGTTCCAAAATCTCAATCCACAGGTCTGCCAGCGGGCGAAGTACATCGGCAATGACAAACTCAGCACAAAGATTTGCTCTTGCTGCGGCAAGAGTTACCGCCGCTGAGCCCGCGAACGGTTCCACCATGCGCCTGAATTGCCCCTGTGCGACAAAAGAGAGTATTGCAGGTGCAAGTTTGCGTTTGCTGCCCTGATACGGAATAGGATGAGGCACTGGGTAACGCATCGGAGTTGCTACATGTATACATCATTTTCGGCCCCAGCGAAAGCCGATTCAGCGAATTGACCGGTGCCCCACGTCCGTCCACGCTTGGCAACCGTGGGGTAGCTCCGGCCCCTCTGCTTTCAATGATCCCCACCGATCTCGTACAATCGCCTTCACATGACCTTTCAGATACAGAGTGTCACGATCGGCGGGCCGGAGCTGTTTCTGATCGCCGGGCCTTGTGTCATCGAGAGCGAAGAACACGCGCTGAAGATGGCTGCGGCCATCTCCGCCGTAGCGCGCCAGCTCGGCATCCCGTACATCTTCAAAGCCTCTTACGACAAGGCGAACCGCACGTCACTCGCGAGCTTTCGCGGCCCCGGGCTGAAGCAGGGGCTGGCGATCCTGCGCAAGGTCGCCGAGTGCGTCAAGGTTCCGGTGTTGACCGATGTCCACGAGGCCGCGCAGGTGGACGCCGTCGCCGAGGTCGTCGATGTCCTTCAGATTCCCGCTTTTCTCTGCCGCCAGACCGACCTGCTGGTTGCGGCCGCGAAATCCGGACGCGCCATCAACATCAAGAAGGGACAGTTCATCGCCCCGTGGGATATGCGCCACGCCGTCGCCAAGGTGCGCGAGTCGGGCAACGATCACGTCTTTCTCACCGAGCGCGGAGCCGCGTTTGGCTACAACAATCTGGTGGTCGACATGCGCTCGCTGGCCATCATGCGCGAGTTCGCGCCCGTGGTCTTCGACGCCACTCACTCGGTGCAGCTTCCTTCGGCGGGATCGTCGTCGGCGTCGGAGTCCAGCGCCGCCGATGGCAAGAGCGCGCAGTCAGTTTCCGACAAGCATAGTAGTTCGCGTGGTGGGGTAGAGCGCGGGGTTCCCGACAAGCGCAGTGGTTCGCATGATGGGGTGCAGTCCGGGGTCCCTGACACGCATAGTAGTTCGCGTGGTGGGGTAGAGTCCGGAGGTCAGCCGCAGTTTATTCCGCTACTCTCGCGCGCGGCGGTGGCCGCCGGAGTCGATGGAATTTTCATGGAAGTGCATGACAATCCCCGCGAGGCGAAATCGGATGGCGCCAATGCGCTCGATCTGAAGTTGCTGCGCCCGACCTTGGAAGAGCTGCTGCGCGTGCGCCTGGCAGTTTCTCCCCGTTAACTATTCTTCGAGATGTCATCCTGCGCGCTCTGGGGTGGAGGAGCGAAGGATCTGCTGTTGGCGGGTATTGAAGGCGAAGCGCATCCTTTGGCCCCGCAAAATCGGCTACCACCCCAACAAGCCCACGACGGCTTGTCGGGAACCCCGGCGGCGCGACCTCAGGATGACAGCATAAATTTTCTTCCTGTCCGATGATTTCTGGAGCGTCCACGCCATATAACCCCGTCTGCCCGGAGTATTTACCGAAACTGGTCGAACATTGCGCATTATCGGACGCTGCATCGCGGAAAAATCTGGCAAAATAGCGCGTTTTAAGCAGCAAAAAAGTGCGATTTCAGCAACAAAAAAGCGAGATTTCAGGACAGGGACACCCCTCTACCGGCCGGATGGACCTGCCTTCCGCGCGGCGATTTAAGCCTTCTCCGCAGTCTCTTTGGCGGCGCTCCGCGCAGCCTGGTTCGGGTCTTCATGTTTTGGCCGGGCTGTCGATTTGGCCGGCTTGGCTGCCTTCTTCTGCTGCTCCGCCCAGTGCTTTTCCATGTCACGCATATTCTTGGTTTTCATAAAACCAGCTTGCCACATCCGGCGCGCGCTTGCCAGTGCCTGCTATTTTCAGAGAGTGTTTTTCAGCCTCCACGGGGGTTACGCCGCCGGCAGTGATTGAGATAGAATGTACGCGGGAGATTTTATGTTCCGGCCAATCCCACATCACGAAATTGGTGCGCGCGCCCTGTGCGCGTATGGCGTGCAGTGCTGTTCGCCGCAAGTGCCGGCCTGTCTTTCGCCCGTGAACTCCCGTCCCAGCCTTTTCGCCGGCGACTAGTTTTCCTCCTTCCTTCATTGTCATTCAGTCCGGCTGCGATTTCGCGGATCTGAGCCAGTACGGCTCGTCCCGTGGACAAGTGACTGGCGTTGGTCCAATCGATTGGGTCACGCGTACGATTTGCCTCCGAAAAAAATGGCGCGGAACTCGCGCTGTCGGGGGCGATGGAGGAATCCAATGAATACTATGACGAGTACCGGGTTGAACCGTATGACGTCCACTGCTCCCATGATTCGGACCAAGCTGCCCGGACCGAACGCGCGACGCATCATTGACGCCGACCAGAGGCTCATATCGCCTTCCTATACGCGTTGCTATCCGCTGGTTGCAAAATCCGGTCGCGGCATCGTGATTGAGGACGTGGACGGGAACGAGTTTTTCGATTTTGCGGCGGGCATTGCCGTGGTCAGCACCGGCCATTGCCATCCCGAGGTGGTTGCGGCCATTCAGCGGCAAGCGGCTGAGTTGATTCATATGTCGGGCACGGATTTTTACTATCCTCAGTTGGTCGAGCTGGCTGAGCGCCTGTCGGCGATCGCGCCCATGAAAGGGCCGCATCGGGTACACTACGCAAACTCTGGCGCCGAGGCCATAGAGGCCGCGCTGAAGCTGGCGCGCTATCACACCAAGCGGCAGGGAATCATTGCGTTCTATGGCGCCTTCCACGGACGGACGATGGGAGCGCTTTCGCTGACCTGCTCCAAGGTGCAGCAGCGCCGCCGTTTCTCGCCGCTGGTGCCGGGCGTGATTCATGCGCCATTTCCAAATCTGTATCGCCGTCCGGCGGGTATCGCGGCCGAGGAGTATGCGGTCGAAACGGCGCGTCATATTGAAAACGTGATCTTCCGGACCGAAATGGCTCCCGAGGAGTGCGCCGCAATCTTTGTCGAGCCCATCCAGGGTGAAGGCGGTTACCTGCCTGCTCCTCCGGCATTTATGCAGGAGCTGCGCCGAATCTGCGACCGTCACGGCATTCTGCTGGTGGTTGACGAAGTACAGGCCGGCATGGGTCGCAGCGGTAAATGGTGGTCGGTGGAGCACACTGGCGTCGAGCCCGACATGGTCTGCCTTGCCAAAGGCATCGCCAGCGGCATGCCGCTCAGTGCTTTGATCACGCGCGCCGAAATCATGGATTGGGCGCCGGGTTCACATGCATCGACCTTCGGGGGCAATCCGGTGGCAATCGCCGCCGCGCTGGCAACGCTCGATGTGCTGGAGCGCGAAGGCGTCAGCAATGCGGAAGTGGTTGGGCGGCACATCATGCAGCGCATCGCAGCCTGGCCGGAGTCGCTGCCGCTGGTCGGCGATGTGCGCGGGCGCGGATTGATGATCGGCGTGGAATTGGTTGCGGACAAGAAGACCAAGGAGCCAGCCATCGAAGAGCGCGACCGTGTGGTTCAGATGGCATTCGAAAAGGGCGTACTGTTGCTCGGTGCGGGTCCGAACACGATTCGCATTGCGCCTCCGCTGATCGTGACCAGACAGCAGGCGGATCTTGCCATGGACGTGCTCGAAGAGTGCATTCGCGAAGTAGCCAGGCGGCAGGATGCCGGCGTATCGGTGATGTAGCCGGAATCGCTCCGGGACGGCTCTGGTCTTGAAAGAGTCGTGTCAGCCAGAGTCGTTGCAGAAGCAACCAAGGCCGCCTGTTGAGGGCGGCCTCTGTATTTCGGATGCGATTGCCGGGATCATTGGCGTGCTTTACATCAGTCCCGCAAGCTCGCGTTCAAAGTGGGATACGTCGGCTTCACGCAGGAAGCGCGCGGATTCCTCAGGCGGCGTGGGGTTGATGTAAAAGCCTGTCCCCCACTCAAAGCCGGCGGTCTTGGTGAGACGCGGCATGAATTCCAAGTGCCAGTGATAGTGCTCGTTGGAAGGGTCTTGCAATGGCGAGCTGTGAATGATGACGTTGTAAGCCGGCTTGTCGAGCACGATGTCGGCTTTGATCGCCAGCTCTCTCATGGCCTTTGCCAGCGCTTCGAACACCTGGGAGGATGAATTCTCGAAGCTCGATTCATGCCGCTTCGGCAGAATCCAGGTTTCGAAGGGAAAGCGGGGCGCATAAGGAGCCATGGTCACGAACTCGCTGTTCTCCGAAACCACGCGGATGGGATTCTCCAACTCCTGCCTGATCATGTCGCAGTAGACGCAACGCTCCTTGAAAATGTAGTACTGCTTGGCGCCTTCGAGTTCTTCCAGAGCATGCTTGGGGATGATGGGGAGCGCGATCAACTGCGCGTGCGGATGTTCGAGGGTGGCTCCGGCGGCCTCTCCATAATTCTTGAACAGAAGAATGTATTTGAATCGCCGGTCGCGCTTGAGGTCGACGATGCGGTCGCGAAAGGCCCAGAGCACGTCCTCAATGCGCTTGGCCGGAAGCGTCGCCAGCGTCGCCGCATGCTCGGGCGATTCAATGATGACCTCATGGGCACCGATGCCCGTCATTTTGTCGAACATGCCTTCGGCCTGACGATTCAGATTACCTTCAATTCCGAGCGCCGGAAATTTGTTGGGCACGACCCGCACGGTCCAGCCGGGAGAGTCGCGCGGCGGCTGTGGGCCGCCATTCTGCGGCGGACGATAGGCAAGAATCTCCGGAGGAGTCTTTGACTCGTTGCCGTAGCAGAACGGACAGAACCCGCCCTTCAGGGTGACCTGCTGGCGGAAAAAGTCGGTGGGGCGCTTAGCGCGGTCGGTCGACACAATGACCCAACGGCCAACGATCGGGTCTTTTCGCAGTTCGGGCAAGTGCAACCTCTCTGAAAGCTCCTGGCAATGAGCGGAGAAGCGGATGACTCGCCTCCGCGGTCAGCGGAAGCGAGTTGGTTTCATACTACGCCATGAATAAGCGTTCTTGAATACTTGGATTTCGGGCGGCTGGCCCGCTTCGAGGTAAACGGAAACCACATCAAAACGGACGGGAATTCCCGGACGCAGGCGCCGCAGGTACTCGCGAGCCATGCGCGCGACCTGGAAGCGCTTCTCCCGGTCGACTGCCGCTTCGGCGGGTTTGACGTCGCGGGAGGTGCGGGTTTTCACCTCGATGAAACAGAGCACCTGCCGGTCCCAGCCAATCAGGTCGAGCTCACCGCGATGCCGCACGGTGCGCCAGTTGCGCGCCACCATGACGTATCCCAACCGGCGTAGATGGAAATATGCCTGATCTTCGCCGCGCTGTCCGGTCTTGATGTGGCGGGCCTGACGCAACTCACGATGGAAGGTCTTTGCCGTCCAATCGAGTACATTGCACAGCGCGCGCGTAAGCCACACATTGGCCATCGCGGCAGTTTACGGATTCGCGCCCGGGCAAACGGTGACGCCGCTCACATGGCGGCGGCAATGCCAGGGCATAACGACGGCTTATCCACGCGATAAACGAACTTTGTGAAAATATTTTCGATGATTGCGCACGGAACAATGCGTTGGACGCCCGATCTGGGCTCTTCTATCGTGTGACCATGACGGAACGGCAGCAGAAATTCGAGGTCATGGCGCTGCTTCGAGCCATGCTGGTTTCAGCCTCGCTGGCCGCACTTGCGTTGGCTGCGATTCTGTTGGTGTTTTCAGCCGCGTCCGTTCTCCGAACATTTGAGCTTTATCCGCACGACAGCTCCGCGCTGTTCCTTATCGAACTGGTGCTTGCGCTGCTGGCGGCGGCAACCGTCGGGCTGCTGTACGCGCATCAGCACTATCAGCGATAGCCGATCACAACTTCAGCGAGGAAGCCGCGATGAATTCCAGAGTGGCGCTCGATGTGTTTGCCGGCATCCTGGTGGTGGCCGGGCCAGTGCTGTTCGTCGTTTTCTGTCTGACCTTCAGAGAAGATCGGCGCGCCCATCCGATCTACAGACGCTCTGAAAAAAAGCTTTACCAAATTGAGCGCCGGGGCGAAATGCCGCGGAAAAGGTTTGGCAGCTAAGGCAGTGTTTCAAGGCTTTTGCCATAAAACGTAGATAGAAAGATCCTATTGAGCCCGCCGGGATCCCTGGCGACGGCCGTTTTTGCCGTTGCCAGGATGGAGTAGCGAAGCATTCCAAGGACTTGCCTCACCCGTTTTAAGCGATTCCCATATCAGTAAAAATTTCAAAACCGGCAACATCTCCTGAATCCCATGCGTTTTGGGCTTGAGTCGGGATGGGGGTTCGTCCGGCCCGCGGTTTCCAGCCGGTGATGTCGGTTGGCAGCTAAGGCTTTTGGACTTGTGTGCAGGCAAGGAATGGATTTAAAGTTTCAAACCTGTGTGACTCGAACGCGCACGCCATGCCGCTGGCAATTTATTTTCAACATATATTTCCGCCGGTTGAGGTCGCCACCAAGCTTGCGATTTCGCTTGGCATCGGCACCCTTGTCGGACTCGAACGCGAGTGGGCGCAGAAGGATGTTGGCGTCCGCACGTTCGCCATCACCTCGATCGTCGGAATGCTCGCGGCTATGTTGGGCCGTGATTTTTCGATTGCGGCGGTCATTGGCGTCTTCCTGCTGGTCATTTACATCAACCTGCGGGTGCTGATCGTCAACCATTCGCTGGAGATCACTACTTCGGCGGCGTTGATCGCGGTCGTACTGCTCGGGATTCTGACGGGCGAGGGGCACACGTTTACCCCCGTCGCCACGGCCATCATCATCACCATGCTGCTGGCATGGAAAACGGAGTTGACCCGCTTTGCCGGCGGCCTCACGCCCCAGGAAATCCGCAGCGCGGTACTGCTGGGACTGTTGGGCCTGGTGATTTATCCGCTGCTGCCCAACCACTTCATTGACAAGTGGCAACTGCTGAATCCGCGTGAAGCCTGGGTGACCGTGATTGTGCTGGCCGGCATCGGCTTCGTGAATTACGTATTCCTGCGTCTCTACAGCCACCGCGGACTCTACTACGCTGCCGTCCTCGGCGGACTGGTCAACAGCACCGCTGCCGTCACCGAGCTTACGCAATGGCTGAAGCCGTCCGAAGGAGAGTCGGTCGCACATGCCATAGGCTTGATTCTGCTCACGCGTATCGCAATGTTTGTCAGGAATATTGCGATCCTGTTGCTGTTCGCTCCGGCAGCCGCCGCGACCGCTTTCTGGCCACTGCTCTCTATGACACTGGCCGCCGCCTTGATCGCATGGATCGGCAAGGATAAGAGCAAGGCTCCCGATCACCCGTTGAAGCTTGATTCTCCCGTATCGCTGCGGCGGGTTTTGACGATGGCCGGGATTTTCATCTGCATTCAGGTCGGCAGTTTGCTGGCCGAACGTCACCTCGGCCACCTGGGCTTTCTGGTCGTGAGCTTCGTCGGAGGACTCTTCAGCAGCGCAAGCACCGCGGCCAGCGCCGCCCTGATGGCATCGGACGGGAAAATCTCGCCCCATCTGGCGGGAGCGGCGGTCGTACTCACGTCGGTTTCAAGCGCTCTGGTCAATCTTCCGCTCATCTACCAGCAGACGCGTCACAAGGCGCTGGGCCGCGCCGTGGCGCTCATCACGCTGGCGGTGGTGCTGCTCGGACTAGGCGTTTTAGCCGTCCAGCAGAAATTCTTGCACTGAAGGACCTCGCGGAGCTTTCCTGGGTTTGTGTCTTCACGGTACTGTATCGCCGGAAGTCCGAAGAGTCTTTCCATGCCAATTTCATGCAACCGGGCAGCTCACGTTGCCATCCAACTACTCGGGATGGTTGTCGAGCAGCCGGCTGCGGCTTCTTGAATGACGACTCAGGCCAGCGATCGCCGGAGGAATTTCTTTCAAATGAAACTGGGCCACTTTATGCAATCACTTACCGGACGGACGTCGATCCGATGCCTGGAAGTGATCGAAGCCATATTTGATGTGGCTGAGCGACTGTCGCGAAAAGCGAACGGATTGCGCCGGGTGGCCGTGCCGCACACTGTCGCTGACCAGATGCGCGACTCTCGAAAGGTGATGAAAGCCGTCGCCAATTAAAATCGACTCGAGGGCGGAGACGCCTATTCTGAACCGCCGCTGGATAGCATTTCCGGTATGTCTTTAGAGATCAGCGCCGAGCCTGAACCCCAACTAGAGCAGTTTCCGAATTGGCGTTTCCGCCGATATCAACGCTGGGCGCAAGGCTTGGCTGGATTCTGCGGATCTACCTTCCATCAATCTCACTCCTATCGCGGTTGGGCGTATGCTAATGTAGTAGCGTTCATCTCACAACAAAGCCCCGGCGGTCACCGAGGCTATATCAGGAGAGGTCTCACCACGTTTGATGTGTCTTTGGCTGGAGCAGACGCACTTTTTTCAGCATTGTGACGTGCGTCATCGCCGAGTGAGCATTTAGCTGCCAATATCTGTATGTACGCCTTCCATTTATCATCGTGGTGTGGAGAGACTGCCATCTCCCAGTCAATAGTGCGCCGCGGCTCGGAGCTGCGGGACTGCTCTGCCACGAGTTTTTTGCCCCAGAGCACCATTTCCTGACGAAAAAGGAGACCGAACCGTGCGTGCACATATCGTCCTTGCCGCTTTGCAAACCCAGAATCGCTTTACGCTGTGTCACCTTGCCTTCAAGTCGATTCGCAAGCTTCACAAGCCCAATACGCGCATTCAGGACACGGCGAATGACGTGCTTCAGCGGCTTGCAGGCGTAGAGGGACAGCCGTCTGCAGCAGCCAGCGCCAACCCGATCGAAGGACAAGAACCGTCCACAATTGCGGCTCAATTACCCCAGCAAGCGATACTCGCCGGGGACACCGAAGTGGGAGCACCGCCAGCAGAGGCACTCGCCGAGGCCGTCGATCCCGATAAGTCAACCGTCATTTCTCCCGTTGAATCCCGCGAAAGCCAGGTGTAGGCCGTAGGCGGGATTCTCCGGACATCCTGATGGCAAGAACAAAGGAAGCCAATCAACTCCGTATGAAGAACGATGATTTCTGGAAGAGCCAGTTTGTGAAGCACGACGCGACACCGAGCACTGGCAAACCACCATCCACGCCCACTCCGCCGAAACCTCCGTCGAACCCCGTCAGCGTTGGTCCGAAGGCCGTTTCCACCACGCAGGAACCATCAACACTGGAAACGATGCTTCAGGCGGTTCGCTCGACCCATTCCACACTGAGCTTCGAGAAATTTGTGTCGCTGGCATTGTCGAAATTTCCGGCGAAGACAAGAACTCAGTGGGAGCAGTGGCTGCTGAATCAGAAGGCGGCACTCGTGAAAAAATGGAACCTTTCTGAATGAGCGCGGGGATTCGTGATTCCGTCGTCTGCTCTGCCGGGCGCCGTCGAACCAAGCCCATGATGTGACACGACACGGCTCACTCTCTGTGATCGATCGACTCCTCGTAGCAAGATAAGATTCGAAGAGAACTCGCTGGTCTGCCCCACCACGCGCAACCGCGGCGCGCATCGGGAAAATCCTGGCTGCGGCGCGTTTTGCAGCCGTCTGCTAGCTCTTCAGAAACGTCAGCAAACGGGCGGCGACATCCGCCGGGCGTTCTTCCTGAAGCAGATGTCCGCAATCGAGCGGGCCGCCAGTTACCTGTCCTTCGCTAACCTCGCGCCAGGTGTCCAGCACGTCATAGAGCTGGCCCACCGTTCCCCGGCCACCCCAAAGCGCCAGCAGCGGCTGGGTCAGTCGCCGTCCGGCCTCGCGATCCGCCCTGTCATGCTCGAGATCGATGCTCGAGGCCGCGCGATAGTCTTCGCAGATGGCGTGGATGCCGGCGGGATCGCGGTAGCAGCGCAGATATTCCTGGATCAGCTCCTCATGCGGCACGCCTGGTGTCTTACTCTGTCCCTTCAGATGGGAGCGCAGATAAAATTCCGTGTCGCCGGCAATGAGCCGCTCTGGCAGCGGGTGTGGCTGGATGAGAAAGAACCACCAGAAATACTTGGTTGCGAAGACGCGGTCGGTGCGCGCATACATGGTTGCCGTCGGCGCGATGTCGAGCACGGCCAGTCGCTCAACGGCCGCCGGGTGATCGAGCGCCATGCGATGCGCAACGCGGCCGCCGCGATCATGGCCGATCAAGGCGAAGCGGTCATAACCGAGCGCGCGCATCAACGCCACCTGATCGGCAGCCATGGCACGCTTGGAATAGGTCGCATGATCCGGATCGCCGGGCGGCTTCGAGGAATCGCCGTAGCCGCGCAGATCGGCGGCAACCGTGGTGAAGTGGCGGGCAAGCACCGGCGCCACTTCACGCCATGTCGCGTGGGTCTGTGGATGTCCGTGCAGCAGCAGCACCGGCACTCCGCTTCCCCCGACGGCTGCGCGGATACGGATTCCATCGCCCACCGTGACATCGCGGGGCGAAAAGCCCGCGAGTAGCGTACCTGTCTCTGGCATCATCACCCTTTCAGACGAAGGACGGTCCGGTTGTTCCGGGGAAGTGCAAGAATCATCGCCTCGTCGATCTCAATTCCCAGGCCTGGCTTTGCGTTGGGCGAAACGGTGCCGTCGCTGCCGACCGGATCGGCGGATCGATCATCTCATCGCGCAACGGATTGTTGAGCGAGCAGTCCGCCTCCAAATATAAACATCAAAATATATATCCAATCACGGGGAAACGTCTTGTGCCTGAAGGGCCAATCAGGGAATGATCGCCGAACTCTGCGCGTCCAGCCCTATTGGCACCAGGATCGCCCAATATTGTCTGGAATGCCTTGGAAAAAACTCGGTGTCGGTGCGAGTCGGACGAAACAGTTTGACGGGTTCAGCGAAGCTGACGCAAAATGGATTGCCACCATAAAGAAGCAATCTCGCCCGCTTTGGTGTCCGAGTAAATGCGCTACCCATTCATCCATGATTGATATTGATGGGTTAAGGAGACTTAGTGGAACCCCGCAAGTCGTCGACAAAGTACTGGATGCTCTTTCTGATCTTCAGCGGAAACGCAATCAACGCACTCGATCGCTCCAGTCTTGCGGTCGCCAATAGCTTCATTGCCAAAGACCTGAACCTCAGCCTGACCACCATGGGTATGGTGCTGTCGGCGTTCGGGTGGGCGTACCTGCTCGGCAATTTGCCTGCGGGGCGGCTGTGCGACCGCTTCGGAGAGAAAAGGGTTTATGGCTTCGGCGCGATCTTGTGGTCGTTCGCCTCGGCCGCGACCGGACTGGCGAAGGGTCTGGGAACTCTTCTCCTTAGCCGCATCATGATCGGCGTGGGCGAGTCGGCCAACTTCCCGGCAGCCACCAAGGTCATCACCGAGCGCTTCGATAAGTCGCAGCGTGGGATGGCGACCGGCGTCTTCATGTCCGGGCTGCGCGTCGGCTTCGCAGTTTGTCCGGCGTTGATGATCGGGCTGATGCTGGCATTCGGCTCGAAGGCGAGTCCCAACTGGCACGTTGCCTTTTACGTTACCGGATTGGGCAGCCTGCTCTGGGTAGCCATGTGGTTCCTTACCTATGGCGACAAGCCCGGCACCTCAGTCAAGGCCGCTACAGCCGCCGTGGCCAAAGTGCGCATCCCTGTAGCGGTGCTGCTCAGGTACCGGAATACCTGGGCGATGATTTGCATCAAGTTCTGCCAGGACTATCTCTACTATTTGTTCCTCACCTGGTTGCCCGGATACCTGGTGCACGCCCGTCATCTCAATCTGGCCAAAGTGGCGTTTTACGCCACCATGCCGTGGATCGCGGGAATGGTGACCCAGCCACTGATCGGCATCGTTGCCGACAAGATGATCAACTCCGGTCTGGATACGACGAAGGTGAAGAAAAGCCTGATCGTGGCGATGCAAATCGTTTCCCTGGCTGTGGTCTTTGCCGGCTTCGCCGAAAGCGCCGTTACCGCGGCCTGGATGCTCGTGATCGCCATGGCGGGCGAGTCCGCCTGTGCGGCACTTACTTGGACAATACCGCAAGACCTCGCGCCCAAAGGCATGTCGGGCACCCTGGGCGGGGTCAACAACACGGCCGGTGCCATGGCTTCCATCGCCGCGCCGATCATTACCGGATATGTCGCCCAACATTTCGGATTCCAATTCGCGCTGGCCTTCGGAGGCGGCATCACCTGCGTCGGTATTCTTTGCGTTCTCTTTATGATGACGACGCTTCGTCCGCTGCCGATCGATACCACCGTTGCCAGCGTCAGCGCCGCTAGCTAAATGTATGAACGCAGTTGAACCGGGAGAAAGGAGTACTCGAGATGAGCCAAGAGATTAAGCGGATAGCGGTCGTCGGCGCCGGCACCATGGGCCATGGCATGGCCCAGATTTTTGCCCAGGCTGGCCACCAGGTCAGCCTGACCGACAGCATGCCGGCCGTGGTTGAGAACGCGCGCGGCCGCATCGCGAGCAGCATCGAGATGCTGCTGAAGAACGGCCTGATCACGGAAGCCCAGGCCGCTTCGGCCAAGGCAAATCTCACCTTTGCCGTGGAACTCGACGAAGCGGTAGCCGGGGCCGACCTGATCTTTGAGGCCATCCCCGAAAAGGTCGAGATCAAGCGGCGGATGTTCGCGCGGCTCGACCGCCTGTCGAAGCCGACGACGATCTTTGCCAGCAACACCTCGGCCATGCCGATGGCCACGCTCTCCGGTTTTTCCGAGCGTCCGGAGCGGGTGATCGGAACGCACTTCTGGAATCCTCCGCAGTTGATTCCGCTGGTCGAGGTCGTTACCAGCGAGCGCACCGCTCCCTGGGTACTGGAAGCCGTCATGCAGTGCCTGACGGCGGCCGGCAAGAAGCCGGTACATGTCCGCAAGGATGTTCCGGGCTTCATCGGCAACCGCCTGCAGCACGCCATGATGCGCGAAGCCATGTACATGGTCGAAGAAGGCATAGCCAGCGCCGAAAGCATCGACGCGGCACTCAAGAACAGCTTTGCCCTGCGGCTGCTGTTCTCCGGCGCTTTCGAACAACGCGACCTGAATGGACTCGATACTCAGCTCGGCTCGGAGGTCACACTCTTCCCCGATCTTTCCGATATGAAGGAGCCTCCGCCGCTGCTGCGGGACAAAGTGGCCAAAGGTGAGCTGGGATTGAAAAGCGGCAAAGGGTACTACGACTGGATCAACCAGGACCGCGCCGAGATCGTGCAGCGCAAAAATCAACAACTGGTCAACCTGCTGAAGTTTTTGCAGTCCAATGGATAAGGTTAAGCTTCAAAAATTTCAAGCTGCGGAGCCCTGCCCTTACCGCGCAACGAAGCTGCTATGGCGGGTTATCTCCGATGTGAGTTAAAGCAGGGCCGGCGAGCAGGCTGCTGAAAAGCAGTTTTGAATTGATCCAGCCTGCGAGCCCTTGTGGAGCGACATCGTGGAGCACACATTCCATAGCGCCTTGCTAGTTGCTTTGGCGCTTTTTTCCGCAGCCGGCTAGGGGACAGTCGCGATGGTAGAGGCCGAGCTTGTCGTATCGAACGGAAAAATCTGGACCGGGCAGCCTGCTCTGTCGCCTGTCGGCAGAGCCGTGCCCGCCGTATTTGCCGAAGCGGTTGCGGTGGCGAATGGAAGATTTGTGGCAGTTGGTTCCAACGAGCAGGTCAGAAAATATATCGGCCGGAATACAAAGACAATCGATTTGCAGGGACGCATGGCTATGCCGGGTTTCATCGACAGCCATGTCCACTTCATCTTTGGCAGCTTGCGGATGTCTCAGGTGTATTTGAAAGACGCGCCTGACGAAGCCGAGTTTACTCATCGCATCGCGCAGAAAGCGAAAACGCTCGGGCCTGGAAAGTGGATTCTGGGTGGAAGCTGGGACGAAACGAATTGGCCCGCATCCCGGCTTCCTACTCGCTCGATGATCGATTCCGTTACCGCCGAAAACCCGGTGTGCGTCGAACGCTACGACGGGCATGCGTTCCTGGTAAATTCGCTGGTGCTGAAACTGGCGGGAATTACCAGGCATACTCCCGATCCAGACGGCGGCGTCATCATCCGCGATAGTACGGGAGAGGCGACAGGCCTGCTGAAGGACACGGCGGTAGCGGCCGTCGAGAGAATCATTCCACGTCCGGGTTGGGATGAGTTCGAGGCGACTCTCCGGGCTGGGCTGGCCGAGGCCCGGCGATTTGGAATTACATCGGTACACGATATGTATCTGAACCGGTTTTGGAGTCCGAACGACAGCTTATCCGATTTCGTCGAGTTGCTGCGTCGCGCGGAGTCCGAAGGCTGGCTGACGTGCCGCTTTTACGTTCTTCCTCCGATCGAGCACTGGGAGCAGTTAGCGCAATCGGGAGTGAGTGCATCTGGCACGGATTTTCTGCGGGTTGGAGCCGTGAAAGGCTTCGCCGATGGTTCGACCGGCTCACGCACGAGTTGGTTCCATGAGGATTATACCGATCAGCCAGGTTACTTTGGCGTGCCTCGTCAGCGCGGTTGCGAGATGGAATCGATGGTGAAGAGTGCGGATGCCGCGGGCTTGCAGATCGCGATTCATGCGATCGGGGATCGCGCCAACACCGAAATGCTTGGGATCTACGAGCGGGCGTGCGGTCCGGCAGCCGCGTCCCGCAGATTTCGCATCGAGCACGCGCAGCACGTGCGCCCACAGGAGTTCGCAAAATTCGCGGAGCTTGGCGTGATCGCTTCGATGCAGCCATACCATGCGGTGGATGATGGCCGGTGGTTGCAAAATCGAATTGGTCTCGAACGCTGCCGCACGAGCTTTGCCTGGCGGTCGATGCTGGATGCTGGCGTTCCATTGGCGTTTGGAACCGATTGGCCTATTGCGCCGCTGAATCCCCTGCTTGGCGTTTGGGCCGCGGTGACCCGCCAGACTCTCGATCGTAAGCACCCTGGAGGCTGGATTCCCGAGCAGCGGCTAACGCTCGAAGAATCGTTGCGCGCCTACACCCAGGGAAGCGCCTACGCCGAGTTTCAGGAGAAGGTCAAAGGGACGATTGCACCGGAAAAGCTGGCAGATATGGTGGTGCTCTCGGCGGATCTGTTCAGCATTCCGGCGGACCAGATTCAAGACGAAAGAGTGATGATGACCATTGTCGGCGGCAAGGTGGTCTATCAGGAATCCATGTAAGGTAGGATTCCCGCGCGGAACCCCGCATTGAATGCATCGCTTTCACGCGGATTCGGTTGAGCGATCATGAGGTGCAGTACTTCGCGCCATTCCATGCGGCGTCTTCCCATGGGATTGTCTTTTGGTTTCTTAAGTACAAGGCATCATAGACTCGCCGATTAAGGGACGTCACAGTGCTGATTGCCCGCGGGGCCAACGGCGGCTCCAGTGGCATGGTTTGCTGATACTGGGCCGATCTCGCCGGAGGAAAAGTCGCGTTCGAATGGCGTTGACTTTCCGAGGGACGCGCGGCAGAATAATGTGCCACCCAAATGAGTTTAAAGGTTGTCAGTGAATGTGGTTCTCGCCGCTCCTTAGCGAAGAGACTGCCGTGGCAGTCGTCATTGACCTATACCTGGGAAAAGATGATGACAAGGTCCTTTGCAAGTAAAGTCCATTCATACGAAGGCGTAGAAAACAGCATGCCGCAGGCGAACATGTGCCTGGCATTCAATTAACTCGCACAACGCGAGCAAGACAGTGAGGAAAACGGTCATGATAGCGAGGCAGAGAGTAATTTGCGTTCTAGTTGCTGTTGGGTTGAGCATCGTAATGCTCGGGGGCTGTAATTCCAGCGCGAACAAGGGCGCATCCGACAAGATCATAATCGGCGCGGTTTACCCGTTGACCGGAGCCCTGGCCTCTACCGGGCAAAACATCAAGAAGGGCATCGACCTGGCGGTTGAGGATATCAACGCCTCCGGTGGGGTTTTGGGAAAGAAAATTGAGATCGTCTATGGCGACACCCAGGGCGACCCGAAGATCGGCATGTCGGAAGCTGAACGGCTGATCACCCAGGGCAACGTTCCCGTGCTGCTGGGCGCCTATCAGAGCGGCGTTACCGAAGTCGTTTCCCAGGTCGCGGAAAAGAATGCCACGCCTTTGCTCTCGGCCATTTCCACGGCCGATGTTTTGACCACTCGCGACTACAAGTACTTTTTCCGCCTGTGCCCAACTAACGCGATGTATCTGCGCGACATGGTGCAGTACGTGACCGATTGGAACGTGAAGTCGCATTCCAACCTCAAGACCGCGGCGATTATCGCCGACAACACCCTGCTCGGCCAGGAGACCGACAAATGGGGCAAGTATTGGGCGGAGAAACATGGGATTACTGTAGTTAAGGAAATCCTGTACGCCCGCGATGCGGCCGATCTCTCCTCCGAGGTCGTCACCTTGAAAGCCGCCAAACCTGACATTCTGCTGGTCGACCCCTATGTCTCCGACGCCATCCTGCTGGTGAAGACGATGCACGAACAGGGCTTCAAACCCAAGATCATGATCTCCAAGGCAAGCGGTGTCATCGATCCGAACTTCGTGAAGAACTTGCAGTCGCAAGCCGAAGGCGTTACCACGGCGGTCGAGTGGAACAAGGGAATGGCCAAGGGCAAAGAAATCAACCAGAAGTTTGAGGCAAAGTATGGCATCCCGATGAACGGCCATTCTGCCGAGGCTTACACCGCTGTGTGGGTGCTGAAGACCGCCATCGAGCAAGCCGGTGAAGCGAATCGCGATAAAATTCGTACCGCCATGGCAAATCTCAAAATCGACAAAAAATTCCCCAACGGTCCGGAGATCATGCTTCCCTATGACAAAATCTCCTTCGAGTCCATTGAGATTGCCGGACAGAAGCATACCAATCAAAACGTAAATGCCACCTTGGGTATCGCGCAGATCAAGGCTAATCAGTACAAAACCGTGTGGCCATTCGCGGTAGCCGAAGTTCAGCCGGTTGTTCCACTCCCTTGGTAAAGCGAAAGACGAAAGTGAACGCGGAGTTCCGCTTCCGGAACTCCGACGGCGAATGCGGGCGGCTGTAAACCAAACCGATTTGACCGGGCGCGGCGGTATTTGTATTGCTCTCGCGCCCGGAATGATCGGGACAGTTCAGAAGCGCTCCAGGTTTCGGCTGCCGTATCGGGTAGAGCCTGGAGCGCATCTTTTGACTAATGCGGAAAACTGCCTGGACGCTACAGGGAAAAACAGCAATCGTGGCGCGCGTATTCATCACAGGGTCGTCCGACGGGCTCGGACGAATGGCGGCTCAGTTGCTCGTCGAACAGGGGCACAAGGTGGTCCTGCATGCCCGCAACGAGCGGCGGGGGCAGGAAGTGCTGGCCGTCGTGCCGAGAGCGGAAACGGTTGTCATTGGCGATCTGACGAGCATTGCCCAAACCTGCGGCGTGGCCGATCAGGTCAACCGGCTCGGCGCGTTCGATGCGGTGATTCACAACGCAGGCGTCGGGTACAGGGAGCCTCAACGCGTTGCGACCGAAGACGGCCTTCCGCATGTGTTTGCCGTAAATACACTCGCGCCGTACATCCTGACTGCACTGATTCAAAGGCCTAAGCGCCTCGTCTACCTGAGTTCCGGCCTGCATCGGAGCGGCGACGAGAGTCTGAAGGACCTGGCGTGGGAACATCGCCCATGGCAGGCGCAGCAGGCATACTCCGACACCAAACTGCACGATGTGCTACTCGCCTTCGCAGTCGCACGCTGCTGGCGGGATGTTTTTTCCAACGCGCTTGAGCCCGGATGGGTGGCGACCAGGATGGGAGGACGGGGAGCGCCGGACGATCTGGACGCTGCGCACCGCACTCAGGTTTGGCTTGCGGTCAGCGATGATCCCGCCGCAAGGGTCACGGGCGAGTACTTCTATCACTTGCAACTTCGTGCGCCAATGCCAGCCGCCCGCGATACGGAGCGGCAAGAGAGACTACTTGATGCCTGCAAACGCTTCTCCGGGGTGGAACTGGCCACCCGCTGAAGCGGCGAGAACGGCGCCACCCATGCAATCCGCGCTCGAAGATCGAACGTCCGAACCCTGCGATTCACCCAGGTAACGGAAACATAAATTCCCCTCGGTTGAATCGTCCTCTGTTGTTCGCCGTGCCACAATCAATCTGCTAACTGATCGATAGCCGTCTGCACCGTTCGAGTCACATCGCCGGTTGAAGCATTGCCTCCGAACTCGGAAGTAATCAGCGTCCCCTTCTCGAAGGCACGGTCGATCGCTCTGCGCAGCAAAGCGGCCGCTTCGGCACAGACCGGCACCTGGTGCTGGAGTGCAAGCCATTCGAGCATCATTGCCCCAGATAGGAACGCGGCCGTGGGGTTTGCCTTTCCGGAGCCTGCGATGTCCGGCGCGCTGCCGTGGCAGGGCTGGAAAACGGCATGCTCATCGCCGATATCGGCGGAGGGCGCCATCCCCATGCCGCCAATCAATCCCGCACCTAGGTCTGAGAGAATATCCCCGAACATGTTTTCGGTCACCAGTACATCGAAAGTCCAAGGTCTGCGAACCATGTCCAGAGCGGTTGCATCGACGTATGCATGCCGGGCCTGAATCTCCGGGAAACACGTCGCGCGCTCATCAAAGACGTGGCGGAAGAAGGCAAAAGCGGAGAAGACGTTTGCCTTGTCGACGCAGGTCACCACACCCGGTCTGCCATCTTGCTTACGTCTCTGCGCCAGATGAAATGAGAAATCGAATAACCGCTCGCTGGTCGATCTGGTGATGACCATCGTCTCGCGAGCAACAGAATCGTTCTCGACCGTGCCCCTGCCGTACGAAGCAAACAGTCCCTCAGTGGATTCACGGACCAGAACGAAATCGAGCGCGGTGGCGCGGGGGTCCGCAAGCGGACCAGTGATGCCGGGAACCGAACGCACCGGGCGCACACCGGCATAAAGACCCAGCTTGAATCGCAGCTCCAACTGCGGGGAGATCTCGGTTCCATTCGGATACCGGATCGCGGGATCGCCCATGGCGCCGAGCAGGATCGCATCGGCCTCACGCGCCGCGGTAAGAGTGCGCTCCGGCAGCGCCTCCCCCGTAGCTGCATAATGCTTGGCGCCGGCGGGCAGAGGCTCGAACGATAAGCTGCATCCACCCACACGGTCCATCGCCCGTTGCAGAACAGCGATTGTGGGCTCAATAACCTCGGGACCGATGCCGTCCCCGGCAAGTACCGCAATACGAAAACCATTAGTATTTGGCATAAGTCGCTTGCTTCAACCCCGGCACTTGGCAACTCGCGCAGGCTGCGAAACTCGATGTTGCTGGTCACAGGGTGTGATTTCCCGCCGCTAAGTTCCGCTGGGATCGAATCGATTCCGGTTGCACATCGGATCTAAGCTTTTTCTCGCCCGCGACCAACACCTTGCCCTTGTTCCGGTGGAAACGCGGGAAGCCCTGATTACCGACATTTCTTCTATCATAAGCGCGGGAGAGCAGAGCTCAAAAGGAAATGCGGATTCCAAATCATGGCGTCGGGACAGCCTCTCTTATTTGAGGATGGACACAGGCCCGGAGGCAACCAGATTGTCTACACCGCAGAGGAAGACTCGGTGGAGCGTCGGTAGCCGGGCGTGTAGAATCGGGAGCTATGCCGATACCGATCTTGGTTTTCTCCGACTACGTTTGACCGTGGTGCTTTCTGGCGGAGTCTCCGCTGAAACGGGCCACCGAAGGCAAAGACGTCCAGATCGAATGGATGCCCTTTGAACTGCATCCTGCTCCCACCTCCACCCGCAAACCAGAAGACAACTACTTGCAGACAGCGTGGAAGGAGAGAATCTATCCGATGGCAGAGAAGCTGGGGGTGTACATGAAGCTTCCCACCGTCACGCCGTATCCGTACACCAGCCTTGCCTTCCAAGGGCTGGAATTCGCAAAAGATCACCGCAAGGGCGATGAGTACAATGGTACGGTGTTCCGGGCCTTCTTCCAGCAGAGCCGTGATATCGGCCGTGTGGACGTGCTCGCTGATATTGCAAAGGAAATCGGCTTGGATCCGGAGCAGTTTCGGGGTACGCTCGAACAGGGAACTTACCGCGACCGCGTCCAGCAATTGCTACGAATCGCACAAGAACGGGTCGGGGTCACTGCAGTTCCCACCATGATCATTGGGGAGCAGCGACTTGAAGGCTTGTATCCAGAGGACACCATCCGGCAGGTGATCGTGGGCGAACTGGGGCGCGGGGCGGAGAGTTCGGGCTGAGCAAATCTATAGAGGAGATAACAAATGAAGAAAGCAGACGGTGCAGAAGGAGTGCGGTTCGAGCCTCAGACGGTCAATCTCGGGCGGCGCACGGTTTTGCGCGGCATGCTGGCTCTCGGCGGCGCTCTGGCGCTCGGCAAATTCGCCACGGCGGCACAAACCGGAACGACCGGCGGCAGCGCACGTCTTCCCGGAAGGCGTATCTCCGTTCGGTGGCTCGGCGGAGGCGTCGCCGAACTTGCCACACCGGATTACAAGCAGATCGCCTACTGCGATGCTTGGATCTGGAACAACACGGGCTGGAGCCGATTTTCCGTAGAGAAGCCGCCTGAATATGCCACTAAGGCAGGCTTCGTCCAGTACGTTGCCGGCAAGAAACCAGAGGCGGTGTTCGTGCTACTGACGCACGACCACGGCGATCACATGGGCGACTATTTCGAAATGCTGAAAGGACTGGTTGACGCCGGTCTGCCGGTCATGACGACTGGCCAGAGCGACCTCATGCGCAATGGGCTCGTACCCGAATTCAAGAAAGCCGGTCTCGACCCGGCGAAGGTGGTAGTCAATGGCGGCGCGGGAATGAACTTCGGCGGAATATCGAAGTACGGCGCCATGACCGCACATCTGGTGCCGGCCGTCCACTCAAACATTTCCGGCTACCCCGCCGCGGGATTCATGCTGGATATCGGCGGTATGCGTGTCTATCTGAGTGGCGACACCGATCTTTTCGGGGACATGAGGACGCTTGGCGAGCGTTACCACCCCAATCTCGCGATCGTATGCGCGGGAGATGGCCCTTTCACGATGGGACCGGAGGACGCCGCTCGCGCGTGCCAGTGGATGGGCGTCACGCGCGCGATTCCCGTACATTACGCGCACAACCCCCTGGTACGTGGCATCGAGGCCGGTGAGGAATTCCGCCGCGCGATGGCACAAATCGCTCCGGGCATACAGGTGACGGTAATGAAGCCGGGCGACACCCGAATGATCGCCGTCTGACGCGAAGGGGTGCGGAGGCCGTTCGCGAACGGACTCACGTTGAACTGAGTTCGCGGCGGCCTGTCTTGTGTCGGGATGTCCACGTCACGGCTGTTGCAAGTCCAACGGCTAATCCGTCTGGCGGAAGGCAGAATCCTCGGTACGAATCTCGAAAACAGCGACGGCTGACTTCCTGGTTGCTCGTGGCTCATCAATAGACCACGGCAAAGACGCTGACTGCGCTCACCTACTTGATCGCCGTCGATTTATTTTCTATTTGTTCTCCAGGAACTATGCGGATGCAGAGAGCGGAAAACCATCGGGATACCTTTTGCGTCACAGCCCCAGATACGCTCTGCGGATCTCGTCCATGTTGGCGACGTCGCGCGCGGGACCTTCAACATGCACACGGCCTTCCGCGAGAACATAGGCATAGTCGCTCAGCGCCAGCGCCAGGTGAATGTTCTGCTCTACCAGCACAATCGTCATGCCCTGCAGCTTTAGCTTCTTTAAGGTGAGGAAGAGCTGCTGTGCCAGTACCGGTGCCAATCCCAGGGAAAGCTCGTCGATCATCAACACCTCTGGCTCACCCATCAAGCCTCGGCTGACGGCGAGCATCTGTTGTTCGCCGCCGGAAAGCGTCCTCGATTCCTGCCGGCGACGTTGTTCCAGTCGGGGAAATAGCTCGAAGGCCCGAGCCATGTTTTCTTTCATCCGTCGACGCGCACGCGGAGAATACGCCCCCAGTTCGAGGTTCTCTTCCACTGTGAGGTGGCCGAACAGTTGTCTTCCCTCGGGCACAAGCACCAGGCCTCGTTGAGCCTTTGCATGCGGGGGCAGGTGGGAAACGTCTTTGCCGTGGAACAGAATCCGTCCTCGCCATGGGCGAATAGCGCCCATGAGAGTTCGAAGCGTGGTAGTTTTGCCGGCGCCGTTTGCCCCGAGAATGGTTGTGAGTTGCCCGGCGCACACCTTCAGCGAAATTCCCCAGAGGACCTGGACCTCTCCGTAGCCGGACTCGAGTGCCTGGAGTTCAATGAGAACGTCCATCAGCTTCTCTCCATCAGCTTCTCGGCAATGTTCGGGTCGCCTAGATAGGCTTCGAGCACCTGCGAATTGCGAGAGATTTCTGCCGCGGTGCCTTCGGCAATCTTCTTGCCGAAATTCAAGACGATGACGCGATCCGATAGATTCATGATCGCCTGCATCAAATGCTCGATCATAAAAACGGAAATCCCACGCTCGCGAATGCCGCGAACGATTCCGATCATGTGGCTGACTTCCGTGGGATTCAATCCGGCCAGAACCTCGTCCAGCAAAATTGCCTTGGGACGCGAGGCCAGCGAACGTGCAACTTCCAAGCGCTTTTTGCCGGCTATGGTGAGTTCGCGCGCAAGTGTATCCTTGCGCAAGCCGAGGCCTAACCTGTCGAGCACTTCAAGAGCCACATCACGAGCTTGCTTCAGCGGCAAGTGTTCCGAGCCAAAGCAAGCGCCAACTACCACGTTATCGAGCACGGTCAGCTCGTGCAGCGGTTTCACAATCTGGTGCGTACGTGCCAGGCCGTGCTGAGCAATTTTTTCAGGAGGCCATCCCGTGATGTCGTGATTTGCAAAAACGATACTTCCCTGGTCGGGCTTAAAGACTCCATTGATCAGGTTAAACAGTGTCGTTTTGCCGGCGCCATTGGGTCCGATAAGCCCGACAATTTCACCTTTTCCGACTTCGAAACTGACGTTGTCTACGGCGAGAAGCCCTCCAAACCTCTTACTTATGCCGTGCACCTCGAGCAGGACGTTCACTCCAATATCCTCCGGGCGCTTGGCAGCAAACGATAGAACCCGCCAATAAGCCCTTCTGGTGCGAACAGGATGATGATCAGTAGTAGCCCTCCCGTAATAACCAGATGAAAGTTGGTAAAGCTTGGAGACGTCAGCAAGTATCCACGGAGCTGTTGATAGAGCGCCGCTCCAATAGCGGCTCCGGTCACGGTCCCCTGTCCACCCAGCAGCATCATCACAATGGCTTCAATCGAGAGCGAGAGATCGAAAGCGCCGCCCGGATCGATCATCCCATTCTTGTAAAACACGAGCGCTCCAACTACCGCGGGTAAAAAGGCAGAGATGCTGTAGACCACGGACTTGTAGACCGTCGCATTTACGCCGAGAACCACCGCGGCGTCTTCGTCCTCGCGAATGGCGAAAAGTCCCAGCCCGAATTTCGATCGCTTGACAAAGAGGCTCAACACCAACGAGATCCCCATGACGGCGACGATCAACAGGTAGGTGATCCAAACCGCGCGCATTGGCCCGCCAAGCGGTTGATAAGCACTCATGGATACATATAGGCCCGCGGCGCGCCCCCATGGGGTGAAGTTGGACACCCAGGACTTCACCGCTTCGAGAATGCCGATCGTGGCCAGTCCGAAGTACGCTCCCCTTAGCCGTAGAATGGCCAACCCGAAGACAAGGGTGAACAGACCGACCGTAATTCCCGCACCGATTGCCGCGGCAATCAGTGGCCAGCCCGCGACTGTGACGAGATAAAGTCCGATGTAGCCGCCCAAGCCATAAGAGATGACGTTGCCGAAATTGACATAGCCGGCGTAGCCGATCATCAGGTTGAGATTGCTGGCCAGTGCTATAGCAACCGCTATGATGATGAGATTTTCCCGAAGATTGGCATTGCCGGTTGCCAGAGGCAGGACGGCAAACACCGAAGTGACGATCACAATGATCCAGAAGGAAGGACGTGTCAGCATCAACCGGCCCTCCCAAAGAGCCCGCTCGGAAACAGGACCAGCGCGGCAACAAAGAGGCCGAATTCGATCAAGGGGATCCAACTGATGGCAATGAAGGGCGTGACCGCACCCTCCAGCAATCCGAGCAAAATGCCTGCCACCAAAGCACCGAGGGGTTTGCCCAAACCGGCGAGCACTGTAACCACAAAGCTCTTCAATTGGTAGGCGCCGCCGGACAGCACCGTGAATGGAAAGAGCGTGGCAGCGAGTCCGCCCGAGGCCGCAGCTAGGGCAACTCCTAACCCGAACGACACTGACAGCACTTGCGCCGAAGAAATCCCCATCAACTCGGCCGCATCGCGGTTGTCGGCGGTTGCGCGAATCGCTGACCCAAACCGCGTGTAGTGGAGAAAGCTCTGTAACCCGACCGCCATGATTACCGCAGCGATTGCAGCGGCGATATGGCCCCCCGTGAAGGTATAGGGACCTATTGTGATGCCGGCCAACGCGAAGTCCACATTGTAGGGGCTGGTGCTCCAGAGTGTGGTGCCGAGACCGATCATGACCATGTTCACCGCGAAGGTCGAGAGCAAACTGGTCAATACAGGGCGACCAATGACGCGATGAACCGCGACCCAATAGATCACCACACCGCAAATGAATCCGGCGCTGATGATTGGCAACAGCAGTACATAAGGATTGACGCCAAAGCCGCTGAACAGAAAGTAAAGACCAAACATTCCGAAGGCGATCATGACGCCATGGGCGAGATTGATGACGTTCATGACGCCCCAGACCAGACTTAGGCCCATTGCCGCTAAGCCATATACGCAACCGACCAGCAGGCCATCGAACATCGAAGCTAGAACTCCAAACATGCCGCTCACCTAGCACCGCTGCCAACAACAGTGGACCCGGTCGAGAACTCAGTGCGCGGTTCGAGCGCTTCCGTCTATCAAACGATTGGCGCGGGGGACTCGACGTCTCGATGGACCGGCGTCTTAAATCATTGTTCCCGCTCCCGCTTATTTCCCCGCCATCACTGGCTGTCCATGCTGGATGGGAAAAACGATGCCTGCGGTTTTCGCCGCATCCGGCCAGACGACCTGCTTATCCAGTTTTCCCGACCTGTCTTTTTGCCATTGTGCAAGGACCATCGCGTGGGCAATCTGCAATCCATGCTGGTTCGCGGCAGTGGCGAACTTCGTCTGGCCGAAGAATGTGGTCAGGTCCGTCTGGTTCATCGCGTTGGCGACTCTGGCGGTGTCCAACGAGCCTGCCTGTTCGATTGCGTGTTGCAGAATCAGTCCGGCAGCATACCCTCCCGCCGATTCGTAGCTGGGTGGAGCGTTGTACTTAGCTTGATACAGCTTAGTGAACTCGTCGCCGGTTAGCCCGATCTGGGGCTTGAATGTTGACTGCGGTTCCCATTGTGAGGGGACAGTGACGCCGTATGCAGCGTCACCAAGTTGGGCAAACTGCGGACTATCAGGAGCGACCAGCAACGAAACAAATTCGATGTTTGCCTTGTGGCTGTGGAGTTGTCGCGCGAGGGTTGCTCCGTCCGCGTAGTGGCCGCCTCCGACCAGAGCAGTCGCCTTGGCCGAGATTACCTTGTCGATGATCGGTCCGAAATCCGTCGTATCGGGAGGATAGCTCTCGGCGAAAACTACGCTCAGTCCAATCTTCTGGGCATACGCTTTGGCCGCGCTGGCGACCGCATTCGAAAAGCTGTCATCCGAATAAATGAGCGCCAAGCGACTGTTCGCGTCTTTCGCCTTCAGTGCAGACAAGGCGCTAGTCAGGTACTCATTGGCGGGCGTAAACATCTGAAACAGGTACTTGTTGCCGAGGGTGTAGGTTTTGCCCTCCGCCGCACCTGTCGTGATCATGATCTTTCCGTTCTGCTCGCTGATGATCGCCGCGGTCGCAGTCAGCCCGGATGAATAGGGGCTTAGCAGAAAATCCGCTTTGTCCTGCAGGATCAGGCGCGTGTACAGCTGCTGCACTCTCTGTGGATTCGACTCGTCGTCGTAGTTTACCAACTTTACCTGGTAGCTCTTGCCGCCCGCCTTGATGCCTCCAGCGGCGTTCGTTTGGTCACGCCAGAGTTCAACTCCACGCAACTGCTCCAAGGAGTCGACGTTGAAACTTCCCGTTCGCGAGATCGTGAAGCCAATGGTTATGGTTTGAGCTGATGCGGACGCCAGAAATAGCATCGCAAGAACTGTAGCTGCTAACGCGAACTTCCATTTCATAGAAACCTCCAGCGCCATCGAGAACCTATGTGCTTGATTTGATGACAGAGGCCGATCCCGAGATGTAGTGCGAAAACGTGCGCCTGGACGGCCCCCGCTGCTCTGTTCGGAGCTCCGCGACCCACAATCACAGCTACTCGCAGCTCGCGCCTGAGCAACTGACATCGTTGGTTAAAGACTATCGCAGATGCTAATTACCATTAGCTGTATGACGACGTGGCCCTGCAAGAATGAGCCGAATCCCTCCCACGGCGCGCACCTTGCACAAATGCACCCCAACAACACCCGTCCAAAGTAGTTGCGCATGGCTACCTACGATTGCTCGATGAATGTCCGGTCTGCCGCGGCCACTCGCGCCTCGTCTACGATGAAGGCCGTTGGTGTTCACCGGGTACCCGGCGTTGCAAGAAGCGATGGATGCTATTTTGTTGCAAGCGGACGAAATCTTAGTGAAGCCACTAGCCGTACCCGAGCTTGTCGAGCGAATTCGTGAAAAGTTGCAGAAACCTGGGGCGCGAGATGTGGTAACCGCGTGAGGACGAACTGACCTGTCTGCCAGTCAGCAAGGAGCAGTGCACCGGGACCTTCCGAGACTGCTTCAGGAACTTGTGCACCGCTTGCGGGTGCCACGAAATCTTGGGACGAAACAGGTCTCGGAAGCCGGCATCGAGCACGGTAAGATTCGCTGCACACAGGGATATGCGGTTCCGATGATCATAGAGGAATCTCGCATCTTGCAGGTCAGCATACTTCAGACCTCACAGAGCAACCTGAGTACCGTGGACTTCAGTTCAGTGCTCACTGACGTAATAACCATAGCCGATGAATGTGATTCGCAACTGAAGCAAACAATCATCAGTTTCACAGGACGGGCGGCGGAGAGCAAAGCAGCGCAGACAATTGGCCGTAGTCACTGTCCCCTGTATACCCGATGGAAGTACGTCTATAGCGTCGATTCGATTTCGAATCCCCAAGCCTCGAGAAGCGGTTCGGGAATATATTTCGAATTCTTGTTGCGACTCGCCCATTCGCGAAGACGAATGGATCGGATGTACTGATCAGGTTCCAACCTGGATTTGCGAACGATCTGCTCGAATTCAGTGATGATAGGAGTCATCCGCCCAATCGGCTCCGGCTTGCCCCAATTGGGATTGCCGCGTCTCTGTGCTATAAACTAATCCCTCCTGGTGAGATAACCGTCTCAACTCGGGATATAACCGCATGGGCTGGGCCGGACGCGCTGCCTACTCCGGAATAATAGAGGTTTATCAGGTCTGGCGATGACTGAGATTTGAGTTCGCAGCCATCATTAGCGTCGCCAGGGGTGTTGGCTAGCCTTGCCCTGGCAGCGCATCTGGCTACTCCGATTAGATACCAAAAACCATCTGCCATTGGGGGATCGACATGATAAACGCCGATGAGGCGATGCCTGCGATGGAAATAATGCCCTCATCAGCCAAGTTTTCATCAAACAGCGGGAAGCAGTCTGAATTGGATACGGTTGCTGTTGAAGCCGCTTGGCCCGGGTATTATCACCGGGGCCGCTGGTGATGATCCATCAGGCATTTGCCACATATTCTATTGCGGGCGCGCAGCTTGGAACCAAACTTCTCTGGACTGCGCTCCTGACATGGCCGATGATGGCCGCAGTGCAAACGATGTGTGCCCGAATCGGCGAAGTGACAGGGCAAGGCCTGGGCGGAAATTTCAGGCGGCGGTTTCAACGTTGGCTGCTACTCGTTATTGGCGTAGCCCTGCTTGTGGCCAATACAATTAACATTGCGGCGGACCTCGCGGGCATGGCGGATGCGGTTGCAATGCTGCCGGGGATGAATGTACACCTGTTTGTCATGGCTTTCGGACTACTGATTTCGTGGGCAACGGTCCGGCTCCGTTATCACCAGATAGCGAACGTGCTCAAGTGGCTGGTGCTGGTGCTCTTTGCCTACCCGATTACCGCATTCGTGGCGGGGCTGATTGGAGCCGAGTCGTGCACGATACGCTAGTGCCGTCGATTCCGCATACCAGAGATGAGTGGTCGATGTTGGTGGCGATTCTAGGCACGACGATCAGTCCGTATTTGTTTTTCTGGCAGGCGAGTGAAGAAGTTGAAGAGGAAAAGGCGGCAGGTCAGCGCACGCGGACAAGAAACTGATGCAGGGCCAACCGAGTTCACGCTTGGGATGGACCGTCGTGGCAATCACCACGTTGACGATGTTCGCCGCTGGCGTAGCCACGTTTGTTGTGTAGACTTCCGATCTCGCCGTCACGGTGGAGCCGTAACGTGGGTCGAATACCCGCGTTCAGCTTTATCGTACCGCCGTCATTGATGAGTGCGATATCTTATGCGAGCGATAGTCAGCCGGTACCCTGGGTTCAGTATTCCCAGCGAGACCATGAACAGAATCATGGTGGCCCCATTTGCGACCACGGCTACGTTGAACGAAATCGCGCGCGGCAGGATCGCACTGAACAGGCCAGCCACTGCAAGAACTACCGGGATCCAGAGAATCTTTTCGGCTCGCTCCACGCTAACGAAAAAGGCAATGGCGCCTACCCAGACCGCAAGTAGCAGCACCGTGAATGTTTCCGGCATTACAGGCCTCGATTCATAGGCGCTCCCGCCAGCGACATATTTGGAGCGCTACCAAGTATCAATTATTGAGCTGTAGGCCCTTGAAAGCTGAGCAAGATTGACCACGAGGTGCTTGCGATGCTGTCAGGGTGACGAAGATCATTAATGTTGAGCTTTAGCAGGCTGCTGAAAAATCGCTAACTTCGTTGTCTGCTCTCCCGATCTGTCGTCGGCGATGTTAAACAGCATATACTCACGAACGGACAGATCACTCCAAGTAGCCCAAGCGCCTGAGCCGGCGCTTGGGCTACATACACAGTCCTCTTAACTTCTTGATTCTTTTTCTTCTGAAGTCGGCCGCTATGGCTTCGCGGCTTTCTTCTCTTTTGCCGGTGATCTGGCCGCTTTTGTGGTCCCGCCACCGACCTCTAGCCTTGGCGCCGCCTGCCAGAATCACCTTGCGCGCGCTGCCCACGGTGAATGTGGAGGACGGCATCTGGAAGATGAAGACAGTATTCGAGTCCCCTTGGGCATCGAGAGTGAGATCCACTGACGTAATCGCAAAAGAGGAAATGCCTGATTGATAGAGGCCAGGGGCAAGGGTTAGCCCGCCAAGCTCACCGGAAGGTATCGTGACAATATTCAAGGATCGTCCAGCGGCATCATTGAACGCCGCGGTCAGGTCCAATTGGCCTGAGCGGCGATTGGATCGGCAACGTACTGTGTTCCGTTGAGGACTCCAGGCGGGAATCCCGTTACGGCCCACCCGGGCTAAGCCCAATGTCACCAGCTACCTGGGTAGGTCCGGTGTTTGTCACTGTCGAGCCAGCCAGAATTACGAAAAGGCCTGCCGATCCTAGATCCACCGGCGGCGGACCAAGAGTTGTAGCCGTTGTAAAGCTGCATACAAAGTTAGCGGCCATCGGATTGTCCGTCAGATCTTTGACTCCGGTGGTAATGGTGAAGGTGTAGAGCGTGCTCGATAGCAGATTGCTCAGTGGCGTAAACGTCGCGATCTTGTTGTCTGCATCGTAGGCGACCGTTCCGGTTACCGCAGTCGTTCCGGGTCCCGCTCGCAGGATGTTTGCCGTGGTGATGGTCAAGGGATCCATCGCCTCACTGAAAGTTGCGTTAGCGGTTTTGTTGAGAGCCACCCCCGTCGCGTTACAACTCGGGCTGGTGGAAACTACTGTGGGTGCCGTGGTAACTGGGCTCGAACCGGTGGTGAATGCGCATGTAAAATCGCTGGCCATGGCATTGCCCGCGAGGTCTTTGGCTCCCGTGGTCACCGTAAGGTAAACAAGGTGTTGCTCGCCAGATCGCTGGCGGGGGTAAAGGTAGCAATGCTCCCAGTTCCAGCGTATGCAACGGTTCCGGGCACGGCCGTAGTTCCAGGTCCCTTGACAGTAAAGGTGCTGCTGGTGATGGTAGTCGGGTCCATTGCCTCGCTGAAGGCCGCGGTTACTTGTGTGTTAAGCGCCACGCCTGTCGCGTTACAACTCGGGCTGGTGGAAATCACCGTGGGCGCGGTGGTGTCCGGGGCTAAAGCGGTTGTAAAGCCGCACGAAAACTTGCTGCCCATAGCATTGCCGGTGAGGTTTTTGACGCCAGTTGTCGCCGTGACAGTAATGAGCGTGCTTGCCGGAAGATTGGCGCTGGGAGCAAAGGTCGCAAATTGCTCGCCGCGACATAGGTGACGGCCCCAGCAATGGGAGTTGTACCGGGTCCCGTAACCGTAAGGTTGGTTGCGGTGATGGTGGTCGGGTCCATCGCCTCGCTGAAGGTCACAGCGATTTTATCGTTGACCGGAACACCCGTGGAGTACAAGAAGGCGCCAAGGCCGACACCGTAGGTGGGGTACTGGGGGCTGTGGCCCCTGTCGTAAAACTGCACACAAAGTTGGCCGCCATCGGCATACCTAGCGCGGACTCTGCTCCTGTAGTGACGGTGAAAGTAATGAGAGTATTCAGGGGGAGGGAGACTGTTGGCACGAACTTTGCAGTATTGCTCGCGGCAGTATATGAGACCGCTCCAGCGATGGGAGTGGTGCCGGGTCCTGCCATCATGAATGATGTGCCGTTGATGCTGCCGGACGCCATTGCCGTGCTAAAGGTGACAGTGATTGCTCCGATGTCGACTGGCACACTTGTCACACCACACGCGGGAGTTGTGGACAGCACGGCGGGAACTGGCCGAGACACAGTGCAACTTGTACAATCTGAGCACCCAGCCATCACAAGCGCGAGCGGCACTATCAATGCTAATAAGCACAACCATTTCATATTTACTTTATTGCTGCACATGGTGTTTCTCCTCCGGCTTATCGGAAGACCAAACCAGTGAGCGTAATTAAAGAGAGTAGCGACATTTTGTTCACAATTGCTCACCTCGCCAACAAAAGGTATTCGCTCCCCAAAATAGAAACTACGGGGCAAAGCTTCGCAAAGGACTGGCGGATGAATCCTGGTGGCCAAGTGAGCTTTATTGCTCAGACAGCTTCCTTCCGAACCGCTACTGTAAAAGGTACCTCGTGCGCTGAATGCAACCGAATCAGGAAACGTGGCGCAGAGGTAGAAGAAAGAGGCGGAAACCGTGAAAAAACTGATGCTGTTCGTTGCGTTGCTGAGCCTGACCAGCCTTGGCTGGACGGAGTCGAATCTCGAATCGTCGAGCGATCGGCTGGATAATGCGGCCAAAGTGCTGCACGAAGTTATGGCCGCGCCCGATAAGGGCATTCCGGAAGAGGTTCTGGATCACGCCAAGTGCGTGGCCGTGGTCCCGCACATGATTAAGGGTGGCTTCGTGTTTGGCGCGGAGAATGGCAGAGGCGTAACCACCTGCCGCACCGCCAAGGGCTGGAGCGCGCCGGCGTTTTTTGCCATCACCGGAGGTAGCTGGGGATTGCAGATCGGGATCGAGGGCGTCGATCTGGTCATGATCATCCAGAATGATAACGGCATGCGTCATTTGCTGGCCAGCAAATTCCAACTGGGAGCGGATGCCTCGGCAGCCGCGGGACCGGTCGGACGCCATGCTTCGGCCGATACCGATTGGAAGCTGGATACCGAAGTACTGACCTACTCTCGCGCCAAGGGCGCCTTTGCCGGACTGACCTTGACCGGCGCTTCGATTCGTCGCGACGACGATTCCATGCGGGCCATCTACGGGCGTCATGTCACGACCCGGAACGTCCTGATGGGTAACGTGGCGGCGACACCTGCGGCGCACTCGTTCCTGAACGCCGTCAGGAGCGCGAAGGCCGAGGCCATAGCTGCAAGGTAGGAGTTGGGTCGAGAACGCGCGGGTGCACCCGAGAAAGATGTCCGCTCTCGGGTGCCCACGATGCGGAAAGAGGGCGCATATGCTTTGGACGATCATGGTGATTTTGTTGGTCCTGTGGCTTCTGGGTTTCGGCTTTCACATCGCCGGGAGCTTGATCCACCTGCTGCTGGTTGTCGCGTTGGCGGTCCTCATCTTCAACCTGGTGACCGGACGCCGAACGAGGAATTTATGAAACATCTACTTCAGGTTTACCAATTTGCCTTCGGGTGTCACTATAGCCAGCTGAGCCGCGTGTTCACCATTAAGAACCGGACGTATAAGGTCTGCGTCGAGTGTGGACGGGAATTTGAGTATTCTTGGGCCCTGATGCACTCCGTGCAATCGAGTGTTGCCGACACTGCCTGTCGCCCGCTGAGCACCGTGAGACCCGCCGAAGTCCACGCGCTTTGATCCTGTCGCCAGGCGGCGCGAACCGAATTCTTTGCATGTGAGCGATCTTGCTCAGACACGAACGCTTACACCTGTCATTCTTTAATCTGCGGAGTGAATCGAGAGTACGACGATCACCGATTTGTAGCTTTGACTCTTAGGTCGCTCCGGGTGAGATCCCAGCCAGTCACATCGAAGCGACTAACATCCAGCCACATTGGCATTCTTCATCCGCGTGTGCCGCACAACTTCGACGGCCACCTGTCGACCCTTAAGTTCTCGAACATTCAACTTAGGGCAACGCCTCCAGGCGGATGAGAGGCGTTAGCCGCGAAACAAGGAAGGTCAAACATTATGCCTCTGATTCAACTGGTGGAAGTATTGATCGTGGTGGGGGTCCTGCTGTGGCTGGTGAATCGCTTCATCCCAATGCAGGCAAACATCAAGTCTATTTTGAACAGTGTCGTGGTCATAGCTGTGGTTTTGTGGCTGCTGAATGTCGTTGGGCTGTTTCACTCCATCTCCCGGATCCACATCGGGAGAGGGTAAGGCGCGGCGAGCCGCCTCAAGAGACGTCAAGGCACATACCTCGAAATCTAGATGAAGAGTAGTACGGCAGACATCTGCCAGAGGAAGATCATTGAAGATAAAACTGTTGTTAGTAGCTGTAATCGCCCTGAACCTAAATGCATTAGCTCAGACCACTTCTCAAGTCGCACTCGTCGAACCAACGGCTCAGGCGCCGATGTTCCGCGTCACGGTAATCAGCCGTAGCGTACAGGCAGTCGACTACAGGTATCGCAGCGGAAGCACGACGCTGGATTTCGCGGGTACGGCATTGATGCCTTTAGCCAATGGCCAAGCCAAGGTAAACAGTAAGCGTGGATCCATCAAGGTCGAAACGGAATTTGCCAATCTGCAGAAGCCCACGGAGTTTGGCAACGAGTATCTCACTTATGTGCTTTGGGCGATCACGCCCGAGGGCCGGTCCGTGAACTTGGGAGAGGCGCTGGTGGGCGACAACGGTCGCAGCAAACTGGACGTGACGACAGACCTTCAGGGATTCGCTCTGATTGTAACGGCTGAGCCTTACTATGCCGTGCGGCAGCCCAGCAACGTAGTAGTGCTCGAAAACGTGGTTCGCGCCGACACCAAGGGAACTACCGAGGCAGTGAATGCAAAGTATGAACTCATGGAGAGGGGCGGCTACATCCCCACCGGCTACAAGTTCGACCCCGTGATCTCTGAATGCCAGGTTGCCACTGGAATTCTTTGAGGCACGGAATGCACTGCGCATCGCGCAATCCGAGGGTGCCAAGATATACGCCAGTGACAGCTATCAGCGCGCGGTCCAGCTAATGAACAGAGCCGATGAATATGCCACCAGCAAACACATCGACAAAAAGCCGCTGATCGCAGTTGCCCGCGAGGCAGTGCAGACTGCTGAAGATGCACGTGCGATCGCAGTCACCAAGATGGGCGAGATGCGCTTGGCAAATGAGCGGCAGGCTTCCGCCGATGCACAGATGAAGTCGCAACGCGAGGCTGATAAAGCGGTTCTACAGAAAGAGCAAGCCCAGTCCGCTGCGGCAAAGGCGCAGTCCGACATGGCTGCGAATCAAACAGCATCAGCAGCAGCGGTCACCGCAGCGCAGGCCGATGCTGACCAATCTCGTTTAGCTGCGCAGCAAGCGCAACAGAATGTACAGCGGGCAGAAAATGACAAAGTCGCCATGCGCATGCGGTTGTCTGAGCAGTTGAATTCCATTCTTCAGACTCGCGACAGTGCGCGCGGGCTCATCGTCAGCATGTCTGATGTCTTGTTTGATACTGGAAAATACTCATTGAAGTCCGGTGCAAGGGAAAAGCTGGCGAAAGTCGCCGGAATTCTTCTCGCCTACCCCGGGCTCAACATTGCAGTTGGCGGCTACACGGACAATGTCGGCGGCGGCCAAATGAATCAAACACTATCTGAGAACCGCGCCGGTTCAGTACGTAAGTATCTTGTACAACAAGGCGTGGCGACAGGTTCAGTCAGTTCAAAAGGCTTCGGCAGCACTTTGCCGGTGGCTTCAAACGATAACTCCACCGGCCGGCAGCAGAACCGAAGAGTGGAACTTGTCGTCTCTGGCGAATCCATCGGCAAGCAGGCCATGTTGACGACAGGAAGCTTGCGCTAAAGCAAACTTACGTGACGAGCAGTAAGAGAGAACGGTAGTTGCAAGTCGGTTATGCGTGGCATGACGGCTACTGGGGCGATCATGTCGGCTTCTACGGTGGCGTCAACTACGGACTTGCAGCCACATACGGCAGCTCCACACGTCGTGATGTAGTCGTGGTGACGGATTTTAGGTCAGCGTATTGTTTCTTGATACGCCTGTTGTAAACCCGTTCGACATCCGAATTGCACGAAGTGCGGTGGAACTGTTGGATGTTATGGTGCAGTCCAAGAACATGGATTGCCATTGATCTGGTAGAAGAATTTCGCTGCAAACTCCTCAGGAGAGGGGCAGGCGTTTGATTGTGGCCCCGCACATATACCGCTTTTGCAGTTACTGCCATTCTCCTGACGCTGTGACGCGGTAGCAACGCGTTATGTTCACTGTGTCGTCCGGGCCAGGGGCGGGACACCGCGTCATTGAACCGTCAGATCATCGCGGCGTCAGTACAGTGTGCTCTGGCGGGCGTTCCGCGAAGTGCGCGGCCAAGACATGCGGTTTACGCGGTAGCCTTCCGTGTACAAGCCATGTACAAAAATACGGGGAATTTGTTCGATTGGTTCGATCTGCTCGATTGTAGAATCAATAACTTACTTGTTTACTCTTGGCGGTCAACGAACTCCTCGTACCATGCCATCTGAATGGCTTCTAGTTTGGCTTCATTCGAAGTCTTGGGGTCGTCGGCGAACACCGGCAATTCGGTGACCATGCGGTGTAGTTCGGTAAACCGGACCTCGAGTGGGTTTTGGGTGGGAAACTTATCAGCCAGCAGAATTCCGAGATCTTCAGCATCGCCCCAGTGAAGCTCGGTCGCCATCGTTCTCTTCTCCTTGATAGTGTTTCAAGTAAAAACCCGAGTTCCCGCCGAAAGTTTCTTGCCGCAATCTCATTTTGTAGCGTTGCCTTCGGAGACGTAGTTGCGGTTCCATGAGGGAATTTCGACGACGATCTCTCCCGGCCTGACGATTTGTGCCTGGCAGCCGAGGCGGGAATCCAGTTGCAGGTCGGCGGCCATATCGAGCCGATCGGCTTCTTCGTCATCGATCTCGCTCAGCAGTTCCTTGCCCCTGCGGACCACCACGTGACAGGTCGTGCAAGCGCAGTTGCCGCCGCAGGCATGTTCCAGATGAATCCCGAAGTTGAGGGCCACATCCAGCAGCGACTCCGGCTTACCGTGTTCCTGGTATGGAAGACCGCCGTGCTCGTATTCGACAGACTGGTTGCCGGGCAAAAAAGTCAAGCGGACGGTGTTCGCGCCCGGCTCAACGGCGGCCACGTTATGGTTCGAGTGCGTATTCGGATCTTCCATGCAAACCTCAATCGCCATCCAATGGACTCTTCTAGATGTCATCCTGAGCGAAGCGAAGGATCCCAAGAAACTGTCCCACCCTGCGCCGTCAGGTTTTTGATGATCGTTCGCCCGTTTTTGAGTAACGTGGGGGTAGTTCGACTGGAGCCCAAGTCTGAAAAGTCACAAACTCTGAGCGGCCGGAGTCCCCGGTGACAGAGCGGCGTTACTCGAATTCCGCCTTGCCGATGGGATGCGGCGCCTCTGGACCTTCGCCCAGGTCGGCATTCTCCATCGTTTTGCCTTTGAGAGCCGTACTCACCGCCGTATCCATCATCAGTTCGGCCAGGCGAAGCGTCGCCTGGTTCAGCGCGTCGATGGCGGCGCGTACCTTCTGTGGATCGTCCTGCAATCGAGCGGTTTTCAACTCCCGTTCGCACCGCCATATCTGTTCGCGCTCCGGCGGGGGGAGTTGCTGGAAGGCCGGGCTCTGCTTGCCTTTTTTCAGAGCGGTCAGAATCGTCTCGGCCTCGTTGCGCGCCTCAATCAACTGCCGATCGAGCAAGTCCTTCTCGGCGTAATCGAACGATTCGAGAATCATGTTTTCGACCTGTTCGTCGGAGAGTCCGTAACTGGGCTGCACCTCGATTTCCGCCGCTTTGCCGCTGCGCTGCTCGCGGGCGGAGACGTGCAGGATTCCGTTGGCATCGATCAGGAAGCGCACCTCGATCCGCGGAAGTCCAGCCGGCATCGGCGGAACGCCCTTCAGATCAAAGCGCGCCAGCGAGCGGCAATCCTTTGCCAATTCGCGCTCGCCCTGCACCACGTGAATGGCCACGCTGGTCTGGCCGTCCACGCCAGTCGTGAAATGCTCGGTCGCCGAAGCCGGAATCGTGGAATTGCGATGAATAATTTTGGCCACCACTCCGCCCAGCGCCTCGATGCCGAGTGAAAGCGGAGTCACGTCGAGCAACAGCATTTCCTCGGTTGCCTGCGAGCCGCCGGCGAGGATGTTGGCTTGAACCGCCGCGCCGAGAGCGACGACCTCGTCGGGATTGAGTTCGCAATGCGGCTCGTGTTGGAACAAATCGCGAACCAATTGCCGCACCAGTGGAATGCGAGTAGATCCGCCGACGAGAACCACCTCGTCGATCTGCTCGGGCTTCAATCCAGCGTCCTTCATCGCCTGCTTGCATGGGCCGGCGGTGCGCTCGATGACCGGGCGTATCAAAGGTTCGAATTGCTCGCGCGTCACTTTTCGTTGATATTTGTGTCCGTCCGGCAGGGTGACGCTGATGGTCGCCGCCACATCGGAGGAAAGCGCAATCTTGGCATCGATGACGGCTTGGCGAATCAACTGCACGGCCTCGCCATGGTGGTGAAGATCGAGGCCGAGGTCGCCGTGGATGTCGTCGAGCGCGATGGCGATCAGCAGATTGTCAATGTCATCGCCGCCGAGATGCGTATCGCCGTTGGTGGCCATGACTTCGAAAATGCCATCGCTCAACTTGAGAATCGAAATGTCAAAGGTGCCGCCGCCCAGATCGTAGACGGCGATCGTTCCGTTCTTCTTCTGGTGAAGGCCGTAAGCCAGCGAAGCGGCGGTCGGTTCGTTCACCAGGCGCAGCACGTCGAGGCCGGCAATACGGCCGGCGTCTTTCGTGGCCTGCCGCTGCGCGTCATTGAAGTAGGCGGGAACGGTAATCACCGCCTGTTTGACCGGACCGCTGAAGAAGCGCTCGGCATTGCGCTTGAGCTGGCGCAGGATGTAAGCGGAAATTTCCGGCGGGGTATAAGTGCGATCGCCCAGCTTGATGCGCAACACTTCGCCGGGAGCAAGATCGTCGGCGAGGCGGAAAGGGAAGAGTTTCAGCTCGTCCTGAACATCTTCAACGCCACGGCCCATCAGGCGCTTCACCGAATAAACGGCGCGCTCGGGAGTTGCAATAAGAAATTTCCGCGCGGGGTTGCCGACGACGATGTGAGACTCAGGGTCGAGCGCTACCAGCGACGGTACGAGATTCAATCCGTCCTCGCCGGGAATGATGACAGGACTTTCCGCGTGCATGAAAGCGACGAGCGAATTCGTGGTTCCGAGATCGATACCGACTACGCGTTCGTTTGACATGATAACCGTTTGCTCTTGGAAGGATGCGACGTCTTTGTTCTCTGCCTTTCGCTCAGTTTTTGGAATCGCTGGCCGGTATATTCTCCAAGCCTCAACTTTCCAGGACTTCGTTCACATCGCGCACCAGGTTTCGGATGTAGCTGCTGCGGTTGAGCACGTCCATCATTCTGCCGCATAGAATCGTGCGCTCTTCGTCCTGTCCTCCGCGGTCGATCATCGCATCCCACTCGTTCCAGCACTCTTGCAGTTCGTCCATCAGAGTCTGGTACTTCTGTTCCAAGCGGCGCTTTGTCTCTTGCAGTTCAGCGCTCAGGGCGGGGTCGCGCTCGCCGGTCTGCCGGTTCGCGCGAGCTTCTTCCAACTGCATGTTCAGCTCAAAAACCTCTTCCAGCATGTCCGGAGGCACACCTTGTTTCTTCAGAGTGCCGGTGGAACGGGCTTTTTCGGTCGCCTGCTTGGACTGCTCATCCAGTTCAACGCCTTCTTTTTTGAGCAGGTACTCGGTTCGCAAGATGGGGTCGCGCAGCGTCCGGTAAGCGTCGTTGAGCTGCGAACTCTTTTCCAGGCTCCATGACTGCTCTTGCGAACTGAAACGGACATATAGATCGGGATGAAGCTTGCGGCTCAGCGCGTGGAACTCATGTTCGAGCAATGATGGCTCGATGTTAAGCTTGTGCGGCAGTCCGAAGAAGGCGAAGAAGTCCGCCGGTTCCGGAGGTTGCAGCCGGCCGCAGGAATCGCAAAAGTGGGCGGCGCGCATGTCACCGCACGACCAGCACTGATGCCCCTTCCCCGGTTGCTTTTCGACGGATACCGCTGTCGGTTTTTGAATCATAAGCTGGTTTCCAGTTTCCACTTTCGAGTTCCCAAACTACATTTGCTCCGGGCCAGTTCCCCAGCCCAGTATATCCAGACCTATCAGACTGTCATGGCGAAATCGAGCCCTGGCCCTGCTACACAGCGCTTTTGCTGGTAGCAGGGTGGAAGCCGGGGCCCCCAACATGCGCAGGCGCGGGTTGGGGTTGGGCGCTGCTTACGAGAACGAAGAGCCGCATCCGCAGCTCTTCTGCGCATTCGGATTGATGAAGGCAAAGCCGCTGTGGATCAGCGACTCCGTCCAATCGAGCGTCATGCCGTGCAGATATACAAAGGACTTCGGATCGACGAAAATGCGCACGTCGCCGAACTGGAATACCCGGTCCCGCTCACGCGGCTGGGTATCGAAGCGAATGAGATAGCTCATTCCCGAACAACCGCCGCCCTGCACGCCCAGACGAAGTCCGCCCTCGGCGGCCGCGATGCCTTCCTTTTCCATGGCCAGCCGGATATGCTCGATCGCCTTCGGCGTGACCTCTATGCCCTTGACGGGTACTGCTGCCTGCACGGGTTGATTTGCGTTTGTCATGAGCCTCCACAGAGCACGACGTTATGGGGCCGTGCTAAAACCCTTCTTGACCATCGGGTCCCCGACACGCGCCATGGTTACGCACGGTTGGATGGAACTACTTGCCTGTACCGTTACCGTTACCATTGCCGTTGCGGCCCTGTTTCTTTTTCCAGTCGCCGATCGCGGCCCTGATCGCGTCCTCGGCCAGCACCGAACAGTGAATCTTGACCGGGGGCAAAGACAGCTCACGGACGATATCGCTGTTCTTGATCTGCAATGCCTGATCGACGGTCTTTCCCTTGACCCACTCCGTAGCCAGCGACGAGGAAGCGATCGCCGAACCGCAACCGAAGGTCTTGAACTTCGCGTCTTCGATGATGTTGGTTTCAGGGTTGATCTTGATTTGCAGCTTCATCACATCGCCGCACTCCGGCGCTCCCACCAGGCCAGTGCCAACTTCGGAGCTCGCCTTGTCGAGCACGCCGACATTGCGCGGGTTGGTATAGTGATCCAGTACTTTATCGCTGTAAGCCATCCGTTTTCTTTTCTCCTGCTGAGCCGAAACCTCTAATTGCGTACCACGCCTGTTATATAGATCGCCTGCGCATACGCCACGCCGCCAATTTTTCGCGGTCCCAGCAAGCGAACCGTGCACTTGCCGGGACCCCGTTTCCTGCCCCAGCAAGCGAACAACCCGCTTGCCCGGACCCCGTTCGGCCTGGCGGCAAGCCAAGTCTTTAGTGCGAACTGGGCTCGGCTGCCCACTGTACTTTCTTCAGGTCGACGCCTTCCTTCGCCATGTCATAAAGCGGCGACAACTCGCGCAGCCGTTTCACAGTCTCCACCACGCGCTTCGCCACGTAGTCCACTTCGGCCTGCGTGTTGAAGCGTCCCAGTCCGAAGCGAATCGAGCTGTGCGCCAGATCGTCGCCAGTCCCGAGCGCCTTGAGCACGTACGAAGGCTCGAGCGTGGCCGAAGTGCAAGCCGAACCGCTGGAAACCGCAATGTCGCTGATGCCCATCAGCAGCGACTCGCCTTCGACGTAAGCGAAGCTAATGTTGAGGTTTCCGGGTACGCGATGCTCCATCGTACCGTTGACATAAACCTCATCCAGGTTCGACAGAATCTGTTCTCTCAGCCGGTCGCGCAGATGCGTGAGCTTTACCGTTTCCTCGGGCATCTCGTGCATGGCGAGTTCGCAAGCCTTGCCGAGACCGACAATGCCAGTCACATTCAGCGTGCCCGAACGCATGCCGCGCTCGTGACCGCCGCCATCGATCTGGGCGACCAGTTGCACGCGCGGATTCTTGCGCCGGACGTAGAGTGCGCCGACCCCCTTCGGCCCATAGATTTTGTGCGCGCTGATCGAAGCCAGGTCGAGATTATCGTCAATGACGTTGACGGGAACTTTTCCCACTGACTGCACGGTGTCGCTGTGGAACAGCACGCCACGCTCGTGGCAAATCTGGCCGATTTCGCGAACCGGCTGCAACACGCCAATCTCGTTGTTCGCGTGCATGATCGAGACCAGGATCGTCTTATCGTCGATGGCCCGCTTGAGGTCGTCGAGATTGATGAGTCCGTCCTTTTGCACCGGCAGGTAGGTGACGCGGAAGCCGTGCTTCTCCAGCCGCTTGCAGGTGTCCAGCACGGCCTTGTGCTCGGTGGTCTGGGTGATGATATGGTTGCCCTTCTCGCGATACATCTCGGCCACACCTTTAATCGCGAGATTGTCGCTTTCGGTGGCGCCGGAGGTAAAGATAATCTCCTTCGAAGTCGCGCCGATCAACTTCGCAATCTGCTCGCGAGCCTGTTCGACCGCCTGCTCGGCCACCCATCCAAACTCATGATTGCGGCTGGCCGCATTGCCAAAGGTGTCGGAAAAATAGGGCAACATGGCCTCCAGCACGCGCGGATCTACGCGGGTGGTGGCATGGTTATCCATATAAATAGGCAGTTTCACTTCGGTATGATCGTTCTTTTCTTGCGCCATATAGTTCGTCTCCTAACTCGTAGGCCCGCCAGCCGGGAAATCAACTTACGTTCATCAAAATTCGCTCAACGCAGTGCAACCAACTCACTGGCTGATTCCTGTTGCTCGGCATTCTCGGTCAAGTCCCAGACCGTCAGCTTCCCCAGAACTTCCTCGATTACGCGATTCACCTTGCGCAGCGGTTCGCGAACCGTGCAGCGCACGCTCTGGCCGCACTCGCCCCGGGTCGTGCTGCAGGAGGTGATGAAGAGCGGTCCTTCAATCGCCCGGATCACCTCCAGCGCGGTAATGTCACGCGCGTCGCGCGCCAGCGCATATCCGCCGTTTGTGCCCTGGAGGCTCTTCAACAGAGCGAGCGCTCTTCAGCCGCTGCAGGATTTTCGCCAGCGCTTCCTGCGGAATCGAGTACAGCTCGGCCAGATCCTTCGCGCTGCATGTGCCAATTGCAACGTGCTCGGCCAAGTGCCTCATGGCGATGAGCCCATAATCGGCCTTCTTGGTCAGTTTCAGCATGCGGTCAGAGCAGCTCCAGAATTCCAGGTCTTGATTTGCGACCTTTTTAGTCGCAGATCGATTGTTGCACGGCAGCACTCGAAAAGCAATTTTTTCGAAGCGGATAATGTCAGTTAAGATATTGAAATAAAAACAACTTATATAATGGCGATAATTTTGGTCGCAGATTCACTCGGAAGATTTGCTTCTCGGGGCAGCACCGGACGGGACGGGCGCTTACCAAGTCGTTCTTGGTTGAGCAACCTGGCACTTTTATGGAGGATCGGGCGGCTACGTTGAAATCGTGATTCGAGCCGACTGAATCACGAGAAAGTTACTTGACTTTGCGCAGGCTCACTCTAAAATACCGCTCAATTGATTGTCCCGCTGCGAAAGCACAGGCATCATAATTAAATCTTTATGAGTTCCCGTCCGGTATCACCCAACCTTCCCTTGAGCAGAACCATGGAAAAGTCGTGTCAGCATCCGCGTGTGCAAATCGTCGCCCGTCAAGAAGACAGCGAATTCGTTGAATGCCTTGAATGCCGTGAAATCTTCGAGGCCAGCGAACTCAAGGACATGGCGATCGAAGAGCGCACGATGGACGAAGCTTCGTAAATCGATCCATTCCAATCCATGGCGATGAATCCCGCGACGCGGCGGCGAGGGAATTTCTCGTTCCCGCGCAGCCACGCGCAATCACCACCGGATACACTTGTTTGGGAACCGCTCTAGCGCAGGGGAAGGGACGCTTCGGCCGAGACGTCGGTGGCGGCGAAGTCGCGCGCCAGCCACTTCGGATAGGCGGCGGCGGCGATCATGGCGGCGTTATCGGTCGAAAGCCGTCGTGAAGGGAAAAGCACCTGCAATCCCTGGCGCGCGGCGGTATGCTGAAAAACCTGCCGAAGTTCGCTGTTGGCGGCTACTCCTCCGCTCACCAGCAGGGTCGCGGCCTGGTATTCACGCGCTGCCGCCAAGGTCTTTCCAGCCAGATCCTGCACCACGCCGCGCTGAAACGATGCCACCAGATTGAGCGTCCGCCGGTCGCAGTGCTTTAGCAAATGTTCAGCGCCAGGTTGGGAAAGCTCGGCGAGAGCGCTGCGCCGAAGCGCGATGGATGGAGCCATGTTCTCGGTTTCCACGTAGCGCAGCACCGCGGTCTTAATGCCGCTGAAAGAAAAATCAAAGTGTGGACGCTCGGGAGCCGGGCCGCGGTCTTTGCGGTCGCGATGCTTGAGCTGCGCGGGCGGGAAGTTGACCGCCATAGGGTCGCCGTACTTGGCCAGCACGTCGATCATCGGCCCGCCGGGATAGCCAAGCGCGAGCAGCTTGGCTACCTTGTCGAAAGCCTCTCCGGCGGCATCGTCTCGGGTGTGTCCGACGTTCTGGTAACGCCAAGCGGAATCGACCTGCTCGGCAAGGTAGAGGTGGGTGTGCCCGCCGGAGACGACCAGCGCGAGCACCGGAAATTCAAGTTGCCCGTTGCCCTTCTGCCGGGCTTCGAGCAGCACGGCGTGGATGTGGCCTTCCAGGTGGTTGACGGAAATCAGCGGTTTGTCGAGGGCAAAGGCGAGTGCCTTGGCATAGCTCATCCCGACCAGCAGCGCGCCGGCCAGTCCGGGCCCCTTGGTCACCGCTAGGGCGTCGATGTTTTCCAGCGCGACTCCCGACTGCTCGACCGCCTGCCGGACGACCGGGACGATGGCTCGCAGGTGTTCGCGCGAGGCAATCTCGGGAACCACTCCGCCGTAGGCCTGGTGAGTCAGAATCTGCGAGAGCACCACGTTCGAGAGCAGCTCTTCTCCATCGCGCACCACTGCCGCGGAAGTCTCGTCGCACGAGCTCTCAATCCCCAGAATAAAAGCCATGTCTCTATAGTAGAACGTCGCGGCGAGACGAACCAAAGGGGACTGCGGCGGGTGGGGCACACGTTTTTCCTGCTGCGCCGTCCTAACGAGGTTGTCAGGGTGCAAAAAATACTTTGGCCCGCAAGTCATCCCGCATGTCATCAGGATCGATGGTGCCCCACGTTCGCCCGCTTTTGGCTAACGTGGGGTAGACTCCGGTCCGCACAGGGCGTCATGCTGAGCGCAGCGAAGCATCCCAGGAAACTGTCCCACCCCGAGCGGTTCGGGGCTTTTTGATGAAATCCTTCGGCTGTACCTCCGCCCCACGCCGCGCTGGGATGACGGGTTCCCTCGCTTCGCTCAGGATTTCGGCAGGCGGCTCAGACGCCGCTCACCGCCTCAACTTCGCTCCCTTGTCTTGGGCGCTCCCTTTGGTCGCTCAGAATGACATCCTAAGAATTTATTGTGCGAATTTCTGGGAGCAAAGCTAGCGGAGTGTTCCGCCTTTGTCCTCTGTAGTTGATAATCATCTCCAGGTATATCTCAAGAGCATGATGAAAGAGGCCGCAGTCGAGATTGTTCGCACCCTCCGCGAGCGCGGATATCAGTCGTATCTGGTTGGCGGATGCGTGCGCGACCTGCTGCTGGGGCGCGAGCCGGCCGACTATGACGTGGCGACCGATGCCACGCCGCCGCAGGTGATGCGGGTCTTTCCGCGCACGGTTGAGGTGGGCGCGCGCTTTGGAGTCGTGCTCGTTCCGGTCAGCCTGCTTGGGCACCATGATGGCGGGCTGGGAAGCGGCGAGCATCCGTCCGCGCCGGGCGGAAGTCATCCGGGCTGCATCGAGGTGGCCACCTTCCGCAACGATGGCATTTACAGCGACGGCCGGCATCCCGATCAGGTGAGCTATTCACGGGACCCGCGCGAAGATGTGCAGCGGCGCGATTTCACCATCAATGGACTTCTGCTCGATCCGCTCGACGGCGGACCACCCCAGCGAGCCAACAACGGCCTCGCCGGGGACCCCGGCGGCAAGGTGCTGGACTTCGTCGGCGGAAGGGAAGACCTGCGGGCGGGCGTTGTCCGCACCATTGGCGATGCCACGCGCCGTTTGCAGGAAGACAAGCTACGGTTGCTGCGCGCGATTCGCTTTGCGGCACGCTTGGGATACGAGATCGAGCCGCGAACTTTTTCGGCCATTCGCGCGCTGGCGCGAGAAATTCAACAGGTCAGCCGAGAACGTGTGCGCGATGAGTTGACCAAGATGCTGACCGAAGGACGGGCGAAGCGCGCCTTCGAACTGCTGGACGAAAGCGGCCTGCTGGAGCAGGTTCTGCCGGAAGTGGCGAAGATGAAGGGCGTGGAGCAGCCGCCACAGTACCATCCCGAAGGCGACGTTTGGATTCACACCCTGCTGCTGCTCGAAATGCTGCCGCCGGGTGCTTCGCGCACCCTCGCCTGGGGGGCGCTGCTGCACGATGTCGGCAAGCCCCCGACCTTCCGGGTCGCTCCCGATCGCATACGCTTCGACGGCCATGTCGAGATCGGCACGCGCATGGCGGAAGAGATCTGCCGCCGTCTGCGCTTCAGCAATCACGACACCGAGCAGATTGCGGCGCTGGTCGCCAATCACATGCGCTTTGCCGACGTGGCGAAGATGAAGGAATCGACCTTCAAGCGATTCGTCCGCTTACCGGATTTTGCCGAACATCTGGAGCTGCACCGCCTCGACTGCCTTGGCAGCCACGGTATGCTCGACCTGTATGAGTACACCAAGCAGAAGATCGCCACGCTGCCCGAAGAGGCGGTGTCGCCAACGCCCTTGCTGACCGGCAATGATCTGATCGCGGAGGGCTACCGGCCGGGACCGCTATTTCGCGAGATTCTTGCGGCGGTGGAAGATGCCCAACTGGAAGGACGGCTGCACGACCGCGCCGAGGCCATGGAATTTCTGCGCCGGCAATACCCGCGCGCGTCTTAACCGCTTGCTGGAGCAGTTTCCGAATAGGCATATCCGTCGATATCACCGCCGGAGGCCCGGCTGGGTTCTGCGGATATACCTTCCGCGAATCTGTCTAATGTCTCGGAAAAAATAACAAAAAGGCGATGGCCGCCAGCGCCACTACGAGCAGCACCAGCAGAAGGTCTACGGTTTTGCTGCTAAGCCTCGACTTCTTCCGACGTTCAGAACCACTTCGGTCTTCGTCCTCGGAGGTCAATTTCGCCTCATACGCTATGGATTAGGGGAGGCGAAAATTAGCGTTACCAAAGTTGTAAGTCGATTTGGCCATAAGGTCAACTAAACTTCTTCTAAGATTTAAAAAATATTGAACTTTAGTAATCTTGAGCTTGGATGAGTTTTTTATCTGTGTGAAGCGGCCGGAGTTGCACCGTCGCCGCAGAAGCTGCGTCCGGGCGCAAAGCCGCAGCCCGAGCTTGCTGCGACAGCAATTCGACCCTGGGGGTCAATTCCGCCGGATGCTAAAATCAGGTACTTAAGGCAAATGGCTGCCGAACGGACGCGAAGATGGCGTCGGTTGGGTATTTGGGCTCGTATACGGTTCCCGAGAGCCGCATTGCCCATAGGTGTGCAGATGGATTCCGCTCGCCCGACATTACAGAAAATCGTCGCTGATGCACTCAATCGGCTGCCCGCCGAGCAAGTCCCCATCGAGACTTGGCCGTTTGCCTGCGGCAAGCAGGTCGCCGAGCGGACCCAGGCGGTGAGCTTTGGCAACGGCGTTCTGCGCGTCGAAGTTCGCGATGCAAGCTGGCAAAGCCAGCTTCAGGATCTGAGCGGATGCTACCTGGCGAAGCTGAACCAGTACAGCAGGACTCCGATCGAGCGAATTGAATTCGTGTCCACCGCGTCGGGGCCTGCGGTGAAGGGCTATCGAAGCGGTGTGGCCAAGCCGGGGCGCAAACGCGGACCGGCCAGTGAACCGGAGCAGGAAAGCAGATGGCGGAAACAAAAGTAACCGAACGTGACGTGATGTATGTGGCCGATCTGGCGAATCTGGATCTGACGGCCGAAGAAAAAGGCCGCATGATCCGCGACCTGAACTCGATTCTCGAGCACATCGATACGCTCAATGAACTCGACACCTCCGACGTGCCGCCGCTGGTCGAGGTGGCCAGCATGTTTGCCGGCTCGCAAGCGGCTGACGGTGACCGTTTTGGCTATGCCATGCGTGCCGATGAAGCGCGTCCCGGATTGCCTCATGACATTGCGATGGCGAGCGCGCCCGAATCCGACAAAGTTTATTTCAAGGTTCCTAAGGTCATCGAAAAGTAGGAATTTTCGAACGCCGGCAGGTCGCGATAGTGTCTGAATTGGCTTGCCGCAGGGGATGGAGTCTCCCGGAAAACATGAATATAGATCTGCTTACAATTGACGGCGCCCGCGACCTCCTGGCGCGGAAAGAAATGACAGCCACCGCGCTGGCCGAGGTCTTCTATGGCAAGATCGCGGCGGAAGACGAGAAGATTGGCGCTTTTCTGACGCTCTCGAAGAGTCGCGCCCTGGCCAAGGCCGCGGAGATCGACCAGATGGCGCAGCGTGGCGACCCGCTGCCGCCGCTGGCCGGCGTCCCGGTAGGCATCAAGGATGTGCTGATGACGCGCGGCGTGCGCACCACTGCCGCTTCGAAGATCCTGGACGGCTATATAGCTCCTTACGACTGCACGGCCGTGGCGCGGATGGAAGCCGCCGGCGCCGTTGTGCTTGGCAAGCTGAATTGCGATGAATTTGCCATGGGCTCGTCGAACGAAAATTCAGGCTACAAGCCGGTGCGGAATCCGCGCGATCTGACGCGTGTTCCCGGCGGATCGTCGGGCGGTTCGGCGGCGAGCGTGGCGGCGGGAATGGCGGTGGCGGCGCTGGGCTCCGATACCGGCGGCTCGATACGGCAGCCGGCGGCATTCTGCGGGGTGGTCGGTCTGTTGCCGACTTACGGCCGTGTTTCCCGTTACGGGCTGATTGCCTTCGGCTCGTCTCTGGACCACATCGGGCCGCTGACCAAGACGGTGAAAGACGCGGCGAGTGTCTTGCAGGTGATCGCCGGGCGCGATCCGCTGGATTCGACTTCGGCGGAGGTGCCGGTTGCGGACTATGTCAGCGAGATCGGCAAGTCCGTGAAGGGTTTGAAAATCGGGGTGCCGGAAGAATACTTCGGCAAAGGTCTCGACGATGAAATACGGGCGGCGATCGAAGGCGTAATGGACCGGCTCAAGTCCGCGGGTTGCGAGCTGGTCCGGGTTTCGCTGCCGCACACGAAATACGCGGTGCCGACCTACTACCTGGTCGCGACCGCCGAAGCCTCGTCGAACCTGGCGCGCTTTGACGGTGTACGCTACGGCCACCGTACGGAACACGCGCAGACGCTTTCGGAGATGTACCGGCGCAGCCGCAACGAAGCCTTCGGACCGGAGGTCAAGCGGCGCATCATGCTCGGCACCTATGCGCTCAGCGCCGGTTACTATGACGCTTATTACCTCAAGGCGCAGCGGGTGCGCACGCTGCTGGCGCGCGACTTCCAGCAGGTCTTCAGCCGGGTCGATGCCATCCTGACTCCCGTGACCCCGACCGCGGCGTTCAAACTCGGCGAGAAAACCGAAGATCCCCTGGAAATGTATCTGAGCGACATCTTCACGGTTACGGCAAATCTGGTGGGCGTGCCGGGGATCTCCGTGCCTTGCGGCAACACCCGCGAAGGCTTGCCCATCGGAGTGCAGATCATGGCCAAACACTTCGATGAGAGCACCATGATCCGCATTGCCCATGCCATCGAGGAGGCGCAGCGGAGTTAAAGCCTGCGGCGGTTCTTCTTACTCGTCCTCATCCGGGGTAGCGACATCGGCCGCGTGGCCGCGGACGACGAAGCTGGACGGTTGTCCGCGCTTGGGATGGAAGGTCACGCGCGCCGGGTTCTTTTCCCAGCTCGGCGCCGCGCAATCGGAATCGGGATCCTCGCCCTGGGAGGCAGCGCCAACTTCCTGACGCAAGACGGCCTTTTTGCGCCCCAGTTGCGTTACCACCGTATAGAGCTTCTCACCATTGTCGGAGATACCGCAGTACGCGGCATAGTCGCGAAACCAGCTCGCCTGGGAATAAAAGGGATCAAAGAAGGGCAGATTGAGCTGCGCGACGTGGCCTGTGATGCGGTCGACCATGAGCCAGCCGCCACGCTGCCACACCCATCGCGGCGCCTTTCCCTGGTCCACCGGCAGGTTGTCGTTGATCCGGAAGGCGCGCCGTACGACGAAAAGACGGTCGGTCACGGAGTGGGTTTCGCCGGTCGTGAATTCCTTCGGCTTACCATCCACCAGGAGGGGGCGTACGTTCATGGAGAGCGTGCGATCTTCGCTGGGTCCGATGAAGAGTTTGACGGCAAGCACTTTGCCGAAGTTGACGACATGGGGCTTGGAGGCGGCCAGGGCCGTACCCGCCAGCGAAGCGACGATCACAAGCAGCCAGAGTCTGGAGCGCATGGCACCAGCCTACTGCGAGCACCCCCGGAGGAGCAAGACCGAAGGCGTGACCGAGGAAAGCTGCTGCCGCATACAACCTTCCGGATGGGCAAACGACTCACACTTTCAGCATGGCCGATGCAGTCGCCCGCAGGCGCTTTGCGCGCATCCTCGTCGTGGATGACAATCAACACAACACGTTGCTGATGCGGGAGTTGCTTACGCGGCGGGGTTACCAGGTGATAACCTCCAACAACGCCAGCGAGGCGGAAGCGCAGATGCGCGAGAATCCGCCGGACCTGGTTCTGCTGGATGTCATCATGCCGGGCAAGTCCGGCTACGATCTTTGCCGGGAGTGGAAGGAAGATCATGCTACGCGCTTAATTCCGGTGGTGATGATTACCGGGTTGAGTGATCGCGAGGACAGGATTCGCGGCATTGAGGCCGGGGCGGATGATTTTCTGAACAAACCGGTTTTTCCCGAAGAGCTGTTTGCGCGCGTCAACTCCTTGTTGAAGATGAAAGATTATACCGACGAACTCGACAACGCCGAGGCGGTGCTCTGTACGCTAGGCTTGAGCGTGGAATCGCGCGATCCCTATACGGAAGGCCATTGCGAACGTCTGGCTCGCTACGCCAGTCAGCTTGGCGAACATCTGAGGCTCGACTGGGAGTGCCAAGTGGCGCTGAAGCGCGGAGGATATCTGCACGATCTGGGAAAAATCGCAATCCCCGACGAGATCCTCAAAAAAGGCACGAACCTCACGGCCGAGGAGTGGCGAATTATGAAACGTCATCCCCTGATCGGCGAAAATATCTGCAAGCCATTGCGTTCGCTGCGGATGGTGATGCCGATCATTCGCCATCACCATGAGCACTGGGATGGCACCGGCTATCCCGACCGGCTGAGCGGGGAAGAGATTCCTTTGCTGGCGCGGGTTCTGCAGGTTGTGGATGTTTATGATGCGCTGCGTACGGCGCGTCCCTATAAGCCGGCCCGTGCTCACGAAGAGGCGCAGCAGATCATGCTGCAAGAGGCTGAACGGGGACTCTGGGACCAGCGAATCGTGCGGGAATTCTTCGCCATGCCCAACTTGCGGCAAGAGGCGGCGTGAACGATCCCGTAAGGCATTGCAATATAATTGGATCCTTGTTGAAATCTGAATGACAACACCCGACTACAGCATCGTCATCCCCGCCTATAACGAGAGTGTCCGCATTATTCCTACTCTCGATCGTGTCCTCGCCTACATCCAGCAACAGGGCTGGGAGGCCGAGATCGTAGTGGTCAACGACGGCTCGCGCGACGACACGGCCGAGGTCGTACGCGACTACGCCGATCAAAGCGCTCGGGTCCGCCTGGTGGAAAACCCCGGGAACCGTGGCAAAGGCTATTCGGTGCGGAATGGGATTCTGCAGGCCAGGGGCGCGGTGGTGCTGTTTACCGATGCCGATCTCTCGTCGCCGATCGAAGAGGCTTCTAAACTGCTGGACTCGATTCACCGCGGAAACGATGTGGCGATCGGTTCACGCTGGCTCCAGTCGGATCTGCAAACCACGCGCCAGCCGATTCACCGCCAAATTCTGGGCAGAGCTTTCAACCTGGCGCTCAAGCTTGTCCTAGGACTCAGTTTCAAGGATACGCAGTGCGGATTCAAGGCTTTCACGCAGCAGGCTGCCAGGGATATTTTTGGCCGGCAAATCATCCGCCGCTGGGGCTTCGATCCCGAGATCCTGTTTCTGGCGCGGCAGTTGGGCTACAAAACGGAAGAGATTCCCGTGGCTTGGGCGCATGACGAGCGCTCCAAAATCAGTCTGATCAGCGACGGCATGAGTATGGTGCTGGATTTGTTCAAGATACGCTGGAATAGCATCTCGGGAAAATACGACTGCTGCTCCCCGCACACATCGCTTTCTACCGCCGCTGAAGAAGTGCCGGTCGGGCATCACAGGACGTAGGAGCCCGAAGCAAGCGTGCAAAATTTTACTTTTGCAAGCGCACCCTCAGGCAATGGCGCGATTGGCATCTTCGCCGGATAGAGGGATGACCAGGATGTTGCGCGCGGAATCCAAGGCAATCGTCAGCGTGGAAGCGCAGTGGGAGCAGAGCCAGTAATGTTCAATGTGGGCGCGCTTCTTCCCATGCCCTCCGTGAGTTGCTTTGGACGATCCCTCCCATCGGATCTCAAATACCTTACCTTCGCCAAAATAGTGGAACTCATTCATACAGGAAGGGTTAGCGCATTTTGATAGCATTGGGATTCCACTCCTTTACGAACCTATCCATCTTTTTGATTACCTGTAGCTTATAAGGCATTCAAACTTTTTGATGATCTGTAACTTATGAATCATTCAAGCAGTTCTTGAATTGCCTGTTTAGATATTGAATTAAATATCAACAATTGTGATGCAACGCTGTCACTTCGGACGCTGGTATTCGGCAAAAATCGAAAGCACAACGCCGACCGCTCACAACCAAATTCGAAACAATGACAATGCTGACTGAACTCAGTGCGACTTGTGGCTCTCCACCCGATTCCCCACATCCAGCGTAACGGGAGGGAACTCCACCTTCAACACCGCTCGACTGCCTGAGCAAGTTGCAACTGAATCGATTCTACCGCACTATTTTTGCGTCTAGGGGTTAAATCCGAGTAAATATTTGGTTACACTTTTGCGCCTGATTGGATTCTCGGAAGGTATACACCTGTAAAGGTGCAAATGCTGGTTTTAGAGCAGAACTAATGTTGCTGTAGACCATAGCCGCAGTGCCGAAACCACGCGGCAGCATTGTCTGCCGTTATGAGTTTGAGCACTTCGGCGACGGCTTGCTCCAGGACGTCAGTGCTGCGAGCTTTGGCGGCGCGCAGCAACTGCTTGAGTTTTGCCCAAGCCTTCTCGATGGGATTGAAATCGGGCGAGTAGGGTGGCAGATACAGCAGTTCGGCCCCGGTGGCTTCGATCAACTCGCGTACGCCGGCCACCTTGTGGGCGGATAAATTGTCCATGATTACCAGGTCCCCGGCCTGCAGCTTGGGGCATAGGAGCTGTTCCAGATAGGTCAAAAAGACGTCACCATCGGTGGCCGATTCGATAGTCATGGCGGCCACCACGCCGCGTAGACTGAGGGCGCCCAGGATCGTCAGCACCTTCCAATGTCCTTGCGGGGTCGCTTCCGGAATCCGTTGCCCGCGCGTGGCCCTGCCCCACAGGCGCGTCATCTGTGTAGTCACGCCGCTTTCGTCCAGGAAAATCAAGCGTTGGGCCGGAACCGTGCGGATTTTTTCGATGAACTCTTGACGCCGTTGCTGGTTCGCTTCGCTGTCGCGCTCTTGCGCATGCAGGGATTTTTTTGCGTCGCAGCCCCATCTGGCGCAGCACTTGTCCCACTCGGCTTTTGCAGAAATTGACGCCGCTACCTTGCAGGCGCTCGCGCAACTCCGCCTCGGTCAAGTCAGGCTGCTGCTGGAGCCAGTTCCGCAAACCCTCCTTGACCGCTTCCGTCACGCGGCTGATGGGACCATGATGGGACTGCGGTATCCGCTGCTTCTGCCCGGTGCGCTTCTGCTGTCCGCGGATCTTCTTGCCATACTGCACGCTCACTCGGAACTGTTCCGCCAACTTTTGCAGACTGCCCGCACCCGCCTCATAAGCTTCCAAAAATTTGCAGCGTAGGTCATCGGAATACGGCTGTGCCATCAGTTTGTCGCCGCGAAGATCGCCGACACCAACGTAACCCCGCTTCACTGCCAAGGTCTATAGCAACTCTGGTTCTTCTCTAATGTCCTTTGGGTGGTGAGAACGCCTGCTTTGGATGTCATCCTGAGCGTAGCGAAGGATCTATGCATTCGAATCCAATCCATAGATTCTTCGCTCGCTGCGCTCGCTCAGAATGACACCTCAAAAGTTATTACGCGAACTTCTAGGACACGACACTAGGGCCTGTTTGCGGGTTAGGACTGCTTGCGTTGAAAGCTAATTGGAAAGCTTTGTAGACTGGCTCGTTGACGTGAAATCCCCATCGCACCACTTACAACGCGCTACTTTCCTTGGGTCTGCAAGCGTTCCAGCAGGTCCTGTGCGGCTTTGAAATTCGGCGAGATCCGCAGCACCTTGTGCAGTTGGTCTTGGGCGCGTTCGCGGTCGCCGTTCAAAATCAGCGCCAGCGCCAGATGGTAATTCTCGTCCAGCGAGTTGGGCCTGGCCTGCGCCGCTTTGTCGAAGGCGCGCACGGCCTCCGGATAATTGCGCCGGGCCATCTGTGCCAGACCCAGGTTGTACTGCTTGTCCGGATCGCCGGGATCGAGCGCAATCGCTTTCAGACAGGACGCGGCGGCATCGTCGAAGGAGCGCATGCGCAGGTAGACGACGCAGATCTGGCTGTAGCCATCGGCATCATTCGGCTTCAACTCGACGGTGCGCTGAAATTCCGCCAAAGCCTTGTCGAGGTCGTTGCTGTTCAGATAAATGTAGCCCAGAAGAAAATGCGCGTCGGGACGATTGGGATCGTCTTGCAGTGCGCGTTGCGCGTCGAGCAGCGCCTGTTGCTGATTGCCCGACCGCAGCGCCTGCTCGGCGGCGGCCAGCGCCAGCTCGTCCCGGTTCCGCCGTCGGGCGAAGGACGCCGCGGCCAGCAGCAGCACGGCCACCAGCGCAAATGCCACGTACGAGCGCAAGACTCCGGATCGTTGCGGCGTGCCGGAGATGACATCGGGTTCAGCTTGGCGCACCGGCCCGCTGGGAAGCAGCGCTCCCAGGATCGCACCGGTCACGAGCCCTCCGAGGTGGGCGGCATTATCGATGTGAGAGGCGGCGGCGCCGAACGCGATGTTATAGAAAACGAAAATCGCGATGCTGGTCAGATTGCCGCGCATGGCGGCCCTCAAACGCCGGTTGCGCTGGAAGGCCAGCGCCGGCAGCAACGCTCCGGCGATGCCAAAGATTGCGCCCGAGGCGCCGACGCCGACCACCGCCGTGTGCCACCACACGCTGGCGATGCTGCCGCCCAGCGCGCAGAACAAGTAGAGCAGGACGAAGCTGCGGCGTCCAAACAACAGCTCGGCCAGGATGCCGAGGTTCAGAAACGCCCACATGTTCAGCGCGATGTGAAGAAAGTTGGCGTGCAGAAACGCCGAAGTCAGCAGCCGCCACCACTGTCCGTCGAGGGTGAGAGGTCCGAAGTTGGCTCCCCACCGTATCAGCTTATCCGGGCTGGGCGAGGCCGAGTGCAGAGAGGCCGCCATCGCCAGGAACACCACTACGTTGATGGCGATCAGGATGGCGGTTGGCGAATGCAGCCAGAAGCTCAGCGGAAGTCTCCGGCTGGCGGCTCGTGGCGGAGGCGCGGGGCCAGCGGCGAAGCCTTGATTTGCGGTTGCCGGAGTGTACTGCATCGCCGTCAGCTCCTGGCGGCAGGCGGGGCACAGCAACTCCCCCGCTACCGTGGGTTCGAAGGCTCGCCGGCAGTGTGCGCACTCCCGCATGGCTCAGTTGCCAGCCGGCAGCAGCTTGAAGGCGACGCCGTTGGGCTGCATGCCGGTAGGAATCATGGTGAGCAAACGTTGCGGTGGTTTGACGATTTTTTTGTCGCGCCGCACATCGAGCCGCAGCACCGACACGTCGCCCGACCCCGTATCGGCCACGAACAGCAGTTGTTCGTCGGGCGTCAACACCATATGGTCCGGCCGGCTGCCCACCGGAACGCTTACCAGCAGCTTCCGGGTGGACACGTCGAAGACGGCGACCGAACTCGATTGCAGGTTGCTGACGTAAAGCAGGCTGCTGTCGCCGCTGAACACTCCGCTCACCGGGCTGTTGCCGGCCAGAAAACTTTCGCTCACCTCGTTCGACGCCGTGTTGATGGCCGAAATCGTATCCGCCTCGAAGTTGCACACGAACAACTCGCCGCCATCGGGCTTCAGTATCAGGCTGACCGGCGTGCCGCCGACCCTGAGCAGCGTCAGCAGACGCCGGTTTTTCAGGTCGATGGCCGCAACCTGGTGCGATGCCGTGCAAGCCACGAACGCCTTGCTGCCGTCCGCCAGGATGGCAACGTCCTCCGGGTTCTGGCAGACCGGAATTGTGGCCTCGACCTCAAGCTTGTCCGTGTCGATCAACGAAACCGAGTTTGCTCCGCGCGAGGAGACGACCACCAGTTTGCCGTCCGGCGAAACCCGCGCCACGCCGGGCTGCGCCGGAACCGGGATGTTGCCGAGCAACTGGCGATTTTGCAGATTCAGCGCGGTGACCGTATTCGATCCGGCATTGGCGACGAAGGCGCGCGTCCCGTCCGGCGTTACGGAGAGGAAGTACGGATTGCGCTGCACCGCCATGGTTGCCACCAGTTGATTGCTGCGCGAATCGATGACGCTCACCGTGCCCGAATCCGTGTTGACGACGTAAACTTCGCTTTTGACCGGGTTCGGGGTAACTCCCGTCGGGTTCTTGCCCACGTTCAGAGTGCGGAGCGGCGCGAACGAAGCGGTGTCGATGATGGTGACCGTGTCGCTCTTGCCGTTGCTCACATAGATGAATCCCTGCGTGGCGGGCGCGCTCTTCCGGCAGCCGATGCCGGCCAACAGCATCAGGCAGATGGCGGCCAATGCGGCCAGATCGCGCCGGCCTGACCGGAAGTGGGTGCGTTCGTGGCTCATCACGCGGAAGCCGGCTCGTCGTCCTGATGAGCAGCGGCGTGCGCCGCGGTGGCATGCAAGGCTGCGGCCGCGGACGTCTCCGAAGAGCCGAGGACGGTGCGATCCAGAACCTCGGCGATCGGGCGCACTTGTCGGATCAGGTCTTCCAGTTGCGAAGGGAAAATCGACTGCGCGCCGTCGGAGCGCGCCTGCTCGGGGTTGTCGTGCACTTCCAGCATCAAGCCATCGCAGCCCACCGCGACCGCGGCGCGGGAGAGCGGAATCACCTTGTTGCGTTTGCCGGTGCCGTGGCTGGGATCGACCAGGATGGGCAAGTGGCTTTCGCGCTGGACGGCGGGCACGATGCTCAGGTCCAGGGTGTTGCGCGAGTGATCGGCAAAGGTGCGGACCCCGCGCTCGCACAGGATGACCTGCGGATTGCCTTCGCTCATCACGTACTCGGCGGCCAGCAGAAATTCCTCCAGCGTGGCGCTCAACCCACGCTTCAACAGAACCGGTTTGCGCGCCTGTCCGGCGCGCTTCAGCAGCGCAAAATTCTGCATGTTGCGCGCGCCAATCTGGATGACATCGGCATACTGCTCGACCAGGTCGAGCGATGCTTCGTTAATGGCCTCGGTCACGATCATCAATCCGAAGCGCTGGCGTACCTCGGCCAGAAGCCGCAAGCCTTCGAGCCCAAGGCCCTGGAACGAATAGGGCGAAGTACGCGGCTTGAAAGCGCCGGCCCGGAAAAATGGCACGCCCAGGCGCGCGATCTGCTCGGCCACACCGAAAATCTGCTCGGGAGTCTCCACCGCGCAGGGTCCGGCCACAATGGCCAGCTCCGGGCCGCCGATGGTGGCCGGGCTGCCGGGAAAGTGTATGACCGTGTTCTCGGGCTTAACCTCGCGGCTGACCAGTTTGTAAGGCTTGCTGATGCGCAGGACTTCCTGCACTCCCGGCAGCTCTTCGAAAAAGGCCGGGTCCAGCTCGCCGATCTCGCCGATCACGGCGATGCCGAAACGCTCTGTGCCCGCGCTGATATGCGAGCGGAGCCCAGGGTTTCAATCTTCTGGCAGACCGCCCGCACGTGCTCTTCCGTGGCCTTGGCCTGCATGACGACGAACATAGCCGTTGCCTCAAAGACTCTAGTTTAAGCCTCTTACAGCACTGCCGCAATGCGGCCGAGGGGCGGGTTGGAGTGTCATCTGAGCGTCGCCGGGGACCCCGGCTACGCTCAACATGACATTTCCTCAGAGCGTTTAGTTATGTCAGGTATTTCTGGGATACGTACACTGTTCTTGTTGCAAGCCATCTCGGAATCGCCCATAGCTGCGAACAGGAATCCGAGATGCCATCGGCCACCAACGAGCCCGCAAATCCAGACCCGCAAAACCTGAAAAAGACATCCTGAAGCTGATTCCGCCGCCCGAGCGGCCGCCGCGGCTCACCGCGCGCCGCATCGGAATTCATACCTCGACCGCCGGCGGCGTGGAGCACGCCGCCGAACGCGCGTACCGGCTGGGATGCAATGCACTTCAGATTTTCTCGTCGAGCCCGCGGCAGTGGAAGCCCTTCGAACTCGCGCGCTCGCAGTGCGAGGCGATGAGCCGTCTGCGCGAGAAATACGATCTGCGTCCGCTCGTCGTCCATGCCAACTATCTCATCAACGTCGCCGGCGCAAACGCGGAGTTTCAGCGCAAGTCGATTGCATCCTTTCGCGCCGAGATGGAACGCCGATCGCCTTGTGCGCCGAGTACCTGGTACTGCATCCGGGATCGTTCCGTGGTTCGGAGCGGGAAGAAGGATTGAAGCGGGCCGCCAGCGCGCTCGAAGCAGGCCGCCCAGGGGCTTCGCCTGGAAGCCTCTGGACTGACTGTTCTGATTGAGAATACGGCGGGCGCCGAGTACTCGCTCGGCGGCAGCTTTGAGCAGGTTGCGGAGTTGCTGGAGCGCCTGCGTCCGGTGTTGCCCGTCGGCGCCTGCATCGATACCTGCCACACTCACGTCGCCGGCTACGACATTGTGAGCGAAGCCGGATACGAGCAGACCATGCGGCAGATCGATGCCACCATCGGCATCAAGAATATTCCCGTATGGCATTGCAATGACGCCAAAGCCGAGCGCGGCTCCAAGCTCGACCGTCACCAGCACATCGGGAAGGGAAGCATCGGGCTGGAGCCTTTTCGCCGCCTCCTGAACGATCCCCGCACCGCGCATGCGGCCTTCATCGCCGAGACTCCCATCGACGAGCCGCTCGATGACCTGGCAAACGTGAACACCCTGAAATCGCTTGTCGGCCAGCTTTGAGCGGCCAAGCTGCGTCTACCGGCTGCGGATTTTTGGTCTCGGCCGTCGCGGGTTGTAGAATCAAAGTCCATATCCCTGAATCTTATGAAGCCTATCAAGATGACCCAGAAGAAGAATCGTAGCCCGAAGTCGTCCGGCGAAGTCGTGGAAAGCGCCGCCAAAACGGTTTGCCAGGTGGTCGAAAAGACCGCCGGAAGCGTCGATAAGCTGGTTGAAGAGGTCAAGCAGGAAGTCCAGAGCGCCGCGCAGGAACT
>CAWAZO010000017.1:0-151040 GCA_963786555.1 uncultured Acidobacteriota bacterium
ACAGTTCGGTTTGGCAAGTTGGTTTGGCCCACTTCGGCGGTTTAATCTGGCCCACCCCTGGGACGTTGAAGGTTAAGAGGATAGAGTTCGGTTCTGCTGGAGCGTAGCCCGGAGGGCGAAGCGGAAGCAGAACCGAACGGCGACTCCTCCATGGATTACTCTTTGCGTTTCTTCCGCAAGGTTCTGCGAAAGCGGTACGACTCCGAACCGGTTTCGATGATGTGAGCCTGATCGGTAAGCCGGTCGAGCACGGCCTTGCAGAGCCGGGCGTTGGTAAAGACCTGCGGCCACTCGGAGAACGGTAGGTTGGTGGTCACGATGATGGCCGCTTTCTCCGCCCGCTCGGCGATGACCTGGAAGAGCAGTTCGGCGGCGACCTCGGCCAGCGGGACATAGCCCAGTTCATCGATCACGATCAGTTCCACGCGCGACCAGCGTGCCAGCATGCGACTGAGGCTCTGTTCGCGTTGTGCCTCGACCAGTTGGTTGACCAGCGCGGCAGCGGTAGTAAAGCGCACGCGCTTCCGCTGTCGGCAGGCGGCGATGGCCAGGCCGGTGGCCAGATGCGTTTTTCCGGTGCCCGGTTCGCCGACCAGAAGCACGGGTTCGGCGCGTTCCAGATAGCCGCCTTCGGCCAGGGCGCGGATGCGCGAGGCCGGGATGTGCGGCGACTGCGCGAAGTCGAACTCCTCCAGCGTCTTCATCCGGGGCAGGTGCGCATCCTTGAGCCGCAGTTCGATCGAGCGCCGTTCGCGGTCTTCGACCTCGGCCTGGAGCAGCGCTTCCAGGTAATGGAGATGCGAGTGGTTCTGCTGGCTGGCTTCCTCGGCCAGCGATGCGAACTGCGCGCCGATGGCGGCCAGCCGCAGGGTCTTGCAGTGCTGAGCGATGCTTGCGGCTTCCATGCTCATGCCTGCACCTCGATCGTCAGCAACTGGTTATACTCGATCATCGTCGGCAGCGGACGTTCGTAGGCTGCCAGAGCGCCGATCTCGACCGTCGTTACCGCCGCGTGCTGCAAGCTCGTCGGTCATCAGCAGATGACGGATCGCGGCCACATCCGTACAGCCCAACGCCAAGCGCTTGCGCGACCGACGTTTCCAGCTTGGCGTAGCCGAACTCGCGGCCCATGCGGATGAGCGCCACCATGGCCCGCGCTCCACCCTGGCGGCCCTGCCGCTCGTTCATCAGCTCCCAGAGCCGGTCATAGCTCTCGGGCCAGCGGCCCTGTGCCCGCCACTGCGCCAGCGGCTTCGATCCGCGCAACGCACCGGGCTTCCGGTCGAGCACTTCGAGATAGTGTTCCAGATCGAGGATCTGCTGTGCCCGCCCATAACTGCGCTCGTGCTGCGCGATCCGCACTCCGTCCTGCCGGAACTCAACCATGCTGGAGTAGACGCGAGCCTCGACCACGGTGCCGGCCTTCAGCGGCACCGAGTAGAAGTTCGTTCCGGCACCTTCGCACATCCTGCCTGATCGACGCGCGGGAAGCTGACTTCGGCTAACTCGAAGTCTTCCGCCGGCCAGTGGCAGCAGGTGTTCCTTCTCGGTGAGCAACAGCGCCCCGACACTCTCCATGCGGCCCGACAAGATACGGCTCTCATCGTGACGGCAGTCAGCCAGCAGCTTCGCGTTCAGCTCCGCAAGATCGTTTGCCGCCGGAACGGGAACCCAGTGGTTGCGGCGGAAGTAGCCCACTTCGCCTTCCACGCCGCCCTTCTCATGGCCTTCGCCGGGAGTGCAGAACTCGGCCTGATACTGCCAGTGCGAACGGAAGGCGATGAAGCGAGCCGTCAGTTCGCGCTCGTAGCCGCGCAGGATCTTCTTCACCGCGCTCGACAGGTTATCGTAGCGAAGCCGGCGGAAGACGCCGCCGAAGTAATGGAACGCCAACTCGTGCGCTTCCAGAAACGCCTGCTGCGTCGCCCGCAGATAGGCACGATGATAGGCTGCGCCGCTGGCCATCGAACGCATCGAGAACACCTGCAGCTTGACCCGCTCGCCATCCAGATCGGCATACGCTTCATACCAATCGACCTGGGCTTCGACGCCCCAGTCGTAGCTCTGCGGCACGAAGGTCTCGCGCCGAGCCAGCCCCAGCGCCTCTTTGCGCCGCTCCACATACTGCCGCACCGTGCGCTCGGCAGCCGTGCATCCGGGTATCTCTTCACGAATCCGCTCCCAGATCCGCTTCGCCGTGTGGCGCTGCTTCCGCGGAGCCTTGCGATCCGCTTCCAGAATCGCGTCGATGAACTCCGCCGCCGGGGCCATCTTCACATGCGGCCGCTCCGTCTTCTTCCGCCGCGCCGGAATCGCGCTCCGGATCGCCTCCCGCACCATCCGCCGGTGCACCCCCAGCTTCCGCGACACGCCCTGAATCGTGCCGACGCCAAACTCATACTCCAACCGAATCTGCTCGAATAGCTCCACCTTGGCTCTCCAGTCCAACTCCCGCCTCCAGATCCAAGCTCACGCTCAAATCCAGAGTAGAAGTTTGCTCTGCCGAGGGTGGGCCAAAACAAACCGCCGAAGTGGACCACTTCAGAATGCCAAAATCACCAGTCGCTCGATCTCATTGCGTTTGCGGTACATAGCCCGGTCGAGCTGCCATGGATCGAGCCGATTCGGCCTGGGTGGTACAACCGGGATATAACCGAAGTCCAACGCCAGTTGCAGTGTTTGGTTGTCGTCGTAAGCGCCGTCCATGAGTAGGTAAAGCGGTGCGGGCAACGGTCCGATGCCGGCCAGTAGCTCGCGGCCTTCCACGGCGTCGGAGGCTTGGCCTGGCGAGAGCGCGAAGGTTATGGCCGTTCGAGCATTCGCGGCAACCAGATGCCCTGTTGTTGGGCTATGGCGGTTTCACATTTGCTGTATCCGATTTCTCAAGTGTCATTCTGAGGTTCGGCTTGCCGGGTTAATGCGGCAATGTTTGCCGTTGCCGCAGGTGCTTTTCTTGCCCCTTACCCCGCAACGTTATATCGTGTTCAGCGGCGCGCTGCCGGCGGCAATGACAATCTTCTCAAGTTTGCCGACCGGCCTGAGAATCGGAAATCGAACTCGCGCATTGTGACAAGGCAACAATCTGATGACACAGCAACTCCCCTCCATCGCATTTCTCTTTCCCGGCCAGGGTTCGCAGGCGGCCGGGATGGGAAAGGAACTGGCGGCCACCTATCCGGTCGCGCGCCAGGTATTCGAAGAGGCCGATGAAGCTCTCGGCTATAAGCTTTCGGAATTGTGCTTCGAAGGGCCTGACGAGCAGCTCCGCCTCACCGAGATTACGCAGCCGGCCATCCTGACCGTGTCGGTCGCGGCCTGCCGCGTTCTGGAATCGCTCGGCATCGTCCCCGCCTTCGTTGCCGGACACAGCCTGGGCGAGTACTCGGCGCACGTTGCGGCTGGAAGCCTCGCATTCGTCGATGCCGTCCGTACCGTGCGCAATCGCGGCAAGTACATGCAGCAGGCGGTTCCGGTTGGCGAGGGCGCCATGGCGGCCATTCTGGCGCTTCCGCTGGAAACCATCGAGGCGGCCTGCAAGGAAGCCGCGCAAGGCCTTGTCTGCCAGCCCGCCAATGTCAACTCTCCCGATCAGATCGTGATCTCGGGCTCCAAAGCCGGCGGTCGAGCGCGCCGCCGAACTGTGCAAACAGAAGCGGCGCCAAACGCGCCATCATGCTGCCGGTCAGCGCGCCCTTCCATTGCGCCTTGATGCAGCCCGCGCAGGATCGCCTGGCGCGAGGACCTGCATGCCCTGACGTTTCACGCGCCCCGGATTCCGGTGATGTGCAACGTGGACGCGCGCTGGTGACCACCGCCGATGCCAGCCGCGACGCCCTGGTGCGGCAGGTGACCGGCGCCGTGCAATGGGAGCGTTCGATGCGCAATCTGGTCGCGAGCCGGCGTCGAGCTCTTTGTCGAGACCGGACCGGGAAAGGTGCTGACCTCGCTGATGCGGCAGATCGATCGCGCGCGGCCGCGATGAACGTGGAGGACGAGGCATCGCTGCAGAAGCTGAAGGATCATCTCGCCACCACTGCGGAAAAATCGTAGCAGTGTCATCCTGTGGTCGCGCCGTTTTGCGCGGCCAAGGATCTGCTGTATTCCAGCAGCCCGCAGAAACCAAATTCGGGTAGTGTCCTAAATCTGCGTTGAAGAATTCTTAGGATGAGCTGGCTGGAGGCTTTGAGATTTAGCCTGCTTTGCCAAAAACATGCTCTTCAAATGATGTCAGTGCACGCTCGCTGAACCCGAATAGCATAGGCACGGCCAAAAGAAGCAGCATTCTTAGAACGGTGCAGGACAGAAGGGGGGCTGTTGAGCAGGGGGTAGAGCAGGCGTCGAGCACCTCTGTGAAAGTGTGCCCCTGAACCGAGATAGGTATGAGACCCCATCCAAGCAATCCACATCCTATCAAGCTTGCGATTGTGCCGACACTAATGCGGCTCCAAATCTGTCGGACATAAGAGTAGAGTTTCTCAGAAGGGCTTACCTCCAGCGTTGGCAGCTTTGAAACAACACTAACGCAGCTACCTGCTACACCTGCAAATAAAAGCCCGAAAATAAGCAATGGCGTAAATCGAAAAGCAAAGTGGAAGGCAGCGACGGCCATCAATGGCAGGATCATGATTGCCAAAAAGAGCCGCAAAGCATAGCGACGCATCACATTCTCGTAATCTTCTCTGTACACATCCCAATCATCTCTTTCTTTGAAGAGGAAGTGTAACGCCCTTCGGGCAACATCTGGGTTGCCATCAGCTCCCTCTAATTGCTCCACGAGCAATCCACGCAGTCTATTAGTCTCCGATTTGGGAACGCCCCACCACTCCATTAGTTCGAAAACCAGATGGCCTTCAATCCTTATCTCCTCCCGCGGACAAAGGTAAGCGCTGAATGTTTCTTGCAGATCTGCCTCGTCAGCTAAATCGTCAAGTACATCAGTGTTGGCCGCTTGTTTGGCGCGCTCTAATTCCGTAAGTTGTTGCCACATTTTTTCCAGCAATGCATTGTCTAAAGTGTCATCGGCACTCCGGGGACGTTGAACCATCCGATCTACATCAAATCGTCGCTCAACAATCCGTGACAGGACTTCCGTGCGACGCTCCTCCAGCTCCAATTCTGCTTCTCAAGTTTCCATTTCTTATGCCAGCCGGGCAGACACCACCACCACCATTTGCGCATTCAAGAACCTCCAGAGCCCGCCAAGTGGCCCACTCAAGCTTCTTTTGCTTGAGTGGGGTGGTTTCCGATTGTAAGCTGGCCGATGCCTCGGGGGCTCAAGCGCTTCACGAATCCGGGCAGACTCGTCTTGTGACATTTGACTCTACGTGCCCGTCTCTTCCTGCAGCAGGCCCTGCTCCTGCTTCTCCTGACACGAGATGCAGTAGCGCGTCCAGGGCACGGCTTGCAGGCGCTTGCTATTGATTTCGTCTCCGCAGGAGATGCACTCGCCATAGGTGCCCTGGCGAATGCGCTCCAGCGCGCTATCCACCATCTGCAACAGTTGCCGGTCGTTGTTGCTCTGGTGAAACAGAAATTCTTTCTGGTACGAACTGGAAGCCCGGTCGGCAATGTCCTGCGCCGAATCGGAGACATCCGCCGTGCGGCCGTCCTGTTCGGTTCTTGAGGACGCTCTCGCGCAGTATGCGCTGGCGTTCTTCCAAGGTTTTCTTGAACTGCTCCAACACTTTCTTTTCCATATCATCTCAATTTCTATTGCCAGCCAAGCAATCCAAGTCCGGCCGTAGAGCAAAAACCAGGGATAGTGCATCCCGGAGTCAGAGCACTCCACTTGACGCGACCATCAGGGAGCGGCAACCTTGAACGAAACCAAATAGGAAATAGCATCCCTGGTTTTGCCGTAGTCGCCGTGGGCGAATGGGAATGATATGCGTCCGCGCAAACGGGAGTCAAATTTCACCCTCCGGAATCGAAAATACGGCCCGATTCGACGACTTTGGACAGCGCGGGATCGGCCCCGCCCGGCTCATCGATAGGTGAACCCGAGCCAGATGGAATTGTCGTGGAGGAAGGCGAGTGCCCCGGCCTGCCCAAGGCGGTATCCCGGAAAACCGACCAGTCACACCGGATTCTCTGCCCGGGTGACATGCAGCCCGGCGGTGATGACTCCCAGGCCATAACAAGAAAGTAAACTATTTGCCATCCCGATTGCCCGTTATCGGACATGGATTCGTGAAAATCACCCCTGCAAAGCGCGACAAAATCTGCACAGTTTTGCCAAAAAAAAGAAAAAAGCGACTTCTTTTGGAAGTCGCTCTAAAGAGGCAAGGGAGGGAGGGAAACTTATGGAAGGCGATGTATGGTGCCGTTCCAATCGGAACGTCCAGAGAGAAGTTGACTACACTGGAAGAGGGTCAAATTCATTGTTCTGCGGCCTCTTTTATTGCTTATACTATCGGCACTTCTGCTTCCAAAAGCCTTAGATATTCCTCAATTTCTTAGAATTCCTTCTATGCTTTAGAAAATAAGCATCTTACATAAAACCATCCAATGTCTCATAATGAGTCTTTCGGGTATATTTTTCCACAGATGCAGAATCTGTATGGTATTGTGATGCCATTACTGCGAAACTTTTTGCTGGTTATCAGCCTGATTGTGCTCTTCCATCGCCTTCAGTTTGTTTAGCAGAGCCTTGTAGCTGACCTTAAGGATCTTGGCTGCCTGCCGCCGGTTCCAACGGGTCTGCGCCAGCACGCGCTCAATGGCTTCCCGTTCGGCGAGCATGGCTGCACGCTTACCGATATCGAGCAGCGATGGCGCGTCCAGCTCATCCAACGGGCTGATCGGCGCAGGCGGAGGACCTTGCGGCAGCGGGTTGCCGCTTCCTGGTTTCTCGGCTGCCGGCTGGGCGTCGTTCTTTCACTCCCCACATGGGACGGCTGCCCGTAGTGGAAGACACAATGGGCTTGTGGGTTGAAAGTTCGCGGATGATCTGCGCTTCGTTGCCCACAATGACGTAGCGCTTGACCAGGTTCTCGAGTTCGCGGATATTGCCCGGCCACGCATATTCCAACATGCGGCTCGCGGCGTAATCGCTGAAGGCGGGCGGCTGCTTGCCGTAGTACTCGCTGTACTTGCGCAGGAAGAACTCAAGAAACAGCGGAATCTCCTCCCGCCGTTCGCGCAGCGGCGGAATGTGGATGGTCACGACATTCAGGCGGTAAAAGAGATCCTCGCGGAACAAACCTTCTTCGACGCCGCGCTCCAGGGGCTTGTTGGTCGCCGCCAGCATGCGCACATCGACCGTAATATCGCGCTTGCCGCCGAGGCGCGCGAACTCTCCGTCCTGCAGCACGTGCAGCAGTTTGGCCTGCAGCGCGGGATGCATCTCGCTGATCTCGTCCAGGAACATGGTGCCGTTATTTGCCAGGTCGAACTTGCCGAGCTTTTGCCGGTTGGCGCCGGTAAACGCGCCCGGCTCATAGCCAAACAACTCGCTTTCCAGCAATTCATGCGGAATGGCCGCGCAGTTGACTTTGACGAACGGCTTATCGCGGCGGGGAGACTGGGCATAGACCATGCGGGCAACGACTTCCTTGCCGGTTCCGCTCTCCCCGCGTATCAGCACGGTGGCATTGGTGTCGGCCACCTGCTCGATGGTGTTCTTAACGTCCTCCATCTTCGGACTGGTGCCGAACAGCATGTGGAAGTCGGCTCTGCTTCCGCACCTGGTCGCGCATTTGCGTCACCTCGGTGCTAAGCCGCTGCCGGTCGAGAAGTTTGTTAATGCGCTGGTCGAGGTCGCGAGGTTCGAAGGGCTTGGCGATGTAGTCGTCGGCTCCCAGTTTGGAGGCGCGGAAGATGAGTTCCGGGGTACTTTGCCCGGAGACCATGATGACGGAAACCTCCGGCTTAATCTGCTTGATTCGCTCCAGGGTATCGATGCCGTCCATGCCCGGCATCGACATGTCCAGCAATACCAGGCTCGGGTCGTAGACGCGAAACACGCGGATGGCTTCTTCGCCGGTGCTGGCCGTGGAAACCTCAAAGTCGCGGCGCGCCAGATACGAACTCAGAAATTTCGCCATCGTGCTGTCGTCATCCACCACCAGCACTCTGGTCTTGGGCGTAACTAACATCCCCAGGGTCCTCCGCACGGCCAACTACTCAGCTTTGGCAACTCAGCTTCCAAACAGGTACTCTCAATCCCCCAAAAACGTGCTCTTAGAAATGCGAGCCACGGCAAAACGCGTTCGACGGTCTATATTTACTAAGCAGTAAATAGTTCATTTACTAAACATAAATATAGCCAATTCAATCACTTCGGATCGCGCACGAGCGGAGGATATTCCCTGGAGAGTGCAGACCTTCCGCGGAAGGAACACTCTCCGCCGCATCTCGGTATTTAGATGCCGAAAACAACTTGAGGTATTGTAGATCAGTTCCGAAAGTTGGTAAAAAAATATCCACTTTCAGGCAGAAACTGCCCGGTCTCCAGTTACAGGATTGGATGAAACGAGGCAGAAATTACTGTCACTTCCCGGCCAACTGATTACCGCGATGTAACTCTTGTGAGCTTCGAACGCGCAGCATTTGCACCCACAGAGGGTGTCAATCGTTCATGGTTGAGATTCGGCGAGCATCGATCGAAGGCGGGTCGCGACGGCGGCCAATGCCCTCTGTCGGCTTCCCGTGCGGGAAAGCACATAACCGTCATGGCGGAGGATTCCTGTAATCTTCAACAGAATTAGAGCGGCGCCCCTGCAGGTATATTCCGACATGTCGAGCGGTCATGGTGAGCGAAGTCGAACCCCAACCTGCGCCGTGGCGGCGCAACCCGGTTTTTGCCGTTTTTAGCACGAAAAGCGGGCCGCGTCCCAAGCCATGTAGTTGGATGCAACTTCTTGTCTGTGCGTGTTTTGCCTGCAGCTTCCGGCCCCAAGCCTGCTCAGGCTTGCGTTGCCCGGGCAGCACGGTTATACTAACTAACTGGTTAGTTAAATGAAGAAAGCAATCCCAATTCCGGGCCGGGCGCACAGGAACGCCGAGCACAGCCGCCGGGCGATCCTGGAAGCCGCCAAGCACGAATTCGCCGAACTGGGCGTCGACGGCGCCCGCACGGACTCCATCGCGCATTCCGCGGGCGTCAACAAGGCTCTTCTTTACTATTACTTCCGGAATAAAGAGTCGCTTTACGGCGCGGTGCTCGATGACGTGTTCAGCGCGCGTTTCCAGGGGCTGAAGAGGATTCTGGACAGCGAGCTGGCTCCCGGCGAAAAGATTCTGCGCTTTGCCCGCCAGCACTTCGATTACGTCTCCGGCCAGGACTGCTATCCGCGCCTGGTGCAGTACGAGATGATGCGGGCGAGTCGCGGCGCCTCCAAGCACCTGCCGCGGCTGGTCGAATCGTTCTTCGCTCCCTTGATGAGGGAAGTGACGGCAATCATCCGCCGAGGCATTGCCGAGCGCCAGTTGAGGCCGGTCGATCCTGGCCACCTGATGCTTTCCATTGATTGGAGTCAATGTGTTTCACGTGTTGAGCGCCCCGGTGAGGAAAGCCATGAGCCAGACGAAAGATCGCATGTCCGACTCGGTCGCCGAGCGCCGCGCCGCCACCCTGGACTTTATCGCCGCTTCCATCTTCAGCAATCGCGAGGAAGGCATTCGCCTGGCGGCCAGCATCGTCGCCGAGCCCGCTCTGCCGGCACGCGCACCGCGGCCCGCGACCGGTAAAAGCCGGCAACCGATTCGAGGCGACCGAAAGTGAACCAGAAGAAGCGATTCTTCATCCTGCTGAGCGTCCTGCTGCTGATTGCGCTGACCTACTACTTCGTCTCCACCGACCGCACGACGGACGTGGTTTTGATCGGTACGGTTGATGCCAATCAGGTCATCGTCAGTTCCAAGGTCGTCGGCCGCCTGGAGACGCTGAACGTCGACGAAGGCCAGAACGTAAAGGCCGGCGACCTGGTAGCCACCGTCGACAGCGCGGAATACCTGGCCATGCGCAACGCGGCGGAAGCTACCCTGGCGAGTTCGCGGACAAAGATAGCCGAGTCCAGCGCCACGGCTGCCAGCACCCAGGGCGACACCACCAACCAGGTTGCCAATTCCCGGGCAACGCTGCGTGCCGCGCAAGCCACGCTGAAGGTGGCCATCGCCAACCGCGATCTGCAAGAAGCCGATACCCGCAGGACGGTCGCGCTCGCCGATGCAGGGCGTGATGTCGCAGCAGGATCGCGACCGTGCGGTGAACTCCCTGCGCGCGCAGCAAGCCAACGTTCAGACCGCAACCGACCAGGTGACCGCCGCCGAAGCGGCACTGGAGGCCGCCATCGCCCGCACCAACCAGGGCACGGCCGCCGCCCACAACATCGCGGAGACCCGCGAGCAGGCCCGAAGCGCACAGGCGCAACTGGCGCAGGCGGAAGTGCAACTCGGTTATACGAAGATTTTTTCTCCCATCAGCGGAATGGTGAACGTGCGGGCCGCGCGCCAGGGCGAAGTGGTGAGCGTCGGCACGCCGATTGCGACCATCGTGGACCTGACCGCAGACCTGGGTTTATGCGCCCGTGCCGGAGACTTACGCCGATGCCGTCAAGTTGGGCGATGCGCTCACCGTCCGCATGCCGAGCGGAGCGCGAATACAAGGCAAGGTGATTGCCAAAGCCGCCGAAGGCGACTTTGCCACCCAGCGCGACGTGAGCCGCCGCAAGCGCGACATCAAGACCGTGCAGATCAAGCTGCTGATCGACAACCCGGGCATGCGGTACGTTCCCGGTATGACCGCCGAGGTGCTGCTGCCCAAGAGCAAATTGGTGACGCCGTGATTCGTTTTTTCAAACAGGAAGGCCGGCGATGACTTCGTGGTTCAAGCATGCAGGGCAAGGCCCCGGCCATCGCGAGCGCGCCGACGCCATCGTGGTCGAGAACATCACCAAGAAGTACGGTGATTTCACGGCCGTGGACAACGTCTCTTTCAGCGTCAAGGACGGCGAAATCTTCGGATTGCTGGGACCGAACGGCGCGGGCAAGAGCACGCTCATCCGCATGATGACCACGCTGATTCCGATCACCGCGGGAAAGGCGTTTATCAACGGATACGACGTGCAAAGCGATCCCGATGCGGCCCGGCGCTCGATGGGCGTGATTCCGCAGGCGATGACCAGCGATATCGATCTGACGGTGGAAGAAAACCTGAACATCTACGCCAAGCTCTATGGCGTGCCGGCCGCGCAGCGCAAACATAACGTGGATGAGCTGCTGGAAGCCGTGGATCTGACGAAATGGCGCGGTGCGCAAACCAAGACACTCTCCGGCGGCATGCGCCGCAGGGCGGAAATTGCGCGCGGGCTGGTGCATAGTCCGAAAATCTTCTTCCTCGATGAACCGACCACCGGGCTCGACCCGGTTTCGCGGGTTGCGGTCTGGGAGATGCTGAACAATCTCAAGAGCCGGCGGCAGCTCACCATCCTGATCACCACCCATTACATGGACGAGGCCGACCGCTTGTGCGATCGCATCGCGATTGTGGATCACGGCAAGCTGGTGGCGCTGGACTCGCCCCAGGCGCTCAAGGCAGAGCGTTCCGGGAACCAACGTCATCGAAGTGCAGTTCCTCGCCGCTCCCGACGACTGGGAGCAGAAGTTACGCCAGTTGCCGCACGTCACCAGCGTGCAGGCGGAGAGTGCCGGCATGTATCGCGTGCTCTCCGACAACGGCTCGAAGACGACGACTCACCTGGTTTCGATGGCGGTCGAAGCCGGCGTCGCGGTGAAGTCGCTGAGCGTGCAGAACACCACCCTGGACGACGTTTTCGTTCACTACACCGGACGCCAGCTCCGGGATGAGCAGGTAAAGGCCTTCGGCTTCGTGATGCCCGACAGGCCGGGGATGCGGCCATGAACCGGATGTTTGCGATTGTCGAACGCGAGTTGCGGAAATTCTTTCGCTCGCCGGCCTTGATGCTGGCTTCGATGGTGTTTCCGCTGGTGCAGTTGATCGTGCTCGGCAACGCCTTCGGCGGCAAGATCCACGACGCCAGGATGGGCGTGGTCGATCAGGATCACGGCACCCAGGCGCTGCGCATCCGCGAGGCATTCGACTCGGTCGCCGCCAACGTCAGGACTTTCAAACCCATTTACTACGTCGACGACAAGCGGGCGCAGGAAGACGTACGCACCGGCAAACTGGACGGCGCGGTCATCATTCCGCCGCAGTTCTCCAGCAAGTTCTACGAGCAGAACCATCCGCGGCTCGGGTTGGTCGTGGATAACTCGGACCAGTTCATGAGTTCCAGCCTTGAGCAGAAGATGCAGGAGCTCACCGATTCGCTCAACTCGCCGACCATGCCCGCGCGCATACCGAAGGACATCGCGCTGGAGATCGTCGAGCTTTATCCCTACATCGAATACATGAAGTATCTGCTGCCGGGCTCGATTGCGCTGGCCATGTTCGTCTCGGTCATGATCGGCGGAGGGATGCTCTACATCGACGACAAAGCGCGCGGGGTTCACGAAGGATTCCTGGTAACGCCGATCACCAAGCTCGAACTCGTTCTCGGCTTGATCACCGCCGGCTCGATCAAGGCGGTCATGTCCGGCGTGGTGATCACGGTCATCGGCTCACTGCTGGCCGGAGTGAGCACCATCTTCGATCCCCGCAGCGTCCTGCAACTGCTCGTCCTGATCGTCTCCACTTCGATCGCTTTTAACGCCATGATGTTTCTGATGATGGTGCGGGTGGAGGACCCCTTGGTGCCGCGCGCCATGTTCGGTATTCTCAATACCCTGCTGTTTTTCCCGAGCGGCAGCATCTACCCGATCAATGCCTTTCCCGCATGGCTGCAGGCGATTGCGCGGGTCGATCCGTTCACCTACGCCGTCCATGGATTCAAAGGGGTGCTGCTGAAAGAGTCCGGTTTCGCGGCCGTACTGCCCGACGCGCTGTACCTGCGGTTTTCGGGATTGCCATGCTGCTGATGGCGACCGTACTGTTCAAGCGGACGCTGTAGCTCCCGCACGCTCCTGGTTTATATTGGTACGAGCCGTCGGCTGGAGCGGTTCCCGAGAAGCTCTATCCTCTCGGAATTGTTCTTGGCCGTCGCTCCCTGTTGGTCGCAACGACCGACGGACCGTGGCTTCGGGATACACCATCTCGGGAACCGCTGTAGCGAGGAAGCCCCAAGGCAATGGCGACAACCCTGTTCGACTACCAACCCTACGATCCGGTGCGCGAGCGCCGCAAGCGCATATCGAATCATTGCCGCCGTGGTTGTCGTTCTCACCCTGGCCGCGCTGATCTGGTTCCTGCGATTTTGGCCTGAGGAACGCCGTGTAGATGGCTTCTTCGCCGCTCTTCAGGCGAAGAATTACGAGCAGGCTTATGGCGTCTGGATGAACGATCCCGGCTGGAAACAGCATCCGCAGCAGTACCCGCGCTACCCGTTTGGCGCCTTCTATCTCGACTGGGGACCCGGCGGAGAGTACGGCATCATCCAGAATTACCACGTCGATGGAGCCGCCAAGCCTCCGGGCCGCGATGCCAGCGGCGTAGTGGTGGTGGTGACGGTGAACCAGCGCGCCGAAAAAGCCCACATCTGGGTGGAGAATGCCAGCAAAACGTTGAGCTTCTCACCGTATTAGAGCGGACTGTCCCGATAGTTCGTGGAATAAATATTTGAGTGGTGTCATTCTGAGCGAAGCGAAGAATCCCTGCACCGCGTGGACTGAGATGCAGCCGAAGGGTTTGTCAAAAAACTCAGAGCGGCGCTGGAGAGGACAGTCCCCTGGGATGTTTCGCTTCTCCACCCCAGCAACGGCAAAAGCGGCCGTCTCCGGGACCCCGGCAACGCTCGACATGACACTTCCCATGTGTGCTTAGGTATGCCACATACATCTGGGACGCGATCGAGCAACTCGGGATCGGGGGTTATTCTCAGCGAAACGCCTGCGCCATGAAGCGGCAGAGATGCCATGCGTCCATGTATTTGTAGGGAGTCTCGCCCAGCGTGTAGTGGCCGCAGGGCAGGCAGCGCACGATGGTATTGAGGTGGCGCCGCGCGAACTCGCCCGCCGCCTGGCGGGAGAATTCGGGAAGGAACGTCAGGTCGTACTTGCCGTAGATCATCAGCGACTTCTTCGGCCAGCGGGCAAACTTATTGAAATATGCCATGGGGCTTACCGCCATCAGCGCGCGCCGCAGGCCTTCCTGGTCGAGCACGGGCTCGATGCCTTCGCGCACGTGCCGCGTCGACTGGCCGGTCCACACCACGTCTCCGAAATAAGTCGAGGCGTGATTGAAGGCATTGATCTTGAGCCGGGCATCGTGCGCGCTGGCAATGAACGCGTAGCACGATCCCAGGCTGGTGCCCAGAATTCCGAATTCGCTATAACCCTGCGATTCCAGCCAGTCGAGGCAGGCGCGAATGTCGCAGACCGCCTGCCGGCCGGCGTCGATGGTGCGGCCCATGTTCGCCGAAACCGCGTAGTCGGCGCGCTGCAACTCCGCCGGCATGCGAGCGTCATGATACGGCATGGACATCCGCAGGGCCGCGATGCCGATCATGTTGAAGATGCGGCACAGCGCATTGTGGCTGATGGCGTCGGCGTTCCATTGCGGCAGCACGATCACGGCGCGGCGGCCGCGGGCCGGAAACCAGCGCGCGTTCATGATGTTGTTTTCCGGGTAGAGCGATTCCACCGGCGAAGTGAAGCGCAAGAACAACCCCGTCTTGTTGGCGAACCGCAGCTCGTCTTCCGGCCTGGCGTTGCTTCCGGTGGCGTACAAGCGTATCGGCAGCCGTTCGAGGCGGAAATCCGTGGGCTTTTCGTAGCTGTAAAACTCATCGCTGTTGGCTACGAGTTTCTCGTTCAACTCGAAAAAAAAGCGCTGAGTGTCTTCCGGGGCGGCGGGTGCTTCGCCGTGGACTCCCGGCCAGCGCCGGCTCCACTCCAGACCCCAGTCGAATGGGCGCGCCACGCGATTGGTATCGCGCGTGGTCAGCCGGTGTTCCCACCGGTACATCCATTCCTGGTAGCGTCTCAGCATGACAATCTCGATTGATTCAAGGCTAAAGCAAAACCGGACTGCGCGAAAGCCGTTTGCGGTGAAGTGATGCGCAGATCGGCTGAACGGTCACATTCGTGCCCGAATGTAACGTCTTCAAAAGACAAATCAGCTTTCCTTCCCCACGTTCCGGGTGACCGCGCGGGTCACTCTGGAACCACCGCCGCGGCCACGATCTCCGGCTCATGGCTCACATGGAAGTTGACCGAGCGCGCGATGAAACACATCTGGTGCGCCCGCTGATGCAAGGCTCGCGCCTGCTCGATCCTGGAGCCGTCGGTGATCGGTCATGCGCGGACGCAACACGACCGCCGTAAATTCGCCGCTGCCATCCGGGTTTTCGCGCATGGTGCCAACGGCGAATCTTCGTACGAGGTGACCACGATACCTGCTTCGGCGCAAAGGTGCAGCACCCACAGCATGTGGCATGTGGAGAGCGCCGCGACCAACAACTCCTCCGGGTTGTAACGCGAGCCATCGCCGCGAAAGGCCGGATCGGAACTGCCCGGAATGGGCACACGCTTTTCGCCGCCGCTGATCTCGTGATCCCGTGAGTAGGCGCGGTAATCGGACGTGCCACTGCCGCGATTGCCGGTCCAGGTGGCTGTGAGTTGGTAGTGATGCTCTTTTGCCATCGTCTTTGCCTTGGGCGAGCAGCGCGCACTCTTTTCCACTTCTCTTCGATGAAGCACCCGAAACCACGGATGCGGCCTGCTGAGCCAGGTATCCGCCAGCGACCGGGCGGGTGAGGCTGCGACCGCCTGTCGGCGATTCCCCGGTTGGTGTATCCGGCAATATCAAGGCCGGACCGTCTGCCTCATGGGTGTGGCTTTCGCGAAACGGCTCTATCATCTCGCAGACCGAACATCTCGCAAACCGAGGGTTTTCTCGAAGCAGAGTAATCACCCGTGCGGGTCTCTGTAATTTTGGCTACCGGCGGAGGGCAAAACTTCCGCCCGATTCGGAGGGCCAGGAGAATGGAATTTCAATGCCGGATCGGACACCGGTCTGCTGATGGGCTTAGATCTGCCCCTCACCCTGCGTACCTTCAGGAGCACGTTTAAAAGCGGCGCCCACCGCGGTGCTCTGCTGCGCCGCGCTGTTCACCATATCTTTCAATTCCTTGCTGGGTTTGAAGAAAGGAATCTTTTTGGCCGGAACCTCGACCCGGTCTCCGGTCTTGGGATTACGGCCGACACGGGGCTTGCGCTGTCGCGTCCGGAAACTGCCAAAGCCACGAATCTCGATCTTGTCGCCCGACCGCAAGGCCCGCACTACACTGTCGAAGATGGTCTCAACAATTACCTCGCTGTCCTTGCGCGTAAGTTCCGCAAGGCGCGAGACTTCTTCGATTAAGTCAGCTTTGGTCATGGATCGCTTCTCCGCGGCTTCACTCACTGGAAACATTCCGTTGACGGTAACTAATTGCCTGCCGGAAATTCTGCTACGCAGGATAACAATCTCAAATTTTACAATGAGTTGGCAAGAAAAGATGTCGGGAAAGAAATTAAAACTCACGCAACGAACCTGATTTGTCCTGCTGCCCGCCAGGAAGGTTGTTCCTCAACCCTCTCAATTCGACCGATTTTCATCCCTCGCTTCCGCCAATTTTCATCGCCTCATTTCCACAAATAGTAGAAGCCGACGTTGGTTTGCAGCAGCTTAGCCGTGTCCGGCAGATACTCGGAAACGTCGCCGAATAACAGGTCGAGCAGGTTCACCCTCGGTTTGCGATAGCGGACCAGCGAAGGCTTGCCCTGGATGCCCACGGCATCCGCCGTCTCCTTCACCGCCGTCTGGAAGTCGCCGATCTGGTCGATCAGCTTCAGGCCGAGTGCCTGCTGGCCGGTCCAGACCTTGCCGTTGGCGATGGCGCGGATGCCGTCCTCGGGCATGTGCCGGCCTTCGGCGACCGAGTGAATGAACTGCTGGTGCATGTTGTCGATGAGTCCCTGGAAGTACTGCTTTTCCGCCGCCGTCATCTCGCGCAGCGGCGAGCCGGTGTCCTTGAACTCCCCGCCTTGAAGACGATTGCCCGGAGCTTGGCCCAGCGCACCAGCTCTTGGTAATTGAACCACTCGGCGATCACGCCAATGCTGCCGACGATGGAGGCTTCATCCGAGTAGATCCTGTCGGTCGCCGAAGCCACATAGTAAGCGCCGCTGGCGCCGACGGTGGAAATCGAGGCCACGATGCGCTTATGCTTCTCATCGCGAATGCGCTTGACTTCGCGATAAATCTCCTCGGAAGCCGCGGCTCCGCCTCCCGGCGAATTGATATGGATGATGATGGCGCGAATCGAAGAGTCATCGGCAAACTTGTGCAATGCCTCGACTGTCGGCTTCGAATCCAGGATGACGCCTTCCAGATCGACAACCCCGATTTTTCCGCCGGTGCCGTCCACCGTGTAGGTGTAGGAATCGTCCGAAGACGGGCGGAAACTGTAATAGGCGAGTGCGAACAGCGCCGCCACGAACAGCAGAAAGGCAGCCGATCCGAATACCGCCCAACGCATTCCGCGTGAACCACGACCTTCAGCCATAAGCCGCTACCCGTTTCCGAAAGTTTTCGAGAAAAATCGCCCGATGCGGTGAAAAAGACCATGCTTTTCGGCCGCAGGCGCCGCAGTCGGGGATTTGGCTGGTTCAGCCGTTGCAGCCTCGGGCACAGCGAGAGGTTTCGCCTCCGGTGCCTCGGCCGCCGGCTTTGTCTCCGACGCCGCTGATCGCCCGTTGCGGTTGACAGCCGCGAGGCGCTGTAAGCGGGCGCCTCCGATCCGCCCTCATACACCATCGGAGTATCCATTTCGAGATGAGTTTCCGGCGGAAGTTTCTGCTCGGGCGGCGGTGAAGCCGGCGGCGGAGTGGCGCTGCTCACGGCCGGGGCCGGCGTGGCCGGCGCTGGAGGAGCGGGACAGCCGCAATCGGCAAACGAACCCTTTTTCGCGCCGGCAATTTTTCCCTCGGCAAACGTCACGGCCGCATCAGGCGCAACCTGGTAACTGCCTCCGCCCAGGATTTCACTGACGATGACACCAGCCCCGGAGCCCTCCAGCGGTCGCACGCAGGTACTGCCGGTGGAGTCGGCGGCCAGAGCCAGATGGAACGTGCCCGGCCCGATCATCTGGATGCGGAAATCGGGCGTCATCACCGTGTCGCTTCCGCCGGCCAGCGTGTAATGCAATTCGAGCGAGCCGGTATTGAAGCCGATCATGAGTTCATCGCCCGTGGGAGAGGTGTTCACGCTGAGACTGGTGCGGGGACAGATGCGAAGCTCGCCGCCGCGTTGCAGCTTGAGTACGGCCGCGCTCTGGCCGGCACTGATCTGCGAACCGCCCAGCACACTGGTTCCACTGGACGCCAGCACCACCGAGCCCCGGACGGAAGCGTCACCGGCAAAGAGTTCCCCAACCGGAGCCTGGGCCTGGAGCGCCGCAGGAAGTAGCGCAGCGGCAAGAACCAGCGCGAAAGCAAGTCCTCACGGTCACAGCCATCTCATCATTGAATCACAAATTGCTGTTCCCGGTGCGGCATGTGCGGTGATGCGCGAACTGGCCGGCTACCCGTCCTGGTTTTTTGGGCGACGTGTCCAGCGGAAAACGTCTTCCAGCAGGGAGATTTCATCGGAGGAAGTGTCAAGATTGCTGATCGAGCAGCGCCGGGAATGGGGCCGAGTGGCCTCGGAAGAGGCCACGGCAAAGATTTGGCAGCAAACAACGGAATCCGTGCGGCGTATTGGGGAATCCACGCCTTCGAGCTTCGATCCCTCAGCACTCACCAATTTAACGGCCGGGTCTTGCCTCTCGCCGCACGGAGCAATCAGCGCTATCCCTGTTTTTGCTCCTAACCTCTGGCGCTGGCGACGGACATTGCGCCTGTTTTCAGCACTCGTTTCACGCTGTTGACGATGGCCTCTGGCGTCAACCCGTAGCGACCAACAGTTCCTCGTAGTTGTACGCCGAGGTGCCGAAGCTGTCCTGGATGCCGACGAACTCCAGCGGCTGACCGACTTCGCCCCGCAAGGCTTCGGCGATTGCGCTACCCAGCCCGCCGATGACGGTGTGCTCTTCGGCGGTGACCACCCCTTTGAATCCCTTGACGCAGTCGATGACCGCCTGCCGATCCAGCGGCTTGACCGTACTGACATTGACGACCTTCACCGATATGCCCTGCTCCTCCAGCGATTTTGCCGCTTCCAGAGCCATCGACACCATGATGCCATTGGCAAAGACAACGGCGTCTTTGCCTTCCTTCATGGTGTAGAGCTTGCCGATCTGATAGTCGCCGTCTCTCACTCGTGTAGACGGGCAGATCGGAGCGGTTGACCCGCAGGTAGACCGGCCCCGGCCAGGCGACCATCGCCTTGACCATCTTGCTGGTCTCCACGGCGTCGACCGGCACCAGCACGGTCATGTTGGGAATCGCCCGCATGATAGCCACGTCTTCGATGGACTGATGAGTCGAGCCGTCACCGAAATCGGACAATCCCGAACTGGATCCGCAGACTTTGACATTCAGCTTGGCGATGGAAATGGTTTGCCGAAGCTGATCGTAGGCACGCCCCGAAGCGAAGACGGCGAACGAACTGATGAACGGTATTTTCCCGGTCAATGCCAACCCGGCGGCCGTCGATGCCATATTCTGCTCGGCGATGCCCATCTCGAAAAACCGCTCCGGATAGGCGTTCTGGAACAGAATCGACATCGTGGATTTCCCCAGATCGGCTTCGAGAACAACAATATTCTTATTGTCTTTTCCCAGCGCAACGAGTGCTTCGCCATAGGCGGTGCGTAAACTTTTCGTGCTCATAGTTCCCCCCTTAATTGCGCAGCATGGCAAGGTCGCCAATGGCGATTTCGCATTGTTCGGCCGTCATCGATCCGTTATGAAAGGCCGCGTTGTTTTCCGCAAAAGAAATGCCTTTGCCCTTGATCGTGTTGGCGATAATGACGGTGGGTTTTCCTTTGACGGTTTCGGCCATATCAAGCGCCTCGACCACGGCAGCGACGTCGTGTCCGTCAATCTCAATGACGTTCCAGCCGAAAGCCGCCCATTTGGGGCCAGCGGGCCAATCTCGAAGCGGTCGGCGATAGCGCCGGTGGCCTGCAGTCTATTGCGGTCGACGATAGCGGTCAGATTGTCCAGTTTGAAGCTGGCGGCGGCCATCGCTCCCTCCCAGATCTGTCCTTCGTTCTGTTCGCCGTCGCCAATGATGACATAGACCCGGCTCTTGCTGCCGTCCAGCCTCAGACCCCAGAGCCATGCCGTTGGCGATAGACAATCCCTGCCCCAGCGACCCGGTGTTGGCTTCGATACCGGGGGTCTTGGTCATGTCGGGGTGGCCCTGCAGCATGCCGCCGAGGGACTTCACGTTCTTCAGCTCCTCGGTGGGAAAATAGCCGGCCAGCGCCAAGGCGGCGTATTGGACGAGCGCCGCATGCCCCTTGCTCAAGAGAAAGCGGTCCCGTTCGGCCAGGGCGGGATTTTTCGGATCGTGCCTCATCTTGTGGAAGTAGAGCGCCGCCACGATCTCGGCGCTCGAGCAGGAGCCGCCCAGATGGCCGACTTTGCCCGCGCCGATGAGGTCCATGACGATGTGCTTCCTGAGACTCAGCGCTTTTTCTTCCAGTTTTTGCACTAACGCTTGCGATACCATATGCTTCCTCTCTAATTTGACTCGCTATTGACTCGGCTCTGTCCCAGGGTGTTCCGGCGAGCCAGCCACCATCGACGTACATCGCCTGGCCGGTAATAAAGGCACCGGCATTCGACGCCAGCAGAAGGCACAACCCGACCAGGTCGTCCGGGTAACCGGGCCGCCTCCACAAGGTGCGATCGAGATCCATTTTTCGCGGACCGGATCGGCCCAGACGGAGGTTGTCAGCGGCGTCAGCACGAAGCCGGACAAATCGCATTGACCCGGATCTTGTATTCCGCCCATTCCACCGACATCGACTTCGCCAGTTGGCACAGCCCCGCCTTGTGCCGCCCCGTAGACGGAGACACCCGCGAGGCCGATGGCATTGTTCATCGAACCGAGCTGGATGATCGAGCCGCCGCCGTTTTTGGCCATCACCCGTGCCGCGGCGCGCGACAGTTCATAGGGAATTCGCAGGTCGAGGGCCGAGATAAGATCCCAGGATTCCCGTGAGACGTCGAATATCCGCTCCCGCCGATTGACCCCGGCGTTGTTGACCAGAATGTCCAGTCCACCGAAACGGGCGCGGGCGGTCTCGACGATGGCGTCAACCGCGTCGGGAGCCAACAGATCAATCGAGAATTCCTCACAACAGCCGCCCGCTTCCTTGATCGCATCGGCCGTCGTCTTCATCGATGCCTTGGGATGATCGGTCAGCAGCACGTTCGCCCCGGCCGCAGCCAGCCCGGCTGACAGCCATGAACCGATCCCGCCGCCGGCCCCGGTCACGATCGCCACTTTGCCGGTGAGATCGAAAAGCGCTTCGGGCCGGAGCCCGCGCGCTTTGGCACCATCCAATGGGTGCAATTCCCACTTGTTACTCACAGTTCTCTCCTTGAAATGGCAAATCTCATTCCCGTTCGATTTTATTTTCCCCAGTCGTTTACCGACTGCCTCGCCTGCCAACAATATCGCTCAACCGTGCGCAGTCACAGGTTTGGAGTGGGCACCGCTACATCACATCAGGGCTTTCAGGTAGCGATAACTTTGGCATGATCGCCCCCCTGTCTCGTGACTAGGTAAAGACTTCTCTTGTGCCCGGCACCAAGTTTTTTTCAGCTCTGTATGGCCGGAATTTTACTACTTGTGAGCGATTCTGCAATCCAAAACTGCATCGGCGAACGCAACCCGGCGCGGTGCCAAGGGGTTCGCCAACGAAATCAAGATCGCCGCGCATCGATTTCTCGGACTACTCCCGCAGGTCGCTGGAATCGATAGCGCTATCGAGCTTTATGCGCATGGAGTCTCGTCGCGCAACACGCCGTTGCCATCGTCGTCCATTAATCCGGCGACAGTTTCCCGAAACTCGTTCAGGAGGCTACTGAAAAACCCGCCGACGCCTCAAGCGAGGCGCTATGGGATGTGTGCTCCGTAATGTCGTTCCGCAAGGGCTTGTGGGCTGGATCAATCGCAAAACTGTTTTTCAGCAGCCTGTTAGGGTTATCTGTGTTGAAACGGCGCTAACCTTAAGTTGGCTGCCGTAAGTTCCATTGACGTTTGCCGAGGAAATCGGCTTATACTGACGGCGACTTCGTGGCGTCCCCTGGCGGCATGCGTGGACGGCGGGAAGCCTGGAAAGAGAGGCCATGGAGGTCAAGTTCTGGGGCGTAAGAGGATCAACTCCCACTCCGCAGATCGAAAACCTGCGCTATGGCGGCAATACGTCTTGCGTCGAAATCCGGGTGAACGGCCAGATTTATATCTTTGACTGCGGCACGGGGTTCCGCATTCTCGGCAAGAGCCTGCTCCAGGAATTCGCCAACGCTCCGCTGTATGCCCATATTTTTCTTTCGCACTTTCACTGGGATCACATTCAGGGCATACCGTTCTTCGCTCCACTGTATGAAAACCCAGACAGCTTTTTCTTCTTCCACTCCAGCAACCGCGGCGGAGGGCTCAGGGCTACCATTGAAAACCAGATGGCCGACCCGTATTTTCCGGTGAATATGGCCGAGATGGCGGCTCATCGCAACTTTTACGACATTGGCGAAGGCCGCATTTCGTTTGACGATTGCGTGATCGATTCCATGTGGCTGAACCATCCCCAGGGATGCCTCGGCTTTCGCATCACCAGCGGCGACTCCGTCGTGGTCTACGCCACCGATAACGAACCGGGCGATCCGGTCTTCGATAAGGCGGTACGGAAACTCGCCCAGGGCGCCGACGTGCTGATCTACGACGCGCAATACCTGCCCGAGGAATATGAGGCGCGAAGACGCGGCTGGGGACACAGCCATTGGCGCGAAGGCGTCAGCATCGCCCGGGAAAGCGAAGTCAAGCATCTCGTGCTCTACCACCACGATCCGGATCACTCCGACGATCGCATCGACGAGATCGTCCAGACAAGCGCAGCAGCACTTTCCTCGCGTGACGGCAGCCAGCGAGGGCTTGGTGTTGCAGCTCTGAGGTTCCATTTCGGTCTCCGCCGCGATCGCGGTCCATTGCGAAAACCGTAACCTGGCCGTCATCCCTGTGCCCGTTGTCAGCCGCCCCAGCCGCCGCATATACTTTGTCAGCCCCGAAAAGGAGCTGCGCCCCGGCCGTCCGTCAGGCCGGCGGAACAGTTTTCAGAATGGGACCGCTGCGTGAACCACCTGGGAATGCGCGGCGAATCGAGGCTTGCGCTGGCCGTCTGGGTTGCGGTTATGGCTTGTATCCACACTCGATGCTGGTTGATGGGCCACTGATTGATAGAAGAAGAAATAGATACACGACTTCGGAGACCTTATGACTACAGCACTTGAACAAGAAATGCAGGAAAGAAATCCCTGGGAGGCACAGGCGGCACGCTTTGAATACGCTGCCACCAAACTCAATCTTGACAAAGGGCTCTGGAAGATCCTGAGTCAGCCCAACCGCGAGATCATTGTTCACATTCCGGTGCTGATGGACGACGGACGCATGGAGCTGTTTACCGGTTATCGCGTCCAGCACTCGACCGCCCGCGGCCCCGCCAAGGGAGGTCTGCGCTATTCGCCGGAAGTCAATCTCGACGAAGTGCGCGCCCTGGCCGCCTGGATGACTTGGAAGTGCGCGGTCGTGAATATTCCTTTCGGCGGCGCCAAGGGCGGCATTATCTGCGATCCGAAAAAGATGTCGCAGAACGAATTGGAACGCCTGACCCGGCGCTACACCTCGGAGCTGATCGAATTCCTGGGCCCCGAGAAAGACGTTCCCGCGCCCGATGTGAACACCAGCGAGCAGACCATGGCGTGGATGATGGATACCTATTCCATGCACATGCGGCAAACGGTGACGGCCTGCGTTACCGGCAAACCGGTCGAGATCGGCGGATCGCGCGGACGCCGCGAGGCTACCGGACGCGGGGTGATGGTGGTGACCGACCAGGCGCTGAAGAAACTCGGCATGGATCGCGACTCCACGCGGGTGATTGTGCAAGGCTTTGGCAACGTGGGCTCCAACGCGGCCCACCTGATGTTCCAACACGGATACACGATCGTCGGCATCGCCGAGTGGGACGGCGGGATTTACAACAAGCACGGCATCGATCTCGATGCTCTCTGGGAGTATCGCCAGCAGAAAGGCACGATTCACGGATTCCCCGGCGCCGAGAAGTACGACTCCGCGGAACTGCTGGTCACCGATTGCGAGGTTTTGATTCCGGCGGCGACCGAAAACGTGATTACCAGCAAGAACGCCGGCCGGGTGAAGGCAAAGATCCTGGTGGAGGGAGCCAATGGACCGACCACCAGCCAACGCCGACAAGATTCTGGGCGAGAAGGGAGTGTTCATCGTCCCTGACATTCTCGCCAACGCCGGCGGCGTTACCACCTCCTACTTCGAGTGGGTGCAGGATCGCCAGGGCTATTTCTGGACCGAAGCGATGGTGAACGAGCGGCTCGACCACATCATGATCGAGTCGTTCAATGATGTGGTCCGCTACGCGGAAAAACACGAGGTCGACAACCGCATCGCCAGCCTATATGTTGGCGATTGACCGGGTGGCTTCTGTCATCCGGCAACGCGGCATTTACGCCTGAAGCAGGACGTTAAGATGGTGAATCGCGGGCGCTCCAGGCCGCCCGCATCCGCTTTCGGCATCGTTGCTTTCGTCAACCGGAGAGCGCATAATCGTGACTTGGTGGAGGGGTAGGTGTATTGTGCCTCTTCGCCGGTCACAACCGTGAATCTCCCGAACTACATCACGATTACCCGTATCTTTTGTGTTCCTTTTTTGATATGGGTGCTGGCAAGCAATTTCTTCCGCGGGTCGCACGGGGAGAAGGAGCTGGCCGCCTCCACCGTGTTCATCCTGGCCTCTATTACGGATGGCTTGGACGGATACCTGGCGAGAAAGCGGAAGCAGGTCACTACCCTGGGAATGCTGCTCGATCCGCTGGCGGACAAGCTGCTGATTGCCGCGGCATTCATCTCGCTCGTGCAGTTCACGCCCCGGCTGGTTCCCGCCTGGATGGCCGTGGTGATCATCGGCAGAGAGTTCCTGGTGAGCGGCTTGCGGGCTATCGCCGCGCAGGAAGGGTTCACCATCCAGGCGAGCGAGCTGGGCAAGTTCAAGATGGTCGTGCAGATCGTCTCGGTGGTAGCCGTTATCCTTGCCCATCGCTGGATTTACTGGACGGTCGGGCCATTGATCCTGCCGGTTGAGATCATTGCACGGACGGCCACCTGGTTCATGGTCGCACTCTCGCTGGTGTCGGCAGCCGACTATTTCATTGCGTTTTGGGCCAAGATCGACAAAACGGCGATTCAAAGACGGCAGCGCCGCCGCGTTTTTGTCCTGAATCGCCGCAAAGACAAGGAGATGTCCCGGCAACGTAATTCCGGGTTTGCAACTGAGAACTGGCCGATGAACGAGTACTCCGACGAAGAGCGGAAACTGCTGTTGCGCTTGGCGCACCGGACGATCGCCGCCGAATTGCGCAAAGAGGAACTGGACACTTCTCCTCCGTCCCCGCACCTCGCCGAGCTGCGCGGGGCATTCACCACCCTGCACCGATCCGGAGCGTTGCGCGGCTGCATCGGTTACGTCATGCCGCTGTATCCGCTTTACCATACGATAGCCGATACCGCAGTCGCAGCCGCGTTTCGTGATCCGCGCTTTGCGCCGGTCACGGTTGACGAGCTTCGCGGAGCTACAGATCGAAATCAGCGTGCTCTCGCCGCTGGCTCCCATCGCGCCGGAGGAAGTTGAGGTTGGCCGCCACGGGTTGATCGTGACCTTTGGACACGCGCGCGGGCTGCTGCTGCCCCAGGTTCCGCTGGAGTGGGGCTGGGACCGGGAGAAATTTCTCTCGGAAACCTGCCGCAAAGCCAGCCTGCCGCCGGATGCCTGGAAGCACGGCGCCCGCCTGGAAGCCTTTACGGCTGAGGTATTTGGCGAGAACCAGCCCGGCGAGTCACTCGCCAGCCGATAGCGTAACTCGAAGCCGGCATCCGCTAACAGCAGTGCTTCAGCGCTCATCTCTCCGGCGCAACCAGGTCCCCGACCTGCAGGTCTTCCAGGGCCATGGTGACCAGGCAGGTTGCTGTCTCCGGAGTCGCCGAGATCACCATCATCTCTCCCAAGCCTTTCACCGGCCAGTTCTTCATCATCTTTGCCGAGATCGACCAAGGGATGACGTTGCGTATCGTCATAGCCGGGACCTTCCAGCGAGAGCCTGGTTGCCTTCGGGCATCTTGCCGGGATCGTAAGTTCGGCTGATCCGCAGATAGTCTCCCGGCTTCAGCCCGGCCCTGGAGCCAAGGTTGATGTAGACAATCTTGTGCAGCCCAAAGATGTAGTCGAATTCGCTGGCCATGACAATCATGCCATGCCGCCGGGGCAGAGGCAACGCCAAATACCTGAAAGGGCGTAGTCCGGGGCTGCGCGGTGAAGCTGCCTTTGTCGTCGGAAAGGAATCACCAGGTCGCCGGCAACGATTGGCTGGCAACTCGCCTCAATGGTGGCAACCGCATAGCCATTCTCAATGCGGTCTATTCTCACGTGGCCCAGCTCGGCGTAGAGGTGTCCGAGTCGATTCAGTTGTTTATTCTGCCCGGCGAAGTACTCATAGCGATTGGGATCGCGGACTGTCGCGGATGACCGCATAGCGATCCCCCGACCTCGTAGCCGGAGCCGGCGAGAAAGACTGTGTCCTTCGCGGTAAAGTGGATCCGCTTCGGGTGAGCGGCTTCCACCCTGGACCGTTCGGCCGGTAGCAAAGCGCTCACGGCTGATGAACCCGGCACAATTAGACGTCTTTGTAGCTGGTTTTGTAACCAAAGCCCAGAACCGACACAGCCTCCGGGCTACCAACCGCTGGCGAGGCTGGCAAGTTCTGTTGCGCCACGCCCGCGCTTACGCAACAAAGCACCAGCAAGATTGCCTGCCATTTCATAATCCACCTCCGCCGCAGGCCGGCACGTTGTCGTACATGGCCTGGGAGCCTCCGGGCTGACCTGTTCATCAGCACAAAAGTGCTGAATTCCGGACTCCGGCGAACCGGCAGGCAGACAGACCTAGCCAGCCGAACGCTAGCAGAGGCTTGACGGCTGTTCAAGTGACGATTGGCCATTGTATTGACCGCACTGGTACAGGATTACGAATTCACGCGGAAAACTCTCTATAGCGGTTGCAACTGTCGCGGTGCATCTGTACCATTCCCCCGGGAATGAGTGTATCGTCAATCCAATTAGCCAGCCGGATGTTGCGGCTCCGTCTGCCTAAGGTCTGCGTCTGTCTGAGCGCGACCGAACCGAGCGACCTCTTCTACCAGGCCGACTTGCAGGTTCGCGAGAACACCTTTCTGGAATTCAGGCTCGATTACCTGAAGAATCCGATCAGCGCCATTCCCGGCCTGAAGCGCTTCTTTGAATACCGTCCGGATGCCATAGGCATCGCGACCTGCCGCCGTGCGGCACCAACGGAGGGAAGTTTCACGGTTCGCTGAGCGCTGAAATCGACGTGCTGATCAAAGCGGCCGGGGCCGGCTGCCAGATCCTCGACCTCGAAGTGGAAAGCGCGGAGGCTTTGAAGACCGCCGATCTTGACCGGCTGCGTGCAAAAGCTTCGCTGCTGCTTTCGTTCCATGATTTCAGGCAAACGACAGGAGCTGGAAAAGAGTTTTCGCCCGCATGGCGGCATTCTCGCCCGAGTTTTACAAGGTGGTCACCACGGCAACGTCGCTGCACGACAACGTGGAAATGTTGAACTTCGTGCAGAAACATAAAGACGACCATGCCGTGGTGGGAATCTGCATGGGCGAACAGGGAGTGATCAGCCGCGTGCTGAGTGTTCGCGCCGGGGCTGCCTTTACCTTCGCCGCCCCAAATCAGGGGGAGCCAACCGCGGAGGGGCAGATCACCGCCCGCGAAATGCAGGAAACCTATCGCGTCGATCAGCTCGACGCCGCTACCCGGATCTACGGAGTAGTCGCCAATCCAGTGCGGCATTCGCTGTCGCCGGCGCTCATCAATACCGCCATGCGGCGGGAAAACGTCAATGCCGTTTACTTGCCACTGCTGGTCGAGTCGATGGACGATCTGCTGGCCTGCGTACGCGAAATTCCCATTCACGGGCTTAGCGTCACCATGCCGTTCAAGGAACAGATCCTGCCGTTCCTCGACAGGTCGGAAGCAGCTTACGGCGGCAACCGGCTCCTGCAACACGGTGGTGCGCAGCCAGGATGGGCAACTGATCGGCTTCAACACGGATATACAGGGCATTCTCGCCCCGCTGGATGCCCAGCTAACCCTGTCGGGCGCCGATGCGCTGGTGATTGGCGCGGGAGGCGCGGCGCGCGCGGCGGTCTACGCGCTCAAACAACGGGGCGCCAACGTTTACATCGTGAATCGCACCCCGGCCAACGCCCAGAAACTGGCCAAGCAATTCGAAGTCAACACCGTGAAGCGCAGCGACTTGCCGAAGATGCAGTTCGCCGTGGCGATCAATACGACTCCGGTTGGAATGGGAGGCTCGACGGAGTCGCCGCTCAGCGAAAAGGAACTGAAGTCGGTGCGGTGCGTCTTCGACATGGTTTACAACCCGGCCGAAACGCGGCTGCTCCAGATGGCTCGGGCGCAGGGAATTCCGGCCATCAGTGGCGTGGAAATGTTTGTCCACCAGGGCGCGCGCCAGTTCGAGATCTGGACCGGAAAGCCCGCGCCGGTCGAGCAGATGCGCGGCGCCGTGCTGCGCCAGTTGGGGGTTCGCGCGTCCAGCTTAACTTCCGCCGCAGCCTCGCCCGCCTATCGAACGCGCCGAGGCTCCCCAGCCAGCCCAACCCGCGGCGCCACCGCCGCCGATTCCAGAGAAGGCAAAGACCGGCGCTAAGGCCGTATCAAAGTCGCGTTCCGACGGCACTCAGAAGCCAGCGGCGAAGAAGCCGGCGCCGATGCCGGCCGCGAAAGCCGCCGTCAGCAAGGCCTCCAAACCCAAGGCCGCCGAAAAACCAGCCGCACCCGCAGTCGCTAAGAGCATGGTCAGGAACATGGTCAGGAAGAAGACTGTCCGCAAAATGAACCCTTCAGGAGTCTGCCGCGATGCAATTCCAGCGAATGGTGAATCGGAATCTGGAGCGGTGCCTCAGATAGCGGCGTGCGAGGGCTGCCAGCTTACGGTTGGCGTATGCCATTTTCCCGAACGCCTGCGGCATGAACGCGTGCCAGTAGACAGCGTCGTATTGTTCGGCGATGCGGGCCGGGGCGCGCGTCTGATGCAAGTAGCGACTTCCAGCGGCGACCAGGGCATTGCGAAAGGCGGCATCGGAGGCCAGAAACACGATCCTTCTCCCCAGGTCGGCGGCATCGCCCGCGGCAAACCAGATGCAGCCGGACCCGTTGGGGCTGACGTCGCGATTGCAGGCCAGATCGGCGGCCAGCAGCGGCTTGGCTTCGCGCAAGCGCCGCCAGTGCCAAGCGCATTCTCCACCGGGGTCGCGCCGGGTTGCCGCGCAGCTCCCGGCCACCACCAGCGAGCAAGCTGACATTGCCTGCGGTGCGGCCAGCTTGTCCACCAGCCGGACTTCGAACTCTGGCTCCGAACTGCGACACCAGGCGCGACGCCTCCGGGCGAAGACTCTCGTCGATTTCCAGATGAAGCGCCAGCCGCGGAATCTTCGGCCAGGCCGACCGGGCCGCCGTCAGCAACTCGCAGAGCCAAGCCTGCCAGCTCATGCCCACGTTGAGAGTCGAAAAGATGGTGAACGTGTCATCGCGGGATTCAAATTTGCGCGGCGGAGGGATTCGTGCGCCGCCCTCGATTTCGGGGTCGGCCAGGACACGGGATCACGAAGATGTGCTCGGCGGCAATGCCGCCGCGCCGCAGCAGTTCCTGGCGGGCGCTCTGGGTTCGCACGACTACGGCCATCGCGCGAGCGAGCACAAAGCGCTCCGCTGCCCGGAAAATGTGCGGCCTTCGACGGCGCGCCTTCCGAGCCGGAACTCCGCGCTGGTCTTCGATGAACTGCTCCACTTCATAAACGACCACAGGGAATTTCCGGACCGCTGCCATAGCCGCCGGGAAAGCAGTGGGCGTGCACGATCTCGCAGGTGGCGGACGCGGGGCTTTCCAGCAGCAGATGGCGCCAGTTGCTGACGCTGCTCCACGCCTGCAGCAGCGATCTCATGCCGGGGCACGGGCGCACCGTGCGGAGACTACGACCTCGGGCAGCAGGCCGCATGAACTCTGGGCCTCGACGAGGGCGCTGATCGGTTCGTAAGCAGCTGGCAGGCATGCAGCACTTTCCAGGCGCGCAGCGGAGGGCGCTGCACCGCGCGCTCGCATTTCCCATGCGGATTCAGATTGCTATCGCCGATTGCGGCCCGGGCCGAGGCGGATCGAGGGGTCACGAGACCTCCTTTTTCCGGTCCAGCTCCGAGCAAAGCACGACGCGGTTGCGGCCGTTGCGCTTGGCTTCATAGAGCGCGGCATCGGCGGCTTCAATCAGGTCGCGCTTGAACTGCGCGTCCTGCGGGAACACGGCGATTCCCAGGCTGATGGTCAGCTTCACGACTTCCGAGGGCGAGGCGGCAAAGAAGCGCGCCGATTCAACCGCCTTGCGCAGGCGCTGCGCCACCCGATAAGCGCCCACGTTGTTCGTCTCCGGAAGAATGAGCACGAATTCTTCGCCGCCGTATCGCGCGACGGTATCGATCTGGCGCATGTCTTTCATCAGCACCGACGAGACGTCCCGGAGAAGTACGTCGCCGACGTGGTGACCATGAGTATCGTTGAGGATCTTGAAATGATCGATGTCGATCATGACCAGCGCCAGCGGCCCCTTGCTGCGCTCGGCGCGCTTGATTTCGCGCTCGAGCTGGGTTTCGAAGTAGCCGCGCGTTTTCATGCCGGTCAAAAAATCGGTGAAGGCGAATTTGATCAGCGCCTCATTGGCGAAATCGCGGGTCAGCAGATTCTCCACCACCAGCGACAGAATCCACAGCAATTGCGCGTCTTCTTCGCTGAAGCTGGTGCGGCTCGAACCGAACAACTGCATGGACCCCATAACGCGCGTGCGCACAAACAGCGGCAGCGATCAGAACCGATTCGGCGCCGACGGTGTCGAGCAGCAGATCGACCTGCTCGTGCGCTCCTCGCGGAATGATCATGGGCCGCTGGAACTTCGCGGTCCAGAAATTGAGCAGGTTGCCGCGGGCAAAAGTCTCCTGGTCGGGAGCCTCCAGGTTGCGCGTGACCCGCAAATGCATCTGCTGTTGCTCTTCGTCCCAGAAAAAAACCAGGCCGCGCTCGTAAGGGATGATCTCGCTTGCCATGTCGCAGACGAGATTCAAGGCGGGTTCCAATTGCAATTCGAGACCAGCCAGCATGCTCATGCGCACGATGACGTTGATGGCGTGCCAGCGGCGCTGCACCGTCTCGCGGCTGAACTCCGAGAACACCTGGACCACGAACTGTTCGGGTGAAAAGGAATTCGCGGTCTGGGAGTCGGATGTCATAAGTACTCGCGGCAGGCAAACTGCAATGTTCAGGTGCGGGACACAGCCGCCGCAATTCGCTCACGCTAGATCTTAGATGCGAGTAGGTGCGTTTCGTATGGTCAACTCTGACCGATTTGCCGCCGGCCGGCACTCAAAAGTGAATTCTTGCGACTGGCCAATCGTTCGAAGCACCGCCCTTCAGGCCATCAGAGCGTCGTCCGAATGCCGGAATCGCCCGGCCGCCGAAGTGCCTGGAAGGCGAGCGGCAGCCCCACTCTCGCGAAAGGCACATCAGCACGCCCGGCTCCGCGGGGTACGCAGGTTCGGAAGCTGATCCAGCGCGGCGAGAGCGGTTCCTGGCCCTTGACCCTTGCAACGATGCTTGAAATCGTGAGCGATCAATTGGGATATTCACCGAAATCGTAAGCAGGCAGTTTAGATATCTGACTTTAAGCTCCGAACCGTCGGCCCGATCGAAGTTTTAGCTGCTCAAAGCCGCGTCAGCAAGTACTTTCGGCGCGCAACTGTATTGCTATTTGCTCCCAAGAAGAAGTAGGATAATTTTGGGTATGCTATCGACATGATCGTCCATGATCATTCAGAAGCTGTCTCCCGTCCCTCTTTTCATTCCCGGGATGTTTCCTTTCGATTTACGGCATCATCCTCATTCCGCGGCGCTATCTCCACTCGCCCGGGTTCTCTGGAGACATGGAAATGACGTGGTACGCGTACTGCATTACCGAGCAGAGATTCGGTGCAACAAAGTCGGGTTCGACGTCCCTTTCAATTTGAGCAACTGCGTGGTATCAACGCTTCGCCTGTCATGGGTTTCCCAACCGGCGAGTTCGTGGTCCTGGTGAGTGCCTATGATCGCAGCCTTCCCTTGAATCAGCAGGCCGTCGTGGAACACGCGCGGGTGGTGAGCGAGTGCTTCCGGCATGGCAACCGTGCTGCCTTTCCGCTTCGCGACGGTTTTCGAAACCGACGACGCGCTGCGCCATGCCGTACGGGCCAATCGCAAGACTTTTCATGAGAGCCTGGAGCGGCTGCGCGGCAAGGCGGAGATGCATATCAAGGTCATGATGAGGGAGGACGGCACCGTTCCCGAAGTGGTTCTGCAAGCGCTTCCGGTGCGGGCTGGCGGCCAATACCTGGAACGGCTGCACGTGATTGCCACTCGCGATCGCGAACGCCAGACCAAGGCGCGCGCGGTTTCCGTGCAGGTGAATAAGTTGCTTGCTCCCCTGGAGCACGAGACCAGTTGCAAGCACATCGACTCCGGACTGGTGATCGACATTGCGCACTTGATCGATGCGACTTCGCTGCAGAAATATCAGAACCGCTACAACACCGCGACCCGGCAGTTGAAGAACTGCGAGATCTCGATCAGCGGTCCCTGGCCTCCCTACCACTTCATGCGGGGCAAGCTGCGCACGGTGAACGGAACGAATTAGAACGGTTCGGCGATTCGGAGTTCCGCTCCTTGGGCTACGGGTGCTAACGCCTGTTCACAACAATTACGCGCTGGACACCTGACGGAGCACAAGCACAAGCCATCCTGGAGCATGTTTGCGCAATTTGAGGGCGTCACTCGAGGGAGAACTGCGGTGGAAACCGCAAGGCAGAATCCTACATCTATACCCTAAACGTAACTGTCATGCGATATCCACAGCATAAGTTTGTATTGTTTTTGGCCGCACTGTATGAGCCCTGCGTCGGGGCGGCATCAGGAGCATGAGGAACTACGATGCGTGCACAAGCTATTGCTTTCCGCTTACGCCGGTGCTGGGCCTTGATTGCGCTCGCTATGGCTGCTTTTCTGGCCGGAAGTCAAATGCTTTTCGCCCAGCAGCAGATTCCGGACGGTACCATTATTCCAGTTCTGCTGGAGACGACGCTCGATTCCGCCAAGATCAAAACCGGACAGCCTGTACATGCTGAGGTCGGACAGGATATTTCGCTGGGAAGCTCTGGGACAATACGGGTCCGCTCCAAAGTCGTGGGCCACGTTGTCGAGGTTCGCCAAGGACCCGGACGCAGCGCGGTCACGGTGCATTTTGACGATCTGCTGCCACGCAAGCGCAACCAGTGGCTATCACCCGAAGTTCGGCTGCGCGCTCTGGCTTCCCCTCTGCGGGTGAACGAAGCCGGCACGACCACTACGACAGGCGTCGGGGAGAGAAATGAGCAATCGAACTGGACCATCGTTCTGGTCGGCGGGGATGTGGTTTACCGCGGCGGCGGCCCAGTCTTGAATTCATCCGGCGAGGTTGTAGGTAAACCGGTTCACGGTGGTCTTTTCGACCCCTGGAGTGGCGTTCTGGGGCAGGTGAGCAACCCCGAAGGATCTGCCTGTCGGAAGCTGCCGCTGAGCAAAGGCCAGCAGTCCCTCTGGATTTTTTCATCGAGTGCATGCGGGGTGTACGGGTTTGAAGATGTGCGCTATGAAAATCTGCCAAACGGAAACATTGTCTTCTCAGCGCCGACACGGGTGAAGATTCCTGGTGGATCGGCGCTCATGCTCACCGTGTCACGGCGAACACCTGCGATAGTGGAAAAAGCGCAACAGTGAATCGAGACCTCTCAGTCCGCTCCTTCAGGTTTTCACTTTCTGCTCGTTGTGTGTGATAGAAAATACCGCCAACATGAATACGTGGTGGTCGGCTCACCGGAAGTTACCCTCCATTGTAATTGTTGCAAAATCGCCTTCTCGACAGTGACGGCCAGCGGTTCCCGTTTTGGGTTTGTTGGTGAGAATGCCTGTGTACCGCCAGCTAAATGGAAACTGCAAACTGTCCTGTAATCTGGATCGTGATCTTATTGGTTCTCACCTTTTATCTATTTTCTTTCTGAGTTTTTCAGCATCTCACGTACACTCCTTTCTGACACCCAGCAGCGTATTCAAACAGACGAATCAAGGTCGAGCCGTCGAAGGAATACCCATGACGAAACAACCTTGACGGCAAAGGAGGCTTGTGAGAATACAAGCGAGGAACTTGAAGCAGTTATTGATTGGCATAGCGTTGCTTCTCTTCTCGGCCACGATAATGACAGGCTGTGGCGGCAGCAGCACTTATCGAATGGGAGGGGCAATACAGGGACGCCCCCTCAGTCTAACTGGAACAACTTCAACGCTGGCAGGCACCCCCGGAGTGGTCGGTTCGACCGACGCAACCGGCTCGGCAGCCAGCTTTAGTCATCCATACGACATCACGACCGATGGGATAAATCTCTATGTTGCAGACAGCGGAAACAACACCATCCGCAAGATAGTGATTGCGACCGGTGTGGTAACCACGCTGGCAGGCACCCCCGGAGTGGTCGGTTCAACCGACGCGACCGGTTCTACAGCCAGCTTTAATTTTCCACAAGGCATCACGACTGACGGGAAAAGCCTCTACCTGTGTGACACCAACAACAACACCATCCGCAAGATAGTGATCGCAACAGGAGTGGTAACGACCGTGGCAGGCACCGCCGGCACGACCGGCTCAACCGATGCCACAGGTTCGGCGGCCAGCTTCAATATGCCCTACGACATCACCACCGACGGCGCGAACCTCTATGTTGCGGACTTCGGGAACAAGACCATTCGCAAGATTGTCCTTGCAACCGGCGCGGTAACCACACTGGCAGGGACCGCCGGTGTGACTGGATCAACCGACGCGACCGGCCCGGCGGCCAGCTTTAACTATCCAATGGGCATCACCACCGACGGGATGAACCTCTATGTTGCAGACAGCGGAAACGATACGATTCGTAAGATTGTGATTGCGACCGGTGCAGTGACGACCGTGGCAGGCACCGCCGGCACGACCGGCTCAACCGATGCGACCGGCTCGGCAGCCAGTTTCAATTATCCAAACGACATCACGACCGACGGAGTGAACCTTTATGTCTCAGACACAAAGAACGCTACTATCCGCAAAGTAGTGATTGCAACCGGTGTGGTGACGACCCTGGCAGGCACCGCCGGTACGACTGGATCAACCGACGCGACCGGCCCGGCGGCCAGCTTTAACTATCCATTAGGTATCACCACCGATGGAAAAAGACTTTATCTATGTGACGTCGGTCTGAATATGGCGACAGCCGGCAACAACACCATCCGTTCAATCCAGTGAGGGAATCGAGCTGGCCGGAGAACCGGAAACACATTGCGGGAAATGATGTTTAGTAAAAGGCCAGTCACCGTGACTGGTGAGAAATCCCCTCCTGGCTTCTGGAATGCGCTGGTTTCAAGCCGGGCAACTAAGGCTGCGGCATGACCGTTTTGGTTTTAGCGCGGTAGATCCGAAGGCGATCAGGCCGGGTGAATGCGAGGTTACGGCCTGATCCCCACCACGGCCATCATTCGTCCCATAACCTGCTCTTTGCGGTAGGAGAAAAACAGGTCCGTGCGGCACGAGGTGCAGAGGTCCAGATTCGAGATGTTCGCCTCCGCCACGCCGGCGTCGCGCAGTTGCCGCAGGTTGGCCTTCACCAGGCTGAGGTGGCGCGAAAGCGCCGGGTCGCCGTGTCCGGGGGCGCGCTGGTTGAGGAACAGCAGCGGATAGCGCGCGTGCAGCGACCATGAGTCGAAGACATCTTCGAACAGCTCCTGCCAGTAGGCAAACTGCGATTCGAACTCGTGCTCGACCTCATCGCCGATCTCATAGCAACAGCTTCCGATGCCGGGACCAATGGCGGCGAGCAACTTCGCCGGATCGCTGCCGAAGTGTTTGCGCATTTCGCCAACGCCCTTCTCGACGATGCGCTGCGCCGTGCCTCGCCATCCGGCATGGAATGCGCCGATGGCGCGCCGCTCGGGATCGACGATGAGCACGGGCAGGCAGTCGGCGATCTTGATGCCCAGCAGGATGCCGGGCTGGCTGGTGATCAGCCCGTCGCCCCGCGGTGACAGGACAGTTCCGGCTTCCACGCGGTGAATGATCGCCGAATGGATCTGTTTGACGGTGACGAGCGGCCAGGGGCGGCCTTTGGCGTCGACGGCGCCCAGTTTGCCGATCAACCGTTCGCGATTGCGCGCGACGTTCTCCGGCAGTGTCTTCGCGGGTGGGTCCCAGGTTCAGCGCCCGGCCTCCATAGGCGGAGCTGACGCCGCCTTGCCGGGTGCTGAAGCCGTGCACCAGCCATGGCAATCGAGACAGGTTCGCGACCGCGAGAAGCTTGATGCCGCCACGATTGGGCGCGCGCTTCCGTCCGGCGGAATCGCGCAGCGCCCTCTGGGTCTCGATGGCCGAAGGTTGCTTGCCGGGTTTCGCCCGTCGAGGCGGCTTCGCCGCTTTGGCTGGCGTGCGCTGCGCGCCAGCATCGAATATGGCTTGAGTTTTTCGGGCCACCGCTTGGATTCTACGGCAAAACCAGGGACATTGTGTGCTGTTCGGTTTCATGCAAAGTCGCCGCTCCTCTGGGTCCCCGGCGAGGCTCGGCTCGTTGTGTGCTGATGGTCGCGGTCGACTGGAGTGCTGTAACTTCCGGATATATCTCTCTGGTTTTGCGGTCAGCAGCCTGTCGGTGCGGAGTTCTCGCCGTCTTCAGCCCCTCCAGCACCTTCGGCGGTCAATTTTTGCTTCTTTGCTTTTTGCTTCTTTGCCGCCTACTCGCATCTAAACGGGTGAGCAGGTTGCCGTGATGGATGCCGCCGGACTATAGTTTTTGACAATGTATAGCGACTTCCAAGTCAAAGAGCACTGGACGGGCGAGCAGGTGCGCTGCGTCTTTCAGGCCGTGATCGTGGCTATCGCCACGCGTCACGCCGACGCCGTCGATGTGAAGTTTCTGGTCAATGGACGGCCGGTTTGGATCGCGCTGCCGCATCCCGCCTGGGGCGAATACAACCGGCGCACCGGGAAGGTGATCACCGATCCCATGGCCGTTCAGATTGCCGGGTTTTATCTGAAAACGATCATCGAGAACGGCGAGGAAAGCGGCCGGGAGATGTATATGCTGACCGTTGCGGAAACTTTGGAATACCTGGCGGCGCTCGAAAGCCAATACGCAAAGAGTACGAGCCTTCGCTAAGCAGCGGCTGCGCTCGCCTCGGTACAAGCATACGGGCAATTGCCGGCTTTGGCGCGGTTTTCGGCCTGCCAATCGTCGGCGCTTTGGCTGCCGGTAGATGACGCTTCCGGAATCTTGGTGATCACGGCATACCAGTGGGATTGACAGCCGCTTTCGTGGGGGAAGCGGTTGCGATGCGCTGAATCCAGAAATTTTCGCACTTAATTTCCTGGTGCGCCCAGAGGAGACGCTCTATGGCCAGCCTGATTGAAACCGTCGAGGCAACCGGCGGCATCAATGAACCAAAAACTTTTGCAGTGGGTGGAAGAAGTGACCCGCCTCTGCAAACCCGAGCGCGTCTACTGGTGCGATGGCTCCGACACGGAGTACCAGGAGATGGTGCGGCTGATGATCGACGCCGGAGTCGCGATTCCGCTCGACCCCGACAAGCGTCCCAACAGCATCTACGTGCGTTCGACCCCGGCGGATGTGGCCCGGGTCGAGGATCGTACCTTCATCTGCTGCCATGCCAAGGATGATGCCGGGCCGACGAACAACTGGAAAGATCCGGCCGAGATGAAATCGATCCTGATGAAGCTGTTCGCAGGCTCGATGGCCGGGCGGACGCTGTTCGTGATCCCCTACTGCATGGGGCCAATCGATTCGCCGCTGGCCGGCTTTGGGGTTGAGCTGACCGATTCCCCGTACGTTGTCGTCAACATGCACATCATGGCGCGGGTCGGCAGCCGGGTGCTTGCCGCCCTCGGAGCTGAAGGCGAGTTTGTCAAGGGATTGCATTCGGTGGGCGCACCGCTGGCGGCGAACGCCCCGGATACGGCTTGGCCCAGCAATCCGGACGAAAAGTGGATCTGCCATTTTCCGGAGACGCGCGAGGTCTGGTCTTTCGGCTCCGGCTACGGCGGCAATGCTCTGCTGGGCAAGAAGTGCCATGCCCTGCGCATCGCTTCCGTGCAGGCGCGCGATGAAGGCTGGATGGCCGAGCACATGCTGATTATGAAGCTGACGAATCCGCAGGGCGCGATGAAGTACATCGCCGGCGCGTTTCCTTCCGCCTGCGGCAAGACGAACCTGTCGATGCTGATTCCTACCATTCCCGGCTGGAAGGTCGAAGCGCTGGGCGACGACATCTGCTGGATGAAGTTCGGGGCTGATGGCCGGCTGTATGCCATCAATCCCGAAACCGGCTTCTTCGGCGTGGCGCCGGGCACAAGCCTCCACTCCAACGCCAATGCGATGGAAACCTTCAGCCGGAATTCGGTCTTCACCAATTGCGCGATCACGCCCTGAGGGAGACATCTGGTGGGAAGGCATGACCGAGCGAAAAGCCCAAATTCCTCACCGACTGGCTGCGGCGCCCGTGGACGCCTGAGGCCGGCCGCAAGGCGGCGCACCCGAACGCGCGCTTTACGACTCCGGCGCGGCAGTGCCCGGTGATTGCTCCCGAATGGGACGACCCCAAGGGCGTGCCCATCGACGCGATCCTGTTCGGCGGACGGCGCGCCAGCGTCGTGCCTCTGGTATGCGAGGCCTTCGACTGGCAGCACGGAACTTTCCTGGGCGCAACCGTGAGCAGCGAAACCACTGCGGCCTCCGCCGGAACGGTCGGCCAACTGCGGCGCGACCCGATGGCCATGCTGCCTTTCTGCGGCTACAACATGGGCGATTACTTCGGCCATTGGCTCCAGATGGGAAGCACGGCTGGACGCCCGGCTGCCCAAAATCTTCTACGTGAACTGGTTCCGGCAAGATGAACACGGCGGATTCCTGTGGCCGGGGTACGGCGAAAATTGCCGCGTGCTGAAGTGGATTTCCGAGCGCGTGGAAGGCACGGGCGAAGCGGTCGAGACTGCCATCGGGCTCATGCCCGGCCCCGGCGCTTTGGATCTGAGCGGACTCGACCTGGCGCACGATCACATCGAGGAGTTGCTGAACGTGGACATCGAAGGCTGGCTTCGCGAGGTGCCGCTCATCCGCGAATACTTCCGGAAGTTTGGCAATCATCTGCCGCCCGCACTATGGCAGGAAGTGGATGAGCTCGAAGAGCGCCTGGAAAACACCAAAGACGAGAAGGCCGCCTAGCGCCCAGTCTCTCGTCTGAGCCGAATTTTCGGCGTCAACGCTGCCTATTAGCAGGCCCTACAGCGGTTCCCGAGATGGTGTCTCCCGAAGCCGCGGTCTATCGGCCGTTGCGACCAACAGGGAACGACGGCAGGGAACAATTCCGAGGGGATATATCTTCTCGGGAGCCGATCTAGCCATGTTCTCTCGCAAAATTCGCTTGGAGTACGAGGAAGGCAACGCACGCCAGCCTGTCCCCTTGAAATGGCTGGATAGCTTCGCCATGCGCAATTTCACCAACGATCCGGTGTTCGACGACACCCTGCCGCTCGCTGATGGACTGCTGGAGGCTGGCAGTGCGCGTGCCGTTGCCTCTGCTGAAAGAACGCATGGAAGACTGGTTCCGGCGCAAGAGTTACCTGCAAAAAGATAAAAATCTGCTGGTTCGCGAAGAGCCGCCGAGCGCATAGCGGGAAACGTAATTTGCCGTAGCCTCTTTTCACTCCCGTCTAACAGCCGCGATTCGGACACCTTTCGCTGGAATGAACCGCGAGGAAAGTCATTGATCGCGGACTGCCCAATCGCTTTCAGTAATTACGCAAGACAAATCGATGGCGCCCTGCCAGAATCAAGAGTCCAGTCGCATTCGTGTGAATTCCAGCGCCGCTGGTGCTAGAAATATAAATAGCAAGCACCGATACCGGAAACCAATTTCAAGGGCGGGGAGTAAAACGTGAAAGAACTCAGCGATCTGACAGCGGGAAAAACCGCACTCGTACTCGACCAGAAAGATAACGTTGCGGTTGCCTTGACCGATCTGGCCGCCGGGCGACGTTTGCACGGTGTCCGAGGACGGCGGCAAGAAGTACGAAGTAACCGTGATCGAGAAAATTCCCTTCGGCCACAAGTTTGCGCTCGCCGATCTCGCACCGAATGCGCCGGTTTACAAGTACGGCGAAGAGATTGGCAAGATGAAGGTCGGCCATCAAAAAGGGCGCCTGGATCCACAGCCACAATCTGTATTGCGAGAGGGGAATGTAGATGGGAGACAAATTTCTCGGCTTTCGAAGGGAGAACGGCAGTGTCGGAGTGCGCAACCTGATCGCCATCATTCCCTCGGTTTTCTGTTCGGCCAAGGTAGCCGCAACGCATCTCGGAGAGCGTTCCGGGCACGGTACACTTCAGTCATCCGGTCGGTTGCAGCCAGGTGGGCGAGGACCTGGAGATTACCGCCAAAACGTTGATCGGGATCGGGCGCAATCCGAACTTCGCGGGCGTCGTCGTGGTTGGCCTGGGATGCGAGCGATTCACGCCGCGCGAATTGTTCGAAGGCATCGCGCCCACCGGAAAAATGGTGGAGATGGTGGTCATTCAGGACGAAGGCGATTCCATCAAGGCCATCGAAGTCGGCACGCGCCATGCCCGCAGGATGCAGCAGGCCGCCTCGCAGGAGCGGCGGGTGGAGGCCGATGTCAGCGAACTGATGATCGGCCTGAACTGCGGCGGCTCGGATACGACCTCGGGCCTGGTGGCCAATCCCGCGCTCGGCATCGCCTCCGATAAGCTGGTCGCGCAGGGCGGCTCCTCCATCCTGACGGAGCTGACCGAACTGCTGGGCACGGAACACATCCTGGCTCGCCGCGCCATCAACGAACAGGTGGCCAGCGATATCCTGCGGGTGATTGGCAAGATGGAAGAGCGGCTCAAGCAGCAGACGCGACACTCCAGCAATGAAAAGCGCAAGACACCTGATCTCGACCGGCAACTACGACGGCGGACTTTCTTCGGTGGTCGAAAAATCGCTGGGCGGGATGAAGAAATCCGGCAACGCGCAGTTCGTCGAAGTCTTTGCCTATGGCGACGCGCCCACGAAGAAGGGCCTGCTGCTGCTCGACGGCCCGGGCCACGACGGCGAAGTGACCACCGGACAGGTGGCGGCGGGCGCGCAGATCGTCTGCTTCCCGACCGGCAGAGGCACACCCTCGGGATTCCCCGGCGTGCCGGTGATCAAGATTACGGGCAATCCGCGCACCTTCCAGCGGATGAAAGAGAATATCGACATCAACGCCGGCGCGGTCATCACCGGCGAGAAATCACTGCAAGAGGTTGGCGAGGAAATTTACCAGGAGATTCTGGCCGTGGCCTGCGGCAAGCTGTCGAAGGCCGAAGTGCTCGGCCACGACGAACAGTTCTGCATCACGCGCATGCCGTGAAGGGATATGTTTTTCGCTGATGCGCTTCACCCAGGTTAGCGCCGAACACGGGCGCGAAGCTGAGGCACTCCGGCTTACTGAGGCGGAACAGTTCAGCCAAGCATGTCGCGGATCTGCTAACTCAGCAGATGTGGGGCATTGGCGAGCGACTGGATACTGGGGTCACCCGGCGCCATCATGTTGAGCGAAGCGAGCATCCCAAGAGACGGTCCCGCTCCGCGCTGTGCGGTTGTTTGATAAATCCTTCGACTGCGCACTCAGCCAATATCGTTCTGGAGTGTCATTCTGCGTGCGCGCAGCGAGTTCGACAGAATCTCATGTACTTCGGCGCAGCGAAGAAATCATCGATCCTTCGCTCGCTCAGAATGACATCCTGAAACTAATGCTGCCGTTCTCGGGCCCCGCGCGGGCGCTTACTTGTCGTAGTGCAGCAGCGTGTGGACGTCGTATCCCTTCAGGCGGTCGCGGCCTTTCAGGAAGTCCAGCTCGACCACGAAGGCGAGGCCGGTGATCTCGGCGCCCAGCGACTTGGCCAACTCGGCCGTGGCGACGGCTGTGCCGCCGGTGGCGAGCAGGTCATCGACGATCAGGATGCGCTGGCCGGGCTTGATGGCGTCCTTGTGCATTTCCAGCGTGTCCTGGCCGTACTCAAGCTGGTAGGTCCAGCGGACGGTTTCGGCGGGCAGCTTTTTCGGCTTGCGCACGGGCACGAATCCGGCGTTGAGGCGATAGGCGAGCGCCGGCCCGAAGATGAATCCGCGGGCCTCGATGCCAAGCACCAGATCGATGTCCTTTTCCAGATAGTAGGCGGTGAGGGAATCGATAAGCTGCGCGAATCCGAGCCGGTCCTTCAGCAGCGTGGTGATGTCGTAGAAGAGAATCCCCGGCTTGGGAAAATCGGGAACCTCGCGGATGAGCTTTTTCAGCGGTTCGCAGTCCATGGCCATTTTCGGTTGCGGCATTCTTTACCAGACTCCTTCGATTCGGAAAGTGTGCAGATCCTTGAGCGGCGCCGCTTCTTCGACCTCGATATCGTCGACGCGGGCGGCGCGCGGACCCTGCTTCAACTTATCGTAGAGCAAGCGGAGCTGATCGCGCGTGCCGGAGGCAAGCACCTCGACACTGCCGTCGCTGCGGTTGCGAACCCAGCCCGCCAAACCCAGCGCATGCGCCTCGCGCTCGACGAACCAGCGAAACCCGACGCCCTGCACGCGTCCGCTGACGACGTAACGGCGTGTTTCGATCATGCTTCCCATAGACGTAACGCTCTATTTGAACACAGATCACTTTCCCCGGACAGGTCAATCTCAGCCATGCCGCGGGCCGGACTTCCACGGCGCTCCCGACGGCGCCGCAGCGGTGGAGGTCGATCACGCCCGGTTCAGATACGCGCCATCGGAGGTATCGACCTTGATCTTGTCGCCCTCGTTGATAAACGGCGGCACGTACACGACGAGTCCGGTTTCGGTCTTGGCGGGCTTGGTCACACTGCTGGCGGTTGCCGATTTCAAGCCGGGCTCGGTTTCCACCACTTTGAGTTCCACCGTCTGCGGCAGTTCGATGCCCACGGGCTTCTCGTCGAAAAATTCGACAATGATCTGCAGATTCGCCGTCAGGTATTCGACCGCATCGCCGAGGATGTCGTGCTTGAGCACCGTCTGCTCATAGTTCTCGATGTCCATGAAGTAGTAGTCGTCGCCATCGTTGTAGAGGAACTCCATCTTGACCTGGTCGACAGTGACTTTTTCGAGCGCGTCGCCGGAACGGAAGCGATGCTCGAACATGGCTCCGGTGCGGAGGTTGCGCAGTCTTGCCTGGATGAAAGCGCGCAGATTGCCCGGCGTGCGGTGTTCGACGCTGAACACCGAATGCAGATCGTTGTTGTGCTTGATGATCATGCCGGGACGTAATTGTGTGGCCGGAATTGCCATGTTGTGTAAGGTGCTCCTTATGAAATTGGGTGATGAACCCGCGAAGCTCATGGAATCGCGCCCGCGGCCTTCGCCTCTCGCGGCCTTCAGGCGTCCTCATGACGCGCAACCCTGCGCGCTCCATTTCACCCTACAGGGCGCGGAGGCACGTATCGGAGAGACAAACAATTAATTTTACCTTGCGAGACTTCGCTTTGCGAATCTTCAGCGGCACAGGTATTCAGCGTTGGGCGGAAAAGCCGAAAACCCTGGCAACAGTTCGACGCGCCGGTTTTTCTAAACTACCTTCGAGGATCCGGCGGAGCCAGAGAGAGAGCCGAAACGCCGCCAAGATTTGAAGACGAGGTGTTTATGGCCGAGAATCGCAACCTTGATGATGATACGCAGCGTCTCTGAAGCCAACGGCGCGGTGTACCCACGGGACTGATTCTTCTGCTGATCGGGATCGGCGTCGGTTCGCTGCTGGCGGCTACGTTGACTCCCAAAACCGGCAGACAGCTTCGCAAAGGGATTCGCCGCCGCTACGAAGATGCGCGCGACACGCTGGAAGAATGGAGCGATCAGGCGGAAGACTGGATGCAGCGCGGCAGCGAGTGGGCGAACGCCGCCAGCAGCAAGGTCGCACCCATCGCACGCAAGTTCAAGCGAGACGATGGCTAGGCCCGGCGCGGTACGGGTTAGCTTCGGAATACTACCCCAAGAAGCCAAACGGCGAATGTGAGGCACCTGTCCATGCTTGCTCGGATTAGAATCCCTATGAAACTCGACTCCACTCCCGGCGCTGATTGGAGCTGCTCAATAAAGCCGGAAATTGACTTCGATGCTGATCTGCACGGCGACCGCTTGGCCGTCTTTTTTGGCGGGATCGAATTTCCAGCGGCGCACGGCTTCGACGGCTTTCTCATCGAGGCCCATTCCCAGGGAGCGCCGCACACTGATCTCGCGCGGGCGGCCGTCGGCGCCAACGATTACCCACAGAACCACCGTCCCCTGGTGCTTGGCTTTGCGTGCCGCCTCCGAGTAGTCCGGATCGGGATCGTAGAGCACCTTGGGAGGCAGGACACCGCCGCCGACGTGGTAAACGCCGCCGCCGATGCCTCCGCCGCTTCCCGGCCCAACCCCCGGACCGCTGCCGCTGCCGACGCCGGTTCCGGTACCGCTACCGATGCCGCCACCGAGCCCCGGACCATTGGAGGGCAGGCTGGCCAATGCCTTCGAGAGTGGATCTCCGAATGCATTTGCCTGGGGCAGTTTGATTTCGGGCGGAACAACCACGGTCGGCTCCGCCACCAGCTTAGGCGCTTCGTTGCGAACTACGACCTGCGGAGGCGCAATCTGTTGGAGAGAGCTTTTGGGAAGTGCGCCTTTGCTGGCGGCCAGCTTGTCATGATCGCCGCCGCCTCCGCCACCGCCGCTCAGCGTCCTGGAAGGCGTCAGAATATACGGGCTGATGTCGGTGACCAGCGTAGTGACCTGGTTCTGCACCTGCGCGGAGTTCGTGGCAACCCAACTGCCGATCGCGACCAACGCGGCCACGGCAGCCGTATTCAGCAGGAAAGAAGCGACGAACGAGCCCTTGCGTACCTTGTAGATGCCATAGCCTTCGCCGAACAGCGTCGGCAGTACAAGGTCACGCCTGCGGGCGGATTCGCCCGTGATCTGGTTCGTTTTATCGAGAACCGTGGATGACATACTTTCACTTAAACCGGATTCGCGGAAGGCATACCCCGCGAAGGAGCCGGGCGTCCGGGGTCCCGCAAAGGCCTTTGCGTTTGCTGGAATAACATCCCGCCCGGCGATAGTACTGGGTACATCAACCGTGAATCTGCTCTAGTATAGACCTACTCCGGGCGGAAAAGTCTCTCCCGCAGCTCACTTCGAACCCTGTCCAATGCGCGCCACCTGCGGCTTCGCCGCCTCTCGCATATCAGCCCTGCGGCACCCAGGCCTTAGCCGATTTCGGGCGACCTCAACGGCTGGATTGCGGCCGCCCTCGTGGTATTCCTCTTCGGAATTTACGGCCCAGATATTGCTCTTATCCTTCTGTCCGGAAATGATGTTGTCCACGGCCGTCATCGCCGTCAGCATGGAGTGATCCTGGTTGTTATAGCGGTGCATGCCGTTGCGGCCAATGAGAAAAAGGTTCTCGAAGCCGTCGAGGTACTGGCGAACCTCGGGGAATCGCTCATAGCTGCCGAAATATGCCGGATAGGTTTTCTCCATCCGGATGACGGTTGCATCCAGCACATCGGATTGGCGGATGATGCCGATCTTCTCCAGCTCCTGCTGCGCCAATGCCGACAGCTTTTCCTCGGACATGTTCCACAGGCTGTCCGACTCGTTGCAGAAGTATTCCACCCCAATCCACACCGTCTCGGGGTCGCGCACCAGGTAAGGACTCCAGTTGTTGAAGATCTGCAAGCGGCCGGCAATGACGTCGGGTTCCTGAATATAGATCCAGTTGTCCTTGATCAGCTCGCCTGGCCTGCCTTCGTCCTGCACCACCAGTTTCTTTACCAGCAGTCCCACGGTGATGAAGTCGCGATAGAGCAGCGCGTCGCTGATTTCCCGCACCTGCCCGGGCACATCGCAATCGAGGCAATTCACCAGGTCTTTGACCGCCATGGTCGAGAACAGGTACTCGCCCCGGAAGTCGCGGCGCTCTCCATTCGAGGCTATCCCGCTGACGCCGCACACGCGATTGCCCTCCACCAGGATCTTGTCGACGTTGAAGCCGGTGATGATTTCTCCGCCTTGCGCAGCGACTTTGTCGGCAACGATTTCCCACAACTGCCCGGGCCCCAGCTTGGGATACAGGAACTGCTCGATCAGAGAAGTTTCCGTGCCCTTTTGCCTTACGTCCCCGGATGGAGCAAAGGTCTTCTTCAGAACGTGCAGAATCGTCTTGGTGATCGACAGGCCCTTCACCCGCTGAGCGCCCCATTCGGCGCTGATTTCCGTGCACGGAACTCCCCAGACCTTCTCGGTATAGGACTTGAAGAACGTGTTGTAGAGTTCGCGGCCGAAGCGGCTGATGAAGAATTGTTCCAGGTTGTCGACCTGCCTGGGCGGAAACAGCGCCACTCGCAGATAGCTGAAGCCGATCTTCAGCGTGCGCACCAGGCCAAGATTCCCGAGGGTCTGCGCGCTGAGCGAGATCGGATAATCGAAAAACTTACGCAGAAAGTAGATGCGCGACTTGCGGCTGCGCACCAGCATGACCGCCTCGTCGCCATCCGGGGAGCCCGGTGCGCGCGGTTGGCTGTCGAGCTGCATCTGCCGGGACCACCACTCCATGACGCGGTCGCTCTTGGAAAAAAAACGATGCCCGCCGATATCGATCCGGTTTCCCTTGTAATGGACCGTGCGGGAGATGCCTCCCATGAACGCGCTCTTTTCCAGCACGATCGGAACGATGTCAGTGCGCGCCAACAACTCGTAGGCAGCAGTCAATCCCGCCGGACCAGCGCCAACAATAATGGCCTGCCGCTTCATAGTCATCCTTAAGATTTCTGCGTTTTCCGCATTGTTATTTTATCCCATCGCCAGCGCAGAAAACGTGCCGAAAGCCCGGGGTCCCGGCACGCGCCGCATTTGCGCCTTGAGGTGGAAGCGAGCTGCTCGAACTCGCGCCGCGTTGCGCTTTCCAGCTGCGGCTTGGGCGGCAAGCTTGTACCAGAGTCCTTTAGTCGTTACCATCAAGTTAACCCTGTCATGTGGGGTCTCCTGATAAGGCGAACCGGTGTCTTCGGAGCTGCCGGTCTGCTTGCTTGCTCGCGAGCTGCGCCACCCCTGCGCCGGTAAGCTTGTAACAGAGTTCTTTTATCGTTACTATCGAGTTAACCCTGTTATGTGGGGTCTCCTGATGAGGCGGGCCGGTGATCCGTGAGGTCCGGTCCGTTTTTTTTCGGCCGGTGAAGCAACGGCAGAACCAACATTTTCCCTAAGTTTTGTGATTTTTGTCACATAGCCGTGTGTCAAGCGCATTTACCATGAATTGAACTGGATCCGTCTGCTGCAAACAATCGAGGGATTTCCCTCTCGCGGATTGGATCTTGGAGGAGATGAATGGCACAGAGTAAGACTCCGAGTGCTTCTGGTGCAAGTTGGACAAGCATCCAGGCGTACGTGCTCGCCACGATCTGCCTGGTGGTGGGAATCGCGGTGGGATATTTATTGCGTGGTTCGGCGGGCAGCGACAGCAAACCGCAGCCAAGCGCGGCCGCGCCTGCTGCCGCCGGTATGCCCGCGATGGGCAGCCAGCCGACGCCGGAACAGCTCAAGCACATGGCGGACAAGCAGGCAGAGCCGATCCTGACGCAATTAAAGAATTCGCCGAACGACCCGAAGCTCCTGGCGGAGGCGGGTAACGTCTACTACGACGCTCAGCAGTACCAAGCCGCCATTGAATATTACGACCGCGCACTGCGAGTGGAGCCCAAGAACGCGAACGTTCGCACCGACATGGGTACCGCCTATTTCTATCTGGGCGATTCCGACCGGGCCATCCAGGAGTTCCAAACCGCCCTGAAAGACGACCCGAAGCATGGGCAAACCATGTTCAACATGGGAATGGTGCAATGGCAAGGCAAAGGCGATGCGCCCGCCGCGGTTGCAACCTGGGAGAAGCTGTTGAAGACGGTCCCCGACTATCCTGAACGGGCAAAGGTGGAAGAAATGCTGGCCAAGGCCAAGCAGCACAGCTCCATCAAGCCTGGAACCAAGACCGACAAGCCGGCCTCGATGTGATCGCAGCCGCGGCAAACGCAGCAGACCCGGATCATCATGCGGGCCTGCTGCGCTGCTCCTATCTGGGTTTGTACTCGTCCGCTACCTTCTTCAGTTCTTGCCGATGGAGTTCATTCCGGTCGGCTTGCAGATGCAGTTCCACTGCCGGTTGCGAAGCATCTGGTCGCGCTCCCAGTCCGAGCGAAGGTCCATTTCCTTGATGGAAAAATGGCTTTCCCGTTTTTCATCGTCCAGCCGCACGAATAGCTCATTCTTCTGCAGACGAAACTGGATGATTTCAGCCAGCGGCATGAATTGGCTGGTGCGTTTTCCATCCACCACATAGACGACCTTGTCGCTCACCAACGTGTACTCCGGGCAGACTTCCTCGGTCTTCTGTGGCATGGAGCCGAATGCCGTTGCGAAGCCGCCATGCACGATGGTGCAGTCTCTTGGTTTGCATGCGAGTGACGGTTCCGAGCTTGAAAACGCTGGGCGTGCACCGGCAACAGCGGCCGCTGCGATAACCAAGCAACAACCAGAAACGAACTTTCACTTCACCCCCCTTTGCGCGCCGGAGCCGGTGCTCGCGTAGTAGTAGGCCCGGCGGCTGCGTAAACGTAAATTAGAGTTGGTGGTGGGAAGAATGTTGACGGAGTGCAAGCCCTCGGCATGGCTTGGCAATTCATAGGTGAGCACATAAGCGTTTCGCAAATCCTCCACCACGGAAGCCAGCGCAGACGGAGCACCGGGAGCACGGGTGAAACTGCAACCGCCGGTGAGTGCCGCCATCTCCCGCAAGACGCCGCCGCCGGCAACGCCTTCCGGGATCGCCGGTGTTGAGCGTGTAGATGGGAATTTCGGCCCGCATGGCGGCGGAGACGGCATCGCGAAAGGAATGCCTGCTGATGGTGTCGTCCCCATCGGAAAGGATGATCAGCACGGGCCGGTAATTTGGGTCGCGGTTCTTCGACAAAAACTCCACGCCCAGAGCCGTGGCATCAAACAACGGCGTCTGTCCCTTGGCGTGAATCTTCGAAACCCAGGCTGCGGGCGGCAATTCGCGGCAATCCCGGACACAGACGAAACTCGGCTCCAGGCCGCCGAAAGACATGATCGACAGCACGTCATCGGGTCCCCATCGCGCCTCGGCGATCAACTGCGCTGCTTCCGCGATTTCCTGCGAAAACTGCCGTGCCACGGATTCGCTGGCGTCAATGAGCACCAAAGCTTCCAGATTGACCTGCGGGTAACGGCTCAGGCTGCGGAAGCGGCGAATCACCGTCCCGTTGTCCACCACCGCGATATCGGCTGGAGTGAGCGTGGCAACGTCGCGATTGTGCTGGTCCGTCGCGACAAACGCCAGTTGCACCTCATTGACTTCGGTTTTGAACCGATAGGCCGGTGGCTGATCCGCTCTCACCGGAGGCACTGCCAAGTACAAAACGGCCGCCAAAGCGAGCAAAGACGCGGAGAGTGCGGGTTGACCGTAGTAGCGCGGGTGCATCGAGTGCCTCAGTGAATTCATCGACGCTGAGGCCTGAGAGCTTTAGAAGGCTGCTGAAAATGCGCCGAAACGACAAGCGAGGCGCTATGGGATGGGTGCTCCGCAATATCGTTCCGCAAGGACTTGTGGGCTGGATCATTCGCAAAACTGTTTTTCAGCAGCCGGTTAGAGCGGAGTCAGACGCGTGGTATACCTTCCACAAATCTGCTCTGGCAAAGGCAGATTCGCGGCGGCGCATGACAAAGTGTCATTGAAAGTACGTTCGCACTCAAGAGAAGTACGTTCCATACTCAAGCTGCTGCGGGATCAGGTTGGAGGGGCAGTGCTGATGCCATTCCCACTGGTCTGGTTGGGGATTTTGCGGGACGAAGCGGCGGGCCGGCTCCAGCGGAGTGAGCAGGTGGCAGCGATAGAGCAAGGAGACGAAATGCCCGCGCTCTCTGGCGTGAGGGTCAATAGACTCGCGCACCAGCAGAGGCGCCGCCTCGGATTCGACTTCCGCGCCCAGCTCCAGCAGAGCGACCGCGTGCACGCGATCCAAGGCTTTTTCTTTGTAACGAATGATGCCGCCGGGGATGTGCCATCCGGGTCCATAGAATCGATCATGGCGCCAGGTCAGCAGCGTGCGTCCGTCGCCGTCCTGAATGAGCAGATCCACGTTGACCAGGGGCGTGAGACGGCTGACGAGCAACAGCAATTCCTCGGGCAGACCCCGTTCTGGCGCGGGCACCAGGGATTCCAAATCGCCAATCGCGCGGCTGATGTCGTTCGTCGGTTGATTCAACTCATCGGCTCCTTTTTCAAGACGATCTACTGGTGACCGGCGATCCCGATATTATCGTGAAACAGAATGCCCCCGGCAGGAATTCGCGTTCGCTCGCTGCACGGGTTAAACTGTCGCTCACCCCGGTGCAGGGAGACGCCATGACATCGTTGCCGCAAATCGCCGCTACCCGTATTCAGGGTACGCAGCTTGGCTGCTCCGGCCACAGGCGCTCGGCACTTCGGTCGGGATGACGCTTTCGAGTTCCTCTTGCCGGGCGGCTACACCAAAACGGGAACCACTCTATTCCGGCTGGCGGAAGGAGAATTTTTTGTGGCCCAGGAAGTTGTAAAGCACTCCGAAGCCGGTCAGTAACGCGCCCGCCAGATAGGGAGCCGCGGCCTGAAAGCGGGTTCCGTGCCGGAGAAGATAGACGACAATGGGCAACAGGCAGGCGCCAATGGCAATTCCGCTACTGTAGACCGCCACGCACCGCATCCACTCGCGCAGGTAGTTGCCTTTGGTCTTGAAGACGAACCACTTGTATCCCAAGTATGAGACCGTGATGTTCAACAGGCTCGAGAGCACCAGTGCGGCTACGTAGCTGTGCGGCACCACCGGCGCCAACAGCGCGGTGAACAGCGCATAGGTCCCGTAGCCGAAGAGCGTGTTCCACACTCCGACCACCAGATAGCGCGCCAATTGGCCGGGCGGGATGTGCCTGGTCAGGCTTGCGTACCAAGCGCTCTTCCGGACTTTTTCCATCATTCGCACGGCCTCAGTCCTTTGCGCAACTTGGTTCGCGGACGGGCTCCCCGGGGCCGTATTCGAAGTTGACCCGCTCCTGTTCGATGGCGAACGGCCGCTTCTGCACCATCGTGTGGATCGCCCCAACGTATTCGCCCACGATGCCCAGGAACACGAGATTGAGCGACCCGAGGAAGAAGACGCCGATCACCAGCGGCGCAATGCCCAGGGAGAATTCATTCCAAAAAAGAAGCTTGTAGGCCAGGTATCCGAAGGACACCAAAATCGACAGCAAAGCGCCGGCGAAGCCCCCGAACACCGCCAATCGCAGCGGCACCTTTGAAAGGTTCGTAATTCCCAGCATCCCTATGTCATAAAGCGAGTAGAAATTGTTCTTCGTGATGCCGCGCTTTCGCACCGGCTGGTGGTACGGCAGCTCCACGCGCGGATAGCCCAACTCGGCAATGATGCCGCGGAAGTACGGGTAGGGATCGCCAAACGACTTGACCGCATCCACCACTTTTCTGTCGTAGAGGCCAAAGCCGGTGAAGTTCTCATAGGTTTCAATCCCGGAGAGCCGGTTCACCAGCCGGTAATAGCGCTTGCGAATCCAGAACATCAAGCTGTTTTCGTCACTGGCCGCTTTCACGCCGATCACGACCGGCGATCCGGCTTCCCACTGGTGCACCATCTCGACGATCATCTCCGGCGGGTCCTGCAAGTCGGCGACGATACCGATGACGACATCGCCCGTCGCCTGGTGCAGCGCGTGCATGGGCGAGCGGATGTGGCCGAAGTTACGCGTGTTGCGGATCACCTTGACATTCCTGTCCACCGCCGCGATCGCCTTCAGCACACCAACCGTATTGTCCTCGGAGGCATTGTCGATAAAAATGTGTTCGTAGCGATAATTGCCAAGCGCAGCGATGGCCGCGCGCACGCGCTCGTAGAGTTCGCGGACGTTCAGCTCTTCGTTATAGCAGGGTGTAATGATGCTAATGGTTTTCATCGGCTTAACTCCGCGCCGCACTCAACCGAATGCTTTGGCGCCTGCATTCGCCCGGCTGCTTGGCGGATGTACCTTTCGCTAATCTGGCCTACTCGTCAAACCTCAACTGCACGGCGTCGATCTCACTCGCGTGCGCCTCGTACCATTCATAGAGTTCGCTCACGCACTCGCTCATCTCGCGGAACTCGTAGCCGCCGATCTCGTCCAACAGGCGCGTGTTGTCTCCGCTGTATTCGGCGGCCATGCCTTGGTTGCGCACAATGATTGCAGGACTGCGCCCCGAGGCCGCCGCGACCATCTGCGCCAGCTCCTGCAAGGTGAAGGTGCGGCCGCGGCAAACGTTGTAGGCCTTGTGCCGTGGCTTATTTTCGACGAACCAGGCCGTCAGTTTCGCTAGCTCTCCGATATACAGATAATCGAAGGCAACGTTCTGCCGAATCACGATCGGCAGCCCTTTTACCACGCGGGCGCAGGCATTCGAGATGAAACGCACCGCCCAAGCCTCGTATTTGCCGAAGACGCCGAACAGCCGCAGGACAACGATATTGTCCGCTCTTTCCGCATACTTCGCGCAAATGTACTTCGAAAAGCCATAGGCATCCCGGGGCACGCGCGTATCGAAGTAAGTCTCTTTTACAAGCGTGGGCAGGCACTCGCGGCTGTACTCGGCGCCGGAGCCGAAGTGCAACATTTTCCCGAAGAGAGCCTGGTTGCGCGCCAGGTTGAAAAACATCCGGCAGTTTCGATCCAGCATGTCGGACGGAGCGCCCACGCTGCGATTGGAGCGTGTGGTCGCCGCGTGCACAACCGCGTTGAAGCCTCCGGAGCGCAGAAAATCGCGCACGGCGTGCTCATCGAGCAGGTCCAGTTCGGCGGAGCCCGGCGCGGAGATGTTGTATCGATCCCCGAGATACTCCACTAGATTCCGGCCAATGAATCCCGAACCGCCGGTGATCAGCACCTTCTTCACGCATGGACCTCAACGGCGCCACGCAATCGATGCGGCGGCACGGCATAGCAGACTAGTTCTCGGCCATCATCTCCGTGCGGTCGCAAAAACAGGCTGTAGTTCTCATGCAGCGTTCGGATGAACTGCGGAACCTTCCAGAGATCGCTCTGGCGATGGTAGACGCAAATCGCCAATACCGGCTGATAGCGCTCGATAATGCAGCGCGAACCGGTAAGCGCATCCAGCTCCACGCCTTCAATGTCCATTTTGATATACGTCGGCGCGGCATCGGCAACCAGGTCATCCAGGGGAACGCATTCCACTAAGATATTGCCTCCCTCGGAGATGCCTGCCCAAATCGCCCCCGCGGCATCGAATCGCACTGCGCCCGCGCTCGCACCCACCGCCAGTCTATGGGTGAAAATGCGGTCTTTCACCTCGATCTGGCGTTCCGCCCATTGACACAGCCGCCTGTAATTGCCGGGATCAGGTTCGATCGCCAGCAGTTTTGCGAAGTCCGGATTGCGAGCGATGAAGCGTTCCGCCGTGTCGCCGTCGTAAGCCCCGCAATCCACGAATACTTCGCCGGGCATTAAGTGGAACAGGCTTTCCGGGAAGTATTGTTCTTCCCTGTGCGGGCCGCCAAGGCAGTCGTAGTCGCCCAGTGCACGCCAGCGAATCTGGTTCAGGTACTCGGAGCGCGACTCATCATCAGCCCAGAGCCGTGCCGCCGTGCGCACCTCGTCAACTTGCTCGTACACCTTGTGCGGAAAATCCTGGCAATAGTCGGGCAGCAGCTCGTCAGCAAACTTCCATCGCAAGGCGGCGTGCGGCATAACCCTGCGACAGCCCAGAGACTTCAACTGCGCATGGATCTCGCGGAAAGTTTGACCGAGCGACCAGATCGTCACCATGAACACGGCGGAGGAGCCGAACTTGTCGGCCGCCTCCTTGGGGGAAAGCACATCGACGCCGTCGGTTTGCGTGCCCCAGTGCGCCTTATTATTATCGGCGAACGCCAGCGGTTCAATCCCGGCGGAGCGCAGGCAGCGCAGCGCCTTACGTCCCAGGTTGCCGGCGCCAAAGAGCACGATCCGTCCGTTGGCCTCGGCCAGAAGGCGGTCAAAGGCCGTCCGCTCGCGTTGCTTGACCGCGCCGACATCCTCGCGCAGCAAATTTTCGATCTGCTCTTCGTAACTTGCCATGAATTACTCCGGTAACGGTGGCACGATCATATTCGCCAGAAATTCCTCGCGATCCAGGAACGGCCACAGGTCTTCCAAAGGCTTGGAGACAAACGAACCGTCGGGCCGTTGTACCGAGGAAAGCCGCGGCGCGCGTACTTCGTCCGGGATCACCTTCACAGTGCACACCACCGGTCCCGGGATACTCAATACGCGGCGCACCTGCGCAAGCAGATCGGTCTGGTCCTCGATGCGCGCTGTGGCCAGTCCATAGGCATGCGCCACGGCGCAGACGTCGGGCAGGGTCACACCCGTTTCGGGCGTGCACCCGATATTTGGGCCGCCAAAATAGCTGGTCTGCGAACCTCGAATGGACGCATAGCCTCCATTGTTGAGCACGAATAACTTGAGGGGTAACTTGTGGTGCGCGACGGTTGCCAATTCCTGAATGTTCATCTGGAATCCGCCATCGCCGTCCACACAGATGGTGCGGCTGCGGCCGGTGCCGATGCTGATGCCGATGCTGGCCGCGATGCCGTAGCCCATGGCGCCCAGACCCGCCGTGTGGATGACCCGCTGCCCGGTGCGCGCCGGATAAGCGAAGAGAAAGATCTCAATGCCTACGCCGGAGCTGCCGGAAAGAACATGGTCACCCGGCTCGGCGGCTTGTGCGATCACCTCTGCCAGATGATAAATGCTGACCGGGCCCGGCTTGCGATGCGAATCTTGAATGACCGGATACTTTCGTTTCCATTGCTCGCATCGAAGATTCCATGCGCAACGGTCTCGCGGCTCAAGGCCCGATGCCTGCGCTAGAAGCTCGCGCAAAAATGCGCCCGCATCCGCGCAAATTGGCTGCTGCACAACGCCGGAAAGTTTCGCCAACTCGGCGGCGTCCACATCGACCATCACCTTGTGAGCCTTGCGCGCCAGCTCCTGCGGGTTCCAGCCGGATACTGCGAGGTCCATGCGCGCACCCACGGTAAGCAGAAAATCCGAGTTCTGCATGGCGAAGTTCGCGCCGCGGGGAGCCAACATTCCAGGGCTGCCCATGCCCAGCGCGTTTTCTTCTCCAAACAAATCCATGGAAAGCCACGTCGTACCCACCGGCAGGTTCAACAACTGCACCAGCTTCCGAAGCTCTTTTTCCGCGTGCGCCAGGCGCACGCCATTGCCCACCAGCAGAAACGGACGCTCGGCGCGGTTGAAAGCCTCGATGACCTTGCGCACTTCGGCGGTGAGTTTGCCGGCAGCCGGCATGGGTTCGGGCTCCGGCCTGTAAGCCGCCAGCGTGTTCTCATCAATCCTGGCCGACTGCACATCCAGCGGAAGATCAATCCAGACCGGCCCCGGACGTCCCGTGGTGGCGAGGTGGACGGCCTTCTCCAGGTGGTACCGGATCTTTGCCGGATCAGTTACGGTTACCGCGTACTTGGTCAGCGGACTCACCACGGGAATGATGTCCAACTCTTGCGGGCCGCGCTGCCGCACACCGAGTGGCGTGCCATCGGCGCCGTACATGCGGTCGGCGCGCTTCACCTGCCCGGAGAGAAACAGGCACGGAGACGAATCGAGCCACGCCCCAGCCAGGCCCGTAATGGCGTTTGTGCCGCCCGGACCGGTGGTGACCATGGCCACACCCAGATGATTTGTGACTTTGGCGTAGTTCTCTGCCGCAATGGCACAAGCCTGCTCGTGGTGATTGCAGATAAATTCCAGTTCCTTGCACCGCGCCAGCGAATCATTCAGATGCATGGCCCCACCGCCGGCCACCAGAAAAACATGCTTCACTCCCTGGGCGGCGACAAACCGCATAACATAATCGGAAAGCTTCATTGCAAACTCACCCCTGTCTTGCGCAAATGATCGACTAGCGCGAGCGCAATTTCGCGCACCGCTCCATGCCCGCCGCCGGCCGTGAGCACGTATCGGGCGGCGGCAATCGCCTCGGGAAAGGCGTCGGCGACGGCCACCGGGTAGCCAACGATTCGCATGCATCCAATGTCATTGACATCGTTCCCAACATACACGGTCTGTTGCGCGTCAATGTTGTGTCCGCTCAACCACCGGCGCAGCGCCGCCGCCTTGTCGTCCACACCATGAATGCACTCCAATCCGAGCTTCTCACAGCGGAAGCGCACGATCGGAATTTTTTCGGTAGAGAGAACGAGGATGGGCAGGCCGGTGCGCTTCAACTGCTCGATGGCGTAGCCGTCGCTGCGGTCGCAGACGACAGCCTCCCGGCCGTCGTCTGTCACAATCACCTTGTTGTCGGTGAAAACGCCGTCAAAATCGAGAATGAGCGCCGCGACGGGTCCCTGGAACCCGATAACTTCGGGCGTGCCCGCTCCGGCCGGCTTGTCGTGCTGCGCCCTAGGATGCGGCATGAACTTTGCTGCGGCGCAGCTTCTCCCGTATCGCCATCTCGCGCGCTGTCACCCGTTTTGTTCCGTCCCCCAGCGAGGTTTCCACCAGGCGGATATCCCGCACCAGGCGAGTGATGCCGTTGGGCTCCAGTGAGGCCGCGTGATCCGAGCCCCACATGGCGCGATCCAGGGTGATATGCCGCTCCACCATGCAGGCACCGAGGACGACCGCGGCGACCGAGGACGGCAGTCCGGTCTCGTGTCCCGAATAGCCCACTGGAACCTTGTAACGTTCCTGCAAGACCGGAATGACGCGGAGATTCAGCTCCTCGTAGTGCGCCGGATAGGAGCTGACAGAATGCAGCAAGACGAGATTGGCGGTGCCAAGCACTTCGACTGCCTCATCAATTTCCTCCAGAGTGCTCATTCCTGTGGAGAGAATGACAGGCTTGCCGATGCCGCGCAGCTTACGCAGCAGGCCGAGATCGGTCAGGGTGGCCGAGGCCACTTTGTAGCAAGGCGGATCGAATTGCTCCATGAAGTCGATGGAGATCGCTCGTCCCAGCAGGAGGCAAACCACTGCAGGCCGGCCTCCCGGCAGCAGGCGTCAATGCGCGCGTACTCCTCCTGGCCGAACTCCACCTTCTTGCGATACTCCATGTAGGTCAGGATGCCCCACGGAGTCTCCCGCAGAACATCACGCTGGGCGGCCGGTACGCAGATTTCCGGAGTACGCTTCTGGAATTTAACGGCGTCGCAGCCGGCGGCGACGGCAACGCTGATCAGGCGCTTGGCGAGTTCGATGTCGCCGTTATGGTTGATCCCGATTTCGGCGATTACGTAACAAGGGATGGCCTTCACCCACGATCTTCGTTCCCGATTCGGACTTGCGGTCTTACGCTTCCTGCTTGCGACATAGCTCAGCCTCTCGGCAACGATCGTGTGGAATGGAATCCACGACGTAATCCAACATCTGCGGCGTAAGTCCCGGATAAACGCCGACCCAGAACAAACGATCAGCGACTTGATCCGTGTTCTCCAAAGACCCGGCGACCCGGTAAGCAATGTCGCGGTAAGCGGGCTGCCGCACCAGGTTTCCGCCGAACAGCAGCCGCGTGCCGATCTTCTTTGCATCGAGCGCGCGCGACAAACTCGGCGCGTGTAAATGGAGCACCCGCCCGGACGAGCAGCGGAAATCCGAACCAGCTCGGCGCCGATCCGGGGGTAGCTTCGGGCAGAACGAAGAACTCTTCGAGGTCCCGCAGGCCTTCTCTGAGCCGGGCGAAATTGCTGCGCCGCGCCTCGATGAACTGCGGCAGCTTGCCAAGCTGGGCCACGCCCACCGCGGCCTGCATATCCGTGGCCTTCAGGTTATAGCCAATATGCGAATAGGTGTACTTGTGATCGTAGCCGTAGGGCAGCGATCCAAGTTGCCAGTCGAAGCGCTTGCCACAGGTATTGTCCTTGCCCGGATCGCACCAGCAGTCACGCCCCCAGTCGCGGAACGATTCCACCAGCGTCTTCAGCAGGGGCGTGTTGGTCAATACGCATCCGCCCTCGCCCATGGTGATGTGATGAGCGGGATAGAAACTGGTAGTCGCCAGATCGCCAAACGTTCCCACCTTGCGTCCCTGGTATTCCGAGCCGACGGCATCGCAGCAGTCTTCCACCAGCCACAGCTCGTGGCGGCCTGACGAACTCCATCACGGCATCGACATTGGAATGGATTGCCCAGCGTGTGGGCCAGTGCGATGGCCCGCGTTCGCGGCGAGAATGCCTGCTCCAGGCGAGCGACATCCAGTTGTACGTGGGAATCTCAATATCGACGAATACCGGAATCAGCCCACACTGGATAATCGGATTCACGGTGGTCGGAAACCCCGCGGCAACGGTGATGACTTCATCGCCCGGCTTCATGGCCCGCTCGACCGAGCTTGGGAGAGGTCAGGGCCGCCAGCGCGACCAGATTGGCCGAGGAACCCGGAGTTGACGAGCGAGGCCGAGCGTACGCCCATGAAGCGCGCGAACTCCTGCTTCGAATTGCGCGGCAAAGCGGCCGGTAGTCAGCCAGAAATCCAAGGCCGAATCGACCAGGGACTGCATCTCCGTCGGCGTCGAATACCCGGCCCGCCACGGGGACGGGGGTCTCGCCGGGAATGAACTGAAGGCGCGGCGAAGGCTTCGGCATGGTACTCCGCGACCAGGGCGAGAATACGCTCCCGCAATTCTGCTTTGCTGCTCACGGTTGCCCCGCCCCTTTCATCAGAACCGCATCCCCGCCCAGGAACTCGCGGTACCAGCCGATCGTGCGATCCAAGCCCTCGTCCAGCGTGTAGTGGGGAGCCCAATCCAACACGGTTCGCGCCCGCTCGGCGCTCAGGTACTGATGACGAATTTCGTTCAGTTGCTGATTCAGTATCTCCGGCTCAAATGCGGATTGCATTCGCTCCAGAATCTTCTTGACCAGACTCGAGCACGGTAATCTGCAGCTCGTTCGAAAAGTTGAAGGCCATGCCGCGCAGCCTCTCGTCCGCCGTCAGCCGCTCGGCCAATTGCATGTACGCCGCCGGCGCCGTCCTCCACATAAAAATAGTCGCGGACGTATTGTCCATCGGAGCGGATCACCGGCCGCTGGCCCCGGATGACGGACAAGGATCGTTCCCGGCACCACCCGATTCCAGTTCAAATCGCCGCCGCCGTACAGATTGCCGCAGCGGGTGATGGCGACCGGAAGATTGTAGGTGGTGGCATAGCTGCTTGCGATCAGGTCGGCGCACGACTTGCTGACATCGTAGGGATGGCGGCCGCGCAGCGGAGTGTCTTCCGTGTAGGGCAGGATTTGCTGATCGCCATACGCCTTGTCGGAAGAGGCCAGCACGATGCCGTTGACGCGGGGAGAGCGCCGGCAGGCTTCCAGCGTGTTCCAGGTGCCGCCGATGTTGCTCTCGAAGGTCGAAATCGGATTGCGGTTGGCGATGCCTACGATGGTCTGCGCCGCCAGATGAAAGACGGTCTCGACTTCGTATTCGCCCAGCACGCGCTCCAGCAGGTCGCGATCGGTAACGTCGCCGCGCACCACGTTGACCTTCGCCAGCAGATCCGTGCGGATCAACTCCGAGTTCGGAACCCAGTCCCGCACGATACAGGTGACCGCCGCGCCGCTCTCGATCAGCCGGCGCACCAGCCAGCCCCCGAGAAACCCCGTGCCGCCGGTGACCAGCACCGATCGATCCCGCCAAAACTGTAAGCGTCATCACCAAACCTTCCAGGGCGCCTGCCCGGCGGCCCACACGTTGTTCAAATGCTGGTATTCGCGGTAGGTGTCCATCGAATAGAAAAATCCTTCATGCACGAAGGCCTGGAGCTGCCCGTCGGCCGCCAGACGCTCCATCGGTTCGCGCTCCAGGACGCAGCCGTCGCCGCTCCAGATAGTCGAAGATCCCCGGCTCGAAGATAAAAAACCCGGCGCTGGCGAACGACGAAGTCTTGGGCTTTTCCAGAAACTTCTTCACCTGTCCGCTGCCGTCCATTTCGAGAATGCCGAAGCGCGAGGTGGGCGTCACGGCGGTCACTGTCGCCAGTTTGCCATGACTTTTATGAAATTCCAGGAGTTTGCCGAGGTCGAGATCGGTGACACCGTCGCCATAGGTCAGCATGAACGGCTCGTCCTGAACATATTTTTGAATGCGCTTCACCCGTCCGCCGGTCATCGTGTTAAGGCCGGTATCGGCCAGGGTTACGGCAAAGCCCTGTTCGTCATGATTGCCGTTGTAGCCGAATCTGCGATTGCCGGCCGAGGCAGATGGTGAAGTCATTGTTCATCGCCTCGTAGTTCAGGAAATATTCCTTGATCATGTTGCCGCGGTAACCAAGGCAAAGCACAAATTCGCGGAAACCATAGTGGGCATACATCTTCATGATGTGCCAAAGAATCGGGCGTCCCCCGACCTCAACCATCGGCTTCGGGCGGTATTCGGTTTCTTCACGCAGGCGGGTGCCCAGCCCGCCACACAAGACCACGGCTTTCATCCCTATGAGTCCCTTCCAGAGTAATCGAGCAAGTCTTTTGCCACCGCAGGACTTTGATTTTACGTGTCTTATGATCCTGATGGAAGGGCATTATGCGAGATTGGACATGGTACTCGGTGACATACCCCGGATGCCGCGCTGGAATGAGGCCGTCGCCGTGGTTGAACGCGGGCAACAACTTGTCTTGTCTGGAATGGACAAAAGAAACCCCGGCGCCAGGCCGAGGTCGTTTCAGGAGGTTTCGCTTTATTGATTAGACGGGCGGGTGCCGGGATCGTTAGCGCGTCTCGAGGATTTTTTCGCGGTACCGGGGGAGTGCAGTCGATGGTGCGCGTTTCGTAAAAACATCAGTCGACCTTCGCGAATACCAGCACATGGGTACAGGCTGGCAGCCCGCCGTGCTAGTCGCCTACGGGTAAGTCACGCGTGTCACCAATGTACTTTTGCCGGTAAACGATGTACTCTCAAGCTAATTTCAGCAACGAGTCGGTTGTGAGTACAAATTTTCGTATCACCTTCGCTTGCCTGGTTCTTATTCTGATCCCCTCGGCGTTGCTTGGCGGGAAGTTCGAGACTTTCCCTGGCACTACCAACGAACTGCCATCCCCGAACGGCCAGTTTCTTGTTCGAAGCGTTAGCTATGGGGTTGCTCCGGGGGATTTCTCCGGCAAGTTTCATGCTCTGGTCCTGGAAGACCGACGATGCGGGAAGTCGCGCAACCTATACGACTACCTTGGGAAAGTTATGGTCTTTTGGAGCGCGGACAACGTTCTTGTGGTGAATGATTACTATACCGACCGGGGCGCCCGGGTTCTATTGTTTGTCACCGATGAAGCGATTCCTCCGGTGGTGATCGATAAGAACCGCATGATTCAGTTGTTGGACCCGGTCGCCGGCAGACATCTGATCGGGAACGACCACGTCTTCATAGCGGCATCCAAGTTGGAAGGCAATACTCTCGCGCTTCGCCTCTGGGGATACGGCGCGCTGGATGCCAAGGGCTTCTACTTTTCCTGTGATTACACACTCGAACCTAACACCGCCTCATGCCGGGAAAATTGAGAACACCAAAGAGTGTCTTTTGAGGCTGTCCGCGGCCGGGCTGCAACCGCGATGGCGCGAGTAGCTCGTTTTCCTTTCTCTTTGTGATTCAAATCACATAGCTCTGTGCCGAGCAATCGCTACCATAAACGGATGGGAATATCCGCCGCTCAAGGTAAGCTCCGGCGGTGGACCATCTCCGGGAGATGTATGGTGCAGAGCGGGATTACGAGCGCTTCGGTTGGCAGCCGGGCGGGCGCGCGATGGTCGGTCTTCACTCTTCTGGTTGTGCTGTTCGCCGGCTTTTTAATGACCGCAAGGGCACGTGCACAGGCGAGCCAACCCGAGCGTGAGCTGGTGTCCAACCGAGAGCCCGGGAGGACTTTTCGATATCTCGGAATGTTCCTCTCCGAAGATGATCTGAAAGAACGCCGCAGCGTGTGCCAGCGCGCGCGGGCATTGCTGCAGCCGTCCTACCAACCCACAGCCCGCGAGAATCAAGATCGTCCTTCCAAGTGCGATCACGTAATCGACATTCTTGCTGGAAAGGCTGATGGCAAGAACGCTAATTCGATGCTACAGCCCGCAAAGGTCACTACAGACTCAAAACAACGGATCATTGTTACGGACCCATTCGCAGCGAAAGTGCACATCTTCGATTTCGTGAATCGAAAGTACTCGTACATCGCTTCGCAAGAGGGGTCCCTGCGCTTGCCGGTTGGAGTGGCCGTCGATGCGAGCGACAACATCTATATCGCCGATGCCGAACGAGGCATGATCCTCGTCTTCAGTCCAGGCGGGCGGTTGGAGCGTTACATCGGTAACAGTGATGGCGAAGGCCTCTTCGAGCAGCCTACGGGAATCGCCATCGACAAAAATCGGGGCCGGATTTATGTGACCGACTCGGCTCGCCATGTCGTTCTTATCCTTGATCTTTGGGGAAACCTGTTGGGACAGGTCGGCGCCCGGGATAGACGGATGGCGGGGAAATTTGGCACCAGGCCGGGTGGCAGTGGACCCGGACAATTCAGCTTCCCAACGGATTTGGCTATCAATGGCGAGGAATTAGCCGTCCTTGATACGGCGAATTCCCGCATTCAGACCTTTGACCTTGAGGGCCACTTTAAAAGTGAATTTCCGCTCCGTGGCGTGGAGCGAAGTCCGGTAAGAATGGGTATAGCTTTAGACCAGCAGGGCCGAGTCTATCTGGTGGGTCCGGCTGATTCTGTTCGGGTATTCGATGCCGATGGGCATCCCCTGTATAGCTTTGGGGAGAGCGGCGAAGGCAATCAGCAGTTCCGGGGACCCGGCGGTATTTGGACCGATTCCAAGGATCGGGTTTTCATTGCCGATTCCGGTAATCGACGCATCCAGGTTTTTCAACTCGCCGGCCCTTCTCACTGAGTCTTGCCAGGAACGACGGTATGGCAAACCGGAGGGTCGAATCAGAAATACTGTGGCATGCGCTATTGAAACTGACGCAGTAACGGATACAGGGACCGCATAAGATCCTGTGTAAGATAATCCGTGGGCGCGTAATCGTCGGTTAACAGCAGCCCTGGTGCGGAAGATTCACGGCAGCGAAACGCCTCAAATCCTTGCAGGAAGTCCTCCGGAATTGACTCGGCTTTTGTGGCCGCAACCACAATGATGTTCTGCGGGCGGAAGGGATCCTCTGGCACCGTGGAAAACACCGCCGTATAGGCAAATACTTTTTTAATGGTGGTGAGCAGCGAACCGTAAATTGGGGCGCCCCGGCCTTCTCGCGCCGACAATATGTTGAAGACAACAATACCGTTCGGTTGAAGAGCCTGGCGCATCCTTTGCAGCGCCTCGCGGCTGGCGAGCGCCGGGGGCACGGAGTTCCCCCCTGAATATGCGTCCGTGTACACCACCTCGAACTGACGCTGATTCCGGTTCAGGAATAGCCGCGCGTCCTCATTGATGGTAGTGATGGGAATCGCGGGATCGTCCATGAAGAAACGCTCGGCAACCGCGGTTACCTCGGGATCGATTTCCACCACCGTGACGTCGGTTCGGGGCGAGTACTGTTTGACCCATTGCGGAATCGAATAGCCGCCGCCACCCAAAGCCAGCACGGAATCAGGAGATGGTTTCAGCGCCTGAATGAGGTTCGCTGAAAGCTTCACATAGGGAAAAGGCGTACCAGGCATCCCTACATATCGGCTGCTTTGGGTCGTACCGTCCAACATCAGCAACCTGACCCGTCCATTGTCTACATCGTTGACCCGGATGTTGTAGTATCTGCTGTTTTTCTCAAAGATGGTGCGATTCGGATGCGCCGAAGCCCTGAATCCCACCCCGATGGTGGCCAGCAGAAACGTCAGCGAGAGCAAGGCGATCGCGATCACAGAGTTGGGGGCTAGTCCGCCGGCCGACCACACGGCAAGGATCACCAGAAGAACCACAATCGCGCCGAGAATCTGGGAAATAGGGAAGTTAGGAATGAGCCAGAAGCCACCGGCAAATGTTCCGGCGATGCTGCCCAGCGTAGAGGCGGCGTTGATCCCGCCGAAGGCCCTGCCTAACCGCGTGGGATCATTGGCAGCCAGTTTCAGCAAATAGGGCGATACCATGCCGAGCAAGGCGCTCGCCGGAGCAAAAAACAAGATGGCGGCAAGAAGCGAACCCCAACCGAGCCCAAGGGCTCCGAAGCGGGGGAGCAACGGCCTTTCGAAATAGAGAAGAGCGCAAGCCACGGCGGCACCGAAAAAAATGTATGGAAGAAGCCGCGGGTTGCGATCCGCGAGAATTCCTCCGCAATAGTAGCCGAGCGAAAGCGACGCCAGAATCGTTCCAATGATGTTGACCCACACCAAAAAGGCCGTTCCTAAATAGGGCGCCAGGATGCGCGCGCTCAAGATCTCCAGCAGGAGCACAATCGCACCCGAAATGAAGGCGAGCACATGCGGAAAGTATCGTCTGACAGTGAACGATGTTGTGGTCCGACCGGTCGGAGCGCCCTTCACGGTGGCCGCTTGGGCTGCCACCATAACCGCTTTGGGGGCTCCTTTCAGAGGATAAGATTTATTCTTCATTGCCGGATTTCAGGGAGCAGTTCGCCTGCCAGAATAGCCGTACTCATTTCGTACTATTTTGGGAATTTTCAGTATTGTATACCGACTGAACTCTCCAGACTCTTGGGTATATCACCTATATCGAGTCTGAAATTGCGCCCGAAACACGCCTTGCCTCGGAAAGCCACCTTTGGGAGGAGTCTTGACCCTATAGCAAAACCAGGGATGGTGTATCCCGGAGTCAGAGCACTGCACTCGGCGCGACCATCAGGGAGCGGCGACCTTAAGCGAAACCAAACAGGACATAGCATCCCTGGTTTTGCCGTAGCAATTCCCTAATCGATACACCCTGCATGTTGAACTCCGAGTGTCGCTTTGCTGAAGTAATACCGAATCGGGAGCGACCGCCACTTGTTTTGGGATTTCGGTGGGGTATTTCACGCCTACCTGTGCGATAACGCTCAAGTTCCTCCTCCTGAGTGTCCGTGCCGTGCCCGGCCGTGAATAAGACTGTTCTAATCAAGTAGTTTTTTAAGCAACAACTTAGACTGACTCTCCCCATGGAACCCTTGCCCCCCGACGGAAGGTTACCGGAGTGCACAGCAGCTTAGCGGAGGGCTTCCGAAGTGACCAGAATTCCCAAAATGCCCGTAGCCGTGCTTCTGCTGGCATTTGGAGTTTTTGTTGGGTCGGCATTTGCACGACGGCATCCGGTGCCGTTAGACCCGAATACGGAATCCGCGAAGTGTCTGGAGTGCCACGAGGATAAGACCAAGGGGGCGTCCGTACATAGCGCCATGGCGATGGGTTGCATGTCCTGCCATGAAGTTCGCGTGATCAAAAGTAAAGATAAACAGAAAGAAGATATAACGCGAGTCAAGCTGATCAAGGCAACGGCCAGTTCGCAGTGCGTGACGTGCCATGATGGTATCAAGACCAGCGCGGGAAACTCAGTGGTCCACGCGCCGGTTTCCCGCAACTGCCTGACCTGTCATGATCCCCACGTTTCGGCCAACAAGAATCAGTTAAAGAAAGCCAGCGTTGGCGATGCAAAACAGAACCTCTGCCTGGCGTGCCATAACGAAGGGGTCAACGTTCCCAAGGGCGGCAGCCGCCACGCAGCTCTCGACATGGGTTGTAACACCTGCCATGTTACCCACAAAACGGGATCGGCCGACAAACGCGAGAATCGCTATCATCTTACGAAAGACGCGCCGGCTTTATGCCTGGACTGCCACGACGTAACCGACAAGAAACTGGTCGAAGCTCATCACAATCAGCCCGTGGCTACCGCCGATTGTCTGACCTGCCACGCGGCTCATCAATCGAACCGGCCCAAGTTAGCGCAGACCTTCCTGCACCAGCCTTATGAATCGGGTTCCTGCGACTCCTGCCATGCGGATGCGAAGGACGGAAAGGTCGTGCTGACGCAGACCGACACGCGGGCTTTATGCATCACTTGCCATGAAACCCAGGCGGAGCAGATCGAGAAGGCACGAGTGCAGCACCCTGGCGCACAGGGCGAGTGCACGGCTTGCCACAGCCCGCACGCCAGCTCCTATCCCCGGCTGATGAACCCCGATCCGGTCACCGCGTGCGAAAACTGCCACAGTGAACAAGCCCAGATGCACAAGACAAAAGCTGTGCTGCACAAGGCAGCCTTCCGCGACGGTTGCTTCACCTGCCACGACGGCCATGGCGGCGACCGCCCCAATCTGCTGCGGGCCGACGGCAACCGGCTTTGCCTGGAATGCCACTCGCCCAATCGTAAGCCGAAGGTGGACCGCGAAACTGGCATCGTGAGCATCTTCAACGGCGCCGTGCAGCTCCCCGGCGATTACTTCTTACGCTTGCCGGCCTTGGACCTGCGGGCCGGGGATGCGATGGGCCATCCGACCGCTTCGCATCCGGTTTCGGCCACCGTCGATCGCAGTGATCCCGACAAAAAGCGGGCCATGACCTGCCTGAGCTGTCACCAGCCGCACGCAGGCTCGGCGGCTGGGATGTATGTCACTGACACTGCCTCCAGCATGCCGTTGTGCAGCCGCTGCCATACCGGGACCATCGGCGATGGAATTCCGGAAGGGCCGATGCCGTCTCCTCCGCCGGCGACAAAAGGGAAAGGGAAAGGGAAAGGAAAATGATGACCACTAGAGCCAGTAACAAGCACGGGCTGCGTGTTGCTGTGGGTGCAGTCCTGGTGGCCGCCTTGATGGTAGGCCTAACCCCGTACGGGCTCGCAGCCGGCAAGAAGAAGGCACAGCAGCAGCCGGCCCCTCCGCCGGTTGATACCAGCAAACTGATCTGGCCGCCTCCGCCGGATGTAACCCGGATCAAATGGATGCGGGCGGTCACCGGTGAGGAAGACGTAACGGGAGTAGTGGCGGCCAAGAAGAAGTCGACATGGATGGACAAGATGGCGGGCGTCAGCCTGCCGTCCGAGCGCGGCAAACCGCGATTGAAAAAGCCTTATGGCATCGGCGTCGATTCCAAGGGTTTGGTCTACGTGGCCGACGCTGCGCAGTCGGCGGTTTTCGTCTTCGATCTGGAAAAGAAGAAGGTTTCCTACCGTGGGGGGCAACAGCTTACGAGCCCCATCGGCTTGACCATCGACGATACCGACCGCTTGTTTGTCAGCGACGCCAACCAGCACATGATATTCGTCTTCAAGCCGGAGGGCGGTCTTGAAGGGAGCTTCGGAGAAGACAAGCTCGTGCACCCGGGTGGAATCGCCATCGACAACGAGAACCGCTTTTTGTACGTGGCGGATACGCAGGCGGACCGCGTGGCGGTCTTCGATGCCGACAATTACAAGTTCCTTCGCTACATCGGCAGCGCCGGCAAAGACCGGGCAGCGGTGGGCGCCTTTGAGCGGCCCAGCAATGTGGCCGTGGATAGCGAAGGCAATGTGTACATCGTCGACACCTTCAACAACCGCGTACAGGTGTTCAACGCCGAAGGCGAATACGTTGAAGTGTTTGGCAAGCAGGGCAACGTCGGCGGCACCTTCATGCGGCCCAAAGGCATTGCCATCGACCAGGACGACCACATCTACGTGGTCGATGCCGAGTTCAACAACGTGCAGATGTTCGATACCGATGGCCGCACGCTGATGTTCTTTGGCGATCGCGGGTACGGTCCGGGTGGCTTCACGCTGGCCGCCGGAATCTGTGTAGACCACTTGAACCGGGTGATTGTCAGCGAGCAGTGGACCGGCCGCATCCAGATCTTCCGCTACATCACCGACAAGGAAGCGGCCCCGGAATACGAAAAGAAGGCAAAAGCGGCAGCGGAAAAGGCTGCCGCCGAACAGGCCTCACAGGAGGCCACCGCCAACCCGACCGTAAAAGATCAGGCCGCGGTCAAAGAGACTGTAAAAGATCAGGCTATTGCCAAACCGGCACAGCCTTAAAAAGCTTGACCCACGCCCAGGACGTCACCTGAGCGTGGGCAAGAGGCGGTAACGATATGAGGGCCATGACGTTACCGCACTGATTCATTTTATCAGGGTCCTTAACGCCTTATCAGGAGGATTCAAACAAGTGAGGAAAGCACTAGTAGTAGTGTTGCTCGCTTTCTGCATGGCGGGAACTGCTGCTTGGGCATCAGATGCGCTGTTGGGGCCGCACGATATCGGCAACAACGGTTGTCTCTCATGTCACGCGCCGCACAATGCCTTGCCAGGCTCAAGTCTGTACTTGTGGGGTCAAGCTGTTCCCACGGGTGCATACAAGACCTACTTAACCTCGGATGGCCAGGGCGGAGCTGCCGGCATTTCAGCAGCCACCGTTCCGGCATGGATACCGGGCTCGACCACCGGCAACTTTACGCCGGACACCTCGGTACACACCATCCTTTGCCTGAGCTGCCATGACGCCAACTTTGCCTCGGCGAGCATGAACACAAATACCGCCGTAGCTCTGACCAGCAGCCCGATCGTTGCCGGGATGAACGGCCAGGTGGTGACTACCGCTGGCGATCTGTCTGCCAACCACCCGGTGCACGTGACCTACCCGAACAATACCGACCCCACGTATTGGGGAATCAACGTTACTACGACCGGGGTCACCTTCACCGATACCACCAGCACCTTCGCCACAGGTTACGGCCACTCGGCGCGGCTCTATCCTAACGCCGGAGGCACTGCAGCCTACATCGAGTGCAGCACCTGCCACAATCCGCATAACTTTAACCAGACTGTGGCTATGGTGGCTGGTGTCCCGAAGGGGGTGACTACCAATCACTTCATCCGGGGTGCCTATGACACCACGTCAGGGACTCAGACAAACTTCTGTATGAGTTGCCATAGCTATGCAACCGCCGCCTTTAACGGCAACATGCAATAAGGAGCCAGGAGAAAATGAAAAATAAATATTTTGCTCTCGTCCTGGCCATTCTTGTGATGGCTGCAACCGCAGCATGGGCCAGTAGTGGTGGTACTACACTGGCTGCCGACCCAGCTAACACTGGCCACATCGGCCGAGGCTGTCTGCTGTGTCACACGCCGCACGCGGCGGGCCAGCTCCAGTACAACCCCGCTGCCACAACCTCTAACCTTCCTGCCGGAGCGTACACAGCCACCGCTGGTAATACGGGTAAGGGCTCATGGGCGCCCGCGGCAGCCGGCCTCAACCGTGGCGTCAGCGTCTATCTGTGGCTCAACCCAATCACCCCGATCACCTACACCACGTGGGATGGCGGGACATTGGTCAGCAACGGCGCTGAGACCGCGCAAAATCCCGAGGTCCATTCGCTGCTATGCCTTTCCTGCCATGACGGAGCAGTGACGGGCGGAACTCACGACATGGGCGGCACGCTGGCCAATGCCGGCACGGTCGCTCCCTCGGGCGCGATCAATACTCCGACGTACAACATTCCCAATTACAGCGGCACTTCGGTGACGCAGTGGAATGGCGCAGGCTGGAATCCGGGCGATTTGCAGAGCACCCATCCGGTTCACACCATCTATCCCACTACCTACAACACCACCACCAGTCAATACACCGGTCCGAACACCTACTGGGCAGTCAGCATCAGCGGGGGCTTGGGCGGCACGGTTACCTTCAAGGACACCACCTTCGACCTGGGCATCTCGGCAGGGACAGGCGGCGAGGCCATGGGGCATCCGGGCAAGCTGTATACGGACGGCACCAATGCTTACGTGGAATGCACCAGTTGCCACGAACCGCATCGTGAGACCAATTACGCCTACAAAAACGGCGGAACTTGGTTGATCGGCGGCACCGCTTCCACGATCGACTACATCCGTGGACCGTTCGGCACGACCAACGGCACCGCAAACGCCGGCTTCTGCCGTAGCTGTCATTACGACAAGAGCTTGGCGTACATCACGGCTAGCGGAGCACAACAGTAAGTTGATTCACTCGGGGGGAACGGCGCGGGCCGTTCTCCCGTTTTCCAAGTTGCAGAGGTTCTGGGGTTAAGGTCAACGATGAATAAGTTTTGCAGTTTAGCAGTGATCCTGACGCTCGCCGCGGTTCCCTTGGCGGCGCAGCAGAGCATGGCGCCATCCCATGCGCCGGCCGTCCCTGCGCCAGCCGGAGCGGCTCCAGCGGCGTCCGAGTTGGAAAGTGCGGTCGCGCGCGTCAACGGCGTAGCGATCACCAACCGCGATGTGCGCGAGCAATCCGTGCGCCTGTTCCCTTATTATGCGATCCACGGCGGCAAGGTGCCGGACAAATTCCAGCCCGAGATCCGGCAGAGAGCGATCCAGCAGCTCATCACCGACGAACTGATCTACCAGGAAGCCAAGCGCCGCAACATGCAGGTCTCGCCGGCCGCCATGCAGAAGGTCCTGAGCCAGGCGAAAGCGCGCTTCGGATCTCCGGCCGCCTATCGCCAGTTCGCCATTGCGCAGTACGGGTCGGTGCAGAGCTTTGAGAAACGGCTGCGGCGCGCGGTGGTCATCGCCGAATTCCAGAACCGGGAATTCGAGCTGAAAACGCAGGCAACGGAAGCCCAGGCACGCCAGGTTTACGAGAAGAACAAGGCGGCATTTCTGCGTCCGGAAAGCGTGTGGCTGCAGACCATCAGCGTGATCCTGCCGGAAAAACCCAGCGAGGAGCAGCGGCGCATGGCGCGCAAACGCATTGAGGAACTGCTGCCCCAGGCCAAGGCGGCCAAGAACTATGAACAGTTCGGAGTGCTGGCCGAGCGGGTGTCGGAAGACGATTACCGCGTGATGATGGGCGACCGCAAGTGGGTCCACCGGGTGGGACTGCCCAAGGAGATCGACGGGGCCCTGGCGCCGTTGCAGGCGGGACAGGTGAGCGGCATTGTTGAGGTTCCCGAGGGATACACAATCCTGCGGGTCAATGAACGGCGTCCGCAAAAACAACTGACATTCCCGGAAGTGAAGGACAAGCTGCGTCAGCAGTTGCACGAGGCAGCCCGCAAAAATCGCGAAGAGACCCTGGAGCAACAATTGCGAAAGAAAGCGCGCATCGAGCTGTTGTGAACGGACGCGGTACATTCAACAGCGTCGGGATCTGGTTGTTGTTCCTGGTAATGCTGTTTTCGGTGGCGGCGGCGGGGCAACTGGAGCCCGTCGCCGGGATGCCCATGACTTTGGATGGGCAGGTCAGCACCGGATACGCGGGGGGTTCTGCTACGGGTTCGGGCTACAACAACGGCGTCTTCGTTGGAAGCACCGCCAACCTCGACGGCTATTATCATGACCCGCGCTTCCTGAAGTTTTCCCTGAACCCGTCGTATCTCTGGAATTCCAATTCTTCAGGGGTCGAAGCGGGTACTCACGATAACAACGAAGGCTTATTTTCGCGCGTGGATTTTTTGGGCGGCAGTTCGATACCGCTGAGTTTTCAGTACTCGGTGCAGCGCACCAACTTCTCCACGCTTTCCAGCGGGGATACGCCGATCACGCTGGAGTCGACCGGCGTCGCTCAAAACTACGGCGTCACTTGGTTGGTCCATAAGCAGCAGTATCCTACGTTTGGGATAGGTTATTCCTGGGGATCGAACAGCGCCGACTATACCGGCGTGAGCGGAGCGGGAAGCACTTCCACTCACTCCGACGTTAACCTGACCAGCACGTACTCGCTGCTCGGTTTTAACCTTGCCGGCACGTATTCCTATAGCAAATCGCAGGAGCAGACGCCGGACCTGCTGAATCTCGGCCTGCCGACGCAGGGGACAACCGATATCACCACGGAAAACTTTACCGTGCAGCGCCGCTTGCCGTTGACCAGCCAAATGAGCGCTCAGTACAGCCACACGGATGACGATTACAATTTGTTCGGCAGTCCGCAGAACCTGGGCTTCGATATCGCCACGGCCACGTTGGTCTCCGCGCCCCTTAAACGATTAACGCTCAACGCCGCGGCCAGCTACAACAGCAACAATTCGGCGCAGCTCATCTCGCAGTTGGTCTCGTCGAGTACCCCGGGAGCGGGCACGAGCGGAAGTACCGGCACCACAGCGGCGGGACAGACGCTGCTCAGCACGGGCCGCACGGTGGGGTTTAATGAAGGCGGCGCCTACGATGCGGGCCGCGGTTTCTACCTGATAGGATCGGCCTCACAACAGACCTCGGAAATAACCGGCACGGAGAACCTGGTCACCGATCAATACAGCGCCGGGGTAACGTACAACCGCCGGCTGCGGGGCGGCTTCCTGGGCCTGGGGTACATGCCCGGATACGAAATCTTTCGGGTCGATACCCCCGCCGGCATCGGCACCACCGCCGAATCCCTTACCTCCCAGGGGCTGACCCAGTCGGTCACGGCGACCTACTCGCACCGCATCAGCCGCTGGCAGGGGCAGGGCAATTTCAGCTACAGCGACAGCAGCGTGAACGAGACGGCGACGGTTCCGGTGCTGTCACGGTCGTTCGCCGGATCGTTTCGAGCCAACACCCGCCTCTGGCATCAGTGGGATTTTACCGTCAACACGTCGGTGAGCGACGCCACGGTTCCGGGAACGGACGGAAACAGGAACGAACTGGTCGGAGTACAGATCTCCAACCGCACCTGGTCTTTCAACGCGCAGGAGCAATTAAACAGCGGGTACTCGGTACTCAGTGCGGCCGGCATTATCAATGTCAGTTTGCCGGTGGCGGCTTCCGGGTTGCTCAATACGACCCAAACGGATTCCTCGGGGCTGGCGATCTCGGTGGGGTACCGGCGGCGCGCCCTCAGCGTGACCTCGACGTTTACCGACGCGAGTGCGACCCTGCATGAACCCACGGGGCCCGATAAGACCGGAACCAAGAATTTCGACACCCGGATGACTTACCGATTCCGCAAGGTCGACGTGCTTGGCGGATATCGATGGTATTCGCAAACGGCGACCAGCAATGGCCTGCTCAATCAGAATTTTCAGACCTATTGGATCAGCATCGTCAGGCGATTTCACCTGTTTTAAGCGGGTGATTACGAATATTTTTATGCTACGAATAACCGTCAGAGTCTTGGGGAATTCTTCCTTGCGGACAACATCTGTCCTGCTGATCATTCTGCTGGCCGCAAGTGTGGGGGTATCTGCCCGCGACAAGCGGGTGGAACCGGCAGCCGCACCTCCGCCACTGCTGCTCGATGGGGGCCGTCGACTGGAATTCGTGCGCAGCTTTGCCGCCGAACAGGAAGTCAGGATCAAGCGTTCCTTTTGGAGCCGGGTGGTCGACTTGGTGGTTGGTTCGGCGGATATGCACCGCATGGTGCGACCCTATGACATCGCTACCGATTCGCAGGGACGGGTCATTGTGACCGATCCGGGGGCAGAGCTGGTTCACATCTTCGACTTCGCGAAGCAGAAATATCACAAGTTGGAAGGCAGCGGAAAAGAGAACTTCAAATCTCCGATTGGGGTCGCGGTCGATGCCAACGATAACATCTATGTCGCCGACTCCGAACTGGGGAAAATTTTCGTATTTGACGCCCGGGGAAAATTTCGCCACTACATGGGAGTGACCAAGGGCGAAGCCTATTTCAAGCGGCCAACCGGCTTGGCCGTCGATTCCGCACAGAACCGGCTGTACGTGACCGATACGGTACGCCATGCCGTGTACACGCTGGACCTGGAGGGCCATGTCCTCGGCCATTTTGGCAAGCCCGGCGATGGCGAGGGGGAGTTTAACTTTCCCACGGAAATTGTTATCCACCGCGATGAGCTGCTCGTCGTGGATGCAATGAATTTCCGGGTGCAGGTATTCGATCGCCAAGGGGGATACCGCGGCCAATTCGGTCACCTGGGAACCGAGACGGGGTCGATGTTCCGCAGCAAGGGTTTGGCCGTCGACAGCGAGGGCGATTTTTATCTCGCCGATGCTTTCCTGGACGTGGTGCAAGTTTTTAATCGGCAGGGAGAGCTGCTCTACTACTTCGGGCAGCAGGGAAATGGCGCGGCGGAATTCCAGCTTCCGACGGGCGTATGCATTGACCGGCAGGATAACGTCTACGTGGTGGACTCGTTCAACGCACGGGTTGAAGTGTTCCAATACTTCGGCGCCCGGCTGGCAAGCAACCATGCGGGAGGTACGCGTTGAGAGTCACTTTTTGCAGATTAGCCTTGCTGGTGCTGACCGTGACCGCGGCTAACGCAACGGCGCAGGTGCGCACGGTGCCCGTACAACGGCCCACCCCATCGACGCAGCTTCAGCAGCGCGTCACCGCTGAAATCTCAATGCATAACCTGGCCCCCGCGAAAGGGAGTGGAGCAGGTGTTTGCAAGTATTGCCACGCTCCGCACCATACCGCGGCGGCGACGGGGTTGTGGAATCATCAGCTATCCAGTTCCCAGTATCAGTTCTATACCAGCAGCACTTACAAACAGGGCACGCCCTCGCTGCCTGCGGCCTCACCCAGCCGGCTTTGTCTCAGTTGCCATGATGGCACGGTGGCGCTCGGCTCAACCTATAACTCCAAAACGCCGTTGCCTACCGGGCACTCGTTATCGTCGGCCGGCAACCTGGGCACGAGTCTGCTCACCGACCATCCCTTTGCATTTGACACCTGGGTGAGAGATAACACACTGCTCGATGTATTGTTTTCCTCGTCTCCGCGGGCAACCGCGAATGCCAGCGTGAAGCTGCCCAACGGCCGCGTCGAGTGCACGACTTGCCACGATCCGCATGTCCAGAATATCGATACCAAGCGGGTTGAATTCTTGATCGTAAACAACGCGAATAGTGTGATGTGCCAGGCGTGCCACGATGTGACGAAGCCATCGCCGAATGTGCTGAGCGGATGGACGACGAGTGCGCATGCCTTGGCCACCACCACCGAAGGCGCATCGGTCAGCGGCTACAGCTCGGTTGCCGAAGGCGCCTGCATGAACTGTCACACTCCGCACAGCGGTTCGTCCGACCGGCTGTTGCGCACCGGTGAGGAGCAGTCCTGTTTCACGTGCCACGCGAATAAGCTATCGTCATCTCGCTGGGCGCAGGTTTGGATCGGCAATGACGATTCGACGAAATTCATGCACCCGGTACAGGCAACGGGGCATGACCCGACGGAAAACCTCATGGCGACCGCGACTCCGCGTCATTCCAAATGCTGGGATTGTCACGATACGCACGCCAGCAGGCAGAGCAGCGGCCGGTCCATTCCTCCAGTCATAGGGCCCGCTCTGGCGGGTGCGACAGGCGTGGATAAGAACGGCAGCTCCATGACCGCGGCCGCCAATCAATATGAAGTCTGTTTCAAATGCCATGCCGATTCTCTCAACAAGCCGCAGACGACACCCGGGTACATGAAATTCGGCTATACGCCGACGCGCCAGGTCGATGCTCATAACGTGCGCTTGGACCTGAATTCCACCTTCGCGCGGCATAACGTTGTATCCAGCCGCAGCAGCATCACCTCGCCGGCGTATCGAGCAACAATGTTGCGGCTTAACGGTACTAACGGGCGAACCTTGAGCGGCGGCTATCTGTATTGTACGGATTGCCATAACGACAACAATGCACAGTCAGACGGAGGCACAGGACCGAACGGCCCACACATCAGCGCCTTCGCGCACCTGCTGGAGCGACGCTACGACATGAACCTGCCTGCGGGAGCCTCGAATATGCCGGTCATGTCACTCAGCGTTCCGAGCGATGGCGGAGATCCCCTCAGCGGTCCGTTCGCACTCTGCAACAAATGCCATGATGTAAGGCAGTTGCTGACGACCGGTGATACCGTATTTCGTCACCATGCCTCGCATGTTGTGGCCGGTGGTATTTCGTGCGCGGTCTGCCATGCTCCTCATGGGGTGCAGGGTGGCGACGCTTCCCACCACGGCAGCGCGATCAACCTCGACTTGGCGATTGTGGGCGCCGATCCAACCACCAAGCGTCTGGAGATCAACACGGCGGCCAGGACCTGCTATGTCTCCTGTCATTTCAGCAATGCGCCCACGACCGTACACAGCGGGACCAAGTACTAAGGCAGTTCCCAAGTTGGTGTATCCGTCAATATCACCGCCGGGCGCGAAAGCCCGGCTATTTCCGAGGACATACCTTCCGCGAATCTGGTCTAAGGCGGTGAGGTGTATCCGGCGGCGATGCGAAGGTCATTCTGAGCTTGTCCGGGGACCCCGACCAGCCCGCTGGTGGCTGGTTGGAGTGGAAGCCGGGGTCCCCGACAAGCCGGTTGTTGGCCTGTTGGGGCAAAACAGCAAAGGATTTGCTTTTGCTCCTGTGCCAGAAAGCCAATCCTCCGGGATATAGCATCCCCGGGTTGCCGTAGCTGAGCCCTTTCCCGCACTTGCCTCGTGAAATTCCACAACCACAACCTGAAGCAAGCGACCAGGTTTGTGACTTCTCCACGGTTTTTGGAAAGCGGAGACGAGTAGGCCGCAAGTTCTTGTCCTTGAGTCAGCACTCCCGATTTGTGACCGGCGTCATAGCCCTTGCGGAACGGCGAATGCAAACATTACAAGCAGGCGACAGCACGCCGATTGCAAGGGCGATCGTCGTGGTAGTGGGGGATATGGCCCATGGCTGACTGGATCGGCTGCGGCGGACACTCTGTAATCGATTGAATTACTGTAAGTTAGCTCGCCGCGATTTCTGGCCTCGTACGTGCATCGGTCATCCCTGGCAGCTTCAAGGAGCCCCGCATGGGTTTTAAGGAAATCTGGTCGAAAGTTCATAAGACGCTCTCTTCAGTGCGCACCGGGATCATTCTTTTATTGATCGTGGTCGTATTTTCGGCTGTAGGCACGGTAGTTCTGCAACGTCCGGTCACGGAACCGAGTGAAATCCAGCGCGCCTACTCTCCGGCGACGCTGATGTGGTTGGATCGGTTTGGGCTCACCGATGTCTACCATGCGTGGTGGTTCGCAGTTTTACTTGGACTGGTCAGCCTCAGCATCATTTTCGCTTCGCTGGAACGTTGGCCAAGCGCATGGCGTTTTTACGCCCGTCCGAATCGCCGTCCGGAAGCGCATTTTCGCGCCGCGCTTCCGCACCACAAAGAGTTCAAAATCACCGACGCCAAGGCTGGCATGGACGCCGCCGAGCGGGCGCTGATCAAGCTTGGTCTCAGGCCCGAGCGGGTGGTCGAGAACGACGAAGTCTCTCTCTATTCCGAGCGCCATCGGTTTTCCGTGCTCGCGGTTTATATCGTCCACCTCAGTTTGCTGATGATCTTCGCCGGCGGCATCATCGATGCCGTGTATGGCTATCGCGGATTTTTGACCCTGACCACGGGCGAAACCAGCAACACCATCATGGTGCGCCAGAAGGGGACGGAGCAGAAGCGGCTTCTACCGTTCTCCATTCGCTGCGATGCCGCCGGACAGGAGAACTACGCCGATGGCAGCCCGAAGCGCTGGTGGTCCGATCTGGTGGTTATGAGCAACAAGGGCCACGAGATCGAGCGTAAGCAGATCGTGGTGAACGATCCGCTGACCTATCACGGCATCCGTTTTTATCAGGCAAGCTTCGGAATGAGCGGCCAGATCGACCATTTCCAGTTTCGCGCGACACCGCTGAAGGGCGAAGCGCGGACGATCACGCTGGCACCGCAGCAGACCGTACAACTCGACGCGGGGAACACGATCCGGGTGAATCGTTTCATTCCCGACTACTATATACAGGATGGCGAGGTTTACCAGCGCTCGGAAGAGATCTCCAATCCGGCAATCGAGCTGGTGCTGACCAGTAAGGGCGACAGTCACAGCGTATGGCTGTTCCCGCGCGATTCCAATGAAGTGCAGGACGCCAAGGTCAGTTACTCTTTCTCCCTCACCGATTTGAAGCCGAAGTATTACACCGGTCTTCAAGTCTCGCACGAGCCCGGACAATGGTTCGTATGGGGCGGCGTGCTGACCATGGCGCTGGGGTTGGGTGTCGCTTTCTACTGGTCCACATGCGCTTCTGGGTGACCACTTTATTTGACGCCCGGCAAGGGTTGGTGTTGTGGGCTGGAGGGGCGTGCAACAAGAACCGCGAGCGCTTTGAACAGCGCTTCGCCGAAGTGGCCGAGGCCATCGGCAAGGAACTCGGCGCCAACAGCAAGGTAGCGGAATTGGCGAAGCAGGACGAGCCTGCCGAGAAGGAAACCCTGGCTCGCGTGTAGCCGGCAACGACAGGGGTCCCCAACCTGCGCCGTGGTTGCGCACGTTGGGGTAAACGGTCCGGGCAGACGCCGATGCGCATGCCGGGGCAACTTACAATACCGAGTACGCGAACTAGGCGCGTGCCGGGCAACCGGAGGTTTTTGACTGATGTCGCGAGCAAGAGCAGAGCAGACGTCCACCGGGAACGCACTGCTGGTCATGGTCGGCCTGGGTATGCTGTTCCTTCTGTTTACGGCATTCCTTGGGGTGATGAAGACCCATTCCGGCCCGATCTATGGCGAAAGCAACATGCTTTACACGGCGCTGATCTTCTATGCCGGAGCGAGCGCGCTCTACATGGGATTCGGCGTGACCGGCATCGAACGCTACGTTAAGTTTGCGTCGCTTTCGACCGCGCTGGGTTTTGCTCGCCAATACGGCGGCTGCGCGCTCACCGCTGGTACATGGCCGGGCATCCCCCGTTTTCGACGCTCTATGAGATGTTGCTCAGCTTCGTCTGGACGGTGGCCGCGCTGACCCTGATCGCGGAGCGGCGCTATAAGGTAAAGATCATCGGCAGTGTGACGATGCCGCTGGCGGTAGTCAGCGTTATCCTGATGCAACTGCTGCCCTCCGAGGTCCGCCCGCTGGTTCCGGCGCTGCAATCGACATGGCTGCACGTTCACGTCACGCTGGCGATGCTCGCCTATGCGGCCTGCGCGGTGAGCTTTGCCCTGGCGATGATGTTCCTGATCCAGGATGACATGAAGACCGAAACCTTCCAGGTGCTGACGGCGCTGGGAATGGTCGGCCGTTTATGCCGGCATGATGCTGCGCTTCCGCTCCGGCGGCTTCGCGGTGGTGGCCTGGGACCCGACGCAGAATTCGGAAGTTTTTCTCGCCCGCGGCGTTCGCCTGTTCGTCACCATACCCGATCTCGGTTGGCTCTTCACGCTCGTCCTGCTTTCGACGATCACTCCCGTGGTGCTCTACACGCTTGGGCGGATGAAGCAGGATGTGAGCTTCTTCGATCACGCCAACAAGGCAATGTTCGTCAGCATTCTGCTGCAGGCCGTGGCGCTGGCAGCCTTTATCCTGCGCGCACAGAGTGGCAGCTATGCTTCGCCCGATGCCGACGGTGCCTTCCCGACCGCATTGGCGGCGAGTCCGTTTCTGCTCTCGGGCATGCTCGGCGGAATCTTCGCGGGATTGCTTTACCTGCTGCTGCTGTGGCGGCGCGAAGGTCTGCAAAAGATGCTGCCTCCGGCCGGCAACCTGGACCAGATCACCTACAAGACCATCTGCGTTGCCTTTCCGCTGCTGACGCTGATGATTGCCGTGGGCGCTTACTGGGCCAACCAGACCTGGGGATCTTATTGGAGCTGGGATCCGAAAGAAACCTGGGCGGCAATTACCTGGCTGGTCTATGCCGGCTATCTGCACATGCGCGTTACTCGCGGCTGGAAAGGCCGGCGGGCGGCTTACTTCGCGATTTTGGGATTCGCGGTCGTGATCTTCACCTTCTTCGGAGTGACGTACCTGTTGCCCGGATTGCACGCTTACGCTTAGAGCGTCTCCGGCTAAGACGATCGGGCGGATGCACTCCGCAGATCAATACGCTGATCGCACCAATCTCACGTCGACTCCCACCGGCGGAAGCTGAAAGGCTTTCGCCGATATTTCTTTAGAGCGGTTTCCCGCTAGATCGTAGTAGAGCAAGTTGCCGATATGAGTACCGTATGAGTCCCGGCTTATGGCTCAACAACGGCAACCGTGGCCGATCCAGGACGCTTGCGAAAAAACGAAAAAGAAGATAGTAAACTCTACATTCAGGAGGTTCGTATCAGACCGTGAGCCGCGTACGGATGAACTGGAGCGTGATCGTCCTGCTGCCCGTGGCCTTTGTCCTGCTCAACGGACTCCTGATCTTTGTGCTGATCACGCTATCGACCGGTAGTGAGCTGCGAAGACCGATTCTGGTGGTGGCGACCGCCGGTGCGGTGGTTGTCTGTGCGGTTGTGTTTATGGTGATGGCAGTCGTATTCCGGCGCCCGATGCTGGAGTTGCAGGAAAAGATCGCCATGGTTCGTCTAGGGGACTTGCACGCAATGGTTGAGTTCGCAACTCGCAATGATGATATCGGCGATCTGGGCCGCGATTTCAATGCCATGGTTCGTCAGCTTCGCGAAAGCCGCGAAGAGATTCAGCACCTGCACCGGACGCAGATGTCGCGGGCCGAGCATCTGGCGACCCTGGGGGAACTGGCCGCGGGGCTGGCCCATGAAATCCGCAACCCGCTGGCCGGCATCGCCGGGGTGATCGAAATTGTTGGCCGTGACCTGCCCAAGGAAAGCCCGGCGCAAAATGTTCTCAAGGATGTTCGTACCGAGGTGGCGCATATCAATCGCATCGTCACCGATCTGTTGGAGATTGCGCGGCCCAAGGCGCCGGTGTTTAGCCGCTTCGACGTGGTGGCTACGACCGAGCAGGCTTTGCTGTTTGCGCGCGAACAGGCCATGGCAAAGTCTATTTCGCTGGAAATCATTAAAAACGACCCGCATTCCTCCCATCGAACACGACACCGGGCAGATTCAGCAGGTATTGCTGAACTTGCTGTTGAATGCCATCCAGGCATGCGACGAAAAAGGCAGCGTGAAGGTCGAGTTCGGGCAGGAAGAGGAATCCGTCTGGGTGGCCGTTACCGATACCGGCCGGGGGATTTCCCCCGAGACGCTGCCGAATATCTTTCGTCCGTTTTTCACCACCAAGGGCAACGGAACCGGCCTCGGGCTGCCGTTGGCTAAGCGCGTCGTCGAAGATCATAATGGACGCATCGAAGTGGAAAGCTGGCCCGGCAAAGGTAGCCGATTTGTGGTGCATCTGCCCAAGTGCCAGTAATCTGTATGTTGTAAACTAGATACGTACATGGCCACTGAAAAAGTACTGATTGTGGATGACGAGAAGCTCGTCAGGTGGTCCCTGCGTCAAAAATGCGAAGAGTGGGGATACCACACCCTGGAAGCTGAAACCGGCGCTGCCGCCCTGAAGATTGCGCGCAACGAAGTCGCCCGATCTTGTGCTGCTTGACGTGCGCCTGCCCGATATCAGCGGGTTGCAGCTTTTGGAACAGTTGAAGCAATCGGGCGGAACTCGTGCGGTCATCATGATCACGGCCGATCCGCAACTGGAGGACGTCAAGCTGGCGCTCAAGCTGGGCGCCTACGACTTCATCGGCAAGCCTCTTGATTTTGAAGAGCTTGCGGTCACCATGAAAAATGCCCTGGAGACCACCCGGCTGCGCACCGAGGTCGAGTCACTGCGCGGTGAAGTGCGTCGCCAGACGGGCTATCACGATGTGATCGGCATTTCTTCGCGCATGACCGAGCTGATGAGCTTCGTGCGCAAGATTGCCGACAGCGAAGCCACGACGATCCTGATCCAGGGCGAAAGCGGTACCGGCAAAGACCTGATTGCCAAGGCCATCCACTACCAGAGCCGGCGGCAGGACAAGTCTTTCGTCGCCATCAACTGCTCCGCCATTCCGGAGACGCTGATGGAGGCCGAACTGTTCGGTCACGAGCGCGGAGCGTTCACCGACGCCAAGGCGATGAAAAAGGGCTTGTTCGAAATGGCCGACGGCGGAACCCTGTTCCTGGACGAAATCGGCGAACTGTCGCCTCTGCTGCAAGCCAAACTCTTGCGGGTGCTTGAAGACCAGGTGATCCGGCGGGTGGGCGGAGTGCGCGACATGCAGGTCGATGTGCGCGTGATTGCCGCTTCCAACCGCGACCTGGAGCGTGCCGTGCGCGAGGGCGTATTCCGGCAGGATCTCTACTATCGGCTGGCCATCATCTCGGTTTTTCTGCCGCCTCTGCGCGAGCGCAAGGAAGACATCCTGCCGTTGGTGGAGTACTTCGTCGGACGCTACAACCTGAAGTTCAAGAAGAATGTGCAGGGAATTACCGACGACATGCGCAAGCTGTTGCTCAAGCATGAATGGCCGGGCAATGTCCGCGAACTCAAGAATGCCATCGAACGCGCCATGATCCTGGAAGAAGAGGACCACCTGCGTCCCGACTATCTTCCCTTCGCGGTCGGCCGGCACGCCCCGGGACAGACGGCGTTCGAAGCCAGTTCGGCGGCCACCGGCGACACCGCGACCGCGACCGGCGGGCGAGCTCTCCCTAAGCTATCGATCCCTCAAGGTGGAACCTCGCTGGAACAGGTGGAACGGGCATTGGTCGAGATGGCACTGCAACAAGCCAACGGCAATCAGACACAGGCAGCTCGTCTGCTGGATATCAGCCGCGATGCGCTTCGCTATAAGCTGAAGAAGTTCGGCCTCGTGCATGTCGACGAGGAAGAGGCCGCGCAAGCCTGAGTCGGCGCGTACGGCCGTCATGACATTCCTGTGGAAATTTTGAATACCCAGATTTGGTGTAGCCGCAGTATGCGATGAAGTGTCATGCTGAGCGAAGCGAAGCATCTGCTTTTGTTCCGTAGATAAGCAGATCCTTCGGCTCCTCCACCCCAACAAGCCAACAACGGGCTTGTCGGAGACCCCGGGCTCCTCCACCCCAACAAGCCAACAGCGGGCTTGTCGGGGACCCCGGGCTCCTCCACCCCAACAAGCCAACAGCGGGCTTGTCGGGGACCCCGGGCTCCTCCTCAGGATGACAGCCTCTCAGGCAACTACACTAAAAGTTAAACAGCTATAGATCCGGAATTGTTGCGGAAAAAACCGGACAGGATCTGCGCAACCCTGTCCGGATGAATGGTGCTAACGGCGCTCAACCTATGCTTGGGTCGCCGTTAACCCCAAGTCGCAGAGCTTAATTTCTTCCACATCAATCTCTTCCACATCCTTCGTGCGGCGGCCGTCGATTGGCGGCCGAAATCCAGGTCTGAGCTACTTCGGCTCTCCGGATGCGGCACACGGGGCGTTCCCCTCTTCTTGCTCATGGCCCTGTCCGGCCCGCATGGCCGCGGTACCCACGCCGGCTTCGGCATGGAACAGTCCTTGCAGAAAATTCGCAAGCGTCTCCTGCTCCAAGGCACTGGGAGGATCAGCCAGGCTCCGTGCCAGCGAACTCGCTATGCGCTGCATCACGTGTTCAGCCAAGGCGTTCAGGATCTCGTGCTGCTCTTCGGTAAATGGGCCATACTCTTCGTTCAGGCGCTCCAGCTCTTCACTGCAAACCTGCCCCAGGTGCGCGCGAAATTCCGCAACCATGGGATTCACCTGCTCGCTTGCCACCTGCCGGAAAAATCCAGCGGCTTTCGTGGCGCAGAATCTTTTCCGCCCGGACGACTAGATTGTGCTGTTGTTTGGCGTTGCGGAGAACGAATTCGTTCAGTTGATCGATGTTATGCAGCGCCACTCCCGGCAATTCGCACACCGCCGGATCGACGTTCCGTGGCACTGCGGTATCGATGATGACCAACCGGCGCTCTCGATCGCGGGTGAACTCGGCCACATGGTTTCGTTGCAGCGTAAAGCTGGAGTCAGGCAAGCAGGTAAGCAGTAAATCGGCTGAGTTCAGAGCGACTTTAAGCGTTCCCGGCCCCCGATTTGGCGGAACGACTTCGACCCGGGTCATCCCGGCGTTGCGGAAAAGTTCGGCCATCTGCTGACTCTTCTTGCCGCTGCCGAAAACGACCAAACCGCATTTCTTCAAGGTCTTCGCAGAGTTGGCGAGCCAGCTCGACCGGCGCCAACGAGTTCAGAGAGAGGTTCGAAGACGATCTCGGTTTCGGTTCGCACGCGGCGCGCAACCGCGAGCGCTTTCAGCAGGATCGCTTCCAGGCAGCGGCCTATGGATCGTGCCTGGACGCCAGCCCGGTAGGCGAACTCGATTCTTCGCCGTGATGTCGGCCTCGCCGAACACCAGCGAATCCAGCCCCGAGGCCAGCCTCAGCAGGTGGCCCATGGCTGCATCATCGACATGCCGATGGAACTTCGACCACTCGGCCAGGCGGAGATTGTACTCGCGAGTCAGATACCGCAGAATCGAATTGGCGGCCTGGGAGGCATCCGTGGTCCACACGATAAACTCGGTGCGATTGCAGGTCGAGAGCACCGCGACCTCGTCGACCGCTTCGCAACGGAGCAAATCGGCTAGCCTCTCGGCGTATGCCGACTCATCAATCCAGAATTTTTCGCGGACCGCTACTGGTGCACTTCGAAAACTGACGCCGATAATCACCAGAGCCGTGTCCACAGTCCCTCCCCTTGAGACGTTCATTATTCCGTATGGCATCTGACTGGCCAAAACCAGAATTTCTGGATTGAGACTTTTTCCGGTTTCTTTAGAACAACATATACCGCCTGCGCCGGGTGCCGCAGGATTGGCTCATGCTGCCGTTAGCGGGAAAACACCCGAGGCAGCAGTGTGAATTCCCACTTGGGATCGGATTGTATTGCAGACAGCTATAGCGGACCGTTGCAAAACAGTTGGCCGCTGCCGATGGGCCAAGCGCCCTCAAGGCGGAGCAGTTTCTCTTTCACTTCCAGTCCTCCGCCATAGCCGCCAAGGGTGCCGTCGGAGGCGATCACGCGATGGCAGGGGACGATAATCGACACCGGATTGGCGCCGTTGGCCGCGCCCACCGCGCGAAATCCGTTTGGCAGATCCGACAGCCCGAGCAAGCTGCGCATAAGTACGGATTTCGCCGTAGCCAATTTCCAGCAGGGCGTGCCAGCATCGTAGCTGGAATTCCGTCCCGTGAAGATCGAGCGGGACGCGTGAATTCACGCCGTTCTCCGGCAAAGTACTGCCGCAGTTGATCCAGATAAGGCCGCAGCTCTTCGCCGGATTCCACCGGATTCCATTGCGGATCCGAAGGCGGAGTCCCGAGCGGCTGCACGCACCCTCGACTCGATGCCATTCCATCGCCGATTCGTACGGCCCGCGCGGTGCGGCGAGAACTCCAGCAAAACGAGACCCTTGTCGCTGGCCGCGACCAGCAAGGGGCCGACCGGCGAATCGAAATTTGTGTAGTGAATCATCAGTAGTCGGCAAGGCCGCGGCACAAATCATTGCCGCCATTGGGTCGCGGTCGTAGTCCGGACCACCTGCTTATTATTCTCTCAACCAGGCCGATCCGGAAACAGAAAAGCCTCCCGCATGGCGAGAGGCTTTGGGTTCGTGCCCGAAACGGATTATCGATGAACGCCCTACTCGGCCTGGGCGAGCTGATCGACGCCGTTCTTCAGAACCGTCACCTCGACACGGCTTACATTGCGGTGAGCTCTTTGGTGTCACCTCGCCCGCGCTCTGCACGGCAGCGTTGCCCATGCCAAGCTCGTAAATCCGATAGACCGGAATGCTGTGATTCAGCACCAGGTAACGCACAACGGAGTCGGCCATCTTCTGCGAGCTCTGAACGGCGGCTTCGCCGCGGCCCGGAGAGAAAGCCTGAATCTCCACGATGAAGCCCTTCTGGGACTTCAATTCGGTGGCAACCTGGTCAAGCGCATCCTTGTCGCGCTTGCTGAGCGCAAGTTGGCCGGGACGGAAACGCAGTTCGAGTTGATTGGCCGCCTGGTATTGGTCGAGGTTGCCGACGACCTGCTCCACTGTCTGCAGACGCGTGCTGGCCTGCTGGGCCGTCATATTGGCCTGCTGGGCGCGATTGCCCGCATCCAAGGCGTGCTGATCGGCTTCGTTAGCTTTGGCGCTGGCCTGCCGGATGCCCTCGGTGGCGCGGGCGTCGACATCCTTTAACATCGTCGAATTCTTGGCCGTCAGCTCATCCAGTTCGTTGACCCGGTTGCGAATGGGCGAGAGCTGGTTCTGCACATACTTTTTTCGCGCCAACGGATTCAGGTGTCCCCAGAATCCCTGCCGCGTTTCCGGTTGCAGCGGCTGATGCGGGCCAAGGTCATCGGCGGGCTGGCTGGCCTGTTGGGTGGCTTGGCTGCTCGAGGACTGCGGGGCCGCGCTCGCTGGTTCGGCCTGAGCCGCCCGGTCGGCGACAACTTCCAGGCAGTACGGATTGCTGTTGTCCTGTTTCCCGGCGCAGTCGTCGGCTGTCTGCGCCAGCGCCGCCGGAACCATCAGACTGACAGCGATCGGTAGCGCAATAAAAAAGCGGTTCTTCATTCCAGATTCCTCCGTTCGGTCGAGCGCCGGCAGCCAAGACAACGTTCGATGTCGTTCCTGCCGCCCGGTTGCACAACCCGCACGACAACCGACGGCGATGGCGCCCTGCCCCTACTTATACAGTTCGAGTGCCAAACTGCCGCTCGGGATGGATGCTGTAAGCTATTAAAAAATAAGAGTATTGAAGCAAGCCCGAGTTTCAGCCTCGATGGCGTCCGCGATTGGCATCGGGTAAATTCGTCAGGGTGCGGGAAGAAAGAGCGGAAGACGCAGTTCTCAGCCGACAAGCCTGCGGTGCTGCTGGAGGATGAAACCGTCGGTCATTCCGGCGATATAGTCGCAGATGGTGCGCGGGAGCGATGACGTCGCCGGCCATTTCCTGGTAGCTCCGGGGCAGCTCGTCCGGATGCGCCAGCCAATGATCGAACAGCTCGGTTACGATCTGCTGCGCATCGGCTTTCTGCGGCTTGAGCGTGGGGCTGTAGTAGAGCTTTTCGTAGAGGAACTCTTTTGGCTTCGCGCCGCTCGCAGTCGACTTCCGGACTGAAAGCCGCGAGCCTCTCCGGCCAATTCCGAACGTCTTCGAGGGTGTGGATTCCGCGCCTGGCGCACGCGCTCGGCGGTGGTTTCAATCAGGCCGGTCACAAAGCGATCCAGCATGCGCTTGAGCGCCTCGTTGAACTTGAGTTTGGTGGAGGCCTGGGGATGCCGCTTGTCGACCTCCCGGTAGAAGCGCTCGAAGATGCGCACCCGCTCGAGAATTTCGTCGATGCCGAGCAGCCTGGCCTCGAAGCCGTCGTCGAGGTCGGCCGTGTTGTAGGCAATCTCATCGGCAAGATCGATCAACTGCGCTTCCAGCGGCGGGCGCAAGTCGAGCAGGTATTCCGCCAGCTCCGGGTGTTCGTCGGCAGCGTAATCCCGCGAATGCTTGATGATGCCTTCGCGGACCTCGAAGGTGAGATTCAAGCCCGTGAAATCGATGTAGCGCTTTTCAAAGCTCTCGACGATGCGCAAGGCGTGCAGATTGTGGTCGAAGCGCGCGCCATGGCGCCGCATCACCGCGTCCAGCGCGATTTCGCCGGCGTGTCCGAAAGGCGGGTGCCCGATGTCATGCACCAGCGCCAGAGCCTCGACCAGATCGGCATTCAGGTTGAGACGCGATGGCGACGGTGCGCGAGATTTGCGCGACCTCGATGGTATGCGTCAGCCGGGTGCGGAAGTGATCGGAGATGCGATGGGTGAAAACCTGAGTCTTATCCTCAAGCCGGCGGAAGGCGCGGGCGTGAATGATGCGGTCGCGATCGCGCTGGAACGCGGTGCGATACGGATGCTCGGGCTCGGGGTAGCGTCGTCCGCGAGAGTTCTCAACCCGAACGGCATATTCGGCGAGCATGGCTAAAGTCTACGGCAAAACCAGAGATGTTATGTCCTATTTCGCGAAATCGTTCAACGATCGCTCGATCCGGCTGCTCGGACGCGATCGTTCGCTGTGCTCAGGTCGACCACGCTGGAAAACGCGCGCCAACGACAAAAGGCACCGCCATGGCGATGCCTTTGACATAGAGAATTTCAGCTCCGCTCTTATTCTTTCGAGTCTTTCTGCTGCGCCAGGCGAATCTTGGCGCTTTCCAGTTTCTTCTGGACCTTCGCCAGGTCAGCCGAGTCGACCTCGGCCGGGATGGTCCTGTTCCATTCCGCCACCGCGCGCTCCCAGTGCGCGACCGCTTGCTTCAGACGGCCGGTCTTCTGGTAGAGGTCGGCCAGATGATCGTGAACCGTCGGGTCGTTGTTGAGCCGCTCGCTTGCCTTTCGCAGATTTTCTTCGGCGAGTTCATAGTTGCCCATCTTGAAGTACACCCAGCCGAGCGAGTCGAGATACGCGCCGTTTTGCGGGTCCAGCGTGACGGCGCGGCGAATGTAGCCGAGCGCTTCCTCCAGCCGCGTACCGCGATCGGCCATCATATATCCGAGATAATTCAGTGCGACGGCATTGCGCGGATCGCCGTTGATGACCTTCCGGAAGGCCTCTTCGGCCTGATCGTAATGCTTTTGACGCTCGTAGATCGAGCCGGCGATAAAGGACGTGTAGTCCTTATCTTCGGGCTTGGTCGACAATTGCTCAGCCTTGCCGATTGCCTCCTGGGCATCTTTCCAGCGCCGCAGCCGGCTGTACATCTGGGCCAGAGCGGTCCAGATCTCACGATCGTCGGGGGTGCCCTTGAGCATGGCTTTCACGCTGGCAATCGCCACCTCGGCCTGTCCGGTATCGGCCTGCTGGCCGGCGTAAATGAGCTTCAGCCCGCGATCGTTGGGCAGCTTCTTGGCGGCTTCTTCGGCCACGGCCGTCGCCTGGGTCCACTGCTTGGCGTCGCGATAGGTCTCAACCAGTTGCTGATAGCCTCGCGAGGCACTGTCATCGCCAAGCGCGACCATCTTGCGGAATGTTTCCACCGCCAGTTGAGTCTTGTTCTGGTCGCGATAAACCGAGCCCAATCTCTCCAGGAAGATGGACCGGTTGTTCCGTTCCGGAACGGAGTAAGTGCCGTCAGCCTTTTCGGTATGCTTCAACAGGTCTTGCAGAATCTGCGCCGCTTCGTCATAGCGGCCCACGTTTTCGTAAATAGACGGCGATACTGTAGGGAACTTCGAAAGAATCCTCGACAATCGCCTGCGCCTTCTTCAGCACCGCCAGCGCCTGGTCGAATTTGCCGTCGCGGCGGTAGATATCCGCCATGCGCATGTAACTCTGCGCGTCCTGGGGATCGGCTTCGGTGATCTGCTTGTACTGATCGAGCGCGGCTTCCGGCTGATTGTCATTCAGCAGGTTCTGCGCCAGCCCGCGCATGGCGTCCAGGTTGTCGTGATCCGCATTGACGGCCTTCGTGTAGGCCTGAATCGCGCCCTTGTAATCCTTCTTCTGCTCGTAGGTATAGCCGAGTGCCGCATACAGCTTCGAGCTGCGGCTGCTCTCCGGAATGCTCAGCAATATATTGAGAGCCCGATTGTAATTGCCTTCTTCGTTGTAGAGATACGAGAGCGTGGAAACCGCTTCCTCGGAATCCGGTTGGAGCTGGACCGCCGTGCGAAACTCCTGCTCGGAGTTCACCATATCGTTGTTCAGGCGATAGAGACGCCCCAGCAGCAGATGATCTTCCAGGCTCTTGGGATCTCGCTTGACGATTTCCTGGTACTGTTCGATCGCGAGCTGGAGCATGTTCTGCGATTGCGCGCCCGCGCGCATGTCGCCCAGCGACCGCAGATAAATGCGGCCCAGCAGGCGGCGCGCTTCCAGATTGCCCGGGTTCTGCTTGATGATGTCCTGCGCCTCATTCACGGCGTCGCGGATACGGCCGGTCTTGAGGTAGAGCTCGGCCAACCCGGCATTCAGATACGCCGAGCCGGGATCGTTCTCCACCGCTAGCCGGTACTCGTCGATCGCTTTGCTGGCGTAATCGGTGCGGCCCGTAATGGCCATCATCTCTTCGTAGATATGCGCCAATGAGTAGTGATAGTAAGACTGCGCGCGATCCACTTTCTGCTTTTGCTGCTCGGCATCGCTTTTCGATGGTGGGCGCCGCGGGAGCGGAGACGCTGTTCTGCGGAGTGCCGCTTCCGGGCAGCGGCGGCGGGTTCATAACCCCGGGCTGAGCTATCCTGTTGAGCCAGGGTCCAGATCGACGAGGTTAGGAGCAGAGCAAAAAGAGGGATTTTCGTGGAGATCTTCATTAAGAACCAGCCGTTTACCTTGGATGCGCTGCCGCTTCCTGAAGTACCAGTATTCTTATTCTATCGGCTTTTGCGGCAAGACGCCCGGCGAGAGACCGCGCCTTCGTCGAAAACCCGCCGTGAACCCTGCAATTCGTAATCTCCCGGCCTGCTTCACCCCGACCACCCGGCTACTCCACCCCAACAAACCAACAGCGAGCTACGCTCAGGAGGACACCTTCGGAGAATAGTTCTCAGCAGCCCGCTAAGCCTTTGACGGCCGTGGTTGCGCGTTTGGAGACAGGGCAGAGCAAAGGCTCTACCTTCATGTGAAACCCGGATGTGGGCAACTTGTTCCGGGCTCCCGCGCCAAAGCTGTTTTTGCAGCCTGTCAGAGTGGTTTCAGAGTAAGTACACCTCGGAACCAGCGACGCCCGGACTGATTGGTCGCCCCGACCCACTCCAGGAGGCTGCTTTGCTTTCAGCACGCACAAACAGCAGATCCTTCGCTTCGCTCAGGATGACACTTCTGGAGAATAGTTTTTCAGCAGACTCTTCGGTCGTGCAAAACCGGCTACCACCTCCAACAAGCCAACGACGGGCTTGCCGGGGGCCCCGGCGGCGCAACCCTTAACCTCAGGATGCACTGATACAATTTTTCACCGGCCTGCTAGAAGCCGGGAACGCCTTCCAGAAGCCGCACCTTCCAACTGTTTTCAGCCGGAGTCATCAGGGCCAGGAAATGAAATGTGCCCTGGTCGCTGTAAACTACTTTGTCGCCGTCCAGCAATTGGATTTCAAGCCGGACGGTGTCTTGCAACTCCATGGCTGAGCCGTCGAGCGAGTAAAAGACCACTCGCACCTGATGACCGTGATCGATGTAGCGCCGCTTCAACCCGCTTTTGCCCTGTTCGGCAATCGCCTGCGACAGTTGCTCCTTGGCCAAGCCCACGAAATCGGAGCCGAGCAATCCGGCCTTGTTCTCCTCCATGGCCGCAGCCATGGCGTGCCACGCGTGGCCGTAGTCGCGTTGCACGGATGCCATGGTCGTCTCTTCCACGTGGCGGGGTTGCGCCTGAGAGGTGTCCAGAGTGACGGCAAATCCGGTCTCGGCGGCCGGCAGCGGGGCGCGCGGCCACCAGCACCGCCAACAATCCGAAGAGCAAGTACCTGACGTGGATTCCGCCCGCATCATTGTCCGCCTCCCCAGCGAATCTCGTTTCCGATCACCACGCCCGCCGCCACCGAGATGGTCGCCTGCCGCGCCGCCGGCAATTCAGCCTGCGCAATTCCGCGCTTGATGCGCGCATCCACCGTGCTGCGCCCGCTGCCGTCGACGGAGGTAAAGGTCACGATCGTCCCGTCCGGAACCGGGTTTCCCGCGCAGTCGCGAATCGGGTCGGTCTCGATCGCGATGGCGCCGTCTTTCGCGCGCCGGCGTGCATGCGGATGTTGCAGGGTTCGCTGGCAACTTCCTGCACCACGCGCCGTACGGAAGCCGCTCCGGCCGAAGCGACGAATTGCGCCGCTCCCGCCCGCCGGCTGGAATCCAGCCGCGTCCAGGCGACTCCGCCCTTGGAGGTCTCCGTGCGCTGGACATCCGGCGCGCCCGGCACGGCAAGCTGAAGTTTACCGGCTGAGGCGACAGCACCAGGTTCTGATTGCGATCGAAGAGAAAAACGGTTCCGCTCACGACATCCTTGGTTGACGCCGGAACCCGCGAAGGACGGGCGATGAAGGCCACGGTCGACGACCGGGCCGGCGGTCACAAAGAACGTCGATGACTCTCCGTTCAAGACCACGACGTAACGCCCGGCGCTCACCAGCTCGTCGCCCGCCAAGATTACCGGAGCCCCGAGCTTCACCGTGCGCTTGGCCACGTGGCTCGGCCCAAACAGGTAGAGCGTGGCTTCGCCGCTGCCGCTGGTTGGAATCGACAGCTCCTGCCCGGCCGGAACGTGGTCCGGCACCGCGAGAGATGCGCCCGCCAACCATTGCGAGGCGGCACACGCCAGGGCCAGCAGCAAAAGGAATCTCCTCACCATCATTGTCTCCAGGCCTACGGGCTGCTGAAAAACAGTTTTGCAATTGATCCGGCCCACAGGTCCTTGCGAAACTCCATCGTGGAACACGCATCCGATAGCGCCTCGCTGGTTGCTTCGGCGCGTTTTTCAGCAGCCTGCTAGGGTTGCCGCGCATTGATGCTGTATTGGTTGACCGTAACCCGGTAGCTGTGGACGTTCGCCACCAGATCGTCGCGCACGTCGACCATGAACGGCACCGGCGTCTGCGGCATCAGCGCCTGGTTTACATAACCGTCGGAAACCCAGATGACGCGCCCGGAGCTGTCGTAATAAGTGGCCAGCACGTGCGGGATGTTGACCGTCTGACCGCTCTGGTTGACCAGTTCGCCCTTCAAAACCGGGCGTCCGCGCAGATCTTTTTCCAGCCGCTGGTGCAGCACGCCGATCACCGGATCGGCGGCGGCGGCCACCAGCATGGAGGCGGGCTGCATCCGCACGGACTTCACCTTGGCGAGCGCCACATCCGGAAAGTCAATGCGGAAGGGCGAGATTTCCTTGGGCAGCAAGGTATGGGAAATCTTGTCGAAGCTCTCTTCCTGTCCCAGAACCGCGCCATCCTTGCCGAGAAGAGTGGCGTTGACGGAGACAAAGCCGGGAACCGTATCCTCGTTCACAATTTCGCCGAGCACCGTGGTGCCGCCATCGCGCGCAATGGCGTTCATGGAGACGATGCGCACGCGCGGGGCATCGACGTTTTGCGCGCCCCAATCGTCATCCGAGCCGCGGGTGATGATGTCCCAGCGCAAGTAATTCACCGGGATGACCTGCGGCGGCACTTTCGGCTGCTTGACCAGCGGCCACAACACCTTCCAGCTATTGTCTTCGCGCACCACCTGGAGATCGCGCGTGTCGTAAATGGCGCCGACGGCGGACGACCACTGCAAGGTCACGCGGACAGCCGCCTGGTCGTCGTTCCGGTTCAGCACCTTGGTCGGAAATTCCTGCAAGGTGGAATAGGTGCGCAGCGAGCCGTTGCTGCCTCTTACGTCACGGGCAAAGGAATCGAGATTGATATCGCTTTGCTTGGCCACATAGGCGAAGGCGCCGCTCATATCTCTTCGCCTTGACGTGCTCAAACAGCGACTGCACCGCGCGGTCGGGAGTGGTGGCCGGAGCCAGGGTGGTGGAGTGAATGGTGCCGGCGGCAATCAACGCGGCCGCCAGAACAACGAGGGTGACAGGGAGAAACAGTTTCATCACTTTGCCTCCCGCAGAGCGACTTCCGCGAGCAGCCGCCGGAAATTCCAGCGTCGCTTCGGCGCGCCGGACGTCGGGCAGCACCAGCAGAATCAGCACCGACAGCAGGCTGACGCCAACCGGCAGGATTCCCCACAGGATGCACTGCCACACCGGAGGCGTCCACCCGCCGAAGTCGAGCTTCCGCGCCGGCGGAACATCGTCTTTTGTCCAGAGCGTGACCAGGCCGTCGTCATAGACTTCGGTCTGGCGCCATCCGGCAAAGGCGAGCAACGGTTCGTAGTAGCGATCCTTGACGAAGATGTAACGCAGCCCATACTGATCGGCGTGCTTCAGCACGGCGCGCAGGGCTTCCATGCCCGGCGTGCCGTAGTACTTGGAACTGTAGAGCTGAGCGGCGCCGTAAGCGGTCATCTCCGGCAGCAGGCGCGCGGAGTTGTAATCGCCGTCAAGACTGCTGGCGTGAACCCGGGCGGAAAGCATCGCGAACTTGTTGCCGAAGCCCAGCGTGATGTAGCGGAACTTGGAGTGATCATCGCGATTCAGGAAGTTCACCATCGGCTGGACATCGAAATTTCCCTCGTTAATCGGGCTGAAATTGATCCAGCCAACCGCCATGCCGCAGGTGGCCACGGCCAGCAGCCGCAGAGCGCGATCACGGCCTTCCGGGAATAGCGCTCGATGAGCGATTCCGCCAGCAGACCGACAAACGGAACGGCCATCAGGGTCGCCCAGAAGGTAAAGCGCTCGAAGGTCAAGATGTAGAACGCGCGGCCAAGCAGCCAACTGCCCAGCGGCGTGGTGCCGCCCAATCCCAGCAAAGTGGTGAGGTACCAGCCAAACAGCAGCGGCCGCAAACGGCGGCTGGACGAGCCTTTCACCAGGATGTAGGGGATCGCCAGGATCAATGCGCCCATCGGAATCAGCCAGAAATTAGCTCCGCTGTGCCCCACCAGGATGTAATTGTCGCGGCTGGGATGGGGAATCGGCATCTGGGTGATCGGGTTGTGCAGCAATCCGATGAAGTAGGGAAGCAACACGATCAGCGAGCCAATCGCGTTGCAGGCGGCGAAAAATAGCGTACGCAAAGCAATGCCGGGAATCGAAGCGTTCGCTTCCTCATCATGACGGTCGATGAACGACAGCCAGATCACCGGCACGGCAAACAGGACGCCGCCAAAAAGAAAGGTAACGTGGTGCGCCGCTGCCGCCGTCAGGCTGAGCACCAGCCCTTTGGCGAAGTCCGAAAAGCGACCCGAACGATTCCAGTTGTAGAAGTAAGGAAGAGCGATGAGCGTCAACGCCGCCGCGGTTGTCGTCGGCAACTGGCCTGACTGGTATACCAGCATCGCCAGCGAACCGAGAAAAATCGAGGCTATCGCCGCATAGCTCGCCGCGCGCTCGCCGACCCATAGCCGGGAGTAGCGGTAGACGCCCACGGTCAGCAGCAGCACGACGATCAACTGCACCACCATGTAGGCCATGGTCAGCCCCACCACATGGGAAAAAAGAGCAATCCACTGGTGCGTCAGGGGCGGATAGGAGGTTTGCGAAAAACCCGCAAACCAGTTCTCGTTCCAGGGATTAAACCAACTCTTTGCGTAGTGCGCTGCAAAGAAAATGTGGGTGTTGGCGTCATAGGAGTTGGCCGGCAGTTGCAATAACAGCAACGGGCCGTGCACCGCTAACGCCAGCAGCACGATTGCCATCAGAGGGATCGGGCGGCGGGAAGCATCTATTGACTTCTGTTGCAAGGGAACGTCCTCCGCGCTTTCTTCAAGTGGGTTTGATTCCCTGAATAGCTGGAAAGTTTGCCGGTGAGAACGCTGAATTCCTCTTTTTGCTAAATCGGAACATTCGCCTCTGCCCATAGTCGGAATCCGGAGTCCCAGTTGCAGCACGTCGATACTCCCTGAAAGGAATTTTGTCCCTAGAACCCGAGCTGCGGAAACAGCCGTTCGCGGCTCAACTGCATCGGAACAATAGTCAGCTACTCGCGGGCAGTCCCCCCGCGAATGCATAACCGAGTGTCCCACGTGAAAAAAAGTTCGAGTGTTCTGATCTGTTCCCTGCTTGCAGTTTGCTCTGCCGCCCCGGTCTTCGGCGCAGACATTTGATATTGGAGGCGACCAGCAGCAGCACGCAAATACGCCGTCCAACCAGAACACCAGGACAACCGTGAAGTCTGACCAGAAGAACCCCAAGCCGGAGCAAGTCGGCGGCCAGTTGGGATGGGGCAGCAGCATCGAGGTCGGCCGCAACGCCCGGGCTGCCGAAGATGCGCTCCGCCGGGGAAACCCATCGGCTGCCGCCGACTTTGCGGCGCGCGCCGTCAAGGCCGCCCCGCAGGATGCCAAGCTTTGGTTTCTGCTGGGATACACCTCGCGTCTGGCCGGACGCTTCGCGCAGTCGCTCGAAGCCTATGACGAGGGCCTGCGGGTGCGTCCCGGAGACCTGGACGGACTGTCGGGAAAGGCGCAGACCTACGCTCGCATGGGCCGCATGGACGACGCCAAGAAGCTGCTTCTGCAGGTGATCAACGCCAATCCGCGCCGCGAAAACGATCTGCTGATGGCCGGCGAGATGTTCATTCGCTCAACGACCTGCAGGAAGGAATCAGGCTGCTCGTCGCGCGCCGAGGCCATGCATCCGACCGTCGCATGCGGAGCTGATGATGGCCGTCGCCTACATCAAACTGAAGCAGCCGGAGCGGGCGCGGCAGTTGCTGGATCAGGCCCGAAAGCGCGACCCGCGCAATCCCATGGTGTTTCGCGCCGTCGCCAACTACTACCGCGAAGAGCACGATTACAAATCCGCGATTGCGACCCTGAGAAATTCTCCGGTCTTCAACAGCGACGTGCTGGCCGACCTCGGATATAGCTACGAACTGAACGGCGACAAGCAGGAAGCCGCCGATTCCTATGCCAAGGCCGCCAAGCTCGCTCCCGGCCAGATCGGCCTGCAACTGAGCGCGGCGGCCGCGTTCATGCGCCTCGGGCGGCTGGACACGACGCGCGAATATCTTGGCCGCGCCGAAAGTCTCGATGCCAATCATTACCGGCTGCACGCCTTGCGGGCGCAGTTGGCGAAGGCGGAGGAGCGCAACCAGGAAGCCGTCCGCGAGTACAACCTGGCGATTGCGAACCTGCCGGCGGGCGTTCCCCCGGAAGGGCAGCTCTACCCGATTCAACTGCGGCTCAACCTTTCGGAGCTTTACCGCGACGCGGGCGACGACATGAACGCGCGCCGCCAGATCGCGGTGGCCGAGCAAATGATGGATCAGTTGCACATCGAGGGCACCGCGAGGGCCGAGTTCCTGCGCGTCCGGGCGGCCATCAGAACCGCCGGCCAGGATTACAGCGGCGCCGAGGCCGACTTGAAGCAGGCGGCAATGCTCGATCCGGAGAATCTGAACATCACGCTGCAATATGCCGCGCTGCTCTGGAAGATGGACCGCAAGCCGGAGTCGCGGGCGACGTATTCGAGCGTGCTGCAAAAGGATCCGCGCAACCGCCTGGCGATGGAAGGCCTGGGCTACCTGGCGCGCGACGAAGGCGACACCAAGACCGCCGAGAAGTTTTTCGATCTGTACGCTCGCGAGTATCCGGACGACTACGTGCCGTTTCTCGCGCTTGGCGATCTGTACACGGCGACGCGTGAGTTCGCCAAGGCGGAGCTGAATTACCAGAAGGCGTACAAGCTGGCGCCGGCCAATGCCATCGTCGTCGCCAACGGAGCCAACGCCGCCATCGAAGCGCGGCAAATACGCTCTGGCCGGCGAGTGGATTGCGCGCGCCAAAGGGAAAATGCTGGATGACCCGCGCGTCATGCGGGAGACCGAGCGCTACCTGTTCCACACCGGCAAATACCTGGAATCGGCGCAAATTGGTTACAAGGTGATCCAGCAGCTTCCCAAGGATCGCAACGCCTCCGTCTATCTTGGCTACGACTTATACAACCTCGGACGCTTCGATGACGTGCTCGGCCTGGCCGAGCAGTACGAAAGCATTTTGCCGAAGGAAGCCAATTTCCCTCTGCTCGCCGGACACGTGCACAAGCAGAATCAGTTGCTGGGCGAAGCCGTCGACGACTACTCGCGCGCGATCGAGCGCGATCCGAACATGGTCGACGCCTATGTCAACCGCGGGTACGTGCGCAATGACATGCAGAACGCCGAGGACGCGATCAAGGACTTCGAAACGGCGCTGCGGCTCTCGCCCAATAACGGCGTGGCGCACCTCGGCATGTCGTTCTCGCAACTGGAGCTGCACCATGGCCGCATTGCGCTCGAGCAGGTGGAACTCGCCGAGAAGCAGTTGGGCGAGTCCGGCGCCACGCACCTGGCGCGGGCGACGGCATTCCGCCAGCAACGGCTGTTGCGTCCGGCCGAACGCGAATATCTCGCCGCCCTCAAGTTTGCGCCCGACGACCTGAAGCTGCATCTGGCCCTGGCCGATACGCGAAGATCGCGAGCGCCGCTACCAGGATGCGATTCACACCCTCAACGACGCGTTGCGTCTCTCGCCCGATGATCCGCTGATCTACGCCTCGCTGGCGCATGCTTACGCCGAGTTGCACGACCGCGAGCGGACGCTGCAGTACGTCGCCGCGGCCGAGAAACTGAGCCCCGACCAGTCGGCGATTCTGCTGAACACCGGCGACGCGCTGCTCACGCTGGGAGACCGTCAGGCCGCCATGGAGCGCTTCACGCGCGCGCTGCAAGCGCCGGATGGCAACCGGGTGGAAGCGCGCCTGGCAATTGCGCGGCTGTTCGAGCGCGAAGGAAAGAATGACGACGCCCGCCAGCAGATCGCACTCGTCCTTGGCGGAAGCGCGCATCGGCGAAGTCCGAGCCGGTCTCGGCCGACAACCTGATCGAAGCCGGCAACCTGCTGCTCGCGATGAACGATTTCGATCTGGCGACCAAGTATTTCCAGCGTGCCAAGGCAGCCGGAGCCGCCGACGAGGTGGTCGCGCTCGGCATGGCCAACACTCTGCTCGCCCAGGGAGAGACGCGAGCAGGCGCAGAACGCATTGGCCGCCATCGCGAATCCCGACACGTTCAAGGATAACTACGATTATGCGCTGACCATGGGCAACATCTACCGCCAGCGGCACGACAACAGCCGAGCCATGCTTGCTTTTGCCCATGCCAACGAACTGGGCGGCGGCGATGAAATCGCGGAGCGCTCCATGCAGGAGGCGGCCGGGCAAGAAGGGCATGCCGGTCACCAAAAAAATCAGCGTCGACACCGATTTCGACATGCACGGCCTGGTGGATGACTCCACGGTTTACCAGCTGAACGCGCTGGCCAACGGGGCCACTCCGAGCAAACCTGCCTGGGCCTTTCAACTCGCTGGAGACCGTCTGGACCAATGGCTTTCGCTTTCACCAGGAAGGCATGCCGTTGATCAGCGGCTTTTTCCAGTTGCGCAATGCGCGCGGCCAGTTTGCCTTTCCCAACGAGGGGTTGATTTTCAACCGCGACACCTACGACTACAACTTCAATGGTGCTTTGAATCCGGTTCTGCACATCGGACGGAACACGCATTGCCTTCAACACGGGAATGCAGTTCACGGTGCGCCGCGACCTGGAGTCGCCGGTGCAGATGAACCAGAACCTGTTCCGGCAGTTCGCCTACCTCTCGACCAACTCGTTCGGAAACTGGCTGTCGGTGCAAGGCAGCGCTTTTCACGAGTCCGGACCTTTTTTGGACCAGAATCTCAGCTCCAGCGAGGTCGGAGCACGCATCCAATTCACGGTCGGTCGGCCCTGGGGACACACGCAGTTGATCACCGCATATTCGGTCCGCGATCTGACGTTCAATCCGCTAGTCCGCGAGTTCTACTCGACGGCAACTTCAGGGGGTCTGCAACACCAGTTCGGAAAGAACCTGAAGGTGGCGGTCCTGGCCGACTACATCCGCTCCTGGCGCGTACAAGGACCAGAGTTCCTGGATTGCGCAGGCACTCAGGCCGGCTGGCGAAGTGCAATACAAATTCAACAACCGGTGGAGTGCCGATGCCAACTTTTCGCTCTCGCGTGGTCAAGGATTTCATTCCTATGACAACGTGCAGAACAGTTTTTTCATCTCTTATACAAAATCAATTCGCCGCTCAATGGAAGATGTGGGCGGCCCGGTTCCGGTGGAGTATCCACTGCGATTCTCTTTCGGAATTGAAACTGCGGACTATTACGATTTTACTGGCCACGGTCAGACCATCCTCCGTCCATTGGTGCGTCTGACTGTGTTTTAGGCCAGGGGGCCCGATGAAAATCTGTCTGGTGACTGCGTTCCCGCCGAGCCGGCGGGGACTGAATGAATACGGCTATCACATCGCCAAAGAATTGCAGCGGGATCCCCTGCTCAGTCTTACGGTGTTGGCGGACGAGCTTGATTCGTCGCAACCCGAAGTCGAGGGATTCGACGTTGTCCGCTGCTGGTCCTTTGACAAGCTGTCGAATCCGCTCCGTCTGCTCAAAGCGATTCGCGAAGTTAAGCCGGACGTGGTTTGGTTTAACCTGCTGTTCTCGACCTTCGGAAACAGTCCCGTCGCCGCCTTCGCCGGTCTCTCGATTCCGGCGCTGATGCGGCTGTCCGGTTTTTACACCCACGTTACCTTGCACCACCTGATGGATAACATCGACCTGGGGCACGCAGGCGTGCGTTTTCCCCGCGTCTACCGTGCGGCGGGATATCTCGCCACCCGCGTGCTGCTGATGGCCAACTCCGTCTCGGTGCTCCTGCCGGCCTACCGCCGCACTTTGATGGAGAGATACGGCGGCGAAAATGTTCACTTTCGCGCCCACGGCATTCTTTCCGCCCGGCCGGAGATGCCTGATTTCGCTCAGCGCGGCAATCCCCACCACCGCATCCTGGCGTTTGGCAAGTGGGGCACCTATAAGCGCCTGGAATTGCTCATCGAGTCATTTGCCAAGGTGCATGAGCGCATGCCTGAAGCCCGGCTGGTCATCGCCGGCTCCAATCACCCCAAGGCGCCCGGCTACGTCGAATCGGTTGCGGAGCGCTTCCGCGACAACCCTAACATCAGCTTCACCGGGTACGTGGCGGAAGAGCAGATCCCCGATCTGTTCCGCACCGCCTCGGCCATGGTCATGCCGTATTCCTCCGCCACCGGTTCCAGCGGAGTGGCGCACATCGCCTGCGAATACGGCGTTCCGATCATCTGCGCCGACATCCCCGATTTTCGGGAGATGGGGGACGACGAGCGGCTGGCAATCCGGTTCTACAAGACCGGAGATCCTGATGACCTGGCCAATTGCATTTGCAAGGTGATCGGTGACGTTCCGCTGATGCAAGAGATGGCGGAGCAGAATTTTTCGGCGGCGTTACGCATGACGATGCCGCAGATTATCCGTCAATACTTGCGCTCCTTTGACTTGCACAAGCATCAGCGCGCACTGGAGCCGCTTTCGCGCTTTCGTCGCATTCCGGGATGGGTGCCGTCGCGTTCGGCGATCTTCCGTGCTGCAACTCCCAGGTGGACACCATGGATGTAAGGGCAATTCTTTTAATCGGGGGCAAGCCCGAAGCCTCCAGCGAGCATTTCACCGGCGTGCCGCTCGCCATGCTGGACCTGCTCGGGGCCAGTCTGCTGAACCGCGTCACGCATCGCATGCATCAGCAGGGCATCGGCTCGATTGCGGTCGTCTCGGAATACGACCAGTTTCCGGATCGCAATCTCAGCCCGATCTTCGCTGGTTTAAAGCGGCGAACGGCCAGTTCTGGCGATTTGCCGAGGCCGTCTTCAACGATTTCGCCCAGAACGGGGCCGAACTGATCGTGGTTCTGCGCCTCGGTCCCTACGTCAATGTCGACTACGAAAAGCTGGTGCAGTTTCACCTCGACCATCACAGCCGGCTGACGCAAGCCTGCGATCAACAAGGCGAAGCGCTGGATCTGTTCGTGATCAGCGCCTCCCGGCGCAACGACGCCGCATTCATCTTCCGCAATCATGTTGGAGCGCTTCCGGGTACCGCCCGACGTTTTCCCCTTGGATGAACCGCCAGAACCGCCTGCAAACCATTGCGGATTTTCGCCGCCTGGCATTGGAGTCGTTCGCCGGCAAAACCGGCATCGAACCCCAGGGCGATGCAGATCAAGCCGGGTGTGTGGGTCGGCTCCAGGCGCGCGGATTCACCGCGAAGCACGGATCGTGGCGCCCGCCTATATCGGCGCTTACGCGCGCGTTCGCGCCCTGGCGGTCATCACTCGCGGCAGTGTCATTGAACGCAACTCGCAGATCGACTGCGGCACGGTGGTGGAGAACTCCACCGTCCTGCCATTCAGCCAGGTCGGCGCCGGACTCGACGTCAGCTTTTCGGTGGTCGGGTTCCGGCACATCTTTCATCTGCAACGCCAGGTGGATGTGGAGATCGCCGACGCAAGGCTGATCGACATGGCTTCCACCAGCGCTACGGTCAGGGCGCTGAGCGACATGTTCAGCCTGGCTCTTTATATGCCGAAAGCTTTGCTTTCGAACTTGCGCGAAAAGAGAAGGGAAATCCCGGCCACTTTGCCCGAGGCAATCCAGGCGGCTCCGCCTTCGCTCTCGACCGCTACGGTCGAGCATCAAGATCGCGCCGATCGTCATTTTGCACCCGAGTTGATGACTGCGAGGAGATATGGAAACGAGTAGACCGGTGGTGGTGAAGCGAGTTCCCGAGCGGGTCAACCTGAAAGAAGCCCGCCAGTTCATGCGCGCGATCGAGCCGATCCTGCAATCTGACCGGCCGCAGGTGGTCTTGGATCTTTCCAACGTGCGGCAACTGGATTCAGCCGGCGTCGACATGCTGCTGCACTGCATGAGCGAAGCCATGAAGCGCGACGGGGACGTAAAGCTGGCCGCCCCTTCGGCGGAAGCCATGGTCATTCTGGAGCTGACCCGCACCGGCCGGTTGTTCGAGATCTACGATTCGGCGACCGATGCGGCGCGAAGCTTCAGCAGCTTCCTGCCCAACGTCATGCGGCAGTTCTCCGCGCCGGAAACGCCAACCATTCCATTTCCCAGCGCTGGTTCGAAGGTGACGGTCAGTCACGTTCCGGCCGGGCGGAAATAACGAAAGCGCGGCATGAGTTCCAAGCAACACGCCGTATTCGAATGGGCGGAGCGCAAGGCTGGCTTTGCCGACCGGTTGCTGCAGCTCGCGGCAATCGCGGGGCCTGGTCCTGTCCGGCAGCGTGATCATGCTGGTCGGTTCGGGCTTCGTGAGCCTGGCGAATTTCGGCTACAACATCAGTGTCGCTCATCTGTTGGGGCCCGGCGACTTCAGTCACGCGGCGGCGGCGGTTACGCTGCTCATGCTCGCCTCCTGCATCAACCTGGCATTTCAGCTGGTCGCGGCCAAATTCATCGCCCGCAACCAGCAAGCGGGCGGGCGCGCCGCCGTCTACCGGACGCTGATGCGGCAAGCCTGGAGCGTGGGCCTGGGCCTCTGTATCGCGCTGCTGCTGTTGAGCGAGCCAATCTCTCAGTACCTGCGCCTGCCGTCCAAGCGGCTGATCGAGGTGCTTGCGCTTGGGCATGTTGTTCTACATCCCCCTGGGTGTGCGCCGCGGCGGAATGCAGGGCACCTGCCAATTCGTCCGCCTGAGCGTCAACCTCATCGTCGAGGCCCTGGTGAAGCTGATCGCGGCGGTTGCCTTCGTCGCTGATGGGAGCCGGCGTGATGGGCGCCGTGGGAAGCATTTCGCTGTCGGTGTTCGCCGCCTATTTGCTGCCCGCCGGAGATGCCGCTTTGCGCGGGAAATCCGGGCCGGGGCAGGTGGCTTCCTTCAGCGAGGGCATGCAGGCGATCATCTTCTTTATCGGCCAGGTCATCATCAGCAACATCGACATCCTGATGGTGAAGCACTACTTTGCGCCGCGCGATGCCGGCTTATATGCCGCCATTGCCCTGGTCGGACGCCTTCTCTACTTCGCCACCTGGTCGGTGACCAGCGCCATGTTCCCGGTTTCCGCCGGTCAGGCCGTCGAACGTGAAAGCCGCAAGACCGTGGTCGTGCCGCTGCTGTTTGTCGCCGGTCTATCCGTCGGTTTTGTCTTGTTGTTGGCGGCGTTCCCGGATCTGGTGATCGGGACCTTGTTTGGCGGCGGATTTCACCACGGAGGGATGAAGCTGCTGCTGACCATGAACGCGATTGCCACGGGCACCTACGCCCTGAGCGTCGTGCTGATGACGTACGAGATGTCGCGGCGGATCGCCAATACCGGATGGCTCCAGCTGGTGGTCAGCGGATTGGTGATGGCCGGAGTCGCCGTCTTCCACGCCTCCCTTTTGGAAGTCATCGTCGTCCAGCAGGTCTTGCGCATTTTGCTCCTTTTTGCCGTTTCCGTTCCGTTCTTTGTCCGGGGCAAGGCGAGCGTCCAGGAGGCTGCATGAAGAAACTTTGGCGAGTCACCGAGCCGGACGCCATCGCCGAGTTCCTCAAGAACGAGTTTTACCGGGATGAATTTCATCGCGACCGGGAAAGCTTCGAGCATCTCGTCATGCACGCCGATCTCGCGAACGAGGCCGAGAACGCGCTGCGCCGGGCCCTGCTGTTCCGCCGCCGCGGACACATGTGGCGCGAGTTGCCGGCCGACACGCAGTGGTGGGAAGTCTGCATGGAGCCGGGCGATCTGCAACTGTTACGCGTTTTTCCCCGCGCCCAGTGGCGCCGGATTGCCTCCGGCAGTTTCTTGCTGGAAGACATCGTCGAGCGCATTCGCAATAAGAAGTTTTCCGGCCGCACGCGCGAGTTCATCTCGAAAGTGCAGGCCCTCAGTTACCGTTTGCGTACCGACCAGGCCCGCAGTTGCGTGCTGCTGATCGGAATCGACGAGAATTCGCCGTTCACCATTCTGGAAGGCAATCATCGCCTCACCGCCGCCCTGTTGGCGGATGGAACGCTCCTTCACGAACCGATTCCGGGTGCTGTGCGGTTTTTCCGCCCGGATGCCCGAGTCGTGCTGGTACGAAACCAATCTGGCCAATCTGTGGCGCTATGCCAAGAATCGAATGCGAAACCTGGTGTACGACAAGGATGCCGACATCGAGCGCGCCCTGAAAGATACCCGTAAAGAGTTTGCGGCCGACCCCATGGAAGGTGCGTTGTCAGGCCGCAAGGTGGTCCCAGGATCAGAAGTAGACAAAGTCGCGTAGCCGTCGAGGGCAGGAGAGTTCCCCATGAAACTGCAAATTGCCGTGATCAAAAGCCGTGGTTCTCGCCGTTGGATTCGCGCTCTGTGGCGCGCCGGAACTGCTCCACGCCTGGCAGCAACCCGACGCAGCAGCCGCAATCCGAGCCGGCCCCGGTCATCAACGGCACGACCGTCAACCCCTCGCAGGGTCCGCTGACGCCGGTTCCGGCCGCGCCGGAAGCGCAACTGCCGCCGGCTCAGCCGAACGAACCCGCGCCGGCGCCTTCGACCCAGTTGTCGCAGCGCCCGAGTCAACCGCCTTCGACGGTGACCACGGAGCCGCTGGGAACGGCGACAGCCGAGAATGTCCCCGCGAACGGCGGTGGCGCTTCGCGTCCGGCTGGAACGGCGATTGCCGGCGCCAAGCAGCATCAGATGCGCTCGCTGTTTTTGAAACTTGGCGCCGTGGCTGCCGCTGGCATGGCGATCGGAGCCGTGGCAGGGTTGTCGAAAGCAACTCCCAGCACCGCGCCGGGCAGCACGCGTGCGGCTGCTCGCTAAATGAGAACGATCATGCTGTCTGAAACAGACAGCGAACCTGGGGCAGAACAATGAGTGCACTGACACAGCGACGTCACGCGATGCTGGTTTCATTTTCGGGAATTGACGGCTGCGGCAAGACGACTCAGATCGAGAACCTGCGCCGCGTGATCTCCGAACTCGGGCTCAGCGATCAGCTTTTGACTTTCTGGGACAATGTCGTGGTGCTTTCGCGCTATCGCGAGGAGTTCGTTCACACGGTCTACGGAAGCGAGCGCGGCGTAGGGTCGCCCGAACGCCCGGTCAAGCGCCGCGACAAGAACGTGCGCGCCTGGTATCTCACCCTGATGCGTCACCTGCTGTATCTTGATCGACGCCGTTCATCTCAACTTCGTGGTCGCCCGCGCCATGGGCTCGGGATGCGATGTCGTCATCTTTGACCGCTATATTTACGATGAGATGGCGAACCTGCCGCTGACGAATCCGCTGACCCGCCTGTGGGTGCAGATCATCCGGCTGATCGTGCCGCAACCCGACTTGGCTCTGCTGCTCGACGCCGACCCGGAAGAGGCCCGCGCGCGCAAGCCGGAGTATCCGGTGGACTTCATGCACAAATGCCGCAAGTCTTATTTTGACCTGGCGCGCATCGTGCGCATCATCACCGCCGTGCCGCCGCTGCCTCTGGCCGAGGCCAAGAGGGAAGTCGAGTTGCTGTTCCGGGAAAAGATTCAATGCAGGCGAAGCCCGGAAGGCGAGCGGCAGTTCCCGCCGCCTGACAGTTCGAAGATCCATTTCGCGAGCTTCCAAGCAAAAGGCCCAGTTAAAAGACTGGGCCTTGTTATGCTTGCCGCCCGCAAGCCGATTTATAGCTATTTAGCTTCTAGTAGTCGCCTGAGAGGTCATCCTAAGGCGGAGCAGCACGGAGCCGCAGTCTCCGGCGACAGCCGCCGTTGCCGTTGCTGGGGTGGAAGCCGGTCGTTGGCCGGTTGGGGCAATTACAGCGCCGTGGTAACCACCGCGCACCACATTCCTTCTCGGCCGGTTTGATATCGTGAACCTCTACCCAGTCAGTCGGATACTTGCCGGTGTAGCACGAAGTGCAGAACGTGGTGGGTTGTCCCGGGCGCTCGCCGCAAGCCAGACGCAGTCCCTCCAGCGACAAATACGCCAGCGAATCGGCGCCGATGTAGTCGCGGATTTCATCCACCGTCTTGTTGGCGGCGATCAACTGGCCGCGGGTGGGCGTATCCACGCCGTAATAGCAAGGAGAGATGGTGGGCGGACACGAGATGCGCATGTGAACTTCCTTGGCGCCGGCGTCCCGGATCATGCGCACAATTTTCTTGCTGGTCGTGCCGCGGACGATGGAGTCGTCAAACAGCACCACGCGCTTGCCTTTCAGAATGGCGCGCACCGGGTTCAGCTTGAGCTTCACGCCAAAGTCGCGCACGCGCTGTTCCGGCTCAATGAAGGTTCGTCCCACATAGTGATTGCGAATCAGCCCGAATTGCAGCGGGATGCCGCTCTCGAAGGAATACCCCATGGCGGCCGTCACCCCCGAGTCGGGAACCGGAACCACGATGTCGGCCTCGACCGGAGCTTCGCGGGCAACCTGGCGGCCCATGGCCTCGCGCGCTTCCTGCACCGGCACGCCGAAGATCAGGCTGTCGGGGCGCGAAAAGTAGACGTGCTCAAAGATGCACTTCGACTGCGGCAGCGCCGGGGCATAGCGATGCGAGAACACGCCCGAATCATTGACTTCGACCAGTTCGCCCGGTTCGATGTCGCGCTCGTAGGTCGCGCCAATCAGGTCGAAGGCGCAGGTCTCGGAGGCGAAGACGATGACATCGCGCTGACCGTCGCCGGCGGGCATGCGCCCCATGCACAGCGGACGAAATCCCCGGGGATCACGGGCGGCGAAAATCGTGTCCGGCGTAATCATGCACGACTGAGAAGGCGCCTTCGATGCGGCGCAGAGCATCGCTGATCGCGTCCACCAGAGTTTGCTCCGTCGAGTGCGCAATCAGGTGCAGGATGATCTCGCTGTCGCTGGTGGTCTGAAAGATGGAGCCCTGCCGTTCGAAGCGCTTGCGGATATCGGCGGCGTTCACCAGGTTGCCGTTGTGCGCCAGCGCGATGCGTCCCTTGTTGCACTCCACCCGGATCGGCTGAGCGTTCAGCAGCGCCGAGTCGCCCGTGGTGGAATAGCGCGTGTGGCCGATGGCGAGCCGGCCCGGTACGCGCGCCAGCGTTTCATCATTAAAAATATCGGCCACCAGGCCCATGTCCTTGTACAGGAGAATCCGCTCGCCATCCGATGAGGCGATTCCCGCCGACTCCTGCCCGCGATGCTGCAAGGCATGCAGGCCCAGGTAGGCCAGCGTCGAGGCCTCCGGATGACCCCAGATGGCGACTACCCCGCACTCTTCGTGAAACTTGTCCAACCTGCTGTTCAGCATCTCTCACCAGTGGCCCGCGTTGGCGGGATGAAATGAAAATCAGGACGTTTTTCGGCTGCAGAGCCTGTTCTTCAACCGCGTTCGAGCAGCGAAGGCACCGGCCCCTCGTCGCTACCGGCATGCAAGGCAGACTCCAGAGCCGACATCCACGCCTGCTTCAACTCGGCAACCGCCGCGGAAACAACAGGCACGCCATCGATGCTGATCTTCAAGCTGTCGTCGACAGTCGTGCCCAGAGGCGCTGCCGGAATTTCGCGCTGTTTCGCTACTTCTTGGATTCTGCCGACGTGAGCCGGGTCGCAGGAAACCAGCACCTGCGACGGTATTTCGCCGAACAGGGCCAGGATGCGGCCGAGTTTTCCACTGCTGCAAGTCGATGTCTCGCTCCCACTCCGTTCGCGAAACACTTCTCGGCCAGCGTAACCGCCAGCCCGCCCTCGGAAATATCTTTGGCGGAGTCGATCGAGACTCTCTGCCGCGAGCTGAATCGAGCAGTTGCTGCAATCTCAACTCGCCGTCGAGGTCGATAGCCGGCGGACGGCCCCACAGTTTGCCAAGCACCACCCGGGCATATTCGGAGGAACCAAAGACGGTTCCGGCTTCGGAGGTGCGTTCCGCGCCCGAGGCATCGAGCAGCAGCACCGCGCGTCCCTCGCGCAGGAAGCTGGAGCCGACAACCTTGGTCACGTCATCGACGATTCCCACGACTCCCATCACCGGGGTCGGATAAATGCCCTTCGCCGAGCGTTTCGTTGTAGAAGCTGACATTGCCTCCGGTGATCGGCGTTCCGAGTTTGAGGCAAGCCTCGCTGATGCCGTCGATCACGGCCGAGAATTGGCCCATGATCGGCGGCTTCTCGGGGTTGCCAAAGTTCAGGCAATTGGTGGCCGCCACCGGACGCGCCCCGGCGCAGGCGACATTGCGCGCGGACTCGGCCACGGCATGCATGGCGCCGAGTTTGGGGTCGAGATAGCACCAGCGTCCATTGCCGTCGAGCGCCATCGCCAAACCGCGATTGGTTCCCTTGATGCGAATGACGCCGGCCTCGCTTCCCGGTCCGATCACGGTGTTGGTCTGCACCATCGAATCGTATTGCTCATGCACCCAGCGCTTGCAGCAAATATTCGGCGATGCCAGCAGCGCCTTGAGGCTGCCGCCGTAATCCTCGCTCCAGGCGATGCCGGCAGGAAGCGATTTCGGGACAGGCGCCGTCCACGGCTCCAGCGGCCGGTTGTAGAGCGGAGCGTCGTCGGTGAGCGCCTCGTTGGGAATCTCGGCGACCACCTTGCCGTGTTCGAGCACGCGCATCTTGTTTTCCGGAATCACGCGCCCGATGGTTACCGCGTCCAGTCCCCACTTGCGAAAGACGGCGAAGACTTCGCTCTCGCGGCCTCGCTCGGCCACCAGCAGCATGCGCTCCTGCGATTCGCTCAGCATGATCTCGTAAGGGGTCATGCCGGTTTCGCGCTGCGGCACCAGGTCCAGTTCGATCTCCAGTCCGACGCCGCCGCGGCCGCCCATTTCGCACGTGGAACAGGTCAGGCCGGCAGCACCCATGTCCTGTATGCCAACCACCGCGCCGGTTTCCATGGCCTCCAGGCAGGCTTCCAGCAGCAGCTTCTCCATGAACGGGTCGCCCACCTGCACGTTGGGACGCTTCGCCTCGCTGCCTTCGCTGAACTCCTCGCTCGCCATGGTCGCGCCGTGTATGCCGTCGCGGCCCGTCTTCGAGCCGACATAAATCACCGGATTGCCGGCGCCGGCCGCCTTGGCATAAAAAATCTTGTCGCGCCGCATCAATCCCAGGGCAAAGGCGTTCACCAGCGGATTGCCGGAGTAGCAGGGCTCGAACTTGGTTTCGCCGCCGAGATTCGGCACGCCAAAGCAATTGCCGTAAGAGGCGACGCCGCTGACGACGCCTTCCATGATCGAGTGATTGCGGCCGATCGTCGCCTCGTCGCTTGCGACGCCGCGCTGCGGCGCTGATCGGCCCGAAGCGCAGCGAATCCATAACCGCCACCGGCCGCGCGCCCATGGTGAAGATGTCGCGCAAAATGCCGCCAACGCCGGTCGCGGCACCCTGGAAGGGCTCAATGAACGAAGGATGATTGTGCGATTCGATCTTGAATGCGCATGCCCAGCCGTCGCCGATATCGATGATGCCGGCGTTCTCGCCCGGGCCCTGCACCACCAACTTGCTGCGGGTTGGCAGGCGCTTGAGATGCACGCGCGACGACTTATAGGAGCAATGCTCGCTCCACATGACGCTGAAAATGCCCAGCTCCGTCATGGTTGGCTCGCGGCCAAGCCACTTCAGAATCTTCTGGTACTCATCGGGCGTGATGCCGTGATCGCGAATGACCTCTGGCGTGATAGGCTGACTTTACGGGGGAATTCATTGCGGTAATCTCTATTTTCGCACGCTCGGGAGAGAACTGGAAGAGCAAGCTGGCCGGGAACAATGCGAGCCCACGGCTGGCCAGCCGCAATCCAGAACCGCACCGGCCATGTTGCCAAGCCCACGGCGGGCTTTCCATCGACCAAGTTGCTGAAAACACGTGCATGAAAATTCATAATTGATCTTCACGTGCAAATGAACGCAAACAGGATGATCCAGATAAAAGAACGACCCGGAATCGCCAATCGCAACGCAGCCATCGTGGCTCACTGCATCCAGGCGCTGCGCTCGAGGGTCTCAAAGCGCGTGAATGACTTGAAGAACGCCAGTTGCACGGTGTCCGGTGGGGCCGTTGCGTTGCTTGCCGATGATCAGCTTGGCTTTGTTTTCGAGGTCGGGATCGTTGTGGTCGTAGTACTCCGGGCGATACAGGAACATGACCACGTCGGCATCCTGCTCGATGGCGCCCGACTCGCGCAGGTCGCTCAGCTTGGGTTCATTGTCCTTGCCGCTGCGGGTTTCCGGAGCGCGGCTCAACTGCGAGAGCGCCACCAGCGGCACGTCGAGTTCCTTGGCGATGGCCTTGAGGCCGCGCGAAATGGCCGAAACTTCCTGAGTGCGGTTCTCGTAGCGGCGTCCGCCGGGCGCCGAAGCCGACATGAGCTGAAGGTAGTCGACGACAATCAGATCGAGCCGTCCTTCTCTTTGCTTCAGCCGCCGCGACTTGGCGCGCAGTTCGGTAATCGAGATGCCCGGCGTGTCGTCGATGAAGATGGGCGCCTGCATGAGCGACGTCCAATCCGTCGCGCAGCTTTCCCATGTCTTCCTTTCCGAGAAAGCCCTTGCGCAGGTTTTGCGAATCGACGCGCGACTGCGAACAGAGCATGCGGTGCAGCAACGCTTCCCTGCCCATTTCCAGCGAGAAGACGGCGACCATCTTGTTGTCGCGCACGGCGCAGTTCTCGGCAATGTTGATGGCAAAAGCCGTTTTGCCCATCGACGGACGGGCGGCGATGATAATCAGTTCCTTGCGTTGCAGCCCGCTGGTGAGGTCGTCGAGATCGGTGTAATGGGTTTCCAGGCCGGTGATGCGCTTGCCGCGCTCATAGAGCTTGTCGAGGTTGCCGCCGAACGAGTCCATCGCAACCTGCGCGACCGAGACAAGGTCCTGCTGGTTGCGGTTCTCCGAAAGACTGAAAATCTCGGCTTCGGCGCGGTCGAGCACATCGGCGGCGGTGTCCGACTGGTCGAGCGCGCTCTGCATGATGGTGTTGGCCGCGCGAATGACGCCGCGCATGAGCGACTTGTCGCGCACGATGCGGACGTAGTGCTCGATGCTGGTGCGGCGCGGCGTGCCATCGGTGAGCGACGAGAGATAAGCGACGCCGCCAACCGCCTCCAGCTCCTTGTGGCGGCTCAGTTCTTCGCTAAGGGTCACGATGTCGATGGGCCGGTTGGTATCGGCCATCTCGAGCATGCGGGCGTAAATGCGGCGATGCGCGTCGAGGAAGAAGTCGTCGGGCTTGAGCGCGGCGCCGGCGTCGGTGTAGAGCGTGTTATCCAGCAGAATCGCGCCCAGCAGTGAGCGCTCGGCCTCGACATTGGAGGGCAGTCCGCGATCCAAACTGTAATCAGTGGTTGCCATTGGCACCTGATTCGATGCGCTGCCCGGCCGGCGGGCCGGGGGCGAACACCACAAGTTACTTCACGCTTTCCACCATGGAAAAAGAGCCCGGGGCGCCAGCCGCGCACCCGGGCCCGGTCAAGTGGAAAACCAAACTCAACGACGCTGCTCCCGCCGCCGAGCGGAAAAGCCGGGAGCCTGGTATGCGCTCGACGCGATGCGCCGGGCGGATTGCCCCGCGCAAGACGCGCACAAGCGGTTAAACCTGGCTCCCTTTCCAGTGGACGGATCGGCTACTCATCGGGACCGGCGCAGCACTGCGCGCGTGCGGGGACCCTCCCTGAAGTCCGCGCACACGCAGAACGGCGCGCCTGCATCTCCGGTTGCCTGAGCGGCGACGCTGCGGGCTGTTGCGGCACCCACGGTTTGCCCGCCGCCGTGCACCATCGGAAAGCAATATGCCAGCCTAACGCGTCGCCGAGCGTTGTGGCCTTGCACATCGCAGTCCAGTTGCACAGGCGCCTGACGCCATGCGGCAGAGCAACCCGAGCGAGTGCCGGAAAACCCGGCTTGCATCGCCTTCGCCTTATCCGCCCCTGGGAAGCATCACGTTTGGCTTCCACCGTTGCGTTACAGGCAGAGTGCCTGATGAATTCCCGCGGCTCAAGCAGGAAGCGCGGCTGCGGCTTCGGGTATGCTGTGAAAAGTTGTGAATTCCTGTGGAAGGATTTGGAAAAACCGGGTGTAATTGGTGTGCTGATCCTGGTCGACTCAAAGTTGCACTTAACAAGGCCCGCTGAAAAACGCGCCAAAGCAACAAGAGGGGCGCTATGGGATGTGTGCTCCACGATGGAGTTCCATAAGGGCTTGTGGACCGATCAATGGCAAAACTGTTTTTCAGCAGCCGGTTAAACCGGTGCTTTGGAATTTACCCATGAAAATAATTTCTCTCGCTTTCCTGACCGTTGTACTGATCGGCTTCGTGGCCACTCCCGCGCTCCGGGCGCAGCCGCCGGCCGCTGCCTCCGCCGCGCCGCTGGCGTTGGGCGCACATGTGCCGAGTGCCATTATGCAATCGGCGCGGGAGCAGATGCGCTGCCTTACGGCGGAGACCCATTTCGACACCTGCGTGCTGGCAACGTTTTCCAATCTGCGCTACGTGGTGGCATGGGACGAGAGCGATTTCGCCGTGACCTACCTGTTCACCAACGATCCCGGATTCCGCACCACAAGCAATCTTGCGGTGGGCGGAACCTTGCGCGTGACCCGCTCGCGGCTGGCGCCCTTCAAGAACTGGCAGATCGATTCGCGCTCCGGAAGTGGAGGATGGTTTCCGGTGGTGGTGCCGCTCGATCTGCCCTCCGCGGTCGGCCGGGAGGATGAAACCAGCGCGCTCATCGTGGGTTTCTTGCAGACGGTGTATCTCAACGAGAGGGTTTTCCTGACGCGGTAGCGATTGCATCCGTATCTGTGCTTCGCCGGCTTACCGAAGGCGGCCCGGTTGTGGTCGTCGTGGGCGTGGTTCGCATTCGGTGCATCCGATTTCTCGAAGTGTCATCCTGAGGCGGAGCCGAAGGATCTGCTTTTCGCAATTTAAAAAGGCGCGACCAAAGCCGCGCCTTTTCTCTTTCAGTTCAAGATGATTTTTAGATTTGGTGTAGCTGCAACATGCGATGAAGTGTCATGCTGAGCGAGCCGGGGTCCCCGGCAAGCCCGTTGTTGGCTTGATGGGGTGGAGAAGCGAAGCATCTGCTTTTATCCCGCAAATAAAGCAGATCCTTCGGCTCCGCAATGCTCCGCCTCAGGATGACACCTCTCAGGCGACTGCATTAAAAGCTAAACAGATTAGTCGTGCACGCCGTCCATGAAAGCCCGCAGTTTGCGCGAGCGCGAGGGATGGCGCAGCTTGCGCAGGGCTTTGGCCTCGATTTGGCGGATGCGTTCGCGCGTGACCGCAAACGACTGGCCCACTTCTTCCAGCGTGTGCTCGCTGCCATCTTCCAGCCCGAAGCGCATCTTGATGACCTTCTCCTCACGCGGAGTCAGCGTGCGCAACACCTGCGCCGTCTGGTCCTTGAGGTTCACGTTGATGACGGCCTCGGCCGGCGAGATGACGGCGCGGTCCTCGATGAAGTCGCCGAGATGCGAATCTTCTTCTTCGCCGATCGGCGTTTCCAGCGAGATGGGTTCCTGCGCGATCTTGAGCACCTTGCGCACCTTGGCGACCGGGATGTCCATGCGCTTGGCGATCTCTTCGCTGGTGGGCTCGCGGCCCAGCTCCTGCACCAGTTGGCGCGAGGTGCGGATCAGCTTGTTGATCGTCTCGATCATGTGCACCGGGATGCGAATGGTGCGCGCCTGATCGGCGATGGCGCGGGTGATCGCCTGGCGAATCCACCAGGTGGCGTAGGTCGAAAACTTGTAGCCGCGGCGGTACTCGAACTTGTCGACCGCCTTCATCAGGCCGATATTGCCCTCCTGAATGAGGTCGAGAAATTGCAGTCCGCGGTTGGTGTACTTCTTGGCGATGGAGACCACCAGGCGCAGGTTGGCTTCGATCAGTTCACGCTTGGCGTACTCGGCATCCATGTCGCCCTGGATGATTTCGCGCTGCGTGCGCCGCATATCGTTGAAGCCGGCGCCGGCCTCATGCTCGATGCGCTCCATGTCCGAGCGCAGTTGGCGGCTCTGGCGGCGCAGTTCCTTCTTCTGCTCCTCCGAGCGCGCGTCGCGGCGACGCGGTTCTCCAGGTTCTGAATCTGCTTGTCGAGCGCCTTCATGCTGTCGACGGTCTTGTTGACGCGATCGATCAGGTGCTTACGCTCGCTGTTGGTGAACCCCAACTTCCGAATCTGCCTGGAGACTTCCACCTGCTCGCGGCCCAGGGCCCAACGGACTTTGCGATACTCGCGCGCCCGCTTCTTGTCCTTGGCAGGAATTTCCGCAAACTTGGCCGCCAGTTGCATCGCCTTCCGGTAATGCTTGTTTAGCTCATCAACTTTGGCGGTCGTGTCCTTCAGACCGGTTCTGCAAAACTTCGTCGGTGATCTCTTCTTCGTCAAAGACCACCACTTCCTTGATGGAGCGGACCCCGCGCTTCAGGTCTTCGCCCATGGCGAGAATTTCGCGGATGACGATCGGAGAACGGGAAAGCGCCTTCAGAACGCGAAGCTGGCCGCGTTCGATTCGCTTGGCAATTTCGACTTCGCCTTCGCGGGTGAGCAACGGAACCGTGCCCATTTCGCGCAGGTACATGCGGACCGGGTCGTTGGTTTTTTCCAGCGCGCCGGGGGTGAGATCGAGTTCAACATCCTCGCCAGCCTCGACTTCCGTGTCGTATTTCTTGTCGAGAGCGGCGGATGGCAGCTTCGGCCCTTCAAGGATGTCGATGCCTTGCGTGCCGATCGTGGTCAGCAGATCATCAAGATCCTCGGGAGAGTGCAGGTCGTTGGGAAGCAGATCGTTGACCTCGTTATAGGTCAGGTATCCCTTTTCTTTACCTACATCGATTAATTTTTTGATATCGTCGAATTTATCTTCAAGAGCCAACGCAAATACCCTTTGTGACGGCAAAGCGACCGCCACTTTGATTGCACACTACAGAGGAATCGATATGTAATATCGATAGATGTGGATTCCGATAACAGGCCGAAACCTTCGTATTTTAGCACGGAACGAAATCCGTCCGCCGGGAAACTTCGCCGCACGCTCGGCACAGCCAGTCACTCTACAATACTTTAGATGGCCCGAAGGACCGGTTGGGTTCGAGTTCCCGCTTTCTTTTCAAGCTATAACCTTAATTGGTTCATCTTCTTACATAAAAACACCGCAAAACCGAATTCCACCCGCGGTGCCCGGGAAATTTCCGGCTCTTGACCACGGTCAGTCCCGGTCAGGGAATTTTTCGCCGTCTTCGCTATCCGTGGCGACGCCACTGGCGCCTCAGGGATTTGCCGGTTCCTGCCCCGGACGAAGCAGCTTATCGTTATTCATCTTTTCGCGCAAAAGCTGCCCCAGGGCGGCCGAGTCCTGCTTGCGTTCGGCGTCGGCGATCAGGCTCTTTCAACTCCCTTTGCCGGTGCTCCAGTCCGGCGGCGGCGCAGAGCTTCGAGCGCCTCATGGAGCGATTCCGGAGTCAGCGGCTCATGCTCATCCATGAGGGCGGCCGCCATCATCCGCCGGTCGGCCTCGGCCAACTCCAGCGACATGGGATCTTTCCCGTCGGCCACCGCCTGCACCAGGGCCGCAATCAGCGCTTCGGCCGCCAGCCCTTCGTGCAGACTGCTCGGAGGCCAGGGCGAAGCGGGCCTGGCGCTGCGGATCGAACTCGGGATCTTCGCCTTCCCGGCTGGAGACTCGCTTCGTGCCCGAGACCCACGCCACCCGCAAGGGCGCGGATCAGGACACGTTCGGCCTCGGTGAGCGCCGTCGCCGCTCGGAGCCGAAAGCTTTGCCGTCCCGCGAGCGCCGGCCACGTGGCGCAGCTCCTGGCGGAGCACCGTCGAATCGATTTGCAGCTTTTGCGCCACTTCGGCGGCGATTTCGTCGCGCGCAATGCGGCTCGCCACGCGCTGGATGTGAGGAAGCAAGTAATTGATGGCCTTGACTTTACCTTCCGGCGTGTGCACCGGAAACTGCTTGCGGGCGCGCTCGATGAGGTAGTCGAAATACTTCTGCGATTGCGCCAGCGCCTGCTTGTAGGCGTCGACGCCCTTGCGCCGGATGAACAGGTCCGGGTCAAAACCCTGATCGAGGGTCAGGACGCGGATCTCGAAGTCTTCGCCCACCAGCAGGCCAAGCGAGCGCTCGGCGGCGGCGGCCCCGGCGTTGTCGGGATCGAAGTTGACCACGATCTTCTTGCTGAAGCGGCTGAGCAGTTTGGCCTGGACTTCGGTGAAAGCCGTGCCTGAGCTGGCAATCACGTTGTGAAAGCCGGCATTGTAGACCGAGATGCAGTCCATTTGGCCTTCCACCAGGACGGCGTAATCGAGCTGCCGGATGGCCTCCTTGGCCAGATGCAGGTTATAGAGCATGCGGGACTTATGGTAGATGGCGGTTTCCGGCGAGTTGAGGTACTTGGGCCCCGACTTCTCGTCCGTGGCGAGCGTGCGCCCGGTGAAGGCGATGATCTTGCCCTGCTCATTGCAGATGGGAAACATCGACCCGGTTGCGGAACTTCGAGTAGAGCACCGAGGGCTGCGTCGCGTCCGGCCGCGAGCCTTCTGCGGGCTTGCGCCACCAGACGCCGGGGCGGCAGTCTCTCGCGGAGCGGCCTGGGAGAACAATCCCGACTCGCGCAACAGCTCTTCGTCGGCCATTTGCTTGATGGCGTCGCGCAGCAGGAAGCCGGATTCGGGCGCGTAGCCGATGCGGAAGCGCGCGATCGCCTCGTCGTCCAAGCCGCGGCCCTTGAGGTATTCGCGAGCGTGCGCCGCTTCGGGGCGCTTCAGCCTCTCCTGGAAAAACCGGCAAGCCGCCTCGTGAAGATCCAGGAGGGTTCCGCGCAGTTTGGCCTCGCGAGCCTCAGCCGGGCTGTCGAACTGCATCTTCGGCATGGGCACGCCCAGCTTCTGCGCCAGCAGCCGCACGGCTTCGGGAAAGGAGATGTTCTCGATGCGCTGCAGGAACTTGTACACGTCGCCCGACTCGCCGCAGCCGAAACAATGAAAGAACTGGCGCGAGGCGTGGACGGAGAACGACGCCGTTTTCTCGCCGTGGAAAGGACACAGTCCGGAGTAATTCTGCGCGCCCGCGCGCTTCAGGCGAACGTACTCGCCTATGACGCGGACGATATCCGCCTGCTGCTTGAGCGTGTACGCAAAGTCTCCGGGGTTCGCCATTGGTGAATAGTTTGCCTGAGTTGCGCCGCGGCGGAGTACGTGGATCTGCTCAAAGCCCGTGCTTTCCTGTGGAAAGCCTGTGAAAAGCCAGTCTTAGCTCTGCACAGGTGTGGAAAACCTGCGGCAGCACGCAGGATTCGAACTCTCGATGGCGACTGCACCGGCGGCAACCGCGCGTTGAGGTCACGTGTTTTGGCATCGCAGCTCCCGACCACGCGCAAACCTGCGTGCCGGGGACCCGGGCCGCGTGACCGCCGCAAGGAAAGGAGAAGCGATGCGGGTTTGGAAGTTGTGTTGGCTTGCTCTCACTCTGATTTTGTTTGTCGAGGCAGCTTTGGCGCAGGATCGACAGCGCTTGGAGATTTCGCCCTTTGCCGGTTTCGAAACCAGCGCCAGCTATCCCGTGGAGAGTGCGTTCGGAGCGCCTGGAAGCTTCGTCCCGATTGGCACACCGAACACCTCGACCATCGACCAGTTGCGCGTGAACAGCGGGTTGAGCTTCGGCGCCTTTATCGATTACACGGTTCTCGAAGACCTTCAGTTGGAGTTCATGTGGGCGCGCAACCAGACCACCTACAGCCAGCACGACTTCGTGACCGGCTTGTATACCGAAGCCTACGACTCCAATATCGACCAATACCAGTTCGGGGTCCTGTATCCCTTCCGCGGCAGCGGTTACTACCGGGAGAAGAAGAAATTCGTTCCGTTCGTCGCCGGAGGTCTCGGATTCACCCACGAATCCAATAATAACGGCAACCCCAACCGGACCGCTTTCGCGTTCAATCTTGGAGGCGGGGCGAAGTATTTCCTGAGCAAAAATTTCGGGCTGCGCGGCGATATCCGCTACATGCCGACCTATGCCAATTCCACGCCGGGATTATGCCTGCAACTTCTTCGGAAACTGTTTCTACGTTCGCTCGCGAAACTTCCAGAACCGGGCGAATTTCAGCGGAGGAATCATTTTCCGGTTTTAGAGCGGTTCCCACGTTGGTATATACAATTTTCCGGAGAGATGTCATGGCGACCGTAGTGGAGCCATCCTTTGTTTTCAGCAGTAGGAACAAAAGGTGCACGTCCACCCTGGCTCGACTTCGCTCGCCATGACAGGCTGACTCTCGGGGATATACCTACCTTGAAACTGCTCTAGCTAACGATCCAGCCGCGCGCGCAGGCATCCTCGATGATGCCGGTCACCACCGGCCAGAGTTCGGGCATTGCGCTGCGGATGGGCTCCATGCGCCGGTAGACCTGATCGCGAGCGACGGAATGGATGCGCCAGGTGCCGCCCTCGGTGCGTGAGTTGTGCAGCAATGGCTGAAGGCGGTCGAGCGCGTTGGCGTATTTCGATTCCGCGAGTTTTGAAGGCCTCGAATTCATCCCACAAGGCACGCACTTCGCGTCCCTGTTCCTCGGGCAGCATCCCGAAGATGCGTTCGGCACAGCGCTGCTCCCGTTCGGCTTTGTCCAGGTTGCCGGCCACGTCATAGGCGAAGGTGTCGCCGGCATCGATCTCGATCAGGTCGTGCACCAGCAGCATCTTGATGACCGGAGGGCGTCGACCGGCGCCGCCGCATACTCGGTGAGCAGAAAGGACATGATCGCCAGATGCCAGGAATGTTCCGCCGAATTTTCGCGGCGCGAAGAGTCGGTGAGCAACGTCTGCCGCAGGATGGTCTTGAGCTTGTCGATTTCCAGAATGAATGAAAGTTGCTGAGCGAGACGGTCAGTCACGCCATAATGGCCTGTTCTAACTCGTAATACGAGATAGCACGGTACTCATCTACACCTTCAATTCCACCACCGTCGCTCCGGCGCCGCCCTCCTGCTGTGGAGGCTCGCTGACGGAGGCGACCTGCGGATGACTTTGCAGATACTGGCGAAGGGCGCGCCGCAGGATTCCCATGCCCGATCCATGCACCACGCGCACCCGCGAAAGCCCGGCGAGAAAAGCGCGGTCCAGAAATTTCTCCAGCTCGCGCGTGGCATCTTCGACGTTTTGGCCAATGACGTTCAACTCCGTGGGCGCGCTCTCCTCTTCGTTGCGCAGGTAAACGCTGATTCCCTTCTGGCGCGCCGCCTGCACCGGGCTGTTCGGCGGCGCGGGCTATGACCTCGGCGATGTCGTCGATCGCAACGCGCACCTTCATGGGGCCGACCTGGACTTCCACGGCGTCGTCGGGAAACTTGCGCGTGATCTTGCCGGCGCGGCCCAGCGACTTCAGTTGCACGGTGTCGCCTTCGCTGACGTGCTGCACGCGGTGCGGTTGCGCATTCGGGTCATCGCGATCCGCCCCGGTGGTGTGCGCCACAATGGACTGGTTGAACTGCTCGCGGAATTCGCGGCGCGCCCGGGCGATGCGGCGCTCAGCCTCGCGGCTAAGCTTCATCGGATTCGGCGCGATCCTGGATGGCATTGACCGACTCGCGCGCATGATACTCGAAGTCGCGCAGAAGGCTTTCCAGCTTGCGTTCCAGTTCGCGGACTTTATCGCGCTGCTCCTTGAGCCCTTCGCTCTCCAGACGGCGGCGCTCGGCGGCAAGTTCCTGCTCACGGGCCGCCATCCGCGCGCGTTCGATGTCCATCTCCCGCAGATCATGGTGCAGGCGGTCGAGAAAACGCGAGACATCCTGCGTCTGGCTGCTGATGCGCTGCCGCGCTTCGGCAATGATCTCCGGGTTGAGCCCGAGCTTTTGCGCGATGTTGATGCCCGCCGAAGCTCCCGGCACGCCGACGCGCAATTCGAAGGTCGGAGCCAGCGTCTGCTCGTCAAAGCCGACGGCGGCGTTGAGCACGCCCGGCGTGTTCTCGGCGTAGACCTTCAGCGAAGTGTGATGGGTGGAGATGATGCACACGGATTCGCGGCGGCGGAAATAGTCGGCGATAGCCACGGCCAGTGCCGCGCCCTCCTGCGGGTCGGTGGCCGAGCCGAGTTCGTCGAGCAGCACCAGCGACTCTCGGGCCGCGGTGTGCGAGATGAAGTCAATATTGGTAACGTGCGCGGAGAAGGTCGAGAGGTTCTGCTCGATGGACTGGTAATCGCCAATGTCGGCCAGCACGGCATCGAACACCGGAAACTCGGCGCGATCGGCCGGCACGGGAATTCCAGACTGCGCCATCAACGCGAGCAACCCAATGGTCTTCAGGGCAACGGTCTTTCCACCCGTGTTGGGGCCGCTGATCACAAGCTGGCGGTGCCGGCCATCAAGTTCCAGCGAAATCGGAACCACCTTCGCCCCGCCAGCCTGATGAGCCTTGGCGCGCAGCGTGCGCTCCAGCAGCGGGTGGCGGGCATTGCGGACGATAAAGGTGTCGCCCGCCGCCTGCGCGCCGAAGCCGGGACGCTCGGAGCGTCTTCCAGAAAGCGCACCGGCACGCAATCGTAGTCCTCGGCAAAGCGGGCTTTGGCAAATTGCAGCTCCAGCTCGGCGATGCACTCGACGCCGTCGGCGATTTCGCGGCTCTGTTCGCCGATGCGCGCCGTCATTTCACGCAGAATGCGCTGGATTTCCGCCTGCTCTTCTTCCAGCAGGCGCACCAGCTCGTTGTTCTGCTCGATGGTCTCCAGCGGTTCGACAAACACCGTCTGTCCGCTGGAACTGGCGCCATGGACGACTCCCTGCACCCGCCGCTTGTGCTCGGATTTCACGGGAATGACAAAGCGTTCGCCGCGAATGGTAATCAGTTCTTCCTGCAGCGTTCCGCCTTCGGAGAGCCGCCGCAGATAGCCGCGCAACGATTCCTGGATCAGCCGGCGCTGACGCTCGATTTCGCGGCGAATCCCGCTCAAGATGGGCGAAGCGTGATCGTCGAGCGTGCCGTCGGGCAGCAGCTTGCCGCGAAAGAAGCGCAGCAACTCCGGTGAAGTCGGCAATTTGCGCCGAGAGCTCTTCGATGGCGGGCCAGGCTTGCTTCAGCGAGGCCGGCGGATGCATGGGCGATCTCGCGCCACTCCGCCACGCGGTCCACCACCGTCAGCAGGTCGCGGATCTCGGTGACCTCCAGCATGGCGCCTTGAATGCGAGACTTCTCCAGCATCTTGCGGGGATCGATCAGTCCGGCGAAATCGAAACGCCCGCCGGCCCTCAGGTATTGGCGCACCTCGGAGGTGAGCTGCTGTTGACGCTCAATCCAGGCGCGCTCGCGCGGTGGCCTCAAGCGCCTCGACCCGCGCCTGCCCGAGCTCCGATTGGCAATAGCCACGCGAGAAGCTCTCGCAGGCGGTCGAACTCGAGAACGCGGGCGCTGTTGTGTGCTAAGGGAATGGCCATCAATCTCGATCTATCCTACACTGCCGCCCGCTGGCGAGACTCCGGCGAGCGCATGATTTACACTGCTCGGCGTGCCGACGGTCGCCGCGTGATGTTTCGACCGGCCAGCCTCAGCCGGAGTCGTCCGTGGGTGCGCCCGAAGCGGTCCCAGGTTGGCCCAATTGTTCGCCCAACCCGCCCACCGCGGCGAACCCGGAACGCATGGTGACACAAAGAGTTAGGGATGTGATAAGCATCACTGCGCGAGTCGCGAGGGGAGATGCTAAACTTTTTTATTATGGGATTTCCGACTAGTCGTCTGCGCCGTCTGCGGAGCTCCAGCACTATGCGCTCAATGGTGCGCGAGACCCGCCTTTCGCCCGAAGGTTTCATCTATCCACTTTTCGTCTGCCCCGGCGAGGGCGTCCGCAAGGAAATTCGCTCGATGCCCGGCGTCTGCAATCTCTCGGTCGACGAAGCGGTAAAGGAAGCCGCCGAGGTGAAGGAGCTCGGGATTCCGGGAATTATCCTCTTCGGATTGCCGCCAAATAAAGACGAAATCGCGACCGGCGCCTGGGCCGACGATGGCATCGTGCAGCAAGCGGCGCGCGCCATTAAGAGCGAAGTCCGCGATCTGCTGATCGTGGGCGACGTCTGCCTCTGCGAATACATGTCGCACGGTCATTGCGGAATCGTCAAGAAGGTCGAAAGCCATGCCAGCGGCGTCTCTTCCAAGGAGGGTGCGGCCGCCGCCGCGGCTCCCGAGCCGGAATATGAGATCGTGAACGACGCCTCCCTGGAGATGCTGGCCAGGACCGCCGTCTCTCAGGCGCGCGCCGGAGTCGATATCATCGCGCCTTCCGACATGATGGATGGCCGCGTGGCCGCCATTCGCACGGCGCTCGACGCCAACGGATTGCTGAATACTCCGATTCTGTCCTACGCCGCCAAGTTCGCCTCCGGCTATTACGGGCCGTTCCGCGAGGCCGCCGATTCAGCTCCGGCCTTCGGTGACCGGCGCACCTACCAGATGGACCCCGCCAACCCGCGCGAAGCCATGCGCGAGATCGAGTTGGACCTCGCCGAGGGCGCGGACATGATCCTGATGAAACCGGCGCTCGCCTATCTGGACGTGATTGCCGAGGCGCGCCGCCGCTTCGATGTGCCGATCGCGGCCTACCAGGTGAGCGGCGAGTACGCCATGATCAAGGCGGCAGCGCAGATGGGATGGATCGATCACGACCGCATCATGCTGGAAACCTTGTTGAGCATCCAGCGCGCGGGGGCTTCGATCATCATTACGTATTTTGCCAAGGATGTTGCGCGTTTGCTCGGTTAGTTCCGCTCTCCGCATTTTCTCCGCATTTACTCGGCGGCTGCTTTCGGCAGCCGCATTTTTCTGCCACTTCGCAGCTACAGCGGTTTCCGAGTCGGTAGATCCCGCCGGATTAAACTGTCATGGCGAGCGCAGTCGAGCCACCTTTTGTTTTGTTCCTATTATCGAAAAACAAAGGGTGGCTCCACTCCCACCCCGAGCCGGAAGCCCGGCTGCTTCGGGAAGATAGCTTCGGCGAACCCGGTCTACTCCGCGTTCTGTGAGATTCCGGCGCTCTCTAGCTCCGGCTTTGGCGGGCGTCCGGCCATTTCCGCTCCGGCGTTGGGAGACAACCTCGAAACCGAGTAGGCCGACGACATTGCGATCACTCCCAGAACAAGAAAGGCCGGCCCGAAATCGCCGGCTACGATTCGGGAATGACCTTGCAGATAATTCGATGCCTGCAGGGCGAAGGCCCCCACGGTTACGCCTACCCCCAGGGAGAGCTGCTGCACGGTGGCGAACAAGCTGGTGGCGGCGCTGACCCGATGGTCCGGAATCTCGGCATAGGTGATTGCGTTCAGGGCCGTGAATTGCAGCGAGCGGAAGCATCCGGTGACCACCAGCATGGCGAAAATCAGCCAGTGAGGCGTTCTTGCCGTAAACAGCCCGATGGCGGCAATCGTCGCCGAGGCGAATACGCTGTTGCCCAGCAGCAGCCGGCGGAAGCCGTACCGGCGCAGCAGCAGTCGGATGAGACTCTTGATGAATAAGGCCCCAATGGCTGAGGCGCAGGTCAGCATCCCCGATTGCAGCGGGTTGAGCCCGAACCCCAATTGCAGCATCAGCGGCAGCAGCAGCGCAATCGCGCCGACGCCGATGCGAAACAGCGAGCCTCCGCCCACCCCGGCCCAGAAGGTCGGAACTTTGAACAGATTGAATTCCAGCAGGGGCCTCGATTTGCGTTGGGCGAGACGGAAATAAATGTAGGTGACGATGAGGCCAAAGACGACAAAGACGGCAGACATTACCCGTGGCACCACATCTTCGTTGATCGCGCTTAGCCCGAACATCAACACCGACAAACCGATCGCCGATAGCACGAACCCCGACGTGTCCAACCGGGGCACTTCGCTCTCGCGCACGTTATCCATGAAGCGCAACGCCAGAAAAACACCCAGGATGCTGATCGGAACGTTGATGAAGAAGATCCAGCGCCAGTGCCAATAGGTGGTGATAAAGCCGCCCAGCAACGGCCCAACCAGCGGTCCAAGCAAGGCGGGAACCGTCAGGTAATTGAGCGCCGTCACCAGCTCATCCCGCGTCACCGTCCGCACAATTACAATGCGCCCCACCGGAACCATCATGGCGCCGCCCACACCTTGCAGAAAGCGCGCCGCCACGAAGCAAGCAAACGAGCGCGACACGCCACAGAGCATGGAGCTGCCCATAAACATCGCAATTGCGGAGCAGAACACGGTCCGGCCGCCAATACGGTCTGTCAGCCAGCCCGATACCGGGATGAAAACCGCGAGACTTACCAGGTAGGCGGTCAATCCAAGCTTGAGCACGATCGGAGCCACTCCGAGATCGCGTGCGATCATCGGCAGGGAGGTCGTAATCACCGTGGAGTCGACCTGCTCCATGAAGAGCGCGCAGGCTACGATGAGCGGAACCAGCATCGCCGGCCGCTTGATAGGCCAGAACCTCTTGCCCTGGGAAATAGGTGCGGCGGGTGAATCCTGGCCCTTCCGTGCCAAATCGTTTTGCCTGGAGCCTTGTAGCGTGCGTGTCACGAGTCTCTAACCCAGTTTCGCAAAAGGGATTTCCCACGAAGCAGGCGAGCGACGAGCGGCTCCCGAGAAGCTATATCTATATCCTCTCGGAATTGTTCACGGCCGCCGCTCCCTGTTGGTCGCCCTGGGATGTATCTACGCTGAAACTGCTCTGGAAATAGTATCTACCGGTTGACCCACAGCCGTAAATCAGGAAATTACCCCTTTTAGGCTATTTGCTTTGTCAGCAATACAGGCGGGTTTTTATCAGTTCAGCATTTGCCAGAGTGCTGGACTGGACGATTCTCTTGAAAGTTGCTGCGCCAGCCAGAAACCGGCTAGTTGATTTGATCGGGTTTGGCGCGCTGGATGCGTTCGTCGATCGGCTTTCGCCCGGCGTAGCCTTCTTCCACGCCGTGCCAGTGAGTTGATTGCGCGTCTCGCCCAGCTTCCAGCACAGAAGAACGATTTCGCCGCTCTCCACCTTGCAGGGAAAATCCAGCAATCCCATGTCGAGATCCTTCACCTGCACGCCGATGGCATTGATCTCGGCAATTGCGTCCTTCGCCTTCTGCAGAGCCTTGTCGCGCTCGGCGGCGCGGCGGGCCCATCGCTTGGCGTTGAGCAGCGTGCCGCCATCCAGGAAAATCCGCTCCTGCACCCGCTGCAATTCGCCTTCGATCTCCTCGATCTTCTGCTTCGCCTCGATCGAAGCGCGCAGCAGCAGACTCCAGGACCGGCAGCATCGCTTGTGCTTCGTGTAAGGAAAAAGTGCGCATATCTCGCATCCAGAGCTTATTTTACGCGAAATGTCATTCGCGCCGCTGTGGGCTTTTGATGAATCCTTCGGCTGCGCCTGTAGCAGAACCAGGGAAGATGCATCCCGCAGTCACAGCACTCCAGTCGACGCCACCATCAGGAAGCGGCCCTTCGTCAGCATGACGCATAATCGTGGCACAGGCATAGAACGGGTGCCCAGGTTCGCCCGATTTTGGCTAACCTGGGGTAGTTTCTTCAGGTAGGCTGGCGGTCGCCGACGGAGGATTTGCACTCGACTGACGCAACCGTCGTTTAGTGGATCTCCAGCATACGGTCCAGCGCGACCCGCGCCCAGTGCTTCACCTGCGGGTCCACCTTGATCTGGTTGACCACCACGCCGTCGACCAGGCTCTCCAACGCCCAGCACAAGTGCTGCGGCGAGATGCGATACATGGTGGTGCACAGGCAACCGGCGTCGTCGAGCGTGATGATCGGCTTCTCCGGATACTGTTTGGCCAGCCGGTTGACCAGGTGAATCTCGGTGCCAATGGCGAAACGGGTTCCGGCGGGCGCGTCCTCCACCAGCTTGCGCAGCTTTTCGGTCGAGCCGACATCGTCGGCCTTCTGGCAGACCTCCCAGCGGCACTCGGGATGAACAATCACGCGGATGCCCGGATAAGCGGCGCGCACGCGCTCCACGTGCTCCGGCAAAAAGCGCTGGTGCACCGAGCAGTGCCCTTTCCAGAGGATGATGCGGGCGGCGCGCAGACGCTCCGGCGGTTTGCCCGCCCATCGGCATGAACGGGTCCCACACCACCATTTCGTTGAGCGGAATGCCCATCGCGTAGCCGGTGTTGCGTCCCAGATGCTGATCGGGCAGGAAAAACACCTTGGGATTGCGCGCCAGGCCCCAGCGCAGCGCCGAGGCCGCGTTCGCCGAGGTGCAGACCGCGCCGCCGCGCTCTCCGCAGAAAGCCTTGATGGACGCCGCCGAGTTGATGTAGGTCATCGGCGACAGTCCTTTGCCGTCGTCGGTGGTGATGCCGAGCGAGACCAACTGCTCCCAGCAATCTTCCACCTGCGAGATTTCAGCCATGTCGGCCATCGAGCAGCCGGCGTTGAGATCGGGCAGGATCACCGACTGGTCGGGGCGTGCCGAGGATGTCGGCGCTTTCGGCCATGAAGTGTACGCCGCAAAACACGATGTAAGCGCCCTTCGCCTTGGCGGCCTGCTGCGAAAGCTTGTAGGAGTCACCCTGGAAATCCGCGAAACGGATCACTTCGTCGCGCTGATAGTGATGCCCGAGAATGACGCACTTTTCTCCCAGCGCTTGCCTGGCAGCCGCAATACGGGCGTCCATCGAGAGATCGGGGAGTACGAGATAGTTGTCGAGAGAACAGCTTTGATTCGCTAGAAATAGCTGTAGCCACAGTTTTTCTCGCCTTCAGCTCCGCAAGCCGCGGAACGGGGATGTTGAAAGCTTTCCGTTGGCTTCAGCGGATGCACTGCCATGATGGAATTGCTACCCATCGAGCCCCACCCGCGGGGTTGTTGAAGCCAGGGGATAGTTCAGTTCTAATGATGCACGAAGCAAAGGGCTCGGTGCAACATTTCGTAAGCCGGGCAGTCGCGATGCCGCGCCCGAGCGACGTGCCTCGCTTTGGCAGATGTGGGATCGCTTCGGGCGATTCGGGCTTATCCTCCGATGTGCACCATGGTGCGCGAGGGCGGCACAAAACCCGGCTCGCCGATGTGATGCCGCTCTTCCTTCTGGTTGATGGCTTCGATGATGAACTGCGCCAAGCGTTCGTCGCTCGCGCCGCGGCGCATCAGCCCGTAGAGATCGTGTTCGATCACCGAGAACAGGCAGGTGCGGATCTTGCCATCGGAGGTCAGCCGCACCCGCGAACAATGGCCGCAGAACGGCATGGAAACCGGAGCGATGATGCCGATCTCGCCGACGCCGTCGTCGAACACGTAACGCCGCGCCGTCTCGCTGGCCCCGTGCTCGATCTCGCGCAAGGGCCGGAACTCGCCATCCGCTCCAGAATCTCCTTCAGCGGAACTACAATCTGGGGCGACCACACGCGATCCTCTTCCAGCGGCATGAACTCGATAAACCGCACCACCACGTTTTCTTCCCGGGCAAAGCGGCCGAACTCGGGGATCTGGTCGTCGTTGAAACCGCGCAGCAGCACGCAGTTAATCTTTATCGGACATAGGTTTGCTTCTTTGGCGGCGCGAATACCTGCCAAAACCTTGTCAAATCCGTTCGAAACGCGCGTAATGCGGGCGAACTGTTCGCGATCCACGGCATCCATGCTGACCGTCACCCGCTTCAGTCCGGCGCGCGCCAGCGGGCCGGCAAGTTTCTGCAACAAATGGCCGTTAGTGGTAATCGCCAGGTCCAGTTCGTCGCCCTCGACGGTGCGCAGCCGCGCCAGCTCGCCGACCAGCTCCACCAGTTCGCGGCGCAACAGCGGCTCGCCGCCCGGTCAGCCGGATCTTGGTGATGCCAAGCGAGACGAAAACCCGCGCCATGCGCAGGTAATCCTCGCTCGGCAACTCGGCAAAGAGCGCGCCGTCATTGCCCGTGCGGCAGTAAACGCAACGATAGTTGCAGCGGTCCGTGACCGAGATCCGCAGGTCCGTGATCCGGCGGCCGTGCTTGTCGGTCAATAGCGTGTGGGCGGAAACCTTGTCTGTCGTCTCAGCGCTGAACATTGCAGCCATCCGATCAGTGATGCCTCTCAATTGAGCTCTGAACCCGAAACTCGAAATAACTTGAGCGCTGGAAAACGAGGGCGGGCGGGATTGAAGGCTGGATGACGGACTCCGCTTCATCCCGGACAGCGTTCTCTTTCCAAGCGCGGGAGGCGCAACGGTTTCCCGCGGCACCCTGGGTCCGGCTGAGCTTCAGCTATAGCCCCAACACGTCTTGTTGCGCGTGCCAGGAAAAAGCAAGCCGCTTCGCCGGACAACCGCCACCTGCTCCGGGCATTCGTTTTTGAACCCTTCGGAAGCAGGTGGTCGAAAACACTCAACTATATCGGATGCCTGCGGCCGTCACCGGGCAACAAAAAAAAGAGCCCGAAATGACTCGGGCTCGCCCAATCAACCATCAACCATCAACGGAGAACAAGAGGTAGAAGCTACCGGTCTAAACCCGGCCCGACCTTGGAAGTCGCGCAAAAATTCCGGGCGGCCTAGAAATTTGCGAGCAGAAGGATGTCGCCGGAAATTTAGATTAGGAGGCGAATGCCCTTCCAGAGTTACACGCTATGGCGGTTTCACATTTGGTGTATCCGATTTCTGGAGGTGTCATCCTGAGGCGTAGCGAAGCGCAGCCGGAGGATCTGCTTTTCTGGCGCAGGAGCAAAAGCAGATCCTTCGCTTCTCCACTCCAACAAGCCAACAACGGGCTTGTTGGGGACCCCGGCTCGCTCAGGATGACACTTCGCAGTCGTTGCCGGATATACTTATTCTGAGTTTGCTCTAAAACCGTGCGCAGACGATTTAAATTGTTTAACGATCCGTCGGTGGCAGAGCCTGCCTCGGGCTGGACTTTAGAATTCCGCGCCAGCTTTTTTCTGCCTGGCTTTTTCCCGGCTTAGCTCCCACGCCTTGGTGTACTTCCAACTTACGTAGGCGGCATGGTTGAGGTGCAGCAGCAAACCCTCCCGGCCATCGAGAAAACCGCCGCGAAGCACGTAGTCGCAGACGAATCCGGCGGCCGGACCCAGGAGCACGCGCAACAGGCTGAACTCGCAGGGCTGCCTGGCGGCTACGGTCTCCGCGTCCCAGGAACTGCGGCGGTTGCCGTCCTCGATGTAGTCGGAAAGCGTCGGATGGGCGTGGTGTATGAGGTCGCCCTCGAGCGAGCCGATGGAGCCCGCCGTGAGTTTCGGCTCCTCGCCTGTCGGGGGGTCGTCAAAGCTGGCAATGCCGCGGCGCAGGAGCCTGATCTTGAAATCCGGATAGTAGCCGCAGTGCTTGATCCAGCGGCCAAAGATGATGTTCCGGCGCGCGAAGCGGTAGGCCGCCGGAGCGCCATGCTTCCATTCGTCCGCACACTCCGCGGCGGGTTTCGGGTCGATGCTCGCCTTGTCCATCGTTTCGCAAAAGTCGCTTGTAACTGTGGTCGTGGGATTTACGACCCTGGCGATCTCGTCGCACAGCTCAGGCGAGAGGCTCTCGTCGGCTGCGAGGCTCAGCACCCAGTCGCAGCTTGCCTTCGCCAGCGCCGAGTTTTTCTGCCGGGCAAAGCCCTTCCGTGGCTCAACCGGAATCGGCTCAACGAAAATCTTGACCTTCGGGCCGAAGCCGCGCGCGATCTCCAGTGTGCGGTCGGTCGAACCCGAATCGACCAGAATGATCTCCCCGGCGATTTCAAAGACGCTCGACAGCGTGCGCCCGATGTTCTTTTCTTCGTTGCAACAGAGGATGCAAACGGAAAGCGACATGAGAGTATTTGCCGATTATAAAACGTCGCGCGGGACGAACCTAATTACAAGCACATAAAAAACCGGCTGTATCGACACACCAAGCACGGCGCAGGCCCGGGGCATTGCACCCCGAGCCCTCCCGAATTTGGATATAAGTCTCTCGTTGTCTCGGTCTTTACTGTTGAGCGGCGATCTCGGCTACCACCGGCCGCTCCAGCCGCCGGCGCCCCATTCGCCACGACGCCAGCCTCGGAATTGCGCGCCATCGACGACGCTGCCCTCAACATACTCAAACATTTGTTCGCGTCCTCCCGGACCGCGTGCATAAATGCGCAGCACCTTCCGCACTCCCGGGTCTGGATCCACTCCAAAGGTATGGTTGCTCACCCGGATCGGTCTGTCCTGCCTCGCCAATTCTCTCAATCGGCCGGTTACGTCAACATGTCTCCGCGCGTGGCCATATTGCGCGCTCAAAATCACGTACTGACCGGCGTCGCCCCTTGGACCCTGGGCGGCGAGTTGTCCCGGCAAAAGAAAGGACAGGGCCAGCATCAAGAAAAACGCGAAACGCATGCGAAACATGAGGCTCTCCTCTTAAGGTGAAGTCAAGTTCACAACCCAACAACTGCAACTATATTTTACTTCCCCGGCGCACGCCCCTTCATGGCACTAACGAACCAGCGGAACAGCGCCGCTGGCAGCCTGCAAAGAGCGCAAACCGAGGTCCCCGGCAACGGTCGATTTTACCGTTGTTGGGGTGGAACTCCTGGTTACAACACGCGCCGTGGTTGCGCGTTGCGCGTACTGGGGCAGCTCTCCTGTTTTTTTCGCAGCCGGTCGGAAGCATCCCGGCCGCCGGAGCTGAAGCCGTCTCGTATAATCGAGCTATATGGCTTTCCTTCCGGTTGAAGAACAGTTGCAATATCTACGCAAAGGCGCCGTGGAAATCATTCGCGAAGCCGATCTCCGCGAGCGTCTTGAGGAGTCATACAAGTCTGGCCGTCCGCTTCGCATCAAGCTCGGTATGGACCCCACGGCGCCCGATCTCCACCTCGGCCACACGGTCATCATGCGCAAGCTGAAGCATTTTCAGGACATGGGCCACACCGCCATTTTCCTGATCGGCGACGGCACCGGACTGATTGGCGACCCGACGGGACGCAACGCCACGCGTCCGCCGCTGACGCGCGAGCAGATCGCCGCCAACGCCGAGACCTACAAGGCGCAGGTCTTCAAGATTCTCGATCCGGTGAAGACCGAAATCCGCTTCAACAGCGAATGGCTGTTTGCGCTGGGCTTCGAGGGCTTTATCCGGCTGGCCGCCAAATTCACGGTTTCGCAGATGCTGGAGCGCGAGGACTTCCACAAGCGCTTCCAGGAAGAAAAGCCGATCTCGGTTCACGAGCTGCTGTATCCGCTGACCCAGGGCTACGACTCGGTCGCGCTCAACGCCGATGTCGAGCTGGGCGGCACCGACCAGAAGTTCAACCTGCTCATCGGCCGCGAACTCCAGCGCTATTACGGGCAGCCCTCGCAAATCGTGCTCACCACGCCCCTGCTCGAAGGCCTCGATGGCGTGCAGAAAATGTCGAAGTCTTACGGGAATTACGTCGGCATCACCGAAGCGGCGGCCGATATGTTCGGCAAGCTGATGTCTATCTCCGATGGGTTGATGTGGCGTTATTACGAGCTGCTGACCGACCTGACGATGCCTCAGATTGAAGCGCTGCAAAAGCGCGTGCAGGCCGGGGAAGTGCATCCCATGCAGGCGAAGAAGGATCTCGCCAAGCTCATCATCACCGACTTTCACTCGGCGGCGCAGGCCGAAGAAGCCGCCGTGAACTGGACCCGCCAGTTCCAACGCGGTGAAGCCCCGGAAAATGTCGAGAGCATAGCCCTGCACGCCAGCGATTGCGGCACGGGCTCCGATGGCGGAAGCTGGTCGATCAAGCTCGACAAACTCGTGCTCAAAGCCGGCCTGGCCGACTCCGCTTCCGATGCGCAGAGAAAGATCAAAGCCGGGTCCGTAAGAGTCGATGGCCAGCAGACCCGCGAGTTGCACCTGAACGCGAAACTTCCGGCGCAATGGCTGATCCGCGTCGGCCGGCAGATGAAGAAAGTCGAGCTGAGCTAAAGCGGTTCCCGAACCAGCGTCCCCGGCGACACGCTCGCAGGCGTTGAAAACCGGGGTCCCCGACAAGCCCGCAGTTGGCTTGTTGGGGTAGCTAGGTCACCGTCAACGTAAGGCTGACAGTGTGCGTGACCGCGCCGCTGACGCCGGTAATGGTCAGCGGGTAGGTCCCGGCCGGCGTGCCCGTGCTCTTACTCGTACTCGTACCCGTACCCACGGAGGAAGAATTCGGCGGTGCTCCGCCACCTCCGCCGCAGCAGGCCAGCAGCATCGCGAGCGCCAAAAGTCCGCCCGTAACCCACAGCCGGATGTTCTTGCGCCGGCTCCCCCGCCAGCCGGCCAAGGCAAATGGCGCCAACAAGGCCAGCGCAAAAGTGAATGGAGCGCGTCCCCTTCGGGGTTGTGCTGCGCTGGCGGACTGGCCCGCGGTGTACAAAGTCACCGTTACCGGTATGGTGCTGTTGGCGGAGACCGATGAAGAAGGCGGCGCTACGGAACACGTCACTGTCGCAGGCGCTCCGGAACAGGTGAGCGATACCGTGCCGCTGAAGATTGGCCCGGATACCAGATTGAGAAGATAACTGGCATTTCCACCCGGCGCCACGGTTGCCGAAGTGTTCTGCGCGGATAAGACGAAGTCCGTGTTGCTGTTGCTGACCGTAACCGATACGGAAGAGGATGCGGCAGTGCCCACGCTGTCGGTCGCCGTTGCGGTGATGGTATGGTTTCCGTTTGTCGCCTGGGTGGTGTCCCATGACGTCGAGTACGGCGGGGACGTCACCGGTGAGCCGAGATTCGCGCTGTCCAATTGAAACTGAACCCCGGCCAACGTCAGTCCGCTCGACGCCGTTGCCGTCGCCTGAATCGCGACGACTTGCGAAACCGAGCTGCCATTGGCTGGAGAAGTGATGGCAACCGTGGGAGCCGAGTTTGACAAAGCCCCGCTGGTATCGATCACGCTGATGCTGCTGGAGCCCTTATTGGCGACGAATACCCGACTCAGGCTCGCGTTGACGCCCAGCGCGGATGGGTCGGAACCCACGGTGATGGCCGCCGTCTGGTTGGTCGTTCCGTCAATGACGGTGACCGTGCTGCCGATCGAACTGGCAACGTAGCTCTTGTTGGCGGTCGAATCGGTCACAACACTCTGAGGCTGGCTTGCTACGGAAAGCGTGCTGAGGCTGTTGCCATTGCCTCCATCGATCACGGTCACAATGTTATTGAGGTAGTTTGTGACATAAATCTTGTTCGTCGTCGAGTTAACGGCTACTCCCCAGGATGGTTCGCCGATCACTACATTGGTAACCGCATCGTTTGCGTCGATGACCGCAATGCCGGCGTTGTAATTGGGATTGGTGCCTACGTAGATTTTGTTGGTCTGCGTGTTGACGGCGATAGCGCTTAAAGGGGTCCCGGCGGCGGCAACGGTCACGGAGGTAGGCGCGTTCGTTGCACCGTTGATGACCGTCACCGTGCCATCCTGATTGGCAACATAGACCAGGTTGGTAACCGGATGGACGGCCAACCAGCGCGGATGGGCTCCGGTGTTGATGGTCGTCACCGTCTCGGGCGTGGTCGCACCATTGATGGCGCTGACCGTATTGTCGAGATAGTTGGTGACGTAGATGGTGTTCGTGCTTTGGTTGATCGCAACATTGTCGGGCCCGTTGCCGACCGCGACCGCGTGCACCGCATAGTTGTTACCGCCGTCGATCACGCTCACCGAGCCGCTTCCATAATTGGCGACGTAGGTCTTATTGGTCGTGGTATTGATCGCGATTCCGTTGGCTCCGGTGCCTGGGCTGTTGCCCACGGTAACCACGGTTACGATGGCATAGGTGACGGCATCCACCACATACACGCTATTCGGGTTTGAGGTGACGTAAATCTTGTTGGTTACGGCATTGACGGCGAGCGACTGTGGCGGAGCGCCCAGTGCGATATCTGTTATTTTCTGATCACCGGCGGCGGTTGCTGCCCATAGCAAGATTACAATGGCCCACAGCGACCAACTGAGCCCACTACTCTTGCGCATTGCTTGCATGATCCCCCCGGGGCCCTTGGTTCAACCCCACCTCCAGCGCAAGCCTGCCGACACCGCCGGCGTTGGGCGTCACCGTATGACCGGCCGCACCCAGCGGCTTCCCCGGTCGAAAATAGCTTTTAGAATAGCGAGAACCATTACCTCTGGCCCGTGGGGATAAAGTCAAGGAAAGCCTGACACAAGATCGGGATTAAGTTCCAAATCGGGAAAATCGTCGAAAAAAATACCTGGAGATCGCTTTCAGACCGAGCGACAGTTCCCGGGCAACGGATTGGGCGTGTGTCCTTGTCTTTTCAATGGGCCTTAAGAATAGCGAGATGGTCCAGCTTCAGCCGCGGTTGGTATACCCCGCAAAGGAGCGAGGTACACCAACTGCGGAATTACGATCCATGCACTGGCGGTAACCCTACTGCAACAGGGTTCCGGTTTCGCCGTTGCCGTTCTCTTCCTCGGGCGGGATGACGACCGCGGCTGCGACCTTGTCTCCGCCTTCCAGTTGCAGCAGGCGCACGCCCTGGGTGGCGCGTCCGGCCTCGCGCATGTGGTCGGTGCCCATGCGGATGATCTTGCCGTACTGCGAGATCAGCATGGCCTCCGAGACTTCGCTCACCAGCAGGATCGCCACCACGCGTGCCGTTGCGCTCGGTGGTTTTCACGTTGATGACGCCCTTGGCGCCGCGCCGGTGAGGCGGTAGTCCTCGGCTGGGTGCGTTTGCCGTAGCCGTTTTCGGTGACGGTCAGGATCAGGTTCGGAACCGCCTGCTCGGCCTCCGACTTGTCTTTGTTCTTGCGCCGGGGCGCCGCCGCTGCTCGGCGGTGAAGACCTGCTTGGGGGTTACCGCCATGCCGACGATGTAGTCCTTGGCCGCCAGCTCCATGCCGCGCACGCCGAAAGCGGGGCGTCCCATCACGCCGCACTGTCGTCTTCGTCGAAGCGCACGGCCATGCCCTCGTGCGTGGCCAGGAAGACGATCTGCTGGCCGTCGGTGAGTTGCGCCGCCACCAGTTCGTCGTCCTTCTCGATGCCGATGGCGATGATGCCGCGCGACATGACGTTCGAGAAATCCTCGAGCGCCGTCTTTTTCACCGTGCCCTTGCGGGTGACGAAGAAGACGTACTTGTCGGCTTCCTCCAGATCGCGCACCGGCAGCAGCGCGCGCACGGCTTCGCCCGGCTGCAACGCCACCAGGTTGCCGACGTGCTTGCCGCGTCCGGCGGCGGCCACGTCCGGAATCTCATAGACCTTGAGCCAGTAGACGCGCCCGGTATTGGTGAACACCAGGATGTAGGCGTGGGTGGAAGCGATGAACAGACGCTCGACGAAATCTTCCTCGCGCGTGCTCATGCCCTTGCGCCCGGTGCCGCCGCGCCGTTGCTGGCGATAGATGGAGATCGGGGTGCGCTTGAGGTAGCCGGCGTGCGAAACCGTAACTGCCACCTGCTCGTCGGCGATCAGGTCTTCGAGCTCGATCTCCTTGGCTTCGTCCACAATGATGGTGCGGCGCTCGTCGCCGTAGTCTTTCCGGATCTGCTTCGAGCTCGTCGACGATGACCGCGCGCAGCTTCTTCTCGGAGCCGAGAATGGACTCGTACTCGGCGATGCGCTCGCGCACTTCCTTCAACTCGTTCAAAATTTCATCGATGGAAAGCCGCGTCAGGCGGTGCAACTGCAGTTCCAGAATGGCGTCGGCCTGCTGGTGATTGAAAAGCGGCTTCTCGGGATTGACCGACCGGTATGACGACCCGGTGAGGTTGACGTCGATCTGCCTTGCCGCTGAAGTAGGCGACCAAGGTTATCGCGGGCGTTGGCGCGGTTGCTGCTGCCGCGGATGATGGCGATGACGTTGTCGATGTGGTCGAGCGCGAGCTGGTAGCCTTCCAGGATGTGCTCGCGATCCTGCGCCTTTTGCAGCAGGAAGGCCGTGCGCCGCCGCACCACGTCGATGCGGTGATCGATGAAGTAGCTGGATCGCCTGGATCAGCCCCATCTCCTTGGGCTGGCCGTTGACCACGGCCAGGAAGATCATGCTGAACGATTCCTGCATCGAGGTGTGCTTGTAGAGCTGGTTGAGCACGATCTGCGATTCGGCGCCGCGCTTCAGCTCGACCACGATGCGCATGCCGTCGCGGTCGCTCTCGTCGCGGATGTCGGAGATGCCGTCGATGGTCTTGCCGTTGACCAGCTCGGCGATGCGCTCGATCAGCCGCGACTTGTTCACCTGGTAGGGAATCTCGGTGACGATGATGGCGTCGCGCTCTTTGGTAATGTGCTCGATGGCGGCCTTGGCGCGCATCAGGAAGCGGCCGCGGCCATGGGTATAGGCGTCCTGGATGCCGCTGGCGTCCGTAGATGAAGCCGCCGGTAGGGAAGTCCGGTCCCTGCACCAGCTTCAGAATCTCGTCGAGCGTGGTGTGCGGATGGTTCACCAGCTGAATGGTGGCGTCGACGATCTCGCCCAGATTGTGCGGCGGAATATTGGTCGCCATGCCGACGGCGATGCCGTCTGGAGCCGTTGACCAGAAGATTGGGAACTTTGGTCGGCAGAATCGACGGGCTCGACCGAGGTCTCGTCGAAGGTGTCGGCGAAATCGACCGTGTTCTTGTCGATGTCGGCCAGCAACTCCTCGGCGATGGCCGTCATGCCGCGCTTCGGTGTAACGATAGGCCGCCGGCGGATCGCCATCGACCGAGCCGAAATTGCCCTGGCCGTCCACCAGCGGATAGCGCAGCGAGAAATCCTGCGCCATGCGCACCAGCGCGTCGTAAACCGCGCTGTCGCCGTGCGGATGGTATTTGCCGAGCACTTCGCCGACCACCTTGGCGCACTTGACGTGCTTGCGGTTGTGCAGCAATCCCATGTCGTGCATGGCGTAGAGAATGCGCCGGTGCACCGGCTTGAGGCCGTCGCGCACGTCGGGCAGCGCGCGCCCGATGATCACCGACATCGAGTAGTCGAGATACGATCGCCGCATCTCGTCTTCAATGTTGATGGGCTGCACATTGGCCGCGCCCGGCCCCTGGCCGTCGCCGCCTAGAGGTAACTTGTTCTGCTCATCTGCCATTCACTTCCCTGCTTTCTTCCACCCCGGTACGCGAACTGCGGCGTCTACCGGAGGCCCCGCTTGTCTCGCGCTCTGACCGCCGGACACACTCGCCACGGTGGCGGAAAAGAGACGCCCGCAAAGCCGTTCGCGATCCGGGTTCCGTCCCTGGCGGTCGCATGTAACTGTCTGCAATTACAGGATGTTACACCCACTCAGAGCCATGTATATTATAGCACGCCAGCCTCGTCCGGCGATTGGCTTGGCCGGGCAAGCCGTGCGGCCGGAATTCCATTCAGATACGGATGGGAAGGGACGCGGGATCAGCGGCGTTTTTTGGCTTCGCCGCTTCGGAGCAGATGCATGCGAGAGGATGACGCAGGGCTGATTCTCGCCCCGGCAAATGCCAAAGCGAACGTTAAACGAACCCGCGACGCCCATTTTCAAGGCGCGGAAGGCGCGCTCCTGCCCGAGCAATTCCTTCACCGGCTCGGCCTCGGCCGTTGTGGCAAACGGAATCGATGCGGGATCGCATCTCCACCGAAGTTTTTCGGGAGGCAATCCAGCAAGCAAAGCGATGGGTTCAGCGGGCATCGTTGAATTCGCGCGGAGTGGAACAGGCTTCAGATCGTTCCACCAAAGCGTCTCCAGGCGCGTTACTCTAGCACAGGCAAGACGGCGGGCGCACAATCGCCGTTATGGAAATTTCCACCTTCCGCAAAGGGTCCGAAAGCCCTTCCCAAATTAGAGATGCGGGGAGCGAACCGCTGGGCACATTACAGGACCGGGCCCTCCGGCGTGCTCGCCGCGGCATCGCTGCCCGAATACACATCCAGAATTCCAACGGCGGTCGCCACAACGATCGGTCCGAGGACAACGCCAAGCACGCCGAACACTGCGATCCCGCCAAGCACGCTGATGAACACCAGCAGTCCGTTCAGCGAAGCGCGACCGCCCAGCAGCACCGGGCGCAAAATATTATCGATCATGGCTCCCAGCGCCCCGCAAATGGCAATCAGAATGACGGCGCGCCCCCAGTGCCCCGTCGAAAACAGCCAGATCGCCGCGGGAATCCAGACCGGCCACGCGCCGACAACCGGAAGCAGCGACAAAAATCCCATCACCACACCCCAGAAAACCGCCGAACCCACTCCCACGATGGCAAAGGCACCGCCGCAAATCGCTCCCTGGACCGATGCAATCACCAGGCTCGTCGTTACGCTCGCAAAGATCAGTTCGCGGGCCTCGCTGAGCATGCGCTCCGTCATCGTATCTTCGAACGGCAAAAAATGCCGGAAGTGGGCCAGGATCGAATCTCCGTCCCGAAGGAAATAGAACAGCGCAAAGAGCATCACAAACAATTCGAACAAGAAAAGAACGATGTTCCGAATTACCGCTCCCAGCCCCGCAGCCATGTATTCCCCGGCCCTGCTGGCTGCCTGACGCACGAACCCTGCCAGGTCCACAGTGATGCCTTCCTCGGCGAGCTTGGAAGCGACCCAGCCCCAGGCACGATTGATCCAGCCATAGCTCCCGCCGGCCATTGAGGTCTGGATGTTGCGCGCGGCGGCGATGCCTTCCCTTACAAACATCGCGGCCAGCAGGAGCACCGGAACTATCAAAATCAGGGTCACGCCCGAGGTAATCAGCGCGGCCGATTCCGTGCGGCCCCATTTGCGTTCGAACTCTTTATACAGCGAGTTGAAGATGACTCCGAATACCGCCGCCCAGCCCAAAGGGACGAGAAACGGTTGAAAAATTAGAAAAACCAGGTAGGCCAGGGTCAACACGACCCCGTAAAACAATATGTTGCTGAAGCGATCTTCGGAACTTTGAACCACGGCGGTCGGCATCCCCCTGCGACTTTCCTCGCTCTTCTACAAGGCTCCTCTTATAACCCAGGTTACGCAATTTTGGGCGTTTGATTGAAGCGGGCGCCGGCCTTGCGCTCATGCGATCGTGTTATGATTTGCTTAGCTGAGGAGTTCTTTCGTGAACGATCCCGCCACCTGCCGCCACACCCGAACGCAGCTCATCGCCAAGGACTCCGACGCGGAATATGTCGAGTGCCTGGACTGCGGGGCGATCCTCGAATCCGGCGAGTTGCCGGAGCCGACAGCCGGCTTTGATGAGTCCCTCTCCGACGCATAATTGCGGTCCTTCCGCCACACTCGAAAGGGCTTTACCACAGAGGGCACAGAGAACACGGAGAAATTCAAAGCAGGGAGCACTCGTGGAAGGAGGAAGCCGGGTGCCGCACCCTTGCGCCTTTTGCAAGGGTGCGGTTTTTGACGTTCTTATTTAATTCCGAGCAGATCAATAATGCGCACCACGTCCGCCGCGGAAACGTCATACAAAGGCCGCTCGTCTTCCTGCTCGAGTTGCTCGCGCAAATACTGCGCGGCCACGTAGCTCGCTTCGCGGTCGGAAATATCGCGCCCGGCTTTGGAGGTAAACTGAACGATCCCGGGATGCGAGAGGCCGACAATCGAACCCGTGCCATCCACCAGGAATTTGGTATCCACCGTGTCGCTGTGCCGCGTGGCGATGCCGTTCCAAAGATGCGAAAACCGGCAGTGATACGTGCGGTCGGTCAGCCGCGAGGTCACGTCAAATTCCCCCACAAACTGGCTCATCGCGCCGATATTGGCAAGCCCGGTCCCGGTGCTCATTGTTCTTCCCTACTTTCCGCTCGCAACAGGTACTGGCTCGGCATGGGCATAGACGCCCGCCGCGGCCGCCATGCCAGCACCGATGGGCAGCTTCATGCCCTGGTCGAGAAGTATCCTCTCGAGCACGTCCAGGAACAAAAGCACGTTCGCGCGGTGGCTGCAATATCCCATCAGGCCGATGCGCCACGTCGTGTTTTTGACGTCCAGGAGCCCGCCCGCAATTTCGATATTGAATTCGTTCAGCAGGCGCGCGCGCGCTTTCACCCCGTCAATCCCCTCGGGAATATACATGGTGGTGACGGTCGGCAAGCGCTCCTCGGGGTTTTCAACGAAGAGTCGGATGCCCATCGCTTCCAGGCCGGCAATCAGCGCCGCCTGATTTTGCCGATGTCGCTCCCATCCCGCTTCGAGCCCCTCTTCGAGAACAATCCGCAACGCCTCATATAAAGCGAAAATCAGGGAAACCGGCGGCGTGTGAGAGTAGGTACGTTCCTTGCCCCAGTAATCCATCACTTTGGTGAGGTCGAAGTACCAGCTCTGCACTTTCGTCTTCCGGTTGCGGATCAACTCCTCGACGCGCGCATTCACCGTAATGGGAGACATCCCCGGCGGCGCACTGATGGCTTTCTGCGTTCCGCTGAAGCAGATATCGATCTTCTGCCGGTCCACATCGAGGGGTACACCGCCGAGCGTGGCCACGGCATCCACGATCAGAAGCGCACCGAGTTCATCGGCGACCTGGCGAAAAGGCTCGAGCTTGGTTACCACGCCCGTCGAGGTTTCCCCATGCGCCAGCCCGACAAACTTGATCTTGTGGCCCTGCCCGGCGCGGCGCACATCGTTTGGGTCCACGGCGCGGCCCAGGGGCGCGGGAACGCGATGTATTTTGGCCCCGGTGCGTTCGGCGATATCCGCCATGCGGCTGGAAAACATGCCGTTCACGCAAACAATGGCCTCGTCGCCCGGCTCGAGCGTGTTGAACACGGCCGTTTCCATGCCGCCTGTGCCCGAAGCGGAATTCGGAAATGTAATATTATTTCGTGTTTGGAAGACGCGGCGCAGCAGTTCCTGCACGCTGCCCATGAATTCGGTGAACCACGGATCGACGTGCCCCACCAGCGGCGTGGCCAGCGCGCGGTACACACGCGGGCTCATGCACGAAGGGCCCGGCGTAAGCATCAACCTCGTCGGCGGCCGCAATTCTTCCATTGGGTTGATCATGGCTTTAAACCTCGGCTTTCACGCGGCATCTTACCGGCACATCCGAATCGTGCCCTACGAGAAGCGCACTTACCACGGAAGATGACTCAGCGAAGAAGGCGGCTGTCCCGGTCGCATTCCGGGAATTTCCTCTCAAGTATACTCCCCAGCACCCTCTAGTTTGCGCGATTCCAGGTTCGCGCGCAACCGCCAAAATGGCTGTGCTCCAACGATCATCGACGATTGGACGGCTCGCAGGCGTGCCAGGGGATTCGCTTCCGTCTTTCTCTGTGTTCTCTGTGTTCTCTGTGCCCTCTGTGTTGAAGGGTCTTTGAAGTTCCGACATTCAAATAAAAGTGCAAAGCATTTCAACCCGAAGAGGGCACAGAGAACACGGAGAAAAGCAGAGTCGCACGGCGGGACATATTCTCGGGGCGGACAGACGCTCGGCTGTGCTATCTTCGCGGGGCACCGGAGGAAAACGCATCGATGGCGGAAAAATTGGTACTGGTTGGCGTCTTGCCGGAAATTGTCGTAATCGGTCCCGAAGAGCAAGTGGTCTGGCTATCGGAAACCGGCACACTCAAGGTCCAATTCGACTCGAATCGCTGCCCGTTCCAATCCAACGTTTTCCAGGCGCCCCCAGGACGCCAGTTGCAAAGCGGCCCGCCCCGCCCAGGTACAAACCCGGGTTCTTACAAATATCGCCTCTGGCTAAACGAACAGCCGGTCGGCCATGGCGAAGTCATTTTGAGGGAAAAATAAGGCTTAGTTGCCGGCCGCATTTACTCGCCCGCTGTCGATCGAATGAGCCAGCCCTCGGCGAACCGGCGCGAGCAAAACGGCAGGGACGGGCTTTTCCGGCGAAAGGGCGACATTCGCAGACCGGCGCGGGAATTCCAGCCGCCGGTCGAGACGCAGCCCCGCTTCGCTGACTAATTCCTCGGCAAATTTCGGATCATCCGAGTACTCGACGCCCCAGAACCACAGCCGTTCTTCCTTTTGCTGCAGAAATTGCAGCACTTGTTCCAGCTTGCGCATGGCGCGGTCAAACGTGGACGCAAGGAAGTAGACGGGCAGGACCCAAGTCTTGCGCGCAAATGACGCTCGAATGCGCACACAGTACTTCCCGGTTTGGTTCACTTCAATCGTGCATTGGTACTCGTTTCGGTGATTTGTCTTCCCTTGCATGATGCACCTCGCTCATCTCTTGTCGCGGATTCCGATTACGCCACTCCGAAAAAAGTCCCGTCCCCCGGGCAGGGGTAATCGCCGTTTGCCTCGATGAAAGACGGGGTCAGCATTAGAAGAACCCAACTTGCGAGAAACTATTGGCGCTGGGAAGGCGGCAACCTGAAACTCCGGTCCCCTGGCTTGGGACCCTTGCCTACAGACACAAATATGCTAGCGTACGGGGAGGGCGAAAGCAAGTCTGCCCAATAAATTGTTAACTCATTTAATTTCAAATAGTTACTACCTATGCGGGGTTCGTGAGTCGCTTCAAATTGTCCTGGTTGTACTGCAATAATCCCTCCTGCTGGAGGCGCACTTTCAAGGCAGCCCGGAACAAATCGTATGCGGTTTGCCGTTTCTGCTGCAGGACTTGCTCTTCAATTTTGGCCTTCTGCTTCTCGAAATCATCCTGATTGAGGGGATCGTGCTGCGCCACGCGATACACGGTCCAATTTTGCCCAAGCTCGATAGCATCGCTGGCCTGGCCGACAGGCATGGTGAATGCGGCGGCAAATTGCTTGGCGCTGCCCATATCGGGGATTGAGCCCGTTTGAGAGACGGGCTCCGACGTTTTCACATCGAGACCGAGGGCTTTGGCAGCGGCATCGAAATTTTCGCCCGATTTGGCGCGCTTGGCCAGCTCATCGGCGCGTGCTTTCGCAAGTTCACCAGCTTTTTCCTGGCGGTAATCGCTCGCCACCCGGTCGTGAACCTCGGCAAGTGTCGCAGGGTGCGCCGGCAGAATCTCCTTTACGGAAACTACTACATAGCCGTTGTCCGTGTGGATCGGGGCGCTTACATCGCCGACGCGCTGTTGGAAGATTGTATCCATCAGGCCCGGTGCATTTCCAAGTTCCGGAAGCGGCTGATTGGCCTCGACGAGTTTTGCCTCTCCGGTGGTCATGTTGAATTTCTTGGCCAACTGCTCAATGGGAACGCGGCCCGTGCGGCGAATTTCATCGGCAATTTGCGTGGAGAGGTCTTCTCCAAGTTGGTCCGCTTTATCTTGTTGCAACTGATTGAGAATGCTGGCCTTGACCTCGTCGAAAGTCTGCGTACGGGCCATTTGACGGTCGATCACCTCAATAATGTGGAAGCCATACTGGGTCTTCACCAAGTCCGAAATCGACCCTTTTGGGAGGCTGAACGCCACGGCCTCAAATTCAGGGACGGTTTGCCCGCGGACAATCCAGCCCAGATCGCCGCCCTTGTCCTTGGTTGTATCGTCGGAATATTGCTTGGCCAAGTCGGCGAAGTTCCCGCCATGTTTGGCTTTGTTGAGTACGTCCTCGGCCTTTTTCTTGACCTCGGCAGCCTCGGCATCCGTCATCCCCACGGTCTTGAAAAGGATGTGGGCGACGTGAACGCGGTCCTCGAGTTTGTATTGATTGATGTGGTCCTGATAGTAGACCTTTTCGTCGTCCTCGGTGATTGGGGCGCGCTGGCGAAGTTGGGCCATATCCAGAAGAGCATAATCCACGTTGCGCCGCTCCGGCACAACGTACTGGGCTTTATGTTTGTCGAAGAAGGCGGCCAGGTCGGCGTCTGAAACTTCCACTTTGGATTGCAAATCCTGCGGCTTGATCAGGACATAATCGAGTTTGATTTTCTCATTTTCGCGCCGGTACTCCGCGCGCACTTCATCGTCGCTTACGGTGATGCCGTCCGTCACCAGCTGCTGGAATTTCTGCTGCAGAATCGCATCCTTCACTTCGGTTTCAAACTCAGGGACGCCCATCTGGAAACGGGACTGGACTTCCGCGGAATAGCGGTCCATGCCGATAAAGGTGTCGCCGGTGAACGCCGTGGGCACAAGCTTCTTGAGCAGATCGGCTTGCTCAGCGTCGGTAACTCGCAGACCCAACCGCTGGGCTTCAACCGCCAGCATTTTCTGATCGACGAGCTGGTCAAGCGCCTGCTGCGTATAGATAGGCAGGAGGGCGGGAGGGATCTGGGTGCCGTGGGTGGTCTTGCTCAATTGGTTCTGGACATCGACGACGGAAATCGTTTGGTCCCCCACCTGGGCGACCGTGTCCGCCGAGTTTATATCGTCGGTCCCCTGGGGCACCAGGTACAGCAACATGCCCACTCCCAGAATCCCGACCACGATTCCGAGAAGAATCCGCACGCCTATCTTTTTTTCACGTAGAGCGTCCCACACGTCCGAAAAACCTCCCGCGCAACGCTATCTGGATCTTCCTCGATTCGGGAATAAAGACAGCCGGCGCACCCATGACAAAACGAGACATTATAGAGGAGCCGAGCACATACACTCAATGTCTAATGTTATTGGACGGACCGGAGGAACAGGAGTAAGCGGGTGCGGCGAGGGGCTGGCCTTGGAGCCGCTTTTCAGCCTATGCGAAGACGAGCCCTGGCTGGTTCGCATCAATCCAATGGATCCCATAAGTTGACCCGGCGTTGAGGTTCACGTCTAAAGGCGCGCCTTTGAAAGGCGCCAATGGCGGGAGCCGAATTCAACTGCAAAACCTGTGCCACGCGCCGTCATTTAATCTTCCTATTGCTTCACGGCACTTCCACCCCTTCGGCCTGCGCCGTACGCTTCAAATCCTCATCAACTGTCGCCAGTGGTTGGCTCTCGCGGAGAGCGATTTCCAGGTAAGCTGCGTCATAGGCGGTTAACCCATGCTTGCGACAGAGGGCCTGGGTAGTTTTGAAGACGATCGTTGAGCTTGCCGGGACATCAACATCCACGGGCAAGCGATCCAGATCGTCGAGAAAGGCTTGGGTCAGTTCGGGCGTGAGCCGTTTCCGTCGCTCGCCGACCAGGAGAGCGTTGAGCACCTCATGCCGCCAAAAGGCCGGCACACTCGCACGGTCCCCTGTGGCAATCCGCTCGGAAATTTCCTGGGCTTTATGGGCTTGTTCATCGGCGAAACACCACGTCAGGACGATCGAGGCATCCAGAACGAAACGGGTCACGGCCTGCTCTCGCGGAGCAGGTCCTTGATCGTACCCCCGCCGAGCGACAAACCATGGCGTTTGCCAAAGCTGGCAAGCCGCCTAGCAACCGTCGCCGTGGATTCCGCCTCGGGCCCGGGCTTAGGCAGGCGGCAACGCAGAGTGTCGAGAGCTTGATCGAGGGCTTCATCGGGAGTTTTGGCGAGACCCGACTGAATGGCCGCCCGAAGCAACTCCTCCTGGTCAGGTGTCAAGATAATCGCCATTGCTCGCCATTCCGTTGGGCGCGTTCGCAACCGCTGCCCCCATCTGCTCTCTTACACCGCTCCGTTAAGCATTATGATTTCGCATTATTATTGTCAAGGGAGAGGGCGGGAAGCCAGCTCATTCAAGGTTTATACTCCAAAGCGAATGTGCGGACTCATCATACAACTTGGGGACGTCAACGTTGAGGAATTAAATTTCCTTTCCGGGTGCCCGACCACTCGAAACCCGGCCACCCGGAAGATCAGAACTAATTCAAAGGCCGGCCCACCCGCGAATTCAACTACACAGCGGGCTACCTATCTCGGACAATTCCGAGTTGACGAAACTCTCGCTAGGCGCTAAAGTAGCTAGATAATCTAGCTGCTTATAAGGAGTTCCCACAATGGAATGGCGGCTGGCAGACGCTAAGAATCGCTTTAGTGAACTGGTTACCCGCGCTCTTGCCGAAGGACCGCAGCGGGTCCGTCGTCATAACGATGCTGTGGTTGTGGTGGCAGAGCGTGACTACGAAAAGCTCACCGGCAAGCGCCCGGATTTCAAGGAATTTCTTCTGGGCGAAGGCCCCAGCTTCGCCGGGCTCGATCTTTCCCGTGATAATTCCCCCATGAGGGATACGAAGTTTTGAGGGTTCTTCTCGATACCTGCGTGCTTTCCGAATTGCGCCGTCCCAAGGGGCATCCTGGCGTGCGCCGCGCAGTGGAAGCCGTCGATAGCGCAAGCCTGTTTCTCAGCGTCCTCTCCATCGGGGAAATTGCCAAGGGAATCGCCCTGCTCAAGGACAACAAGAACAAACGCGAACTCCACGAATGGCTGCAGGCGCTCGAACGCTATTATGCCGACCGAAGTCTCCCTGTCGATCTCGAAACCAGTCACATCTGGGGAGAACTCACGGCTGCCGCGCAGAAATCCGGGAGAATCATTCCCGCAATTGACGGCCTGATTGCCGCCACGGCGCGGCGCCACGGCCTTCACGTGATGACCCGGAACACGGAGCACTTCGAGCCCACAGGCGCATTGCTCCTTAACCCCTGGGCGGATTGACGACAGGAAAGGTGGCGGCTGCCCGACCCTTTCGGGTTCAAAAGGGCCGGGTTTTTGAATTCCCTTGCGTCGCTCTTCTAGAGGACTAGGTATGGAGAGGGGGTTGCTGCTACTCAAAGCCCAAGCCAGGCTTGATTCGGGCCGATCCTCTAAGCCGTTTTGCAAAAACCGAGAGGAATCAAGACCACAACCCTTCGAAACCCACGAAGGATCGGCCACCCGGGAAATTAGGACCGTCTCAAAAGGTCAGCTCCCCGCTTGGCCGGAAGACCAAAACCCAACCATAGACTTCGCCATCCGCCCCTGGCACAAATATCCGAAATTGTCCCCGGTTTAGTTGAAAGTAGCGGCTCTCGACTTTCGGCACGTTACGCCACCTGCTCGTGTTGAGTCAACGACGGATTCAGTTTGCGCTGCAGAATTTCCAATTCCCGATAGCCTTTCACCTTGCGGAATTTCTTTTCCGCTTCCAGCAGCCCCGTGGCCGTCCAGCGCAGCGAGTGGTTCCCGGCCCGCCAGCGTTTCACATTGCGGGCCACTTTTTCCACGATAGAAAAACAAGACTCGATCGGATTGGTCGAAGCCAACGTTTGCCGTAACAGCTTGCCCACGCCCAGCCGGTGCACCGTGAGGGTTTCCTCCAGCCCTTCTTCCAGGCTGCGCGCCGCGCTCGGATTGATGCGCTCCAGTTGCCGGAAGATCTTTTCCAGCTCCGCTTTCGCCGCCGCGTACTCGGTCATCGCATAGGCGTTGCGGATTCTGCGGTCCGTATCGCCCTGCGCGCTCTTCGGCAAATGCTCCTTCACGTTCCGCCGCTTGTGAATCTGGCAGCGCTGCACTTCGGCCCGTTCACCGAACACCCGCTCAATCCCCGCGCGCAGCGCCTTGGCTCCGTCGATCACGAACAAATAGCGTCTGTCTGGATTGAGGCCACGCGCCACCAAGTCTTCCAGCAGTTCTTTGACCACCGTGGTGTTCTCCGTCGCGCCTTGCCACAACCCCAAGACCTGTTTTTCCCCGCTGCTTGCAATGCCCAGCGCCACCACCAGCACTTGCTTGCCCAGATGAATCCCGTCGATCAGGATCGCCACCAAATCCAACTCGCCCAGCTTTTTCTCGCACAGTTCCTGCAACTGCGCCGCGCTGGCCGCCACAAATTCCCGACTCACGCTGCTCTTCTCGATCCCGTAACCCTCCACCACGCTTTCGACGGCTCGGCGATAGTTCCGTGTTGTCAGTCCCGCGACGATGCCTTCTCGTACCGCGCGCTGCCGCCGCCCGTCGTGCTGCAGCCGCGCGTAACTGTCCAGTTCCACTTCCTTGCCTTTTCGTGTGCGCACCCGTGGACGTTCGATGACCACCTTGCGCCCGCCAAACACCACGTATCCCGGCTGGCGACCCCAGCGCACCGCGCCCAATTCCGGCCCTGGCCGATGCGAGGGCCCGACGCGCCGCGTCACTTCGTCTTCCAGAATCGCGCTGATGATCCGCAGCCCGGCTTGCCCGGTCAACTGCTCCACCTCGGCCTGCAACTCCTCCCACACCTCGACCATCGGCAGCGGCATTTCCACCCACATCTCCCGCTTGCCGATCACCTCGAATTTCTGCTTGGACTTGTCCTGCGTTCCCTGATAGGTTTTCTTCACAGCGGCTCTCCTCTCATCGTAGAGTTTGCAACCCGAACTCTATCCGAGTTCGGGTCGAGAGCCGCTGCTTTCTCTTTCAAGTTTCAACTAAACGCGGGGCAACTTCCAAATATCCTCAAAAATGTGTTTACATTTGTCAAATGAGCAATAGGCGTCTAGCGAAACCGACGAACCTTTAATATCGTTGGTATAATAGGGTGAATTTGCTCCACCCGATAAACTCTGGCCGCGCTACTCGCTCAGCGGAGGCGCAGATTGACGTCGCGCGACTATTACGATAGCAATTGCACGAAGGCTTGAACGCGTTCTCGGAGCTTCTGTAGAATTTTGGATGTCTCGCGATTTCCAGTATCGTCAGGATTCCGCGAGACTCCATAGTCCCGACCATCAATGGCTATCCGAACTACCTTTGGGGGACATGATCAAATTCGGCTGGGTCAAGCCAGTGCCGCGCCCATCAGACGAAATGTCTGCCTGTCTCCGTTTTTTTGACGTTCCAAACATTGCGGCCTGGCATCAGGTTTATGCAAACCTAAGGGAAATGGTTGCGTTCCGAACATCGCCTTCTTTCGACTCGCGCCTAGCTGCTGTTGCTGCCTGGTTGCGGCAAGGCGAAATTGAGGGCGAGGCGGTCGAGTCTGGCCCATGGGATCGCAAACGCTTTGAGGAATGCCTTTCCCGTATTCGACCACTAACCCGGCAAAAAGACCCGAATCGCTTTATTCCAGAGTTGCGGAAACTATGCGCCGCATGTGGCGTGGTCGTGGTGATCGTACGTGCGCCGAATGGGTGTCGCGCAAGCGGTGCCACCCGCTTCCTTTCTCAAGACAAAGCGCTGTTGTTACTGAGTTTTCGTCACCTGTCAGACGATCAATTCTGGTTTAGTTTCTTTCATGAGGCCGCACATTTGTTGCTTCATGGTGAGAGGGGCTTCTTTCTAGAGGGTCTTGAGGGCATTGAAGTGCAGACAGACAGGCTGGAAAGTGAAGCCAACGAATTCGCTGGTCGCATTTTGGTGCCTTCCGAGTTCCAGGCAGCGATGCTAAATCTTCCCGCACACAGCCGCGAAGTGATTAGATTTGCGCGACGTCTAGGAGTTTCACCAGGCATCCTCGTGGGACAGCTTCAGCACTTTGAGAAAATCAAGCGCAACCAACTCAATGGCCTAAAGAGACGATTTCGCTGGGGGAACTAATGTTGTCAGCCCCGGAAGGCTTTGAATTTCTCCGGACTTTTCTGCCAATTGCATAGCGCGTCTTCGAGCACCTGCATGCCCACCTTTAATTCTGCTTCAAGCTCCACCAACCACTGTTCGAGGGTGACCGCATTTTCGTGATTCCCAAATAGCAGCCGTGCTCCCTTAACCGGACCGGTCGAACCATGCATGTAGGTTGACGGCGGTTCAATTCTTGCCAACCCCAGCTTCCCGACCATCGCTAGGTAGTCGAACCTTGCAGTCCTGCCAAACCGCGACACGGCACTCATTGACTGGTAAAGGTTGTCAAAAGCCTTTCGCGGATCACTATTGGCTTGTCGGCAGGCCTGTTCCATTAACTGCTGATGAGTATTTGGTGGGTTTACCCATCTTACGTAGCTCTCGACCACGGAACCAGTGCCGTTCGGAGAATACGCGTCCAAGCTCTCGTACTTTCGGTGATTTCCAAAACCGCGAGGAACACCCTCACGCTTCAATTCTCCTTGGTGAGAATCCAACCATGAACGAAACCTAGAGGGATCTGCACTGGTGCTCGCCCAATCCCATCTGCCTCCGTCACCGAGACGACCGTAAACCTCACGTGCATAACGCCACCCAGCGCGCGCGTGTTTTCCGAAATGAACAAACAGAAATACCAGCCAGAATGCCTCTTCGATATCCCCACGGCGCTGATGGAGGATCGCAGCCTTTAGGGGATCGAACAGCTCTTCATTTGGGTCGGCGCGAAGCTCGCTTAACTTCCGTTTCCGGAGCGCCGCAACGAACTTCACCCGGTGAATACTTTCAAGGAGCTGCTCCAGCAGGGCGACTCGTTTCGCACCCGCGCGGATTCCTCGAAGTGGGTGCTTCTCCTTATCGAAATAGAGTAGGCCCGCCTCAATTTGGCCAGCCAACTCACGGTCCCGCGGCCTCACACAAACGCCTCGTTTACCGTTCGGGAAATCCAATCGCGAATTGCGAAGATGACCTCCTTCGTCACACCAAAACTGCTCTGGAGATTGTGGTTGTATCCAAGAACGAGGATTTCGTGAGAAGCTCGAATTCCGGACATAGCCCGCACAACGCCTCTGAATCCCACGCCCATCACGGCGGCCTTTGGCTCCCGAGCGAGCGACCAAGCGGGCATCTGCTGGCTTTCTAAGCGCATTCCTGCAATGTCTTGAAATTGCTCGACGACAGATCGTCCATTGAGGATCAGTATACGAACAGGTGAGTCTCTGAGGATGAGCCCAAGCGTGTCAGCCGCTACGGA
>CAWAZO010000018.1:0-420874 GCA_963786555.1 uncultured Acidobacteriota bacterium
GCGGCAACTGAAGATTAACTTCACATCTGGCCGGCTATCATTGCTTGACGCCAAAGTCGAATCCACTGTTGCCAAGAGCGCTGAACGTCACCATGTACTCGCCAGGCTTTAAATCTTCGTTCGGCCTCACCAAAAAGATGCCGTCCGCGAGCGTTTTCACAGTAACTTCCGGCGTCCGATCCTTGCCGAGTCCAGCCTTGAACGTGAACATATTACCGCCGCTCGTGGTTTGCAACTCCCGGTGATCTTTCTTCTTATCGAAGCGGACGATGAGTAAATCTCGTCCAGAACGGCCCGCGATATTCGCCAACGCCGGGAGTTCCTTGATGCAGAATATTGGTCTTTTCTCCTCAATCTGGACGGGTGACTCCGCATCGCGGAATGTCCACACCATCTGTGGAGTGAGACCGGGCACGAACATTTTGCCAACATGCTTAAGGCCACCGCCAGCCATCGCAATTGGCGCGAGCTTCTGCCATCCCTGGGGAGTCTGATAGTAAAAGCCGTCGTTGAGCATCTGCATGTCGGTTAGGATGGTCTCGTCTTGTGCGCTGCACGCCACGGCGAGGATAAAAAGCAGCAGGAACGGCGCAAACATTTTGCACGTTTTCATTTGGGTTCCCCACGGTGCATCATGGCCGAGATCACCGCATCTGACACCCCGCTATCCTTCAAGGACTTAAGAGCTGGGATGGTGACGTCGAACTCCGGACTCGAAGTATTGATCTTCTCGATCACTAGCGACTCGGAAAGCCCCGCATGAAACATTTCGACAACATCCTTGTTGGTCAAAGGCGGCGCTGATGGTAAGACTTTGCTTTTTTCGACGAGGCTCACAAAGTACTTGGCCTCATGATGGTTATCGGGATCGTTCCCTTCCCTGAAATTTTTTTGCTTCTCTCGGGAACACCAGTTGCAGGTTCCGTGCTTCGGATCGGGGGTCCAGAATGCGCCTTTTTCATCCACCCGGTAATTGATCTGCTGCCCCAACGGGAGCGCCTTGAGAGGATCCCAGGTGTCGGGCTGCACGGTGTAATCGAAGCCGTCCTCGGTCAGAACGTGGTAGACCCGAACGCCACTCTTGCCACAATGAGTGCTTGCCCCCGTGAATATGCCGTGGCTCGTGCTGCAGTCTGTGCCGGTCGAAAGGAGATCCCAATGATCCAGCTTTCCTGTCTTGTATTCTTTCGGATCCCCGGATGCCGCCCGCGCGGTGGCGGCGACGAGGACGAGGTATCCCACGAGAACAAGTAGGAGGGCGCGCTTCATGAGGCGCGGGCGTTCGCGTTCGGGAAGAGGCGCGGAGAGGATGAGCAGCGGCAGGAAGTTCACGACCAGACCCCCTGAGCGGTAATCTTCCTACATACCTGACAAGATGGCAAGCTACTTTTGGTATTTTTCGAGAAGCTGTAGATTCCGGACAGCATCTCGGTTATGGATGTTGATTTCCGCGCCTGCCGCCGCTGCCGCGGCTTGGCGGCGGCGTCCGGAGACACTACACCGCCGCAGCCAACAGCTTCCGGCGCACCAGGAACAGGTTTACCAGGGCGAAGGCAGCGAACAGCCGGTTGGCATTCTTCGCCAAACCTCGATAGCGCACCTTCACGAATCCGAACTTGAGCTTCAAGACCCCAAACACATGCTCCACTTTCGAGCGCACGCGCGACTTCGTCCGGTTCTTGGCGCGCTCAACTTCGTCGATCCGATCTTTATAACGATAACGTTGGTTGGTCATGTCCTGGGCCGCAGGCGCGACTTCCCGAATCACCTCCGTCTGCCCGCGATAGGCCTGATCGCCCCAGACCTTGGTCTCTTCCCCGTGCAGCAACTCCGGCAGCACTGTGCTGTCGGCGACGTTGGCCGCCGTCGCTACGGCCGAGTGGACCAGCTTCGTCTTGCTGTCCACGCCAACGTGCGCCTTCATCCCGAAATACCATTGGTTCCCTTTCTTCGTCTGGTGCATCTCCGGGTCGCGCTTCTGCTCGCCGTTCTTGGTCGAGGATGGCGCATGAATGATGGTCGCGTCCACGATTGTTCCCGTCGTGATCCGCACCCCTTTACTTTGCAAATGCAAGTTCACCGCTTCCAGCATCTGGCCGCCCAGGCGGTGCTCTTCCAACAGATGGCGGAACTTGCAGACCGTGGTCTCATCCGGCACTGGCTCGCAGCCTAAGTCAATGCCCACAAACTCCCGCATCACCACGGAGTCGTATAGCGCCTCTTCCACCGCCGGGTCCGACAGGTTGAACCACTGCTGCAGAAAGTAAATGCGCAACATCCGCTCGACGCCCACCGCCGGACGGCCGTTGCCGGGCTTGGGATAATGCGGCTCGATCAGCGCACTCAACTGCTGCCACGGCACGACCAGTTCCATCTCTTCCAGAAACAGCGCACGCCGCGTCTTCTTCGTGTACCGCTCAAAGCCGGTCATCATCGCCAATGTCCTCTGCCTCATCTTCTCAACCCACCTACTCACTTGCACTCTAACCTGTGGGGTTGTGGAAAGCAGAGAACTTAATCAGAGTCTCCCTAGAGGCTACTTCAGCCCGAGGGCTTTCTTGCGCTCGGCGAGGTCCTCGACATGACTTCTGGCATGAGTGATCTCCTCGACAAGGGCAAGTGCTTCGGCAACGGCGAGGGAGCACTTCCCGGGATTCTCGCGGACCTTGGCTTCGAGAAATTGGGCGCGGCATTGAGCCTGAGCGTGCATCGGAATTCGCTCGACGCCGGCATAGCGGACGTTCTTCAGCCATCCGACAAGATTGTCCAGGGGCTCAGCAAGCCGGAGCGCATGTTCGTAGAGATGAGCCAGGTGCTCTTCGGCTTCCTGGTACTCGATCACCAACAAACCCTTCTCTGCGCGTTTTTGCTCGTCGGTCATGGCTGTCCCTCCGTGACAAGATGGCAGGCACGCACGATTCCTCATGCGTGCCCGTGGGTACACCGTCGCAAGCAGCGTGCCCATGAATCCCCGTGGAAGGTAGGGCAGATGCGACCCTATGACACGGGGCTTCGCGCCGATAGTAGCACGATCTCGGCAAGTTACTTTTTTGGATTGGAGGCTACTTCAGCCCGAGGGCTTCTTGCGCTCGGCGAGGTCCTCAATGATTCCTCACAATATAACGCTTGACATTGTACGCGCGGCGTTATATTCTCAGTTCGTGATTAAGACATTCCGCTGCAAAGAAACCGAGCGGCTGTACCGGGAGAGAGTGAGCGGCAGGCGGTTTCGCAGCATCGCGGATGTTGCCTATCGCAAACTCTTTCAACTGGCCAACGCCACGGAATTGCGCGATGTGCAGCAGGTTCCCGGCAACCGGCTGGAGAAGCTCGGCGGCGACCGCAAGGGCCAGTACAGTATTCGCATCAACGATCAATGGCGGATTTGCTTCACGTGGAATGAGGGAGCGGCCTATGACGTTGAAATCACTGACTACCACTAGCAAGCCGCCCCATCCCGCGCAAAAGCGGCGCGCGACGGGGACCCCGGCGGGAGGGCGTATGTCCAAGAAGATTGCTCCGGTGCATCCGGGGGACGTGTTGCGCGAGGACTTCCTCAAGCCACTCGGCATGAGCGTCCACAAGCTGGCGCTCTCGCTTGGCGTACCAGCGACGCGTATGAGCGAGATCGTGAACGGGCGGCGCGCCATCACCTCGGACACCGCGCTGCGGCTGGCGCGTTTCTTCGGCACCGCGCCGGAATTCTGGATGAACATGCAGGCCGGTTACGAGCTTGAGATGGCCAAGGACAAACTTTCTGCCGTCATTGAGCGCACCGTGCATCCCTACGAGAAGACGGCCTGAGCGCTGAAAGGTAGCGAAACCGGCCATGGCATTCAGTATGGAATCGTCGAAGCGAACCCCGCACGAGGGGCAGGCGACGGGGATCCTACCAGCGTTCTTTTCCGTCTCGGGATATTCTTGCTCGGCGTTAAAGGTCGTCCTGGCGCCGCACTGCTGGTTCGGGCAGATCACGGTGAGAAAGATGGTGTCTTTGCGCTCGGCGACAACGGCATGGTAGGCGGTCATGGCCAGCATTGTACCCGGAATTGCAGCGAACGGCTGCAATTTCGCCGGCGAATGGCTGCGATTCGGCCGGACTATGTACATGACAACTCCATCTACGAGCGGAGGATGCGCGGCAGGCTGGGCGGTCGGGGCGTCCGGCCTTGGTGCGGAGCGAGCGCGGCCCAGACCTGGAGATCGAGCTCGTAATGACGTAGGGCATCGTGACGCAGCTTATCGAGCCACGCCAACAGAAGATCGCGCACCGGCCAGTTGCGCAGGCGATCGAGCGCGTCGGCATCCCACCCGGCGGATCGCCAGGTCCCATTCGCCGAGATCGCGCGCGCCCCGCGCCAGGTAGCGCGGGCCTTTCAGCTCCGGCTGGAAGATCTCCGGGAAGTCGCGACGGATGCTATCGCGTACCGAAAAAAACCCAGGACAAACTCGATCAGCGCCACGCGCATGACATCTTTCTGCGCGGAGTCGGTGACGGCCGCGAAGATCTGCGCGTTGCGCTGCGCCTCGTCGAAAGTCCATTTCTTGCCGACCTCCGTAAGGCAGCCAGCGAGTACCTGGGCCGCGCGTCCGGAAATGAGAATCTGGGTGAGCAGCGCCTCGCGCCATAGATCCGCCGCTCGGCGCTGAGTGAAGTTCGAAATTTCAGAAGTTTTATTGTGCCGTCAAAGGTCGCTGGCTTCTCGACGAGAGGGAAGCCTTCGTACACTTTCACGCTAAAGCCGGCGGCCTTCAGTTCGGCGACGATTGTGTTTGTCCACTCGACAAGCATCATGCTCAGATCAACTCCTTGCCGCGGCGGTAATACTTGCTCAGGTGCTCGCGCGAGGTGCGCAGCCGGCGCGCGGCCTTCGTCTTCGATTGCTCGGACAAAATGAGTGCCTTGCCGAGCATGGCCTGGCGCAAGAGATCGACTGCCTCGCGGTAGCCGAAGCCCTCGTTCAGGAGCTGCATCGCGCATTCGTTCAGCTTGATCTGTGCCGCCGCGCTCGGCTTGCGACGGACCTCCAAGGCAGCGCTGGCGCTCATGCGGGCTGCTTTCTGCGCTCGTGCCAGCGCCGCAGTTTTTCAGACGCCGATTTATAAGGGATTTGCTGGCGCGAAGGCTTGATGAAATGGCCGTCAGCGTAGACCATCACGCGGATCTCTACAGGACAGAGGTGCTTTCCGAGGCGACGCATGGCCGAGCGGATCCGTTCGCATTCGCGGAGTCCCAAAGCGGTCAGACCGAAGCGAGAGGGGTAGCATGGGCCGAATTTCTTGGCGAGTTGTCTGGCCTCGTCGAGAGTGATGTGCTGCCCCAACTGACGACGGAGGCGCCCCTGGATCAGAATCGCATTGTGGTTATAGAGAAAACGGAAATATGCGCGGGCGTTCACCTCTCTGCGGTTGGCTGCGTTTGCCTGACGCCAATAGCTCTCGTTTAGCTCGGCGTTGGCGCGGCGCCAGCGTTGGAGGTATTTCGTCTTCCATTCGCGGCGATGTCCGCGCTCGCGAACGTTATGACAGTCTTTGCAGCGCGGCCGAAGTAGCACCTTGCTCCGCAGCCGTACCACAACCATCTGCGCAATTGGCTTTTCCACGCCGCAGAGCCGACACAAGTAGACGGACGGCAATTCGCTCATGCGATTGACGATCATGCATGACCCCCTTTGCGTAGCACCTGCAGGGATTCAGGGATTACGTGATCCGGGGTGTTCACGTCGGCTGCGATCAACTGAACTCCGCGCGCGGTGAACAGGCCGGCGTCGATCGAAGCTTGCAGGATGGCGCGCGCAAACTTCGCGGCGATGTCCGCGCTCGGTCTTAGCAAGGCGTCTGGATGGCGAAGCGCCAACGCGAGGTAGCCGTGGACAGCCACGAGTGTGCCAGCGTCCGTCTCGATCGTGACCGGAACATCGGCGCGGTCCTCGTTCATAGTTTCGTCGAGATTCAACGTGTGACTCCTTCCAGCAGCGCTGCAGGACCTTCTGTCTGCAGCTCGGCTTCATGCTTCGCACACAGAGCGAGAGCTTTGCCGTCGTAGGTCGCGTACAGCGCTACAGCCGTTCCTTCGAAACAGCCGGGATAATCAGGTGGGCATCCAGGGATATCGCAGGGCATGTGCCCAAAACCCTCAAAGCGCTGGATCAATCGCAACGCTGGAACGTGATCGCCATCATGCTCGGCCAAGAGCGCGCAGCCGGGGAAAGGGCATCCATCGGCGAGGTCACGCGCGATCGCGGAAACGAGCACTGGACGGAGACGACCAGGGAGTGCTCTGAGACGTGCTCCATCCAATGGCTCTGGCGATTCTCCGCGACCTTCTTTCCTCACCGAATTCGTAGCCAGAGTCGGCTCGGCTACGTGCAAAGTCTTTGCGCCGCTCATTCGTCACCGCCTTTGCGGGTGCGCACCATCGCGGCGTACGCGGCGATGACGGCGGGATCGGTCACGATGCGCACCAGACCATGCGTCTCGCAGAAGATCATCGCCGCTTCGTCGCTATGGAAACAGATGGCAATGGAACATTCGTGGGTAGACGCGCAGGCCGCTCTGATCCGCGCCGCCTGGCGCTTGCGCCACCAGTAGGGAGCGCGCGGCCGGTGAAGCTGGAAAAGTGACCACCCGAGAAACAGCAGTATCAGGGCAGCCCACGAGACGATTGCGTGGATGAATATCGCTCTCATGCGGCACCGCCTTGCGCTCTTGCGACGAGAGCTTTATATTCGTGGCGCAAGGACTCTGACAATGCCAGCTCTCCGTCCTGCCGGAGTTCTTCGAGCAAGTATTCGAGAGCTTCGAGTAGCTCTGGCGCGTTTGCGAGCCTCAGTCCTAAATGTCTGCGCCATGAGCCGGATGCCACTCTCATCCGAGATCTCGACCACGTCAGGCGCGGGCTGCTTTTGATTGACTTTCCATCTGCTCATTCGGCTACCGCCTGCCCACAAATCGCGCGCCAGCCAAAACTGGAAGATCACATGCTGCGTGTCTGTCACAATAGCCTTATGCCGTACCCTTTCGTTGCCGCCTTCGGGCAAATCGATCAGGTCAAAGACAGCGCGGTCGTCGAGAACGATGTACATCAGGGTGCCGGGAATTTTCGCCGACCGGAGGACTATCAAAGATGACCGCGTCGTTCCATAACCATCCGCTTTTTCGTCGTGAGTGTCAGCCATCACCGTCCCTCCACTTTGGCAATCGCCATCTCGGCAAAGGCGTTCAGCATCGCAATTTCCTGCAAGCACTCGTCCGTGGTGACCAGCTTTGAACAAAGGCGTTTATTCACTTCGGTAACCCGGCGGGCTACGCTTAGAAGGTCGGCGGAGGCGTCGGCCAGTGAGACGATGGAAACTTTTGGTGAAGGATCAGGGCGGATTGGTACACATCCGGTTGCGGCTTCGTGCATGATGTCTCCCTCGACAGTAGTCACGCGCCGCTCCCCAGCGGCGCGGTTGGCACTACGCTGCTGGTTTCGGATCTGCAGTACGCTGCTGCAGCTCTTGCTCTTTTTAGGACCTTAGGCAGACCAGGCCGAATGTCCTCGAGGCTGAGCGGGTACCCGAACTTCCCGGAAATCTCAACGATGCGACGGGCATGCCGCAGACTAGGGACGACCCCTCCGTGAGCCCAGAAACGGACCGCCCGGTCATCGATCTCGAGGGTTCGTGCGAGGCGCGTAGGGCCGAATTCCCGGATGAACACGCGGAAGGGACTATTTTCGGATGATTTTCCGCCCGACAAGGAAAGCCGCGATTTATGCGGGGTTTCGGGCAAAACAGGCTGAGCCACGGTTTTTCGACCGTTGCTCGGTGCACTTGGTGCTGATTGGCAGTGTGACATGGTCAGCTCAACCCCAATGGATTGGGCTTACCGGCCTGTCTGGTGGCGGCGAGTGGACTCGAACCACTGACCTACGGATTATGAGACCGTCGCTCTAACCAACTGAGCTACGCCGCCATCTTTGGTGTGCAAAAAGGCAGAAAAATGCGGAATGCCGAACAGAGCAGACTCGACGATTCGATTTTACGGACTGAGATTGCGAGTGTCAAACATTGCCCAAGCCGGACAGGGGACCCGCTATCGGCAGCCAGCGCCCTTGGGGCGAGCGCAAATTCCCTCAGGGAGTGGTCAGAAGGGAAGCGAGTCTCGGCAATCAGCAACTCTCGTCCAACTAATTTCCGCCGGACGGCGTCTAATGAGTTAGCGGAATAATGTGGCCGGAGAGCTGCTCGCGCCATCCAACACAAAAGGTATAATCGAAAGCAAAGGGCCAGCCGTGTCCGGGTGGCCGGAAGTCACACATGTCCAAAAGTTCCAAGTGGTTCCTGATCAGCGTCTCCTCGCTCCTGGTGTTGTTTGTCATGGTGGGCAGTCTGGGAGTCAAGGCCTCCAACAAGAATGACGGTGCCTACCGTCAGCTCAACGTCTACACCGAAGTTTTGCAGCGCATTCGCACCGACTACGTTGAGGAGCCCAACATTCAGACCGTCACCGACGGCGCTCTGCACGGCCTGCTGGAGTCGCTCGATGCCGATTCGAGTTATCTCAGTCCCGCCGAGTACAAGCAATACAAGCACCTGGGCGATCAGAAGGCCGGGGTCGGCGCCGCCATCTCCAAGCGATTCGGCTACGCTGCCGTCATCGCCGTGATTCCCGGCGGGCCGGCGGAAAAAGCCGGCATCGACAACGGAGACATCATCGAATCGATCGAGGGCAAGAGTACGCGCGAGATGTCGCTGGCTGAGATCCACGGGGTTCTTGGAGGCGAGCCGGGTTCCACCATAACGGTATCGGTGGTGCGACCGCGCCGCGCCGTGCCGCAGAAGGTCACCATCACCCGCGAGGTGGTGAAGGACCCGGCGGCTACGGCCAGGATGCTTGAAAGTGGCATCGGCTACATTGAGGTGGACAGCTTCCCCAAGGGTCGCGCCCAGGAAGTCGCCGCCAAAATCAAGGATCTGCAGCGCCAGGGCGCCAAAAAGCTGCTGCTCGATTTGCGTAACTCCGGCGACGGCGACGAGGCGGAGGGAATCGCCGTAGCGAATCTGTTCCTGAACCACGGGCTGATCGCCTATGTGCAGGGGCAGCGTGTTCCCCGGCAGGATTACAATGCCGATCCGTCCAAGGCGGTCACCGATCTGCCTTTGGTCGTGATGGTGAACCACAGCACCGCAGGCCCATCCGAGCTAGTGGCCTCAGCCATTCTCGGTAACGCGCGCGGCGACGTGCTTGGGGACAAGACCTTCGGCTCCGGCTCGATTCAGAAGGTTCTGGAGCTGAAAGACGGTTCCGCACTCTTGTTGTCGGTGGCCAAGTATTTTGCGCCAGACGGCAAGGCGATCCAGGATGTCGCGGTCACGCCGAACATTCTGGTGGCGGATGCGGCGGACGATTTCGTCTCGCCCGACGACGAGCAGCAGGACCAGCCATCGGTTGAAACTCCCAAGAAACCGCAGAAAGACGAGCAGTTGCGGCGCGCCATCGAGGTGCTGAAAAACCTGGACCAGAAAGCCGCATAGATAAGTTCGGTCACCTGTTTCACGAGCCGCGGACTATAAGTTCGCGGCTTTTGTTTGGCTTGGCGCAGGGTCCTTAATCTCTCGCCGCCAGTTCAAGTTTTAGGCAAACAAGTGAGAACGCCTGTTTACGCCAACGAGCTGAAGCTGGCTCTTCGTGAGGCCGATATATTGCGCTTAATGAATTGCGTCAACTGGGGCGAGGGAACGGTCTGTACTTAATCGAGCGCACGACTTCGCTGGCCTCATCGAGAAACTTCCGCAAGTGACGGTCGCCTTCGTGCGGCAGGTTGTTCGGGTTGCTCGTGCGAAAGGTGAGCGTAAAAACCATCTGGTAATCGCTCGGATACAAGTCAGAAGCCAGATGCGTGTGCGCCAGCGTGGGATAAGACAAAAAGTAGCCGCTCTCGCAGCAGCAATTATTCGACGTAACTGGTGGGCACGTCTGCCTAAAATATGAGCCGTACCAAAGAACCGCCTTGACCGAAGGGTTGCCGCACCTCGCCAAATCGAGTTCCTTCGCATGGCGGGCGTCGAAGTACAAATCCACGCGCGACAAGTCATCAGTCACCTTTGTTATAACTTGCTTCGTGAAGGTATCGCAGACTCCTGTTTCACGATCTGACCAGGGGGCGACATAATCAGCAATTTCGATGAACCTGCCTCCCACTATTCCACTCACCTGCTCCGCGTGGGTCAGCAGGTAAAGGGCATAAGTTCCATCGCTGAAAGCAAAGCCGTTGGGTTCCGCATGCCGCCAGCCTTTGGTAACTTCTACGTTAGCCGTGCTCATTTGCGACCAGCGAGAAGGCACCGCAACGGATATGCGGTCGTCTTCATACACCTGTTGGTTGGCAGCCGATGAAGACACGGTCAATAGGGCGGGGGCGGCAATGATTGCAATCATGCCACATTTCATACCGGCGATTTTACGCCGAATAGGCATGTCGCTCCCTTAACTGTCGTTAAATCGCCTTCTCACCAGCTATCGCCGGGATTCCGAATCTTTGCAGTGGTGGAAGCCCTGTTCCAAGAAATGGAAACCGTCCGGCAACTACCCCACGTCAGTCCAAAAGCGGGACGGGACGTGGGGCACCCTGTGACATCGGGACACAAGAAAAGGGCACGGCTTTTCACCGTGCCCTTGCGAATCGATCGAGCATTTAGTTTTATCGCGCCGCCGCCGGCTCTTCTTTCGCTTGCAGCAGTTGCCGGATGACGTACTGCAAGATTCCGCCGTGGCGGTAATACTGCGCCTCCTGCGGGGTATCGATGCGCACCAGCGCCTCGAACTCCACCACGGCGCCGTTCTTGCCCGTGGCTTTGACCTTCAGGTGCTGGCCCGGCTTGAAGTTGTCGATCAGCGCTTTGACTCCCGTGATTTCAAAGGTCTCTTCGCCGCTAAGTCCAAGCGTCTCCGGCGCTTTTGCCGGCCGGGAACTGAAGCGGCAGAATGCCCATTCCGACCAGGTTCGAGCGGTGAATGCGCTCGAAACTCTCGACGATCACGGCCCGCACGCCAAGCAGCAGCGGACCCTTGGCCGCCCAGTCGCGCGACGAACCCGAGCCGTACTCCTTGCCGGCAAGAATCATCACCGGCACTTTCTCCTGGCGGTACTGTTCGGCGGCTTCGAAGATGGTTGTCTCCCTGCCGTCGGGCAGGTGACGGGTGAACGGGCCTTCCTTCTGCGGAATCAGTTTGTTCTTCAACCGAGTGTTGGCAAAGGTGCCGCGCATCATGATCTGGTGATTGCCGCGGCGCGCGCCGTAGGAGTTGAAATCCGCTTTCTCGACGCCCTTCGCAATCAGGTATTTTCCCGCCGGACTGTCGGCCTTGATGCTGCCGGCCGGGGAGATGTGGTCGGTCGTAATGCTGTCGCCCAGCACGGCCAGCACGCGCGCGCCCTTGATATCGGCGATCTCCGGCAGATTCAGCTTCATGCCTTCGAAGTAAGGCGGATTCTGCACGTAGGTGCTGGCGCCATCCCACGCGTAGGTATTGCCTTCGGGCACCGGCAGCGCCTGCCACTGCGCGCTTCCCTTGAACACTTCGCTGTACGTTTCGCGGAACATCTGGGCGGAAACCGACTTCATGGCATCGTCGACTTCCTTCTGCGTGGGCCAAATATCCTTGAGGTAAACCGGCTTGCCATCGGAGCCGCGGCCCAGCGGTTCGTTGTGGACATCCCAATCGGCGCGTCCGGCCAGGGCAAAGGCAACCACCAGCGGCGGCGCCATCAGGTAGTTGGCGCGCACCTCGGAGTGGATACGGCCTTCGAAGTTGCGGTTGCCGGAAAGCACGGCGGCCACCACTAGATCATTTTTCCCGATTTCGTCGGAAACCTCCTTAGCCAGCGGGCCGGAGTTGCCGATGCAGGTGGTGCAGCCATAGCCGACCAGGTTGAAGCGCAGCTTGTCGAGATAGGGCGTCAGCCCGGCTTTCTTCAGGTACTCGGTCACCACCAGCGATCCGGGAGCGAGCGAGGTTTTGACCCACGACGGAACCTGGAGTCCGCGCTCGACGGCTTTCTTCGCGACCAGCCCGGCGGCCATCAGCAAGGCGGGGTTGGAAGTGTTGGTGCAACTGGTGATCGCGGCAATCACCACGCTGCCGTGGTGCAATTCGTGGCCATTGGCGCCTTTTTCCGACGCCGCGGGAATCACGGTTCCGGGCTTCACCAGCGAAGGCAGCGCCTCGCGGAAGGCGACAGCCGCGCGGCTGAGCGGCACGCGGTCCTGCGGGCGCTTGGGGCCGGCGATGCTGGGCTCGACGGTCGCCAGATCGAGGCTCACCACGTCAGAGTACTCGGCCTCCGGCGTTGCCGCCGTGTGGAACAGACCCTGCTCCTTGCAATAGGCTTCCACCAGCTTGACCTGATCGTCGGAGCGTCCGGAGAGCCGCAGGTAGCGCAGGGTTTCGTCATCGACCGGGAAAATGCCGCAGGTGGAACCGTACTCGGGCGACATATTGGCGATCACCGCCCGGTCGGCCAGCGGCAGATTGGCCAGTCCGGGGCCAAAGTACTCGACAAACTTGCCGACCACGCCCTTCTTGCGCAGCATCTGCGTAATCGTCAGCACCAGGTCGGTTGCGGTGGAACCCTCGGGCAACTGGCCGCTCAGGCGTACGCCCACCACCTGCGGGATCAGCATCGAAATCGGCTGCCCCAGCATGGCCGCCTCGGCTTCGATTCCGCCCACGCCCCAGCCGAGCACGCCAAGGCCATTGATCATGGTGGTATGCGAGTCGGTTCCGACCACCGTGTCCGGATAAGCAACCTGCTTGCCGCCGTCTCCCTTGGCGGCGAACACTACCCGCGCCAGGAATTCCAGGTTGATCTGGTGACAGATCCCGGTGTCGGGCGGAACGATCGCCAGGTTCTCGAAAGCCTTCTGTCCCCAGCGCAGGAAGGCGTAGCGCTCGCGGTTGCGCGAGTACTCAATCTCGGCGTTGAGCTTGAACGCCCCGGGCGTGCCGAACTCATCCACCTGCACCGAGTGGTCGATCACCAGTTCCACCGGTTGCAGCGGATTGATCTGGCCGGCATCGCCGCCCAGGGCCTTCATGGCGTCGCGCATGGCCGCCAGATCGACAATGGCGGGGACGCCCGTCAGGTCTTGCAGCAGGACGCGGCTGGGCATGAACGCGATTTCCTCGGTCGGAACCTTGGTCGTCGAATAGGAGGCCAGCGAGCGGATCATCTCCGCCGTAACCGCCTCGCCGTCCTCGCGGCGCAGCAGGTTTTCCAGCAGGATGCGCAACGAATATGGCAGCCTTGCCATCTTCAGGCCCTGTTTTTCCAGGGAATCTAAGCGGTAGATTTCGAATTCGCGGTTTCCAACCCGCAAGAGGGAGCGACTGCCAAAAGAATTTTTCATAGAGATCGCCTATGCAGAAGAGAGTCAAGACCGGAAGGCGGCGTCCCACACCACGCCATCCCACCGGTAAGCATTACAGTTTACGACTTCTCGCGGCTGGACGAAAGTGGTCGGCCGGGTCCGGCGGAGCTGAAATTCACTCGGTCGCCAAGCCGCCCTGCTTGCTATTCGGAAAGAAGGGTTTGACACTGGAATCCGGAAAACAATACCCTTTGAGCATTACATAGGACAGATGTCTAACCTGAACCGCGAGCTTATCGACATGAGAATTCTCGTACTTGGCAGCGGTGGCCGTGAACATGCCCTCGTATGGAAGCTGATGCAGTCCAAGCGCGTGCAGGAGATTTACTGCGCGCCGGGAAACGGCGGCATCTCGCAGGATGCCACCTGCCTGCCATGCGATCTTAAGAGCCTCGATTCCATCATGGAAGTCGCCAACCGCGTTCACCCGGACCTGACCGTGGTTGGCCCCGAAGTGCCGTTGATGGTCGGCGTGGTCGACGAGTTTCGCCGCCGTGGACTGCCGATTTTCGGCCCGACCCAGGCAGCCGCTCAACTGGAGGGCAGCAAGAGCTTTGCCAAGTCCTTCATGCAGCGATACCGCATCCCGACCGCCCGCTACGCGGTTTGCACCACCAACCAGGAGGTCAAGGACGCCCTCGGCCACTTTCACCATCCCATCGTGGTCAAGGCCGATGGCTTGGCCGCCGGCAAAGGGGTCGTGATCGCCGCCTCCCGCGAGGAAGCCGCGGCCACCGCTGCCGAAATGCTGAGCGGCAAGATGCTCGGCGACGCCGGGCGGCGGGTAGTGCTCGAGGAATTTCTGGAAGGCGAAGAGCTTTCCTTCCTGGTGGTGACCGACGGCGAGCGCATCGCTCCGCTGGTGGCGGCCCAGGATCACAAGCGCGTGGGCGACGGCGACAGCGGTCCGAACACCGGCGGCATGGGCGCTTATTCGTCGTCCGGGATCATCGACAACACCATGCGCGATTGGCTGGTCAGCCATATCGCCCGTCCGGTGATTGACGGCATGCGCGATGAAGGCATGACCTACACCGGCGTGCTTTATTGCGGAATGATGATGACCGCGCGCGGGCCGATGGTGCTGGAATTCAATTGCCGCTTCGGCGATCCGGAGACGCAGCCGATCCTGATGCGCCTGGACAGCGATCTCATCGACGCCTTCATGGCCAGCATCGACGGCAGCGTCAGCGACGGCGATTACAAGTGGTCGCCGGAGCCCTCCGTCTGCGTCGTCATGGCCTCGGGCGGCTACCCGGGCGGCTACGAAGTGGGCAAGCTGATCGAAGGAATCGATCAGGCGGATTCCGTGCCCGGGGTCAAGGTGTTCCATGCGGGCACGACTTTTCAGGACGGGCAGTTCTACACCGCCGGAGGTCGCGTGCTGGGCGTGACCGCCCGGGGCGCAACCCTGCGGCAGGCGGTCGACCGCGCCTACGAAGCCGTCGGCAAAATCCATTTCGACGGCATGCACTATCGCAAGGACATCGCCCATCGCGGTCTGCAGGCGCCCCGGAAAAATAGGGCGCCGGGTAATTCGGATTTCGCAAAGCGGCGCGGACCCGCACCCGCGTGGTCGGGCGCTCCCGGAACGAAACCCGAACGAAACCCGAAACCCGCTAGACCAGATTCGCGGAAGGTATATCCGCAGAACCCAGGCGGGGCCTTGTGCCCGGCGGTGACATCGACGGATACACCAATTCATAAACTGTTCTAGGCATGAGGAGGCAAATGAGCAATCCATTGGTTTCCATCGTCATGGGCAGCGACTCCGACCTGGAAGTGATGAATGAGACGGCCAAGGCGCTCGATCAATTCGGAATCGCCTACGAGATCGACATCACCTCCGCCCACCGCTCTCCGCGGCGCACCAGCCAGTTCTCTCGCGAGGCGGCCGGGCGCGGCATCAAGGTCATCATTGCGGGCGCCGGCGGCGCGGCACACCTGGCCGGCGTCATTGCCGCCGAAACGACTCTGCCGGTCATCGCCGTGCCCATCGCTTCTACTCCGCTCAACGGCCTGGATTCGTTGTTGGCGATGGTGCAGATGCCCGCCGGCATTCCCGTCGCCACCGTCGCCATCGGCAAGCCCGGAGCCACCAACGCCGGCATTCTCGCCGCGCAGATTATCGCCTTGTGCGACCCCGCACTGGCCGATAAACTCGAACAGCACAAAAAGAAATTAGCGGATGGAGTTGCCGAGAAGTCGCGCAGGCTTCGGCAAGCGCGCGCGGCCAAATAGCCTCGCTCGTAAGCGAGGGGGTGTTCCTGAAGTTTGCTATACAGCTTAGGGTGTCACGCTTAGCAATCTGGGATCCCGGCGACGCGGGGCCGTCGCTGGGGTGGAGCACAAATTTATGCTGTCATGCTGAGCAGCAGCGAAGCATCCCCAGAACTGTCCCACTCCACGCCGCTCTGGGATTTTTGATGAAATCCTTCGGCAGCGTTTCTGCCCCACGCAGTACTGGGATCGCAAGTTCCTTCGCTTCGCTCAGGATTTCGGCAGGCGGCTCGAACGCCGCCTCAACACCTCAACTTCGCTCCCTTCGGTCGCTCAGAATGACACGATGGATTTTCGCGATTTTTGGCGCACCACGCCAGTAGCAAGAATTTCAACAAGCAAGAATTTCAAAAGGAGACAAGCATCAGGAACACCGCGCCTTCAAGGGAGCGCCACGACCGGTTGCTATCAGCATTGCTCCTTGAGATTCGCAAGGATCTCAGAGTCCGCCCCAAAGACGTACCCGAATCTTTAGGGTTTTTCTCTGGCCGTCGGGAGTCAGAGCCGACGGCTCTGAAGTTGACGCACCCTCCAAGTAGCACAATTCCCGCAGTGATATAAAATCCTTTGTAAATTGAATCTTCAACCTGAAACGAAAGGCTCCCTATGTCTAACGTTCCCGCTCTGAGCTATGTCGAGTTGCTCGCTTACACCGGCGAGGAGACCCGCCGTTGGCGCGTCTACTTTGACCTGAATCCGAAAGCCCTGGACGTATCGATCGGCGGCGAGCGCAAGGACGTTCGCGGACTGCTGACGCACCTCTTTGTCAGCGAGTATCGCTGGGGACAGCAACTCGTGGGTGAGCCACCTACTCCAGCCGATTCCTTTAAGCCGCAGAACATCGACGAGATCTGGGCCATTTACGCCACCGCGCGCAAGCGGCTGGAAACCTGGCTTGCTGGCGCTACGGCCGCGGATTTGGCTCAAATCCTGACGGTCAAAACCGCTTCTGCCGGCGACGTCACGGTCAGCAAGCGCAAGATCCTCACTCACACCCTGATCCACGGTATCCGCCATTGGGCACAGATTGCCACGGCGCTGCGCCAGGGTTGCTTTGTAAGCGGTTGGTCGCACGACTTTCTGTTCAGTCCCGCGCTGCGCTAAACGGATTTGCGGAAGGTGTATCCGCCGAGGACCAGGCAACAATGTCATGCTGAGGGCCGCCGGCTCGCGCAGAATTTTGCCAGCCGGCTCAAACGCCCAACGCCTCAACTCACCGTGTTCAGCATGACCCCGTAAGGCGGCTGGTACAGTCACCCCGATACAACGATTCCAACCCCTTGCTACATGCTATTCTGGGGTTGTTCTGTTCTGCATTCTGTAATGAAAGTTGTAATCAAGACACCCGCCCCCGGAGCGGCGAGACAGAAGCTCGTTAACCGATTCGCCTTTGCCGGCATGGTGATCGCCTCCGCCGCAATCGGCGTCTTCTGCGGACTTCTGCTTGTCTATTCCACCGATCTGCCTCAAGTCAGCGAACTTGAGCGCTATCGCCCCAGTTCGGTGACGCAACTCTACGACATCAAGGGCAGGGTGATCGGCTCGTTCGCCTTGCAGCGTCGCATCATCGCCTCCTATGACGACTACCCCAAGGTTTTGCGCGACGCCGTCATCTCGATTGAAGACAAAGGCTTTGAAACCCATTGGGGAATCGATTTCTGGCGCATTCTGGGCGCGGCCTATCGCGACGTGGCCTCGGGCAGCCGTGCCCAGGGCGGTTCCACGCTGACCATGCAGCTGGCGCGCAACCTGTTTTTGTCTCCCGACCGCAAGTTCCGCCGCAAGTTTCAGGAGGTCATGCTGTCGATCCAGATCGAGCGGCGTTTCACCAAGTCGCAGATCTTTACCCTGTACGCCAACCAGATATTCCTCGGCCATGGCGTCTACGGCTTTGAGGCCGGCGCGCAGTATTACTTCAGCAAGCACGCCAAGGATCTCAGCCTGGAAGAGGCGGCGCTGCTGGCCGGTCTGCCGAAGGCTCCGAACGCCTACTCGCCGGTCAACTATCCCGAGCGGGCGTTGCGCCGCCGCAACCTGGTTCTCAACGCCATGATGGAGGACGGCAAGATCACGGCCGAGCAGGCCCAGCGCGCAAAAGACACGCCGATACGCCTGAACCTGCAGAGCGATTCCAATTCCGTCGCTCCTTATTTTGTGGAAGAGGTGCGGCGCTATCTGGAAAAAAAGTACGGCACCGCCGATGTCCATGAAGGACGGCTGAGCGTATACACCACGCTCGACATGGACCTCCAGCAGGCTGCCACCCGCGCCGTGCTGGACGGACTGGTTGCCTACGAGCACCGTCACGGCTGGGTGGGGCGTCTTCCCAACGTCATTGCCGCCGGCGGCGACATGGAGCGATACGACAACTCCGACTGGCGCGAGTCGATCGAGCCGGGCACCTATCTTCACGGTCTGGTCACGCAACTGTCGGCGGGTTCGGCGACGGTTCGCCTGGGACGGGCCACCGGCTTCATCGACAACGCCGGAATCAAGTGGACCGGACGCAAATCTCCCGCGGACATTCTGAGCGTTGGCGACGTGGTTTATGTGCACGTGTCTTGTCGGTGGACGGCGCCCGCGCTCAGCTTGCGCTGGAGCAAGACTCGGGAATACAGGGAGCGCTGCTCGCGCTCGACAATGCCAGCGGCGAAATCCGCGCCATGGTCGGCGGACGCGACTTCGACGACTCCAAGTTCAATCGCGCGACCCAGGCTTTGCGGCAGACGGGCTCGTCGTTCAAACCCTACGTGTACACCGCCGCCATCGACCGGGGAGCGTCGCCGGACGACGTCGTGCTGGACGCGCCCGTGACCTTCCAGACCGCCTCGGGCGCTTACACGCCGCACAACTACGACGCCAAGTTCAAGGGCAACATCACCTTGCGCCACGCGCTGGCGGACTCGCGCAACATACCCGCGCTCAAAGTGGCGCAGCAGGTCGGAATCCACACCGTCATCGACTACGTGCACCGTTTCGGCATCACCTCGCAGATACAGCCGTACCTGCCGGTGGCGCTGGGCGCGGCGGAGATCACGCTGCTGGAGCAGACCGCCGCTTATTCAACCTTCCCGAACGATGGCGTGCGCCTCTCGCCGCACAGCATCCGCAAGGTGGTCGACGTATGACGGACGCGTGCTGGAAGAGACCGTCCCCGAAGTTCGCGATGTGATCAGCGAACGAACCGCGCGCATCATGACCTCCATGTTGCAGGAGGTGGTGCAGCACGGCACCGGCTACCAGGCGGCGAAGCTCAAGCATCCGCTGGGCGGCAAAACGGGAACCACCAATGATTTCACGGACGCCTGGTTCATGGGCTTTTCGCCCTCCGTCACCTGCGGCGTCTGGATCGGCTTCGACGAGAAAAAGAGCCTGGGAAACAAGGAGACGGGAGCTTTAGCCGCGCTGCCGGTCTGGATGGACTTCATGCGAGTCGCCATCGCCGGACACGACGGACGAACACTTCGCCGATTCCGCTTCGGGCCCCGGCAGCGCGTGGCGGCGCCGCATGAACCCTCGATAGCGCGCAAGGCGGATGCTTCCGGCTATCATGCGAGCGAGAACCGCTGAGGTCGCCGCGGTCATTAGAAATTCGGGCTTAGGAATTCGAAATTCGAGAGCCATGCGCTTACTTCGTACCCTGCTGTACGGGTTGATCCTGGTCGTCGTGGGGCTGATCTCCGCGCTGACCGCGATGCGCTTCGCCATCCACGGACGCGAAGTGACCGTGCCCAAACTCGCCGGGCTCACCGCGGCCGAGGCGCAACGCATCGCCGCCGACAACGGGCTGGCCATTTCGCGCGAGCAACGCTTCTACAGCAGCGACGTTCCCGAGGGCCGCATCGTATCGCAACTTCCGCCGGCGGGCACGCGCGTACGCACCGGCTTCCGCATTCGCATCGCCGAGAGCCGGGGTCCGCAAAAGGTCGAAATTCCCAACCTGCTGGGGCAATCCGTGCGATCGGCCGAGTTGAACCTGAGAGAGCGCGGCTTGGAACTTGGCTCGGTCGCGCATCTTCCGACGGCCAATGCCGCCGCCGACCAGGTGATCGCCCAGAGCCCCACGCCCGACGCGCAGCAAATCTCGACTCCCTCGGTGAGTCTGTTGACCAGCGCGGCCCCGGCCCAGGAAGCGTTCGTCATGCCGGACTTCGTCGGCGCAAAGCTCTCCGAGGCAAGCGCGGCGATCCGCGCGGCCGGGCTGGTGGTGGGAGTGATCACGACCGCGCCGCCTGCGCCACCGGCCGCAATGCTGCATTCCGCCGGAGCCTCGGCGGGAATCGAAGGCCGCCGCTCCTGCCTCGGCGAAAAGGTCGTCGCCGGCCCGACGCAGCGTCTGCCCGCACATCGTCGGATGCCACCATCGTCCACCAGACGCCGGCCGCCGGGCAGAGGGTTTTTCCGGGAAATACCGTGCAGTTTGCGGTTGAATCCCCGGCGCGATAGCCAGCGCAGAGTCTGTGCGCCGATGTTGAACAACCTCGAAGCTCCGAGGTGAGTCAGGGTGTTGGAGAAGCCGGGGGCCTGGCGACGGCCGCTCTTGCCATTGCTGGGTGTGGGGGAGCGAAGGATCTGCATATCCCAAAACAGCAGATCCTTCGGCCGCGAAAAACTTCGCGACCTCGGGATGACACTTCGAAGGATGTTTCCGGATGCACCTTAAGAATGCCGGCGGGAGCTATGCGCCGACAAATCATCTCCCTCGGTCGCGCAATTCTGGGGAAAAATTCGGGGACTGCTGGCATAATAAGAATATTCATATGTTTTCTGGAGAAGCTATGCTGCGCGTTGGATTCATCGGTTGGAGAGGTATGGTCGGCAGTGTCCTCATGCAGAGAATGCGCGAGGAAAAAGACTTTGCCGGCATCAACCCTGTTTTCTTTACCACCTCGAACGTCGGAGGGGCCGGTCCTCAAGAGTCCCGCGGCGCTTCGCTGCTGGACGCCCGCAATCTCAAGGAACTGTCGGCCTGCGACGTGCTCATCAGTTGCCAGGGCGGCGACTACACCAAAGAGATCTACGCGCCTCTGCGCAAAGATGGCTGGAAGGGATACTGGATCGACGCCGCTTCCACGCTGCGCATGAGTCGACGAATCGATCATCATCCTCGACCCGGTGAATGGCGGCATTATTCAGGACGGGCTCGCCAAGGGCATCCGCTGCTACGTCGGCGGCAACTGCACGGTCAGCCTGATGCTGATGGCCACCGCCGCGCTCTTCCAGGCCGGGCTGGTCGAGTGGATGACCACCATGACCTACCAGGCTGCTTCGGGCGCCGGCGCGGCCAAAATGCTGGAACTGGTTCAGCAGATGCGGCGCCTGACCGATCCGGTGGCCAAATCGCCTTCGGAAAATGCTCTCGAAGTCGATCGCATGGTCATCGAGGCGCAACGTTCGGCGTCGCTGCCCACCTCGGAATTCGGCGTGCCGCTGGCCGGCAGCCTGATCCCTTGGATCGATAAGGAAATGCCAGAAGGCCAGACCCGCGAAGAGTGGAAGGGCATGGCCGAAACCAACAAAATCATGGGACTCAACCCGCCCGTGCCGGTCGATGGCATCTGCGTCCGCGTCGGTAGCATGCGCTGCCATAGCCAAGGCCTCTGCGTAAAGCTGACCAGGGACGTTCCGCTGGCCGAGCTCGAACAGATGCTCGCGGCCGCCAACCAGTGGGTGCGCGTGGTTCCCAACAATAAGGACGCCAGCGTTCGCTGCCTCACGCCGACCGCTGTTTCCGGTACGCTGACGGTGCCCATTGGCCGCCTGCACAAGCTAAAAATGGGCCCGCAATATCTGGGCGCCTTTACCGTGGGCGACCAACTGCTCTGGGGCGCCGCCGAACCCTTGCGCCGCATGTTGAACCTGGTGCGCACCCACGTCAACGCCTGAGCTGTTTGGCGACGATGCTTCCGGAACTGGATGCGAGCGCCCCATTCAAGCACAGCTTGGATGGGGCTTTTCATTAGGTTATCGCCGCGAAGGTTATCGCCGCGAAAAATCAACCATCCCACTCTGACTTTGCGAGGTGGGATGTCCAACCCGCCTACTGCTGCGTTTTGCCTTGAACTTTGTTGGCGGCATCCCCGGTTTTTTCGGCCGATTTGTTGACGGCTTTCTTGGCACCCTTCTTGGTTGAGTGGGCTGCTTTTTTCGTGCCTTTGGCGGTGCCGCTAGCAGCATTCTTGACAGCGCTCTTGGTGTCGCTGCCGGCGTTCTGCGTGTCCTGCTTCGCACCGCTCTGGGTTGTGTCTTGTGCAGCCACCGACATGCCTATGCCCAGGAGAAGCGTAAGCGCAGTATTCCTCACGATTTTCGTCATCGTCTCTGCTTTTTCCTCGCCTTAATTTGGATGGTTCTTCAGGGTTGGAAGCGCACCGCGTTCGGGAAGGATGTCTTCACGCTCTGAAGAACGGCAACTCCGGTAATGGTAGTTTCCTGATAGACCTATTCGAAAATCTTCTACATTCCAGCTCTCTCTCGATTTTTTGATAGGATTTCAGCAATCCGGCCAAGGCGGATTGGGGTGCTTGCCTGGCCGTTGATTGCGTGTCTCTGTCCATGCACGCGGCCGAAATGGCGGGTCGCGGAGCCGTGGGGGCGGGCCAGTACTGTATCCTGGTAGCAACAGCCTGAAGTTGAATGCCGTAATATAATTGAATCCCTTGTGGGCGCCGACGCAGCCGGAAGCATCTCCGGCCCAGTGGCCGCTCTTACGCCGGAGTTTTATTTTCCGGTGGCGGATGGAGTACGAGGTGGGCGAATGAAACTTACGGGTGCGCAAATTCTTTGTGAATCACTGGTCAGGGTGGGCGTACGGCACATCTTCGGCTATCCGGGAGGCGCGATTCTTCCGGCCTACGACGCGCTTGGAAAAGCTCCGATCCACCACATCCTGGTGCGCCATGAGCAGGGCGCGACCCACATGGCCGATGGCTATGCGCGCGCCAGCGGGGGCGTAGGCGCGGCCATCGTCACCTCCGGCCCGGGAGCGACCAACATGGTGACCGGCATCGCCACCGCCATGCTTGATTCCTCACCCATCGTCTGCATTACCGGGCAGGTCAGCAGCAAGGTGCTGGGGTCGGATGCCTTCCAGGAAGTCGACATTACGGGCATTACCATGCCCATCACCAAGCACAACGTGATTGTCTCGCGTCCCGAAGATGTCGCCCGCGCCATTCGCGAGGCGTTCGTGATCGCCGCCAGCGGACGGCCCGGCCCGGTGCTGGTGGACATTACCAAGGATGCACAGCAGGGCGTCTGCGAATTCGACTGGGAAGCCTCGGCTCCCAATCTGCCGCCCAAGCGCCTGCGTCCGGGAACCGACGACGAGACCTTTGCCCGCGCCCTGGAATTGATCAACAGCGCGAAGCGTCCGGTGGTGTTTGCCGGTCACGGCATCCTGATCTCCGGCGCCATGCACGTGTTCCGGGAATTCGTCCGCGCCGGCGATTTTCCGGTGGCGCTGACGCTGCTGGGCCTGGGAGCGTTTCCGGCCAGCGATCCGCGTAACCTGGGCATGATGGGCATGCACGGGGAGGCTTGGGTCAACCGCGCCATTCAGGACTCGGACCTGCTGATTGCCGTGGGCATGCGCTTTGATGACCGCGTCACGGGCGATCTGCGCACCTACGCCAGCGGAGCGCGCAAGATTCACATTGAAATCGATCAGGCCGAGATCAACAAGAACGTGAAGGTCGACGTGGCGCTGGTCGGCGATGCGCGCCAGGTGCTGGAGCGCTTGCTGCCTCACGTCGAAAGACCCGACCGCTGCGAGTGGCACGATTACATCGACAAACTCAGAGGCGACGTTGCGGTGCGCGACATCCAGAACCTGCCGGACACAGGACATCTCTGGGCCGCCCACGTGATCAACGATCTCTGGAAAGAGACCAACGGGGAAGCCCTCGTGGTTACCGATGTCGGTCAGCACCAGATGTGGGAAGCGCAGTACTACCACCACAACCACCCACGCTCGCTCATTACCTCGGGCGGGTTGGGGACGATGGGTTTTGCCGTTCCCGCCGGGATTGGCGCCAAGGTCGCGCGTCCCGATTCTGAGGTATGGATCATTGTCGGCGATGGTGGATTCCAGATGACCATGTGCGAGCTGGCGACCATCGTGCAGGAAAAGCTGAACGTGAAGATCGCCGTGATCAATAACGGCTTTCTTGGCATGGTGCGGCAGTGGCAGGAGTTTTTCTACGATAAGCGGTATGTTGCCACCCCGCTGGTGGCTCCCGACTTCTGTGCGCTGGCCAATGCTTTTGGAATCCGCAGCGAGCGCATCACTACCCGTCCCGAGGTCATCCCGGCGATTCGCGCCGCGCGTGAGACGCCGGAAACCGTGTTGCTGGACTTCCGCGTCGAGCAGGAGGATTCGGTGTATCCCATGGTCGCGGGCGGCGCATCGCTGCACGAGATGATTCGCCGGCCCACGCCGCTGATCGAAACGGCGCGAGATTCCTGAGGAAATGATGCAGACCATCGTTGCTTACGTCGAACACAAACCCGGGGTATTGAACCGGATCGGCTCACTGGCCCGCCGTCTGGCGATCAACATCGATTCGCTCACCGTCGGTCCCACCGAGACCCCCGGAATTGCGCGGATGACGATCGTCGTCAATACCCATCCCGAGGGCGCTCACCGGCTGGAGGCCAGCCTGGAAAACCTGGTCGATGTGCTGCTGGCCGAGATCATCACCGAACGGCCGGCGGTGGAACGCGACCTGGCGCTCATCAAAGTGGCCGCCGACCAGCAGTCGCGGCCGCATCTGATGGAGCTGATCAAGGTTTTTCGCGCCCGGGTGGTGGATGTTTCGCCGGAATCGATGATCGTAGAGGTCTCCGGCGAAGTCGACAAAATCGACGGTCTGCTGGAAGTGCTCCGTCCCTTCGGGGTGCTGGAGATGGCGCGCACCGGCCGGGTCGCTATGACTCGCGGCTCCGATCTGCTGCAACCGCCCCTGAGACCTATCGAATTGGAGACTCCGGAAGCGGTCGAATCGAGCGACGGAACCCACGAAAACGCATAACCGGCGCATGCTGCAGGTTGGTGGCCAGCCAGGGTGCGGGGCTGTTTGACCGCGGCCCGGGGCTTATCCCAGTCCCGAGCGGCCCGCATTTGCCTGCGACTTTCACGGAATGTGGGGAGTCGGGGCTCTGCCTACCGAATTTTGCCGCTTAACTCATTGATTTTGCGGTTCAGTGCCAGCACGGATTCTTCATAGGTGTTACCCCGGAGTGGTCAACCTTCGCGGCATTAAATTTCGCGAAAATGGGTCTGATTCTACAAATATTGGCCCTGCAACTCACATTTTTGTTGCCTTACGAGCTGCCTGATAGTAACTTCCGGACGCGACCCTAAAATTGTTTTCTGATTCCCAGACGGTGTGACCCCACGGGGGAGCTGTCGCGGTGACAAGCGTTTCAGGGTATCTTCCCATCCGGGAATGGACGGGAAGACTGGTCTTCGAATCTGGGAACACGCGAGGAAAGGGAGGTACTGGTTGTGCAATGGTTTCATAACTATTCAGCGGTAGGTAACAGCCTGGGTCTTACAGCGCTCATCGTGGCGATTCCTATTCTGTTTTTATTCTGGGCATTGGCTGTCAAACGGATGAAGGGGCACTGGGCGGGCATTGTGACCCTGCTGCTAACCCTGGTGATAACGATTCTCGCGTACAAGATGCCGGTGAGCATTGCTGTTTCGGCCGCGCTGTTAGGTATGTTAACCGGTATATTCCCCATCGGCTGGATCATCTTGACCGCCGTGTTTTTTTACAACCTGACGGTGGAAGCCGGCCAGTTTGACGTGCTCAAGAGCTCCCTCTCTACCCTCTCCAGCGATCGCAGATTACAGGCGTTGCTCATCGCCTTCTGCTTCTCCGCCTTCATGGAGGGAGTCGCCGGGCAGGGTGCGCCGGTAGCGGTATGCGCCGCCATGTTGATCGGCTTGGGATTTTCTCCCTTGCCCGCCGCGGTCCTTTGCCTGGTGGCGAATACTCCTCCGGTTCCGTTCGGGCCGGTGGGCGTGCCGACCAACATGATGATCTCGGTAACCGGCATGAAAGCCGGCCCGATCACCAAGGCGATTGGTCTCGACATGACGATCATGGCGTTAATCATCCCGTTCTTCATGCTGGTGGTCATGGTCGGCTGGAAGAAGATGTTGCAAGTCTGGCCGGCCGCCCTGGTCGCGGGCGTCAGTTACGCCATCACCTGCTACTTCGTATCCCAGCATCTGGGAGCGGAACTGCCGGCCGTCCTGTCCTCCTTCGTCTCCCTGCTTTGCCTGATCGCGCTGCTAAAGATCTGGAAGCCGGCTGATATCTGGCGATTCCCGAATGACCCACAGGTGGTCAAGGAAACGGAATCCAAGTACACCACCGGGCAGATCGTGAAGGCATGGCTGCCATGGGCGGTGCTGATGGCCGTCATGGGTATCTGGGGCATTACGCCCTTCAAGAGCTGGGTCAACGCCCAACACTGGTTTGTCATGGTCAAAAGTTGGCCGGGCCTGAACGGAATGGTCTACCGCGTAGCGCCGGTCGTAGCCAAGCCGACGATGTATGGTGCCAGCTATAAGTGGGAATATTTCCTGGCTCCCGGAACCGCCATGCTGATCGCCTCCTTCATTTCCATGATGATTCTCAAGATCAGTCCGGCCCGAGGAGCCAAGGTATTTGGCAAAACCTGCAAGCAACTGGTTTACGCGCTGATCACGCTCTCTTCGGTGCTTGGCATCGGGATTTTGGCGAACTATTCCGGCATGTCATTCACGCTGGGTCTGGCCTTCGCCAAGTACACCGGCAAGCTGTTTCCGCTGTTTTCGCCGGTTATCGGTTGGCTGGGAGTGTTCCTGACCGGTTCGGTTACCTCGTCGGCGGCGCTGTTCGGCAAACTCCAGCAGGTGACGGCGGTCGCGATCGGCATCAACCCGGTACTGACTACGTCGGCCAATCTGGCCGGTGCCGTCATGGGCAAGCTGATCTCTCCGCAGTCCATCGCTGTCGCGTGCGCGGCCACTGGGCTCATTGGCAAGGAGACGGACATTTTCCGCAGCACCGCGAAGTATTCGGTGATCCTGCTGGTGTTCATCGGCTTGCTGATCCTGTTGCAGGCTTATGTTTTCCCGGGTATGGTGCCGCAAGAAGTCGCCGCACTCGGCATGAACGGATAACCAAACTGCTTGTGGGCCTCGGCGGTTTCCGCTGTGGCCCCGGGTGGTCTATAAAATCAAGGTCCATTCAATCACAGCAGCCTTGCATGCCCACGTACACATGGACATGCAGGGCCGTTGCGCTCATCGGCCGGTACGCCTTCCGCAAATCCGGTTTTAATTGCGTCCGTACGGGACTCTTTCCCATGGAATTAATAATTCTGGGTTCGGGAAAGATACCATCCCATGTAAGGTAGCTCACGTCCCGGGATGCGCCTATTCGGTACCGTTCTGGCGGGAAGTCGTGGGCGGTTCTTGCTGTGCGAAATCTTCGCAATTGTGCGCGTCAAACTCTGCCTGAATCCTGCGGGCGAGTTGCGCTCTCTGAGTTTCCGACGGTGGTTGAGCACGGCTCCAGCAACAGCGCTCACAGAACCAACCCGACCATCGTTCGGAAACCGCAAATACCAATCGACGCTCGAACTGTTGCACCATAACACCTAGTATCTTCAGAAAACGCGTTGCCCGCAGGGGAACGGCGGGAATGTTACATATTCAGAACATTGGCCGATGCTCGCTCGAAGCTTGGCGAAGCATGCTCACAGATCGAAAGCCTGAAGGCGCCGGCGATTGATTCGCCAAGGGGAGTCAGAAAGCCTTCACTATACACTCGTCACACGTAGCGATGCGCTGAACTGCGACGGCGATGTCCGGAATCTTTTGGCAAGCGAAGAAACGCGAGCCGGCTTGCTGGCAGCGTGATGGTCGCAAGCCGTTCCAGGATTACTTGTTCCTTCAATATTATTGTTGTAGCTATTAGCAAATTATCTAATAGGCGAGGTTGGCATGGGAAGTTAGTTTCCAGAGCAGTTTCCGAATAGGTGTAACCTTGAGATGTTATTCATGAGATGTTATCAAGCTTCACGGAATATAGCTTGGGTGAAACCCGGTCCAGGACCGGCGCCTACTGCTAACAGGCGAGTCTTTTGCGCGTAAGGTGTGGGATGGATGGGGCGCTCGATGCCACGCCGCATCCGCCGATGAATCTTTGGGTTTGACTGTGGGGCCGCTCGAGAAAGTCAAAGCGTGGATTGCATGATTGCTGCCGCGAAAGCCAAGCCGAGTCTGGGAACCAAAATCTCGCTGGCGCTTGTCCTGGTGCTGGCCTGCACGCTGTCGGCTACGTTCTATTGGGATATTGCAAAGCGGAGTGCGGCGCGAAAAGCAAGTTTCGAAACGAAGAGCATTGCTATCTCCAGTGTTATCCAGGCAGGCATCAGCGCCGATCTTAGTGAACCTGATATCACGGTGAGCGAGTTGCAATCACTTTGCGAACGCTTTCGCGGCCTGGAGGAAGTTCGCCAGGTGCAGTTGTTCGATGCCCAGGCGAGACTTATGGCGAGCTCGGATCGAAAAGACCTCGGCAAGCCAGTTCCGGAAGAGGGGATTGCGACTGTAAGAAAAGTTTTGCAGGCGGGGGACGTCGCGGTCGAAGAAGATCGCCGCGCGGGCAGCCAATGGCGATTTTTGCCGATTACGAAAGTGCAAAATGGCGCGAGGAGCGTCGCCGGGGTAGTCGAAGTTAAGTTCTCGACCGAGACGCTGACTCGCGATCTGCAAACCGCGCGCCAGGAGATGTTCACTTCGGCCCTGTGCCTGGGTGTGGTCATCTATCTTGGATCGGTTTTCCTGTTGAATCGTTTCGTCCTGGTTCCGATCACCAAACTTTTGCGCGCCACCGAGGCGCTTGCGGGCGGTGACTTGAGCCAGCGCGTCGCACTTTCCTCGGGCGATGAACTAGGACGGCTTGCCGATTCCTTCAACCTGATGGCCGGGAACCTGGCGCTCAGCCAGAGCGAGCTCGAAGAACGTGTCGAGAAACGTACCCTGCAACTCCGTAACCTGAACGAAGACCTGAAGCGGCAGATGGAGGAGCGCGAGCGGGTGCAGGCGGAACTGGCGGCCAAGGACGCGCAACTGGAAGAAGCCCAGGCACTCGCTCATGTCGGGAGCTGGGAGATCGATCTCGAAAGCCGCCGGGGAACCTGGTCGGATGAGTCATACCGCATTCTCGGCCTGGAACCGAGGGAGTGCGAGCCGACGGTTGACAGCTATCTAACCTTCGTTCACCCGGACGACATGGAGCTGGTGAAGGCGGCGAGGGAGAAGGTGCTTGCCGATTTCCAGCCCTTCGCGTTCGAGCACCGGCTGGTCCTGCGTAATGGCGAGGTGCGCTTCACGGCGGTCAATGGAAAGATTATTTTCGACGGTGAAAACCGGCCTCTGCGCGTGGTTGGAGTGAGTCAAGACATCACCGAGCACAAACAGACGGTGGAGTTGCGGGCGGCCAAAGAGGCGGCGGAGGCGGCAAACCGCGCCAAGGGCGAATTCCTGGCCAACATGAGCCACGAAATCCGTACCCCGATGAACGGCGTGCAAGGCATGCTGGAGCTGGCGCTGGACAGCGATCTCAAGCCGGAACAAGCCGAGCACCTGCGAATGGCACGGTCGTCGGCCGATGCCTTGCTGCGCATCCTCGACGACATTCTCGATTTTTCAAAGATTGAATCCGGCAAGCTCGACTTTGAAACCATCGACTTCAATCTTCGCGATGCCGTCAGCGATACGCTCGATGTGCTCAGCCTGCGCGCGGAACAGAAGGGACTGGAGCTGATCTGCAACTTCAATTCCGAGGTTCCCGACTTTGTGGCGGGAGATCCGGGACGTCTGCGGCAGGTGATCACCAACCTGGCCGGCAACGCCATCAAGTTCACCGAGCGCGGCGAAGTGGTGGTTGAGGTCGATCCGGAAGATCGCACGAACGAGGTTGTTACCCTCCATTTTGCGATACGTGACACCGGCGTCGGCATCCCGCCGGATCGCCAAAAAGTGATTTTCGCTCCCTTTCAGCAAGCCGATGGCTCGGTGACCCGAAGGTATGGCGGCACCGGCCTGGGGCTCGCCATCTCGGCGCAACTGGTCGACATCATGGGAGGCCGGATCTGGGTGGAGAGCGAACCCGGCAAGGGCAGCACGTTTCATTTTACCGCGCGTTTCAAGGTGATCTCGGGGCACGCCAAAAGGGCGTCGGGCAGGCCCGTGGATCTGGATGGAATCCGGGTCCTGGTGGTGGATGACAATTCGACAAGCCGGCTCGTTCTGCACGAGACCCTGAACCGGTGGAACATGTCGACAACCCTGGTCGAGAGCGGTGAGCGCGCCCTGGCAGCCATGGAAAGCGCGCTGCAAACGAATGCTCCCTTCAAACTCGTGATCATCGATTCCGGCATGCCGCTGGTCGATGGCTTTGAAGTTGCGCACGCCATCCGGCAACGACCCGCGCTCGTGGAGACCACGATCATGATGCTGACCGCCAAGGGGCGGCGCGGCGACGCGGCTCGTTGCCGGGAGCTGGGGATCGCCGTCTACCTGACGAAACCGGTCCGGCAGGCGCAGTTGCTGGAGGCCATCCTAGGCGTGCTGGGTGGAGTGGCGCAGAGCGAAGCGCCCGGCCTGATCACGCGTCACACGCTGCGCGAGGGCGGCCGGCTGAACATCCTGTTGGCGGAAGACAATCTGGTCAATCAGAAGATCACTACCCGGATGTTGGAAAAACTTGGCCATGCCGTGATCGTGGTCAACAATGGGCGCGAGACGTTGGAGGCGATCGCCGGACAGACGTTCGATCTTGTCCTGATGGACATTCAAATGCCCGAGATGAGCGGATTTGAGGCGACGGAAACCATCCGGCGGCAGGAGAGCGGGAGCGGCAAGCACCTGCCGATCATTGCGCTCACCGCCCACGCCATGGACGGGGACCGCGAACTCTGCCTGCAGTCCGGCATGGATGGCTACCTGACCAAGCCCGTGCGCGGCGCGGAACTGGCGAAGGCGATCGGTTCAATGTCGACGGCGACTTCCGGCGGCATCGAAGCCGCCAAGCCCGGCGTTGAGGGGGAGCTGAAGCTGTTCGATCGCACGGCCCTGTTGCGGCGTCTCGAAGGCGACACCGGACTGTTGGACGAGGTCTTGCAGATTTTCCTCGACGATTGTCCGCCGATGTTGGAAAAGATCCGCCAGGCGGCGGCGAAGCACGACAGCCAAGCGATGCTGTTCCCCGCGCACGCGCTGAAAGGCGCGGCGGCCAACGTATGTGCTTTGCGGATTCATGCGGCGGCTTTGAAGCTTGAATTGATGGCGAAAGAAGATAGGCTGGTCGATGTGGAGGCTCACGTCTCCGCGCTCGAGGCGGAAATTGGCGGTTTTTCGAAGTTGTTCAGCGCGAAATCCGAGGGGCAGAACGCGTGAAAATACTGATCGCCGATGATGACAAAGCATTGGTTCACATGCTGGCCAGCAAGCTCAGCGTGCGGGGATTCGAAATCTTTGCCGCCTACGACGCCATACAGGCATGGATGGCCGTCATGCGCTACGTGCCCGACGCAGTCGTGCTCGATGTGAGCATGCCGGGTGGAACCGGTATTGAAGTGTTGCGCAAGCTGAAGCAGTTTCCCAAGACAAGTGCAATTCCATCGGTGGTCATCAGCGGGGTGACGGATCACTTGCTGGCGGAAAAAGCGAAGGCCCTCGGAGCCGACGATTTCCTGGCCAAGCCGTTTTCTCCCGAACAACTGCTGCAAAGCCTGGAAAGGGTCACGGGCGTAGAGGCGCCTCCGCCAAAAGCGCAAGCAACCCATCAGCCCTCAGGCTTTCGAATCCTCGTCGCCGATGATGATGCCGCTACCCGGCGGGCACTGGAGGTGCTGCTTTCCAAGTGGGGTTACGCCGTAACCGCCGTGGACGGGGGGCAGCAGGCATGGCAGATTCTGCAAAGCGAAAGCTCGCCTCAACTGGCAATCATCGATTGGATGATGCCGGACATTGAAGGCATTGAGATCTGCCGCATGCTTCGCGAACGGGCAGGCGAGAGGTATACGTACATTTTGCTGTTGACGTCGAAGAGCGAAAAGGTCGAATTGGTGGAGGGAATGAACGCGGGAGCCGACGACTATATCGTCAAGCCCTTCGATCCTGCGGAACTGAAGGTGCGCCTGGCGGCCGGGCGGCGAATTGTCGGATTGCAGGAAGATCTGCTGGCCATGCGGGCCCGCATGAAAGCGGCGTTGGACAGCGCAACCCGAGGCGTTGCTCCACTGCCACAGTGAAACCCGTAGGACCCGGAAGTGACGAGGCCGTGAGCCGCTGCAATGGAGAGCGAGATCCGATGGATAAGCTACAGGACAATCGCGATGAATTACGCGTCCGACCGGAGCCTCCGGCACGAGCCGTCGTTGCGCAGGTTGGGGAGACGGACGCCGAAGAGGTAGATTCGCTATCGCCAGACGTGATCGATACGTTCCTGGCAGATACTCCGGCACAGTTGATCAAGCTGCGAACCATGCTGGCGGACCGGGATTTGGAAGGGGTGCGGCGCGTCGCTCATTATCTGAAGGGCAGCGCCATGTACCTGGGCCTGCGGCGTATGCGCGAGCTTTGCCAGGGCATCGAGATGCTTACCGTTCTGGACGGGGTTTGGGACGCCGAGGATGTGGTTCCGTTGCTGGAAGCGGAATTCACGCGAATTCGTGAAGAACTGACCGCCGGCACACGGCAAGCTGCGAAAAGCAAGGCCGCGGGAGGCCAATAACCATGGCCATGCAAACCATTCGAATTCTGATCGCCGACGATCACCCGGTGGTGCGGCTCGGAGTTCGAAACCTGTTGAATGGCGCGTCCTTCACCGTCGTGGGTGAAGCCGACGATGGCCAGCGCTCGGTCGAGTTGACGCGCCAATTGCGTCCCGACATCCTCTTGCTCGATCTGGCGATGCCGCGCTTGCCCGGGATGGAAGTTCTGCGCGAATTGGCGAGGACGCAAGACGCCGTCAAGGTCATACTCCTGACCGCGAAGATCGAAAAATTGCAATTGCTGGAAGCGCTTCAACTCGGGACGCGAGGCGTTCTGTTAAAAGACTCCGCGCCCAATGATCTGGTGAAAGCCGTGGATGCTGTTGCCGCAGGCCAGTATTGGATGGGACAAAGCGCGGTCGCCAGTTTAGTGGAAGTCATCAACCTGCTGAATGAACAAGAGGCTCCGGAACCCCGCAAGACTTTCGGGCTGACGCCGCGCGAGCTGCAGGTCGTCGCCGCCATTGTTGAGGGCCGCACCAACAAGGACATCGCGGAAAAATTCTCGATTTCAGAGGACACGGTGAAGCGCCATCTCACCAACATTTTCGATAAGGTGGGCACCTCCAATCGCCTGGAGCTGGCGCTGTTTGCCATCAATCACGGGCTGTCTCCGGCTCGCTGAGCGAACCCCCGGTAATTCCGTCCACAACTGGTTGGATCAATACGTCTTCGGAGAGCTGGCAATTTCCTCACTGACTAAAGCAAAGAAATAATTACGAACCGGTTCCAAACCGGATTTGCGAAAGATGTGTACCGAAAAGAAGCCGGGCATCCAGCGCGGTGGTGATAATTCCGGATACTCCACCGCGGAAACTGCTCTACTACCTTCGTGGGACACAACTTCCACTGGTGGGGGATTCCCGGCTGCTGGGAGATGATGCATTCTGCAAGTGGCCAGGGAACACCGGCTGGAGCAACGCTTGCCATGGAATCGTCTCGTTCGCCGAAAACTTCGTTGAAACAAGCTCTGACGCAATCAAGCCCGCACCTCGCCCCGGCCAAAAAGATTCTTGTGGCCGATGACCTGGCAATGAACCGCGAACTTATGCGGGACGTGTTGGAGTCCAGTGGTTACCAGGTAATGGAAGCCCGCGATGGTGGCGAAGCGATTCGCGAAGCCTATAGCGGCAAGCCGGACCTGATCCTTCTCGACATCGACATGCCGGTGTTGAATGGTTTTGCGGTGGTCAAGAGATTACGCCAGGATAAGTACTTTGGAGAAATTCCGATCATCGCCATTACCGGCCTCAGCTCGCGAGAAGACCGGGAGCGGGCCTATGATGCGGGATTCAATGCTTTTCTGCGCAAGCCTTTTAATCTCTCCAACTTGATTGAAGAAATCGAGTGTTTTCTCGGAGTTGACCCTCCGGCCCGCGCCTTACGCGCTTATTCCGCGTAAGGATGCTTTGAGATACACCGACGGGTGGGCCAGGCGGCTCACCCGTTTTTTATATTCCAGGGCATTCCTTCCTTTCGCAAATCCAATCCAGGACGGCGAACAACACGGGTGAGCACTTCGGCATCTCTGCTTGTGAACTGCTGCTGGAGCTGGCCGCTCCCCGAATTTTCGCGGACAGTTTCGCCGTAGTCGAGACAGGAAATCCATGAATGCCAGAAGCATGTCACGCATTTTGGCCGGAGTAGTTGTCTTCGCGCTCACTCAACTGCCCGGCTTCGCTCAGACCAACGCCAGCAAGAGCAATCCCTGTCCGCGCTTTGCCGAGGGGAGCACGGTACAGAATCCTCCGGGTCTTTATAGCCGCAACGGAGTTCTTACCGTGGATTTGGCGTATAACACCACGACAGACTCGAAGGGTAGAACCCTGTACTGTTTTACGACCCCGGATGGCAAGGAGTCTCCGACTCTGTACCTGTATCCCGGCGACAAACTGGTCGTGAACGTGAAGAATAATCTTCCCAAGCCCTCGCCGGCCAGTGCGATGCTGATGACCACCAACGCCCAGGACGTCTGCGGGCCCGCGACGGTCATGGACGCCTCTTCGGTGAATCTCCACTATCACGGCACCAATGTTTCGCCGGCCTGCCACTCCGACGAGGTTATTCACACGCTGATCAATTCCGGTGAGAAATTCCAGTACGTTCTGCATTTTCCGATGGACGAGCCGCCGGGACTCTACTGGTACCATCCGCACATGCACGGCATTGCTGAGGTGGCCATGCTCGGTGGCGCTTCGGGCGCAATTGTGATCGAGGGAATCCAAAATCTGCAGCCGGCGACGGCCGGATTGCGCCAGCAGATCCTGGTGATTCGGGACCAAAACGTTGCCGGCAACCCGACTCCCGGAGGTCCAAAGAATGTGCCCTCCTGGGATCTGACGCTGAACTACATTCCGATCGCATACCCGAAATACAAGCCGGCCGTGATTCAAATGCATCGTGGGCATAAGCAGCTCTGGAGAGTGGTAAACGCCTCCGCCGACAGCCTTGTCGATCTTCAACTGCAATTTGACGGGGTGCCGCAGACGTTGGAAGTGGTAGGTCTTGACGGCGTTCCGACAGGTTCCCAGGATGGGGAACGGCGTGGCAAAGTCATTTCCGTGAAGCATATCTTTGTGGCCACCGCGGCGCGGGCCGAGTTCATCGTCCCGGCGCCTCCTTCGACGGTAAAGAACGCCACCCTGGTGACCCTGAACGTCGATACCGGGCCCGCCGGAGACAACGATCCGCAACGGCCACTGGCCACGATTGAAACGACCGGCAGCAGCGCCAGCGCCGCCGAAGACCTTGTGCCCGAGGTCAGCGGTGCGGCGGGCCCGCAGCGCTTTGAGGGGCTCGCCAGCGAAACACCAACTGCCGAACGCAAGCTGTATTTTTCAGAGGTGATTTCGGATCCAGATGACCCGGCCAGTCCTACGAATTTCTACATTACCGTCGACGGGCATACTCCCAAGCTTTTCAGTCCTAACAATCCTCCGGCCATCGTGACCACGCAGGGTTCGGTGGAAGACTGGACGGTCGAGAACCGATCTCCGGAAAACCACGAGTTTCATCTCCATCAGGTTCACTTTCTGCTGCTGGCAGTCAATGGCAAGGCTGTCTCCGCGGACCAACAGCAGTACCTCGATACGATCCAGGTTCCCTACTGGAGCGGTTCCGGACCCTATCCAAGCGTCAAGGTTCGCGTCGATTTTCGAGGAGCGGATATCGGCGACTTCGTGTATCACTGCCACATTATGGGACACGAGGATAACGGAATGATGGCAATTGTCCGGGTTTTGCCCATCTCCGGTAAGGCGGCAATGGGTCCTGCGCTTGGAACACCTGCTCATACTCGCCCCGGTTTGCCCAACGCAGGCGGAGAAGAATAAAAGCAGTACGTTCCGAGGCGGACGTCACGCGACGCCGTTTCCTGTTTCCTTTCACCCGAGGTCGCCGCGCGTGGCATCCTCGGGCGCTTTCTTTGTGCTATAAATCATGTCCGGGAGGGCCGATGAAAAAGTTACTCCTGATTGCCTTTGTCTTTGTGCTTGGCTATGGGTATGGGCGCTGGCACGCGAAAGGCCCGTCAGCCGAGGCCGCATCCGCCGGCTCTCCCGCAAGAAAAATTCTTTACTATCAGGACCCTATGCACCCGGCCTACAAATCCGACAAGCCGGGGAAGGCTCCCGATTGCGGTATGGATCTGGAACCGGTTTATGAGGACTCCGTGATCTCCGCGGAGCAGGCGCCGTCATCATCCATTTACATCAGCGAGGAAAAACAACAACTGATCGGCGTGCGCTACGGCGTCGCGGAGTATGGCTCCGCCTTCGAGACGCTGCGCGCGCCTGCCAAGGTTGGTCTCGACGAAAACAAAGTCGTACGCGTGGCGACCAAACTCGAGGGGTGGGTTGACACGGTCGACGTGAACCTTGTCGGTACCCACGTGAAATATGGTCAGGAACTGCTGAAAATCTACAACCCGCAATGGCAACAGCAATTCCGGGCACTGGTAAAGGCGAAGGTGTTCGGCCCTTCCGGCCAGGATGACGCCAAGCTTGCCGAGGCGAAAGCGCAACTCCAATTGATCGGGATGAACGACGACGAGATCGAAATGATTGAAAGCGCCCGGCAGGCGAACTGGAAGCTCGGGGTTTACTCACCCATCGATGGAGTCGTTATTGAATGTAACGTCGTGGCCAAGCAGAAGGTCACACCCGATACGCTTTACACCATCGCCGACCTGTCCAGTGTCTGGGTAACGGCGGAATTCCTGGAGTCTGATTCGGCATCCATCCGCGTTGGACAGGCGGCTACCTTGACTTTCCTTTCGCAGCCCGGAAGGGAATTCCACGGCAAGGTGGATTCGATTCTTCCCCAATTGGACCCTACCACTCGAACTTTGAAGGTTCGCATTCGGCTGCCAAATCCCGGCTCCAGGTTGAAGCCTGAGATGTACGGCACGGTCGAGTTGCGCACGAGCGCCAGTCGGAGACTGATGATACCGCAGGGAGCCGTGCTGAATTCCGGGCTGCGGCAAGTCGTGTTTGTCGATCGTGGAAATGGTTACCTCGATCAGCGAGCGGTAAAACTTGGCAAACAATTTGGCGACCGAGTGGAAATTATCGACGGGCTGAAGGCTGGCGAAAGGGTGGCCACCTCCGGCAACTTCCTCATTGATTCCGAGGCACAACTGAGGGCAGGTGCGGAGCATGATCGATCGACTCATTGATATCTCCGCAGGGAATCGTCACTATTATTTTCGAACTGCGCGGGTGTCCGGTCTTGTACGCCGTCTGGAAATCGTACACCGAGCTGAATTCCGTCACGATCCCACGATCAACGACGGATTGAATTCTTTCGGACGATCACGCTACAACCAGGCGAAGTCCTTCCTCGGCCAATTCGAGTGCCGGCGTATTCCTTGAGATCATTCGCCTTTGCCTTGCGCGAGACTATAAGGGAGTTTACGATTCTGGAAATACATCGGATGACTTTCATAGAGGCGCAACTCTCTGCAACAACCTTGAAGAACGTTCAGCGTGGCAATTCGTTCTTCAGGTGAAATTTGTTTTTTTCATGATCAGGAAAAGCTGAGCCGTTTTTCTTAGCTCATGTCGAGGGCATGGATGGATCTGAACGGAAAAATTGCATTGGTGACTGGCGGAAGCCGCGGCATTGGACGGGCGATGGCAATCGCGCTTGCGGCGGCCGGCGCTGACATTGCCGTGAACTACAAAGAAAATCGATCTGCCGCCGACGAAGTCGTTGCGACCATCACTCAATCCGGACGCCGTGCGATCGCGATTGGTGCTGACGTTTCAATGCCGAACGAAGTCGAATCGATGATGGCCGCGATCAGGGATCAGCTCGGCGAGACCGGAATCCTGGTCAACAATGCCGGCGTGGCTCGTCCTCGAAAGATCGAAGAAGTCGATCTCGCCGTGTTCGACGAAGCGATCAGGGTCAACTTGCGTTCCGCTTTCCTGGTTACCTCGGCGGCGTTGCCCGCGATGCGCCGCAGCCGATGGGGAAGGCTGATTTTTATCTCGTCCACGGCGGCAAATATCGGCGGAGTCGTTGGTCCGCACTACGCCGCCTCGAAAGCGGGCATGATTGGCTTGATGCATTCATATGCGTCCCAGCTCGTGAAGGAAGGGATCACCGCTAACGTAATCTCGCCCGCCCTGGTCGAAAGCGACATGGTTCGATCCGATCTGCGCATCACCCCGGATCGGATACCGGTCGGCCGCTTCGGGCGTCCTGAAGAAGTTGCCGATGTCGCCGTAATGCTCGCGCGCAATGGCTACATCACCGGGCAGTCGATCAACGTCAACGGCGGACTTTATCCGACTTCCTGACGGCCGACAACGTTTTTTGCAATGGTAGTTTGCTGATGATGCTGAAGACACAGGCGCCTTGCGGACGTGACGCCTGTGTCTCCCGGCCTAGGACTTTGCTTCCGCAAGCAGCGCGGAAACCCGTGGCATCCACTCGCTGATGGAAATTTTCTGTGGGCATTGCTCTTCGCAGCTCTTACACGCGATGCAAGACTCGGCCCGCTGCTGCTCGTTGAGAAATACCTGATACTTGAAGCGCGCGGCCGCCGTGTCGTCAAACAGATGCGCGTAGTTGAAGAGCTCGAAGTTATCGGGGATATTCACCCCATTGGGGCACGGCATGCAATAGGAGCACCGGGTGCAAGGGATGACCGTTCGCTCGCGGTACTTCTGCCGCACTTTATCGATCAGCTCCAACTCCACCGCTTGGAAAGCGTGCGGACGGGAGGTGCATGCGGAAGCCAGATTTGCCTCCACCTGATCCATGTGGGTCATGCCACTGAGTACCGTCGAGACCGCGGGCTGATCCCAGAGCCACTGCAAAGCCCAATCGGCCGGCGAGCGCTGAACCAGGCAGTTATCCATCAGCTCGCGGATGCTTGTCGGCGGTTCCGTCAGTCGGCCTCCGAGTAGCGGCTCCATCACGACTACGGCCAGCCCTTTGCTGGCGGCAAGTTGCAAGCCTTTGCTTCCGGCCTGGGTTTCGATGTCCATGTAGTTGTACTGGATCTGGCAGAAGGTCCAGTGATCGTAGCCGTTAACGATCTCGGCAAAGGGCTCATACTCGTCGTGAAAGGAGAATCCCAGATAACCGATCCGTCCGTCGGCGATGGCCCGCTCCGCCGCCTCAAGCAGGTTATGCTTCAGCACGATATCCTGCCAGCGACTCCGGTTCAGCGAATGAAGCAGATAGAAATCGATATGTTCGGTTTCGAGCTTGCGTAGTTGCTGACCGAGCAGGTCATCGAAGTCCGACTTGTCTTTGACCATCCACACCGGCAACTTGGTGGCCAGCTTCACTCTTTCCCGGTAGCCGTCCCGCAGGGCCTTGCCCAATACGACTTCACTGTTTCCGCCGTGATAAGGAAAGGCCGTATCCACGTAATTGACCCCTTGGTCAATGGCGTAACGGATCATCCTTATGGATTCGGCTTCTTTAATATTGGAACTGGCACGCTGCTCATCCACGGTGGGCAGACGCATGCATCCGAATCCCAGGGCCGAAACCTTCCAATCCAGTTTCCCAAAATTACGAAATTTCATCTGTTTCCTCTACTCCACCCGCCTCTGGCTTTCGAGAATTCGAACTGTCATCCTCATACGGTTACGGAGGCGAGCCAAGTTCTTTTATTTATTATGGAACGCGAGCCGCTCTCTATGCCAGCACTCGGCCGAGCCCAGATGCCCAGCATCGACGTATGGACATCAGGAAATCGGCGGAATTTCAGGAGAGTCAACCGCCATAAGGCCACTGCATGGAGGAGCGAATTGAGATTTCGTTAATTCCACAAATGCTCTTGCTGCCGCGCTCAGGGGCGCATCTTTGGACCTGAGTAGTCCCTTGGAGAGCGTAATTGGCGATGTGGCCCCGGACAGCGAGACCACGTGCACGCCGGGATCGTCTGCCACAGCTCCGCGGCAGCCCACGGTTGCGACATCCTCGTTTTTCACCATCGTGAGCAGGGCAGGGAAATCATTGATTTCCAGGAGTACTTTCAGCGAGATATTTTCTTCCATCAATCGCTGTTCGATGCATCGGCGAGTGCTGAATCCGATACTCGGAAGCAACAGAGGATAGTCACCGAGTTCCTGCAAGCCGATTTCTGTTCTATCGGCGAGAGCATGATGTCTGGAAACGACCAGCACCACCTCGTCGCAGAACAGCTCCTCATATTCCATCTTGGAGTCATGCAACATGCAGGTAAGACCGACATCAATGGTTCGCGTCAGGACTTCCTGCGCGATCTGTTGAGAGTTGCCCACGTGCATCGACACCTGAACCTCAGGGTATGCGGCAGCGTAAGCTGCAAGCAGTTTGGGTACTATTTTCGGGATGAAAATATAGGTTGCCCCAAAGGTCAAAGTTCCGCGGACCAGACTTCGAAGCTCTCCAATTTCCTCTTTGGCGAGTTGCAATTGCCGGTAAGATTCCCGGGCACGAACCAGAAGGAGCTGTCCCGCTTCGGTCAGCCGCAGGTTGCGGCCGCGATCGAAGAGCGGGCACCCGATCTCTTCCTCAAGCTGCTGAATGTGAGTTGAAAGCGTGGGTTGCGAAACGTGCAGCGATTCGGCCGCGTGCGTAAAATGCAGCAGTTCCGCAACGCGAATGAAATAACGGATGTGACGAAGCTCCATACCTGCTCAATCGAGACCGACGAAAGACCGCCTGAAATGCCATTCCTTTCGCTCACTTGTTCCAGGTGCGCGAAGCTTATCATCCCCCCCGATCCGGTGTACGCTTATTGCTATTCTATTCAAGGTACCTGGAATCAGGCAATTCAATTCCAGTGCCTGATCCTGTATCTGCCGTTATCCACTATTTGTAGAAGCGATTTCTGCGATTGGATCTAACAATTGGACCCGTTCTGCGCACTATTCGTAAACTTCTGTTAATTGAGATTCTGCTATCGAGAACACATCGACAGGTCCTCGATCAATTCCGAGTGGAAGTCCAGCTAAGGCCCGCATCCATCTTTTCACTCGGATTAACCTGCACCCAATAGTGGAATGCCGGAATCAAACCAAGGAGTTGAGACCGATGAGCACTACAGAGCAACAATCCCGTCCCTCGCTTCCCGAAGACACAATGCTTGCGCCGACACTCTCGTTCCTGGAGGGTAAATGGGTGAAGGGCACAACCAGCATTCCGGTCTTGGACAAGTTCACCGGCGAAGTATTTGCCGAAGTTTCCGAGCCCTCGCAGGAACAGGTAGCGCAAGCCGTGAGTGCCGCGCGTAAGGCCGTCAACGCCGGGGCTCCGCCTCCGCATGCTCGTGCCGCCGCTTTGAGAAAGTGCGCCGAGCTGCTTGATCAAGAACAGGAAGCGCTTCATCGACCACATGGTGGCCGAGGCGGGGTTCACGGTTTCGGATGCGACCGGGGATCTCGATCGCTCGATCATCACGCTGACATTGTCGGCCGAGGAGGCCACGCGCCTGGTCGGCGAACAAGTCGCCTTCGCCGCCAGCCCGGCCAGCACAACCGCATTGGATTTACTATCCGCGTGCCGCTCGGAATCGTCTGCGCCATAACGCCTTTCAACTCGCCGCTGAACACCGTTGCGCATAAGGTTGCGCCGTCCTTGGCGGGCGGGAATGCAGTCATCCTGAAGCCTGCCGGATTACACGCCGCTCAGCGCGGCGCTGCTGGTCGAAGCCTTGCTGGAAGCCGGCATAGCTCCCGGATTCATATCCCTCATTCAAGGCCGCGGTTCGGTGATAGGAAATGCGCTGCTCAAGAACCAGGACATCGATTTCTATGCGTTCACCGGAAGCACCGAGGTCGGAGAAGTTCTTCAGCAGGCCGCCGGTTTGCGCAAAACTCAGCTCGAATTGGGAAGTATTGCCAGCACGATAGTCTGCGACGATGCTGATCTGGCGCGGGCTGTTCCGAAGATCGCGAATGCTTCATTCCGCAAGGCCGGCCAAGTCTGCACTTCCATTCAAAGGCTCTACGTCCAGAACGGCATTGTGGATCAGGTGCTCGAAGGCCTCACGCGAGAGGCGTCGCTGATGCCTGCCGGCGATCCGAGAGACCCAAAGACAAGAGTTGGACCAATGATCAGCGAGTCTGCCGCGAAGCGCGCGGAATCATGGCTGCAGGAAGCCTCGCAGGGCGGCGCCCGGATCGTGTGTGGTGGCCAACGGTCCCGTTCAGTGTTGCAGCCGACCATCGTGACCAACGTCAAATCCGGAATGAAGGTGCATCGATCAGGAGATATTTGCCCCGGTGATTTGCGTAATCCCTTTCAAGACTCTGGAAGAAGCCATCCAGGGGCGAACGATCAACCTTATGGACTCGCGGCTGGCATTTTCACCCGCGACATCAACAAGGCAATGCAAGCGGCAACGGCCCTCCGCTTCGGCGCCGTTCACATCAATGAGACTTCGAGTTCCCGGGCAGACGGAATGCCGTTCGGCGGCGTCAAAGCCAGCGGACATGGGATGGAAGGGCCGAAATACACGATCCGCGAAGTTACTGAAGAACGGCTCATCACCATCAACCGTAGGAGATTTTGCAGTAAAGAGATCGTGCGGAATGCGAAAGGCGAGGAGGATAGACCGGTCCAATTCGGGCGATGCTCATTGTAGTGCGAGCTAAAGACAAGATTAGCCTTATAGAAGGAGGAGAACATGATTGTTTCCGAACAAAAACGAACAAAGAGTTGATTCTCAAGGATGCCCGCTTGCTTCGCCAGCAGTGTTACATCAATGGCGAGTGGTGCGATGCGGATAACAAAGCGACTTTTCCGGTCACGAATCCGGCTACGGGCGAAGTGATTGGGCATGTCCCGAAAATGGGCGCCGCTGAAACCCATCGCGCCATTGATGCGGCCAATGCGGCTTGGCCGGCATGGCGACGCAAGACGGCTAAGGAGCGCGCGGCCATCCTGCGCCGGTGGTTCGATTTGATGTTGGCGAACCAGGAGGACCTGGCGGTGCTGATGACGTCGGAGCAAGGCAAGCCGCTGGCGGAAGCCCAAGGGGAAATCGTTTACGGCGCTTCGTTCGTTGAGTGGTTTGCGGAAGAAGCGAAGCGGATTTACGGCGACACGATTCCCGCAACCGCAGAATGACAGGCGCTTGGTCGTGATCAAGGAACCGATCGGGGTCTGCGCCGCCATCACACCGTGGAATTTTCCCAACGCCATGATCACCCGCAAAGTAGCTCCGGCACTGGCGGCGGGTTGTCCGGTGGTGGTGAAGCCCGCTGGCGTGACGCCTTTTTCAGCCTTGGCATTGGCCGAACTGGCGGACCGCGCCGGCTTTCCTAAGGGGGTATTCAACGTCGTGACGGGAGACACCAAAGCCATCGGCGGCGAAATGACGTCCAACCCCATCGTTCGCCACCTGTCGTTTACGGGTTCGACCGAGGTGGGCCGGATTCTCATGAATCAATGTTCCGGGACGATCAAAAAACTTGGCCTTTGAACTTGGGGGTAATGCGCCTTTCATCGTGTTCAACGATGCCGACCTGGATGCCGCCGTGGAAGGCGCCATCGCGTCAAAGTACCGCAACACCGGGCAGACTTGCGTGTGCGCCAATCGCCTGCTGATCCAGGAAGAAGTCTACGAGGCATTCACCAACAAAGCTGGTCGAAAAGGTGCGGCAGCTCAAGGTTGGCAACGGCATGGAGCCGGGGGTCACGCAGGGTCCGCTGATTGACCAGAACGCGGTGCAAAAGGTGGAGGAACATATTGCCGACGCGGTGTCCAAGGGCGCTACGGTCGTCGTCGGCGGGAAACGGCACGCTCTGGGTGGCACCTTCTTTCAGCCCACGATCCTTGTGGACGTGAAACCGGAGATGAAAGTGGCGCGAGAGGAAACCTTCGGACCGCTGGCTCCGCTATTCCCCTTCAAGACAGAAGAGGAAGCGATGCGGATGGCCAACGACACCGAATTCGGCCTTGCCGCATATATCTACACCGGGATATTGGCCGCGTCTGGCGTGTTTCGGAGGCCCTGGAGTACGGAATCGTCGGCATTAACGTTGGGCTCATCGCCAATGAAGTCGCGCCGTTCGGCGGGGTGAAGCAGTCCGGCCTGGGACGCGAGGGATCGAAGTACGGCATCGACGAATATGTCGAAATCAAATATTTGTGCATGGGCGGAATCAGCTAAGGTAATTTCACACGATGACACCAGCCCGGAACGGCAGTTCAAAATAGTTCGACGTTGTCGCCGAATTCGCCGGGCTGGTTCTGCGCAGGGGGCGGGTCCATGCCTTCCGGGTCATTATGCTGTCGGTCAAATACCTCGGCGTGCAACTTGCGTTCGGACTGCATGGAATAAAGGTCCAACAATTCGATAGCCCCGTTTGGGGCAGCGGTGGCGGCTGCGGTTTCCCGGGTGTGCCCAAGTTGCCCGAGAGCTTCGTCAAACCGGGGAAGTTCATTCTCGAACAATCGCGGGATATCGACGGCGCGGCCAGCAAGTTCGCAGCCCTGGGCCAGCTCGGAGCGCAGGGCGGAAGCTAATTTGACGACTCCGTTCAGCTCGGAGGTCATGTTGTGGCTCCATTGGCCAACGGATTGAGCGAGACCGGCAAATTCCTTTTTAAGGGCTTCATCCCCGGCGCATATCATCTTCGAACCGCCGCTTGCCGATTCCTCGTTGACGATCTGAGTCAGGGCGCCGCTGATGGCGGTCAGGCCGCCGAGCACGGCATGGATATCGTTTTCGCTGCTCTGGGCGATGGAGTGCAATTCGTGGGCAATGACGGCCATGGCGGCTCCATCGGAACCGAGATGCGCTGTCGTAATGGTGGCATTGAGAGAGATCAAACGGATCGATGCCTCAATCTCCTCGAGCGCGTTGGCGCGCTTGGTCATCTCCTCCACCGATGGCAGCACGCTGTCGATCAGGGAGACAGCGGCTTGCACCGACGCCGAACATTGTTTGACAACCGAAGATACGGCGGACAATCCAGACTCGATCGCCTGGACGAAGGAATGCCCGTCCTCGTCCATCCGCCGCACCAGGGATGAGGTTCGTTCTTCCAACTCGCTGATGTGTGGTCCCAATCCGGTCAGCCCTTCGTGGATGGAATGGATCGACTCGGCCAGCAAGTCCCTGGTGCCAGTGAGCTGCGCAGTCTGCAAGGCTACCACCCTGGCGCAGGCATCCGCACTTCCCCCCGCGTCAAGGGCGTCAGCCGCGTGCTGCAGTGCTTGCTGGACATGTTCAATGCGCTGGCGCGCGATATCTTCCGACTGGAGAGACATCACGATGCCGCCGGTGGCGCGATGGAAGCTCTTGCATTGCTCGTCGATGTCACGCGCCGTGGCTTCGGTGGACTCAAGGCGACCAATCATCGGTCCGAGCACGCCCTGCGTGTGATGGATCAAATCTGTGACCTGCTGTCGCTCCTCCCGCTCAAATTGATCCAGTCGCCGTACGCCTTTCTGCAACAGTTCGGACAGCCTGGAGGAGTCGTCGGCGATGCCCTCCAAATGCCGTTGGACCTCTCCGCCGAGAGCATCGATATCGCGCGACAGGCTCGACAGATCGACCGAATCGCTGGTGATTCTTTCGCACTCGATCCGGGACAAGACTGTCATTGTGCGCAGGTGGGAACGCATCTTGGACAATCTTTGCAGGGGAACTCGCGATGCATTTACATGTCCCAGAATCTCCAGCATCCTGGAATGGCTGATCTCGACCAGCTCGCTCATGCTCTGCGAGCGGAGGAGAATTCCCTTCAGCATCGCAACCGCTTCTTTAATCTGCCTGGTTGCAGTGGAGTCGGTGGTCTTATGCGACTCGGTGGAAATCTCATGCGCATGGGTGAGGGTAGATTGCAGCACCGCGGCCAGCGCAAGAAACTCTTTGGCAACGCGAGCATTGAGCGCTGGAAGGCTTTGACAGAGAGATGCCAGGACCCCGGAAGGCAACTCCATCCGCCCGTTCACAGGCATAGCGTTGATTGCCGGCATCTGCTCAGGAAGAGATGTCACGGTTTCCTCCCGGCGCTTCCAATGTTGCAGCCGTGCTCGCGGATTGTTTCATGCGGAAACCGACAGCCCGGCACAGAACGGGACCGCATTGGAATTGCCTGGCCATTGGCGGTTTCCCGCGGCGATGACCCGGCTCGCGCAGCGTTGCTTTCTTCCAACTCATGACAACACCTTGGCGATCACCCCGAGAAGCTTCGGAGGGTCGAAGGGCTTCACAATCCAGCCAGTGGCGCCCGCGGCCCGTCCCTTTGCCTTCATCTCCGGCTGGCTCTCCGTGGTAAGCATAAGAATCGGCGTGAACTTTGTTGCCGGCAAGACGCGTGCGTTGCCAATGAAGGTGATGCCATCCATGAGCGGCATGTTTAAATCCGTGACGATCAGATCCACGTTCTGCTTGCCGACCTTGTTCAATGCATCCAGGCCATTTTCCGCCTCCACGACCTCAAAGCCAGCTTCCCTGAGGGTGAACGACACCATCTGCCTGATCATGACGGAATCGTCGACAATTAGAATCCTCCTGGCCATTTTTGTTCTCCTGTAAGTCGCATATCTTTTGGTCGTTACACTTGCGTTAGTTTCAGTGGCAGAGGCGCACCAGTTCGCCGGCGATCTGTCCAAGCGGCATGATCCGATGCACGGCGGAGAGCTTCGCGGCTTCGGCAGGCATTCCGTAGACTACGCATGTCGCCTCATCCTGCGCGATGTTATAAGCTCCGCACTCTTTCATCTCGAGCATTCCCTTGGCGCCATCGTCCCCCATTCCCGTCATGATTACGCCGATCGCGTTGGCTCCCGCATAGCGCGCGGCGGAACGGAACAACACGTCGACCGAAGGGCGGTGACGGCTGACGAGCGGTCCGTCCTTGATTTCGACGTAGTAGCGCGCACCGCTTCTCTTGAGCAACATGTGCCGGTTTCCAGGTGCGATCAACCCTTGTCCGCGAATCACCGAATCCCCGTCTTTGGCTTCCTTCACCGTAATGCGGCAGACTTTGTCGAGGCGCTCAGCGAAGCGAGCGGTAAACATTTCCGGCATGTGCTGAACCACCACGATGCCGGGGGAATCAAGCGGCAGCGCCTGAAGAAATTCGCTGAGTGCTTCCGTGCCGCCGGTCGATGCGCCCACCACCACAATCTTCTCGGTGGTCTCGATCATGGCGTGGGAAACCGGCTTGGGAAGCACCGCATCGGCTGTGAGTTTCGGCTGCACGAAGCGGACGGAGGTCACGCGGCGGTTCTTGATCCGGGCGCATGCGGCCGATTTTACGATGTCGCAGATCCTGATCCGCGACTCTTCGAAAAATTCCTTCGCTCCCAGCTTGGGCTTCGTGATGATTTCCACCGCGCCCTTTTCCAGGGCGGCCATGGCAACACCGGAACCCTTCTCCGTCAATGTCGAACAAATGACGACCGGGATGGGGTGCTGGCTCATAATTTTGTCCAGGAAAGTCAGACCATCCATCCTTGGCATTTCCACGTCCAGGGTGATGACATCGGGCGCCTGCCGGCGGATTTGCTCGACCGCCGCATAGGGGTCGGCGGCCGTTCCTATCACTTCGATCTCCGCCTCGGATTCGAGGATCTCCTTCAATATCTGGCGGACGAAGGCGGAATCGTCGACGATGAGCACGCGTGTTTTCTGAGCCATGGCTCCTCAGTCTTTCTCTTCTGATAGCGGCATACGGAATACCGCGGTCTTGACTTGGCGAACCGGTACATCCATTCCGGCCAAAGACTCGGAGTGTCCGACAAACAGATATCCGCCGGGATTGATATTCTGGCAAATCTTGCAGATGACGGATTCCTGCGTCTGCTTGTTGAAGTAGATCAGCACATTCCGGAAGAAGACGATGTCGAACCGATTCCGGATGCGATAGGACTCGTTCATGAAATTAAGAAGATGAAAGCTGACTTTTGCGCGGATGCAAGGCGCGGCACGAACCAGACCAGAGGCGCAGTCCTTGCTGCGAAGAAGATACTTCTTGCGCAGGGGCTCGGGAATCGGCTCTACCATGGACTCCTGGTAGATGCCCTTGCGAGCATAATTCAATACCTTGGTTGAGATATCCGTGGCCAGGATCGCGAAGTCGAAGCCCTGGTTTTCCTTGGCGTACTCGCTCAAAATCATGGCCAGCGTGTAAGGCTCCTCCCCGGAGGAACAGCCGGCCGACCAAACATTTGTGCAGCGCAAGGCCGCGGCATTGTGATTTTTGATATTCGGCAAAGCGGTCTTGACGAGATAGTCGAAATGTCCGGGTTCACGAAAAAAATCTGTTTTGTTGGTCGTAACAGCATTGATCAGATGTTCGCGCTCATCGGTGCTCGAATGAGCAAAGAAGTATTCGCCGTATTCATCGAGAGAGGCGAGCCGGAGTTCGCGCGCCCGCCGCAACAGACGGCTCTGTATCATCGTGATCTTGGACTCCGGCATCTTGATTCCGAGCTCGCCGGTGATGAAACTTGCAAAACGGGCAAAACTTTTTTGCGAGAGATCGGTCAAGATCGCAGCGTTCTCGTTCTTTTGCTCCCATTCCTGTTGCATGCTTCTTTTCCTTAAATACGCGTCGATCGAGCAATAGTCCGGTCGAGTCCAAACGGTTGCGGCGATCGCAAGGCTAGACCGGATTTGTAGAGGTCCGTGCCCCGCCGAAGGCGGATGTACAGGGCCCTGGCGAACGCTGGCGTTTGCCGGGGGTGATATCCGGTCCGGCGGTGCAAGTACGGAATACATCGACCGGGGAGCCGTTCTAGAGAGCCGCAGTCGTCTCCTCGGCGCCGGCTGCCACGGATAATCCGGAGACAGATGCTAAGTCCTCGGACGAAAAAACTGCATCGACATCAAGGAGAATGATGAAGTCATCGCCCCGCTTTCCCATGCCTTCGATAAACTCGGCACGCCAGCGCATGGCAATTCGCGGAGGTGGATCGATGTTGGAATCTTCCAGCTCAATCACCTCGTGCACGCTGTCGGCAAGGCCGCCAAGGATTGCCGTTTCACCGTCGATCGTGAGCTCCATGACGATGATTCGGGTATGAGGCGTATCCGCAACGCTCGGCAATCCGAACCGCGACCGCAGATCGACCACCGGAATTGCCTGGCCGCGCACGTTCACCACACCGCGCATATAAGCAGGGGCGGTCGGGACCTTCGTGATCTGCAGCACTTCCAGAACTTCCCGAACCTGGGAGACATTGATGGCAAACAACTCGTCTCCCAGCTTGAAAGTCATGTACTGATTGGAATCGTTTTTCATGATGTTCTTTTGCCTCGGGCTTTCTACTGATAGACGGTGAAATCTTTGTCGTTGTGATCCGCGCCCCCGGTTTCCGCGCCCATGTCGATCTCGAAGCCGCTCGTGCTGGCTGGAACTGCTTTCCGCGCTGGTTGCGGGCGCGAAGCCGCAGCCTTCTGCACAGCAACTTTCTTCTTCGTGACCGCGACTGGACGAGTTTGAACGCTTTGCATTCCGTTCACCTTAAAGAAGGAGACGGCGTTTTGAAGGACCTCCGCCTGGCTCGAAAGCGAGTCCGCGCCGGTTGACATCTCTTCCGATGCAGAGGCATTCTGCTGAATGACCTGGTCTAACTGCTGCATGGCTTTGCCAACCTGCGCCGCTCCCGTGCCCTGTTCGGCGGAAGCCGCCGCAATTTCACGCACCAGTTCCGCAGTCTTGCGGATATCCGGCACCAGCTTCGTGAGCAACTGTCCGGCGCTGTCGGCACGCTGGACGCCGCCTGCCGTAAGCTTGCCGATCTCTGCCGCCGCCGTCTGACTGCGCTCAGCCAGCTTTCGCACCTCCGAGGCAACGACCGCAAAGCCCTTGCCGTGCTCTCCGGCACGCGCCGCCTCGACCGCGGCATTGAGCGCGAGAAGATCCGTCTTGTTGCAGATCTCGTCGATGATGCCGATTTTTTCGGCAATCTCTTTCATCGCAAGAACTGTCTGCTGCACGGCTTCCCCGCCGGCCTGCGCGTCTTCAGCGGCTTTGGTGGCAATCTTGTCCGTCTGCTTGGCGTTGTCCGCGTTCTGTTGAACGCTGGCGCCCATTTCCTCCATCGAAGAAGTGCACTCCTCGGCCGAAGCCGCCTGCTCGGTCGCCCCTTGGGATAACTGCTGGGCGGTGGAACTCATCTGCTCGCTTCCGCTCGCCACGCTCGCGGCGGCATCGGCAACCTCGATTACGGTGCGCCGCAAATTTTCCAACATGCGGACCAACGCATTGCCCAGTACATCCTTCTCTGAAATCGCTTTGGCTTGCACCGTCAGATCGCCTTCGGAGATTGTTATGGCAACGTGTGCCGCGTGGTTCAGCGCTTCGATGCTCTGGTTCAGGCTGTTTTTAATCGCGTCGAAATCGCCATGGTAGGTGTCGGTAATCTTTTCAGGTATTTCGCCTTTACCGATAAGATGCAAGCATCCGGCGGCGACGTTGAGTGGACCCGTGACGGCGTCCAGCGTGGCGTTAATGCCCTCAATGACTTTGCGGAATTCGCCCCGGTGCTGGGATGCGTCGGCACGGGTTGAGAGTTCGCCCTTTACCGCCGCATCGGATAAGGTTCTTGAATCGTGCACCAAGCTATCGATGGACTCCATCATCCGGACAAAGCCGGGGATGAACGTATCGTTCTCCGAGCGCTTGCCGATCTTCTTGAACGCCTCCAAGGTAGTTTGATAGTCGCCAACCGCCACCTGCACACAGGCCTGGTTCGCGGCCTTCACCCGTTCCTCGGCCAAATTGGTGGCTGTCGCTACTTGGGCAAAGATTCCTTGATAGGAGCCCTTCACCTGTGTCGTAAAGTCGTTGAGCGCCATGCGTTGCAAAACCTGGTTGGTCTCAACCAGTCCGCCAAGCCCATCGACGCAGGCATTGAGATTTTTCTTGAGGATGTCGAACTCGCCCTGATAGGTGTCGGTAACCTTTTCAGGTATCTCGCCCTTACCAATGAGATTCAAACATTTGGCGGCGACGTTGAGTGGACCCACGACGGCGTCCAGCGTAGCGTTGATGCCCTCGATGACCTTGCGAAATTCGCCCCGGTGCTGCGATGCATCGGCGCGGGCGGAGAGTTCGCCCTTTACCGCCGCACCGGATAAGGCTTCTGAATCGTGTACCAACCGATTGATGGACTCCATCATCTGGACAAAGCCTGGGATGAATGTATCGTTCTCCGAGCGTTTGCCGATCTTCTTGAACGCCTCCAAGGTGGCTTGATAATCACCGGCCGCCACCTGTACGCAGGCCTGGTTCGCGACTTTTACCCGTTCCTCCGCGGTATTGGTGGCTGTCGCGACTTCGCCAAAGATTCCTTGGTAGGAGCCCTTCACCTGTGTCGTAAAGTCATTCAGCGCCATGCATTGCAAAACCTGGTTGGCCTCAGACAGTCCGCTGAGTCCATCGATGCAGGCATTGAGATTCGTCCTGAGAACGTCGAGCTCACCACCGTACGTATCGTTGATCTTCTGCGGAATTTTGCCTTTTCCAAACTCTTCGGTAGCAGCCGCCAACCGGCGAATAGGATTGTTCAACATGCGCGTAAGGACGATCGCTAAACCCCCGGAAGTCACGAGGGAGAACAGCCATATTGCCAAGGCAATCCGCGCAGCAGCCGTCGAAGTCAAGCCCACTGCCGGGGCCATGGCAAAATAAACCACCAATCCGAGGACAAATATCAGGGTGAAAACAACCGCAAAAGCAGCGCGTATTCTCGTCGCAATCGAATAATTCATAAATTTAAGACCATACCTTTCTGGCAATTGTGATTTCGGCAGCAGATTGAAAACGTTTATCAACGCCTATCGTTGTTTTGATCTCCCAGTCCTTCATAGATCGAACTCTTTTTGACGCTTAAGCCGTTCTGGTTGCAGGAGTGGTGAAACCCTCACGGGCCCGTTGATCGGCAAGTTTGACGATGGAAGAAACATCGAGAATCAGAGCCACTCCGCCGTCGCCCATGATGGTGGCTCCGGAGGCAACCGCGACATCCCGGAAGAACCTGCCGAGCGGTTGCAGTACCGTCTGATGTGTACCCAGCACACGGTCCACGACGAACCCGATGCGTTGTTCCTCGTGGTCGACGATGACGACCTTCTCGACCTCGGGCGCTTCGCCTTCGGTTTGAAAAAGGCCGCGCAAATCGATGTAAGGGATGAGCTCACCACGCACGGAAATTGTGTTCCGGCCGTTCTTGCGCCTGCGCTCGTATCCTGGCAGCTCAACGTTTTCCGTTACGGCGGACATCGGCAAGATAAGACGGCTATCCGCAATCTGTACGAGCAGTCCTTCAATGATGGCGAGGGTGAGCGGAAGTGTAAGCGAAATGCGTGTGCGCTTGCCTTCTTCGCTGGCAATGACGATCGAGCCGCGCAGCAAGTCTATCTGGCGCTTGACCACATCCATTCCTACGCCACGGCCGGATATGTTGGTTACTTTTTCGGCGGTTGAAAAGCCCGGTAAAAGGAGCAGATTGAGCATCTCCTTGTCTGTAAGATTTGCATCCGGGGAAATCAATTGTCTTTCCACGGCCTTGGCGCGGACTGCCGCGCGATTGATTCCACGTCCATCGTCCTCGATGCTGATGACCACATTGGAGCCGGCGTGCACGGCATTGAGACGGATCGTGCCGCGAGGCGGTTTGCCTTTTTCCAGGCGCTGCTCCGTGCTCTCAATGCCGTGGTCCATACTGTTGCGCAGAAGGTGGACTAGAGGCTCGCCAAGCTGATCCAGAATGCTCTTGTCCAGCTCTGTTTCCGCGCCCTCCGTGATTAGCTCAACATCTTTTCCGAGTTCCTTGGAGAGATCGTGAACCAGGCGGCGGAAGCGGCCGAACAGGGTGCCGATGGGCAACATGCGAATGCCAAGCACGTCGTCCCGAAGTTCGGCAACCAGCCGTTCGAGCTCCTGTACCGGATTGGCCATTTCCGTGGCGCCGGACTGAATCATGATCTGGGTAATCCGCGATTGGTTCATCACCAGTTCGCCGACCAGATTCACCAGGCAGTCAAGCCGTCCGGCAGGTACGCGAACTGTCGATTCCTTCGTCAGCGGTTTTGCGGAACCCGTGTCAGAAGATGCTTTTGCATTCGCGGTTGCAGGTCCGGATTGGGGCGCGGCGTCCAGGGAAGGGGCTTTTTCTCCGGCATCGGCCTCGGTCGCCGGATCAGACGCGGCAGCTAACTTGATTTCCAGTTCGCTTCCATCCTCGACGAACATGAAGACATCACGGATCGCGTCCCGGCCGGCTGAAGTCTGCAGCGTTGCGCTCCACCACAAATAGCAAACCGCGGGGTCGATTTCCTCCAGTGGTGGAACCGAGTCCGTGTGCGCTGTGATCTCACACTTCCCAAGCGTGGAAAGTTCGCGCAGCAGCAGAATCGGGTTGCCGCCGCAGGTAAAGAGTCCGGGAAATGGACGGAAGCGAATCTGCCAGATCTTTTCGTTTTGGCCCTCTTCGGGTGTAGCGGCCTCTTTATCCGCGGCTTTTTCAGCATTGGACTGCGATGGTGGTGCTTCTTCCCCGGAGAAAGCCTTCAGCATGTCGATGATTTTTTCGTTCGATCCAATGGGGACCGGGGTGCCGTGCTGTTCGGAGGCAATGATGACGCGAATCTGGTCGCGTCCCGCCAGCACAACCTCGGCAAGCGCCGGGGTTGCGGCAACGGCGCCCGAACGAACTTTGTCCAGCAGGGTCTCGATGTGATGGGTGAAATCCGCGACCAAATTGAATCCACACATCCCGCTGGAACCTTTGATGGTGTGAAATGCACGGAAGAGACGATGAATCGTTTCTCCGGTTTCGCCTTCGCTCAGCGCGAGAGCCGCTTCGTCGATCTCGGCCAGTAGATCTTCTGCTTCTTGAATAAAGGTATCGACCCAATTGTTCTGTGTTTTCGATTGTTGATTGGACACGGCAAGCCTCACGAGCACGTATGCTGTCCGGTTGACAGGCTAGCTAGAGATTTTCCAGGGACAGCCCGGCGATTGCGCTGCACTCACACATGGCGTTCGAGGGCTCAGAGATACGAAACGTCTTTCCAGAACCCTGCGCGCTTTTCTGCAAGGCGCATAACACCTGCAGGCCGGCAGCGTCACAGCCATCTACGGCAGAAAGATCCAGAACTAACTCGGGCAGCGCATTCAGTTCGCTAAGGAGGGCACTTCGCAGTTCTTCGGTATGATTGATGTCCAGCGTGCCCGACAACCTCACTTCATTTCCAGCAACCCTTGAAAGCTGCATGGTGCCTTCTTTCCAAATGTCGAGTGGTGAACAAGCTTTTGCATCGTTCGATAAACGCGATGACTTGTACTCAATATCGACACAATGGGCAGGTGCTTTAATAGCGGGAGACTTCAAATCGCATGGTCACGCCGTCGGCAAAGCGATCAACGCGAAGATGGCGGTGTTGATGAATGGCGGCAGCCATCGACGATCACGCCAGCCTCTTGTCCCGCGCACGCTCGCAGGTTGTACAATCCTTTTCTGCAATGAATTTTCAAGGAGCGGAGTCGATGGTCATTGCTGACCTGGTAAGCGCAGCGGCTGGATTGATGGCGAGAGTTCGCGCCGAGAAACCGCTTGTCCATCACATTACTAATTTCGTAGTTATGAACGAGACCGCCAACATAACTCTGTGTGCCGGCGCACTGCCAGTCATGGCGCATGCCAAGGAGGAAGTGGAGGAGATGACGTCTGCGGCCAAGGCGCTGGTGTTGAACATCGGAACGCTTTGCCCGGAACAGGTTGAGGTCATGTTATTGGCAGGACATTGCGCGAATCGATGCGGCGTGCCCATCGTTCTCGATCCGGTCGGCGCGGGGGCAACCCGCCTGCGAACAGCCACCGGACGGCGTTTGCTCGAAGAACTGTCGATAGCGATCACGCGGGCGAATGCGGCTGAAATCGCCGCTCTCGCGGGCTACGAGGCAAACATCAGCGGAGTGGAATCGCGTAGCGTTGCTGGCGATCCTACGGAGTTGGCGGCCAAGTTCGCGCAGCAGTACGGTTGTGTCGCCGCCATGACCGGCGCGGTGGACATCGTAACGGACGGAGCACGAGTTGTCCGTATAGCCAATGGGCACCCAATGATGACTCTGGTGACTGGTACGGGGTGCATGGCGACATCGGTGGTTGCCGCCTACGCCGCCATCGAGAGCGATTTTGTCGCGGCCAGCGCGATTGCGCTGGCCGCCTACGGGCTGGCGGGAGAAGTCGCCGCGCGTAATGCAAGAGGCCCCGGCAGCTTGCACGTAGGGCTCTATGACGCCTTGGCGGGATTGACCGGGGAGTCGTTGCGGGCGGGCCTGCGCATCGACGTCGCACCGCAGTGAGGAACTTAGATTTACGGGTGTATGTAATCACCGCTGAGCTTCCAGCGTCTCGGCCGGACGCATGAAGATATAGCTCGCGCCGCAGTCGCCGGTGGCGGCACCGTCATTCAGTTTCGGGACAAGTTCATGGATGATGCGGCGTTTGCAACCACGGCTGAGCGAGTTCGCTGCATAGCCAACGGCGGAGTCCCATGCATCATCAACGACCGGGTCGGGATCGCAATCGCCGCGGGAGCCGACGGAGTTCACGTCGGACGCAGCGATGCCTCCCCTCGCCAGATCAGGAAGCTGCTGCCGCCAGAGATGATCCTCGGCCTGTCCGCGACGAACTACCGGGAAGCCCTGGAAATGAGCTTTTGTGGAGCAGACTACCTCGGGGTGGGTCCCGTATTTCCGACCGGCAGCAAGCCTGACGCCGCACCCCCAATCGGGGCTACGGAACTGGCAAGAATCTGTCGCGAGGTGCGGCTGCCGGTAGTCGCAATCGGCGGCATCCATGCGGGGAATCTGCGGCAAGTCATCGAGGCTGGCGCCGCCGGTGCGGCGGTCGTGGCTGCCGTAGCCGAAGCTCCGGAGATGCAGGCGGCGGTCGCTGAACTGAGGAGCATTTGGGAGAAGTGCGGCTAAGCTCCGGTCGAAGAAAAGGGCAGTATCGTTGGCAGAGATGGCGGCCGCGACGCGCCAAACTGCCGCTCCTCGGTGACTGTGCTGCACAAACAGCTTGTGAACTGTCGGTTTCGGCCCGGCAGATCGCCAATTCCGAAGCTGCTGAAACGCTTGGGTCCGGGTTCCCGAACGATATATCGCTTAACTCTCGCAACCTATGAGCCAAGGCCCTGCATCCAGCAAAAAGGTGGCTGGACGGCGATTGACCGGGAAGCTGCGGCCTGTCCGGCTCAACCGAAAAAGGTGGTATCTTGCCCGAAACTGGGGGTACAATGACCCTGCTCTGACGAAAGGTGCAGGTTGCCGGGGGGAAATCCGCGTCATCCGTGCGTCTGGCTGAGCGCTCTAGGCAGTGAGCCTGCATAGAGGGGTACAGGGTCGAACGAGTCCGGGCGGGATCATACTTCCTTTCTGGAGCGTCGAAATGAAGATCCGGGGCACCCTCCTTCTCCTGGTTGTTCTCCCCTTGCTGGTGTGCGGAAGCTTCACGGCCGCTAAATGGCCGATGAATGCGGCCGTGGTCGCGGCTCTCGGCGCAGTCATGATCTACATCGCGTACAAATGGTACGCCGGCCGTATCGATCGCGACATCATGCAGCCCGACATGAAGAAGGCAACACCCGCCCGCATGTATATGGACGGCGTCGATTTCATGCCAACCAACCGCAACGTTCTCTACGGTTATCACTTCAAATCCATTGCCGCGGCCGGTCCCATTGTAGGCCCGATTGCAGCCGTAACCCTGTGGGGCTGGATGCCGTCGCTGCTATGGCTCACGCTGGGTGTCGCCGTGGTGGGGTGGGTCAGCGATTACTCGGCGATCATGGTGGCTGTACGCAATGATGGCAATTCGTTATCTGCCATCGCCCACCGTCTGATCGCGCCGCGCACGCGCATGATCCTGTTCGTGTTTATCTTCTTTTATCTGCTGCTGATTGCCGGCGCCTTCGTAGGCATCCTGGCCGGCATCTTTGATCCGCGTGCGGACGTTCCGTTCGGGGTCTTCATGCTGATCATCGTCGGGTTGTTCGCCGGACAGGCGCTATACCGGTGGAAGATGAGCCTTGGGCTGGTAACCCTGGTGGCCGTCGTCGTCACTCTGGGGTCGATGGCCATCGGTGCGATGGGCCTGAAATACGTGAAGGGCATCACGCCGGAGGGTAAGCCCGCGACGGCCATGGTCTTTGCGGGTCCGGTGAATTCAGTGGTCGAGCGCATCGGCGATGGAATTAACTCGATTACCGGCAAGAAATCGCTGTACACCGTTAGCGATCCGACAAAGGCCGACCCACGTCTGGCGGCATCGATCATCAACGCAGACGGCAAGGTGGTCCCGAAGTATCTGGATTCGACTGGCGCCATCGAGATGTTGCCGTCATTCATCTTCTGGTGTTTGTTCGTGTTCGGGTTCTCCTACCTGGGTACGATCTTGCCCATCTGGCGCTTTGCCCAGCCGGTGAACTACATCGGTTTCTGGGTCACATTTCTTACCATTGCGATGTCCGCGCTTGGTGCTGTCGTCGGAACCATCATGGGGTGGTTCGGCAACGCGGAAGCTCTCAAAGCGGTTACCTTCCAGACGAAACTTTTTGTTTCCTGGATGCCCATCAGTCAAGTGAAGGACGCAGCCGGGAACATCCTGCAGACGGCGCCGGCGATCCAGCCGCTCTGGCCGATGCTATTCGTGACCATCGCGTGCGGCGCGATTTCCGGATGGCATGCCTTGGTCGGCTCGATCGGCACGGCGCGCCAACTCGAATATGAAACCGATGCCTTGCCCGTTGGCGGCGGCGCGATGTTCACCGAGAATGCCCTGGGACTGCTCTCGCTGGTGGCGATTTCCATCGCGGGCGGTGCGGGTGCGGGCGCATTCGCCGGTGGGGTTGGCAAACTGCTGAACCTGGTTTCTTTCGGCCTGCTCGCCGTCCCCTATGGCACAGCCCTCGGATTTGGCGTATTCGTGGTCATCGTGCTCACGGTCGTCCAACTTGTCTTTCGCGTCATGCGCGTGACCCTCTCCGAGTGGATCGGCGAGGTTTGGGTGGGATTCAAAAATCCACATGTTGCCTCCCTGGTTTCCATGTTTTTGACCCTGATGCTGGTGCTGAGTGGAACGTGGATTTACTTGTGGCAGTTGTTTGGCGCGTCCAACCAGTTGATGGCGGCGTTGAGCATGCTCATCGTCACGCTGTGGTTGCGTAAAACCGGACGCAATCCGGCATTTGCGATGTACCCGATGATCTTCATGTACATCACGACGATGGCGGCAACACTGGTGACCGCTTACAACCTGTATGCCAGCATTTTGTCGAATCCCAGGATCGCAGCGCAGCCGATGAACAGCATTGGCGCGGTCGCCATGATTATCGTGGCGCTGCTGCTGTTCGTGGCTTCCTGCCTGATTGCATATGATGCCTGGATTGCGTGGGGCCGCATGAAAGAAGCGCCACCCGTGGTGGGCAAACCGGTGGCAGTCAACCGCTGAAACCTGGGAAGAGTCTGCACGTTGCGCCGGGGGCGGGATCGTTAGCCACGCGTGAGTACCCGCCCCGGAATGCGGCGAATCACTTCCAGCAGTGTTTGTGCAGGCACCTTTCGGGCTTCGGCCAGGTTCCAATGAATTTCGAAGTTCGGTTCCGTGCGGCGGATGGCGAGCCGAAGGGGCCGGCATCCAGTCAGGCTGGCCGCTTCGATTAGTCCGGCGGAAGAGGGCAGAGCTTCTCCGGCTGTATAGGCTACCAGTGGAGATGACGCCGGGAGCGTCAGTGGGGTCCAGTTGCGAAACCGGATTTTTGCCTCGACGCCGCGTGCGCTCCACGCATTGGGGTCCAGTGCTTCGAACTCGAATGCCGGGGTAGCTCGCAATTGACCGCGGACGATGAGCAGATCGCGGCGGCCGCGGAGACGGTAGTACAGCCAAGTGAACGGAACATCCCGCGGTTCGAGCAGGATGACGACTTCGGCTTGGCGAAAAGGATCTTTGGCGTTCTGGATCTTCAGTTCCAAGGCGGCGGAACCGAGCCAGCGCAGGCTGGTTTTCTCGCCGAGAAGTTTCAGGCCGTCCTGGAGCCATTTAAGGGCGGCGTTGCCCTTGTGGAGGTTGAAGTGGGTGCCAGCGGCAAACCAGCCGACTACCACGACGGCAACCATGACGTAAATGGAAATGTTGACGGCAGACATGGCCATGATGTCCTGAGACTGAAGGTGGCTGCATTATTGCACAGAGTATCCGGGCCCGCATGCTGGAGTTGATTTCGTGAGCAGGCATAAGTTTTTCCGGCCCCAAGGACAAACATGATGCGCAAGGAAGGGTTTTCCAATGTCGTTCGCGATTTCCTGTTCGGCATGACGGGATATGAGTTTGCACAGCAGGCCCGGGAAATGCGCGGAGCGCTGGAAACCGTCTTTATGACCATTACCCTAGGCGACATGGTGGGACTGCCGGTAATCCCGCCCATTTACTCATTGCGCATTGTACCGTATATCGTGCCCAGCATCAGCAACTGGAAGCGACGCATAGCGCGCGAGCGCGAAATATCGGACAACGAAGAGTTTCATCTGCATGGGATTTGAATCTGTACCGCATTCCGCCGGTGGCGGCACATGCTTTCGGGGCTTCGTAACCAACAAGGAGAACACGATGGCAGACGATAAAGGCGAACCTAAGAAAAAAGGTCTTTTCTCGAAGTTCAGAGAGGTTGCGTATGGCATGGGCGCGCATGACATGTCGCGTTACGCAATCCGTACGCGGGCCAGTATGGAGCACCTGTTCATTCTGATCACCATGGGAGACTTGATCGGTGTCCCCATTCTGCCGCCGTATTACTCGCTCCGCCTGCTCCCTTATGTCGTTCCGAATATTGCCACCTGGAAGAGGCGCATGCTGCGAGAGAAAGACGTATCCGACGCAATGTTCTGAGTTGATGAGAACCACCAGGCTCGAGGTTCAGTCGCTAACTACAAAACGAGGACCGAGCAATGTCACTCAAAGAGACGTTTGAACTCAATAAGGACCGGCGTTACATCATGTTCGGCGGTAAGGGCGGGTTGGGTAAGACCACCTTCTCGGCCGCGACGGCGTTCTGGCTCGCTCAGCACGGGCACAAGGTACTGGTCTTTTCCGTAGACCCGCAAGCTTCGCTGAGCGACATCTTCCAGAAGGACATCTTCGGCAAAGGCGCGGTCAAGATCATGGACAACCTGTATGCCCAGGAGATCGACGCCGACTCGCACATCAAGGCCTACCAGCAGGAGATCCGTAAAAAGATTCTTGACATGTACGGGTTTGATGAGGTGCCGGACGAGATCGAGCAGTACATTCAGGCGGCTTCGGCCGAGCCTGCGATGGAAGAATCCGCCATCTTCGACGCGGTTGTCGATGTCGTGGTGAAAGGCGATTACGACTACTACATCTACGACCTTGTCCCGCTGGGCCATGCACTCTACTACCTTTCCATGGCCAAGGTCTACGACGAATGGATCAACCGCATCACCAAATTGCGCGAAGAGATGCGCGAGCACGAGGAGATGGTGGCGCGCCTGCAGCGGGATAAGGTGCTGGAAGAAGATCAAATCCTGAGCGAGTTGCAATACATCAGGAATCGCATCAATCAGTCCTCGAATATTTTGACCGATAAGGAGAAGACCGCGTTTTTCTTTGTCGTGGTGCCGGAAGAGATGATCATTATCGATACGAAGAAGGCGGCGCAGTTGTTCTCCAAGTTCGAGGTGCCCGTCGCGGGCTACGTCGTCAACCGCGTGCTGCCGTCCGACCTGTCGCCGGATGCGATCCCGCCCTACCTGCAGAACCGTCTGAAGATGCAGGGACGTTATCTGGAGGAGATCAAAGGCACCTTCGGATCACAGGTGGTTGGCTACGTGCCCGAAATGGAAAGCGACGTGACCGGATTGAAGATGATTGAACAACTCGCCGGAATTATGTACGGCAATGGAAAATTGTGAGGAGCTATGAGCGGAATCACACAGTCATTCAGCGATTATGTTGCGGCACATCCGAAGCTGAGGTTCACCTTTTTCGGCGGGAAGGGCGGTGTCGGCAAAACCATGATGGCCGGTGTTACTGCGCTGCACCTGGCGAACCAGGGCAAGCGCACCATGCTTGCGTCCACGAATCCCGTCCATAGCCTCAGCGGACTTGCTGGATCAGGATGTGTACGGCAAGGCAACTCCCGTCAACGGCGTGCCCAATCTCTGGGCCTATGAGATCGATACGAAAGAAACCATCGAGCGCTCGAAGCAAGACATCCGGCAGAAGATCCGCTGGTTTCTGAAGTTTGCTGAAATTTCGACGCAGGCGGATGCTTTCGTCGAAAGCGCCACGATGAATCCCGCATTTGAAGAGTCCGCGATGTTCGAGAACATGGTGGACCTGATGCTCAAGGGAGAATACGACGCCTATGTCTTCGACACGGCGCCCACGGCGAATGCGCGCCGGTTGTTGGGCATGAGCAAGGTGTACTCCCTCTGGGTGAATAAAATGCTCAAGTCTCGCGAAGAGGCGCAGTCTTTGCGCGAGCTGCTTTCCTTTACCAAGAAAAAGCAAGAAGACCCGCTGATGGATTATCTGGTCTCATTCCGCGAGCGCATTGGCCACGCTCGTGAAATGCTGACCGATGATCAGCAAACCGCGTTTTTCTTCGTAACCCTTCCCGAAGCATTGCCGATTGCGGTGATCAAGCGGTTCATCAACTGGTTTCACGATTTCGGCATTCCGGTCGGAGGCGTCATCGTCAACATGCTGATCCAGAAAGATCAGTTGCGCGAGGACTCGGCCGTTTTCGTCAAGAACCGGGTTGCGATGCAGGACGCTTACATGGAAGAAATCTGGCGTGACTTCGACGGTAGCGTGCGCGCCGTAATCCCGCTGCTGGATGATGAAGTGCGGGGAATCAATTCACTCAACCTGGTGCAGCAATACGCATTTCCAGGTGTCGCAACGCCGGCTGAGGTGACCCGCATCGGAAAATAAGATTACGTATTGTTGGATGATTTCGGAGTGCCCCCGGCGGAATAGCAAAAGGTATATCCCTGAAAGGAGCCGGTCGTTAGCGACCGGCGGTGATCTTCAGGGGGATACCCATCCCGGAACCGTCTAGCTGGAAAAGTGGAGTGAAAAGTATAAGGATCAGAGAATCCACAAAAGTTAAGAGCAGGAACCCTCCGCCGTCCCACGGCGTCCGCCATAAATCCCGGAAAGTAGATAAGCGACGATCTCCTCTTTCTCGTGCGAGCTATAATATCGCGATCTGGAGCAAGCGGCTGGAAGTTTACCTTTACGGCGGCGGCGTGGATACCAGCGCTGTCAACAAGCATTCATCGTTCATTCACCTCATTGTCACACGGGCAGAGTAGCGTAAATCGCTACATCGTTATGACATGTCTGTGTGCGCCAGCCATTATCGTTGCGGAGGGCAGAACGTGAGATCTCGATCCCAGGTCATCGGTGCATCGATAGCCCTAGATCTGGCGGCTATTCCGGGATTGGCGCAGCACCAAACTATTCCCGGACAGGGGAACGCCAACGCGGTCGCGTTGACCAGCCGCTCGGAGCGGAGAAAACTCCAAGGAGTGGCAACCAATGAAGTATTCGCGGGCCGCCTGCAAGGAGCGCATGAGCAAAGAGCAGGCGCTTCCGACACCCGGCCGCCAAGTGTATTGCTGAATCCAGAGAGGATGTTATTCATGAATATTCAGAGAATCGCAGTGTGTTGTGCACTTCTCTGCGTACTTGCCACTTCGACAGTTGCAGCCGATGCTCCCAGAGCAACCGGAAACAACCGCAGGAACGTAGTCATTTTCGTTGCCGATGGACTGCGAGCGGGTTCCGTAAATGCGCTCGACGCGCCGACTATCTTCGACCTTCGCCAGAAAGGGGTCGGGTTCGCGAACAGCCATGCCGTCTTCCCGACCTTCACGATGCCGAACGGATCGGCCATTGCCACAGGTCACTATCTTGGGGACACCGGTACCTTTAGCAACTACATTTATTCTGGATATCCGGTTTTCAACGGCGGCAATTTTGGTGGTGTCGCTGGGACGGTTACGCCCTTCATCGAAGACGACCAGATTCTGGCTGATCTTGATGATCACTACGAAGGCAACTATGTAAATGAAGAAAGTCTGTTGGCCGTTGCCCGCAATGCGGGTTATGCTACGGCTGCTGTCGGAAAGCTCGGTCCTGTCGCCCTTCAGGACGTTCCTCAGCTCAGACCGGTGAACCAGCGTTTTCCGGTACCGCAGACCGTCATCATCGACGATCGCACCGGTCAAGCCTCCGGCGTTCCCCTTCCATCCACTATTGTTGCGGCATTAACTGCGGCCGGAATGCCGACAACGGCGGTCGCTCGTGATCAACCGGCTGGCAATAATACGGCCGCCGGCACCCTGAAGGCCAATCTAGGCCAGCAGCAGTATTTCGCGGACGCCCTTACCAAAGCGATCCTGCCGACCTTCGTGCGACAGGGACAACCGTTTGTGCTGGTCTATTGGTCGCGCGACCCGGACGGCACTCAGCACAATGGAGGAGATAGTCTTAACTCGCTAACTCCCGGCATTAATGGTCCCACTTCACGCGCGGCGGTGAAAAATGCCGACAGTAACCTCGCACAGATACTGGCCTATATCAATAGCGATCCGAAGCTAGCTTCTAATACCGATATTTTCGTCACCTCGGACCATGGCTTTGCCACGATCAGCAAGCACGAGATCGATGGTACTGGGAAGGCTTATACCTCCAGCTATGCCGCGCAGTTCACATACAAGGATTCCACCGGCCGTCAGGATGTGAACACCAGCTTCCTGCCTCCGGGCTTTCTTGCCATCGACCTTGCGCATGCGTTGGGGATGCCGCTCTTTGATCCAGATACCCGGATAAAAGATAGTACCGGGGAAAGATTGTATGCACGGGTTGATCCGACGATTCCGCAGCAGAGCGCGACCACCCGGCAGCATCCTAGTTCGGGAAACGGTTTGATCGGCGCGAGTGGCCGCATTCTGGACGCGACGGATGCAAAGGTCATAGTGGCCGCGAATGGTGGCTCCGACCTTATTTACGTGCCCGACCATAACAAACAGCGGGTGCAGCAAATTGTTGCATTCCTGAGTAAGCAGGATTACGTGGGATCGATTTTTGCGGAAAATAGTTATGGTAAAATTCCCGGCGCTCTTCCGTTCAGCTCCATTTCTTTGATCGGCGCGTCCAAAATGCCAAAGCCAGCCATCGCCGTCAGCTTCAAGACGTTCTATCTCACCCCGGGTGATCTCCAGAGCGCGGTTCAGGTCGCCGATTCGACGCTTCAAGAGGGGCAGGGTATGCATGGAAGTTTCGGGCGAGATAACACTTTCAATACCATGGCGGCAGTTGGTCCGGACTTTAAGAGCAATTTTGTGGATACCTATCCCGTCGGAAATGCCGACATCGCGGTTACCCTGGCTCACATCTTTGGGCTTACGCTACCATCTAAGGGTAAGCTGACCGGACGTGTCCTGAATGAGGCGCTGAAGAATGGACCGAATAAGGTTCAGTTCCAAAGCAAGAGAATTGCTTCTGAAGCAAGCGTTGCGGGGAAGAGCACGATTCTGCTTTACCAGCAGGTTGGACGTCAGCTCTACTTCGATGAGGCTTGCTATGTGGATTTACACGGCACAGGACAGAATCCTTGCAGGTAGTATGTCCGTGTAGAGGCAGGCACTTAATCTGACGAAGATTGCGAGTGTGGAGGCGGATCACGGTCCGCCTCCACTTTTGCAATTGATAAACGAAACCTACGGTAGTTGTTGCCGAACTAAGAGACAGCCTGTGTAGCAACTGCAAATGCGCGTGCACCCGCTTTACCGAAGTATTTCGATAGCAGCACCGGGTCGCTTGCGCGAAGATCGACCATGATGAGAGCGTCCAACACATCGGAAAACTTCGGGTCGACCGCAAAGGCTAGCGTCTTGCCTCCCAGTCTAAGGTAGTGCTTTACCAGAATCGGAAGACCCTTCCCGTCGGCTTCCCACCCGGATACGCATTCCGAAACGTCACTCATCGTAAGCACCCTGGAAAAACTCTGTTCACGAGGCAGTGTGCATCTCGCAACCCTGCGGAACGGAACTCGCGATTCCACCTTGTCGACTAATCCCTGCGGCGCCATCTGAGCTCGCAAAAAGGCAGCCATCACTTCTCGCGACGCCGGCGTATATACGTTGCTGATGCTCACGGCGCCGAACAGGACCGGGCTCTCCTGGTGGCGCGCCAGGTATACGCCGATGCCTTTCCAAAGCTGGAGCAGCGGCATGTATTGTTTTTGATATTCCGGCGTGACGAATGAACGGCCCAATTCCACAGCGTTACCGATGCTTTCGAAAAATGAGGGACCATAGCGGAACAGAGTTGAGGTATAGAGTCCGTTCATGCCGAATCGCCGCAGAATCTCGCGCACATTTCCCAGCCGATATCCGCCGGCGATCTGTCGCTGTTCGCGATTCCAAAGTACAAAATGAGTATAGTAGTCGTCGAAGCGGTCAAGGTCGAATGAACTTCCCGTACCCTCGCCGGCTTGGCGAAAGGATATCTCGCGCAGCCTGCCGATTTCGCGCACGACGTTTGGGGCCTCGCTTGCGGACAATTCGTACACTTCGTACTGGCCCTGCCGTTGCAAGCGTGCTTCCGGCGGAAGTGAAAGCAGTTCCTGCGTGAGCAGGTGTGGGTCAGCACTCCTCCCGATTGGCTTTACAGAACGTGGGATGCTCAGCCGCCATGGGTGTCGACGGGAAGCCGCTCGCAGTGCGAGCAGATCCGTATTCCAGCGCAGCATCGAAGTAGCCGTTTCCGAGTCGCCGGTGTTCTTCAGTTTTTCGGCTTTGACCGGCGGCCCTACGCTGATCGCGACGTGCTGACCGCGCTTGTTCAGCAACTCATGTGGCAACTGCAGTGTCCGCAACTTTGGATGAATTAGCCCGGATGCATGAAATGAAAAACTGTTTGTGCCATGGATGCAGACAGGCACAACAGGTGCCCCGGTCATCTGTGATAACCGGGCCGCACTATCACTCCAGCCAGAATCGCTAATGGACAGGCTACGAAGCGACCAGTGCGCTACCTCGCCGGCCGGAAAGAGTACGAGCAATCCGCCTGCCGCAAGGTGTCGGATTGCCTGACGCAACCCACGAGCATTTACCGAGTCCGTTCCCTCGCCGTCCATCGCGTTTACATAAATGCAATATTGCGACAGCTCGGGAACGCTCGCGAGTAACTTATTAGCAACGATTCTTACGTCGCTTCGCGCACGCAGTAATAGAGCTCCGATCAGGAGGCCGTCCAGCATGCCGAATGGATGGTTGGCAACGACAATGGCCGCACCCGTTTTCGGAATCCAACCAATATCTCGATCGGTAGCTCTGGAGCTTACTTCCAATGCGTGCAGCAGCGATTCGAATATATTCGCTCCGCACACATTACGGGACGACTCGTATAGACGGAGCAAGCGCTTTTGCGGCAACAGCACCCGCGTCCATCCGGCGGAAGCCGTGAGACCGTCAACAAAAGTTGACTCACGTGGAGTAGTGCTTCTGGGTCGCAACATGATTTCTTTGTAGCGCGGCCCGATAAACCAGAATTTAAAAGGTTGTGAAGAGTATGTGAAAACCTTTCGGCTGACTCTAGTCCCGGTCGGGTCCAATCCACAATGACAGCAGGTCAGTACGCACAGCAAAGTCCACGGGGTCTGAGAAGAAAGAGGGCGAAGTCGATGAAATATCGCTAATCCGGAGTTTATTAAGGCCCGAGGGGCAGTTACGGATATGATTAAATAGTTTGGTTGTGGGCGCGGCAGACGCGACCTCCCTTGTTGAATCACGGAAATACAGGTTGGGATAACAATCTCGGCGGGAACGGGAATCTATGATCAGAAGCACGACGGCCCATCACATAATTTGGACTCCGAACAGGATGAAAAAGGTGAAGGGGGTATCCACGGCGATGTTCGGTCCGGCGGAAGGGGAAAAGGCCAGAGGTTTCCATCGCAGTTTTCCGGAATACCGGGAAACCCCATTGCACAGCTTGAAGGCATTGGCCAGTTCGCTGGGCCTCGCCGGAGTGTTTCTAAAGGATGAATCGTTTCGCTTCGGTCTTAAGGCATTCAAGGTGTTGGGCGCTTCCTATGCCATGGCCAGGGTGTTATCAAGGCGTCTGGGCATTGATGTCGGTCAATTGGATCGCGCCAAACTTGTCTCGCCGGAGATTCGCAAACAAATTGGCGATCTCACGTTCGTCACGGCTACCGATGGAAATCACGGCAGAGGCGTCGCGTGGACCGCGCGACAATTGCGGCAAAAAGCGGTTATCTACATGCCGAAAGGATCTTCTCTGGTGCGCTTGGAGAATATCCGTGCTGAGGGCGCGAGCGCTTCTATCATTGATGGCAATTATGACGATGCTGTTCGCCGGGCCGCGCAAGGTGCTCGCGAATATGGCTGGATAATAGTCCAGGACACGGCGTGGCAAGGCTATGAGGAGATTCCAAGGTGGATCATGCAAGGCTATGTGACAATCGCCGCGGAGGCGATTGAACAACTATGTTGCATCGGGATCAAGAAACCGACGCATGTTTTCCTTCAGGCCGGTGTAGGATCGTTTGCCGCTGCCATTCAAGGCCACTTCGCTGACCTGTTCGGCAACGAGCGGCCGGTAACCGCAATCGTTGAACCGGAACAGGCGGACTGTTTTTACCGATCGGCGCTTGCAAATGACGGCCGTGCGCGAATCGTTAGTGGAGAAATGACAACGATCATGGCGGGACTGGCGTGCGGCGAGCCTAGTCCGATAGCGTGGGAGCTGTTGCGCGACTACAGCGACGTGTTCTTTTCCTGTCCCGATGGGATAGCTGCCAAGGGCATGCGGATGCTTGGCAATCCTTTGAATGGCGATCCTCAGGCCGTCTCAGGTGAGTCCGGTGCGGTCACGACCGGCTTGCTGGCCGCCTTGATGAAGAACGATTATCTGGAAAACGCAAGAACCGCGCTTGGGTTGGACAAGGATTCGCGCGTCCTCTTGATCAGCACCGAAGGTGATACGGATCCCTCGCGATATCGCAGCATAGTTTGGGATGGAGAATACCCAAGTAATGAATAAGAGGTTGTGCCGGGAGTAACTCCATGCTTTGTGATACTTTCTCGTTGGAAGATAGTCCAAAGAAATAAGTGCAGGTCCTGGACACGCTGGCAGCTATATCTGCATCGGCAAAGGAAAGTCGAGCGCTTTTAGGCGAGGGCCATGGTCACTCTTGAAAAATCAAGGGGCACAGTTGGAAAGTGTCGGTCGGTGTTTGGCGTCATTCGCCGAAACGCCGCGCGTCTATGGGTGCTTCTGATCCTCGGAGCCTTGCTCGCGCCGATTTGGACGGTGCGCTACCCTCCAGTCGTCGACTATCCGAATCACTTGGCGAGTGCCTTTGTACTCGCGCACCTCAAGGACCCCGCGTTCCACTTTGGCGGGTTCTATGCCGCGGATTGGAATGCAAATCCCTATCTCGCCATGGACGTGATTTTGGTTGGCTTGCAGCGATTCATGCCCATCGAGATTGCCGGTCGTGTGCTTCTCAGCCTCTGTGTGCTGGCTGTGCCGGCAGCCGCCTGGTTTTTCGTCCGGCGAGCGAGTCCGGGAGAGGATAGCCTTGCCCTCTGGTCGTTGGCGATCACCCAAAACCTTTATTTTTTTCTCTGGGGGATGCTGAACCTCCAGCTCAGTCTTGCTCTTTGTCTGCTGGTTCTAGGTTTCTGGCTGGAATACCTGGAGCGACCCAGCATAGGTCTGTGGTGTCTATTGCTCGCTCTGACCACAGCACTTTATCTTACTCATCTTATGGGATTCGGGGTGGCGGGCTGGGTGATGACCGCATACTCTATTTTTGCCCGGAAGCGTATTCGCGAGATTCTCTTCTCGTGGATTCTATTTATCCCCGGAGTGTTGCTCTTTCTTCACTCGACTATGCCTCAGGCAAAGTCTGGCTGGGAATATGTATTTAACTGGTCGGTAAAAGGACCAGGTCTGCTGGTGGCTGTGACCTCAGGTATTTCGCCGGTTTACGACTTTGTGACCGCGGCGTTTCTGGTCGTAGCACTCGGAGTGGCCTGCCTCGACAACCGGGATTTCAGGTGCAACTATCGCTGGCTGGGGGTTGCAGGCAGTCTATTTGTCTTCTATTGGATTCTGCCGGCGCGCTTGGGGCCCGGCATCAATACCGATCGCCGTTTGATACCTTTCATTTTTGTGTTAGTCCTTGCCGCGGTGCAAGTCGGCCGGCGAAAGCGACTTCTCAGCGCCATGGCAATCTTGCTTTTCGTTCTGCGGGCGGGCGAGGTGGAGCACCACTTTATCTCCGCTCAACAGGATTCAGCCAGACTGTCCCGGGCATTTTCGGTGATCCCGGACGGCATGCGGGTTCTTCCCTTGGCCACACCCTCCGACCATATGCAACACTTCTGGGCTTATGGAATTATCCAACGTGGGTGGCTGTCTTCCTGTCTCTTTCAGAATCGCGGGGTACAGCCCTTGCGAACGCTGCTTCAGAGCGACAGCGCCTGCGCGCCTATCCTCAACCCGGCGGAGCCGTTCGATTGGAAGGCTATTCGCCATGATTTTGACTACGTCTGGGTTTATAGGGTTCCGGGCTCGTTACCTTGGCTAGCTGCTATTAGCAAGGTCGTCTATGAAGACGGCGATCTTCGCATACACCAACTGAATTAAGGTTTGCATGGGTTGGCGCTGGCTGGCGAAGGACGCATGGAACTAAGGTCAGGCGTTCAGCAATAGAGACACGGGTTACCACCGGTACGGATGCAGAGAACGAGGGCATTCCTTGCCGTATCAGTATGCCCTGTATATCACCGTTGGGCTGGATGTCACCCCAACAAACGCTACAAGCAGCGTTTGCCGGGGATCCTGTACGCCCGGCTGCTTCGCGGGGTTATATCTACCGCGAATCTGGTTTAGCTCCAGCTCACACCACGATTAGCCATTGGCGTGCGATCGCTTAATGATGGCCCGGTGCTCGGCACGTCTCTTTTTCTTTTTGGCTTTTCTGGCATCGGAATACTTATCAGTAGATCCCGCTGGAGAATCGTGTTTAGGGTTTTGCTCAGGTGTTGCATTCGTTCCCGAACTGTCTACTGTTGTAGTGTCCATCTTTTCTCCTCAAGACGTGCTCATAAAAGTCAGTTGGCGGCCTCACCCATTGCCTTCAAGGTCTCGACACAATCTCTCCGGATACATTTGCGGTCAACTCAGCGGGCACCAGGACGCTCGTGCTGCCAACGGAAACATCGCCAGCCGCCGGTTCCGTTTGTGGTGCTTCAGGCTCAGGCGCAATCGCGAGCTGTTGTTGACTCACACTCACTTCGGGCACCGTTGCGGCTTTTGCATTTTCCAGTCCGATCAAACTTTCCCGCTGCGCTACGCCAGCAAGCCGTTTGAGTGCTTCCGTCGCGGTATCCTGAATGCGATCATTAGGCTTGTGGAGCTTGCGAATCGCCTTAAAGGCTTGGTGGCAAAGTGCGAAACGGTTCTGCCCTGTATCTAAAGTCTTAACAATGTTATCTGAGTGCATAATGACACCTTCGATGGTGGAGGGAGGGTTGTAGTCAGTTGTGAATGTTCTCGCGAAAAAAGACGATCCAACACCCACGAACGAACGGGAAATTCATCGGTAAACTTATGTCTTCGTGAACAGATGGGTGGTTAGTAACGCCCGCCGCCGCTGCGCCCACGTCCGCCGCCGCCGGGGGTACGCTCGCGCTTTGGACGCGCCTCATTCACATTCAGGGCGGTTCCCTCGATGAGACTGCCGTTCAGACCAGCAATTGCTTTTTCACCTTCGGCATCGTCGATCATTTCAACGAAGGCAAAGCCGCGTGGCTGGCCGCTGTCGCGATCCCGCATGATCTCAGCTTTATCGACTTTCCCGTATACCTCAAACATGGTTCGCAGTTCCGCTTCCGTGCAGCGAGGGTCTAAGTTCCCGACGTAAATATTTTTCATGGTTTGCTCGGTGATTGGGCTATTTAATTGTCGGTGTTTCTCGGACGAGTGAGGCAGGGTGAAAAGTCGCCAGTGCCAAAGGCGGGTCGGGGAAAAGAGACATTCAAACGCATCTCAAGATTACCACAATCACGATCAATGTGCCGTGGAAGCATAGTTCCTGATTCGATTCGGTTCTTCCGTACAACCCTTGTTCTCTCAACCGCTACCTGCCACTTGCAAAGATTGAAGATTACACGCCGCTTCGATTACTCGGCGAACTCGGAAACTTGCGGGTTGTCACTCCGGAATCACCGCAGGAATTGAGCCCACAAAAGAGCCATAAGGGTGCGGTTAATTGTGCGGCGGTGAGCGCGCTGCCGATGGTTTACTGATGTATAATAAAACTTGATGACTATAATTACTGATTCAGAACCGACTCGCACCGACAAGGTGTCCAAGGTCAAAGGTCCTATTCGGTGTCACAAATGCCAATTGATGTGCCACGATGCCGCGCACTATTTAAGCCACAAGTGCGAACCGAGGCCGTCACCCGATTGCTTGGCCTTCCCGTCGCTGGCGTCCGGCCAGTCCCGATAGCCTCTCTGCGCTGGCGGTCATTGATGATGCGGGCGGTTCACAGAACAGGGAGCATCGAATGAACAATGAGGTTGGACGGTACGTCGTGTCGTATCAAGTGCAGCCTTTTCGTAGAGGCAGGCGCTATCACTGGATGATTTGCTGGGAGCACAATCCCGACGAATTGGTGTCATGGGGTCACGCCCTTACGCAGGAACTGGCTGAAGCGGCGGCGAGGGATGAAGTTAAAGACTTGTCTTCTGGACTGAGTCGCGGCGGGCAGGTGGCTAGTACGAGTTATTCGGGTATTCACCGTTGTTGATTAACGCTCCCGAGCCGAAGCCACCTGGCTTCGCTGAACATCTTTCATTTGATTTTCGTTCAGCCCAAAGTGGTGTCCGAGTTTGTAAATGACGTTCGAGGCGGCCTGCCGGGTTGCGGTGACCTGGAGTTAGCGGGTTGTCCTGCCTTCGAGGCGCTTCGGAAGCGCGCCCAGGCCCGGTTATAAATCTCTCGTCGCCAACCCCGAACCCGACCCCTCCATACGCTTTTGACAAAGGTTCAGCGAGCATCTAATCTCCCTGTACGTGGAGCACCGTACGCAAACACGGGCTTGGGTGCGATTGAGCTGGATATGTGCCGTACTGATCTTGCTCATGAACTCCGTCCAAGCCGCGCACACATGCGGACTCGGAGAAGAACTCCGCCCCCAGCAGGGCGTAGCCGCCCAGGCTGGCAATGTAGCGTCCACGCAAACCTTCTGCGCGATCTGCGCAAGTTCCCATTCCCCTTCGCTGGCGGCGCCGCTCGTATCCCTTCCGTCGGCTCATGGCCCGTCCGAGCCTTTCTTTATTCGAGGCGTAGTCAAGCGCTTTGCTTCGCAGGCCTTTGTGCTATGCATTCGTCCGCCACCAATCTTCGGATAGACACTCTCCGGTTCTTCCATCGTTCATTTGGGTTTTAAGTGCTGGTTCCAGTCAGGCCACGGCAATGTGGTTGTGAAACTCTCTGCTGGTGCTCGTATGGAAAAATTCCGTTCGGAATTTGTCAGAAGATCTGTCGTTGCAGTTGCAGTTGCTGTGCTGTTGCTTGTGGCTTCCGCAACCGCTCAGACGCACGTACGGATCAGCCTCGAACAGGCGGTCGCGTTGGCCTTGGCCCACAGTCATACTCTGAAAGCTGCCCGCACCCAGATTCAACAGAATCAGGCGCAGGAGGTGACTGCGTCGCTGCGTCCCAACCCTACGCTTTCCTGGGACGCGCTCTTTGTGCCTTTGTTTAGCCCGCAAAACTTTAACCTCGGCACTCTGCTCAACACTCAGCAATTTGATATGGGTGTCAGCTACCTCTATGAACGCGGCGGGAAGAGGCAGAGACGGGTTGAGGCCGCAAAGGACGCTACCGTGGTGACCCGTTACCAGGTAAACGATTCCGAGCGGACCTTGGTCTTCAATGTTGCGCAACAGTTCATTAATGCTCAGCTTGCGCAGTCGGTCCTCGACTTCGCGCTCAAGGACCTGGATAGCTTCGCGCAGACGGTCAGGATCAGCGAGGACCGCTACAGAGCGGGCGACATCAGTGAAGGTGACCTGCTGAAGATCAAGCTGCAACTGCTGCAATTCCAGACCGATGTTGCCGGTGCTCAGGTCTCCAAGGTACAAGCCCTCGCCACTCTCAGGCAGTTGCTCGGTTACGATGCCGTTCCAGCCGACTATGAAGTCGAAGGAGAGCTGTCTTATCAGCCACTGACGGTCAATCTGGACGATCTGCGCTTGCGGGCCTTGAAGTTGCGGCCGGACCTGCTGGCCATGCAACAGGGTATTCAGGCGGCACAAAGTCAAATTGCGCTCGCCAAAGCTAATGGAAAGGTCGATCTGACCACGACCCTTTCGTACAGCCACATCTCTGACCTGAATTCGCTCAGTGCAAGCTTTTCCATCCCATTGCCGATTTTCGACCGCAATCAAGGCGAGATCGCGCGCACGCGTTTCGCCCTCACGCAGTCGCAAGAAAATGCCCAGGCGGCTTTGGATCTTGTACTGACCGATCTTCGCAACAACTATGAAGCTTTCTCGACGAACCAGAAGATCGTCCAACTCTATCTTTCGGGGTATCTGAAGCAGGCGCAGGACTCCCGCGACATTAGTGAATATGCCTACAAGCGCGGCGCTGCGAGTCTACTGGATTTCCTCGATGCGGAACGCAGCTATCGCTCCACCCAACTCTCCTATCGCCAGACCCTGGCTAGCTATCTGCTGTCGGTCGAGCAGTTGAAAGAAGCGGTAGGCACGAGGACTTTGCCATGATCCATGATCAAAGAGCCGGCATCGTGCGGTGTATGTCACTTCTATTCTTTTCCCTACTGTTATGGCCGGCACTCGGCTGCCCGACGCCGGCGCAGAACCCGGGAGTGATGGCGTCCTCTTCGGGGAATTCGGGACAGGCAAGCGACAAGGCCCAACTGTTCACCGTTCCCAAGGAGCAGATGGCCCACGTCCAGATCGTGACGGTCGCGCCCACGTCGATTCTCCGCAACTTGCGATTGACGGGCGCGGTTGCCTTTAACGCCTTCAACACCACGCCGGTGATTACACAGATCAGCGGACCCGTCAGCCGGATCGTCGTCACGCCGGGCCAGCAGGTTCGCCGCGACGAGCCTTTGTTGTACGTCGCCAGCCCAGATTATTCACAGTTGCTCGCAAATTATCTGAAAGCGCGCGATGCCTTCCGCCTGGCGGACAAAAGCTATCTCCGTTCAAAAGATCTCTACGATCACCATGCCATTGCCGAGCGTGACCTGGAAGCAGCCGAATCGGCGCGCACGCAAGCATCCGCGGATCTCGGCGCGGCCGAGCAGTCTTTGAAAATTCTGGGAATCTCAAAACCTGAAAGCGCTGTCGGTAAGCCGGCGGCTTCCGAGATTCCGGTGCTGGCTCCCATCGCCGGCGAAGCCGTAGAGCGATTGGTTGCGCCGGGACAGGTGATCCAGGCCGGCGCCACCCAGGTGTTCACGATCTCCAATATGAGTTCCGTTTGGGTGCTGGCTAATGTTTATCAGAAAGACTTGCCTGACGTTCACCTCGGCGATCCGGTGACGATCACCGCGGATTCCTACCCGGGCACTGAGTTTCACGGCAAGATCTCATACATGGCGGCGGCGCTTGATCCCAATACCCGGACTCTGCAGGCACGTATCGACGTAAGCAATCCGCAAGGCAAGTTGAAGAAGGACATGTACGTGGATGCCACGGTGCAGGCCGGGACAATTCGGAATGCGCTCACCGTGCCGAGCGCCGCCGTGTTGCGTGACTCGGAGAATCAGCCGTTCGTTTACGTCGTCAACCAGAACAACGAGTTTGCCCGCCGCGCAGTGACACTCGGCGCGAGCGCCGGAGACAATACGCAACTCACCAGCGGCGTCATTCCTGGAGAGCGGGTCGCGGGCGACGGCAGCTTGTTTCTGCAATTTGCAAATTCATTACAACGATGAGCACGGAAAACGAAACTCGCGGGAATGGCCAGAGCGGGATGATCCATCGCATCGTGCAGATGGCGTTGCGGCAACGATTCCTGGTGCTGATGCTGGCACTTTTCATGGGCATCTGGGGCGTGGTGTCTTTTCAGCGGATGCCGGTGGATGCCTATCCCGACCTCGCTCCGCCGATGGTGGAGATCATCACCCAATGGCCCGGGCATGCCGCTGAGGAGATCGAGCGGCTGGTCACTCTACCGCTTGAAGTAGAGATGAATGGCGTACCGCAACTCGTGGTCATGCGCTCGATCACGCTCTACGGACTCTCCGATATTCGTCTGAGCTTTACGGACAGTACGGACAACTACTTCGCGCGTCAGAACGTATTTGAACGCTTGCCAGAAGCCCAGCTTCCCACGGGTGTAACGCCGACGCTGGCGCCACTATTCAGCCCGAGCGGACTCGTATACCGTTACGTGCTCGAAAGCCCCGATCGCAGCCCGCAGGAGCTGAAAACGATTGAGGACTGGGTGATCGAGCGGGCTTACAAATCCGTCAACGGCGTCGCCGATGACTCCGGCTTTGGTGGCACGGTGATGCAGTACCAGGTTCTGCTCGATCCCGCGCGGATCTACGGGTATCACCTGACCGTGCCACAGGTCGTGCAGGCGCTGGCCAACAACAACGCGAATACCGGCGGCGGTTTTTATTCGCAAGGTGGCCAGTTCTATTACGTGCGTGGCATCGGGCTGGTGCGCGATAGCAAGGATATCGAGGGCGTCGTTGTCGGTGCCAACAAAGGAACGCCGATCCACATACGTGACATCGGACAGGTAGAGATTGGGTACGCGCCGCGTCTGGGTCAGTTCGGTTTCCAGAAAAATGATGACGCGGTGGAAGGCGTCATTCTCATGCGGCGCGGCGAGCAGACTCAAACCGTGCTGCGCGACGTGGAGAAGAAAACCGATCAGCTCAACCGCCAGATCCTGCCCAAGGACGTGAAGATCCGGCCCTTTTATGATCGCAACGATCTGGTGCATCTGACGACGAATACCGTAGAGGACAACCTCTTACGCGGCATGATTCTCGTCTTTGTCGTACTCATCTTCTTTCTGGTCAGCTTCCGGGCGGCGGTGATCGTATCGCTCACCATACCGCTTTCACTTCTTTTTGCGTTTATCTTCCTGCATGCGCACGATGTTTCGGCGAACCTGCTGTCGATTGGAGCCATCGATTTTGGCATCATCATCGACGGCACCGTCGTGATGATGGAAAACATTTATCGTGAACTCGCTCAGCGCGAAGGGACGGAATACAAGCTGAACGAAGTCATTCTGGCCGCGGCTCGTGACGTTGACCGGCCAATCTTCTACTCCGTTGCCGTGATCATCGCCGGATACCTGCCGATCTACGCACTCAGAGGACCTTCGGGAAAACTCTTTCATCCGATGGCCGACACCATGTCGTTCGCGCTGCTGGGCGGACTGGTGCTGACCTTGACGCTTGTCCCGGTTCTGACTTCCTACTGGTTTAAGCGCGGTGTGCGCGAAAAGCCGAACCGTCCCTATGAGGCAACCAAGCGCTTCTACGCCGGAAAACTCGAGTGGTGTCTGAACCATCCACGTTGGACGCTGTTCGTAGCTGCCGTGATCTTCGGGCTTACGTTGTTGCTCGTGCCTTTCATCGGCGGCGAATTCATGCCGCATCTCGACGAAGGTGCTTTATGGGTGCGTGCGACCATGCCGTACACCATCTCGTTCGAGGAAGCTTCGAAGATCGCGCCGCAGCTCCGCGATATCCTGATGTCTTATCCGCAGGTGACCGTGGTCGGGTCTGAGTTGGGACGGCCCGACGACGGGACCGATTCCACGGGCTTTTTCAACTGCGAGTTCTATGTCGGGCTCAAGCCTTACGGCGACAGCGCCTGGAAGCAAGGCGAGATTCGCAACAAAGAGGCACTGATCAAATCCATCGACCGGCGGCTGACGGCCTTTCCCGGCATCATTTTTAACTATACGCAGCCGGCTGAGGATGCGGTGGACGAAGCCCTCACCGGGCTGAAGAGTTCTCTGGCGGTTAAGGTTTACGGCACGGACCTGAACGTTCTCGAAGACAAAGCGCTGCAGATCAAAAATGTCCTGCAAAGGGTTCCCGGTTTTACCGAGCTGACGGTGGTGCGGGAACTTGGGCAACCGAGCCTGCTGATCGATGTGGACCGCGAGAAAATTGCGCGCTATGGCATCAATGTTTCGGACGTCGAGACCGTGATCCAGGCCGCGGTCGGTGGCCAGGCCGCAACCCAAGTGATTCAGGGAGAGAAACTGTTTGATCTTGTCGTCCGCATGCAGCCGCAATTTCGCAGCAGCCCCGGGCAGATCGGCAATTTGCTCGTGGGGACGCCTGACGGTCAGCAGGTTCCGCTGAAAGAACTCTCCGACATCAAGGAAAGCAACGGTGCGTCATTCATCTATCGCGAAGACAACTCGCGTTACATCGGCGTTCAGTACAGCATCGAGGGCCGCGACCTTGAGCGCGCCGTACGCGACGGTCAAAAGGCGGTCGATCGCGCCGTGCAATTGCCCGAGGGATATTGGCTCGGCTGGGGCGGCGAATATAGCCAGTTCCTCGCCGCCAAGCAGCAACTGATCGTGATCGGCCCCATGGCAGTGCTCGTCATTTTCCTGATCCTGTTTGCGCTCTACGGGAATTTCAAATTCCCTTTCACGATTGCATTGGGCGTGGTGATGACCGAACCTGTCGGCGCGCTCGTCGCCCTCAAAGTGACGAATACTCCCTTCAGCGTGTCGTCGGCTCTTGGATTGCTTGCGCTGATGGGGGTATCGGTGGAAACCGCTGTCATCCTGGTGTCTTACATCAACAAATTACGGTTGGAGGGCAAGGGCATTCGCGAAGCCACGCGCGAAGCATCGCTGCTGCGCTTGCGGCCGATCATGATGACAGCTCTTGTGGCATGTCTTGGACTGTTGCCGGCGGCCATGTCGCACGGTATTGGATCGGACACTCAGCGGCCATTTGCCATTGTGATTGTCGCCGGTCTGCTGTCGCGTCTGCTGCTGGGATTTTTTGTGAACCCCGTTCTCTACGAACTGGTTGCAAGACCCGACGATGTCCTTCAGGTGTAAGGGAAGGGAATCGCCAGGGTCGCCGATTCGCTCAGCATGACCCTGGCTTTTCAAAATGCTTGGATGCCGTTCTAGTCGCTGGTTCCGAAGTGGGAAGCGCGGGCCATCGTCGTGCGCAGATATTTGTACGGATTCACCGGTGTTTCGCCGATGCGCACCTCGTAGTGCAGGTGAGGACTGGTAACCCGCCCCGTGGTACCGACGTAGCCGATGACTTGGCCCGCTTTGACGTTCTGCCCCGCGGCCACCGCGAAGCCCGAGAGATGTCCATAGCGCGTCGTGATCCCGCGGCCGTGATCAATCTTGATCATGCGCCCGTAACCGTTCATGAAATCGGCGAAAGAAACCAGGCCGTCACCGGCGGCCAGCACCGGAGTGCCGTAGGCGGTCGAAATGTCGACGCCGCTGTGGAACGCACCCTCACCGTTGAATGGGTCAACCCGCTCGCCAAACGAACTGGTGATTTTTCCCTCCACGGGCCAAAGCGTAGGAGCAGCAGCCGCTCGGAGCCAATCGTTAAGGGTCGCGGCGCCGCTTCCGAGTTGCAGACCAGCACTGGCAACCCCGCTCAGAGCAGAGCGGCGCAACACGTAGAGCCTGTCGAGCGAAGCCTGGAACTCATCCGATCGGGCTTCCAACCGCGCACCTTGCGCTAGTTTGGAGTCGGATTTCAACCCATACAGCGCCGAGACTTCCGAGGCAATCGAGCCTAGCGAGGCTACCTGGATGTCTTTTTCGTGAGTCACCTGTTCCAGCTTCGAGTATTGGTGCCGGAGCTGCTCTTTCTGGTTGCGCAGTTCGTTGAATTGCTCGGTCTTGAGAAGCATCCGCGTGTAGGAACCCGCCATGCCCGTAATCGTGAGCATGCCGATGATGGCCCCGGCCAGAAAAACGTATACATAGTGCAGCGATATTGGAATCTTACGAAGATGCCCCTCGGCATCGCGAGCTACGAAAAGAATGTAAAAACGTTTGCGCAAAACTTTGTTCCTCTTGCCATTCAACAGTGCGCAAAGCATGGTCCATAGCGGACACGCAATGTCGGGCGCAGGCTCCGTCTCAGCGGAACACAACCACTCAGAGCTGTCGTGAACAGAACTGAAAAAGGCTAACAACCGCTCCGGCTGTTGTCAATCCGGCATTTACTTCGCCGAGAGTATAAATGGACATGGCTGACCGTTTTTAAGTGTTTCTAGATCGGACACTCCGTATTTCTAGCCACAACGCTTGTTTTAGATGCGTGAGTTGCTGCCCGGGCCGCCCGCTCTTCCGGGTAGCAACTGCGGCTGTTTATCGGACGCACCTTTCGCTAAACTGGTTCGAAGTTCCCCTGGACGCGAGATGCATGGATCGACCGATCCTATCTCCCGAGGCAATGAATGCCGCTTGCAGAACGCAAATTGATCGAACGTATTGCCCAGGCCTCGCGAGCGCGAGGCGGCTCGAAGCTGATCGCCACCGGCATCGGTGACGACTGCGCCGTGCTGCGCCTGCCGGAAGGTCACGAGCTGCTTGTCACCACCGATTTCAGCCTGGAAGGCGTGCACTTTCGCCGCGAGTGGCATCCGGCGGACGCCGTCGGCCACCGCTGCCTTACGCGCGGCCTGAGTGATATTGCCGCGATGGGTGGTGAGCCGCTGGCGGCCTTTCTGTCGCTGGCCCTTCCCTCGGATTTGCCACAGCGCTGGGCCGACCAGTTTATGAAGGGCATGCTGGCGTTGGCGAGGCGTTTCGGCGTAACCCTGGCGGGCGGCGATACCGCACAGTCGCCTGGCGGGGTGCTGGCCGATATTACGGTGCTGGGCTCGGTTCCGGCAGGTCAGGCGATTCTGCGTTCCGGAGCGCGGCCTGGCGACGGTATTTTTGTGACCGGCGAGCTGGGTGCGCCAGTGGCTCTGCTGGAACAGATGTTCGCCAATCCGAAACGTAAGTTTCGCGCTGCCGCTTTTCCTGCACATTTCTATCCCGAGCCACGGATCGCGGTTGCGCGCCAACTGCGGACGAAGAAGTTGGCGACGGCGATGATCGATATCAGTGACGGACTCTCCACCGACTTGAGGCACATCTGCGAATCCAGCGGCGTGGGGGCGACGATCATAGAGCGCGCACTGCCGATCGCCAGTCTCGGCCGGCACGAGGTGGAACGCCGCCATGCCCTGCACGGAGGCGACGAATATCAACTGCTGTTCACCGCGGCTCCGGCGCGGCGCGTGGCCAAGGAGATCGCCGGCGTGTCGATTACGCGGATTGGTTATATCAATGAGGGCCATGAAATCGTGATTGAACACGAAAACGGCGATACGACTGAGCTGGAAGCCGGAGGGTGGGAACACTTTGCAACCGCCGGACGGAGAAAACGCTGATGACCGCGCCGAGTCGCACCCCCCGGAGCACGATTCTTGCGATCGTCGTCGTGCTGACAGCTTCAATTCTTTATGCCCAATCGACTTTCGATGCAAAACACGACGGACCGCGCCTCCTCAACCCCACGGTGCAGGCAGGTATTGCCGAAGCGGGGCAGCAGCATTATTCTCCGTTTGAAAACCTCGAAAAGATTGATCGGGAGCGACTGGAGAGCGCACAACACACGGTTGATATCGCGATGTATGCCTTTACCGACCGCTATCTGGCGGAAGAACTGGTGAAGCTGGCCCGGCGCGGAGTGCAGATTCGCCTCTATCGTGACCGCCAGCAGTACGAAGATGAGCAGCGCAATCGTGTAACGACAACCGGGATGCTGCGAGACCAGCACGGCATCCAGATCCGCATCAAGGGAAGCCCGGAACTGATGCATCTGAAAGCCTACGTGATCGACGGCTTGCTGCTGCGCGACGGCTCTGCCAACTGGTCTCCCGGCGGGCTTAAGCGGCAAGACAACAATGCCTATTTCACCACCGACCCGGCGCAGGTAGGCGCATTTCGACAAGCATTCGAGCAGATGTGGAATCGCACCGATAACCAGCGGGTGCAATGAACTAGCTGGGCGTTTCGCCGCGTTTTTCAGTAGCCTGTCGGGCCGGAACGGCGTCTGGGTGCGCGATCTCGCGCTCGATCATGACCGGTTCTTCCAGCAGCGTTGGTCCGTCGGCTTTCATGGAAGCGGTGAAGGAACGAAGCACCGTCAGCAGTCCATTTTCCACGCTGAGCACCACATACGAGCAGTTCGTCCAGCAGGCGAGGTTGACATCCTGCTGCGAGGGGTTCGCGGGCTGATCCGGATGCGAGTGGTAGAATCCGAGAATCTCGAACCGCTGCTCGCGGCCATATCGTTGCCATCGAATCAATTCTTGCGAGGCAACCAAAAAGTTTTCGGCGGGCACTGGGGCGGCATTGCGGCACGCTTGCGCGCACAAGGCGTGCTTGTCGTGGTCCCGGTGTCGACCCAGCAGCAGGCCACAACACCGATTCGGATATTCGCGCTCGGCGTGCTCGCGCATTTTTCGCAATTCTGTCGCCGGAATGATCAGCACCTTGTCACCTGGACTGACATTCTGTTTCTATTTTGGTAAAGAAGCAAGCTCCCGCGTGTCAACATTTGTTAAGGCATTGCCGCGGAGCTGCGCAATGTGCGAAATTTGATGCCATCGTTCGTTCCGGCGCAGGGCGGGTTAGTACGATGTGCGTAATCCGGCCAGCCGTTCTGTGCCGGACAGTACGCAGTTACGTGGCGGAACGATTCGGCGCGGAAACAGTAGTGTATGCATCTGAGCAGCAAAGATACTTAACTTATGGTAATGAATGATACGGCTACACGCCTTGTTCAAGTAGCGAGGCCCGGTGTACGCATCTGAGTAGGAGACATGGCGAAAACGATTGCACCACGGACTTTCGACGAAGCAGTGAACTGGCTGCGCTCCCACGATTTTGAACTACTGGAGGCTCCCGGCACCGCGAATCGCATTTTTCTCAAGAAGTACAAATGCTCCGCCGCCATCGAAAAAACACAGAGCGGTGGTGTAAAAATCTTTGCATATCCCGGAATTCTCATTAGCGGCGAGATCGCCAAGCTGGTGGACCGTGGTTACCAGAAGTTTCTGAAAACCTCGAAGTCAGAGGTTTCGGCGACCGCCGAGCACTTGAAAGCCTTGCATAGCTTCAGCGAAGAACTGAAAGAGGCAATCGGAGCGACAAGTCTCTACAACGAGTCACTCGGGTCCGTGAGCGAAACATATACCTATGATCGCGTCAAGGACCGTGACTTGCCAGATTCTTCTCGGCCCAAGCGCCCCTGGCAACATAAACGAGCATCCTCCTAGCAGGCCGTTCGACGGGGGTGCTCTCTGATGAGAACATAGAAAGTATTCGCACCATAGCGGGGTCAGCCTTCGAAAGCTACTGAGCGGTTTAGTAATGGATGATAGCTATTTCATTGAAAGGGCTCGGCCGCCGAGGTGAGAAGTGCCTCACGCTTTCATTATTATTATGTGCGCGAAATTATTTTTGCGCGAATTCGGGCCAGCAACTCGTGAATCCGCTGCAGCTCTGCTCGGATATTAAAATCCTTCGAACTAAGCGAAAAATATTCTGAGGCAGCTCTAGTTCAAGCACACCCGGAACCTAGGGCAGACATCCAACCTGCCTTCACCGCATGTGCGCCTGGCTGTTACCTGTGCTTGAAATTCTCACTGGGCGTTTAACGTTAACCTTTTCACTCGCGACCAGAGGCCGACTATCGCTCACCACCTGAAAGGGGTTGACACAATGGTTGCTAACGTCTATCGGAAACTGTCAGAGAGCGTCGCCGAATTAAGAGAGACGTATCTGGCAAAGCTTTTTCTGGCCTTGGTGCTTGCCTTCGCAGTAGGCGTGGCGGGTATGGGCCAGGCTTATGCCCATGTGCACCACCATGAGCATCACCACAAGCAACAACATCACAAGCATCACAAGAAGAGTCACAAGAAGCATCACCACAAGCAACACCATCACCATCACCACCAGCCACCGGTGTAACCATCGTTAGGCGGGTGATCCGTGAGCGTAGATATCCGGGTAACGGTGAGACGGGTACCTACGCTCTGGTGCACCTCGACCTCTTTGATACTCCGTTGGCGGAGGTCGAGTTTACGCAGACTTTACCTGAAAAGCTCGAGCATGCTGCATCCAATGTTTATTTCATAATTCGGAACACTCACATCTCCTAAAGGTATGTCGATAGGTTATCGATTTCGGAGGAGCTGGTGATCGCCTCCTCGGAGATTGGAAGTCCCATTGGTTTAGATCCGGGCGGCGAAACTGAAATCGCGCCGCTTCGAAGCATCGTGATGCAACAATCTCTACTCCTGTCTCACTCCATGTATGTTGTCGCGTTGCGACAATTAAAGAGTGCAAGTTCACGGAAACCTTCCTTGCTAACCCATTGGCTAGTCACCATGCTGATGGCAGTCTTGTTTCCTCTCACCATGCCGGGCCAACAGAGCACTACCGCGTCGTCTTCTTCGCCTGCGCAGCCGGTTCAATTGAGTGCAGACCCCGTCCAACCGTTGACCGCGATTGCGGAACCCGCCCAACCGGCGACTGTGCCCGCCCGACGAGCGACTTTGCCTGCCCCACCGCCGAGGGCGGTTTCAGATTCGGAGGATGATCAGACGCCAGCTTCAGGTGAGATCGATATCAACGGAGGTTATAGTTTTGATGGATTCAAAAACTGGGGTGGACCATCCGTGAGTGGCAGCTTTGAACCGCGCAATTCATTCAATGAGTGGAGTGCGGGGGTGGCTCGTGTAGAAGAGTTTGGAGCAACAGGTTATCTCTTTGAAAGCGGCGTCGATCGCGACCTCACCGACACGTGGGATGTTGGTCTCAATATCGGCGGCGCAAACAGCTTTTTTCTACCGCAAATCGCCGCCGATATTACGGCGAGCAGGCGCTGGTTCGACAGCGACAAGTTTGTCACGATGTTCGATGGAAGTTACCTGCGCTGGCAGGACGTGCATCGCGATTATCGCTGGGGAGTTGGAGCCGCCTACCAATTCGACCGCCCATGGGCAGTGGAGGCCGGCGTCAATATTGATGTGAGTACGCCGGGAAACGTGGCTACGGAGTACCAGTATGTTGCAGTCACACAAGGCCGGGAAAAGAAATATCTGGTTACACTGCGCGGCGAGTTTGGGCGAGAGGCCTACCAGGCGATTGGACCCGATACCGATATCTCCAATTTTCACAGTTATGGAGTTTCGTTGAAGCTACGGAAATGGGTGGGCGCCGACTGGGGTTTTGTTGCGACCGGCAATTATTATTCCAATCCTTTCTACCAAGATAAGGGAATTGCGGTGGGTTTTTTTAAGGAATTTTCGGGTGGTCGCCGCCATTCGACCAGACAGAATCTGGGAAGATAGGCGGCGTGTCGCTGTCACGGCGAATCCCGGGTTGCGGCTTGCTGTTCTATATCGTTCTATTGCAGCGCCGACGTATAGTGCAACTCCATTGTGACTGAACGGAAATACCGCGTGGCTGCAAAGCCTTCGGCGCGTTTGTCCGCGGCCGACACTTATTGAACATTCCTGAGTTCTCGAACACAGCTTGCTTGCCACTTCGTAGCAGTAGCATTTCTCGCACAGCTTGACTTTGGGGTTAAGCTTTCTTCTTGGTTTCGCTCAAACCGCATGAGCTCTCTTCTTTGGCGTTTCTTCCTGCCAGTTCCAGACCGCAGCGAAACGCTTCAAGGTTCTTCGTGGCTGAAGTTTCCGAGAAGCTCTGCCGGATTGCTTTTCGCCACTGGTCCGTGCAATGTCCTGAACGGTAGCATGCTTGTCTCGCCCGCGAAGGCGCGATTTGCCAGACCCATCCCCGGCTGGGCATACACTCATTCGGGCCATTTCGCAAGGCGACGTGTCGCCGGGTTCGGGGTAATATAAGCATTGTCCATGACTGAGCGAAAATCTCTTTCTCCCGAAATTCTGGTTCACATTGCCCAAGCACTCAACCTTCCCATGCGCGGCCTGGTGGCCGTAATTGAGTTACTCGATGAAGGCGGCACCGTTCCGTTCATCGCCCGTTACCGCAAAGAAGTTACGGGGAATCTCGACGAGGTTCAGATCCGCGACATCGAAGAACGGCTGAGCTACTTCCGCGAACTGGTCGAGCGTCGCGCGACCATTCTTGCCTCGATCGCGGAGCAGGGCAAGCTTTCCGACGAGTTGAAGGCGCGCATTGAGGGCACGTTCGATAAAAGCGAGTTAGAGGACCTCTACCTGCCATACAGGCCCAAGCGCCGCACCAAAGCCACCATCGCCCGCGAGAAAGGGCTGGAAACACTGGCCGTTTATTTGTGGGCGCAGCAACCCGCGGCCGAGCCGCTGGCGACGTTGGCCGCCACCTTCGTGAGCGCGGAAAAGGGCGTCAACAGCGTGGACGAAGCGCTGGAAGGCGCGCGACATATCGTGGCCGAGATGATCAGCGAAGATGCGGGCGTCCGCAAGGCTCTTCGCCAGTTGATGTTCGACGAAGGCGTGGTGACCAGCCGCAAGCGAGCCGAGGCCGTCGATGAGCAAGAGAAGTTCAAGATGTATTACGACTACCGCGAGCCGGTGAAGACGATTCCATCGCATCGCATGCTGGCCATCCGTCGCGGGGAGAACGAAGAGATACTCTATTTCCTCACCGAGTTGGAGCCCGCGCGTGCGCTTTCCGTGCTGCATTCGCTCGTTCTGCGTGAGACCGGGGATTGGACTCCGCAGCTTGAACTCGCGATCGAGGACTGCTGGAGCCGTCTGCTGAACACTTCCATCCAGGGCGAAATCCGGCTCGAACTCAAGAAGCGCTCCGACACCGAAGCGATTCACGTTTTCCGCGAGAATCTTCACCACCTATTGCTTGCGCCTCCGGCCGGTCCCATCTCCGTGCTGGGCATCGATCCGGGACTTCGCACCGGCTGCAAGATTGCCGTGGTGGACGAGACTGGCAAGTTCCTGGCGCATGAAGTCATCTATCCGCACCCGCCCAAGAATGACGCTGCCGGCGCGATGAAAATCCTGGAGTCGCTGCTGCGGCGCTACAACGTCCGCGCCATTGCCATTGGCAACGGGACGGCTTCGCGCGAGACCGATGCCTTGGTCCGCGAGTTCCTGCGGGCGAAGGGGCTCGACGACATTTTTGCGGTGACTGTAAGTGAGTCGGGCGCAAGCGTCTACTCGGCATCCGATGTGGCGCGGCAGGAATTTCCGGATCTCGACCTCACGGTGCGCGGCGCGATTTCCATTGCGCGCCGATTGCAAGATCCTCTCTCGGAGCTGGTCAAGGTCGAGCCGAAAGTCGATCGGCGTCGGCCAGTATCAGCATGATGTGGATCAGCGCCAGCTCCAACAGTCGCTCGAAACCGTCATCGAGAGTTGCGTGAACCGCGTCGGCGTTGATCTGAATACCTCTTCGTGGACGCTGCTGCGTTATGTTGCCGGAGTCACCGAACGCACTGCGGTCAACATCGTGAAGTTCCGCGACGAACACGGACGTTTTCGCTCGCGCGTCCAGTTGAAAGAGGTGCCCGGCATCGGGCCGAAGACCTTTGAACAAGCGGCCGGATTCCTGCGTATCCGAGATGGCGAGAATTCGCTCGACATGACCGCCGTTCACCCCGAGTCCTATCCGGTGGTGGAACAGATTGCCCATTCGCTCAATGTTCCCATCGAGGAGCTGATCAAGAGTCCGCAATTGCTGGAAAAAGTCGACCGCAATCAGCTCTCGGCTGGAAGCTACACGCTGAACGACATTTTCGAGGAGTTGCAAAAGCCGGGACGCGACCCGCGCGACAAATTCGTTGCGCCAAGCTTCAACGAGCAGGTGCGCGAAATCTCCGACGTGCAACCCGGCATGGTGCTGGAAGGCGTGGTGACCAACGTGACAAAGTTTGGAGCCTTCGTCGACGTTGGCGTTCACCAGGACGGGTTGGTCCATGTCAGCGAGCTTTCCAATCGCTTCGTCAAAGAGCCATCCGAGGTTGTGAAAGCCGGCCAGATCGTCAAGGTGAAGGTGTTGAGCGCGGATACCAAAACCAAGCGCATATCCCTGTCGATCAAAGCGCTGCAAGAGGCTCCGCCGCGGCGTCCGCAAAAACCGATCGAGAAACCGCGGCCCACGTTCGACGACAAGATCGCGCTGCTGGCGTCGAAGTGGAAAGCCCGCTAAGGTCTCGACGCTGGTGATTGCCCACCAGGGTTGAGCTGTCGCTCTTCATTCGTTCGCACGAGACCATCAAACCAAGCGAGGTCGCCGAGACTTAAGCATCCGGGCTCCCCGGCGGTTGCTTCCCGTAACGCTGCCAGCCGTTGTGGGCTCTCAGTTTTCACCGCATAAAGGCAATCGCGCCCGATGCCGATAGAGTCACCAGACCCGCGCAAACGAATGCATTATGCCCGGCTCTACGAGTGCGAGACCCCGATGACCGATATTTCCAACAGTGCAGTTGATCATGATGCGGCCTATGAGCCCCAACTCTGGCTGGGTGCGCAGGAAGTATTTGAAATGATGGTCGGCACAACCCTGACTCGTTGTCCCGAGCCGCAACCGATCGCCGCCCAGTTCACCGCGATGATCGGCATCGCCGGCCCGCTTTGCGGACTGCTTAGCATCCACTGCAGCAAACAGGCAGCCTTGCTCATCGCTTCGCGCATGTTAGGCGTCCCGGTCGAAGAGGCCGGCCAGCAGGCGTGGGACGCCATGGGCGAAGTCTGCAACATGGTGGCAGGGAGTTTCAAGGCCAAGCTGGGAGAAGTGGGAGAAAGCAGCTGCTCTCGGTTCCTTCCGTAGTTTCGGGCCGTAATTACCGGCTGCGCCCGATGACCTCCGGCATGATCACGGAGTTGCGCCTGCAGTTCGATGACGAGCCGATCTGGTTCCGGCTGCAATGCACGGTCGATGCGCGCCGGGAAAAGAACGGCGAAGCGGTGCCTAAAAGCGCCGAATAATAGCCGGATCAGTCCATCCAAAATTCCAGTATTCCAGATCGATTGCCCGCGGCGTGGTGACGACATCTACATCGGTCACCAAAATATCTCAATCAAACTTCCTATCTGTACCTAATCGGTGACACCTTCGCCGTGATGCGGAGGCAACGCCCCGGCGGGAGTCCGTCCTGCGCGGAAAAGCCACGTTGGAAGGTGGCGTGCTTAGAAAGTAACGAAGATGGGCTGCGCTTGTCCCTTGGAGGACAGCGAAGGATGGATTTGTCTGCGAAAGCGAAACGGCCCGCTAACTTGACGAAGCGTTTACGAAAAAATCGCGCGTTGCTTCCGGCAAATTGCCACCAGGGCGGAGATGCAAAACATAGATCAGCGTTTTCCTCAACTCAGGGTTGATCCCTTCGGCCAATCCCTCTCGTTATCATTCCTGATTCACTTTGCCGCCGTCCTGCTTCTCCTCCGATTGCCTCCGTTCGGTGCGCCTGTAAGGCTCAACACGCCGCAAGTATCTCCCCGCACGAAGGGCACAATTTTGTATGTTGTGCCGGTATCAAAAGAACTGATGGTCTTCGCCAAAATAACGGCAGCCGAGAGCGGGGCGGCAGCCGGGCAAAGGCACGGCGAATGGAAAACCCGCGCTGGGGAGCAGCGATTTCCACCGTAAACTCACCGCGGTCTCGAATCCGCTCCATCCGAGCAATAGCCATCAGTTGATCATTCAGCCAAGCACGCCTCCGGATCTCCTGATCAAGCAAGAGATCAAACTTCCGAATTCGATCCTGGGAACTCCCCTAGTGATGCCGCGAGAGCAGGTCGATATCGTGCTGACCGGGCCCAAGCGAATGCCGGGTCATCGAAACAATACTGCCGATGTAGCGCCTCCGCTTCCGGTGCCGGCCTCGGGATTGAATCTTGCCGCCGTTCCCGCCATAAAGACGCCGAACTTGCCGGTTCCGGTGGCCCCGCATTCGCAAGCCGACGGGGTTTCCAGAAGTGCATCCTCGGCGCCAAGCGCAGGCGCGGCGGAAAAGGAAGGCGCTTCTCGCGAGCAGAGAAGTTTGCTCGCTCTTAGTACCGACCCGGGAAAGGCAAAAATAGCCCTGCCTCCAGGCAACAAGTATGGCGAATTCTCATTCTCGCCCGCAGGAACCCGTTTCGGTTCGCCGGGTGGAAGCGGTACGGTTGCTATCGGAGGAGGAAGTGACGGCATCAGCGCGGCAGGAGACGGCAGTACGGGCGTCGGGCACGGAAAAGAAGGCGGCGGCGGGGGCAAAGATTCAGCAGGTTCACCGGAGATCAGCATCAACGGCGCTGGGGCAGTCGGGGGAGGTTACCAGATGATTATTTTCCCCGTCCCCCCCACCGCTCCGGTTCGAAAGAACTCCATGGTGATCTCTGCCGGGCCGGCTGGCGGAGGCGGATTGGGAGTTTATAAAGCCCTGTCGTGCGGAAGAATTTTCACCATATTTTTGCCGATGCCAATCGCAAACTGGACCTTGGAGTATTGCACGGCTGGTAAAACCTCCGTATCGACTCCTAACACCGGAACCGTCGTCCAATTGGAGGAAGCTGTGGTACCGCCGGCTCCGCTGCAGACGTTCGATTTTCGCCGGCCGCCGATCTCCAAGGAGAATGCTCCCAAGAACATTATTTTGAAAGGCTTGATTCGCGAAGATGGCTCCGTGGCCAATCTGAAGGTCTATCAAGGCATTATGCGGGAAGTGGACGAAACGGCCCGGGCTACCTTCAACCTGTGGAGATTTGCGCCCGCCATGCGTGCGGGGAAGCCGGTCGCTGTGGAAATCCTGGTTGGGATTCCATCTTTAGCTTCTGCTTCAAATTAGGGCATTAGATCTTCTGAATTGGCACATTGGTTTAGATTTTGACTAGGGCTGCCGTCGTAATCCCCGCACGAGCCGGACATATTTCGCCTTCCGAGTAGGTACCCAAGTACTAACTTTTGGAATAATAAGCCTCCCAGAAGGACTCCAGGTACTCACCTTCCGAATAGCGCAAACCCTGTAGTCCTGCGCGGCCAATCAGTTAACTTACGAGGAACTCTGGATTTAGCGTGGCATCCCACCGTGTGCCAATAGTTGGCTCTGTGTGTGCATATGGACAATGCAAGTTAGGTCCACCAGGACAGTCCGTTGCCATGGTTTCCTAGGGTGCATGGATCTCCTGTTCGGGCTTGGGGTAGGCCGGAAACGTCGGCACGCTACTGAAGAGCCTCCGTTTGGTCGGGGAATAGGAACTTTCAAAAAATAACAACTGTCATAAACGGGGTACTAATGGCCGAACTGTCGAAGGTAATACATGTATCGCTGTTGGGGAATGATCTTGGGCTCGTCGATGTGATCGCGCGAACCCTGGGTTCCGGTTTCGTGGCCAGCCGCAGCAATGATTGGACTCCGAGTCACTGGCAGGGGGTGCGGGAATCTTGTGACGTCGTGCTCTTGGACCTGCGCGCGGCTACTGGCGACATCGAGCGCGGGTTCCATGTAATCGACGCGATCCAGCGAAGCGGCGATGGTCCCGCCGCCGTCGTTTTATGCGACGAAGACGAACATGATGTCATGGCGAAAGCCTTGGACCACGGTGTCTATGACACGATTCATAATCCGCCGAACATGATCGAGCTCCGGCTGATCCTGCGGCGCGCCTGCAAAATCCGGAGCGCTGAAAAGGAGCTCAGGCGTTTGAACGTCATGCTGCGGGGAAGCGGGAGCCTGCCGGGAATTATCGGTGGGGCTCCGCGAATGCTGGAACTTTTCGCGTTGGCGCGAAAAATTGCTCCTTGCGACGTCAATGTGCTGATTACCGGCGAAACCGGAACCGGCAAGGAACTGCTTGCCAGCGCAATTCATCACATGAGCGGGCGGGCCGCTGGCCCGCTGGTCGCATTCTCCTGCGCGAACCTGCCGGAAACCCTGATCGAGGACGAACTCTTCGGACATGAGAAAGGCGCGTTTACCGGCGCTGCTGTTGCTCGCCGTGGCCGGCTTGAGGCTGCGGATCAGGGAACGGTCTTTCTGGATGAGGTTGGCGATATCGGTCTCACTCTGCAACCGAAATTGCTGCGCGTGTTGCAAGCGCGCACCTTCGAACGCCTTGGCAGCAACACCAGCATCAATGCCAACATCCGCGTAGTCAGCGCAACCAATCGGAACCTTACTGAAATGGTTCAGCAAGGCAAGTTCCGCGAGGACCTGTTCTACCGCTTGAATGTCGTCCACATGCATATTCCAGCGCTTCGCGAGCGGCGCGAAGATATTCCACTTCTGGCGCAACATTTCCTGCAAAAGTTTGCAGAACTCTTCAATAAGCGGGCAAAAAGATTTTCCCGGTCCGCGTTGCTGGCGCTTGAGGAATACTCCTGGCCGGGTAACGTCCGAGAGCTTGAGAATGTTGTGCAGAGGGCCGTGGTGTTATCCGACAGATCGGTCGTCGACTGCGAAGACCTGCCGGATGCTATCCAGGAAAACTGTGTAAACCTCAAGTCCAGCGATTCCTACGAAGACGAAGTGCGCCAATTCAAACGCCGATTGGTTCTTCGAACGCTGCAAGCCTGTGGCTGGAGCGTGGTTGAAACCGCGCGCACCTTGGGTGTGGCCCGGGGTTACCTGCACCGGCTCATCAATCAACTCGAGATCCGCGGCAAGGAAGAGAGTCTTCTCCAATATCCGGTGGACAAGCCCGGCAGACCGCAACTGGTGGCGTGAGATCTCCATTCGCCACTGCCGGTAAGGCCTGGACCGGTTGCGACAAGTCCAATCGAAGCGAGTGAACGTGATATCTGCAAGTAATGATGTTTGTGCTCCGGAGAGATCCTCCGGCGCTTGTGGCGTCATCGCCTCAGCGCCGGGGCAAAGCCCATCCACCAGCTTCGTGGAGAGGGTTTGCTTTCCGCGGTTGCGCAGTGCGCAAAACGATGATGGAGGCTGGGGATACCGTCCCGATTCAGAAAGCCGTGTGGAACCGACAAGCTGGGTGTTGCAGGCACTTCTTAACCTGGAGAGCGCAGCGGTGTTGAGCGAAGCTTGCCATCGCGGTTTGCAGTTCTTACGCTCGACGCAATTACCGGATGGCTCCTGGCCCTTTGCGGCGGGACAGAATGTGGGTTGTGCGGCCACCGCGCCCGCCTGCTGGGCCCTACTTTCCGGCAAGAATTCACTCCGGTCCGTCGCCACGGGTCTGAATTGGCTAGGTCAGGACAAGCCGCGAGACACTGCGTTCTGGCGGCGCTGGTTGCGGCGACTCTCGCCCGCTCGTCATTATTCCCGCCAACGTGGCGCATTTAAAGGATGGGGATGGACCCCGGGTACAAGCAGTTGGGTCGAGCCCACTTCAGTCGCGCTGATTGTGTTCAGTCGCTGTCCCAAAGAACTGCTCCCCGCCGGAGCAAACGAGAGATGCCAGTCCGCCGAAGCAATGCTCTACGACCGCATGTGTCCGGGTGGAGGGTGGAATTGCGGAGACCCGCTGGTCTATGGGGTTCCCGGCAAACCGCTGGTGATTCCTACCGCGTGGGCGCTGCTCGCGTTGCGCAGGTATCCGCAAAGGACTGAGAACTTGCTGAGCCTGGATTGGCTTGAAAGAAGCCTTACGGATGGGCAGGGGCCCGGATCACTCGCGCTTGCGCAAATCTGTCTTGAAGCCTATGGCCACGCATGGCCGGCAGCCGCGCCCCGCCCGGAGGCTTTGTACTCCAACCACGAATTTCTCAGAAGTATGATCACGACGGCCTGGGTCTGTTTGGCGGCAAACTCAAAGCGAAGCTGGCTCACCGGCGAATCCGGGGAGACCGCCCGATGACGCGCGAGGCTAAGACCGCGCTGGTCCCGTCCTTCCAACGCCCCGTCTCGCGTGTAGCCATTCGGAGCGTCGCCAGCTATGAACAAGAGTTGTCGGCACTGATCTACGAATCCTTGTGTGAATTCGATCTTCCCGTACGGGGAAAAAATGTTCTGCTCAAGCCGAACCTGGTCGGGCCGGACCCGCTTGGAGTCACCAACACGCATCCGGCCGTGATTGCCGCCTCGCGAGAGAGTCTTTTGCGTCTCGGCGCCGCGCAGGTTCTCATCGGCGAAGGCCCGGCGTTGGACCGCGACACGGAAGCGATTCTCGAATCCATAGGTCTGCGGCACTATACGGGCTCCCTTGCCGAAGTATTTGTAGACCTAAACGTCGATGACGTGGCAAAGGTTCCACTCAAGACGGCTGCTTCGCAATTGCGCGAACTTTATCTTCCTAAAACTATTTTGGCTGCCGATTTCGTTATCTCCATGCCCAAGCTCAAGACGCACCATTGGGCCGGCGTCACTCTCTCTCTGAAGAATATGTTCGGCATCGTGCCGGGGAGCTGCTACGGCTGGCCGAAAAACGTACTTCATTGGGCCGGTATCGACGCCGCGATTCTGGACATCAATGCCGCGGTGCGGCCCGATTTTGCAATCGTAGACGGCATTGTCGGGATGCAAGGCAACGGTCCCATCCAGGGAGAGCCCAAAAACTCCGGAGTGCTGATCCTGGGCGACGACCCCGTAGCAGTGGATGCTACCTGCTGCCGCGTCATGGGATTACTACCGGCGAAGGTGAAGTATCTCGCTCAAGCCGGGATTCTACTCGGCCATATCCACCCGGACAAAATCCAACAACTAGGAGAGAGTATTGCGAGCGTTCGCACTCCATTCTCCGTCCTCGATAACTTCAAGCACCTGGTGGATATCAGCGCCGCGTTTGGAACTCAACCTGCTTTAGTAGGGTGAGGCGGTCGGGCAAATCGAAGTGGGGTGTATCCGAATGTGGACACTGCGGAAACGAATCAATCAGATCCGGAACTCGAAAGCCGATGCGATGAACCATGTACCGACGTCGGCTGCTTGCCGGGGACGTGCGTGCAGGGCGAATCGGGGGCAGACCTTACTGGAATTCGCACTGGTCTTTCCCATGTTTCTTATGCTGATCTGTGGGGTAGTTGATTTCAGTCATGTGTTCTATACCGAAATGACGGTACAAAATGCCTTGCGGCAGGCAGGGCGCTTCGCAACCACCGGGAACAATCTACTGGATTCGAACGGGAATGCTCAAACGCGGGCAGCCTCGATTATACAAACCGCTCAGCAGGCGGCACCAGGTTTCGACTTTAGTCAGATCAACATCTCGAGCAACGGCACCGGCGGCACCGGTAATTCCGCCAACCCCGGCGGTCCGGGAGACATTATCACGATCTCGATGAGCACCGGCGTAGCAATGTTGACCCCGGTGATTGCGCCATTCTTTCCCAATGGCACCTACAACTTTACGGTGAGCGTTACTTTCAAGAATGAGCCCTTTACCTCCGGATCCTAGGCCAGATGTCGCGGAAGCGATTCCGCGAATGCGCTGGTAGCACCGGCTCTCTCAATTTGAATTGCTCTAGGAGTGAATGACGTGGCTGCATTGTGGAAAAACAATTTTGTAACTGGCAGGGAGCGGGGCCGCGAATCCGGCCAGGCGTTGGTGGAGTTTTCGCTGATCGCGTCGATGATGATCATCATGGTTCTCGGGGTCATCGATCTTAGCCGCGCGATCTACGACAAAGAAGTGCTCTCAGACCTCTCCAGGACGGGCTCGAACCTGGCCTCGCGTGGGCCTTGCAGCACATTGGATTCGTGCCTTACGACCGCGGCTAACGCGGTGATCACGCAGCCCTCCGCTTTAAATATGGCCGCCAACGGACAGGTGATCGTGACCGCGGTGCAAGCTAACTCCACCGGGACCGCCAACACAATTACTGATCAAGTCTCGCAGGGCGGCAACCTGGGCAGCAGCAAAATAGGGGCAGTTGGAAGTCCGGCCAATCTTCCCGCTACCGCCCTCTCGCATTCCGCCGGCAAACCAGACTCTTTACGTGACGGAAGTCTTTTATACATTTACACCGATAACGCCGCTGGGGAAGTTTATGACCATCGTTTTTCCATCGACGTTGTATGACGTAGCGTACTTCTGAGTAAGGAGCAGGACGTGATTTTTTTTCGCCGGTACAAGAGCTGGAGCAATGAGCGGGGCCAGATCATTCCCATGTTCGCTGTTTTCATGGTAGTCATGATTCTGTTCCTGGGCATCGCAATTGACCTGGGTTATGCCTATGTCACCAAGGCAAATCTCTCCAAAGCCCTGGATGCCGCGGCCCTTAAGGGCATGCTCAACTACTCGTCGGTAGACAATGCCACAAAAGTCGCGCAAAGCGTTTTCGCCGCCAACTATCAATCGTCTGGCCGCGATAGCAGTACGCCCGTCCTGCAAGCCTGTGCGGGGCCGGGCACGAACTGCGTATATTTCACAACCGACGCCAAAGGCCATCAGCAGATCAATGTCAGCGCCACGACGACCATTAACACGTTTTTTGCCCGCATTGTGCCAAGTTTGCAAACCTTGACGGTTAGTGACACAGCCCAGAGCACGCGCGCTAACGCCTTTATGACCCTGGTGTTGGACCGCTCGGGTTCGATGCAAAGCAATGATGGATATCAGGCGCTTCCAATTGCCGTCCAGACCTTCCTGTCGTACTTCAGCGACACACTCGATCAGGCCGCGCTGGTCAGCTTCGCCTCGGACGCGACATTGGACCAGACGATGGAACATCCCTTCACAAAAGACATTAATAACATAGTCCAGGGTCAATTCAACGGCCAAGGCTACAATGGTGCGACTTATGCGTTGGGCGGGCTACTATTAGCGCAAACGCAGGAGAACACTAATCCTCCTCTTAACGCTTTGAAAGTGGTAGTGTTCTTTACCGACGGTATCGCGAACACAATTGAAGACAATCTGAGCTGTCCGGGGTATCCCCAAGTCAACTATGGCGGAAATGCTCCCAGTGAGGGTACCGGGATCTGGTTTATGGATCCAGCCACGGGCAATACGCTTCCCGCTGGACGAAATGGATGCGTGATTACCAACGGCCAAACACCTCCTTGCTGTTCCGCGACGCAATTCCCGTCGCAACAATATGGAAACTTCGAGTCGTTCACCACTACCAACATCACTAACGAAGCCCAATACCGCATGTTGCAAATCGCTAACGCCATGCGCACGGCCAGCCCGCCTGTCGTGATCTACTCGGTCGGCTTGGGCAGTGTGACCAATCCAACGTTCCTCAAACAGCTCGCTAACACTACCGACAGTTCGAGCTATAACTCCTCGTTGCCATCAGGCCTGTATGTTGCGGCCAACGATTGCCCGGGGCCGAACTGCGTACCTGAATTGCAACAAGCCTTTCAGACGGTTGCCACCGACATCCTGCTTAAACTCACGCAGTAGAGATAAAGAGAGCGGGAAGTTCCGCCCATGGCCGGCTTAGTAGTCGCTCGACCTTGTTAGGAATTGCAGCCGATAAGCGAATATTGCGCACTATGAGCGAACTGGAAATTTCGATTCGACCGGACATTACCGTCGCCGGGGGCCCCGCGGCGTCGGCGGCAAAGAGCAGCAACGGTACAACTGCGTTTTTAGCACAGCTTTTTTCTTTTCCCGCCATGCTGGGCGTCTTTCTGGTCGGAGCCGTCTTTGTAGCTGCTCGCGGGTTTATGGTGGACCCCGATCTCTGGTGGCACATCAAAGTCGGGCAGACGATCCTCTCGACTCACAGTTGGCCGACGACAGATCCGTATTCATTTACCGTCGCGGGTCATCCCTGGCTGGCGTACGAGTGGCTCGGCGACGTGCTGCTCGGAGCGGTCGCACGTTTCTGGGGATTGCAAGGTCTCGAAGCCTGCCTGATTGTACTTGGCAGCGCCGTCATGCTTGCGCTCTACACTTACGCGACGCTGCGTACGGGAAATTCGAAAGCCGGATTTGCAGCTTCCGCGGTGCTGTTTGTCCTGGCGACGCCTTCGTTCTCGCTGCGTCCGCAAATGCTTGGCTATCTCTTTCTTATTCTGACGCTCATCGCCCTCGAGCGTTTTCGCCAAGGATACAGCCGGGCGCTTTGGTTCCTTCCGCCGCTCTTCCTTATTTGGGTAAATACTCATGGCTCGTGGGTGATCGGACTGGGAACGATCGTCGTTTTCTGGGCCAGCGGCCTGATCGACCTGCATCTGGGTAGCATCGAGGCCCGCCGCTGGAGCGTCACGCAACGCATACGTCTTGAGTCCATCTTTCTTCTGTGCCTCGCCGTTCTTCCCATCACGCCTTACGGTGTGCGCGTCTCCGCCAGCCCCTTCGAGTATGCTTTCGATCTGCCGTTGAACGTTGCCCACATCAACGAGTGGCAGCCGATGCCGTTCAGCTTGCCGGGAGCGAAGTTGTTTCTCGCGCTGTTGTTGGGCTTTTTCCTGTTGAACATGGCCCTGCGCTTCGGCTGCCGCCTGGAAGAACTGGTGTTATTTGTCGGCGGCACCGTGATGGCATGTCTGCACGCGCGTTTTCTGCTGGTGTTTGTGCCGTTCTTCGCGCCGCTTTTTGCCACGGCGGTTGAGCGTTGGATGCCCGCTTACGAAAGGCGCAAGGATCACTACTTCTTGAATGCGGTCTTGATGGCGGTCGTGTGCGCGGCAATCGTGCGATATTTCCCCAGCGCCGCGGAAATGCGGCAGAGTGTCTCCCGCCAGTTTCCGGTACGCGCCGTCGAGTACCTGCGGCAGCATCCGCTGCCCGGCCCGATGTACAACACCTACGGCTATGGCGGCTACCTGATCTGGTCGATGCCCGAGCACAAGCTCTTTATTGACGGCCGTGCTGACGTCTACGAGCGTGGCGGCGCATTTTCCGATTACCTGCAAGTGGCCAATCTGCGGCCCGCGGCTTTTGCCGTGCTCCGAAGCTACGGTATTCAATCCTGCCTTTTGGAGCGCAGTGAGGCGCTGGCCACGGTTCTTTCCGCATCGCCGGAGTGGCGGCAGGTCTATTCGGATGAGTTGAGCGTACTGTTCGTGCGGCGAAATGTTACCGAGACTTCATCCTCCGAATTGATGCCTGCAATCGCCCGACGTTAATCACGTGGCAGGCCGCCGGAAATCTTCTCTGGATGTTCTCTTCCTCCGTAAAAGTCCGTGCGGACGTCATGCCGGGATAGCTTATCTCCTGATAGGCCATCTAATGCGCTTCGCCATTGGATAGTTCACGACGAAGCCTCTATTTTTTTGAATACCTTGTGCTCCAGATCCCAGGTGTCACCAAACCGTACGAGCCAGAATCAGTGAAGTGTGACCAATCCGTAACGCTTTTGCCGTGATTGAGGTCAAGTTTGCGGTTTCACCTGTATTGCTCCAGCAACTTCCGGATTTTCAGGTACTTAGCTCCTGACGGCGGGTTTGGAGCAGAGTGGCGTCTCAAATGCTAATAGAAGGTGGGCGGCACGATGCTCTCGTGTTGCTCAGCTTAAGTCACCTGAGAGGACACAGAATAATGAAGAATCTTTTGATCCGGCTTTGGAAAGAAGAAGAAGGCCAGGACTTGACTGAATACGCTTTGCTGCTGGTTCTGCTTTCCCTGGCAGCCACCGCTACGCTTGGAACGCTGTCGAACAAGCTTCAGTCAGTGTTTACCAACGCAGCCGGCAACCTCACATAGTCAACGCTTGCGGCTAGCCAGCGCGGCTAGCAACGCCTGACAACCGCAGGCCGCTTGAGGCGGAAAAAACTTCCGGCGGCCTCAACCCTTCCGCTCACGTGGTGATCGACCGGAGCATGACCGAAGGTCTTTACCGCAGCGAAACAAACACGATCCACAACTGGAGAATCACTGGATGAACGCGGCTGACACCATCTGGATCTGTACGCTTGCAGTCACGTTGATTGCGGCGTGGACCGACTGGCGCTCGCGTAGGATCCCCAACTGGCTTACCGTGCCCGCGCTAGCCCTCGGCATCGGGGTAAACGCCCTTGCCGCAGGCTGGCCGGGGGCCAAAACGTCGCTGGAAGGCGCAGGGTTGGCCTTGGTCATCCTGTTTCCCTTTGTCCTGATGAGGGGACTGGGAGCCGGCGATTGGAAGTTGATGGCAGCTATCGGAGCTCTCCTGGGTCCGCTGTTGTTTCTTCTTGCTTTGCTTGCCAGCATTTTCGTATCGGGGCTGATGGCAATCGTGCACCTGATTCGAAATGGCCAGGTTATGACGACCTTGCGCAACATGGTCGTGATCGTCCGGGGAGTCTTCTCTTTCGGATTTCGTTCGCATCCGGAAATTTCGCTGGATAACCCGAAGTTGCTGAAGTTGCCTTTTGGAGTGGCGGCTGCGATAGCCACCGTGATTTGTTACTGCGCGACCCGGTGGGGAGCTCTCTGACACCGGCTCGAAGGAGATTGTATCCATGAATCGGAATCGACTGATCATCGGATTGGCTGCCGCGATTGCGATCGCGGCTACAATGAGTTTCTTTGTATATCACCAATTCAAACAGGCATCAGCCTCGGTGCCCAAGCCTATCGTCATGCAGCAGATCGTGGTGGCCGCGACGCCGCTTCAACTCGGCACGCGCGTCGATGCCAGCAACCTGCGGCTTATTCCGTGGCCAACCAGCGCCCCCGTCGCCGGAATGTTCACGCGGATCGAAGACTGCACGGGCCGCGCCTTGATCACGCCGGTCGCGGCCAATGAGCCCATCATCGAAAGCAAGCTGGCTTCCAAGCTATCGGGCGCGGGACTGCCCGCCACGATTCCCGAAGGCATGCGGGCGCTTTCCGTCGCCGTGAACGACGTGGTCGGAGTAGCCGGGTTCGTCATTCCAGGGACCATGGTCGACGTTCTCGCGACCGGCCGGGTCGCCAACAGCCATGCCAACAACAATGAGAACATCACCCGGACCATTCTGGAAAATGTTCGGGTTCTCGCCGCCGGCCAGAAGATTGAACAGGATCGCGAAGGGAAACCGCAGACCGTTCCCGTGATCACCCTGCTGGTTACTCCTCCGGACGCGGCGAAGCTCACCATGGCCAGCACGCAGGGAAAGATTCAACTGGCTTTGCGGAACACGATCGACAGCAAGGTCACCGATCCGGCGCCGGTCCTCGATGCCACGCTCTTTTCGGGCGGCAGTGCTCCCGCACCCAAGCACGTTGCTGTTGTTAGTCATGGTCCGGCTCCCTATGTCGTCGAGGTCATCGCCGGCACCAAGCATGAGAACAAAAGTTTTGCCAACTAGTAAAGAGTTCAGCAAGGAACGAAATGTCCCAACGATACAGAAGACTTCAACTGATGATGTGGCTCGGGGTTGCCGCCCTTGGCCTCATGCTCGGTATGCCGTTGTCCGCGGCTGAGCAGCCGGCATCTACAGCCATTGCTCAACCAGGCACGCCACAGGCGCAATCTGCCGCAGAGCCGACAGCAAAGGATCAGCCTCAGGAATCGGATGTGCAGAGTCTGCACCTGCTCGTCGGACGTTCCCTGGTGATTTCGTCGCCTACGCGGATCAAGAGAATTTCTCTCGCTGATCCCACCATCGCCGAGGCAGTCGTAATCAGCCCCCGCCAGATTGTTGTCAACGGAAAGGCGCCGGGAGGCGTTTCGCTTCTGCTGTGGGACGAAGCGGACCAGAGCCAGGCTTTTGAAGTCTCGGTGGATACCGATGCTCTGGGGCTAAGCGCAAAAATTCATGCGCTGTTCCCGGCCGAGTCGGTCAAGGTGGAGACCGCCAAGGGATGCCGTGATGTTGTCCGGGCAGGTGTCCTCCGTAGCCGTGGCCGATAAGATCGTGGAAATGGCAAAGAACATCAGCCCCAAGGTCACGAACCTGTTGCAAGCTCCGGTGTCTCCGGCCGGGCAGATCATGCTTCAGGTGCGATTTGCCGAAGTGAACCGCGTTGCCCTCAACCAGTTCGGACTCAACATCCTCAGTCTTCCAGGGGCGAAGAATAGTCGGCACGATTTCGACGCAGCAGTTCTCGCCTCCACAGCTTGCGAACTCGGCCAATGGGGTAGGGAGCACGCTTGGATTAAGCAATTTGCTGAACATCTTCTACGTTCGGCCGGACATCAACCTGGCCGCGACGATCCAGGCTCTCCAGCAAAATAATGTTCTGCAAATTCTGGCCGAGCCGAATCTGTTGACCGCGTCGGGAAAGGAAGCGAGTTTTCTCGCCGGCGGCGAATTTCCCTTTCCCATTCTGCAATCGACCGGCGGCGGCGGTTTTGCCGGAATCACCATTCAGTTCAAGGAGTTTGGCGTGCGCTTGAACTTCACGCCGACCCTCACCCTGGACGGACTCATCCACTTGAAGGTCCAGCCTGAAGTCAGTTCGCTGGATTTTACCAATGCGCTCACGTTGCAGGGCTTCACGATCCCGGCGCTTTCCACTCGGCGAGTTGCAATCGGAGATGGATCTTGCCGATGGGCAGAGCTTTGCCATTGCGGGCCTGATCGACAATCGCGTGACCGATCAACTCGATAAAGTTCCTGGTCTTGGAGATATTCCGATCCTCGGGAAGTTGTTCCAGAGCTGGTCGAAGCAGAAGAGCACGGATGAACTGCTCGTCGTGGTCACGCCGCACATCGTGCAGCCGCTAACGGCCGCGAATACGCCGAAGGGGCCGGTATTCCCTGTCCCGTTTCTGCCGCCTGTTTCCGGCGGAGCAACCCAAGGCCCCGACCAAGTGAAGAGCGCATGAGAGAACTGATTTCGGAACAACACCTACTGAAGGGAGCAGGTAATCGGCCAATGCTAACAGCGGCAATAGCAAGTGGAGATGCATCGAGTGCGGCGCAACTGCTGGCTTGCTTGGAACAAACGGGCTTTGTGAAGTCGGTCAAGCAATGGTCGGTTTCCGGCGACAAAGCTCCCGAGTCGGCCGAGATGTTGCCGGACGTTGTCTTTCTGGATCTGCCGCGCGATCCAGAACCGTATTTTGCATTCGGCGCGAGTCTCCGGCGTCTGAGTTCCTCGATGAAACTCGTGGCGTGTTCGGCAACGTCTCCGCCGACTCCGCAGTTGCTGCTGGAGGCGATGAGAAGCGGCGTGCAGGACTTTTTACCCAAGCCCGTCAACTCCGGAGCGCTGCGGGAAATGCTTTCACGGTTCGTTCACGAGATCGCGGGCCGGGAGCGCCCATCTCAGGAAAAGTTAATCGTGGTGATGGGCTCGAAGGGCGGCGTCGGTACGACTACGGTTGCGGTGAATTTGGGAGCTCAGCTTTCGCTGTTCGCGCGGAAACGCACCGTTCTGCTCGATTTTGCGCGTCCGCTCGGCAATGTTCATCTGCTGCTTGATCTCAACCCGAGCTTTGGTATTCGAGACGCGGTGTCGAATCTGGAGCGCCTTGACACGTCACTTTTTTACGGGGTTGTTGACCCACCATAAAACAAATCTGGAAATCCTTGGCGGCGCCATGCAGTCCGAAGAATGGGATGCCATTCCCGTCGCCCCGCTCGAGCGCATGGTGAATGTCGCACAGAACAGTTTTGACTTTGTGGTGGCGGATCTCGGTTCGCAATTCTCCTCCGAGTGGAGTCCTCTGCTGCGGATGGCCAAAATGGTTTGCGTGGTGGCGGAGGCCAGCGTGCCGGCGCTGTGGACGCTCGAACGGCGATTACTGGCTCTCAAAGGTCTCGGCATCGAACCAAGCCGGACTCGCGTCATCATCAACCGTTGGCACAAGGGAGACGAGAAGACGTTAAAGACCATCGAGAAGGATGGCAACTATTCGGTCTTCACCTGCTTGCCGAACGATTATCGAAAGGTGAGCGAGGCGGTGAACCTCGGTACCCCGTTGCTTGAAAATCACAATGACGTGCTCAACGCCCGTTATCGTCAGCTCGCCGCCCACGTGGCCGGAATTGAAATCGATAGTGTTTCCAAGAGAGGTCCGCTAGGGCTGTTTTCATTTTCCAGAGAGGTGGCATAGATGTCCTCCAGTGGCATGCCAGGTACACGAACGGATTTCGGTCTGGTGAAGGCCGCGATTCATCGCAAGCTGATCCAGAAACTCAACCTCGATCGCCTGAACGAAATCAAGCGGGAGGATGTTCGCCGCGAGGTCGGGCCGATTCTCGAAGCAATTCTCGCCGCGGAATCGACGCCGATGAACTTGCAGGAGCGGGAGCGGCTGGCGCAGGAAGTGCTTGACGAAGTTTTCGGCCTCGGCCCGCTGGAGCCGCTGCTGGCCGATTCCTCGGTCTCCGACATCCTCGTCAACACCTACAAGCAGGTCTACATCGAGCGTCGGGGAATGCTGGAGCTGACGAACATCCAGTTTCGCGACGACACCCACTTGATGAGCATCATTGAGCGGATTGTTTCCGCGATCGGACGCCGGGTGGATGAATCTTCCCCGATGGTTGACGCCCGCCTGGCCGACGGCTCGCGCGTCAATGCCATCATTCCGCCGCTGGCCGTCGATGGCCCATGCCTCTCCATCCGGCGATTCGGGCGGGAACGGTTGAACGCCGACGATTTGATCGCTAATAACACTTTGACGCCGCCCATGCTGGAATTGCTGAAGGGATGCGTAAAAGCTCGCCTCAACGTTCTGGTTTCGGGTGGTACCGGCGCCGGCAAGACGACGCTGCTCAATGTCCTGTCCTCTTTTATTTCCGACCGCGAACGAATCGTAACCATCGAGGACGCGGCCGAGTTGCAGCTTCATCAGGAACACGTCGTTCGCCTGGAAACCCGCCCATCCAACATCGAAGGCAAGGGCGCCATCCATCAGCGGCAACTCATGATCAATTCCCTGCGAATGCGTCCGGACAGGATCATCGTGGGCGAGGTCCGTGGCGAAGAAGCGCTCGATATGCTGCAAGCCATGAACACCGGCCACGACGGATCGCTGACAACCGTACACTCGAATTCCCCTCGCGATGCTCTGAGCCGCTTGGAAACCATGGTGGCGATGTCGAACCTCAATATTCCGACGGTTGCCATTCGCAGGCAGATCGCCTCGGCCATCGACGTGGTTGTCCAGGTCAGCCGCCTCAGCGACGGAACTCGCCGGGTAACGAACTTGTCGGAAATCACCGGCATGGAAAAAGACATCGTGACCATGCAAGACATTTTTGTCTTCCAGAAAAAGGGCATCCGGGAGAGCGGCGAAGTGCTCGGCGAATTTGTCGCCACCGGTATCCGTCCCAAGTTCTCGGAGCGTCTGCAGGTCACCGGCATTCAGCTTCCTTCGTCCATGTTTGAACCGCCGCGCGTTCACTAGGGAGTCGCTTATGGCAGCAACAAGTCTGCGTCGCCGGCCGTCAGTTTCTGTGCGGACTGGCTGGTCGAAAAGGAGTTTGAAATGGCGCTCATGATCTCCATTCTCACGTTTGCGGTGGTGGCCGTGATCGTGCTTCTCATCTCGCTGCTTGCCTCGACCGACAACCGCCAGGATGTGGTTCGTCGCCGCATGGAGGCGGTGATGAAGGCCGAGAAGCGCGGCGGAAGCTCGGCTCGGGCTGAAGCTGCTTCGCGACGAAATGCTCAGCAGCGTTCCTCTATTGCACCGGTGGATGACCCGCTGGTCCTGGTTCGGGCGTTTCCAGATTTTTCTGACCCAAGCTGGAATGAAGGTCAAGCCAGGCAAATTCTTTCTCCTGTGCGGCGTGCTTGCTCTGACCGGCTACGTGGTTGCGGCACACACGATTTCCCGGTTTCCGGGCGCGCCGATTGCCGTGGCCGTGATGGCCGGTGCCCTGCCGTTTGTGCTCACTGCCTGGAAGCGCACCAAGCGCTTGCGGAAATTTGAAGAGCACTTCCCCGAAGCGCTGGATCTGCTTGGCCGCGCGGTTCGTGCCGGCCACGCTTTCACCACGGGTCTGGAAATGATCGGCAAGGAAACCTCCGAACCGATCGCCGGCGAATTCCGCAAGACTTTCGACGAACAGAATTTTGGTATACCCTTACGCGACGCGCTCCTCAACCTGTCGGAACGGGTTCCATTGATCGACGTCCGGTTTTTTGTTACCGCCCTGCTGGTTCAGCGGGAGACGGGCGGAAACCTGGCGGAGATTCTGGACGGACTGTCCCGCGTGATCCGCGAACGTTTCAGGCTGTATCGAGAGGTAAGAGTGAAGACGGCCCAGGGCAAGATGACAGCCGGAATTCTCATCGCCCTGCCTCCGTTCATGATGTGCGTCCTCGGAATCATCAACCCGGCATACATGCGGGTGCTTTTCGAGGATCACCGAGGCTTGCTGGCTCTGGCGATTGCGGCGGTGAGCCAGATCATCGGATCCACGCTCATCTGGAAGATCATTCACATAGAGGTTTGAGTCAGAGCAGGGAGAAAAGAACATGCTGTGGACCTTAACAACCATCACGTTTCTCGCCATCATCGGGATTTCCGCGGCTCTGCTCTATGCCTTCGCCCCCGGCGGAGTAGGCGTCGCGGGACGGTTGTCGCGGTTTCTGAGACCCGCGGAAGCGGCGGCGCGCCGACAAGACAGGATTTGTGGGAAAACAGACGGACAAAGTCAGCGGAACTCTGGTTTCGTTGGGCAAGTCCTTACCGGCGAACTCAGGCAGAGAATCTTCCTCGCGCCTTCTCATTATTCGAGCCGGCTACCGCAGTCCGAACGCAATTTTTGTGGTGAGGGGCATCAAACTGCTGCTGCCCATCGGACTTGTCGTCCTGGTGTTTGCCTCCGGGGTCTATCGCAGCAATCCGATCATGGTTCTGCTGATGGCGGCGATTGCCGGCTATCTCTTGCCGGAACTTTGGCTCGGCTGGCGCGTCCGCGCACGCCAACACCGGCTGCGGAAGGGACTTCCCGATGCGCTGGATTTACTCGTCATCTGCATTGAAGCCGGGCTTGGCCTGGATCAGGCCCTGCTGCGAGTCTCGGAGGAATTGCAGATTACTCACCGCGAGCTCAGCGAAGAACTGCAGTTGGTGAATCTTGAGATGCGTCTCGGCAAGACCCGCCTGGAAGCTCTCCGGGAACTGGCGCGGCGAACCGGCTTGGACGACATCAAGGCGCTGGTGGCCATGTTGATCCAGACGGAGCGTTTTGGCACCAGCATCGCCCAATCGCTTCGTGTACACGCCGACGATCTGCGGGTGAGGCGGCGTCAGCGGGCGGAAGAAATGGGCGCCAAGACAAGCGTCAAAATGGTGCCTCCGCTCGTGTTCTTTATTTTCCCGGCTTTGATGGTCGTAATTCTAGGCCCAGCGGTAATCACTTTATTGCGGCAGCTGATGCCTGCACTTAAGTAGCTTAGCGACTTGCTGGCCGTATAACCACAACTTCGATAGAAACAACATGACTGTAAGGAGAAAAAAATGGACGGCTCAATGGCAATTCGGCTCGTAGCGGGTGTACTCGCGGTCATCGTTCTGGCGATCATCGTAATGCGGCGCAGGCAGAAGGCACTCGAGTAGGCCTTCGCTGCGGGGTGCGACAAGTCTTTCTAACATCGGCAAGGACAGAGGATGGAATAGGATCCATGGCGAACGGTGCGCAAGATCGGCTGGTATACGTTTACAACCAAACGCGAGAAACTTTTGTGGCCACTGAGGTAACCGTCGCCAACAACTATTTACTCCGTCTTGTCGGGCTGCTAGGGAAAACCGCACGCTGGGCGCAACCGGGAAGGGGCCTGTGGATCGTTCCTTGCCGAGGCGTCCATACTCTGGGAATGATGTTTCCCATCGACCTGGTTTTTCTCAACCGGGAAAAGCAGGTGATTCACATCGAAGAGTATGTGCGTCCCTTTCGGATTTCAAAGGTGCTTCGAAAAGCAGCCAGCGTGCTGGAACTCCCCGTGCATACGATTTATCGCAGCGGAACGCGCGAAGGAGACTGCCTGGAAATTGCTTGGTTGCGAAAGGAACGCGCGGAAAACCATCCAACCGTTTCGCGGCCAATCGAATTCCAAGGGGAACGCGACTTTTCCGAGACTTCGGATCAGGCTGCCAGCCGCGGTAGAGAGCCGGAAAGTAGCGATCGGATCGCCTAGCACGCTGCCGAAAAAACGTAGCCTGCCAGGCAGAAGTACGCGACTCTGGCGATGTCTCGCGCCCGCATTCCGCGCGGGGATGAGATTCGCTGGTGGGTGCGGAACTGGTGTGTGGATCTAAAGTCCCCGGGTTTTCCGCCCGGGGATTTTTCTGCTTCCGTGCCGGCTCACAAGACCCGGCTTCGGGCCGCCCTCGCCTATGAGACACGGGGCGGGGAAGCAGCTTCACATAAGAAATTCAGACGAGTCGGGTCACGCTGTCGGCTGAGCCTGTAAGGCTTCGGCCAGCAATTCAGCAACGTCTTTCACCCGTACCTCGCGATCGCCTTTGCGGGCGTTGATTCCGTCCTCCATCATGGTCAGGCAGAACGGGCACCCGACGGCGACCACATCGGCTTCCGTGTTGAGGATTTCGCGGGCGCGCTCCTGATTGACACGTTGTGCAGGCGGTTCCTCCACAAAGCTCATGCCGCCGCCGCCACCGCAACAGAAGCTGGTGGAGCGGTTACGCTCCAACTCCACGGGCGCAACGCGTGACGACATGCGTACCAAGCTGCGCGGTTCATCATAGATGCCGTTGTGACGGCCCAGGTAACAGGGATCGTGGAAAGCGATCTTCTTGTCTGATTCGGCCGAAAACCTGAGCCTGCCCTGCCGCACCAAGCCGGCAAACAGTTCCGTATGATGGAGGACCTCGAAGTTCCCACCCTGATGCGGATACTCATTCTTCAGCGTGTTGAAGCAATGCGGGCAGGTGGTGACGATCTTCTTAACCTCGTACTTATTTAAAGTTGCGACATTGTCTTTGGCCAGGGTTTCGAACTGGAACTCATTGCCAATGCGCCGTGCCGGATCGCCACAGCACTTTTCCTCGCGACCGAGAATTGCAAACTTCACGCCGGCAGCTTGAAGAAGTTTTGCGGTCGCTCGCATAACCTTCTGGTTTCGTTCCAGGAGTGCGCCGCTGCAACCCACCCAAAGCAGGATTTCGGCCTCTTTGCTGTCCTTGATCAGCGGGACGTTCAGCCCATCCGTCCAGTCCAGACGTGAAGCCTGGGTGCCAGGGAAAGGATGGCTGCGAGACTCAAGCGACATGACCGCTGCCTGCATAGAGTCAGGGAAATCGGACTGCTCCATGACCTGATACCGGCGCATGTCCACAATCTTCGGCATCTGTTCGATGAACACCGGACAGATTTCCATGCACGCCGCGCAGGTCGTGCATTGCCACAGCCGCTCCGGAGACGTTCCCGGGACCGTGCCGATGATCGCCAGCGCTGCCACGGCTTTACTATCGGATGGATCTTGATTTGGGGTTTCGGCTGCTTCGCCAGTGCTCCGGTTTCCATCGACGGGCACGGGTCCGAAGACTTCGTCCGGCCGCATCAGGTTTCTGAGATGGATGATGACATCGCGGGGAGAAAGTTCTTTGCCTACGGTGTTTGCCGGACATACCGATGTGCATCGTCCGCACTCGGTGCAGGCGTCCAGGTCGAGCAGATCTTTCCAGGTAAAAGCCTTCAGGGAGTTAACGCCAAAGCTGGCGGTTGATTCGAAGTCTATGTTCTTCAGCGAAGCCCCGATGGGGTTCAGATTCGCGGCGTAAATGTTGAGCGGACCGGTAAGCACGTGGATCATCTTGGTATAGGGCAGCCACGCGATGAAGCCGAAACTCACGGCCAGATGGAACCACCATGTCACACGATGAGTCTGCTGCATCGCCGCCGCTCCCATTGCGGGGCGCAGCAGTCGGGCGGTGAGGTTGCCGAAGGGAGACCATGCGGCCCATGGATCGTTGGTTGCGGCAATACGCAGGCCTTCCAGAAGGAACCCGGTCGCCACAATCACCATGACAGCGACCAGTATCCATGCGGCTTCATCGGTGTACACAAGCTTCTTGGGGCGGCTCACAAAACGGCGGATGGCAGCCATCAGCGTGCCAACCAGTACAAGAACTCCGAAAACATCGACAATGAAGGACTGGAAGTACAGGTACAGTCCCCCGTGCATGACGTGGATGCCAAGGTCAGCGTCGAGGGCCACGATGGTCGTGGCAATGGCGAGGACGATAAACCCGTAAAAAATAAATCGATGGAACAGTCCCGCGTAGCCGTCACGCGCAGTGCGTTGCTGCGCCAAGACGTGCTTGAGGACTAGTGTAATGCGCTCAGCCGGGCGGTCGAAACGCGCTAATGGAAGCCCGCGCCGCCACCGCACAACATGGCGATAGATGCCGTACCCGGCGACGACCAGCACCGGGAGCAACAACACATCCATCATCCACACATGGGAGATGTTCCAGTAGATCTGGCGGGTGGCTTCGGTTGTGTTCATTTGCTTAGGGTTGAGAGCCTGTCTCGCAGCAATGGTACGACTTTGCGATAATCGCCGACGATGCCAAAGCGGCAGTACTTAAAGATCGGGGCATCGGCGTCTGTATTGATCGCCGCGATACTTTTGGCTTCGGAGATGCCGGCAATGTGCTGACTGGCGCCATTGATGCCAATCGCGAGATACAATTGCGGCGCGACTTTCTTTCCGGTCTGACCTACCTGCCAGGTGGGTGGTACCCAGCCCGCGTCGCAAGCCGCGCGGCTTGCTGCCAGTTGAGCTCCCATGAGGTCTGCCAGAGGTCGTAACTCGGTGTTGAACGGCTCTGCTCCGCCAATGCCGCGGCCTCCGGAAACGATCACGTTTGCATCTTCGAGGCGAATCTGTCCACCTTCCTCGTGACTGCGCTCGACGATGCGGGTCGGCACGTCCAGATTGACTTGCAGCGTGGCGCGTGTGATCTCGCCGGAAACCCCGGTTGGCGCTGCCGGCTCAAATGCGCGAGAGCGCAGCCACACGACCGCCGGCGAGCGTCGAAGCTCGATCATGGCCTGCGCTTTGCCGCCATAGACCTGGCGCATGACGCGCAATTGATCGCCCTGTACGTGCAGGCAAACGCCATCGCCCACGGCACTGCCGCCAAGCCTGTGCGCCAAGCGGGCGGCGATTTCCTGGCTATAGGTGTCGTTGGAGAGCAGAATCGCTCGAGGTGTCAGTTCGCGGCAAAGTTGCGTCAGTACGTTGAGACAAATTTCTGGCTGATATTCCGCGAGTTCCGGCGCATCGGCGACGATGACGGAGTTGGCGATGGCGGCCAGCTCAGATGTAAAAGCATCCGCGCCGCTACCGATCACGATGACACGCAGGGTTACGCCCAGTTCGTCGGCAAGGCGGCGCGCTGCGCCAAGAAGCCCCTGCGCGCCTTTGTCAAAGCCATTGGATGCGAAGAGACAGCTAACAATATCTTGCATAAGATAACCTTTACTCGATTACTCGACCCTATGAATTCCCCATCAGTTCCATGAAATCCTTGGTCTAAATTGCGCTGGTTACGGCCGCGATGCGCTGGGCAAATGCTTCGACCCTTTCTTCTGGTGTGTCACCCGCGACGAATTCACAGTGCGCTTCTTTCGTGGGGATGAAGAGTTCAGCCACTTGGTAGTAAGAGTCGCCCGCATTGACCTCGGCGACGTTCATCCCAAGGTCTCCGACCGTCCACTTCGTCAGCGGCTGACGGTAGGACATCATCACGTCACGCACTTTCGGAATCCGCGGTACATTGTGTTCGTTGTTGCTGATGGTTAGCACCACCGGCGGCGTTGCCTCCAGGAGTTCCCATCCGGAATCCGTTTGCCGCCTGATGCGCAATTGGCCGCCGACACTTTCAAGGTTGTCGGCGAACGATATGCAGGGTAGCCCCAGCTCTTCGGCCAATAGTCCGCCGGTTTGGCCCGCGCCCCAGTCTCCTGCTTCCCGGCCCACCATGATCAGATCGAAGTTTCCGAGCTTCCGTATGGCGGCAGCCAGCACCCGCGCGGTTGTCAGTGGATCCGGATTCGGGTTTCCGTCGTTCGTGATGAGCGCCGCTGCGTCGGCTTTCATCGCCAGCGCCTTGCGCAACACTTCCTCTGCCGTCGCTGGTCCATACGACAACGCGGTGATTTTGATTTCGCCGGTTCTTGTACGGAATTGCAGCGCGGTTTCGAGAGCGTTTTCGCAAAAAATGTTGGTGACGAGATTGGCTGACCCGCGCTCGGCTTGCCGTTTGACAGGATCGATCGCGAAATCTCGCGTCGGAACCTCGGGGTCGAGGATTTGCTTTAAGCAGACAAGAATATTCATAGATCTGAACCAAATAGCACAGACATAATACTTCGGCACGCGGCTAGCTTAAGGAACTATGCCGCACCTTGACTCGAAATTGGTTCAGAGCACCAGCGGTATGAAACAACGCGGTAACTATTGTTATGAGTGCAACGCAAACCGATATACTACCGCACCGCGGCGCTCCAGCCCTACCCCTTTGTCTCATTGGCCCTGAATAATAGGAGATACCTATACTTCGGAACCAATCGGAAAGCAAGCATTATTTTAAATTTTTATGGAGAGCCTGGACTTAGTGCGCACCTACCCTTTCCCGGCCTGCCTTAGGTGAACACAAACTCTTTCCGAGCCGCTTTGTGGACCGTCTCTGGCTTAATGGTGTATGGAAAATGCACTGATAAACACTGGTCGCATTACGACGAGTACATGCTTGTGAAATATGCAGGTACATGCTAAGCTTCCGTCCCACTCTGACATCTTAACCGTGGCGTCAGTAAATAAAATATCGCGGTCTCTGGCCGCTACGCTCATAACAAGGAGTCTTGATGGCTACTACGAGCAGTGGTTTTCAATCTCAAGGTGGTGGCAATTTTTTAGCAGTCGACGTCGAACCATCTGATATTTTCACCCGCGAGGACCTTTCTCCCGCACAACAGATGTTTGGTCGCGTTGCTGAAGACTTCATGCGTACCCAGGTACTAACCCACGAAAAGGAAATCTATGCGAAGGACTTTACGGTACTCCGTGAACTCATGCTGAAGGCCGGTGAACTTGACCTTCTGCGTGTGGACATTCCCGAAGCTTACGACGGGTTGGGCCTGGACAAAGTAAGCTCTGCTTTTGTTTCCGAAACCCTCGGCCTTATGCCTTCGTTCCCATTAGGAACACACACGACGATCGGCACGCTTCCAATCGTCTACTTCGGTACGGAAGAGCAGAAAGCGCGCTATCTGCCGGGCTTGGCCAGCGGTGAGAAGATTGGCGCTTATGCGCTCACCGAGCCCAGTGCCGGTTCCGATGCGATGTCCCTCCGCACCAAGGCCGTGCTCAGTCCCGATGGCAAGCACTATGTGCTCAACGGCCAGAAGATGTGGATCACCAACGGCGGCTTCGCGGACATATTCACCATCTTCGCCAAAGTGGACGGCGACAAGATCACCGCATTCATCGTCGAGCGCGACATGGGCGTGGTGAGTGGACGCGAAGAACCGAAGCTGGGTCTGGATGGTTCATCGACAACTGCACTGATTCTTGAGAACGTGAAGGTGCCGGTCGAAAACGTGCTGGGCGAGATCGGGAAGGGACACAAGGTCGCCTTTAACATTCTCAACTTCGGAAGGCTAAAACTGGGCACGCGTAACCTGGGAACCGCCAAACAAGCTCTGAACAACTCGGTACAGTATGCCGTGGAGCGGCAGCAGTTCGGGCAATCCATTGCCCAGTTCGGACTGATCAAGCAGAAACTCGGGGAGATGGCTGCGCGCTGCTTCGTCGGCGACGCAATGGTGTTCCGTACCCTTGGTGCTGTCGATCAGGCGCTCGCGACCGCCGGGCACGACGTAGAGGTTATTTTGAAGACGATCGAGAGCTTTGCGGTCGAATGCTCGATCAATAAAATCTGGACCAGTGAAGCCCTGGCATATGTTGTGGACGAGGCGATACAGATCCATGGCGGCTACGGTTACTCCAAGGAGTATCCCGTCGAGCGTGCTTTCCGCGATGCGCGTATCACCCGGCTTTACGAAGGAACCAGCGAAATCAACCGGATTATCATTCCGCCTCGCCTGCTGAAGAGCCCGGTTGTAAGCAAACTGTTTTCGGGTGACTTCCGCAAAGTATCGGTGCCGGCGAACAGCCCTTTTAGCGCGGAATATGAGTTGCTTGGATTGGCCAAGAATCTCGTAGTCTTGGCGCTGAAGAACGCGGATGCCGCCTTCGCCAAGGGTTTGAAAGACGAACAGGAAGTAATGGGCCATATTTCAGATCTTGCGTGCGAGACCTACGCCGTGGAGAGCGCAATCCTGCGTACCGGTAAACTGATTACCGCAAAGGGCGAGAGCAATTGCGCAATCCCGATTGATATCACGCGTGTGTACTCCAGCGATGCCGCAGGACGGCTCTTACACTCGGCCAAGCAGGTGGTTGCAGCGATAGGGGACAAAGCAGATACGCAGTCTTTGGTCCAACTGATCGGAACCATTGCTGTTCGTCCAAGTTTCAACACCGTCGGCGGCCGTCGTCGTATTGCCGATGGAATTATTAAAGCCGGCAAGTATCCCTTCTAGCTACTGTCATGTTTGATCGGAGGCGATGAGGCTGGAGCGATCCAGCCTCATTCCATTCAGCGCAACATGAAGTTTGTGAGTCTTGTTGGAGGAGAATCAAGTGGCCACGCTGGCCGGGGAACGCTCTTCATGTCGGGCAAGCCGTGTGGCTGCTCAACGCGTTTTGTCGACTGCTGGTCGCAAAAAGCCCGGCCGATGTGGCCGGGCATAGGTATCTGCGTGCGAGTTTGAAAAGCAACTACACCGTGGCCGACTTACTCCGGGTGTAATCAGCAAACGTCTTGCCTTCTTTCGCCAACCGGACCAGTAGCGGAGCAGGCTCCCAGACCTCTCCGAGCTGTTTGTGAAATTCGCAAATCCGCTCGTAGACCTTCTTCAGGCCCAGGGTATCGGCATACCACATCGGGCCGCCTCGATAGTTCGGGAAGCCGTATCCATTCAGATAAACCAAGTCGATATCGCCCGAGCGGAGCGCACCTCCGTCTTGCAAAATGCGCGCGCCCTCGTTGATCATCACGAAAATACATCGTTCGACAATCTCCTCGGATGAGATCTCGCGCTGCGGGATGCCGGCTGCGGCCGCCCACTTGCGGACCATCGCAGGGACCTCCGGGTCCGGGATCGCCCGCCGGTTTTCGTCGTACTTGTACCAACCGGCGCCGGTCTTTTGGCCGTAGCGGCCGAGTTCGCACAATCCATCCTCGGCGAGCGGCTGGCGTACGCCGGGTTTTTGCAGATGGCGGAACTCCTTGCGCATGCGCCAACCGATATCCAGTCCGGCGAGATCGGCCACGGAGAGCGGTCCCATGGCCATGCCGAACTTCACCAGGGCTTGATCGACGGCTTGCACCGCTGCTCCTTCTTCGACCAGGAACTGTGCCTCGCGACGATAGAGAGCAAACATGCGATTGCCGATAAAACCCCGGCAGTTTCCGGCCAGCACACCAACCTTACCCAGCTTCTTCGAGAGTTGCAGGCAGGTGGCGATCACTTCTTTGCTGGTAGCTCTGGCGCGGACGATTTCCAGCAGCTTCATGACATTCGCGGGGCTGAAGAAATGGGTACCCAGCACCGCTTCCGGCCGCTTGGTGGCGGAGGCAATCTCGTCAATATCGAGATAAGACGTGTTGGTTGCCAAAATTGTGCCCGGCTTGCAGACGCGGTCGAGTTCGGCAAAGACTTCCTTCTTGAACGCCATTCCCTCGAACACGGCTTCCACAACCATATCCACCTTCGCGAAATCGTCGTAGCTGAGGGTCGGTGTGATCAGCTTCAGGCGCTCGTCCACGAACTGCTGGGTAAAGCGTCCGCGCTTGACGGAGGTTGCGTAGTTCTTCTGAAGGTTGGAGAGCCCGCGATCGATTGCGGCCTGATCTACGTCCTTGATCAGCACCGGGATTCCGGCGTTTGCAAAGACCATGGCAATGCCGCCGCCCATGGTTCCGGCGCCGATCACCGCGACACTGTTGATCGGAATCGTAGCCGTCTCTTTCGGAATATCGGGAATCTTGCCTAGCTCCCGCTCAGCCAGGAATGCATGAATGAGAGACTTCGATTCATCGGAAAACAGACATTCCTTGAACAGCTTTTGTTCCACTTCGCAGCCCTCGGCATAGGGCAACTTGGTAGCGGCTTCAATGGCGTCGATCGAAGCAAGGGCGGCCCTGGGAGCCTTCTGCTTTTTGGGGACTTCCTCGCGCACGGCCGCAAAGATGGCCGTGTTCTGCTCCGGCGTACCAAGTTTCTCGTTGCGCTCGCGAGTCTTAAGCATTGGTTTTCCAATAACCTCGCGGGCGAAGGCAACCGCTCCGGCCAACAGATCGCCTTCGATCAGCCGGTCAATGATGCCGAGTTGAATCGCCTCATCCACCTTGATCGGATTGCCCTCGGTACACATCTGTACCGCTTTCTGAACGCCTGCCAGACGCGGCAGACGCTGTGTACCACCGCCTCCTGGGGTAAGGCCCAGCTTGACTTCGGGCTGCCCGATCTGCGTGCCCGGTGATGCCACGCGATAATGAGCGCCCATCGCCAGTTCCAACCCGCCGCCAAGCGCCAGGCCATTGATGGCAGCCACGACCGGCTTGGAGCGATCTTCGAGCCACTCAATCAGCCGCAGCAACGCCGGAACGCGCTGCGCCAGGCCCGACGTGATCTTCACGAAATCGTTGATGTCACCACCGGCGATGAAGACGCGGGCGCCGCCGACGATCACCATGGCTTTGACATTGGGATCTTGATCGGCCTGCTCGACCGCGGCTCGGACCGCGTCGCGCTCCGCGGCATTCAATGCGTTGACCGGAGGATTATTGATCGTAAGGATTGCAATACCGTTATCGTTTGAAAATTGCACTAAGTCGCTCATGTTCAGTAGCCTCCCCAGCTACTCATTCCCCCGTTGCGCGTCCAGTCAGCAGGGGTAGAATAGGCGGCGAGAACTCGGGTGAAGAGTGTAGCCAACGGAGATCTTTGTAGCCTCGCCGCCAGTTATGAAGCCGCCAATGATGAAGTCGTCCGCTTGAAACTCCTTGAGCGAACCGGACAGTATGTGCCTGCCAAAGACAGCCGTGCGCTGATGCTATTTAGTTACTATGGGGTCGGCCTGAATTCTAATCCTGTGCTACACGCAAAGGTTGCTATACGCGTTCTACTACGGCAGCCAGACCTTGGCCGACACCGATGCACGCCGTAATCAGTGCGTAGCGTCCGCCCTGTTGCAATAATTGGCGGATAGCGGTCATGGTGAGCCGTGCGCCCGAAGCACCCAGCGGGTGCCCGATCGCAATCGCACCGCCGTTAGGATTGACGCGGCTGTCATCGTAGGCAATTCCCATTTGCTTCAGGCAGCCTAAGACCTGGGCGGCAAAGGCTTCGTTGATTTCGATGACGTCAATGTCCTGGAGTGAGAGTCCAGCCCGCTCCAAGCACTTTTTGGTGGATGGCACCGGACCTAACCCCATTACGCGTGGCGCCACACCCGCCGCGGCGCCGGCGACGATGCGTACCAGAGGTTTTACACCGTACTTTTCGCCAATCCTGAGAGAGCCGACGATCAAGGCGCCGGCCCCATCGTTAATGCCGGACGCATTGCCGGCGGTTGTAACACCGCCTGGGGATATCGGGCGCAACTTCGCCAATGCCTCCGCCGTAGTGTCGGGACGCGGGTGCTCATCTTCCTCAACCACGACCGGCGGACCTTTTCGGACCGGTATCGGAACCGGCATGATTTCATCCATGAAGTAACCGGCTGCTTTGGCCCGTGCATATTTGGTCTGCGATGCCAAGGCAAATACGTCCGACTCGCCGCGGGTTACGCCTACTTCTTGTGCAATATTATCGGCCGTTACTGCCAGGGCATCGTTGCCAAAGGCCGAAACAAAGCAGGGATTTGGGAAGCGAGACCCCAAGGAGGTATCGAAAACTTTGAATTCGCGACTATAAGCGGTTTCTGCTTTCGCGACTGCAAACGGGCCGCGGCTCATGCTTTCCACGCCGCCCGCCAGAAATAGTTCGCCTTCGTTACACCGGACTGAGTTTGCGGCCGTAAGAACGGCGGCGAGGCCGGATGCACAGAGCCGGTTAATGGTCTGTGCCGGTACTTCCACGGGAAGCCCCGCAAGCAAGGCAGCGTGGCGTGCGACGTTACGGCAATCTTCGCCGGCCTGGTTGGCGCAGCCGAGCACAACATCTTCGTAGGCTTCGGCAGGAAAAGGATTACGTTGAATTACCGTACGTAGGACCATGGCCGCCATATCGTCCGGACGTACTGCGGCAAGCTTGCCAGCCTGACGCCCTATAGGAGTGCGCAGCAAGTCATAAATATAAGCATCCTGAGGCAAGGCTCTACTCCTTTCTCGTAAGTTGATGCTCGGGACGCTACTACACGATGTTCCCTAAGTCAACGCCAATTGCGAAGAATAACATCCGAATAAGTCATGCGCTTGGCGCGCTGATCTGGCAAGACACAGGGCGGCCTGTATCGATTCGATACCCACTCACCTGAGACTTGGGCAAAGGTTGTATTACTAGAGATGTATTTTCTGCTTGATTGTGAGGAACGCAGTGTGTTAATAAAGCCAACACTTCGTGAATGCGGCTTTGGACAGGACTTGAATGCTCTTCTTGAGTATCGGGGAGAAGAGCTACTGGAGTGAGCAGGAAATATTGACCGGCCGAAATGGCCTGAACCCTTTCGGTCGCTGTGGTCGACAGATGACCAGGCCTGTAGCACTTAGCGGATACCAAGGGACCATCAATACGACACCATGCTTTTCCGGGGCGCGAGTAGATAGTTCCTGCGCTCTCGATCTCATTCGCTGTTTACGCGGAGACACTCCGCAATGCACAACTAAAGGGCATAATTATGGAAAATGATAAGAACATTTCATCTTCTCCGTGTGGCTCGATTCGTGTGCTGGAACTCTCAGAAGCTCTCGCGGGTCCCTACTGTGCGATGATGCTCGGCGATTTTGGTGCTGACGTGATAAAAGTCGAACGGCCCGGGGTAGGTGACCAGACGCGCGCATGGGGACCGCCTTTTGTCGGACCGCTGTCCTGCTATTTCATCATGACGAACCGCAATAAACGATCGCTCGCGCTCGACTATACGACTCCGCAAGGCAACGAGATTCTGCAGAATCTGATCGCGCATACAGATGTTTTGATTGTGAACAGCCCGACGGCAGCCTCTCTCGCCCGCCGGGGAATCGACCCGGAAAACCTTTGCGCAAAGTATCCACGGCTGGTGTACTGCAATATCTCAGGCTACGGCTTTAACGGGCCGAAGATGGGTATGCCCGGATATGACATCGTCGCGCAAGCCGAGGGTGGCGTGTGGAGCTTTACCGGAAAAGAAGGCACCGACCCGGTACGGTATCCCGTTGCCATCGTTGACATCAGCACAGGTCTCTACTCGGCGCTCGCGTGCCTGGGAGCGTTACTGACGCGCGAAAAGACTGGACGCGGTCAGTTTATTGACATGGCGTTGTTTGACACACAGCTTACATGGCTGGCCAACATCGGCAGTAACTACGTCAATACCAAGCAAATGCCGACGCGCTGGGGCAACGCGCATGCCAGCATCGTTCCCTACGATATGTTTCACGACAAGGATGGTCGCCACTTCATCATCGGGGTCGGGACCGAAGCTCACTGGGCACGCTTCCTTCCCCTCATCGAGGCGGAAGAGACCCTCGGGCGCGATCCGCGCTTCGTTAACAATACCGAGCGAGTCAAGAACCGTGCCGTCCTGAGCCCGATCATTCAGGAGATCCTGGCAAAGAAATCCGCCGAACATTGGGTGGAAAAGTTAAATGAAGCTAGAATTCCGGTGGCAAAGATTCAAAGCGTAGCTGAAGCCGTCGATGATCCACAATCGGTTGCGCGCAACGACGTGGCGGGGATCGAGCATCCGGTCGCGGGAATGACGCGATGGGTTGCTAATCCTTGCAGGCTGGCCAGCACGCCACCTTCGTATAGGCTTCCGCCGCCTATGCTGGGCGAACATACAGACCAGATACTACGGGAGTTGGGATACAAAACCGGGAATGCCGCTGCCGAAAAGGCTGCTTCGGCAAAGTAGTAGCCACAGGCGCCAGGGGCAAAGTTGAGTTGTCTTTTGCTGTCTTTTGCCTCCGTGCCGTGTATCGCATTTCGAGCAAGATAACTCTCCCGTGGGCGCTGCCCTCGAGGGAGTTATCTTGTGTCTACCGGAATACTCAAGGCTTATGCCTTCTGCGGGTCGTACATCTTTTCCGGAATGAACAGAGCCGGGATGATCGCCGTGAGCAGGTAAGCAATGCCCATTGTGGCTAAGCCCAGTCCTATGGAGTACCTGGAGGCAATCAGGCCGATCGCAGTAGGCCCAACGGCCGCACCGATTCTCCCGATGTTATACGCGCCACCCATCGCCGTACCTCGGATCTGGGTGTCAAAACTTTCTGTCATATAGGTCGCATTGACCCCGTACGGCAGTCCATAGACGAACCCGAACATAGTCAGCAGGACGATGATGTTACCAGGCGTGTGATAGCGGGCGATGGCGGGTAGAAAGATTGCCGTACCCAGTCCGCCTGCTACGTATATCCAGCGGCGTCCAAACTTGTCTGCCAGGAATCCGGCTATGATCTTCCCGGATATCATGGCGATATAAGTGCCAACGAGATAGCCCGTCATCTTGGTGAAATTGAATTTGAGTTCACTGACGACATACGTTGGTAGCCAATTGGCTACACCGTAATAGCCAAACTGCAAGCAGCCTGAAGTCAGGGTCCACAGGATAAATATCTTTCGATTCTTGGGATTGGAGAAAATTGCGCTCCATTGCTTCTGCTTCTTGACCGTGAGCTTCTTGGCCTTCATTGCCAGCCAGCTTGGAGGTTCGGGCACCCACTTCTGAATGCCGAAAACCAGAATAACTGGAACAATTGCAGCCGCAAATAACCAGCGCCAACCCAGGGTAGGAATAATCGCCCCAGCCAGTAGCGTGGCAACTACGTAACCGACCGACCAGCCCGCTTGTAATGTCCCCAAAACGGTAGTACGCCGCGCCGTTGGGACGTACTCTGACATAAGTGTGTTACAGACTACGTACTCCGCACCCAGGCCGAGGGCGGCGGTAAATGCCAAGGCTGCAAACTGGAAGTAATTCTGCGTCAGGCCGAGCAGTGCGGTAGCGACGGAAAATAGAACGATGGTACCGATAATCGTTCGTACCCGTCCAAAGCGGTCTGCGGCCCATCCTCCGTAGATACCGCCAATCGCCATGCCGATAAGGGAACAGCTTGCAAGAGAACCGCCTTGGACCTTCGAAATGTGAAAGTCCCGCATTAGCGACGGCAGGCTATAGGAGAGAAACATCAGATTCATACCGTCGACCATCAAACCCAGAAAGCCGAAAATCAGCACTAAGATCCATATTCGGCTTGGTTGTTCCGGGCTGACTGCGACAGCCGTTGCTGCTCCTGCACTAGAACTACCACTTGTGATTTCCGGGCTCATGTGATGCTCCTGTGAGAGGACTTGATATCAGTACTCCAACTGGGCCCTGGACACAAAAGACAAACCCCACGACCGCACCCCAAAAGCCTCCGTAGTGTCCGAATGAAGGCCGGTGCGTTTTTGCAGTTGAATGGATCAATTCTCCTTCCCTGATACTCATTTCTTGGGGAATTGGAATTTGTAAGACAGTCGCAAAAGCTAAAGAGTGGAGGAACAATACTCTGGAGTAGTTCGGAGTGTCAATAGAGTTTCTCGATTGCACAGTCGTTTCTGAATTTTCTATCCTGGAGACCAGACAAGGACCGGGCGTCAGGCCGGCGCAAAAGCAGACCACTGAAGCAGATCAAAAGTGAGCTGGAGTAGGTATAAGCAGATTCATAGGCTGAATCAAACTTCTGGAAGTTGGTGTATTTCAAAAACGACGATTCCAGCTTGTCAAAAAAAGTGAGGAACCTCCTCACGATGACACCCGCAGCGAAGGATTTCGGCGAAGAGCCTCCCGTGCGGTTGCAACGTAGGCAAGCTTGGTTGTTACTCGACCGTGACTGATTTCGCTAGGTTGCGAGGTTGATCGACATCGCAACCACGGCGCACCGCAATATGGTATGCCAGCAACTGCAAGGGCACGATCTCAAGGATCGGCATCAGCAACTCTGGCGCTGCTGGAATGTAGAGAACGTGATCGGCGGACTCGCGGATCTCCTCGTCGCCTTCGGTTGCAATCGCAATCACTTTGCCGGAACGCGCGGTTACTTCCTTCAGGTTCGAGCAGGTCTTTTCATAGCGAAGCACCGAGTTGGGATCGGTTTCGTCCTTGGTGGCGAGGATGACCGTCGGCAGGTCCTCGTCGATCAGGGCGTTGGGGCCGTGCTTCATTTCGCCTGCCGGGTAGCCCTCGGCATGAATGTAGGAGATTTCTTTCATCTTGAGCGCGCCTTCCAGCGCGATCGGGAAGTGCACGCCGCGGCCCAGAAACAGGAAGTCCTGGGCACGGCTGTATTGCTTGGCGAGGTCTTCCAGGTCTTCTTCCAGCGTGAGCACGGTTTCAAGCTTGCCCGGTATTTTGGCCAATTCGCGCAGCAACTGCTTCGATTGCTCCGGCAAAATGGTGCCGCGAACCTGCGCCAGATAGACAGCGAAAATAAAAAGTGCCGCCAATTGACTGGTGAATGCCTTGGTGGAGGCTACGCCGATTTCCGGCCCCGCGTGGGTATAGATCGTGCCATCGGCTTCACGGGCGATCATGGCCCCGACAACGTTGCAAATCGCCAGTGTCTTGGAGCCTTTTGCCTTGGCCTCGCGCTGTGCCGCAATGGTGTCGGCGGTTTCCCCCGACTGGGTAATCACGATCGTCAGTTCGTCTTTGCCCATGATCGGGTCGCGATAGCGATATTCGCTTCCGTAGTCGACCTCGACCGGAATCCGCGCCAGCCGCTCGATCATGTACTTGCCGGCCAGACGCCGCGTGCCAACTGGTCCCGCAGGCAACCGCCTGAACCTTGGTGAGGCTCTTGAATTCGGCCTCGCTGATCTCCATCTGGTCGAGAAAAACTTTGCCGGTGTCGAGCGAGATGCGGCCCAGGGAAGTATCGCGGACGGCGCGCGGCTGCTCGAAGATTTCCTTGAGCATGAAGTGCTTGAAGCCGCCCTTTTCGGCCATAATGGGGTCCCAGGTAATGTGCTGCACCTGCCGCACCACCGGCTTGCCACTGGTGAAGTCGGTCAACTGCACGCCGCTCGGCGTGATCACCGCCAGGTCGCCATCGGACAGAAAGAACAGGTCGCGCGTGTGATTCAGAATGGCCGGAACGTCGGAGGCCACGAAGTACTCGTCCTTTCCCAACCCGATGACGACGGGCGGGCCATTGCGGGCGGCTACGATCTTGTTCGGCTCATCGGCGGAAATCACCGCCAGCGCGAAGACTCCACGGACGTCGAGCACCGCCCTGCGAACAGCTTCTTCCAGCGCAACCTTGGTCCCATTGCCGCAGGCCAGGTATTTCTCGATGAGATGGGCAAATACTTCGGTGTCGGTCTCGGTCAAGAACTTGTGGCCTTCTTCGCGCAGCTTTTTTTTCAGGCTGAGGTAGTTCTCGACAATGCCGTTATGCACCACGACCACCCGCCCGGTGCAGTCGCGATGCGGATGGGCATTCTCTTCCGTCGGCCGGCCATGAGTCGCCCAACGGGTGTGGCCGATGCCGTAAGTGCCATCGATCGGATTCAGCCGGATAGCTTCTTCCAGGTTGCGCAGCTTGCCTTCGGCGCGGCGCATCTGTAGCCCGTCGCCATTTCCGGCGACCGCGATTCCCGCCGAGTCATAGCCGCGGTACTCGAGTCGCTTCAGGCCGTCGAGGATGACTGGAACAACCCGCTTTTTGCCGACATAACCAACAATTCCACACACTTGTTCACACTCCAATTCCTACTCAATGGAACCCGGCTGCAAGCGAAGAAACTCGCGAGCGGTTGCGAGAAAAATATCTCTTCCCCTGGCGATCGCCGCCGGTCAGCCTTCCAATGAGTAGCGAAATTCCTCGATTACCGGATTCGTCAGGACCTCTCGCGCAATCCGCTCCACTTCTTTTTCGGCGGCGGGACGGTCGAGATTGCGGTCGAGTGTCACCTCGAAGTACTTGCCTTGCCGTACCTCGGCAACGCCCTTGTACCCCATTTTCGTTAACGCTCCTTGGATCGTTTTACCCTGAGGATCAAGCACGCTTTTTTTGAGTGAGACGTAAACGTAGGCTTTCATGGGAATAGATAAATTATACAGCGGCGACAAGCGCCTGAATACCGATCGCCGCTTCCAAGCCCCGAAAGGCGTGAGATCCGTCCTCGCTACAGGCCGAACAACTCACGCAAGCGGCGCGTCTGCGCCCGGCTGACGGGGATTTCCGTCTGTTTACGGTCGTCCATGCGGATCTGGTAAGAGCTTTTGAACCACGGCACCACTTCCTTGATGCGGTTGATGTTCACCAGATAGGAGCGATGAGCGCGCCAGAACAGATTCGGGTCGAGCGATGTCAGCAGCTCTTCCAAGGTCCGGCAGTTGGACTGGCCCTCCATGGTGTGCGCCACCACGGTAATGATGCCGTCCTCGATGGAGGCGTAGCAGATGTCTTTCTGGTCCACCAGAAAGAGGCGTCCGTTGGCTTTGAGCAGGACCTTGGAGGGCTGCGGCCTCTGCGATTCCAGCATTTTGACCAAGGTATCCAGTTTGTCGGCTGGCACTGGAGCGCTTTCGAGGTTCTTGCGCGCCTTTTCAATGGCATGCACGACGCGCTTTTTGTCGAATGGCTTCAACAGGTAGTCGAGCGCGTTCACCTCGAAGGCCTTCACCGCGTACTGGTCGAACGCGGTGGCAAAAACGATCTGCGGAAGCGGCAGTTTCTTCTCCAGCAGTTTTTTGATGACCGCAAAGCCATCCAAGCCCGGCATCTGCACGTCCAGAAACACCAGGTCGGGAGAGTACTCGCGGATCAGGTTGACGGCTTCAATACCGTTCTTGCCCTGGGCAAGAACGTCGATCCCCTCGACATCGCGCAGCAGAAACGCTAGTTCGTCGCGGGCCAGTTGTTCATCATCCACAATCACAATGGAAAGCGACATGGCGGCTCCTGCATCTCAGAAAGTATAGACCAGTTTCACGCCGGGCATTCGTGTCGGTCGCAACTCCGGGAATCCCGAATCTTCGGATGCGACCGGCAGCCGCTTGAAGGTAAGAAGCGTCCGCGGCGGGCCAAGAAGAGGTATAAGGTAAAGATCAATGCCTGATGCTGAAGATTTCCGGCAGGCGCTGGCGGGTTTTCTCGCCGCCGCCGAGCATGATGGCCGTACCCAGGTCGAGGTGAGCGCCGCGCAACTGCATCGTGCTCTGGGCGGCTATCCCGGGGTCGAACCATCGCATCCCGATATGCTGTTCGGTGATGCGCACCAGCATGCGCGAAGGCGACTCGATCGTCATCTCCCCGGCCGCCGGCATTGGACCCGTGCTCACCGTTCGTTTTGTGCTTCCGCGCACCAGGTAGGCCGTCCCCCGCAACCATCAAGAGTGCATGACCTGTAGACTAGATGTATGAACGACGTAATCTACGTGAGTATGGCTACCATGCGGCGCATCAGAGGCGACCGCAGTAGACTAAATGCATGAACGACGTAATCTACCTGAGTATGGCAGCCATGCGGTGCAATTGCCATGACCGCAGGAGACTAGATGCATGAATGATGTAATTTACGGTATTCATCCCGTCAGCGAGGCGTTGAAGTCGCGTGAGCGCCGTTTCGACTACGTGGCTGTCAGCCGCGACCGGACCGACCCCCGCATGCAGCGCATCATCGACGACTGCCGCGGCCAGGGAGTCCCTGTGCGCTTTGTTCCGCGCGAGGAGATCGACCGCGCCACCCGCACCAACACGCACCAGGGAGTGATGGCGTTCACTTCGCAGAAGACTTTTTCCGGCATCGACGATCTGATTGCGAACCGGCAGGGCGAACACGTCTTCCTGCTGGTGCTGGACGGGGTGGAAGATCCGCACAACCTTGGCGCCCTGCTGCGCTCGGCCAACGGCGCCGGAGTGGACGGGGCCGTCATTCCCGAAAGGCGCGCGGCAGGCATAACCGGGACGGTCGTCAAAGCTTCGGCCGGAGCCTCGGAGCATCTGCCCGTGGCGCGCGTGGTCAACATCGCGCGCACGCTGGAAGACTTGAAGGAGCGCAACGTCTGGACGGTTGGGCTCGACGAGCGCGGAACGCAGAGCTACGACGAACTTGATTACAACATGAATTGCGCGCTGGTGCTCGGAGCCGAAGGCAAAGGGCTGCACGATCTGGTGCGCAAAAAATGCGATTTGCTGGTTTCCATTCCCATGATGGGCAGTGTCGCGTCGCTCAACGTCTCGGTTGCCGGCGGCATTGTGATGTACGAAGTCTTGCGGCAGCGCCGGGCGCGGCGGGTCCAGTCCAAGGCTGCCGGGCGTGCAGCCGGACGAGGCAAAGCAGAGTGATCTGGCAAACAGGCATTCGTCTCCTCCTCTGGCTCGCGGTGGCGCTGGCGGCATTCCCGCTGCATGCGCTGGACCGCAACGCATTTACTTTTACCCGCTACTCTCTGAAGGCGAACATCCGGCCGGCCGAGCACGAATTCCAGGCCAGCGGAACGATCGAGTTGCGCAACGACTCGAATTCCCCGCAAAAAGAAGTGCCCCTGCAGATCTCTTCTTCGCTCGCCTGGAAGGAAATCCGGCTCGAAGGCCATCAGCCAGTCGCCTATATCAAGCAGAGCTACACCTCCGACATCGACCATACCGGAGCGCTGGAAGAGGCCATCGTTACCCTGCCGGAAGCTCTGGCACCCGGCGCCACGCTGAAACTGGAAGTGAGCTACGGCGGCGAGATCAGGCGGAGTTCCGGCCGTTTGACCCGGATTGGGGCTCCCGAAAGCATTATCTCGCGCAGAGCGATTGGGACGAGATCGGCGAGCGCTTCGGCGCCATACGCGGACTCGGCTACGTCACCTGGTATCCGGTTTCCATCGAGGCGGTCAGCCTCAGCGACGGCACCGCGGTTTTTGACGCGATTGCCCGCTGGAAGCAGCGCCACGAGCAGACTACGATTCACGTGGCGCTGTCGTTGAGCTTCGACGCGGCTCACGCAGCGCCGCTTTCGCTCGTCACCAGCGGACGCACACAAGCCAGGCGCTGCAGAGCAGCCCGCAGCAGTTCAGCTCCTCGAAGGGCAGCCGCGTCACGGTCGAGACGGTCGCGACTGACTTCCAGGCCGCCTCAACGCCAGTGTTTGCCTTCGGAGAGTTCGTCAAGCTGGAGGGCTTGGCGCTCACGGTTTTCCACGCTCCGGACCAAGGCGACGTGGCGAGAGACTATGCCGACTCGGCCGAGCAGGCCGAGCGCGTGCTGGCCGACTGGTTTGGCCCGCTGAAAAACAAGCCGCAAGTGGTGGCGCTCCGCGATCCGAATGCGGCGGCGTTTGAAAGCGGGAACCTGGTGCTGGCCCCCCTGCGCCCCATGTCCAGCCAAGGCCGGCAATTGGTGCTGGCGCGGCCGCTCGTCCATGGCAGCATGTCGTCATCGCGAAGGTGGGTATCCGAAGGGCTGGCGCGCTTTGGCCAGGCATTGGTGCGCGAGCGCCAAACTGGGCGTGCCAGTGCGAACGAGTTCCTGGCTCAAGTGCTGCCCGCGCTGATCCAGACCGAACGGAGCGCCGGATCGGCCCCAGAGGCTGCCAATCGGGCCGAACGCGATTCTCTCATCAATACCAATGACGAACTGCTTTACACCGGCAAAGCCGCTTACGTGTGGTGGATGCTGCGCGACATCGTCGGCGATGCGGCCTTGACGAAGGCGATTGCCGCCTACCGTCCCGAGCAGGACCGGGACGCGGCCTATGTGCAGCAACTGATCGAGGCGCAATTCACGCCTCGCCGCGACTTGCAGGCTTTCTTCGACTCGTGGGTGTACCACGATTACGGATTGCCGGATTTGCGCATCGATGCCGCCAACGCGCGCCAGACGATGGAGAACAACTATCGTGGTCAGCGTCACCGTCGAGAACCTGACGCGCGTCTGGGTGGAGGTTCCGGTGGCGGTGAGAGGCGCCAACGGCGATACCCGCTTGGCGCGTCTCCAGGTGCCGGGAAACGCGAAGAGCACGACCCGGATCACTTTTCAGGGTGTGCCGGCCACCGCCGAAGTCAACGACGGCAGCGTGCCGGAACTGGATCTCTCGAACAACAAGAAGGACGTGCTGGTGACGGGGCAACCCTGAAGAGACTTGCGCGAACCTATTTACTCTGCGACTCTGGAAGCTCCAATGCGTTACTAAGGAGCATTCGCAATGTAGTCCCGCCCTAATCCTCACCCGCTGCGGTGAAATGGGCGTTGCGAGACCCATGGACGAGGCGAACACGTGAGCTACATACAGTTTCTGGGCGCGGCCGGTACGGTTACCGGTTCCAAGCACCTCATCAACAGCAATTCCGACGCGAGCGGCACAAGCGGCTTTCAGACCCTGATCGATTGCGGTCTGTTCCAGGGGCCCAAGCAGTGGCGCCTCAAGAACTGGCAGGACCCGCCGGTGCCGGCGCGCGCGATCGATGCCGTGGTGCTGACGCACGCGCATCTCGATCATAGCGGATGGATTCCCCGCCTGGTGGCCGAAGGGTACCGCGGGCAGATTTACGCCACGCCGCCGACGGTCGACTTATGCGGAATCCTGCTTCCCGATTCCGGCTACCTGCAGGAAGAAGACGCGGCGTTCCATAACAAGCAGAAATCTTCCAAGCACGATCCGGCCTTGCCTCTCTACACGTTGGAACAGGCGCGGGCATCGCTGGCGCAGTTTTCGCCCGTCGAGTTCGGCAAGACCGTGCAGCTCAGCCCCGAAATCGGCTTCCGTTTTGTGCGTTCGGCACACATTCTCGGGGCGGCCATGACGGAAGTGACGCTCACTGCGAACGGGGACAAGCGGGTCTGTCTGTTCACCGGCGATATCGGCCGCGTGCGCGACAGCGAGAGCGCGCCCGGCAAGGTCGTGCATTCCGGACCGACGGAGGGCGAGTCGCCCGATGTTCTTGTCATGGAGTCGACCTACGGAAACCGCGCCCACCCGCACGACGATCCCCGGCCGCGAATGGCGCAGCTCATACGCGACACGGTCAAGCGTGGAGGCAGCGTCGTCGTGCCGTCGTTCGCGGTCGAGCGAACCCAGAAGTTTCTGTTCCTGCTGAAGCAATCTCATGGAAGATGGGCAGATTCCCCGCGTGCCGGTCTATGCCGATTCGCCGATGGCGATCGAGGCCGTCAGAATCTTTCCTCAAGCACTCCGAGGAGTTCACCGACGAAACCCGCCAACTGATTCAGAAGTACGGATCGCCCTTTCACTGGGACAGCTTCCACTTTGCCATCACCGTGGCCGATTCGAAGAAGATCAATAATTCGCATTATCCGTGCATCATCGTTTCCTCGAATGGCATGGCCATGGGAGGCCGCATTCAGCACCATCTCTTGCAGCGGCTGCCGGACCCCAAGAACCTGGTGCTGTTTATCGGATTCCAGGCGGTGGGTACTCGCGGACGTCAGATCAAGGACGGGGCGCCCGAGGTAAAGATTTTCGGAGAGATCGTTCCCGTGCGTGCGCCAGATGGCCGCGCTGGAGCAGTTCAGCGATCACGCGGATGCGGCGGAGTTGCTGCAATGGCTGAAGACATTCCGCAAAACGCCCGAGGTCACTTACCTGGTGCATGGCGAGCCGGACTCGGCCGCGGCGCTGCAGCAAGCTCATCCAGCAGCAGCTTGGCTGGCGGGTCGAGATTGCAAAATATATGCAGCAGGTGGAACTCGGCTCTGATAGCCATAAGTGAGTGGCCCATTGGCAGGCAAGGTGCTATATTTTTCTGAGTGGCTACTGGGGTAGTTACGGTTTGTCCAGGTTGCGGATGCGTGACATCCGCGGGGGTAGCGGTCTGTCCGCGTTGCCGCCGAAGGCCTGAGGTCGTCGCGTGGCCGGCTGCGGCCGTGAATTCCAGCGTCAGCCCGGCGATTCCCACCCAAACCACGCACCGTGAAGAAGCCGTCTACGCTTCTATCTGGCGGCGTTTTTGCGCGGCATTGTTTGATGCTCTTCTTGCCTCGGCGATCCTGTCGCCCGTTACCATTCTGCTGGTCTGGGTGATGGAGGCCTATCACTCCGAAATCGGGCTCAGCGAGTTCAAAAGCCGCACGGCATGGGCACGGCGGCAGTGCTGCTGTGGATCGTGTGCTTCGGCCTTTACTGCGCCAGCGCCGAGTCTTCCGTGCATCAGGCGACCCCGGGCAAGCGGCTGCTGAAGCTGAAAGTGGTCAGCACCTCGTATGGACGGCTGACTTTCCAGCAGGCAACCGGGCGTTATTACGCGAAGTTCCTTTCGACATTTGCCTTGCTGGTGGGTTTTGCCATCGCCATCTTCCATTCGCGAAAGCAAAGTTTGCACGATATGATGGCCGGAACCCTCGTCGTGCGATCCGAGTAGAGCTGGTTTCCGGTCATTGCAAAGCGAGATGCCCGGCCCCGCCATACGCCTATTCTGAATCGGCTGTGCAACGAATCAAGTAAGATGAGTGTCGATGCCGATCTCTATTCCGCGCCTTCGGATCTGGTTTGCGATGCTGGCAGATTGCCGTTGTCGCTGTCGTCGCCGGCTTTTATTTTTACGCGCGCCTGCAGAACATGAGTCTTTCTCAAGCAGTTGCCGGAGAAACTTGGAGTCGACATCCAGCAGACCTCGCAAGGATTTACGCTCTCCAAGTCGCAAGGCGGGCGCACTCTGTTTACCATTCGAGCAGCCAATGCGGTTCAGTACACGGGTGGCGGCCGGGCCGAACTTCGCGACGTCAGCATTGTGGTTTACGGAAGGCAATCGAATCGCTTTGACCAGATTTACGGTTCCGCACTTCGAATACGATCCCAAGGCGGGCACCGTGGTGGCGCAGCGGCGAAGTCAACATCGATCTCGAAGAAAACGCCAGCGGCCCGGCGCAGCCCGATCAGGCACCGCCCAGGGAACTGCAAAATCCAATCCACTTAAAGACCAGCGGCTTGGTTTTCAGCCAGAAAACGGGAGTCGCGCATACCGACCAATTCGTGGAATTCCGCGTGACGCAGGGCGAGGGCTCCGCCGTCGGCGCCACCTATGACACCAAGAACAACGTGCTCACGCTGGAGTCGCAGGTGGTGCTGAAGGCCAACGACCAGAACGGCACCACCGTACATGCGGCGCATGGGACCATTGACAAGGAACCGCGCGAGATTAACTTCTCCGATGCCCGGATTCACCAGCAGGATCACGACTTTCAGTCTGACCGGCTGGAGTTGCTGCTCACTCCCGAGAATGACGTGCAACGGGCGGTGGCCACCGGGAATGTGCAACTGGTGACCACCCGCGCCGCCAACAGCACTCGCCTGCGTTCTCCCTATGCGGAGATGATGCTCGGGGCGAAGAACCAGATCAAATCAGCCGTTTTCAGCGGCGGGGTGCGCATGGAAACCAGCGGTCCCGATGCTGCCGCGGTCACCGCCGGACGCGCCATCGTCGAGTTCGCGGAGCAGAACCGCCCGCAAGTCGTACACGCCAGTGAAAACGTGCGGATTCAGCAGCAGCCCTCGCCGCAAAGCAAGCAGCAGCAGAGAGTTGAAATTACCTCGCAGGCGGCGGATATGTTTGTCCGCCAGGGCCGCCTGATCGCCTATGCGCAGAGCCAGGGGCCGGCGCAAGTGACGATCACGCCGATAAAGCCGGCCGTGCCGGGCGAGCAGACCGTGGTTACCGCGGCGCGCATGCGGGCCGAGTTCGATGAGCAGAATCATCTGGACCTGGTTCGCGGCGAACCCGGCGCCAAGATCACGTCCATCGTTCCCGGCCAGCCCGACAAAGTCAGTACCAGCGATTCGGTGGTCGCCCACTTCGCGCCTGGGGGAGGAGTTCTGGACATCAGGCAGGAGGGAAATTTCCGCTATAACGAGCCGGATACCAAGAATTCGCCCTTGGGACCGGGCGGACGCTTTGCTTATGCGGCCCGTGCGCGCTATACGCCGGATGATGATGTGCTCACCCTGACCGGATCGCCGCGCATTGTCGATGGCGGAATGACCGTCACGGCCAACACGGTGCGGATCGTCCGGCGAAGCGGAGATGCTTTTGCCCAGGGATCGGTCAAGACCACTTACAGCGAGCTGCAACAGAATCCGGACGGAGCGATTCTGGCCACCAGGGATCCGGTGCACGTGACCTCCAACAGCATGAATGTGCAGCGGCAATCGGGCATTGCGAGGTATTTGGGCAACGCCCGGCTGTGGCAGGGAGCCAACGTGGTGGAGGCGCCCTCGATCGAGTTTGACCGGCCCAATCGTTCGCTGGTGGCGCAGGGCACGGCATCCACGCCGGTCACCAGCGTTTTCGTGCAAACCGACAAGAATGGGAAAACCACCCCGGTGGTGGTGACCGCCGCGCGGCTGGTCTATAACGACTCCGATCGGCGGGCCCGCTACACCGGTGGCGTGCTGGCCCGGGGCGAGGCCATGACCATGACCTCGGCCAGCGGCGGATGTCATTCTGGTTCCTGCCAAAAACCGGTCGACGCACTCCGTCGCCAGCCCCAGCCAGCTTGACCGGATCATTGCCCTGGGCAACATCGTCGTCCAGCAGCAGGATCGGCGGGCGACGGGCGAAAAGCTGGTCTATACGGCTGCCGATGAGAAGTTCGTGATGACCGGCGGCCCGCCGTTGCTGGCCGATTCGCAGCACGGCACGATCCGGGGCGATTCGTTGACCTTCTATAGCCGCGATGATAGAGTCCTGGTAGAGAGTAATGAATCTTCCCGCACTGTTACCCGCACTCGCGTAATTCGTTAATGCAGACGCTTTCGGCAGAAGAGATCGGCAAGAGTTACCGCGGACGGCGCGTCGTCAGCGATGTCTCCCTCTCGGTTACCCGTGGTGAAGTCGTGGGCTTGCTCGGCCCCAACGGCGCCGGCAAGACGACCAGTTTCTACATGATTGTCGGTCTCACCCGCCCGGACACCGGCAGAATCATGGCCGGCGAGGAAGATATCACCGACGTGCCGATGTACCTGCGGGCGCGTAATTTCGGGATCAGTTACCTGCCGCAGGAAGCTTCGGTCTTCCGCAAGCTGACCGTGGAAGAGAATATCCTGGCCGTGCTGGAAACGCAGCCGATCACCTGGCCTGAGCGCCGCGCCAAGATGGAGTCGCTGATCGATCAGCTTGGCTTGGGGCATATCCGGCGTAATCGCGGCTATGCGCTTTCCGGCGGCGAACGGCGCCGGGTTGAGATCGCGCGTTCACTTTGTATCTCACCGACCTTCATTCTGCTCGACGAGCCATTTTCCGGTATCGATCCCATTGCCGTGCTCGACCTGCAGAAGATCATCTTCGCGCTCAAGGACAGCGGCATCGGCATCCTGATTACCGACCACAACGTGCGGGAAACCCTTTCGGTGACCGATCGCGCTTACATCATCAACGAGGGACGCATCTTTCGCGCGGGTACGCCCGAAGAACTCGGCAACGATCCGGAAGTCAAGCGGGTTTATCTGGGCGAGAGTTTTTCCCTGGTATAGACATAGACCGGATTCGCCGAAAGGTATACGGCAAAGAAGTCTGGGTCGATACCCGGAGGTTTATTGCCCATGGAATCGCTCTGGCACCAAGGATGAACGCCAAAGCGGTGCTTAAGGCGCGATTTTTTGGCTTTCGTCGCCGCGCTGTCAAGCTTCTGGTTTAGAATCTAAGTGGGACATTTTCCTCCCACATCATCATGGTACTGTTACAACCCAGGCTGAATCTCAAGGTCTCGCAGAAGCAAATTCTCACCCCTGGCCTCGTCCAGATGGTCAGCGTCCTGGCTCTCAACAAGTTGGAGCTGAAGGACATGATCAATGCGGAGATCGTTGAGAATCCGGTGCTCGACGAGTATTTGGAGTCGGTGCCCACCCTGGATGAAGTGAGCGGCCGGGAGGAGCAGCGGGAACGGGAAAGTACACCTCCCACCGAGGAACAGAAAGAACAGAAAAAGAACGACGAGAAAGATCCCTTTGATGAGATCGACTTCGGTTCTTTCTTTCAGGAGTACCTCGATCCCGGATACCGCAGCTTTGCCGATCTCGAGACCATCGAGAGGCCTTCCTTCGAAAACTTTCTTTCCAAGCCCACCAGCCTGACCGACCACCTGCTTTGGCAGTTGGGTTCCATGCATCTGAAAGACGACGTTCTGGCCGCCGCCGAATTAGTGATCGGCAACCTGAGCGAAGATGGCTATCTTCTGGCTACCGAAGATGAATTGTTAGCCGTGGCAGATCCTTTCGTTTCCATGATCGTACCCGCCAACGGCGGCAATGGTTTGGCGAAGGGCGCGACCGAGCTTGCCGCGGAGAGCGTCGCATCGCCGGCGGACACGGTTGCGGACGACAGCGGTGCGCCTGAGGTGAACTCCGACGGAGAACGGCCCAAGCTGCTGGATAAGCCGGAGACCCCGTCGCGCGCTTTGTTCGGACGTGACGCCCTGCGCGAGGCGATTGACGTGGTGCGGCAATTTGATCCGGTAGGTGTGGCCTCGCGGGATCTGCGCGAGTGTTTGTCTGCCCAGCTCGCGGATCTCCGCAACCAGTACGATGAACGGGGAACCGACGAGCATGAAGACGAGGCGCTCCAGGATGCCGTCAGCATCGTCGACAAGTACCTGCACCAACTGCAAAACAAGCAATACAAGGAAATCGCCAAGGCCATTGGACGTCCGGTCGAAGCCGTGATGCAGGCCTTCGCGCTCATCCGCACGCTCGATCCCAAGCCTGGCTTGCGCTATAACAAGACCGAGGCCCGGCTGATTGAGCCCGATGTGGCCTTCGTCAAGCAGGGAGACGAGTACCTCGTCGTAATGAACGACGACGACTTGCCGCAACTCCGGTTGAACCCGCGATACCGCAAGCTGTTGAGCCGCAACGAGGCCGAAAAAGACGTGCGCAACTATGTCAAGGAGCGCTACAAATCGGCCATCCAGCTCATCAAGAACATCGAACAGCGCAAACAGACCATCCTCAAGGTTTGCTACGCCATCATCGGCCGCCAGCATGACTTCCTGGACCGCGGCATCGATCAACTGAAGCCGATGATGATCAAGGAAGTCGCCGAGGAAATCGGAGTTCATCCCTCCACCGTGAGCCGGGCGGTCGCCAACAAATACGCGCATACGCCTCAAGGCGTGTTCGAGCTGCGCTATTTCTTCAGCGAGAGCGTGAACGGTCCCGAGGGCGGTGGAACCTCGCTGCTGATCCTCAAGCGGCGGGTCAAGAAGCTGATCGACGAAGAAGATCCGGCGCGTCCGCTGACCGACGAGCAGATCACCCGTATTCTGCAATCCCAGGGAATCCAGGTAACTCGCCGCACCGTCGCCAAGTACCGCGAAGACATGAAGATTCCCAGCACCCACCAAAGACGAGTCAAGAGCTAGAGCAAAACCAGGGATGGTGTATCCCGAAGTCAGAGCACCGCACTCGACGCGACCATCAGGGAGCGGCGACCTTAAGCGAAACCAAACAGGACATAGCATCCCTGGTTTTGCCGTAGAACAATTTCCTGCTTTTGCCTTCCGCAAATCTGGTCTGACCAGGCGTACGCCGATGCCTGCCAAAAATGGGAAAATGACCAAAACAATCGCCGACCAACCCCGTTGATCGCTGGTCACTGGCGATTCGCTTCCGGTTCTGATATAACCGGATACCCCGGAAGGCATATTTCGTGCTTTCGGGGAAAAGGAACCGTAACGGCCAGGATTGAAGTGGAAGGCCGTGCTGGTTGGCCCCATACGTTCGCTGAAGAAGTATCCAGGGAAGTTGCCGATAGTCCCTGTGCAAGGAGGGGAATCAATGAACGTCGAGGTTACCGGTCGTCAGTTTGAAGTCACCCCCGCCATTCGGGAAGAGGTTGAAGCAGGCCTCGCGAAGTTGACCAAGTTTCTGGGCCAGAATTTCAAGAGCAAAGTCATTTTGACGGCCGAGAAGCAGCGCCGGATCGCCGAGATCACGATTACCCGGCGCGCCCACCCGATTGTCGCCCTGGCCGAGTCCGTCGACATGATGCTGGCCATTGGCGAGGCACTGGAGCACATTGAGAAACAGGCGCTCAAGCACAACGGCCGCAAACGCGACACCAAGCGCGTCACCAAGTCGAAGTGGAAGAGGGAGGCTCCCGAGATTGAAACCCAGTTGGCGGTGGGGGCAACCGTGAGCACGGCTGTCCCGGTGGTGGTTCACCGGTTCCCCGGAAATTCCCGCACCTCGGAGGCGCACCTGGTCCACAGCCAGGACTCTTTTGCGGCGCGTCCCTTGACCATCGAGGAGGCGATCAAGGAGTGCGAATTCCGTGATCGCGAGGTCTTCGTCTTTCGCGACAAAGCTGGCCAGGTGAAAGTGCTGCACCGGAGAAAAGATGGCAAACTGGAGTTGATTGAGACCTGAGCACCAACGGTTGCGGCAAGATGAATTTGGGCATGACATTCGTGCATGACAAAAGGGGCGCCGGAGCGCGCCTCTTTTGTCAATGGAATTGCCAGTAGCACCCATCGGGGTACTGCGCTAAAGTAGAATGCAGTTAGAGGGATTATGTCCCAGAGGCTGAGCCCTCCAAAACGCGCCGCGCGAAAGGTTGCCACGCAGCCTGCTAAGCCTCGTCGCGCCGGCGCCGCCCCTGCTAAAGTTCACCGTGCCCCCAGGATTCATCGCCGGCAGCGGAACAGCGCTTCCAGGCTGGTGATTCTCACCGGGTTAAGCGGTTCCGGCAAGGTTTCCGCCCTCAAAGTCTTTGAAGATCTGGGATACTACTGCGTCGACAACCTGCCGGTGGAGCTGATTCCCAGTTTCGCGGAATTGGTCATCGAATCGATCGAACCGCTGCATGCGGCCATGGTGGTTGACATCCGTGAGGGCTCGCGGCTCGACCAGATTCCGGCGGTGATCGGCGATCTCAAGCAGCGGCTGAACACGCGCCTGCTGTTTCTGGAGTGCGACGATAGCGTGCTGCTGCGGCGCTTCAGCGAAACCCGCCGGCCGCATCCGCTTGGGAACAGCGGTTCGGTCAAGCGCTCCATCAATCACGAGCGACGCCGCCTGGAGCCAATCAAGAACCTGTCGGACATTATTCTGGACACTTCGAAGTTCAACGTCCACGAGCTGCGCGACCACATCACCGAGCAGTTCCGGGACGGCACAACCCAGCCGAAGACGATCCTGATCTCCACCGTCAGCTTCGGTTTCAAGAAGGGAGTGCCCGAGGACGCCGACCTGGTTTTCGATGTGCGTTTTCTGCCCAACCCGCACTTCGTTCCCGAATTCAGGGCGCTCACCGGACGCCATCCGCAGGTGGCCAAGTTCATCCGGGGTTTTCCCCAGACCCAGGAGTTCATCAATCGCATTTCAGATCTTTTGATCTATTTGCTGCCGCACTACATCGAAGAGGGCAAAAGCTACCTGACGATTGCCTTCGGCTGCACCGGCGGGCAACATCGTTCGGTGATGATCGCCGAAGAGGTCAAGAAAAGACTCGCCAAGGCCGGATATCGCGTCAAGTGCGAGCACCGGGATTCGCCGCGCTGAGCGATTCAATATCCTGCGGCAGGCTCCAAACAATGCTTCGATGCTGTCATGCTGAGCGGAGCGAAGCATCCCATGAGACTTGTCCCCACCGGGCCGCTGTGGGGGATTTAGAGAGTGTGTTTATCGGAGACCCTGAGAATCTCACCCCAGCGAGCCGAGTCTCTCCGGGGGCCCCCGGAGCGGCGACCTTGAACGACATCAGACGGTCTTCATCGGCACTTCGTAGCCTCCGGATTAAGATCTCCTGAGGTGTTTTTAGCCTGCGTCTAAGGTATCGCTCGCATCTCCCAGGGTGCTTTCGCCCAGGTTTCTCCGATACAATAATGCTTTACCCAAACTAAAGTGTCATCTGGTTAAGGCAGACGGTGCGAGCCGGAGCAGATGTCGGAATGTGATCGGTTATGCGGCGATTGATGCGCCTACTGCGGTACGCTCGACCCTACGCCCCGCACCTGCTGAGTACGGTGGTGCTGATGGCGCTGGTCGGCCTGCTGGACGCCTTTCGCCTGCTGCTGATCGGCCCGATGCTCGACCGCGTGCTGCATCCGGCTTCGCAATCGCGCGACATCGCCCTGTTCACCATTCCCGGCACCCAGCACACGGTTTATCTGCAAAGCTTCGTCCCCCAGCACTTCCAGAATGCCTGGACCATCGTCGCCGTTTCGCTGGTGGCGGCCACGGTCATCAAAGGTATCTGCTTTTATGCCGGGACCTACTTGGTCAATCTGGCGGGCTTCGGGGTGATCACCGATCTGCGCAACGAACTCTACGGCTCGGTGCTTCGCCGCTCGGTGGCCTTCTTCCAGAAGCACACGACGGGGAAGCTGGTCTCGGCCATCGTCAACGATATCGACAAGATTCAGTTCGCGACTTCGCAGGTGCTGGCCGAGTTTCTGCAGCAGTTCTTCAGCCTGATCTTCATCGCGGCGGTGGTGGTGGCCCTGGGTGGAAAGTTCGCCTGGGTGCTGCTGGTATTCGTTCCTTTCATCGTCTTCTCGGCGGGCCGCCTTGGCCGGCAGGTGCGCTCCACCACCCGCAAGGGGCAGGACAGGCTGGCCGAGATCCAGAACATCCTGCACGAGACCCTCACCGGCAATCGCATCGTCAAGGCTTTCGGCATGGAGAACTGGGAGACGTCGCGCTTCCACGGCGCCGCCCGCCGGTTGCTGAAGGCCAACATGCGCAGCGTGACCGCCGCCAGCCGTCAGTTCGCCCATGATGGACATCTTCGGCGCCATCGCGATCAGTCTGCTGCTGTTGTTGGGGCGCGATCAAATCAAGGCCAATGTTTTCACGCCCGGAACCTTCGTCGCTTTCATCTTCGCGGTCTTCAAGCTCTACGACCCGGTGCGCAAGTTCGCGGGTTTCTACAACAATTTCCAGCAGGCCTTGGGCGCTTCCACCTCGGTTTTTCAATTCATGGATGCCGACGACGAGGTCAAAGAGAAGCCGCACGCGCTGGCGCTGCCTGCGTTTCACCGCGAGATCGCTATTCGAACACGTGAACTTCAGCTACACGATGGCGACGAACGCGACGTGCTGCGTGACATCGATCTCCGGGTCCCTGCCGGAGAGGTGGTGGCGATTGTCGGTTCCAGCGGCTCGGGTAAGACTACGCTCGTGCATCTGCTGCCCCGCTTTTTTGATGTCACGGCCGGCGCGATCCATATCGACGGTCACGACCTGCGAGATCTCACTTTGAGCTCGCTGCGTTCGCAGATCGGCATCGTCGCGCAAGACACCATCCTGTTCAACGATACGGTGCGCAACAACATCGCTTACGGACAGACGGAACGCTTCCGAGCAGCGCGTGCTGGAGGCCGCCAAGGCCGCGCTGGCGCACGATTTTATTTTGGCGATGCCGGAAGGTTATAACACCGTCATCGGCGAACGCGGCTTCCGCCTTTCCGGCGGCGAGCGTCAACGTCTCAGCATCGCCCGCGCCCTGCTCGAAGAATGCTCCCATCCTGGTGCTCGACGAGGCGACTTCGGCGCTCGATACGCGAATCGGAGCGCCTGGTCCAGCAGGCATTGCATAACCTGATGGTGGGCCGCACGGTTTTCGTCATCGCGCACCGCCTGTCGACCGTGCGGCGCGCGGATCGCATCGTGGTGCTTGAAAACGGTTCCATCAGCGATGTGGGCAGCCACGAAGACCTGCTGTCGCGGCTGGGAACGTACAGGCGTTTGTACGAGTTGCAGTTCGTTGACCTGGAGCCGGCAGGCGCGAGCGCAGCGTGCTGGCGGAGATACCATGACAATTCGCTCCATGACGGGGTTTGCGCAGGTCAAGGGCCAGTGCGGCCCTACGGCGTACACCATTTCTCTGAAGTCGGTGAACCATCGTTTTCTCGACCTGCATCTTCGCATGCCTCCTAACAGCGACGGCCTGGAAAGCCAGTTGCGCCAGATCTTCAAGCAGCGCCTGCACCGGGGACATATCGAGATGAGCCTGACGGTCGAGCGCGCGGGCTCGGGGTCGCTCGGGGTGAATCGTGAGCTGGTTGCCGGATACGTCAACGCATTCCGCCAGTCGGCGGCCGAGTTCGGCCTGAGCGGGGAACCGGATCTGAACGCCGTCTTCCGGCTGAACGGCGTGCTGAACGATGGCGCGGAATTGCCCGAGGACCCGGCGTTCGAACCCGAGATATGCCGGGCTCTCGAAGAGGCGATCGAGCGATTGGACGCCATGCGGGCCACCGAAGGCGAAAGCACGGCCACCGAGTTGCGCGTCCACATGAAGGCCCTGGACGCTCTGGTCGCGGAGGTCGAACAACTTCGCTCCCTGGTTTTGCAGGCTTACGTCAACAAAGTACAATCTAGAATTCAGGAACTCATCGGCGCTCAGGCGGACCCCGACCGCATTCTGCAAGAGGCCGCGATGTTGGCCGAGCGCAGCGATATTCAGGAAGAAGTGGTGCGCATGCACTCTCATGTGCGACACTTCCTCGGCCTGCTGGATGGCGGCGGAGAGGTCGGCAAGAAGCTGGATTTCCTGTTGCAGGAGATGAATCGCGAGGCCAACACCATGCTCTCGAAGATCTCCGGCGTGGCCGGCGAGGCCCTGAGAATGACTGAGCTGGGATTGGCGATGAAAGCTGAAATCGAAAAATCCCGCGAGCAGATTCAAAATCTGGAGTAGACGTCAGGTGGAGCAGCTTTGAAAATGGCAACCGAGCCGAAGCCGACAGTGAACTCGAATGGCGATCCGGCAGCCCTGAGCGTGTCGAGCGAGGGATGCAAGCTGGTGTTCATCATCTCCGCGCCTTCGGGCTCCGGCAAATCGACGCTCGTCAACGAGCTCAGGCACACCCTCGGCGGGCTCGACTTCTCGATTTCCTACACCACCCGCCTGCCGCGCGGCAGCGAACAGAACGGCCGCGAGTACTCTTACCTTTCCCGCGCCGAATTCGAAAAGATGATCGCCGCGGACCAGTTTCTGGAGTACGCCGACGTGTTCGGCAACTACTACGGCACGGCCCGCTGTTTTTATGATCGAGGCCATGCGGCGCGGACACGATCTGCTGCTCGACATCGATGTGCAGGGCGCGGCCCAGTTACAGGCCAGGCTGCCCGAGTCCATCAGTATTTTTGTATTGCCTCCTTCCCGCAGAGAGTTGGAGTTGCGCCTCCGGCGACGTAGTTCGGCGGAGAATGTGAAAGACCCCGGGATTATCCAGCGACGGCTCGATACCGCGTCGCGGGAAATCTGCAACTATAACCGTTATCACTATATTCTGGTGAACGACCGGCTTGAGGATTCGATTGAGGCCCTGAAGGCTATTGTGCTTTCGGAGCGACTGCGCCGCTCCGGACGCGAGCCTTCAGGCGAGGTCCGGCGACTGGCGGAACGTTGCCTTTTAGAGAACGTCCGCGAAAGCATCCAGTCCATCCTTGCGACCTTCAGCAATCAGGAGTCTTCGGCGGTCCGAAAGTAGGAGCTAGGAGCGAAGTATGGAACTCTTCAACGGTTTCGACAGCAATTATCGCTACATTCTTGTGGCTGCCCGGCGGGCCCGGCAACTCCAGTCGGGTGCCAGTCCGCTGGTTGAGACGAGTTCGCGGAAACCCTGCCGCATTGCCGAGCAGGAAATCCAGGCGCAGAAGGTGAAGTGGAGCATTCCGGAGCCGAAAGCCGCTGCCGCGAACCCCGAAGCGGTGTCCGAGCCGCCAGAGGATTAATTCCGGATCGATCGGGTCCCAGCGCGCCTGCGTCGGTTGGCCCCGCTTCGGTGACCGCGTCCCGGGGTAAGCTGCGGCGTTCGGCGCGGCGAAGGGCATCAGACCGTATCCGGATGAGTGTGGACAGCGAAGGAAATACCTGCGGGTTCGTTCCGCCGCCTGCCACATCTAATACTGGAGCGACTCATCCGGGAGCGGCTTTCGAATGGGCTGATCCTCAGTCGGGTTTCGAGAAATTATTTTTCGCGAAACCAAGTTTTCGCGAAATTAAGTTCTTGCGAACAGACCGAAAAAGTTTTCGTGAAATCAGGTTTGCCCTGAATACGAGAGCGCCAGCCGCCTCTGGATGGGTGCGTGTGTCTCGCACGGGTTGGAGAAGTCATGAAGATCGCATTGGGCGTAACCGGAGGAATCGCCGCCTACAAGGCGGCTGAAATTCTTCGTCAGTTGCAGGACCACGGAGTCGAGGTGCAGGTGGTGATGACCCGTGCGGCGCAGGAGTTCGTGCGTCCGCTGACTTTCGCGGCTCTGTCGGGCAAGAATGTCATCACCGAAATGTTTGCCGATGGAGGATCGGCAGTCCAATGCCGACTCGTCGGTCGAGCATATCGGCGTGGCGCAATCGATCGACGCCTTGCTGGTGGCGCCGGCCACGGCCGACACGCTGGCCAAGTTCGCCAACGGCGCCGCCTCCGACTTCCTCTCCACTTTGTATCTGGCGACTACCGCTCCGGTGATCGTCGCGCCCGCCATGAACGTCAACATGTGGCAGCATGAGGCCACGCAGAAGAATCTCGACACGCTGCGCCGTCGCGGGGTTCGCATCGTCGAGCCCGGTAGCGGCTATCTGGCCTGCGGAATGATCGGCGCGGGCCGGCTTGCCGAGCCCGAACAGATCGTCGAAGCCGTCCTGGAGACGCTCGGAGTCGCGCAGGATCTCAAGGGCGAAAGCCTTCTCGTTACCGCCGGTCCGACCTTCGAGCCGATCGATCCGGTTCGTTTCATCGGCAATCGTTCCAGCGGAAAGATGGGCTATGCCATCGCCGAAGCGGCCATTCGCCGGGGTGCGCGAGTTACGCTGGTCAGCGGACCCACGGCTCTTAATGCCGCCTGCGGTCGCCGAATTCGTGCCGGTAGAGACCACGCAACAGATGCGCGATGCGGTCATGGTGCGCTTCCCGGACGCTTCCGTGGTCATCAAGGCCGCCGCGGTCGCCGATTATCGTCCGCGCCAGACGGCTTCGCGGAAAATCAAGCGCGCCGGCAAGGCACTGACGCTGGAGCTGGAGCCGACGTCGGATATCCTTGCCGAACTCGGCGCGCACCGTTTCGAAAAGCAGATTCTGATCGGCTTCGCCGCCGAAACCGAGAACGTCATCGAGAATGCCCGCGGAAAGCTTGCGGCCAAGCACATCGACGCCATTGTGGTGAATGACGTGTCGAAGCCCGGCATCGGCTTCAACTCCGACCGCAACGCCGTCACCATCATCACCGCCGAAGATTCGCTTACGGTGGCGGAGAGCAGCAAGTTCGAGGTGGCCGGGCGGGTGCTCGACACGGTCGTGAGGCTTCGCGCCGCCCGCCTGAGTTCGACGCAGATTTCAGGAAGCGCCATGCAACTGGAAAAAGCGGAGAACAAGTGAAGAGAGTGCTCGATCCGGAAAGACGAGCGGCCATCGCCGAACGCCTCCGCTTTTATCGTGACCTCGGAGTTTACGATTTCTATCGGCAGTGCGGTGCCCTCCGATGCGCACGATTCCGGCCTCGCCGAGCGTATGTCAGTCACCGAAAGTGAAGCGGTCGCCGGAAATGCGGCGGATGAGTCGCTCCGGGCGCTCGACGGCGGTTCTTCTCCTGAGCAGGAAGCCATGAAGAAAAAGACTGTGCTGCTCGACAAGCCTGCCGCGCTGGTCGCGATTCGTGAAGACCTGGGCGATTGCAAGCGTTGCAAGCTGCACCAGCAGGGGCGCAAGCAAATCGTTTTCGGCGTAGGCAATGCGGAGGCCGAGTTGATGTTCGTGGGCGAAGGTCCGGGCGCTGATGAAGATGCGCAGGGCGAACCTTTCGTCGGGCGGGCCGGGCAGTTGCTCAACAACATGATCTCCGCCATGGGACTGCGGCGCGAGGATGTTTACATCGGCAACGTCGTCAAATGCCGTCCGCCGCAGAACCGTACTCCCGAGCGCGACGAGTGCGAAACCTGTTCGCCGTTCCTCATGCGGCAAATCGCCGTCGTCCGGCCGAAGATCATTGTCGCCTTGGGGGCGGTGGCCGCCCGCACGCTGCTGGGGATGAACGATTCGATGGCCAAGCTTCGCGGCCAGGATCTATGACTTCTCCCCGGCCTTGCCGAAGAATGCGCCGGAGCACGATGCGGAGTTCTCGACCAAGCTTGCCGTGACTTATCACCCCGCTTACCTGCTGCGCGACCCGCGGCAGAAGAAAGAAACCTGGCAAGACCTCCAGATGGTGATGCGTTATCTCGGACTTGCCGTTCCCGGCAGGAGCGGCGAGCAGAACTGAGGGCGGATGAGCCGGCAATTCTGCGATGTGGCGCTGCCGGTTCCGCTCGATACTTCTTTCACCTACAAGGTCGACGGCGCGCCGGTTGTCGCCGGCGGGCGCGTGATCGTGCCTTTTCGCGAAAAGCGGCTGCAAGGCATTGTCTTGCGCCTGCATGACGAAGCGCCCGCCGCCAAGGTCAAACTCAAATCGGTCATCGCCGCGCTCGACAGCACGCCGGTGCTGGATGAGAACCTGCTGGCTCTGGGGGCGTGGATTGCGCGCTACTATCTCGCTCCGCTGGGAGAGGTCTATCGCGGCATGTTGCCGCTCGGGGCCGAGTTCAAGCAGGTGATCGCCTACAGCATCACCGAGCGCGGCACGGAAGCGCTCTACCAGTCGGCGGCGGTTGGTTCCTCGAAGCGTTCGCATCTCGATCCCGAGCGCCAGATGGCCGAGTACGCCGTGCTCGATTACCTGGCCGAGGGTGAGTTGGTTCGCGAAGCGACGCTGCGCTCCGCCACCGGCGCCACGCGGGAGATGCTGCGCAACCTGGTGGCGAAGAAGTGGATCGCCCGCGAAGATCTTTCCACCGCCCGCGATGCCCGCCGAACGATCAAAATTGCCAGCCTGAAAGAGCCCGAGCCCCGCAGGCAAGCTGAATGCGCAATCAGCAGAAGATCGTGGCCCATTTGCGCGCCGCCGAAGGCCGGCTTGGCCGTGGAAGAACTCCGGCAACTCTCGGTTCCCAAAACCACGCTGGCCACGCTGGTCCGGCGAGGAGTCGTCGAGATCCTGGAAGAGCCGGCGGGATACGCCGTGCCGGCCATGAAGCCCCGCAGCACCGTCGATTTCACCTTTACGCCGGCGCAGCAGCAGGCTCTGGAGCGGATCAACCGCAGCGTCGAGGCCCGACAGTTCCAGGCGATTCTCCTCCACGGCGTCACCGGTTCGGGCAAGACGGCGGTCTATCTGGCGGCGATGCGGCAGGTCCTCAACTCGGGCCGGGGATCGATTCTGCTGGTGCCTGAAATCGGTCTCACGCCGCGGGTTGCCGCCGATCTCTACGGAATCTTTGGCGAAGAGGTTGCCATTCTGCACTCGTCGCTCTCCGACGACGAACGCGCCGAGCAATGGCATCGGCTGAGCCGCGGCGAAGCCCGCATCGCGGTAGGAACGCGCTCGGCCGTATTTGCCCCGGTCAAGGATTTGGCGCTCATCATCGTCGACGAGGAGCAGGACCACTCCTACAAGCAGGACGAAACTCCGCGCTATCATGCGCGCGATGTGGCCGCCGTGCGCGCCAAGGCGCTGAAGGCGACGGTTGTGTTCGGCTCCGCTACGCCCTCTCTGGAGTCGTATCACAACGCCATCTCCGGCAAGTACGCGCTGTTGCGCCTGCCCGACCGCGTGCAACAGCGTCCGCTGCCCGAGGTCGAGTTGATCGACATGCGCGAGGAGTTTCAGGCGGCCGGCAAGGAGCACCTGCTCTCGCGCAAGCTGATCGAGGAAGTCACGTTGCGGCTGGAGCGCGGCGAACAGGCGATGATCCTGCTGAACCGGCGCGGCTACTCGGCGTTCGTCATGTGCCGCGCCTGTGGCGACACCATCCAGTGCCGCGATTGCGCCATCGCGCTGACCCACCACAAGCGCGAGCACAAGCTGATGTGCCACTACTGCGGCTACCAGCAGGCGATTCCCAAGCTGTGTCCCAAGTGTGGCAGCGACTACGTGCAGTTTCTCGGCACCGGCTCGGAGAAGCTGGAGGACATGCTGCACTCCGCCTTTCCCACGGCGCGCATCGGCCGCATGGATCGCGATACGGTGCGCGGCCACCACGACTTCGAGCGCATTCTCAGCGCCTTCGGCTGCCGGAGAACTGGATCTGCTGGTGGGCACGCAGATGATCGCCAAAGGGCACGACGTTCACGGCGTCACCCTGGTCGGCGTCGTCGGCGCCGACACCGCCTTGAGCCTGCCGGACTTCAGGGCCGCCGAGCGCACCTTCCAGTTGCTCACCCAGGTCGCCGGCCGCGCCGGACGCGGCTCGTCGCCGGGAAAAGTCGTGCTGCAAACCTACTTTCCCGAGCACTACGCGGTGCAGTTCGCGGCGCATCATGATTTCGAGGGCTTCTACGAGAAGGAGCTTCGCTTCCGCGGCTGGATGCACTACCCGCCCTTCACCTCCGTGGCCAACGTGATCGTGCGCAGCGACCAGCAGGAACTCGCCTTGCGCTACTCGGGCATTCTCGGCAAGTGGTTCGAAGGCGAGCGCCACGAGGGCGTGCGCGTCATGGGGCCGGCTGCGGCTCCCATCATTCGTCTGAAACGCGACTACCGCTATCATTTCCTGCTGAAGTCCGCCAGCCGCGAGCGGCTCAATTCGCTGCTTCGCGCCATGCTGCGCCACGCCGCGGAGCAGCACGTGCCGCGCAGCAACGTGGTGGTGGATGTGGATGCGATTTCGCTGCTGTAAAGAAATTCTTCGGCCCACTCTTCTCTATGATCGTCGAACTACCACTTTGGGAAGGATGTCATTCTGAGCGGAGCGAAGAATCCCAGCACAGCATGGGGCTGACAAGCAGCCGGAGGACTTCATCAAAAAGCCCAGAGCGGCTCTATGTAGGCCAGTTCCTTGGGATGTTTCGCTACCCACCCCAGCAACGGCAAAAACGGCCGTTGCCGGGGACCCCGGCTACGCTCAACATGACATTTCCGAGGAGTGTTGAATGATGTTTGGTAAGGAACCCTTTATCGGTGCAGGCGCAGGTGTATGAGGGCCTTGACGTCGTCGGCCGCATCTCGCCCTGACGCATGTCCGAACGGCGCCGGCACCAGCGTCAGCAGCAGCAGCAGCAGCGCCAGCAGAGATGTTGCGCGACGCCGCCTGCTCAGTCCCGGCCACGTCGGCACTGCCGGATGGCGCAGTCCGCTGACCCACAGCAACACGGCCCACACGAACCATCCGAACCAGAAGAAGATTCCCAGCGGAAGGAGTACCGCGACGGCCAGCCGCGAAACCCACTTGTGAGCCGCGGGATTCAGGGCGAAAACGATGTGCCCGCCATCCAACTGTCCGCCGGGAAGCAGGTTGAGAGAAGTGGCAAACATTCCCACCCAGGCCGCAATCGCAATCGGGTGCAGCAACACCTGCCCGAAGCCGGGCAGCCAGTGGCCGGTGCAGGCGCCGCCAAAGTAGCGTCCCAGTTGGAAGATCAGCGGAAATCCCAGCTCAATGTCCTGGTTCAGCGGTGCCGGAGTGGCGCGCGAGAGCAGCAATCCCACGAACATCACCGGCAGCGCCACAACGAATCCCGCGAGCGGGCCGGCGATTCCGATGTCGAAAAGCGCATCGCGCGAACGAATGCGCGAACGTATGCGGATGAACGCGCCCATGCGTTCCAATCAGCGTGGGCGCCGGAATGAAGAACGGCAGGGTCGCTTCGCACGCCATAGCGGCGGCAGTAGAGATAGTGGCCCATTTCATGCGCCAGCAGAATTCCCATCAGCGCCAGCGAAAATGGCAGGCCAAGCAACAGCCGCGAAGGTTGGTGGATGACCCAGGTCACCGGGAACATCGGCAGAGCGTCATCGCTCTCGCTCAAGATCGGCAGGTTTTGCGAGAAGTTGTATTGCAGGCGGGCGCCGACCGTCAGCGTAGTCGCAAACGTCGTTACCAGCAGCAACAAATGGAGCCAGTAGCGCTCGCGCCGGACGTCTTACGTAAACGGCCTCAACCGGCCAGGGAAGCTCCGGTGACGGAATGGAGGGATTCGTCTCCGACATCAAAAACCAATTCTTCAAATCACCAAACTGGTCTCGGCGCGCCGTCACAGGTTTCCGCAAATCTCCATCGACGTATGCGTAGACTCACGCGCCGGCAATATCCACGGGAGTCAGTCGATCGATTGCAATTCCTTGCCCGGCTTGAAGCGAACCGCCTTGCCCGGGGGAATATTGACCTCCGCGCCGGTTCTGGGGTTGCGTCCGATGCCGGTTTTGCGCGGCCGGACATTAAACACTCCAAACCCGCGAAGCTCGATGCGGTCGCCGTTGGCCAGCGCCTTCTTCATCGAGTCAAATACGGTTTCCACCGCCGTTTCGGCCTTCGTCTTGGTGACTCCGGTCTTATTGACGACCTCGTTGATGATGTCCAGCTTGATCACGCAGCCGCTCCGGATTCCATGGTTTCGCTAGGCTTGCGCCGGGCGCACTTCTGTTGATTTAGGCTATCGTTCGGAGCCGAAAAAGGCAAGGACTGTCCGTCCGTCCCAATAACGGTCCACCCTAACAACGGCAAAAACGGCCGTCGCCGGGGCTCCCCGGCTGCGCTCAGGATTTCTGGGGCATACTTTTTCGCGCACCTGCTCTTGATCGCCGCGCAACTGCCGAATGTTAAGATGAGCACACCTCGGACGGCAGAGGCCGGGCAAAAGGTGAGGAGCAGCATGTCGATCAAGAGTGACCGTTGGATTCGCGAAATGGCGCTGAAGCACGCAGATGATCAGCCCTTTTTCCGAGAAGCAGGTGCGCCAGGGAGTGATCTCCTATGGGCTGTCGTCGTACGGCTACGACCTGCGCGTGGCCGACGAATTCAAGATTTTCACCAACGTCAACTCCGCCATCGTCGATCCCAAGAACTTCGACGAGCGCTCGTTCGTCACCGTGCAGTCCGACTGTTGCATCGTTCCGCCGAACTCGTTCGCCCTCGCCCGCTCCATCGAGTACTTCAAGATACCGCGCGATGTGCTGACCATCTGCCTCGGCAAATCGACTTACGCGCGCTGCGGCATCATCGTCAACGTCACCCCTTTTGAGCCGGAGTGGGAGGGCTACGTCACCCTGGAGATCTCAAACACTACGCCGCTGCCGGCCAAAATCTATGCCAACGAGGGACTTTGCCAGATTATTTTCTTCCAGTCCGACGAGGCCTGCGAGACCAGCTACGCCGACCGCAAAGGCAAGTACCAGGGCCAGCAGGGAATCGTGCTGCCGAAGCTGTGAGGGCTGGGAACGGAGCGACTCGGGATCACCAGAGCAATGCCGCGGATACATCATCCCGATTTGTTCTGGTCGGCGATGATATTTCGAGATACACCAACTCCGGAACTACACTGTCAGTAGCATGCGCTCGCTTCTACTCAAAATCTCTTCAGCGAACTGTTTCGGCCGACGATCCTGCGATTCGCCAGGCTGCCGAAATCATCCGCCGCGGCGGGCTGGTCGCCTTCCCCACCGAAACCGTTTACGGGCTCGGGGCCAACGCACTGGATCGCGAGGCGGTGCTGCGCATCTTCGAGGCCAAGCAGCGGCCCGCCTGGGACCCGATCATCGTGCATGCCTGCTCGATCGAGATGGCCAAGACCCTGGTGAGCGCGTGGCCCGAAGCCGCGCAAAAGCTGCCGGCATGCTTCATGCCGGGGCCGCTCACGCTGCTGCTGCCCAAGCGCGACATCATTCCCGACGCCTGTACCGCCGGACGCGAGAAAGTCGGCATTCGCATTCCGGCGCATCCCGTGGCCCTGGCCTTGATCGAAGCCGCCGGCGTGCCGATTGCCGCGCCCAGCGCCAACCGCTTCGGCGGCACCAGCCCGACCACCGCCGGCCACGTGCAACGCGATCTCGATGGCCGCATCGACGCCATTCTCGATGCCGGAGCCTGCGCGGTCGGCGTGGAATCCACGGTCATCGACATCACCGCCGCAGCCGCCGATTATTTATCGGCCCGGCGGCGTCAGCCGCGAGCAGATAGAGTTCGTCATCGGTCCGGTGCAGCGTCGCGGCCCCTGTGATCCGCGGCGGCGCGCCGCCCGAGAGTCTGGCATCGCCCGGCCTTGGCATCCGCCACTACGCTCCGCGCGCCACGCTGATGCTGGTCGATGACGAGCACGCGATGGAGATAGCCATCGCAGCAACTCGTTGCGCGCGGCGAGCATGTCGGCCTCATGCTGCCCGAGGGCTGGCTCAGACCGGAACAGGTCAGCAGTGCACGGTTTTTTCCTGGGGGAAATTCGATCAGCTTCCGATGCTCGCCGCCCGTCTCTACGCCGGCCTGCGCTGGCTCGACGAACATCAGGCCACGGTTATCCTGTGTCCCGTTCCGCCTTCGACCGGCATAGGCTTGGCGATTCTCGATCGCCTGCGCAAGGCGGCAAAATAGCCCGTTGGCTATTCGGCGCGAACTTGGGGATAGTTTTAGGTCAGGTAACTGGTGAGAATGCCTGTTAGCGACAATCAGACCCGGCAACACCTGTGTAACATGAAACCATAGGAGGGCTAACCAGAATGACATTGCCGCAGCCCGGAGCCGGTCCTACCGGCGCTGCCAGCAAGCGCGAAGCGGTGCTGCATGTGATGGCGGCAGCGGCTTTTCTCGTGTTCTTCCAGGCGTATCTTGTCGCCCCGCTGATTCCGGCACTCTCCATCGAGTTCCACGCCTCCACGGATTTTCTTGGCCTGCTGGTTCCGGCGTACATGCTTCCCTATGGCATATCGACTCTGTTCTATGGACCCATCTCCGACCGGTTCGGCAGGAAGGCGGTGATTCTTACCCTGCTGGGGCTGATGGTGGTGATGATAGCCGGAGTGGCTACGGCAAATACTGTGCCTCAGATGATGGTATGGCGTCTGCTGGGAGGGGCGATTACCGGAGGAACCGTGCCCATCGCTCTGGCGCTTCTAGGAGATATTTTTCCCTATGAGCAACGCGGACGGCCTCTGGGATGGATATTTGGCGCCGCGGCTGGAGGCATGGCCTTCGGATCAACCCTCGGAGCCTTTCTGAATCCCATCATCGGCTGGCGCTGAGAGTTCCTCATCACAGCCGCTCTTAGTGCAGCCGTTCTGGCATTTGCGTTTCGCGTGCGTCATTTTATGGAGGGACAGATCGTTGCCCATCCGTTAAGTCCGGGTAAGTCGATTGCGGGATACTGGTCTCTCGTTACCAGTGCGAGAGGAGCAAGAACGTATTCCTACATTCTTCTCAACAGCATGTTCCATTCCGGAGTCTACTCCTGGCTTGGTCTGTATTTCTGGCAACGCTATCATCTCGGCGATGAAGGGATCGGCTTGGCCCTGCTGGGCTACGGAGTTCCAGGAATGCTCTTCGGACCGCTCTTCGGGCACCTGGCGGACCGGGTTGGAAGAAAGCGCATCATCCCGTTAGGCATTCTGATTGGAGCTCTTGCCGGCGCAGCATTCATTCCGCGGGCGCCGCTGCTGTGGCCGGTAGCGATGACCACCGTTCTCTCCCTGGGCTATGACATGAGCCACCCGCTGCTGGCCGGAATCAGCACTTCGCTCAATCCTTCGCGGCGGGGGCTTGCGATGGGCTTGAATTCCTTTTCTTTATTCAGCGGATATGGCTTGGGCGCGCTGGCATTTGAGCCGCTGCTGAAGTACGGATTCAGCACCGCGCTGGCGGTTTTTGCAGCGTGTTCAACTATGCCTTGCAATGTTGGCAATTCCGCTGTTTGGGGCCGAAGATTCTTCCGCCGAAGATCATTCAAAGCTGGTTGGTTCGAGATAACTTGTCATCTTCCTCAATGCCCCCTTCTACGATTAGCCATAACGGTAGGAGAGCACAGCGGCTGGGCTTCGACATCCAACGCTGACGTGAAGCGATCGAGAGCGTCATTGTCGCAAAATCGCCTTCTCGCCGGTAACAGTCAGACGTGTCCCGGAAGCTCGTGTAATCAGTGTTTAGGGGTGTCATTCTGAACGACCGAAGGGAGTGAAGAATCTCTACACGGCGTGGGCTGGAGAGCCGCAGAAAGTTTTGATTAGAAAACCCTAAGCGGTGCGGGGTAGGACAGTGTCAGGGGATCCTTCGCTTTGCTCAGGATGACAGCCGGGTAGAGCAGTTTTTCAGCAGCATTCTACAAACTGTTTCATAACTCATTTAGGTCTGAAGTCAACGGCAGTCCCTCGGCGGCTAAAGCCGGAGAATATACAGTCGGGAAATGGCGCGGCTAAGCCGTGCCCCTTCAAAAACTGGTTATGAAACAGCTTCTAGCCTCACAACCGTCGCAACAGTAACGAACCGGGTGAGTGAACCCAGACGGAAGGACAGTGCGGCGCGAGCCCCCTGGACTATTTTCTGCCGTTGGCTTCGGCTTCCTTGTACATGTACTTGATGCTGGGTTTGTAGATCAGCAGGTTCGATTGCGTGCCGCGCGTGACCTTGATGCAGCTCTTGTCATACCACTCGATGACGCCGTGAATCTGCTCGCCATCCTGCAGCACGATGACCATCGGCGTCTTCGACTGCATCTGCTTCTGGTAATAGAAATTCTCGGCGTGCGTCTGTTCCGGCGGCGGCGTTTTTTTCATTCCGCCCACGGCCCCGTTTCGTTCCGCGCGCTCACGACGCTCGATGGCGGTATTCTCCACGCCCGCGGCGGAACGTCCCGGTTCGCGGCTTAGACTGGGACGAATCAGTTTCCGGTTCGAGAAAGCTTCCGTGTCTGGGGCGCGGCCAACTGCCGTCGAATCTGTTCCGTTCTTCATTTCGCATAGCTCCCTAGAGGGAGTACGGCCTTGAGTTCTTTGAATAAGGGCGTACCGTCATTGATCCCGTTCCGAGATTTCACTTCCCAGAGCGCATCACTGCCGCCGCGTAAAAGTTATTCTCTGATCCTAATGTCGGGGTATGAACTTGCAGTTACCCTACCACAGCTTTTGCCGCTGTGCCAGTGAAGCAAATCACAAGACCTCAGTGACTATGCAGGCTCTAGGATGCGGCAGGCGAACCGGCAGCGGCAGAAATTTTGACCGGCATTCAACCCCGCGGCTGCGGAATTTTATCGGCATTCCCCGCCGCATCGGCTTCCCGGTCGGGATGGTCTTGCCTTTCGCCGCTTGAAAATAAAGCAGATACTCTGTTTTCTGCGCAGATGGTTCAAGGCTGACGGCGATGAGAGCTGTAACCCGAAGTCAGCATCGCGGGATACGCCCTTCACGAAATTAGGTCTAAATCTCGAGTGAGGAAGCCAGCGCGTCCAGTGAGAGCGAGCGCAGCAGGTTGCGGCGCATCCCGCTGTGAACCTCACCGGTCCGGTCGGCGGCGGTGGCAATCCAGTCGAAGTTCACCTGGCGGCTGAGCGCACGTCAAATCGGAAACGATGTCGATGTTATGCACCAGGTTCGGTGCATTCGACATCAGCGAGAGCATGTCGCGCAGCAGGGAATAGAGAGCCGCGATCAGTTCCTCGGTTTTTTCCTTGCCCTCGGCTCCGGCCCGGTAAGTCTCGGTCGCCCGGAACAGGTCGCTATGATCGGCTCGCGGCAATCGCGGTTTTGAGGATCAGCAGAGCGTCATGCCGGGCCGCAAGGTAGCCGTTGAGATCGAAGCTGCGGGCCCGTCCGAGCGCGCCGCAGCTCAGCCGCGCTACCAGCTCGCGCTGGGCGGCGCTCCAGCCTACGCTGTGCGCCAGGTATTGCTCGATTTCAGCCAGCGGTAGCGGGGCCAGGGTCATCGTCACGCAACGTGAGCGAATGGTGGGCAGCAGCATCGCCGGGTTTTCGGCCAGCAGGAAGATGGTCGCATACTCCGGGGGCTCTTCCAGCACTTTCAGCAGCGCGTTGGCCGCTTCCTTTGACAAACGTCGGATTGGGAAAGATGTAGACCTTCTGACGCCCCTCGGCGGGCTTGTAGTAGATGGTCGCCGTCAGGTGACGCACCTGGTCGACTTTCACCATCATCTGCGGCGGATCGGGCGGGATCACCATCACGTCCGAGTACGTCTGCACGAAAATTCGCGTCTCGCGCTTGTCGGTCTCGCGCAACCCGTCGCGCGCTTCCACGGCTTCGGCAAAACGCGCTTCCAGGTCGTCGGCCTGGCCAATGCGCACGCAATTGGAGCATCGGCCACAGAAATCCGGCAGAGCTTCAGCCCCATCCTCAGGCTGCGAATCTCTCGCCCGCCCGTAAGCACCGGTGGAATCCTCTGCCGTCGGGCGAGTGCCGGCCGCCGTTCGTGGCCGCTCTTTGACCATTCCAGGCAATTCATGGCCTTGGCGACCATCTGCGCCAGCGTGTACTTGCCGCTGCCGCGCGGCCCGGTGAGGATCAGCGCGTGAGGAAAGCGATCGCGCGCGAGCATTTCGCGCAGCCGCGTCACCGTATCCGAGTTGCCAACGAAGTCAGCAAATCCCACAGCGTTGCCTCACAACTTACGATCACCCTCGTCCCGCCACAAACTTCAATCGGGACGCACCAGATTCGCACTCAGCCTAGACTTGCCGGTCGTCCGCCGCTGTTCTCGACCTTGGCGGCGATCTTCAACCGTTCGCGCACCGCCGCAACGATATCGGCGTGCACGATGTCCAGCCCGCGGCGGGCATCGACCAGGTAGACCCGGTGCCGGTTCGCGTTGCGGCGATTTTGAGATAGGCGTCATGCACGCGGGCAAAGAACATCCGGTTTTCGCGCTCGAAGCGATTCTCGTCGGGTCCCTGCGTCTCGTGGTTCTTCGCGGCCAGGTTGCGGCGTCGTGCCCGGGAGACGCTTGCGTCCACGTCGCTGTCCATCAGCACGGTCAGGTCCGGTTGCAGGTCGCCGCAGACTACGCGGTGCATGGTCAATATCGCTTCGCTGCCCAGCTCGCGCCCGCCGCCCTGGTAGGCTTCCGAGGAATCGGTAAACCGATCGCACAGCACCCATTGGCCCCGCTGCAATGCCGGCTCGATGACCTCCGCAATCTGCTGCGCCCGCGAGGCGAACATCAGCGACAACTCCGCCAAAGCGGCCAGGCCCTGGGTTCGCGAATCGAGCAGCACCGCCCGTATCTTTTCTCCGATGGGGGTTCCGCCGGGTTCGCGCGTGGTGATTACCTCGATTCCTTCGGCGCGGAGAACGTCTGCAAGGCGCTCCAACTGCGTGGTCTTGCCGCAGCCGTCGAGCCCTTCAAAAGTGACGAATTTTCCTCTTTGCGCCACGCCCGAATCATAACATTCGACGCATCCAGGTCGCGATGATGCAAGGTTTAGCAGGCTGCTGAAAAACTGTTCTCCGAGGTGTCATCCTGAGCGTAGCGAAGGATCTGTTGTTTGCGAGCGTTGAAAGCCATGCGGATTCCTTCGGTCGCGCAAAACCGGCGCACCCTCAGGATGACAATGATACGGGTTTTTCCGCAGCCTGTTGGGCCCTGGCGCCGTGGCCATATGACGTTCGCCCTGTAGCGCTGGATGGCGGTTTCGTGCCAAAATATTTTATCGTTAATCCAGTTTCGCGGACGAAGTCCACGAAGCAGGGACAGCCGGATACCGTAACGAGTAAACTGCTAAATACGCGGCTCTGCCGTGAGCTGCGCTCTGTGCGAAATTCACCTTTTTGCTGAGGTCTTTGATGCGCCTTGGAGATTACATCGACGATCATTGCTCCCGTTGCAAGCGAACCACCGATCACTCCGTCGTTGCCATGGTCGGTGAAGAGGTTGTGAAGGTCATGTGCCGGACCTGCAACAGCGAGCACAAGTACCGTCATAACAGCAGCGGAAAAAAGGAAATGACGGCCAGAGGAAGCCTTCCAGAAAGTTCTCGCGAATGTTCCGGGCGGCATGCCCGCGGGCGAACCTGCCGCGAAGAGAGAAGAAAAAGAAATCTTCCTAAAGCAGTTTCGAGTGTTTGTGTTCCAGAAGTTCACGCAACAGCTTTTGAGTTGTCATTCTGAGTGAGCGCAGCGAGCGAAGAATCTATGGATTTGATTCGTAATGCATAGATCCTTCGCTACGCTCAGGATGACATCCGAACTTTATGCAGCGAACTTACCGGACAGCACACTAGCTTAATCGATCCGTGCCAGCGCCGCCGGGCTGAATATCACCCGGCAAGCGCCACGTTTGCGGAAACCCCGTCAGCCCTCGTCTTCAACCCCTGCGAACAGGTCATTCTCGATTTGCACTTCCTGCGGCTTGACGCTGGCTGCGAGATGAAAGCGCTCGACCGTTCCATGGCGCCTGGTGTTGCCTTCAAACGTTTGAAGAGCGGCGCTTGGCTGGTGTGCATCTTGAAGGCTTCAATCTTGCGCTCCATGCGCTCCGGCCCGATCTCGATGCGGGCGCTGACCGGCGGCAGCGCGACCGGCTGACGCTCGGCAAGCGTGAAGTCGGAGCTGCGGTAGTAAAGCTTCTGCGGCCGCCACGGCTTCAGGCCCTCGGCGAACTGCTCCGGAAAACGATTGGACCTGGGAGCCCACTGAAAAGCCATCGTCGCAAAGATCCCGGCCATCGAGTGGTCCGGATGCGCCGTCAACGAGCCCTCGGGCCCGAAGCTGACGACCACCTGCGGCTTGATCTGGCGGATGCGCCGCGTGAGGTCGCCGGCAACCTGGTACAGACTCTGTTGATCCAGGCGGCTGTCGGGATAGTCGAGCACGTCGCCGCCGGTCGCGTGCAGATGCTCGCAGGCGGCGGCGAATTCCAGGCGGCGCATCGCGGCCAGCTCGTCGTCGTTCCGGCTGGTTCCCCGGTTGCTCGCGGCTTGTCCCGGGGTCAGGCAGATGATGTAAGTTTCAATTCCGCGCTCTCTGGCCAGCAGCAAGGTGCCGCCGAATCCACCGGCTTCATCGTCAGGATGAGCCGTCACGCAAAGCAGTCGTAGCATTCCGTCCTCTCAAGGTACTTTGCAACTCTATTTTGTAGCATGCGGGCCGGTCGCCTGTCACAGAGGGCAGGCCTGGAGCTTTGACAGAATTCGATGCTTCAGCTCATCGGAAAAGCAATCGGTCCATTCCGAAAGCAATCTTTCCATCTGTCATCCTGAGCGATAGCGAAGGATCCCTACCCCTACTGGACATTTAGGGAAACACGAACTTCGGCCCGCCTTCTCAATTCCGCTCATCCTCTCAGCGGAAAACCGAAACGGGTCACGATTCAGCCGCTTCCTCGTCTTCCAGCATGAATTGCAACAGCTCCTGCGAGGCGGAGTTCATCCACACCGGGGCGAACGATTGCCGATGCATCGGCGAGGGCCCGTGCTCGCGCAGGCCGCGGATGTGTTTGGGCGTGGCGTAGCCTTTGTTGGAAGCGAGTCCGTAGACGGGATAGACCGGGTCCCAGGCGCGAATCATCGCGTCCCGCTCGACCTTCGCCAGGATGGAAGCGGCGGCAATCGAAGCCGAAAGCGCATCGCCGTGGATGATTGCCGTCTGCGCGGCACTCGAAGTCGATGTTCATGGCGTCGATCAGCAGATGATCCGGGCGCACGCTCAACCGTGAGACGGCCTCCACCATCGCCAGCCGCGAAGCATGATAGATGTTGATCTGGTCGATGCGGCCGACATCGACGGCGGCGACCGCCCAGGCGACGCAGTGCTGCCTGATGCGCTCGGCCAACTGCTCGCGCCGCGCCTCCGGCAGCAGCTTGGAGTCGCGCAGCCCGCGAATGCGGTATTCGGGGTCGAGAATGACGGCCCCGGCGACCACCGGGACCGAACAGCGATCCGCGTCCAACCTCATCGATGCCCGCGACCAGCTTCGCGCCGGCGCTCCACGCCTGGGTTTCAAACCTGGTGGTGCAGTGCAGCGTCTTCAGCAAGCGCAGCTTGGCCGCGGACTTTGAAATGGGTTTCTCGGCGGAGTCGGGAGCCGGTTTTCTCTGCACGGTGAAGTCAGAATGGCAGAGATTCGGGGTAGGAGCAAGCGCCTGTCACGGCCCGCGCGAGACCTGGGAATGCGACCTTCTTCGACGCGCCCAGCAAACCGCGAGCAGTCAAACGCATACGAATTTCGACGGGGACTCGCCGATCCAAGCTCGCTGAGGGATCGCTCAGCAAAATTCCGTTACGCGCTGTTCCACGCGTAGTGAGGATGGCGATCACGCTGCCAGAGCGCAGAATTCGGTCATTTGAGGAGCGCTGAAGCCGTACTCCAACTTCAGCCATGCTGCGACTCTCCGCAGCGCCTTTACGTCTGGTATCCACTTCCTTCAGCCTTGCCGCCTTGCCGCGCAGGGCGCGGAGGTAGTAGAGCTTGGCGCGGCGGACCTTCGCCGAGCGCAGAACGTCGATTTTGTCGAGCACTTTCGAGTGGATGGGGAAGATGCGCTCGACGCCCTGGCCGAAGCTCATCTTGCGCACGGTGAAGCTGCCTTGCGGGCCGCCGCGCATCTTGATCACGACGCCTTCGAACGCCTGCAAGCGCTCTTTTTCGCCTTCCTTGATCTTGACTTGAACGCGAACCGTGTCGCCGGGACGGAAGCTGGGGAGATCTGTGCGCTGCGCTTTGGCAAGCAGCTTCGTAATAATCGGTGAAGTCGACATGTCTATTCCTCTTCTTCGGACCTTGCAGCGATCAACCGTCGCTACGGCCCGGCAAAATCAAAATCGTTGGCTTCCGCCCGCGACCGCGATTGCGCTCGCCAGCCTGCGGCTTATGTCCGTCGAGTTTCCTGCATTTCCCGCCCGATCTCTTCGATCAGGGCTTGGTCTTCGTCGCTGAGCGCCACCTTATCCAGAAGGTCGGGGCGATTTTTCAGCGTTTTTTCCAGCGCGCGGCGCTTACGCCACCGCCGAATCTCTTCATGGTTCCCATTGACCAGCACTTCGGGAACCGCAATTCCACGGAACTCCGCCGGCCGCGTGTAATGCACGTAGTCCAGCAGTCCAGCGGCTGAAACCGTCGAATCCGGCTCGGGACGCCCGCGCTCGTCAAATCTTACCGGAGCCTTCAACGCGCTGAAGCTCTCATGCTGCGACGACGCCTCGTTTCCCAGCGCTCCGCGCAGCAGGCGCGTCACGGTATCGACGATCAAAGCCGCTCCCAGCTCGCCGCCGCTCATCACGAAGTTGCCGACGCAGATTTCGCGATCCGCCAAGTGCTCGGTTACCCGCTCATCCATGCCTTCGTAGCGTCCGCAGATCAGCACGATGCGCTCCAGTTGCGCCAACTCGGCCGCCATCGGCTGCTCATAAAGCCGGCCTTGCGCCGAGAGCGCGATCACGCTCTCTCGCTGGCCTGCCCGCTCAAGCGCTCCTGCTGCGACGCCACGCCGAGCGATTCGACGCACTCGAACAGTGGTTCGGGCTTCAGCACCATGCCCTCGCCGCCGCCGAACGGACGGTCATCCACCGTCTTGTGCCGGTCGTGGGCGAAGGCCCGCAAGTCGTGAATTCCGATTTCAATGATCCCGGCTTCTTGCGCCCTGCGCACGATGCCGTAGTCCAGCGGCCCGCGAAAGAAGTCCGGAAAAATCGTAACGATCTCGAACTTCATTTTGCGCTCCGCCCGGTCTTTGGCCTGCCCAGCGGAGCGTCCAACTCCAACATGCCTTCGGGAAGAACCAGTTCGATCCTTCTGCGCGTCGAGATCCACTTGCTTCGTGTAGCTCTCGACGAACGGAATCAACAACTCCCTGGCTCCCTTCGCGAACCTGGAGCAGCGGCGCTTCGCCCGCTCCAAACACCACGTCTGTAACCGGTCCCAATTCGCGAACCTCAGCGCTTCCCGTGCTGGCGAATACCCGGCAGCCCACCAGATCGCTCACATAAAACGAGCCCTCTTCCAGTTGGGCTCGCTGTTCCCGCGGAATCTGTATCTCGGCTCCCGCCAGACTTGCGGCATCGTCGATGCTGTCAATGCCGGCGAACTTCAGGATCATTCGGCCCTTGTGCGGCCAGAAGTCTTCCAGCTCAAGTTCGCGTCTGTTTCCCGTGGTGCCGAGCGCAAACAAGTGCCGGCGCTCAGCAAAGCGCTCCGGAAAATCCGTAAACAGCTCGGCCGAAACCTCGCCCACCCGCCCCTGCGGTTTTATCACCCGGGCGATGGTGATGAACTCGCCCTGGCCGTCCCAAGTTGCCTGTGCGCCTTCGAAGGCATAAGCTTACTCGAAATCTCTCCGACTACGGTTTCCGTCCAGCCATAGGTCGATCTTAGGAGCCACGCCTCTTACTCAAGAATCTCCAGTGAGCAACGCTTGTTGGCTTTGGCTGCCGCAGCCGACAGCAGCACCCGCAACGCCCGCGCCGTGCGTCCGGACTTGCCAATCACCCGGCCCATGTCGGTTTCGGCGACCGTCAGCTCCAGGACCAGCAATTCGCCTTCAGGCACCGCGTCCACCTGCACTTCGTCGGGGTGGTCCACCAGCGTCTTAGCGACTTCCTGGACAAGTTTGCGCACATCTCCAGCGTAAGCCGAGGCCATGCGGTCTCCTTGGGATACGGGGTCCCCGGCGAGCACGCTCGCTGGGGCGATCGGCGAGTGCCTTCGGCGCCCGCCCGGTGAAAACGGCTCAGGCGACCGGAATCGCAGCCGGCTCAGCCGGTGCGGCCGGGGCCTTCGCGAACAGTTTGCTGACCGTCTCAGACATCTGGGCGCCCTTGCCGACCCAGTATTCGATGCGATCGCGCTTCAGATCAATGGTCGTGGGAGTGGTGCGAGGATTGTAAATTCCAACCACCTCGACCGAACGGCCATCGCGAGCGCGGTCCTTTTCAATGACCACTATGCGGTAAATAGGCTGCTTGGGCGCGCCACGGCGCGACAGACGAATCATTAACACAGAATTCGATTCCTTTCGAATGATTGGCCCGATTGCCGACCCTCTGCCGGCTCAGGCTTCAAACTTCCACGGCTTACTCTCCGGCAAGTCCAACCACGACGCTCGCCGGCCTCCCGAACAGGGAATTCCGTTCCTTACACGCGACAGGATCAATTCATGGCCGCTTGCATTGTCCGAACGGAGCACCACAGGCTGGTCCGGGACCAACAGCCCGGCGCACACTGATGGCAAACACTTATTATGCCGGAACTTGCGGCCCCTGACAAGAGAGGCCGATGAGAGGTATGAGGTTCGTGCCACAAATCTTTAAGATGTCATTCGGAGCCACCACCGGCAGCGCAGAATCCCAGCCCTGCGTGGGGCTGAGGTGCAGCCGAAGGATTTCGTTAGAAAGCCCGGAATGGGGCGTTGATCGTCTTGGGCGATCGAAGCCAGCGATTGTCACTGGCTCGGCAGCCGAGTCCGTGCTACCGTGATCCGGATCAAATCAGTTTCGCGAAAGACAGGCGCTGCAACCAATGATCGCGTCAGGTCGAAAGGAGGAAGTTCTATATGACGGTCAACCGGATGGTGTTAGGCTTCATCTCTTCGTGCATTTTTCTGGCAATGGCGGGGACGCACTCGTTTGCGGCGCAGCCGCCTAAACCGCTGGTTTCAGAAGACTATTTCGTCAAAGCTTCCGATCCTGGAATTCAGATCTTTGTCCGCAACAAGCATTTGAAAGGCGTCAAGAATTTCGCTTCCGACAAGATCGTGCTCTTCGTTCACGGCTCCACTTACCCGGCGGACACGTCCTTCGATCTTCGGCTGGATGGGCTCTCCTGGATGGACTACATCGCGCAGCGCGGCTTTGACGTTTACCTGCTCGACCTGCGCGGCTATGGCCGCTCCACGCGTCCGCCCGAGATGGATCAGCCGGCGGAGAAGAATCCGCCGCTCGTCACCACCGATGTCGCCGTCAAGGACGTATCTGCTGTCGTCGACAACATCCTGGCCCGCCGCAAGGTCTCCAAGATTAACCTGATTGGCTGGTCCTGGGGCACCACCATCATGGCCAGCTACACCACCCAGCACAACGCCAAGGTGGAGCAGCTGGTGCTCTACGCGGCGCAATGGCTGCGCACTACGCCGTCGCTCACCGGAGGCGGCGACGGACCGCTGGGAGCCTATCGAACGGTCACGATGAGCGCGGCCAAAGCCCGTTGGCTGACCGGCGTGCCGGAGAACAAAAAAGCCGACCTGATTCCTGCGGGATGGTTTGAACAATGGGCCGCGGCGACCCAGGCGACCGATCCCAAGGGCGCCGCACAGAATCCGCCGGTATTGCGCGCGCCCAACGGCACGGTGCAGGATAGCCGCGAGTTCTGGATGAAAGGCAAGCCGGTCTACGATCCCGCGCTGATCACGGTGCCGGTGCTGGTCATCAACGCCGAGTGGGATGTCGGATACCCCGCCCCCATGGGCAGCGCCGTCTTCGAAAAGCTGACGAATGCTCCCTACAGGCGGCGCATCCTCATCAGCGAAGGCACGCACACGATCATCATGGAGAAGAACCGCATGCAGCTTTTCCGCGAAGTGCAGCTATTCCTGGAGGAGCCGAAGTAAGGCGAGAAACAAGTAAGCGAGGTCCGTCCTTTCACCGCTCGGCGTTAGGGCGGACCTTTCTATTCGATCTACTTCCGTGCGCTTTTGACCCGTTCGCCGGCGCCGAAGACGCGGGCGAAAATCTTATCCACGTTGCGCAACTGGCGCTGAAGTTCGAAGGCGCGCTCCAGGGTCTTGCGATCGACTTTGCCGGTGATTTCCGGATCGTTCATGATCAGCTCGCGGAAGTTCAGCTCTTCCTTCCATGCCCGCATGGCGTCGCGCTGGACGATGCGGTAGGCATCCTCGCGCAACACTCCGGCCTCGACCAGGTCGAGCAGGAGCTGTCCGCTGAAGACGAGTCCGCCGGTTGAGTTCAGGTTGCGCAGCATGCGCTCGGGATAGACAAGCATGGTATCGATCAGGTTCGTCATCTTTTGCAGCATGTAGTCGACCAGGATCGTCGAATCCGGCAGGATGACCCGCTCGACCGAGGAGTGCGAGATGTCGCGCTCATGCCATAGCGCGATGTCCTCGAAAGCGGCCTGCACGTTGCCGCGGACGACGCGCGCCAGTCCGCTGACCTGCTCAAGGTTGATGGGATTGCGCTTGTGCGGCATGGCCGACGAGCCCTTCTGCTTTTCGCTGAAGAACTCTTCGGCTTCACGGACCTCCGTGCGTTGCAGATGCCGGATTTCGGTGGCGATCTTGTCCAGGGTCGAGGCGATCACCGCCAGCGTGGCCACGTAAAATGCGTGCCGGTCGCGCTGGATGACCTGCGACGAAATCGCGGCGACGTTCAAGCCGAGCCGTTCGCAGATTTTCTCTTCATACTCCGGTTCCAGGTGGGCCGCGTTGCCGACCGCGCCGGAGAGCTTGCCCACGCGCATCTGCTCGGCGGCAAAGTCGAAGCGCTCGAGGTTGCGGCGCATCTCGGAGTACCAGTTCGCCAGCTTCAATCCGAAGGTGATCGGCTCGGCGTGGACTCCGTGGGTGCGGCCGATGGTAGGCGTATCTTTGAACTCAAAGGCGCGGCGGCGCAGCACTTCAATCATGCGTTCCAGGCCAACGCGGATGATGGCCGAAGCCTGCTTCACCAGCAAAGCCTGAGCCGTGTCGACCACATCGTTGGAGGTCAAGTCCATAGTGCAGCCAGCGCGCCTCGGGACCAACTTTTTCGGAGACCGCGGTGGTAAAGGCGATCACATCGTGCTTCACCTCGGCCTCGACGGCCTGGATGCGCGCCAGGTCGAAGTCTCCCTTGTCGCGGATGGCGCGAGCCGCCGAATTCGGCACCAGCCCGGCTTCGGCCAGAGTCTCCGTGGCGGCAATTTCAACCTGCAACCAGGTGCGGAACTTATTTTCTTCACTCCAGATGCGGCCCATTTCCGGGCGTGTATATCGTGGAATCACGGCATAGCTCCTTGCATCTAAATCAGGATTCTCGGTTCTTTGACCGGATTCGCGGAAGGTGTGTCAGCGAGGAGCCCGACGCGTGCAAGTACTGGGTACATCAACCTTGAAACCATTTTTTAATAACTGAAGGAGTATTGTACCCGTTGCGGGCTGCTGGCCCAAATGGGCCGGGAAAGCCTAAAATTGCTGGTTCAATACTTCGCAGAACGATGCAATTGGAGTCTCCGCATGGCAAGCTCCGCCGATTTGGATGTGAACGATTACCAGGCACTGGCCGAATTCCGCTACCAGATTCGCAAGTTCCTGCGCTTCAGCGAGGGCGCAGCTCGCGACGCCGGCATCGAGCCGCAGCATCACCAGTTGATGCTGGCCTGAAAGGGCTGCCGGATGGGATACAGGCCACGGTGGGGGAACTTGCCGAACGCCTCCAGATTCGGCATCACAGTTCGGTTGAGCTGATCGACCGTCTCAGCGAGCAGGGCCTGGTGCAGCGCCGCCGCTCGGAGCAAGACCGCCGGCAGGTGCTGGTGGCGATTGACCGCGCGCGGCGAACGCATCCTGCGCGAGCTCTCGATCCACCATCGTGAGGAGCTTCAGGCCACCGCTCCGCAGTTGATTGCGGGAGCTGCGGGCCATCGTCGCCTCCGGAAAACGGCGCGCCCGCGCTCAACTGTCGCGGATAGCGGTCACTTCCGCTCGCCGCTCACTGGAACGGCAAAAGGCGACGACCGATCACGGCCGCCAGCGCTGAATAAGCGGCTCCGGGCTTCTGTTCCGGGCTCCGCTCTAGTGTCGGCGTCCCAGAAGTTCGCGTGTCATTCTGAGCGAGCGCAGCGAGCGAAGAATCTATGTATTTCTTGTTGTACAAATGCATAGATCCTTCGCTTACGCTCAGGATGACATCCAAATCTTGGTGCGAACTTCCGGCGCCACCGCTCAGTTGTCGGAGACACCCAACATCTCCGCCATTTCCTCGTAGAGGAATCCCTCGCCCGGGCGGTAGGGCTGGACCCAAACGCCATCGACCACAAATTGCGGGATCGCCCGCTTGCCGGTCCTGCGAATGACTTCTTCGGCGGCTCCCGGAGTGGTTTCGATGTCCACCTCCTGGTAAGAGATGCTGTGCTTGTCCAGAAAGCGCTTTGCCTCGCGGCAATCGCGGCACCAAGGGGCGGAGTAAACAATTAATTTCATAAATTTATTAAGCGTTGTGAGCTGCTCCTGATTGTGCCAGAAAAGGTGTCTCCAGGGGGAGATTTTTCAGCGCTTTCGTATGCCTGAAATCCGGCGCGCCCGGTCAGAGAAACCGGTGAAGGCCTGGAAGGCTGCTGAAAAATTCATAAGAAGTGTCATCCTGAGGTCGTGCCGGTGTTGCACGAGCGAAGGATCTGCTTTGCTTTCAATGCTCACAAACAGCAGATCCTTCGCTACCCCACCCCAACAATGGCAAAAGCGGCCATTGTCGGGGACCCCGGTCGCTCAGGATGACACCCTTCGGAAAACAGTTTTTCAGCAGCCTGCTGCAAAAGATTTATGCGTTCATCGACTGCATTTCGCGTTGCGTCAGGCGAGAGAGTACTATTCGCCGAGAAGCCGAAGGCCCGGCGCGTGCACGGTTCGCGTGCTGGACGCGGGGCGCAGGGAAGCCGTTCGGAGCAGATCAAAAGCGAAGTGAGGAGATGATGGAATGCGGCACTACAACATTGCGGTAATGCCCGGGATGGCATCGGGTCGGAGGTCATGACAGAGGGCGTTGCAGCTCTCCAAGCGGTCGCCGAACTTGACGGCGGCTTGAAGTTTAAAACCCAGGACTACGACTGGGGCTCTGAGCGGTATCTTCGCCAGGGAGCGATGATGCCTTCCGATGCGCTGAAGGTGTTGGAGGCGGGCGCTTTCAACGCCATCCTGCTTGGCCCGGTTGGCGATCCGCGGGTTCCCGACCATATATCGCTTTGGGGTATGCTGCTGCCCATTCGCCAGGGCTTTGACCAGTACATCAATCTTCGTCCCGTGCGCCTGTTGCAGGGCGTCTCTGGTCCGCTGGCCGGCAAAGGCTTCCAAGGATATCGACTTCGTCTGCGTTCGCGAGAACTGCGAAGGCGAATATTGCGGGGTTGGCGGCCGCGTCTACAAGGGAACGCCGCAGGAGTCGGCGGTGCAGTCGGCGGTCTTCACCTACTCATGGCACGGAGCGCGTGATGCGCTATGCCTTCGAGTATGCGCGCCGGCACGGACGCAAGAAGGTGACCAGCGCGACCAAGTCCAACGCCATCAATTACAGCATGGTTTTCTGGGACGACGTCTTCCGCGAGGTTTCCGCCAAGTACCCGGATATTCAGCACGAGCAGCAGTTGATTGACTCGCTCTCGTGCGCGTTTTGTCATCAAGCCGGAGAGCCTGGACGTGGTCGTGGCCTCGAACCTGTTTGGCGATATCCTCACCGATCTCGGCGCGGCCATCGCCGGCAGCATGGGACTGGCTCCCAGCGCCAACCTCAATCCCGAGGGCCGTTATCCAAGCCTCTTCCAGGCGATCCACGGCTCGGCGCCCGACATCACGGGCAAAGGCATCTCCAACCCGATCGCCACCATCTGGTCAGTCTCGATGATGCTGGATCACCTGGGCGAAGCCAAGCTCGGCGCAGCCCTGTTGAAGGCGATCGAAAGCGTGTTGGCCGAAGGCAAGGTTCGCACCCCGGATCTGGGCGGGAAGGCCACGACAAAACAGATGGGGCTGGCGGTCATCGCCGCCCTGCGGAACCAGGAAAAGGGGAAGCCGAAAAAGGCGTCCAAAACATCTTCCCGTTAGACAGTTCCCGAATAAGTGTATCCAGTGGTGACTGCGAAGTGTCATCCTGAGCGAGCCGGGGTCCCCGACAAGCCCGCTGTTGGCTCGTTGGGGTGGAGAAGCGAAGGATCTGCTTTTGCTCCTGCGCCAGAAAGCAGATCCTTCGGCTCCGCCGCCTTGCTCCGCCTCAGGATGACACCGCGAGAGATTGGATACACCAACTCTAGAAATTGCTCAAGAGCCCAGGCCCTCTGCCGCGGTTCGGTCGAATTGCGAGCCGCAGAAAAGCCGCTGGAGCTGTCTCCGGCGGCTTTTGGTTTCCGGGTTCGCCAAGGCTTCTACGGTTCCATGGGCGAAACTTCGAGGGCAAAGCTGCAAGGCCGGTTGGTCAACTGCGTCGGCAGCGTCGGCGGCGTGGCCAGCGCCGGGGTGGTGAAGTCGAACATCTCCGTCATGTCGTCCTGCGATGCGTCGCGCTTGGTGAGCGGAGCCAGATTGAAACGTGTCTCGATAAATTTCAGAAGCGAAGTATTCTCGCGCGGCACATGAGAGACATACCCTGGCTTCACCCACGGCGACACGACCATCAGGGGCACTCTGAAACCAGAGCGCGTGAAGCCGGGTTCCGTGTGAGCTGCCCCTGGGTCTTCCGAAAGGTTTGGGAGCAATGTTGTCCGGCGCGACCACCGTTATCGGCGGAACATGGTCATACAGCCCGCCATGCTCGTCGTAGGAGAGTAAGAACACGCCAGTCGCATAATAGGAGCTGTTGATGAACGCGTTGATGAGCTGGGACGCATGCAGCGCACCCTCCTGAATATTGTCCTGTGGATGCTCGTCAAAGCCGGAACCGTCGCTTTCAATAAACGAGACCACCGGTAACGTTCCGTTCTGCAGGTCAGTGAAATACTCGTCGGTGGTGACGATCTGGCTGGGGTTAGTTTTGGATACATTGAAGCCCGAGATGTTTAGACCTTCGGGCGCGGGAATGGTGGGCTCGTAATAGTATTTCCACGAGATTCCGGCAGCGGTCAGGCGGTCGAAGATGGTCAGCGCCGTCTGCGGAATCGGCCCGAAATCGACGTTGCCATAGGAACTTGCTGCCATAATGTACATGCGGTTCACCGGAGTACGGGCACCCACCGACGCAAATTGACGATCGCTGGTCGCGTACTGGGTCGCCAGTTCGTAGTAGTAAGGCAAGTCCGTCCAGTCGTAGTATCCCATCGCGCGCGTTCCGTTAGGGTCATACAACGGCCGCACTGGCAGGGTCTTCATGAAACCGATCCAGCTTGCCGCCGGCGTATTGCGTAATGCTTGCGCCCCAGGCGGGCGTGATCGCATCCGTGCACGCCGTCTGGTAATGGAACCGTTCAATCGGATTGCCTGCCAGGTCCTTGAGTACCACGTTGAGCGGCGCCGGCTCTACGTCTGGGTTTGCTATGCCCTTGATCGTCTTCTGATAAGCGTTCAGCATGCCAAAATAGCTGTCGAACGAGCGGTTCTCCTGCAGCATGAAAACGACATTCTGAATGACGTTGATGGTGCCGAGACCGGGCAAAGTTGTGGGTGGCGTGACCACCGGAGGCGTCACCACTGGCGGAGTCGTCGTGGTGGTGTCGCCGCCACCCGGGTTATTCGTAGTGCTGCCCCCACCTGTACTATCCGTGCTGCCGCCGGTTGAGGCGGTCTGCGTGCTGGAGGTGCCCGAGCCTCCGGAACCGCAGCCTGTCTGGGTTAAGGTGAACGAGAACAAAGCGGCCAACATCCCCGCCAGAAACATCAGTTTTAGAATTCGATTCATGGCACCCACCGTGAAAAGCCTTTTGCCATGCAGGTGCTTGGAATCAGAACAGCAGCTCTGAGTTGTATTTTAAGTAAACAGTTAATGCGTCAGGTTGTGGATTTGATAAAGGGATTTCCGGACTACAGCGGTTCCCTCGATGGTATATCCCTACATATCAAACCGTCATGGCGAGCGACGTCGAGCCGGGGTCCCCAACAAGCCCGCTGTCGGCTCGTTGGGGTGGACGAGCCGGGGTCCCCGGCAAACGCCGTTGTTGCGTTTGATGGGGTGGGGCAGCAGCCGTGCAAACGAAAAGCCGCCGAAGAATCCGGCGACTTTTGAGAGTGATGGGCTGGTTGGCCCGCGCCGCGCGCGGAGGGCGAATCGCCGTCCGGCGCGCCAGCGCTCGTCACTCGATTTCAGTTGTAGAGCAGCGCTCCGTCCTTCTTTTCCTCGCCCACCTCGCGATAGTAAAGCTGGTTGTTCTCGAGGTAGACCTCAAGGAACGCCGGACGCGTCTTGATGGTGCCCTGGATGAGCGCCTCCGACAGCGGGTCCTCGATGTACTTCTGCAGCGCCCGGCGCAGCGGACGCGCCCCGTAGCTGCGGTCGGTAATCGTCTTGTCGAGAATCCACTTCCGCGCATCTTCGGTCACGGTAATCGTGATCGCTCTCTGCGACAGGTTCTGGTTCAACTGCGTCACCATCAACTCCACAATCTGGATCAGATCCTGCTCGGTCAGCGCCTGGAACAGAATCACTTCGTCGATACGGTTCAGGAACTCGGGGTTGAAGGTCTTCTTGACCTCTTGCTTCACCAGCTCCTCGACTCTTGTCGGAAACCGTCTCTTCCTTATCGCTCTGGAAGCCCAGTCCGCTGCGCTTCATCAGGTGACGCGCGCCGATGTTCGAGGTCATGATGATGATCGCGTTCTTGAAGTCGACCGTATTGCCGAGTCCGTCGGTGAGTTGGCCGTCTTCAAAAACCTGAAGCAGGATATTGAAGACATCCGGATGCGCCTTCTCGATTTCGTCCAGCAACACCACCGAATAAGGCGCGCGCTTCACGCGCTCGGTCAACTGGCCGCCCTCTTCGTAGCCGACGTATCCCGGAGGCGAGCCGATCAGCTTGCTCACCGAGTGCTTTTCCATGTACTCGGACATATCGAAGCGGATCAGCGACTTTTCCGTGCCGAACATGAACTGCGCCAGGGTGCGCGCGACCTCGGTTTTGCCGACGCCGGTCGGGCCCAGGAAGAGGAACGAGCCGATCGGACGGTTCGGACTCTTCAGTCCGGCGCGCGAGCGGCGGATGGCGCGGGACGAGCGCCGAGATGGCCTTGTCTTGCGAGATGACCCGCTTGTGCAGCTCTTCCTCGATGCGCAGCAGCTTCAGCGACTCTTCTTCCTTGATCGAGGAGATCGGCACGCCCGTCCAGCGCGAAACAACCTCTTCGATGTCTTCGCGGGTCACGATGCCCGTAGAAGTCTCGTCGAGGTGATACTTATCCCGAAGAGCGCGCAGGTTCTCGCGCTCCTTCCGTTCTTCGTCGCTGTAGAAGCGCGCCTTCTCGAACTCGTGGTTCGCGATGGCGTTCTCCATGCGGTGGACGATGAACTTGATCCGCTTCTGGACCTCGGTGATCTCCTCCGGCAAAGCGGTCTGGCGCAGTTTCACGCGAGCACCGGCTTCGTCGATGAGGTCGATTGCCTTATCGGGCAGAAAGCGGTCGGGAATATAACGGTTGGAATGCGACACCGCGAACTCGATCGCATCCTCCGTGTAACTTACAGCATGAAACTTCTCGTAGCGGTCCTTGATGCCGCCCAGGATCTTTTTGGCATCCTCTTCGTTCGGCGGCGGCACTTTGACGGCCTGGAAGCGGCGCTCCAGCGAGCGGTCCTTTTCGATCGATTTGCGGTATTCAGCGGGCGTGGTTGCGCCGATGCACTGAATCTCGCCGCGCGAGAGAGCAGGCTTCAGGATGTTGGCCGCGTCGAGCGAACCCTCGGCCGAGCCGGCGCCCACCAGGGTGTGCAACTCGTCGATGAAGATGATGCAGTTCTGCGACTCCATCAACTCCTTCATGATGGTCTTGAGCCGCTCCTCGAACTGGCCGCGATACTTGGTTCCGGCGACGATCAGCGAAAGATCGAGTCCCAGGATGCGCTTGTCCGCCAGGAACGAAGGCACCTCGCCATCGGCGATGCGTTGCGCCAGGCCTTCCACGATGGCGGTTTTGCCTACGCCGGGCTCGCCGATCAGCACCGGATTGTTCTTGGTGCGGCGGCAAAGGATCTGAATCGCCCGGTCGACTTCCTGGTCGCGGCCGACCAGAGGATCGAGCTGATTCTCCATCGCCGACTGCGTGAGGTCGCGCGAGAACTCGGCCAGCAGCGACGACTCGCGGTTGCGCTGCGGCTGCGCCTGCACCTTCTCTTGCGTCGTGCGCTGCATTTCCTCGCGGATGGTCTGAAGCTTCAGCCCGCGCTCGTGCAGAATCTCGGCGGCAAAGCATTTTTCTTCCCGCAACAGTCCCAGTAGCAGGTGTTCGGTGCCGATGTGCTTGTGCGAGAGACGCTCGGCCTCTTCGGCCGCGTAGGCGAGCACGCGCTTGCATTCGTTGCTCAGGGGCAGATCGACGCTGGTCGAAACCTTCTCGCGGATCGTGGTGTGCCCCTCGATTTGCTTGCGGATGGAGTCCACCGACGAATGCTGCCGAAGGAAACGATTGGTCAGAGCCTTATCCTCGCGCAGCAATCCCAGCAGCAGGTGCTCCGTTTCGATGTAAGGAGATCCAAACTGGCTTGCTTCATAGCGTGCGAAAAAAATCACGCGCCTGGCTTTTTCGGTGTACCGTTCAAACATTTAGCTTCTCCGCAGCTCCTCCGATCACCCGCTTGCCCGATTCCTCTGAGCCGTCCGTATGATCCGAAGCCTGAACCCTGCCCCATCCCGATTGTCGTCCTACCCGGATGCTGCGATCCAATAAATAATTCAAATACTCCCTAGCAATTTACCTGCCGTTCACATTCTAACTTCACTGCTTACTGCCACTTCCCGTCCCCAATTTGTTATGCCGGCAAAGATTCCGGCGCAATTTCTTCGACCCGGCCGCCATGCAGCACCAGCACGCGATGACAACGCCGCGCAAACGCCACGTTGTGCGTCACGATAAGGGATGTCAGCCGATAGCCGGAATGTAGTCTGGCGATCAAATTAAATACCGCATCCGCCGTGCGGCTGTCGAGGTCACCCGTAGGTTCGTCGGCCATCAGCAATTGGGGCCGCGTCACCAATGCCCGAGCGAGAGACACTCGCTGCTGCTCACCCCCGGAAAGCTCGCCGGAACGGTGATGGCCGCGATCTGCCAATCCCACTTCGTGCAACCAGTGCCGGCTTCGGCTTCCGCCTTTCGTCTGCTCCATCCCCTTAGCAGCAAAGGCATTGCGATGTTCTCAAGGGCCGTGAATTCAGGCAGCAGATAGTGGAACTGCCACACAAAACCGATTTCACGGTTGCGAAACTCGGCAGCGGCTTCCTCGGAAAGCGCCTTTAAGATTGCGGTTGACGAAGTATACGTCACCGCTGGTCGGCCTATCAAGCGTGCCCAGCAGATGAAGCAAGCGAACTCTTGCCCGCGCCCGATTCGCCCACAATCGCCAGCATCTCTCCCTTTTTAACTTGGAAGGACAGGTTGTCAAAGAGCACTAAGTCGGAGCTTCCGGAACGGAAGACCTTCGTCAGGCCCTCCACGCGTAAAAAAACGTCACTCTCCGTCATTGGATGCGGGTAGCTCCAATCCCGGTTCAGGTTTCCTGCCGGTTAATTCCGGCCTCTGAACCCTTTTGAGAAATTAGAACACGCATGGCAACCATAAATGCGCGTTTTCTACCCGGCCAGAGAAACCGCAGCCATCCCGCGTGCTGTATCCAAGCCTGCAAATCCCCACCGGATAGATAGAATTTCTTGGCGCGATAAACAGAATCTCTTGGCAAGCGAAGTCGCTCTCCGGGGTCCCGAATACGCCGCAGTTGCGGATGTTGGGGCGTGCTACTCGTATCGCAACGCCTCGGCCGGCAGGATTCGCGATGCGGAGTACGACGGGTAAATCGTGGCAATCAAGCTGATTCCGAGTGCAACCACGGCCACCAGCAGGCCGTCGAGCGCTCGCGGAGCGAACGGCACGTAGTCGATCGAGTAGACCTCGGCGGAGAGCGCGATCAGGTGATAATGTCCGGCGGCCCAGGAGAGCCCATAGCCGACAACCAGGCCGATCGCGGTGCCGATCACGCCGATCAGCACGCCTTGCAGGATAAAGATGCCGCGCACCTGCGATCTTTTGGCTCCCATCGAAACCAGCACGGCGATGTCTTTGGCCTTTTCCATGACCATCATGATCAGCGAGATAAGGATGTTCAGCGCCGCCACGAAGACGATCAGGCCAATCGTAATCAGGGTGACGAAGCGCTCCAGACGCAGCGCCCGGAAGAGGGCGCGGTTTTGCTCCATCCAGTTGGTCGCCATGAAGCCTTTGCCTGCCTCTTTCTGCAACGCGTCGCCAACTTCGCCGGCCTTGTAGATGTCGTCGATCTTGAATTCCAGAACCGAAACCAGGTCGCCCAGCCCGAAGAGCCGCTGCGAGTCGGCCAAGCCGGTCATTGCCCATGCCGAGTCGTAGTCGTAGAAGCCGGAGCGGAAGATGCCGACCACCTTGAAGCGCATGTATTTGGGCACAATCCCGAAAGGGGTCAATTCACCCTGCGGACTGGTGACCAGCACCACGGAGTTCACGCTGGCCCCGAGATCGTCAGCCATGTCCTTGCCGAGAAGGATCGGCGGAAGCGCTTCGAAGCGCTCCTGCGCGCCCTCAAGCGAATCGGGCGAAGCGGCTGGAGGAGGGCTGCGGCTGGCTGCTGACCGGCTTCGTGCCGCTGCTGGGCATCTGCCAGGGGCTGGGCCGAACCCTCCACCACGTAATCCAGCAACTGGCTGACGCGGCGCTCGCGCTCCGGCAGAATTCCCTTCAGAATCGCGCCCTTGGCCCGCGCCCCGCGCGAGATCAGAACCTGCTCGTAAATGGCGGGCGAGGCGGCCACCACGTGCGGCGACTTCGCCAGACGGTCCTCCAGCGAACGCCAATCCCTGATGCCGTCGTTTTCCACCCGCATCAGGTTCACATGCGAAGTCGATCCCAGCAGCCGCTCCTGCAGGTCTTGCCGGAAGCCGTTGTTGATGGACAGCGCAATGATCAGCGAGGCGACTCCCGCGGCCACGCCAATCACCGAAATCACGGTGATGACGCCGATCACGGCCTGGCGCCGCTTGGCTCGCAGATAACGGGCGGCAATGAAAAGTTCAAATCTCATGGGTAAAATCGAAACTATCTGATTGTAATCTCAATCCCGAATGGTCATTCAAGCCAACAAGGCCCAGTGCTATCAGGAGGTCATGGCGACCGGAGCGCCAAGCGCCTGTGGCCGGAGCCGCCGAGCTGCGTACCCGACATTACATTTGCTTAGCAAGAAGCGGCTCGGAGCGGAGCCAGGGTCCCCAGCAAACGCCGTTGTTGCGTTTGATGGGGCGGGGAGCGGAGACGCCCTGTGTTTTTTCAGCAATAGGAACAAAAGGTGGCCCGACTTTGCTCGCCATGACATTCTGATGTGCCTATCGGGGAATTGCTTTAGCGCCTGTCATGCTGAGCGTAGCGAAGCATCCCCGGGAGCTGTCCCAACCCGCGCCGCTCGCGGCTTTTGATGGAATCCTTCGTCGGTTGGACCACTCAAGCCGGAGTGGCGGCGCGCTTATTGCCCCCGCACCACCGTCTTGGCCGTAGCCACGTTATCGGCGCGGTCGTAGACGCGCACAATGATGATGTGCTCTTCCGCCCCACCAAGCGCAAGGCCGGCACCGGTCGAGGACCCCGTCTGCGGCGCGGCACTGATGGGCGCGTGGCGGCCACGGTGGCCTGCGGGCGAGTCGGTCGATGGCGATTCGCCGGGAGGCCGAGGTTGTGCGCGCACCGGCGACCGAGAAGTCGTAATTCTCCGTCTTCGAATCCGAAATCTCCCCGACCGGAGCGATAAACTGCCAGGTTTCGGCGTCAATCGAATACTCGGCTCGCTGAATCACCGAGAATGAATCGGCTGGCGCTGAAGGTGATGTGCAACCGGTCGCCGGCGAGCATGGCATGGAGATTCGCAATGGCGGGAGGCGTCGTGTCAACCTCGAAGTGGGCGCTATCCTTCCAGCCGGTGAGCGCCTCGCCGGGCGCGTGCGAAGGCGCATCGGAGGCGACCACGCGGATGGTGTATCCGCCGTCGGGAATCAGGCTCGGATCGAAAGCATAGGAGCGCTCGCTGAGGTCGTCTTTCAGCAGCAGCCAGCGCCTGTCGCCATCGGCGCGGTAGTAGATGGAGAAACGCAACTGATCGTCGTTGTCGTCGTGTGCCGTCCAGTGCACCGTAATGTCGTTGCGCACCGGATGCAATACGACGCACGGAAGGGTTCGGATTGCCGGCTTCGGGATGAGGCGCGCTCGCCGGTCTGGCCATCTGGACGGTCACGTCATCGACTTCCGGCGCGACGTTCTTGGGCAGGTAATACAGCCGGACGCTGTTGACCCGCGGCGCCATCGGACCCGAATGCAGCACCGCGCGCCACTGCGCATAACGCGCCGGGGGAATCTGGGTTTCGGCTCCCGCCTTGAGATTGATTTTGCTCCAGGGGCTCCAGTTGCGGTCGGGGTTGTCGACGTTGCCGCTGCGTGCATAGAGATCAACCAAACCCTGGCCGTGCATCTCCACTCGTCCCCAGCGGGAGAAAATCCGGGCGTCGAAGACATCGCTGTCGTAGGTGCCCTCGCGTTGCGAAGAATCTTCCATCAGAAAGACTTTGCCGAGATTGCTGCACGCGGTGTAAATGCCGCCATTGGGCGCCGGGGCAAATCCAGTGACCTGGTTGGCGCTGGCTTTCAGCAGATCGGCGAATTCGCCGTTGCCTTCAATGGCGTAGATCTTGCCCTTGTTGCCGGTGCCGGCAATGAGCCGCCGGTTGCGATCGAAGGTGAGGGCATACACCAAGTCTTCGCGAGAGCCCCAGATGCGTTTGGGAGAGCCGTCGGGGGCTATGCGATAGATCTCGGAGCCCGTGGTCGCAAGCCCCGGCAATGGTATCGGCGCGGCCGAGGGTGTGGCCGGCGCGAGGCCGGACGGCTTGGCTCCCGATGGAGAAATGGCCTGAATCGTGATCGCACCAGGGACCGCGGCTGTCAGGCCCGTGTTCACACCCGGCGAATGGGGCAGCCGGGCGTTTTTCGCCCGCGCCGGCGGCATAGATGTTGCCTTCGGAATCGAGCGCCAGGGCGGTGATTTCCTTTTTAGGTGCGCCATACAGCACGAAGCCCTGCCCGGCGGGAGTGATGCGATAGACCAGTCCGCTGCCATCGGAGCCGGCAATGAGGTTGCCGTCGCCATCGAGCGCGAGGACGCGGATGTGGGCCTCGTCGCTCTTGAAAAAGAGCGAGCCGTTGCCGTTTTTCTCCACCCGGAAGATTTCGCCGTGATCGCCCGTGGCCACGTACAGACGTCCCTGGCCATCGATTGCCAAGGCCCAGATGTATTTTGTCTTCGGGTCGAAATAAACGCTGGAGATGTAATTCGGGTTTACCTGCTCGTTGTGAGCTGCCGGCTTTTCCGGCGGGGCCGGAGTTTTCCGTTGCGGCGCCGGCGGGATTGTAAACGATACGGTAGACGCGTCCATCGGGCGAGGTGGCCGCGTAGATCGTGCCATCGTGATCCACCACCAGCGCCTGCACCTGCAACTCGGAGGCGGCAAAGATGACGCTGACTTCGCCTTTGGGCGTGATGCGATAGACCCGTGCGGGCGAGCCGCCGGCGGCGTAGAGATTTCCTTCGGCGTCACTGGCCGCCGACCAGAGGTAAGTTGACGACGTGGTGCCGATCTGCCGTAAACCAGGCGCCAACTCCAGCGCGCCATTGCTGCGGATGGAGACGCCTGCGGCCGTGCCCTTTTCAAATTCCTCAAGCTTCGACTGCTCCCAGCTATGAGTACTCTGAGCGGCGGCGGCTGTCGTGAACGACGCTAAAACCAGCGCAAGTCCGAGAACTTTATTCATGTGTATATGAAATGGTAAACCACGGAACGGCAGTCGTGCTGGCCCGGGATGCAGGCTGCAAGACTGGCATCAGCACTTTACCGGCGAAGAATCGCTTTCGTCAATCGCCGATGAAGCACGAGAGACTGGGCACATCGTCTTGCACCCGACGCGCCCGACCCATCGGGACGTTCAACTCAAATTGAGACGTTCTGCCGAAGATAGTATTCCCGGTTTTGCCCGTAGCGCATTATCGGACGCTAAAACCGTTATCGGACACTTATTATCGAACATTTACGGTGATGATTTGTTGGCCGGAAACGACGTAATCGAGCGGCGTCGAAGCCTCCCGGACCGAAGATTCGGCCGAGACAATCATGTCCTGCGTGCCGCGCATGCCTTCCATCACGTTCATCACCGAAAGCGGCAGGGCGGGCATCACCTTGTCCTGCACCGTCACCTGCGGGTTTGCCTCCAGCAGCGAAACATAAAGCCGATGGTTGGCGTGGCGATTGTTCAGCATGGCGATGGTCGATGAAAGATCGCAGCGCGAGGGCACCGTGCTCTGGCGTTGCATGCGGTCCAGGGTCTCGCCGTCGCTGACCAATATGCGGAGCGTGCCCCGCGGGGCCGAGGTCGGAATGCGGATGGGGATCTGCCGCACGATGCGTTCGCCGCGATAGGGACGGAGCGCGGTTTCGACGACGATTTCGTCGCCGGGACGCGCTTCGGTAACGTCGGTGCGCGCCGTCTCCAGACGGGCAAAGCGGCGCTCCGGAATCACGTTGACGTTCAGCTCCACCCCGGTGATTTCAGGCCGCTGGTAAGGGTTTTGGAAGATGCGGGAAAAGCGCTCGCCCACCGCCATGGCAATGGAAGCCGCGGTTGGCTGCCCATTGTCGGTGGGTGCGAACATATCGTCGAGTGTCAGCCGGGAATGGCCCGAGACGTTGATGCTTCCGGCAACCCGGAAGGTCGTGTCTTCACCATATTCATTGGTGGCTTGCACGGCATTGTAAACCGTGGACATCATGGCGACCGGCGTGATGCGGCCGTTGTTGAGCACTTCAAAGTGATAACTGCGGGGATGCGCCGCGCCGCTGATCGTAAGCGTCACGGGAATCATATGCGCGTCTTTGCCGAAGCGTCCCATGATTCCCGTGTGGCGATCCTGTACGAAGGCTCCGATGGTCTCGGTTGCCGTAGCGATCTTGAAGGAGTTGGAGGGCGAAGGCAGGGTGGCCAGCACCTGCGACTTGGTCATCGGCATCTCGACCTGCCCGCTGCCCATCAACGGATGTCCGCAGGCCAGCAGGCGATTGGCGTCGACGTAGGTGACTGTGCAGGTGGCGGAAATATCCATGTCGCCGCGTACTAGAACCGCGGCTACCGAAGAGCCGGCGGCAATCGGAGTCGGGTCTTTAATGCTTGGGTCGGACGATCCGGCGCCCATGACGGGCACAATGCCGGCCGCCGCGAAATCCGACGAGAAGCGCTGGATCGACTCCTGGTTGAAGCCGTTGAAAACCAGGGGCGTGTCGATGGGTTGCAGGTACTGAGCCACCGACGCTATTGACACAGCCTCGCCCGGGCCGCCGGTACGCGCCGGGACAATGGCGGGAGCCTTGGCGCTGGCGGCATCCTGATCCGGCGTCGAATCCAACGCATTGATTTCCAGCATCGAAGCGATCGGAGTAATGCCGGCGATCGGTTCCTTGGAGAACTGGCCGATGCGGAATGCGAGCGCGCCGACCAGCTTGCCGTCGATGTAAACCGGACTGCCGCTCATTCCGGCAACGATCCCGGTGTACTCGGGTTTTTCTCCGTGCAGCCGAACCAGAATGACGTCGCCCTTGGGGCCGGTCATATTGCGCAGAATTCCAAGGACCTCAACCTGCATCGGTTCGGGCTTAGTGCCTTCAAACACGGTGTAAGCGGTGCCTCGCATCCCGGCTTTTACGTCTTCGAGGGGCATGATCGGCACGCTCAGCTTAGGTTCAATGGCAAGACAGGGAATCGCCAGCGCGAAGGCCAGCAGGCAAACCACCGCCGCCGCCGGCAGACGGTGCAAACTTTTCCGAGCGAAAGCAATCTTGGTATTTGCGGCATTTTCCCGGTATCGCGATCTGCCGGCGAATTCTGGACGGACGACGAAACGGTTACCCATTTTGCTCCTGCGGCAGCTCATACGGCGAAAGAGCTGGTGCGATGGACCCTCGAACTGCTCGACTCGCGAGACCCTTGACCGCTCAACTTAAGGTCGGGGAGGTACTTGAAACGGATTTATAGTAGCAGAGCATCTGGCCGGAGAGACGGGGTATGAGCCTTAGATTACTTAGGAAAATACTTAATCCATCTCAATTTGGAATCACGCTTGCCGTGATGCTGTTGAGTGCGGCACTAACGTGGGCGCAGCAGCAGCCCGCATCCGGCAAATCGCCGCTCCCATCGGAGCCACTGCCGGAGGCTGGCGGTCCACAGGGAGATCTGGGGCCCTACGCGATTCCTAAGAAGAGCGAAGCTCCGCCACCGCCACCGCCCGTGGCGGCCAAGCCGCCCAAGCCGCCCGAAGATGTGCCGGGCTATTCGCTCAGTGTGAACGTCCCTGTGGTGAGCGTCGACGCCATCGTGCTCTCCAAAGATGGCCAGTTCATTCCCGGTCTGAAGCAGGATAATTTCCGCGTGTTGGAGGATGGCGTTCCGCAGCAGATCACAAGTTTCGGGCGAACGCAGGCGCCCATCACCGCCGTTCTGCTGATCGAGTTCGCCAATAATAATTACACGACGGCGTTTCTGGCCGACGCCTTGCGCGCGGCCTATGCTTTTGCCGAGGATCTCAAGAAAGACGACTGGATCGCGGTCGTCGAGTACGACATGACGCCGAAGATCCTGCTGGATTTCACGCAGGACAAGACAGCGGTCTTCGGCGCGTTGAATCGCTTGCGGATTCCCGGCTTCAGCGAGCGCAACCTGTATGACGCGCTTTACGACACGCTGGACCGCATCGACAGCATCAAGGGCCGCAAGGAAATCATCGTGGTCGCCAGCGGCGTGGACACCTTCAGCAAAATCACCTACGACCGCATCCAGAAAAAAATCAAGGAGACGCCCGATGTCACGATTTTTACGATCAGCACGGGCCGCGCCTTCAACGAGTGGCTCGATATGCACTCCGGCATGTCCCGAGGCGGGCAAATTCGCTCGCTCGATTATCTTCAGGCCGATAATCAGATGAGAACGTTTGCCCAGATGACAGGCGGACGCTGGTACAACCCGCGCCTGCAGGGCGAGTTTTCGGATGCTTTTCGCGACATTTCGAACTCGGTGCGCAACCAGTACACGATCACCTTTAAGCCTACGAACCAGAAGCTGGACGGCAGTTACCGCAAACTCAAAATCCAACTGATGGAGCCCGGAACCGGAAAGCCGCTTACCCTTCGCGACAAGAAGAACAAGGAAGTGAAATACAACATCATCGCCCGCGATGGCTACACCGCCCGCAGGCCGGTGGAGTAGGCACTGTTCTCATCGTTCAGTGCAGATGAAAGCACCGGTCAAGCAGAAACATGACGGCAACGCCGACGAAGACGAGCAATGCCATGCGGACTCCCGGTTCGCGGTTCACCTCGGGCAGAATATCGCTGGCGGCGACATAGATCGTCACTCCGGCCGAGATGGGCAGGCCAATGTTGACCGCCGACTGGGTGATGGCCATGGTGAGTACGCCTGCCAGGGTGGCAACTCCAAGCACCATCGAGGCGCCCCAGGAACTCATGCGGCTGTGTCCGCTGGCGAGCATGACCGAAGTGATGGTGAAGCCTTCCGGAATCTTGTGCAGAAAAACCGCGATGAAGATGATCCATCCGAGACGTGGCGAAACCAGAAACCCCGAGGCGATGGCGATACCGTCAAAGAAAGTGTGGATGATGAGGCCCAGAAGCACGGAGAAGCTTTTGTGACTCGTCGCAAACTCGTTTTTGTGAGTTTCTTCGCCAAAGTGGAAGTGCGGCGTGACCGCATGCTCAAAGAAATGGATGAGCAGATACCCGAACAGCACCAGGAAAGCGCCGTCTCTGCCGCGCAACTCGAGACTGGCGGGAACCATCTCGGTGATCGCCGTGGCCAGCATGAATCCGGCGCCGACCGCCATGAAATATTTCAGATACCGAGGCTCCCAGTTTTTGGAAACCAGGATGGCCCCGCCAAAAACGTTGGCGAGTGCGGCCGTCAGGCCAAGCACAACACTGAGAAGGATGGGATTCATCGGTAAATCTTCATTCGTGGGCCGTCAATGGTGAGTCGAATGTCGTCGATTGGCTGATGGCTTGCCGCACAGGGCACCAAGGTCTGCGCGGGATTGAGCTGTGTAGACTGTCAAGCATCCGTCCGGCCTCATGGGCTTAGTACTTAGACCGGATTCGCGGAAGGTGTACCCCGCGAAGGAACCGGGCTTCAAGCCCGCCGGTGAAAGTGCCCGGGTCCATCAACTTTGGAACTGCTCTAGAATAGCATCGCCCAGGAGCTGGCAACCGACGCTCACCCGCTGTGCCGTATGTGCAGAATATCTCCGTCCTGCACGATGTAGTCCTTGCCTTCCAGCCGCAGCTTGCCGGCCGCTCGGGCGGCGGCTTCCGAACCGAGTTCGAGCAGGGTGTCCCAGCGAATGGTTTCGGCCCGAATGAAATGATGTTCCAGGTCGGTGTGGATGGCACCCGCGGCGTTGACGGCGCGCATGTTCTTCTCGATCGTCCAGGCGCGGCATTCGTCTTCGCCCACGGTGAAGAACGAAATCAGCCCGAGCAGGGCATAGCTGGTGCGGATCAGGCGGGTGAGGCCGCTCTCCTTCAGTCCGTAGCTGGCAAGAAATTCGGCGGCTTCCTCGTCGCTCATCTCCGTCAACTCGGCCTCCACGTTGCCGCAGATGGCGGTTGCGCCGGTATTGAGATGCGAGGCCGCTTCGCTCAACTTGTATTTTTCGACGGCAGTTTCCAGATCGTTACCCAGTTGCGGACTCTCGCCGATGTTCAGCACGTACAGCATCGGCTTTTCGCTCAGGAACATGAAGCCGCGAACGATCTTTTTCTCGTCCTTGTTCATTTCCATTTCGCGCAAGGGCCGCTCGGTCTCCAGGTGCGCCTTGGCGCGGAGAAGCAGTTCGTTTTCTTTTTCGAGTTCTGGAGTTTTCTTTTTCTTGAGGTCCTTTTGCATGCGCTCCAGACGCGTTTCCACCTGCTCCAAATCGCTGACGATCAGGTCGAGATCGACGCTCTTGAGCTCGCGCAGCGGATCGATTTCACCACTGTGCGGAATCGAGGGATTTTCGAAGGCGCGCAAGACGTGAGCCAGCGCGTCCACCCCTCGCAGGTTGGAAAGAAAGGCGGTCTCTTTCAGCGCTTCCTGCCCAATCGCGGCCACGTCGACATACTCCACTTGCGCGTGAATCAGCTTTCGCGGGTTACACAATTTGGCAAGGCGGTCGAGCCGGTCATCGGGAACGGTTGCGACTCCGATGTGCGCTTCGCGCGGATTGCTGTGCGCGCGGCTGGAAAGGTCCGCCTTGGTCAACATCTTGAACAGTGAAGTTTTGCCCACTTGGGGACGGCCGATGATTCCAGTCTTCATGATGCATGCACCATGACTTTCTCGCTGCCTCGGCACGCACAACCCTGCGCATGCCGGGCAGCTCATATCGGAGCAAAGCTGTTTTGCCTGCTCGACGATGCTATACGGAAACGGATTCTATGATAAACGCCGCGTGGTTAGAAACAGAACCGCCAATCCCAGAATCAGGATGGTCCCCTCGGTTCGCGTCGACCAGATGTGCAGGCGATTGAACTCCTGTCGGCGCGGATCGTCCTGCGAAACGTTGTCGATCACGCCCATGTCGGCGCGCAATTGGTTCATCTTGCCGGAGATGCCGAACTGCGTAAGCAAGACCAGCGCGATCATCAGCAAGATCAGCAGATGACGAAGCGCAAATGGCCGGAACGATCCGCTTAAGTGCGAAAGCATCAAGCTGAAAATCAGATAAGCAATTCCGCTGACGAGGCCGATCCAGTGCAGCCGCGCCAGCGAACGGCTCACCACCATGCCGGCCAGGTTGCGCGTCGGCAGCACCGAGAACACGGTCGGCGCCAGCACAAAAGCGAAAAACATGATGCCGCCGAGCCAGATCGTGAGCGAGAGCATCATCAGAAAGCGCAAAAGCGACATACCTCAGCATACCGAATCCTGATCGCCGCGAGTGCAAAAACGCATCGGCCGGCCTTCGGAATAACATGCCGTCCGCGGACTAGAAGCTGAGCACTTTGTCGGCTTCTTCGGTCCAGGCGGTAAGCTCGTCCAGGGTGCTGCGCTTTACGCCTTCCAGCAGCATCTCGTCGCCCAGTCCGCGTGCTTCCAGGCAGGTGCGGCAGGCGGCGATCTCCGCTCCTTGCTGCGCCAGTTGTTTCAACATTTCCTGCACGTTGTAAAAGGCATTGAGGGCCGTGGGCTGGCCGAGTCCGGTCAGAACTCCGTCACCAAACAGGAAAATTTGCACTTTGTTGGCCGCCGGTTTGGACAGGTTAAGAGCCAGCCGGAGGCCGTTATAAGTGCGCTGCGTACCATACGGCGAATCGTTGAAGATGAAGAGGCAGACCATTGGTTGTGAACTCCATCCCGAGAAATGCCTGAACCGTGTCAGGCTTCGCCGGCCAGGGCCGATGATCCTTTACCACGGAAGAGGATATAAACCCATCAGAGTACTAGCTGCCCGCCCCAAGGTCCAGAGAAGAAGGCCGCGTGCGACAGGCACGATCCATCTCTCGCGCAACCATCCGCTGGATTCGATTCGCGATCTTGCAGCCATCTTTGTGCTAGACATTCCGGCCTGGAGTGCGTTTTCATGGGATAAGCCCCGCGCAGCCTCGGCTGGTAATGATCGGATCAGTGTCAGGCAGGTTTGCGCGGGACTGGCGAACGACTTCGCGGGCTTACGCTCTGGTTGGGTCAAAGCATCGTCGCAGGCGACGTACAAGGACGGATCGCTATGAAGATGGAATTGGTTTTTCAGGGCTTTCCCGGCAAATTGAGCCGGGGCTACATGGGCTGGAGCTCGGTGGTGTACATCGAAACCAAGGGAACAAAGATCGTCTTCGATACCGGAGGACCCGGCAAGCGCAGCGACCTTCGCGCCCGGCTACAGGAATGCGGAGCGAAGGCCGAGGACATCGACATCCTGGTCTTGAGCCACTTCCACGATGATCACGTCTACAACTTCGATTACTTTCCGAAAGCCAAAATTCTTTTGCACGCCAAAGAAGCGGAATGGGTCAAGACCGATCCGGACCATTTCCCGGTTCCCAAATTCCTCTATCCGGCGGTGGTGAATACCGGCCGCCTACAGTTGATCGAGGGAGAGGTTGAAATTGCACCTGGCGTGCAGACCATCTTTACTCCCGGCCACACGCCCGGGTGCATGTCTCTGGTTTTGCGTGACAAGGATATGCCGACGACCGTGCTGGCCGGCGATGCGGTCAAGAACATCAGCGAACTGGCAACCGGCAAGGTCGCCATGAGCTGGAACAACGATTGCAGTGCGCAGTCCATCGCCAAAATCCGTAAAATTGCCGAAGTCGTCGTCGCCGGCCACGACCGCGTGTTGCGGATCTTTCCCGACAAAGTGTCGGCCATCGGCTCGATTCATGAAACCATTATTATTCCGCCGGGAGTGACGGACGGGGACAAGCCCAGGTACTTGGAACTGGTGATTGAGCCGACTTCGCTCCCAATCAGCTAAGATAATAAGGGTTTCAGTTCCTGGCGTTGATCGGGGAGCGCCGCGTAACGTCAGGCGCCATAATTTTTCGGGACTTGCGTCCCTCAATCTGTCCAGCAGAGAGGAAAAAGGAAAACCTATGCCAACCATCGAAGTCAGCATGTTTGAAGGCCGTACCGTGGATCAGAAGCGGCAGATGGCGAAGGCCGTGACCAGTGCGATTTGCACCACGCTCTCGGTTCCGGAGGAAGCCGTCACGATCATCATCCGAGAAATGGCGAAGGTCAACTACGCCAAAGCCGGCAAGCTGAAGTGCGACGAAGTTGCGGCGGCTAAACCGGCGAGCAAGTGACGTTTTAAGTCAATCGAACGGAGCGGTCACATCTATCCATATATAATGTGACCGTATCTGTTTGTGCAATCAGAGGCCGCGATCCGCAAGCGGATGGCGCCGTCCCGGATTCAGTGTGCTGGCCGTCTCATCATCCCAGCGAGCGGTGCTCGCCGGGATCCCGGGCGCGCCAGTCCTGCATGACGAAGACGGTACTCAAGCCACATCAGAACGCATCCTAACCAGTGAAGCAGAGGAATTAAAGATGGAACTAAAAGGTATTTATCCCGCAATGGTAACGCCGCTTACCCCCGACGAGCAGGTGGATAAGGCCGGCATGCGTAAGGTTGTCCGTTATTGCCTGGGAGCAGGCGTGCACGGCGTTGTGGTGATGGGTAGCACAGGCGAATTTCCGGCAATGACCGATGCCATGCGTCAGGACGCGATCGAGACCGTGCTGGATGAGGTGAATGGAAAAGTTCCGGTGGTGGTCGGTTGCGGTGACACTGGAACCAAGAAGACGCTGGCGCAGGTGAAGGTCGCCTGCCAGACCAAGGCGGATGCTGTTCTCGTGGCGGTTCCTTATTATTTCCCACTGGATCAGGCCGCGGTTTACCGGCATTTCCAGATCATCGCCGACGCATCCACCAAGCCGGTTGTGGTATATCACTTCCCGCAGATGACGAAAATTCCTGTCTCGCCCGATACGCTGGGAAAATTGTCGGCGCATCCGAACATTATCGGCGTCAAGGACAGCTCGGGCGATTTCATGAACATGCAGCGCTTCCTGGAAGCGACTCCTGCGAAGTTTTCCATCATGTCCGGCAATCCCGCAATTGGAGTTGCAGGCTTCCAGCTAGGCGCAAAGGGCGGCATCTATGCCGGCGGCAGCCTGGTTCCCAAACTCTGCGTCGATGTCTACGAAGCCTGGCTGCGGGGAGACCTGAAGACGGCGATTGAGTTGCAGAAGAAGGCTTCCTTGATCCCGTTGATGGGTCAGTTCGGCGGCAATGCGCCGGTGATCAAGTTCGGATTGCACGCCATGGGCATTTGCGGTCCGACGGCTGCGTCGCCGATGGCATTGAACCCTGGCCAGGAAGAAAAAATCTTTACCTGGATGCGTTCGCTGGGTCTCGAAGTCAGCGGCAAAGCGGCTAAGGCGTAGTCGATCCCAGGCCACCCGGCCGTCGCGCAAGCGCGCACCGGGTGTGCCGTAAGTTTCAACCTCAGGCGCGGGAGTGGTTTGGCAGGGTGCCGAGCTATTCCGCGCCTTCTTTAATTTTCCCGGAAAACGATCCCGAGCTGTCCTTTCATGGTTGGGGCCTGACTATTTTTCTCGTGCACCTCGTCCCTTTTGCTACACTCTTTGAATCCTTGGGGTGGGTCTGCTGTCTCCGCGCCTGGCATGCTATGAACTCCGGCTTTAGGTTTGGAATGTGCTGCTTTCCGGGAGTGCCGCCGTTGACGGCAGAGCAGTTGAATGGTTGAATTCCTCAAAAATTACAAGAGAAGGACTCGAAGATCATGACAGCTACACTCGTCAAGCCAAGTGCTGGCAATAGTCTCACCTTGCGTCTGAAGATTCCGAATGAACCCGGCAATCTGGGCAGAGTCACTTCCAAGATCGGCGAACTCGGCGGAGACATCGGTGCGATCGACATCGCCGGCTTCGAAAAAAATCACATCATCCGTGATGTGACCGTCAGCGTTCGCGATCAGGAACACGGTGACCAACTTGTCGAAGAGTTGAGAACGCCTCAGCAGCATTGCGGTTGTTCACGTGTCGGATCGCACCTTCCTGATGCACCTGGGAGGCAAGATCAGGGTGGTGAGCAAGGTTCCGGTCAATACCCGCGACGACCTGTCGATGGCCTACACTCCCGGGGTCGCGCGCGTTTGCATGGCGATCCATCGGCATCCGGAGAATGTCTATAAGCTGACGATCAAGCGCAACACCATCGCCGTGGTCACTGACGGCACCGCCGTTCTCGGCCTTGGCGACATAGGTCCCCAGGCTGCCATGCCGGTCATGGAAGGCAAGGCGATGCTCTTCAAGGAGTTCGGCAAGAGTGGACGCATTTCCCATTTGCCTGGCGACCAAGGACACGGAAGAAATCATCCGGACGGTGAAAAACATTGCGCCGGTGTTTGGCGGCATCAACCTGGAAGATATTTCCGCGCCGCGATGTTTCGAGATCGAGGCCCGGCTGAAAAAAGAACTCGACATTCCGGTCTTCCACGACGACCAGCACGGCACCGCCGTGGTGGTTCTGGCGGCATTGATCAACGCCGCCAAGATTGTCGGCAAAGATATCTCCGAGATGAAGGTGATCGTTACCGGCGTCGGCGCGGCAGGCGTGGCCTGCTCGAAGATCATTCTTGAGGCCGGCGGGACGAACATCATCGGGTTCGACCGCACCGGGGCAATTTACAAGGGCCGCACCGAAGGCATGAACTTCATGAAGCAGTGGTTCGCCGAGCATACCAACCCGACCGGCTTCAAAGGTCCGCTGAAGGAAGCTCTCGAAGGCGCCGACTTCTTCATGGGAGTGTCCGGCCCTGGCGTGGTCGAAGCGAAAGACCTGGCAAAGATGAACAAGAATGCCATCGTCTTCGCCATGTCGAATCCGGTTCCGGAGGTGATGCCCGAGGAAGCCGCGCCTTACGTGCGCATCATGGCGACGGGCCGTTCCGATTATCCGAACCAGATCAACAACGTCCTCTGCTTCCCGGGCATCTTCCGCGGAGCACTGGATTGCCAGGCTACGGACATCAATGAAGAGATGAAGCTGGCCGCGGCGCACGCCATCGCCGACCTGGTGTCTCCCAGTGAACTCAACGAGGATTACATCATTCCCGGCGTGTTCAATCCGAAGGTCGCCGAATCGGTCGCAAGAGAAGTGGTGAAGGCGGCGATTCGAACCGGCGTGGCGCGCCGGGAAAAGGTGGAGTCCGAGGAGTAGACCGGATCTGTCCCTGGTTTTGCTCTAACAGGCGCAGGCTGTGAACATTTGGCGGACGCGATGTGCCGGGGGTGCAGTTGTCTCCCGGGGCACGCAAGAGAGGCGTTTAAAAAATGTTCACAGCTCTGGCTGCCAGCAAAACGACAATCGCAAGAGATATGAAGGATTGCAGCATCATCAGAGCTTTTGCCCAACGCGACAGAACCTGCGTATCGGTTGGAGACAACGCCGTACTGGTGTTGAACGAAAGAAAAAGGTAGTCGATGAAGCGGGGATGCCACGAGTCGGGCCGGGCGGGAGATGCTTCGTGCAGAGCCATCTGCGGAAACAGAAATGCACCTTTCCGGTGAAACGCCACCTTTTCCCGCTGGTGTGGGCCTCCGGCGTCCAACCTCCAGTACCAGCTTGCGAAGACCAGAACATTGCTGATCCAGAGTGACCCCGCCGACCGCAGCAGTTGAACCGATTCTTGCTTATGGGATGGCAGGGCGCGTACCAGCAGGACGAGGGATGCGATCAGCGCCATCGTGACCGCTCCGGTCAGAAGCAGTCCAACGACCGATGCCTTTTGCTCCGCACCGCTCGCATGAAGGACTGCGACGGTGATTGCGAGCACCGCAAATACAACCGCAAGCAGCCATCGCGGGCCAACGCTAAGCATTTCAGGTAATGCGAAATTAAGAACCACGACCGCGATCAGCGCAATCAGGACAGGCCAATGAGGTTCAACATAAGCTGAGCGGGTTGGCATGGGAGCAAGGATCAAACCTTCAGCACTTCTTGCCGGACACAAATGTAATCACTCGAACCCACTCACCTGGGTGCATGAGAAAAGCAACAGAATCGCCGCTCGCCGGGTCCTCAAATCCCATACCGCTTCCACAGCCGGAACCACGGATTGTTGGCATACATCTGGTCATGCTTCTGGTTGGCGGCTTCGCGGTCGGCCAACTGGAGCTGCCGGTTGTCCGGAAGCGCGAAAATACGTTCCAGCAATTCTATTTCTTCGATAGTTTTGTTGACATCCATGCTTTGCTACCACTGCCCAGCCGCGCCGGGATTCTTCGATCACAATAGCCGTTCAACCGTTCGATGTCGAGTCCGAAAAGGCCGGTAACCCGGGAAGTTTTCTGTGCAAAATAATAATGTCGAAAGCATCAAGTCTGCCGGGCAATTTTGAAAATGACGATTTCGAAAAATGACGATGCAGAGGTGCGCGAGTGCTCGGTCTTCCGATGGCGTGCGTGGGATGAGCGTGGCGGCCCGGCTGCAATCCTTGCGCCCCCACCGATAGTTCACGAAGATCGGCGCGGTTACGAATCTCGTCGCGCCAGCCGGAAGGACTTTCTTAAAGCGAGCTACTGGTTTTCAGAAGCTCTGCAATTTCAGGCAGCTTTCTTCATGGAACTATATTTACGGATCGCTTTTTCAAACCCCGGGGCAGCCTTCTTCAGATCGGCCACAGTCATGGCGGGATGACATTCCACCCGCGCATTGAAGGCGAGGAACCAGGGCTCGGCGATTGCCGGGATTTCCGATTCGTCGCGGAGATTGCAAACGATGACCCCCGTGCGGGCTCCCTGTTCCTCAATAAAATAGGCTGCTTCCGGACTCAGATCGTTGAGGATCGATTCGATTGTTCTCGCCAGGCTGCCGTCAACGATACGTTCGTTTCCAACCGCGGTTGGAATGGATACCTTCAGTAGACAACGCATAGCTTCCCCCCTGGTTTCCGCTGGAGGCATTAGAACGCAAGTCGCGCAAAGGGGTTGCTCCCGAGGTGGGTTGCACCATCGGAAATCGAAGTCGAAAGAAGCACACGCAACCCCTTGCGAACCCTGCATCCTGTGCGCGATACTCGCTGGCATCCCGAACGGGATAGTAGAGGAGAGAGCGATGAAAGTTGGAGCGCGGAATCGCATCGCGGGCAAGGTAACCGAAATTAATAAAGGCAAAATTATGTGCTTTGTGAAACTCGACATTCCGGCGAAATCGAAAATGGGATCGGTCATGACTCTGGAGTCGGTGAAAGAACTTGGGCTGAAGAAGGGTGATGAAGTCGAGGTCATCGTCAAGGCCGTCAACGTATTGCTGATCAAGCACTGATGGCCCGGCGGAGTGCCGCGTGAAGCGCCGGCCACTGCACGATGAATCCGGAGCTGCCGCGAAAGGCCCCAGCAACGGCAAAAGCGGTCGTTGCCGGGGACCCCGGCTGCGCTCAGGATGACACCGCAGAGAACACTTTTTCAGCAGCGGGTAAAGCCACCCTTCAAAGAAAATATTTATATAACCAGTCCTAGAAGCTGAGTGCGTCGTTCAAAATTCTCAGTGTGACGGCGTAGGAGCGCTGCAATTCCTGCATGGCCGGACGGAGCGGATCGCTTTGGGCAGCGAGCAGCGACTCAAGGTTTACGGGGTCGTTGCGATTCTCGTTCTTCGCTTGACGGTTGTCGAGCGCGCGGCGGATCATCGTCGGCAATGGCCCGGACGTGGATGGCTCCAGCCGGGAGATATCTACGCGGTTACGAACCGTATTCAAATCCAGGACGGGAAGATCCGCCGAGCCTTTGATTCTCTCCAGCAGGGCTATGCCGTCTGTCTTGGGCATCGTCAAGTTTGCCCGAATGAGTTCGAGTTTTTCGCCGCAATATCCAGCCGCCTGATCGAACATCTCACGTATGGTTGGCCGCTGTTCCGTTGTGCCTGACGGCTTAAACTGCTTTCCCGAGATCGGAGATCTCTGTCGTGAGTTGCGCCCTTCGATTTGCACCTGTGATGGCTCATTGCGCGCTTGCTTCTGTGGCTTTTGCGATTGCAGGTTGGTGAAACCCCACGCTAAAATCACAAGGAAAAACAGGAGTGCGCAATAGGCACGATAAGAATGAAACCAGTTGGGAGCTGAGGACCGGTCTCGATGCGGCGCGGGAGCGGGCTGAGTCGCCTGGGGCTCTGCCTGGGTAGAAGCGGCGGATCGCCGGGCTGTAATGATCCTGATGTGGGCAAACAAAAGATCGTACTGTAGCCGCTTTGCCGGGTCGCTGAGGACTTGGTACGCCTGGTGGAGCTTGCGGAAGCTCTCTTCCGCTGCGGGCGAATGGTTGGTATCGGGATGGTAGCGTTTCGCCAGCATGTGGTATGCCGACTTTATCTGCTTCGGAGTCGCATTCTCCGTTACTTGCAGCACGTCATAGTAAGTGTCGGTCCCCACCCTACGTTCCCTGGCTTTCGGCCGCGACGCCCATGCAGGCGGCAGACAATCGTTGGAGAACTCGCGGATTGAGGCCAACGAAAAACACCCCAAAACCTCCAGGCGTGGAAGGTCGCGCGGACATCACGACGCCGGATTCTCCACTTTTAAAGGATGATCCGCTATTTTGCCATAAAGCGGGCAGGTTGCAAATTACGGTTGTAATGATTCGTCATGGTTACTGAAGTGGTTACCATCGTGATTTGCGGGTCGATATGGCTTGCGTTGCGTAATCGCATACGGGTTCGGCGTGCTCTCAGCAGCGTCGGGCTGATTGCTCCCGGGAAAAGCAAAGCCGGTCGCACCGACTGGATCGGCAAATCGCCTGCTTGCCGGGCGCAGATTGAGGTACGATACTGCCCACCGATAAGGACAGTGAATCATGCGTGTATTGCTCATATCCGGCAACCAGGAAACTTCGGGGGCGATGACCCCGCTGCCACTCGGATTGGCGTGCGTTGCCGCTGCCTCTGCGGAGGCGGGCTTTGAGGTGAGATTTCTGGACCTGCTTTCGACCCCGGATTGGAGATCCGCCACGCAGGATGCAATCGCAGCACTGGGTCCCGACGTGATTGGCGTGTCGGTGAGAAATATCGATGACCAGACGATGATCAACCCGCGGTTCTTGCTGCAGCCGCTGAAGCAGGTCGTTGATTTCTGCAGAAAGCTCTCAGACGCTCCCATTGTGCTCGGGGGCGCGGGCTTCAGCATTTTTCCGGAAAGAACGCTGGCGTACCTGGGAGCGGATATGGGCGTCCAGGGCGAGGGCGAAATGGCGTTTCCCCATCTGCTGTCCTGGCTGGAAAAAGGCCGGCACGGCGCTGCCCCGGCCGGGGTTTATCTGGCCGAGGAGCCGCAGACGCATCGGCCGATGGCGATTACCGCCGATCTTGATTCGTTGCCTTTGCCGTCTCCTGCCGCATGGCTGACCTCGGGAATCAATCCCGAATGGCGGATTCCCGTGCAAACCCGGCGCGGCTGTTCGCAGGATTGTGCCTATTGCTCGACCGGCACCATCGAAGGCCGGCAGTTGCGCTGGCGCTCTGTGGAATCGATCGTAAACTGGTTGATCAGCTACCGGGACTGCGGCTTTCGCAACTTCCACTTCGTCGACAACACCTTCAATTTGCCTTTGGCCTATGCCAAAAAGCTTTGCCGCGGAATCATCGATGCGCGGCTCGACATCGACTGGTGGACGCCGATTTACCCGAGGTTGGCGGATACGGATACGGAACTGGCGGATTTGATGGTGCGGGCCGGATGTACGCAGTTAAACCTCGGTTTCGAGAGCGGTTCGGCACCGGTGTTGCGGCTGCTCAACAAACGCTATCAGCCCGCCGAAGTAGCGCAAATTTCAGCCATGTTCGCCGCCTTGGGCATCAACCGAAATGGATTTCTGATGCTGGGTGCCCCCGGCGAAACCCGGGAGACGGTGGAAGAAAGTCTGGCGTTTGCCGAATCGCTTCACCTCGATGCCCTGAAGATCACGGCGGGCATCCGCATCTACCCACATACGGCGCTGGCGACCTGTGCGGTGAGTGAGGGAATCATCGAAAGCGACGACGATCTGCTGCTGCCGCGGTTCTATATGGCGCCTGCTCTGCGCGAGTGGCTGCCCGAACGCATCGCCGGCTACAGTTCCATGTAATTGGGCGGCCGATGCGGCCGATGGAAATCATCGCTGGCAATAAATTTTCTCCCTGCGCTTCCCAATAAGAGCTTTTTTTGAAGCTCCCACCTCCGCGTCGCCGTGCTTCCAGACGAATGCCAATGCTCATCGCGTTGCCCGACTGACCAGGGTCGCCAAGAGCGTTGGGACACTTTCACCCATCGAGCAAATAATTTTACGGATCTTTTACACACGCCTTGCGGCCAGCGACATCTATCTGAGCAGGTGTGAGTGCATGTCGAAGGCGATAGCGCGGTGCGCCAGCTTTTTCCCCGCTGTTCACAACCAAATCGAAACCCGCGCCAGTCGCCACATCGGCCGATTACAGGCAACCAGCATGGCGGCTGAACTGCATCTACTTTGTATCGTCATGATCTCGCGGAGGATCTCTTGAGGGTTTCGCTTGCGACCAACTTCGTGATCGGGATCACCGCCGCGCTCTGGCTGCTGGTTGTGGCACCCCAGGCGATGGCGCAGGCGTCCCCGACGGATTCGCAGAGCTGCATCAAATCGCCAAGCGGACCCGTTGGGTGGTGGCACGGCGACGGGACGGATGCCCGCGACGAGACCTGCCTCAACAACGGACAGATGGTTGGGAGCGCCAGTATCGGCGAGGGATTTATCAATCGAGGCTTTCACTTCGACGGCCAACCCGGGTTCGTGCAAATTCCCCAGTCGTCCAGCCTGAATGTCAGCGACGAGCTGACCGTCAGCTTCTGGTACAGGCAAAACGAGGCTTCCGAGTTCTTTTCCTGCTGCCACGGCTTGGTTACCACCGACTTCTACCAGATCGAATTGGTCGATGGCGGCATCGCCTTCAGTTTGAGCACTGACAACGGCGACAGCTTTGTCAGCGCCGTCGCCCCGGCAATCCCGGTCGGAGAATGGCATCTTGTGACCGGCACCTACAGCGCCGGGGATGATGGATTGAAGTTGTATATTGACGACGAGTTGAAGGCCACAAACCCTTCGGCGAGGGGTTCCATCTCTCCCATGCTGGCCGACAGCTTTCTCGCCTTTGGCTCCGAAGATGGCCGTCATAGCTGCCCATATTGCAGCGGCAGATATGTTCAGGCCGACCTCGATGAAGTGAAGCTCTTTCGGCGCGCTCTCACCGAAGACGAGATTCAGAACATCTTCAACGCCGAGAGCGCCGCCCACGACATCGGTTGGATGCGAGTCGGCTTGGCGCGTTGACCGCCCTCCGATTCCATCTTTCATCCTCATCCCGACCAGCCGTCCGCAACTTTCACCGCCCTGCGATCAAAAAAAGCCAGCGTGAGTGGCGAACTTGATGGGTTATTAGTGCGGGTGAATTGAGGCGATGATGACGCTATACCGTCAGCATGACTAGGAACTGTCTGTTTTGCGTGCCACTCCGGAAAACATACTTGGAGGCTGCGGGTTATAGAATTCAATCCACGGCTGTGATCTGGCAGCTACCGTGAGCACATTCTGCGAGGTGGAAAAATGAGGATCTCCCGCACACTTTTTCTGGCGTGGATCGGCTGCGCGATGGTGATGAACGCGGTGGCGCAGGATCAATCCCAGGTTTCGCCGCCAAACAAGCCCTCGGCTGCCGTGCCGGCTCAGCCTGCACCTCCGGGTCAAGCACCGGTAATTCCACCGGAGCAAGCAAGAGGGTGGGTTCCGGAAGGAATTTCGGCACTGGGGCAGAACGCCTCGTCGCGGACGGAGTTTACGCTGAACCACTCGATGCTGGCGCTGGCGTCCAAACTGGACAAAGGGGACGAGGATCTGCGGCGGGTGATTCTGGGAGTGAATGAGGTTTCGGTGCACAGCTTCCACTTCCCGGGTGCGGTTTCCTACGATCCAGCGATCATGGATTCGATCGTCCGGCAATATAGCGAGGCGGGTTGGCAACACCTCGTGAACAAGCACAAAAACAATGGTGGAGTGGCCACCGACTTGTGGGTTCATCTGGACCAGGCGTCGATCCGCGGTATTGCGGTGCTGTTTGTGGAAGCCAAGGAGCTGAACTTCGTCTCAGTGTCGGGTTCGATTACGCCGCTCGACCTTCTGCACCTGAGCGGTCACTTTGGGATTCCGAAGATGGACGGGGGAGCGGTGGCGCCAAGTCGATAGGCGCGTCCCAAGCGCACCGCCGGCGTCAACCGTTTTCCAGAAGATCCTTCAATATCCTTCGCCGCAATAATGTATAGCTCACGCAAGCATGTTATATTCAAGCGCGGGACTCGCGATTGCAGCCGCCGTGCAGAAGTTGGATGAACAGCTTGCTTCTCGGACAGTAAGTAGTTCCTGCCGAAGCCCCTGCATCTGTAAATTGATGTGCAATAATGGGGTTGCTTCACCAAGGGCCTGTAGCTCAGCTGGTTAGAGCAGTGGACTCATAATCCATTGGTCGTAGGTTCAAATCCTACCGGGCCCACCAATCTTTTCAATAACTTAGCAGGTGTTTTCCTGTTGCTAATTCGTGTCTGCTTTGTCCGTGTGCCACAATTTGTGCCCTACTGCCTCGACTTCTTGATTTTCGATCCTGGCGCCTAAGCCAACATTACCCTCGGATTGCGTTTTACACTTCGCTGCCGATCGTGTTCGGTAACCGAAGATCGCCGTTCTTCTTGATGACCTAGCTACTTCGCTTAGGAGCAATCGACCTGAGGATATTCGGTCGTACGCGGAATGAATATGGGTTCGTGCATAGGAGCCATGAAGTAGATGTGGTCGTTTGGGATGAACTCAACTACATGAGTTTGCCGCTTCACGACAGATCACTCTTTTTGCGGAATCCGGTCGTTTACCTGGAGGGTAAGAGTTCATGGACAGCCGGGGGGCTGATCGATGTGATGAGCAAGACTTAGGGCTGTTCGGGACATTGTTCCGATGCAAGAACCACACTGAATTACATGGTCATGAAGCTAGGCATCGAAATCGAGGTGATCCGGCCAGAAGCTGTGCATTCCGGCCTCCTGATCACGCCACATCATATAGGCACAGCAGTGATTTTCTTGAACGGCGGACAGGACATTGGAGCCAACTCTCTGACCGAAGGCGCGCTTCAATCCGCAGGAGATGCTTGGCCAGTCGCACTTATTCTTCTCGAACCTGGCCCATCTCTGCTTTTTTCATAAAGCAAAAAACACGCTACGCCTTGGTACCACAAAGACAGTGACATCTAGAGGTTGTGGCGCTGTTACTCCGTCTGTGCAGTGGTTTATCTCAGGCACCATAAACAGATGGGCTAAGTTACCAGAGGTTTTCGATGGTTGTCGGGCTGTCGCATGAATAGCCATCCGGGCAATTTTGCCCGTGCCTCGCCGTCCATCACTACTTCGCCGGTCTGCTTTTTAATTACGGTCGATATTCGAGCGATACTTTTCGGCAGGATCTCGACGATTTTGGCTTCCAGGGTCACAGTGTCTCCAAGGAACACCGGCAGCTTGAAGTTGCAAACTTGGCTGAGATACACCGTGCCGGCGCCGGGCATATCCGTACCGAAAACCTTTGAGATCATGCTGAACAGAATCCCGCCATGTGCCACGCGTCGTCCGAATCTGCTCTTGCCGGCGGTTTCATCGTCGAGGTGAATAGGATTGCGGTCACCCGACACTTCAGCAAATGCTCGCACCAATTTATCGTCGATCAGTTGGGTGTAGGTGTGGGAAAGCCCAACGTAGTATTTCTCTATTGTTGACATTGTTGGCGTTCCTGTCACTTCCTTCTTTTTGATCGTGTTCACTGACTACCGCTTTCATAGGAGTCGTAAGGCTCGGCGAGTATCAGTGCATGTTGCCCTGTCAGGCGAACGCCAGCCATTGGCTGAGAATATCGGGTCGCGCCGCCAGTTCACCATAGGCCACACGCAAGACGCTCTCGCTGTGGCCCATGACCGTCACCTGTTCGGCAATCTTGAGAGCGATCATCAACTACTCCTGCTCGACCACAGCCACCGCGACGTCACGGCGGCTGCGGTCGGGACTCATCCCTATCACGCGCGATTGGTTGCTGCTCGAGCATCCTCGGAGTGGACCGCTTTGGCCAGGAATGGAACCAGGGCCAGCCCCATGATCGCGGTTATCAAGATGATGGCGAACCCGGATGCGCTTTTGCCTGTATGCGCTTCCACCAAGCCGAACAAGTACGGACCGACGAACCCGCCGATCAGTCCAATGGTGTTGATAGCCGCAAGCCCGGCCGCGGCCCGGATTCCGGTCAACCGCTTCATCGCGACAGACCAATAGATCGGCAATATGCCACCCGCAAAATAGCCATTCACAACGAGAAGCAGAAGGCGAAGGCTGGGCTGCGGGGTGAGAATGTACAAGGCCGAGGCCACCACATTACAGGCAGTCAGAATTCCCACGAATAGGCACTCGCCTTTGAAAAGGCGCTGGATCCACGGCAGCGTCAAAACTCCCAGAAGGAAGCCGATTCCAACGGTGCTTGCCATCAAGCCGACCACAAACGGGCTGGACGCGTGCATCTGTGAAACTATCGATGGAACGAAGAAGTACAGACCGACGAATCCAACCTGGTTCAGGAAGTAAATGATCCCCATTAAGACCGTAATTGGGCTCGTCAATGCAGACACCCAGTTCAAGGATTGCGGTGCCTCACCGACTGCGCGTTCTTCCAGAATCTCAGCTTGCGGCTTCGTAAGCCAGGACGCGGTGGTCGGACGGTCAGGGAATACGAACCAAATGGCGAAACCGAGAAGGACGGTCGGAATCCCCTCCAACAGGAACAACCATTGCCATCCCTGTAATCCGGCCAAGCCGTGGAGCTGCAACAGGAGACCGCCGATGGGGTTACCGATCATCAAGCCGGCCGCAGGTGCGATGTAAATCCAACCAACGGCAACGGCCCTGTCTTTTTGTGCTAGCCACAGGGTCGTGATATACATGAGCAGGGGAAACAGCCCGGCCTCAGCGATGCCCAGCAGGAGCCGGAGGATATAAAACGACCACTCGCCTTGGACGAACATCATGCACGAGGCGATAGCTCCCCACGTGACGGCAATGCGCGCCATCCAGCGGCGGGGACCTACCTTGTGGCCGATGAGGTTGCTTGGGATCTCCAGAAGCGCATATCCCCAAAAGAAGATCCCGGCGCCGAGCCCATAAGCTGCGGGACCGATTCCCAATTGGGACCGCAAGGCCATTTTGGCCATGCCGATATTCGTCCGATCCAGGAACGAAAGAAAGTAGATTGCCACCATCATAGGAAGCAGCCGAAAAATCACCTTGCGAGTGGCAACTGCGTGAAGCCTGTCTCGATCAGCAGCTAGTGTGGAAGTTTCCATCTTCTTCTTGTACCTTTCGTTTGTTGTGGGTCGTATCTTTTTCTCCGCCTCTGGCCCGAGCTGAGATTGCCCCATCGGAGGCGCGTCGAACTCGCCCCCAGCCCTTTTAGACCGAGCGTCACTTGGCCTCCGCCGGGGTCGCAATCTCAAGGGAGAGCTCGTCAAGAGTCCGGCGGAGTCTTCTCATCTGCTCCGCACTGCTCTTGGCCGGGGTGCCCTCCGCGATGACAAAGCTGCCTGCGTCGTTGTAACCTCCCGGAACATGCTCAATGTTCTCAAGGCGACCTTAAGCGCTGTCAGCGACATCTACTCTCCAGCTCTTTATATAGCCGAAACTGCTATTCTTTTTCGCAGAAGACTCTACCTATATCTATACAATCATGAATCCGCCGCATACTGGCAGTTCCACGCCAGTAATGAAGCTTGCTTCGGCCGTCGCAAAAAAGCACACAGCGTTGGCGATATCCTCTGGTTGTCCCATACGAGCTAATGGCATCACTTTAAGCCAACTGTCTTTTATCTCTTGGGGTACACTTTTCAGCATATCCGTTTCTATGACCCCGGGCTCGATGGTATTTACTGTGATGTTATATCTTCCCAGCTCTTTTGCCAGAGTCTTTGTTAGACCAATCACCCCGGCTTTTGATGCAGCGTAATTACCCTGTCCTATATTGCCATAGGCGGAAGTGGACGAAATATTGATGATACGTCCATGTTTCTGCGCCCGCATATATGACACTACAGCGCTGGTCACCAAGAAGGTCCCAGTCAGATTAATGTCAATTACTCTTTTCCATTGCTCAAAAGACATTTTGTGAAACATAGAATCACTTGTTATGCCGGCATTGTTCACTAAAATGTCTACGGTTCCAAATTTTTCAATAATTGTTGCGATCGCCTTGCTAACGGAGTCTTTGCTACTAACATCGCAGCAAAGTGCTAAGCTTTTAGTACCTGCGGGATCGATCGAGTGTACGCAATCGAGTGCGGTCTTTTCGTTGATATCAAGAACAACGATTCGACATCCTTCAATAAACAATTTGCGGGCTGTGGCCGCGCCGATACCTTGCGCTGCACCAGTGACGACTGCTACTTCATTCTGAAATCTCATATCATTATCCCCTTGACAAGATATTAACAATGGGTGCCATGCTTACCGTTCATTTCGGTAAGGTAATCCCGTACATCTGCTGATATTCCTCTCGAAGCTGGTCACGAAAATCAGGATGAGCGATGGAAATAAGTGCTACCGCCCTTTCTTCATTTGTTTTGCAGTACAAATCTACACTGCCATATTCGGTTACAACATAATGGACATCGTTTCTGCTGGTGGTAACAGGTGTTCCCGGCTTTAATCCACAAGATATCCGGGAAACTTTGCCTTTTTGGGCCGTCGACTGCAGCGTAATGATAGGGCGTCCATTTTTGGAGGCTGCGGCACCCCTGAGGAAGTCGAGCTGTCCTCCAATGCCGCTGAACTGTTTAGGGCCTATGGACTCAGCAGCGACTTGACCTAGTAGATCCACTTCCAGAGTGGAGTTAATCGCCACCATGTTGTCATTGCGACTTATGATGAATGGATCGTTGACGTAGTCGACTGGGTAGAGTGCGAAAAACGGGTTATCATCCACGTAGTCATATACTTGCCTGGTCCCGTACACGAAAGTCGCCACAACTTTGTTAGGGTGAAGGGTCTTCTTTTTTCCGTTTACAATGCCCGCATCAATTAGTTCGATCAGTACCGTCCGACACCACTTCGCTATGGATTCCGAGGTCATTTTTTACTTTCAGATATTTCATGATCGCATCTGGAAGTGTTCCTGCACCCAATTGCAGAGTATCTCCATCTTTGATCAGCGAAGCGACGTTCTCGCCGATTTTGTCCAAGACGGGACTTGCTTGGGCAAATCGGGTCAATTCCCAAAGCGGACCGTTTCCTTCCACTATGCAGTCCAATTGCGAAACATGGACAAAGGTATCACCATAAGTCCGCGGCATATTGGGATTGACCTCGGCTATAACAGTCTTTGCGCTTTCGATCAGTTGCCTGGAATGATCGACCGAAACGCCAAGACTGCAGTACCCGTGGGCGTCTGGTTTCGACACCATCGTCAAAAATACATCGACCGGAATCAGCTTCTCACGGAAGGCCTTGGGAAATTCATGGAACATCAACGCCGAGAAATGTCCCCGGTTGTCAGCTATCGCCACGCGACTGCCAGCACTCGCGAATGCGGCATTAACGGTGAAATGTCCCTTCATCTCCGGTTTGCAGTAAGGTGCATCGCCTATGCATACGCCTTGCCACATCTCAACATCACACAACTCCTGTGCCCGTTTCATTAAGGCGTTGATCAACAGCTTCGACTCGCTTGCAGCGTGTCCGGGAATGACCCGGTCACCCGACTTTACAAGCTTCACAGCCTCGTCGGGTGTCGTCAGGCGACTCTTATAAATTTCTTGCCACTTCATTTTGAAATACTCCCTCCGAATGTTTTTGTTAGTGCAGTTATTCGCTAGCAAGAAACTTCAAACGCGGATGATGCATGCATCCCCTTGCGTAAGACCACCACAGATAGCACATGCAGCCAATCCACCGCCTCGTCTTCTTAACTCGTCAGCTGCGGTCATCATGATACGAGCACCGCTGGCAGTGTTGGCGTGCCCCACGGCAATCGCCCCACCATTGACATTGAGTTTTTCAATCAACCGTTTGTATTTTGCTTCGTTAAAACCATCCAATGGGTAATTGGCAATCTTCCGCAGTGTTTCCGTATATTCTTCTTCGATAAAGTTTTCACACGAAAGCAATTTGCATGAAACCAGCGGCACACAAGCAAAAGCTTCGTTAATTTCCACGATGTCTATTTTATCAATCGAAATATCTGATTTCTTCAAGCACTTCTTAATAGCTAATGCTGGTGATACAGGCAATAACTCGGCGTTAGCGGCAATCGAACACATCCCGACAATCGTATAAAGCGGCTTCAACCCAAGTTTTTTGGCCGTACTGCTGCGCATGAGAATTTGCGCGGCCGCCCCATCGTTCAGTCCAGGAGCATTGCCGGCCGTAACCGTTGGATTGCCAAAGATAGTTTCCAGCTTTGCCAAATCTGCCAATGTGACATTCGGACGATACTGTTCATCAATATCCAATTTGATGATTTCTGTTTTTCTTCCTTTTTTTACGGGAATTTCCAGCGACATCATCTGTGTCTTATAAAAGCCACTGGCGTATGCTTTGCCATATTTTTGATGGCTGTTATAGGCGAGTTCATCCTGCTCTTCCCGCAAAACCTTATATTTGGCGGCAACGTTGCCAGAGTCAACGGCCACAGGAGCAAAGTCCTTATAGCCAAGAGCAAACAGTGGATCCTCCAGCGCAATATTGCCGATCTTATTTCCCTGCCACCTCAAGTTGCGGGCTAAAAAAGGCACGGTGCTAAAACTAGTTGCGCCTCCTGTGAGGACAACATCTACTTCTCCACTGGTAATTCTGCCCATCGCATAATAGGCCGCTGACATTGCTGAAACACACGCTTTATCAAAAGTGATCGAAGGAGTGGTAACTGGCAATCCTGCTTTTATTAACGATTGACGGGCAACAACCGGCGTGTAGGGATCTTTGCAATTCGTGGTATCACCACATCCCCACCATACCTCGTCAACGGCTTCTGGGCTTAAGCCTATTCTTGCGACCGATTCTCGCATGACTGTAGCGCCTAAATCGTAGATGCCCATATCTTTCAAAGAGCCTCCGAATCTACCGAAAGGCGTCCTAACCGCACTTACAACAACAACTTCATCTCCACTGTCTTTCATCGAATATCTTCTTCCTGCCATTTCTGGCTTACTGAGAAAGTTGGAACCGCTGCTTTTGACATTCGTTTACGTGTTGTGTCAGGAGAGTGTTCTGCGCATGTGGAACCCGTCGGTCCCGCACCCACCACAATGCATCAAACTTGTCGCCTGGCATCTTGACCTCGCACACAACTGCTACATGCCTAGACCATGACCGGTGGCTGTCATTCCAATTTCGGTCTTGTTTTATCGAAGTGAACGCAGAAAAATACCACGGTCAGTGACCGCAGTCAAGTATTAAATAATTGCACCTCGAAAGAGGTTCGCAAGGCGCGGCCGTGACTCAACCCGTTCCTGCTTGCGATGCATCCACCACAAACCTGGCGATAGCCGCGGAGCAGCTGGGCACCGTCCGGCCTCGACGAACCCGCGGTCCACCGAGTGATCGGCAAGCGATAGGTGCGGTTTTATATCTGTGAATTGAGTCCGAAAGGAATCGGGTTGTAATGCGCCCCGCCAGCAGTGACAGCTTAAGGATGAAGGCGGTACGCAGCACGGTGGAGGAGGTGCCTGGACAGGTTGCTGGTCGCCGGAGCGGACCGGCTCTGCGGGGATCGGCGCTATGAGCACAATGCCGAACGCGAGCACACGCGAGCCGGCAGCAGTTGCAGACAAAAGCCGGCGAAGTCAGCTTGTAGATGCCGAAGTCGCGGCATCTGCCATTCGAGACGACCATCGGCGAACGTTATCAGAGCCAGGAGTCCTCCGTCGAAGAGCCCTGATCGAGATGTACTTGGCGGGAGAGAGCGTACGACGGGTAGAGGACATCACCGAGGCGCTGTGGCGCACGCGGGTATCGCCGTTGACGGTCAGCGAACTGAACCAGAAGATCTAGGGGAGATCGAGCAAGGCGGTAGCGGAAGATCGAGGGCCGCTACGCCTACATCTGCCTGGATAGCCTCTGGCCGTATCGGAGTTGGGGCGGCGTGGTGCGCAATGTCAGCGTGCTGGCGATCGGCGTCGATGCCGAGGGCTTCCGCGAGGTGCTGGGCGTCAGCGAAGGGGCCAAGGAAAACAAGGAGAGCTGGACGGCGTTCCTGCGGGAGCTGAAGGAGCCCGGCTCCCGGGGTGCAACAGTTCGTCAGCGATGCAACCGCAACCAGAGTTCACTCAGGAGAAAGTGCGAAAGTTTCTGGACACAACCCACTCCTCCCCTTTAGATTACGGAAGAACTTTAGTTTTCCTTGGCAGAATGCCCACGCCCCGTCGAGTCTATCGGGAAGCGATGAAAAGAAGCTTTGATTGTGCTCTGGAAAGCCGCTGGGCGTATTTGCGGAAACGGCTGAAAGCGCTGCTGTCTCTGCTCGTCGAGTCAATCGAGGGAACCCGGATTGCCGCTATTTCGATATCATTTCTTGATGAAAGGTTTGGTAACATTTCCAAGTGAGGCAACATGAGGGGAAAGAATAGTTGGAGCCGGACACGTTGTACAATGAGAAAGGAATAAAGAACAAAATCTGTCGCAGAATTATAAGGACAATCTCTCGAATGGCCATTACAAAAAATAAAGAAATGACTAAACGGAAATACGATGCGATAGAAACAAGAAAGAAATTGTTCTATTCCGCAGTTCGTTTGTTCCATTCCCATGGATATCACAACGTAACTATTGACGATATTGCGCGAGAAGCGAATACCTCCAAGGGCGCTTTTTATTTCCACTTCAAGTCGAAAGAAAGCGTCATCATTGAAGCGATTAGAGAGGTCGATTATAAGTATCAGAAATGGTATGACGCGCTGTCGAACGACCATACAGCGATAGAGCAAATTCTAATGTTTGCCAATAAGGTGCTTAGTCACGCCAAATCCTTTGGCATCATCGTTGAGAAAGTTCTATACACAAGTCAAATCAGCACGGACAATGATGATAAGAGACTGCTTAGCGATGAAAGCAGGGCGATTTTTACCATTTTCTCCAGGATCATCCAACGCGGACAGGAAATTGGCGAGTTACGCACAGATTATTCCGCTGATGAATTGACACGTGTTGTCACTCGATGGATCAGAAGCGTTATTTATAATTGGTGTTTGTATAATGGTGGGTATGATCTGGTTGAAGATGGCTTCCGTTTTTTTTCCTTTTCATCGCCGGTTCTGAAGAAAGCATTTGAACAGGATGCTGAAGAAGCGGTCGGCCGCGGACGCCGCCGGGCCGCTTCTAAGTATCTAGGCGCGCCTCCCGACCGGATTAAGAAGCGTGGCGTGAAAGCTGCTGTTGCCGCGCCGGTTGCCCGTGTGGCAGTGAAGTCGGCCAAGACCACACCTAAGACAGCCAAAGGCGGAATGACCACAACCAGGGCGGAACGTCTAAGTTCTGTTTTCAACGCTAGGCAGTGAATTCCCGGTTCTCGAGGATGATGTGTCCAATCTGACCGCGAACCTCAGATTCACATCATCCGCGACAACCTCTTCGCCCTTCTGGTTTTCCGATTTCACATCATCACTCTGACCAAGGAAGATCGTACCGCCTTGGAATGCAACGGCGGGTTAGTACAAGGCGGTACGCCTCAGTGCGTCGTCTCAGGGCAGGGAAGCTCAGAGCTTCAGCAGCCGATCGGCGTTCCGATGAGCGATTTTCTCACGGTCCTCCGGGCCGAGGGGCAGCGAATTCAGGAAGGCGCAGCCCTCAGCGTTGGAGCTGAACGGATAATCCACGGAAAACAGGATGCGGTCGCTTCCCACGACTTGCAGCGCGCACAGCAGCGGGGCCACGGTGAAATACCCGCTGGTAGTAAGGTAAAAGTTCTCACAAAAATAGTCAGCCACCCGGCGCTGAAGATGCTTGGCGCTGCGAGAAAAAACCGAGTCGGCGCGGGCAATCGAAAATGGCAGATTCTCGCCCATGTGTCCGATGATGATCTTGAGTTTCGGAAAGCGGTCGAAGAGTCCGGAAACGATCAGGCGCAGGCTATGCATCCCGAGTTCCGCATGCCATCCCCAGGCAGCCGTGGAAAGGAAATAGCCGGTGGTGCCGGGCAGCCCTTCATAGTATGCCTGCTGTACCGGTTGCGGCGGCGGTGTGGGATGCAGGTAGATGGGAACGTCGAGCGCCTGCGCGCTTTCAAACAGCGGGGTAAACTGCGGCTGATCCAGGAAGACGCCGTTGACGGTGCCGTGCACGAGCGCTCCCTTGAATCCCAGTTTACATACGCAGCGCTCAAACTCGACGGCCGCCGCCTTCGGATCCCGCAGGGCCAGGGCGGCGAAACCGGCCAGGCGATCAGGGTGCGTTCGCACGGCTGCCGCCAGCTGGTCGTTCGCGTCGCGCACCAACGCGGTCGCGGTCGCGGCCTCCAGCTTGTCGACACCACTATTCACCAACGAGAGTATCTGCAGGTCGATGCCGTCGGTGTCCATATCGGCAATCCGGCCTTTCCCCAGGTCGAGCAGCTTGCCGCGTATAACTTCGAGAGAGTCCGATCGGGGATCGCTCTGCAAGTGTGCCGTCGCTTTCACGACCTCAGGGGTAGAGAAGTGTTCTTCCAGGGTAACAGTTCGCATGGCTTATCAACCTTATAGAGTACGAGTTTGGCGTCTGCCGACCAAAGCGCCGTAAAGCAGATTGAATCTTATGCGCTCGGAATTCCGAATTCAATCACGAGCAGGTTGCTGAAAAACAGTTTTGCAATGGATCCGGCCCACAAGCTCTTGTGAAACTCCATCGTGGAGCACACATCCCATAGCGCCTCGCTTGTTGCTTCTCCCCGCTTTTCAGCAGCTTGCCGGGGACGTAACGCAGTGCGCCTCGCAGACCATGATTTCATCGATTCCGAGGTGCGACTGCTGACCGGCAATGCTGCCCGTCCTACATGTAAGTGTTATCCAGCTCTAGCTCTCGGTCCGGCCGGTTAGCCGATCGAGCAAGGCCGCTGCTTCGGTTACCTTATCAACCCCGAAAACCACCAGCGGCAGCGGCGATCCCGGCTCCAGTCCGCAGTAGGAGTAGTTGATGTTGACCTGGTTTTCGCCCAGCAGCATGGCCGCGCGTCCCAGCTCGCCCGGCCGGTGCGCCAGCCTGGCTACGGCGACCTCATCCTCTTCGAAGTTCATTCGCAGGTTGCCCAATGCCGCATTGGCGCTGGGCGGATCATCCACCACGAATCTCGCCAGGCTCTCGCCTTCCTCCACATACGATTGAAAGGCCAGGATGTTCACTCCGCTTGCAGCCAGAGCAAGGCAACACTTTCCCAGCACGCCCGGCTTATCTTCAATCGTTACCGTGAATTCCTTTGCCTTCGCCATGCGGCATAGCCTCCTTCTTGTTCCCGATCATACCAGTCCAAGAATCAGATTTCCTCCAACTCGGTGCTGCGGGGCTGCCACCGCGGTTTCGCCGGGCAAGCGGCCGCAGGCCGGCGTGATCTCCGCGAATTGGCCGGCGGGGATTCTGCACAACAACCCCGGAGATGAGGTAGCATTGTGGAACGTCCACAGTTCTCAGATGGCGCAGAATTCGGCAAATGCATCCCCGCAAGTGCGGAGACTTTTGAGGCAGGTCCGTAAAGGAGACAAGGCATGGTGCAGGCAGCAGCAGAGGCGACAGGGATCGGTCGCTCATGGACGACGCGTCGCGAGGGAAAGCAGCGCCGTATGGCGCTCGTCGAGCCGTGGATGAACGGAAAAGTCCTTCCCCGCGACAAGATTATCGAAGCGCTGGAGGCGCTCCTTGTGCCGGGAGACAAGGTGATTGTCGAAAGTGTCCAGAAGCAGGCGGACTTTCTCTCGCGCTCTCTCAGCAAGGTGAACCCGAAGAAAATTCACGACCTCCACATCATCATCCATGCGATCGCGCGTCCGGATCACATCGCGCTCTTCGAGGAGGGAATCGGCCGCAAGCTGGATTTCAGTTTCGCGGGTCCGCAGAGCCTGCGGGTTGCGCAGTTGGTGGAGGACGGGCAGGTCGAGATCGGGGCCATCCATACCTATGTCGAAATTTCGGCCAGAATGTTCGTCGATCTGATTCCCAACGCGGTTCTGGTTTGCGCGGAAAAGGCGGACCGGCAGGGAAATATCTACACCGGAGCCAACACGGAAGACACTCCCTCGATCGTCGAAGCGGCCGCGTTCCGCGATGGCATCGTGATCATGCAGGTCAATGAGATCGTCGACGAGCTGCCGCGCGTGGACATTCCCGGCGGCTGGATCGATGTGATTGTCGAGGCGGACCGGCCCTTTGCCATGGAGCCGATTCAGACCCGCGACCCTCGCGACATCAAGGAATTGCAGGTGCTTACGGCCATGATGGTGATTCGCGGCATCTATGAACGCCATCAGGTGACTTCGCTGAATCACGGCGTCGGCTTTGATACCGCGGCGGTCGAGCTGTTGCTTCCCACCTATGGCGCATCGCTCGGGCTGAAAGGCAAAATCTGCCGCAATTGGATTCTCAATCCTCAGCCCACACTGATTCCGGCGATTGAATCCGGATGGGTTGAGAGCGTGCATAGCTTTGGCAATGAAGACGGTATGGGGAAGTACATCGCCGCGCGTCCCGACATTTTCTTTACCGGCCGCGATGGGAGCTTGCGTTCCAACCGGGTGTATTGCCAGCTCGCGGGACACTATGCGGTCGACTTGTTTATCGGCTCGACTCTGCAAATCGATAACGACGCCAACAGCTCGACCGTTACCCGAGGGCGGATTGCCGGTTTCGGCGGGGCTCCGAATCTCGGAAGCGACGCCCATGGCCGCCGTCACAGCTCTCCGGCATGGCTGTCGTTGATTACCGGCGACAGTCCGACGGCGCACGGTCGCAAGCTGGTGGTTCAGATCGTTGAGACCCACAAAGCGGGCGGCGTTCCAGTCTTTGTCGAAACGCTCGACGCCATCGAAGTCGGCAAGAACGCGCATCTGCCCGTGGCTCCGATCATGGTGTATGGCGAGGACGTGAGTCACATCGTGACCGAAGAAGGAATTGCTTATCTTTACAAGGCGGATGGCATCGAGGAACGGCGGGCGGCGGTTTGCGCCGTGGCCGGCGTAACGCCAATCGGTCTGCGCGCCAATGCCAAGCGTACGGCCGAGCTGCGCCGCAAAGGCGTCGTCGCGTTCCCGGAAGACATAGGGGTGCGGCGATCCGATGCGAGCCGGTCGCTGTTGTCGGCGCGTAGCATGCAGGATCTTGTCACCTGGTCTGGCGGGCTCTATGAACCGCCGGCCCGCTTCCGGAGCTGGTAAATGGCGGAGCACCTGGCTGAAATCGACCGCGCAGGTGAGCCACGTTGCTTCCGGATTCGATCGCAAAACAAGAACAGGCGCTGAGCGCCTGCAGGTAATTACGGAGACGCAGAGTTATGGAAAGGTTGAGCTTTGACTATCCAGCCTCCGACCCCGTGCCGCACCGCGCGCACGTCGGCGTCGTGGGATCGGCGGACTTGGAAATCCTTCTGGAACCCTCAAAAGATCAGAAGGCGCACGTTACCATTCGAACTAGCGTCGAAGGTTTCGGAAATACCTGGAAGGCCGTACTGGATCGCTTCTTCGAGCGCTACCAGGGTGCCGCCGCCATCGAGATTAACGACTTCGGCGCGACGCCGGGAACGGTAGCGCTTCGCTTGTCACAAGCGGCAGAGGTGAGCAAATCATGAATCCCGCTGAACTCGAATTTGAACTTTCTCCGGAAGTGAAGAGCCTTAGCGCGCGTCGCAGCTACATCGAGTTGGGAGCGCGCGAGAGGGCCAGGCAGTTGCTCGATCCCGGCGGCTTTCATGAGTTGCTGGGTCCCTTCGACCGCATGGTATCTCCCTGGCTTGAGATGCAGGATATTGTTCCCCAATCCGATGACGGTTGCGTGGTGGCCAAGGGGCTCATCGGCGGCAAGCCGGCGGTTGCCATTGCCATGGAAGGGAAGTTCCAGGGCGGAAGCATTGGCGAAGTCTGCGGAATGAAGATCGCAACCGCGCTCAATTTGGCGCGGAAAGACAACGAAAAAGGCATTCCGACCGGCGCCGTGCTGTCGGTGGAAAGCGGCGGAGTGCGGCTGCAGGAAGCCAACATGGGCGAGCTGATCCTGGCGGAAATCTACGCCGAGATCGTAGCCCTGCGGAAACACGCGCCGGTCGTTGCCGTCGTTGCCGGCATGACCGGAGCCTTCGGCGGAATGTCGCTGGCGACCGGACTTTGCAGCTATGTGGTGATGACCCGCCAAGCCCGTCTGAGCATGAATGGTCCCGAGGTCATTGAGCAGGAGTCGGGGGTCGAGGAACTGGATGCCAGGGACAAGCCTTTAATCTGGAGCATGTGCGGCGGAGCGCAGCGCTTTGCCACCGGCTTTGCCGACCGCCTGGTGGAGGATGATGCTGCGGCCGTCAGCGCGGCGGTCGCGGAGCTGATGAAGCAGGGCGTGCCGCGCGAATTCCGCACCTCGCAGGCCGACCTCTTTCTGAAGCGGCTGGCGGCGCTCGACACCGGCCGGCAATGGACTCCCGAAGACATCCGCAGCACGTGGAAGAAGGACGGTGAATGATGAGCGCATCGGCAACGAGTCGTGGCCGCAAGTGGTTTGAAGCGCTTGCCGGAAGCACCGGCAACCATCCCGGGTATCCGGGATCGCTCCTGGTGGCGGATCAGAAGCTGAGAGCGGAGCGGGTGACGTATCTTGCACTCGCCCCGGACCCGCAGAGCCGCTTTCCGCGCTCCCGCCAAGGGGAAGTCGGAATTGAGCAAAGCTGGTTTGCCGCGAAGTTGATTCGCGGCATCCTCGAAGCGGACAAAAACGGAAGCAAGCGCCCGCTCATTACCGTGGTCGATTCCAAAAGCCAGGCCTACGGACGGCGGGAAGAGCTTGCGGGAATTCATCTGGCCGCCGCCGCCGTGATCGCGGCCTTTGCCGAAGCCCGCATGGCTGGTCATCCGGTGATCGCGCTGATTGTGGGCCGCGCCGTATCCGGCGCTTTCCTGACGATGTGCGGCCAGGCGAACGAGATCCTGGCGTTCGACGATCCCGAGGTCTTGGTTCATGCGATGTATAAAGATGCGGCGGCTCGCATTACCCGCCGCAGCGTGGCCGAACTGGACGAACTCGGCAAGCGGATTGTTCCGATGGCTTACGACATCGGCTCATTTGCCAAACTGGGCGGACTCTATAAGTTGCTCAACGTTGCCGATCCCAATGAGCCAACCAAGGCTACCGTCGCGCAGGTGCAGTCGGCGCTGCTCGATGCCATTGCAGCCGCCCGGTCGGGCGAGTGCGATCTGAACCATCGCCTGGAATCCGAAGGCGCGCATAAGCTCCGCCAAGCCTCGCTTGAGGTTCGCCGAAGGATGACCGAGCAGTGGTCCGCCTCGTAAAGTCCGATGCCGATGCGGCGATTTCGTTTACCCGGAAGCGCCGCATTATATCGGAGTGATCTGACGTAAAGCGACCGATGCAAGACGGATCAACCCCATTCGACGCGATGCAGCCGCACGACCTGCTTTGGATCGGCGGAGCCGAGGCGTTAGTCGGCGACGGTCCTGTGCCAGTCTGGGCGCGCGAGGCGTTGCGGGAAACTCCAGTGGTGGTGGTGCGGCGCGCAGTGTGCGACGCCCTGCAAGTTCCGGTCGGCATTCGCGGCCGCAGCCGGGCGGAGCGCTATGCGGCACTCGTCCCGCGCAGCAGGGTGAGTCGGCGGGTCGCACCGGAATGCCTGGTTGCCCGGAAGCGGTGGCGAACCCACGCCCGGGCGGAGTCGATGCACGCCATCGAAGCCTTGGAGCAAGTCGCCAATCGATGGATGGCCAGTGTCCTGTGCTGGGGGCCTGTTGGAAGTGTCGGTTTTGAATTGGCCACCGGGTTTCCTGCGGTCAATGCGGAGAGCGATCTGGACCTGGTCATACGCTCTCCGCAACGCTTGCCGAGGGAGACGGCGGAAGAGTTGGCGGCATCGACCACGGGCCTTGCGGTCAGGGTGGATACGCAAATCGAGACGCCCTTCGGCGGCATCGCTTTGCTCGAATATGTCTGCCAGGATTCCAGGCTGCTGATGCGCACCAGCCAGGGGCCGCGGCTGGTGATCGACCCTTGGGCCCCGCAACAGGGAGAGCTGGCGTGAATGTAGCATTCTTGTTTCCCGGACAAGGCTCGCAGCGTCCAGGCATGTTGCATGTCCTGCCCGATCATCCGGCGGTCGCGGCAACCCTGCGGGAAGCCAGTGACGTTCTCCAACGCGATGTGTTGCTGCTCGACGAAGATCGCACTCTGGAGTCGACCATCGCGACCCAGATTGCGCTTTACATCGCCGGCGTTGCCGTGGCTCGCAGCCTGATTGCCGAAGGCACGCCGCCGGACGCGGTTGCGGGATTGTCGGTTGGTGCTTACGCCGCCGCCGTCGTCAGCGGCGCCATCCGCTTTCAGGACGGCCTGCTGCTGGTGCAGAAACGCGCGGAGATGACGGCGGAGTGTTTCCCCAGCGGTTATGGCCTGGCGGCCATCGTGGGTTTAGATGAGCAAAAGGTTTCCAAGCTGGTTGCGGAGTGCACCACCCCGGAGCATCCGGTTTTTGTCGGAAACCTGAATGCGCCCCGGCAGATCGTGATCGCCGGTTCCATAGAGGGTATGGAGAAAGTGCTCGCGCTGGCCCGCCGGAGCGGAAGCCGGAAGGCAGAGCGCCTTGCGGTGAGGATTCCCTCCCACTGTGCCTTGTTTGAAGGTGTAGCGCACAAACTCGTGCAGGCCATGGCGAATCTGGAACCCCACACCCCCAGCGCCGTGTACATCACCAACCGCGGAGGCCGGCCAACCCGCTCCTTCGACCGCATTCGCGAAGACCTCGCCACCAACATCGCGCACCCGGTCCGCTGGCATGATTCGACCCAGGTCCTGGTGGAATCCGGGGTGAGCCTGTTCGTGGAGATGAATCCCGGCCACGTTCTCACCAGCCTGGCGAGCGAAGCCTTTCCCGAGGTCCGCGCCATTGCCGCCGAAAACACCCCGGCCAAGTATCTGCTCAAACTGATCGGCGAGTCGCAGGAAAGACGCTGACTCCTTCCGCCCGGGTACTTTAGTAGTTATGCAAGTAGCGATCACGGCAGGATACTGGAATCCCAAGTTGTGTAAGAATGTACCCTTAGTTGGCGACATACCATGAGTGACGAATCCAAGCTTCAGGGGCTGAGCTTCGGACGCAGCCTGCAAGTGGCATGGAAGGGCACGACCATTTACTCGGTCGATCACCCCGCGGTGCAAGCGAGTCTGCAACAGGCTTATGCGAAGCTGCAACCGTTGTTGCAGGAGCGCCAGCGGTTTACCTTCGGTTTCTCCGACGGGCGCATCCTGCTGGACAACGTGCTGACGACGGATGTTTCGCTGGCTCCGTTGGAGGCCGAGTTCAAGAAACGCGACATTGTGGCCCTGGCGTTTTCCTCCGGAGTGACGGTCGCAGAGCTGAAAGAAATGCTGCGGCTTATCAGCATCCCGCCCAAAGCCGCGGCTGATGCCGGTGGAATCGAGGTTTACCTGCGCGACCGGCAGGTGCCGAACGCGCGCATCATCCCCTCCAGCAAGAAGAAGGGGACGGGAAACGCCGATGTCGTGCTCAGCGTCGATTCGGAGTCCTTTCTGGCGACCGGGGGCATGATGGGGCAGGGGCGGCGCTCAATGCCGGTACCATCAGTTTGGACATGCTATTGAAGGCCGCTGGGATCGACGAAAAGTCCGCCAATGTTTCGAAGGGCCTCGTGGAGGCGGTACAGACCGCGGTCGAGGCCACGGCGGAAAATCCGAAGTACGCCCGGAAAGCGTCGTTCTGGCTCTGGCCATGTTTCTGGATAACACCGCTCCCGGGCCAGCTTCCAGCCACTGCCTGGCGTGCAAGGACAGGAACTGATGACGTCGCAACAGCTCGCATCCGAGCTGTGGGAGTCGCTGACTGCGCGATGGCTGGGCTCGCGCTTCCAGGCATCGTCGTCGGAGGCACAGGTTGCCGCCTTGCAAAGCGACACGGCGGAGTTACTGGCTCGTGCCAAGAACGCGACCGAAATGGCCGAACGGATTCTTACGCGGTTGGGCCGCCTGTTTGAAGAGCAGCAGCTTCCCATGGAGTGGCTGGAGCCGATCCGGCGGGAACTGGCGTTCTACCTGCTGTCGTTTACGGAGCAGAAAACGCAGTTGATGTCCCTCAAGGTGCTTTCCCCTGCCGACCTGCGGCGGGTGCTTCGTACCATCAAAGGGCTGGTGCAAGAGGACAACATGCCGGACGCGAGTGCTCCTGGCGGAGCATTGTTGCAAGATTCTGGTGGCCGAACCAAGGGGGACGGACCTGATCGAACGCATTCCCGAGGTGCTGGGGTTGATTCCGCAGGCGTCCCAAGCGCACGTGCTGCGGGCTGCGACGGAGCAGTTGGCGCCGGCTTTACTGGAGGGAAACGTAAGCGGCGCGAAGTGGCACGAGTCGATTGCCGCTTGTCTTTCCGTGCTCGGCCAACAGGCATCGCGGGCTGAAGACTTCGAACTTGTCCTGGAGATTGCCTCGCAGTTCGAGCAGATCATTGCCGTGTCTCCGGATCTGCACGTCGACTGTTGCGGCGAAGCGCGTCAAAAGCTGCTTCCCGCCGAGATCATCGACCAGCTCATCGACGTGGCGATTGGAAAAGAGCGAGAATGTGGACAAGCAGCGGATCGCCGTCGCGACTGCTCCGGCAATCGGAACCAGCCATCGAACGGCTCTTCGAGCGGCTGGAGGAAGAACCGAATGCGCTGGTCAGGTTTCGCATTATGCGGATAGCCGGTCAACTGCGTGGAGCCGCAATTCATTCCGCGGTGAAGCGTCTTGATGATGGGCGCTGGTACGTGGTGCGCAATGCATGCCTGTTGTTAGGCGAGATGCGCGACCCGGATATGATCGTGCATTTGGCGCCCGTCCTGCGGCATGCCGACGAGCGGGTGCAGCGAGCCGCGTTTCAAGCGCTGCAAAAAAGCCGGCTCGCCGAATGCGTGCGCGCTTATGCGGACGCGCTTGCCGAGCATGGCTCCGGCCGTGCTCGAATCGGCACTCGACGAAATCATGCTGGGCAGGGACGCAAGCTGCGTTGAGGGACTGTGCAAACTGGTCACGGAAGGCGGTGCGGACAGATCGAGGTTTGCCGCCCGGGCAGTGCAGATCGCCGTCACGATTGATCCGGCGCATGCGTGACACTGCTGGCGGAGGCCGTCAAAGCGCCGGGCATTCCGGAGGCTGTGCGCTCGCTTGTCCGCCGAGCCGCCGAGACGAGGCGCTAGAGCGGTTCGCGAGCAGGTGTATTCGGACGAATCGTGGCAGGGCGGCGCAACCGATTTTGATTGGTCGCGCCGGAAATCAATTCCCAACCCTAGTGTCATCCACCATCATCAGAGCGCAGCGATCACCTAAGGCTGACGTAACTCGCTGGCATGTTTTCAAGGCCCGGCTGGCAGCTTCTATTTCGGTGCGACGCCCAGAGGCGTAGCCGTAGTGTCCGTTGTCGGAGACGGCAAAAGCTTTATGCGGAGGACTCGCCAGGTACTCATTAAAATCGGATATCCCCTTGGAAGATAAATTCGATGGCGGGGCTATCTTCGGAGGCTGCGGAAGCGGCAGTAACGTTGTTCTCAAGCTGAGGTTTTGCTTTTGTAAAAAGTCGTCAACCATAGGAGTCCAGACCGGAATGCCCTTGCGCGAAAACAGATCGTGCCCATCGTCGCCAAATATGGGCGCCGCAATGAACGATGCGCGTCCGCCGGCCGCCGTGAAGGCTTGATAAAACTGCTGCGCGAGTTGCGGTCCAAAAGAACGGTCGTTTTCCGCGTAAACCCACAACATTGGAATTCTTGATCGCTTGCCGAACTCGCCGAAGGTGTTCACGAGTGTTTCCGGAGAACACACTTCACCGAATCCCTTAGCTCCCAAGCCACCGGCGAAACTAACAGCGGCGATCAAGCCCGGTGGCGGATCGGGCGTCAGTGCTACGGTAGCAAGGCCGCCGGCAGATCGACCAATGACCACAATTCGAGAGGGATCAATCTCCGGGAGCTTGGATAGGTATGCAATCGCGGCGCGCAGATCGGCCGCGCCTTGGATGCCTGCATCTTTGTAGACGGCCTGCGCGCACCACGCTCCGCTGCTTTCGGCGTTACTGCCTCCGGTCCTACCGCGGCGACACTGACAATCTGCACCGTCCTCTGGACTTTTGGGGATGTGCGCCAGGCTCCGAAAACGGCTCGGATTTGGCGCAAGCGCCGCCCGTCGGCGTGAGCTAGACCGCTACTGAGCGCGTATCACTGCTCCTGCAATTCCTCACGCGCCAGCATGCTGATTCCGGCCGCCTGTAGCTGCTCGATGGCGGCGTCCAGATCTTCAAAGCGAAAAACCAGAATGGCCTTGTCGCCATGGTCGAACGGAAATGCGTACATGTATTCGATGTTGAGAGATGTGGTTTCCACGGCGGCCAGGACTCCGGCCAGCCCGCTTGCTCCGCCGGGCACTTCAACCGCCAGCACCTCGGTCGGCTTCACCACGTAGCCGGCCTCCTCCAGAAGCTTGGCCGACTTTCGCCAGTCGGAGACAATCAACCGAAGCACTCCGAAGCGCTGGGTTTCGGCCAGCGAAATTGCGCGGATTTCCACCCCCGCATCGGCCAGGCGCCGGCAAGGCGCGATAATGTAGCCGGGTTTATTTTCGGCGAAAACAGAGAGCTGAGTGATCTTCATATCTTCCGCCTGTCAATGACTCGTTTGGCTTTTCCTTCGCTGCGTTGAATGGTGCTCGGGGCGACCAGCGTCACTTGCACGCGGGTCTGCAGTACCTGCCGCATCTCGTTCGACAGTCTTCTTCTGCAGGGCCTCCATGGTCGCCACTTTGTCGCTGAAGATCCTGGGAGTTACTTCCACCTGAACTTCCATCTGATCGAGGCCGTGTTCACTGGTGAGGATGATCTGGTAGTGCGGCGCGGCCTCGTCGAACTGCAACAGGACCGACTCCACCTGCGAGGGGAACACGTTCACGCCGCGGATGATCAGCATGTCGTCGCTGCGCCGGCCGACGCGCCGCATGCGCCGCAGGCTGCGGCCGCAGGCGCATGTCCCGGGCATCAGGGCCGTGATATCGCGCGTACGGTAGCGGATCAACGGCATGGCCTGCTTGCTGAGGGTGGTCAGCACCAGCTCGCCTTCTTCGCCTTCCGGCAGGACCTGCTGCGTTTCCGGATCGATGATCTCGGCGTAGAAATGGTCTTCGAAGATGTGCAGACCGTCCTGATGAGGACAGTCGACGGAGATTCCGGGCCCAACGATCTCGGAGAGGCCGTAAAGATCGAAAGCTTTGATTCCGGCCGCCTGCTCGATCCGTCGCCGCATCTCGTCGGTCCAGGGCTCCGCCCCGAAAAAGCCGATCCGCAGTGACATTTGCCGGAGGTCCACTCCCAGTTCTTCGGCGCGATCCAGTACGTGCAGAAAGTAGGTGGGCGTACTGAACACAACCGTCGTGCCGAAATCGCGCATGAGCATGATCTGGCGCTCGGTATTGCCGCCCGATGCCGGAATGACGGTTGCTCCCAGCCGCTCCGCTCCGTAGTGATAGCCGAGCCCGCCGGTGAACAGTCCGTAGTTGAAACAATTCTGCACGATGTCGCCCTCTTGCACTCCGGGGACGGCCAGCGCGCGCGCCATGACCGATGTCCAAACCTCGAGGTCGTCCTGCGTGTAGGCGACGACGATCGGCTTGCCCGTGGTGCCGCTGGAAGCGTGCAGGCGCACCACCTCCCGCATCGAGCTGGCGAACAGGCCGAATGGATAGGTATCACGCAGATCGGTCTTCACCGTAAAAGGCAGCTTGGCGGCATCGGCCAGGGAACGGATGTCTTCGGGGGTCACTTCCCGCTCGTTCATGCGGGCACGGAATAGCGGTACCCGCTCCCAGGCGCGCTGAACCACGCTGCGCAGGCGCTTGAGCTGTAATCGCTCCAGCTCCGGCCTGGGCATATAGTCCAAAGCGCTCTCCGGCCGATAAAAAGACTGGGCTCCTTGTGTCCCCGTTGTCATGCCCCCCATCTCCCTGTCCAAATCTGTTGATTCATTTGCTGCATATCTCAAGTTGATTGCCCGATAACCGCACAGGCTTTATCTGCTCGATGTTGTCGCCATCTTTGCCACCACGAACTGTCGAGTCAATGGCACTCAAGCGTAGCGCGCCGCCATGAACTCGGAAACCTTGGCGTACGCCAGGGTAAGAAGATTTTCCTCGGGAAGAAAGACGATGCGGCAGTGAGCCGTGCCCGACTTTTCGCCAAACCCGGCGCCGTGAACCATCAGCACCTGGGTCTGTTCCAGCAGCTCACGCACGAAGGTTGTGTCGTCGTCCGGGATGTCGAGCTTCGGATACGCGTAGAAGGCCGCCTTGGGAGCGACGCAACTGACTCGCGGTGTGCGCATCGCACCAGCTCTGGGTGATGTCGCGGCGGCAGCGCAGTTTCTGATTCATCGCCCGCAGATGGTCTTGCGGTCCTTCCAGCGCGGGCTGGATGGCGTATTGCAGCGGATGCGGCGCCGACAGCCGCGACCGCAGCAGCTTGTAAACGCCTTCGAGGAACGGCTTGAGAGAGTCCTCCGGACCGGTGGCGATGCCCCATCCCAGGCGCCAGCCGGGGCAGCAATAGGCCTTGGAAAGTCCGTTGAAGGTCACCACCGGCACGTCGGGAGCCAGGGTCGCAATCGGCACGTGAGTTTCCGTCGGGTCCAGGATCAGCCGGTCGTAGATCTCGTCGGAAAAAATGATCAGATTATTGCGTCGCGCCAACTCGGCAATCGCCTCCAGCGTCCGGCGCGAATAAACCGCTCCGGTGGGATTGTTGGGATTGATGATGACGATGCCGCGGGTGCGCGAGTTGATCTTGGCGGCCATGTCGTCCAGGTCGGGCTCCCAGCCCTCTTCTTCCTTCAGACGATACGAGGTCAGCACGCAACTGTTCTTCGCCAGGGTGGCCGAGTAGAGCGGATAATCGGGGCACGGCGTCAGCACGTTATCTCCCGGATTGACCAGCGCCGTCAGGCAGGCGTCGACCGCCTCGCCCGAGCCCATGGTGACGAACACGCTCTGGATGTTCTCGAAGCCCTTGCCCTCGGCTTCGTTGCGGATGGCCTGCACGGCCGAGTTCAAGCCCAGCGAGTTTCCGTAGCCGTTGATGCCGTCCGTCATCGCCTTATGAGCGGCTTCGATCATGTGCGGCGGCGTCTGGAAGCCGTAAAGACAGGGGTCTCCGATGTTGAGATAAAGAATCTCTTTGCCCTCGCGCGCAATCTGGTCGGCGATCACGACCAGGTCGCGGATCGCATAGGTTGACGTTCTCCATGCGGGAGGCCGCGAGGATTTCACAAGCTGAATTGGTTGCCATTCACTGTCCTTCTCCAGAGCCGGCTGACGGGAATTATCCCCATGCGCCGGCGAAAAACCGGCGATCCCGCCCTGTCCATGCCTTTCTTTATGTCTTAATTCCCCTATATCCCCGGCAGACGCCATCCCACGTTTGCCGAAGTCGAGAGCAGTTTCGCGAAGGTATCACGAGGCGCGGCTTCAGGAAATACCTATCCTGAGACCACACTAATCGGGTCGGTCGATCTGGGCTTTTTGCAGCCGGTCGGAGTAATCAACATACACCGATTTCCACTCCGTGAAAAACTCAAAAGCGCCGATTCCGCCTTCGCGATGTCCGTTTCCCGTGGCCTTTACTCCGCCAAATGGCAGGTGTACCTCGGCCCCGATGGTGGGTGCATTCACGTAAGTAATGCCTGCGCTCAGCTCCCGCATGGCCAGGAAAGCGCGGTTGACATCCTTGGTGTAGATGGCCGAGGAGAGCCCATAAGCGACGCCGTTGGCGATATCGATGGCGTGCTCCAGATTGTCGCAGGGGATGACCGAAACGACCGGGCCGAAAATCTCTTCCTGGGCAATCCGCATTTTGGGATCGACCTCGGAGAAGACCGTTGCCTCCAGGAAAAAGCCGTGTTCGTACTCGCCGCCGGAGAGCCGATTGCCGCCGCAGAGCAACTTCGCGCCCTCGCTTTTGCCGATTTCGATGTATTCGAGGTCGGTCTGCAACTGCCGGGCGTTGATGGCCGGACCCATCTCCACGCTTTCGTCGAGGCCGTTGCCGATCTTGAGTTTGCGGGCGCGCGCCACCAGTTCTTCGACGAATCGGGAGTAGACCCCCTTTTGCACGATGATGCGGCTGGTCGCCGTGCAGCGCTGGCCGGTGGTGCCGAAAGCGCCCCAGACCGCGCCCTCCAGCGCCAATTCCAGATTGGCGTCATCGAGCACGATCATCGGGTTCTTGCCGCCCAGCTCCAGCGAGCAGCGTTTCAGTTGCTCGGCGCAGGTGGCTCCCACGACGCGGCCCACCGCCGAAGAGCCGGTGAGCGAAACCGCACGAACGTCCGGATGCGCCGCCAGCGGGGCGCCGACTTCGCTGCCAAAGCCGGTGACGATGTTGACCACGCCCGCGGGAATGCCGGCTTCGGTCAGCGCGTCGACAAAGTTAAACACCGAAAGCGGCGTATCCTGGGCGGGCTTGATGACGCAGGTGTTGCCGGCCACCAGGGCAGGGAAGAGCTTCCACGACGGAATCGCCATCGGGAAGTTCCAAGGCGTGATCATCGCGCACACCCCGACGGGCTGGCGCACGCACATGGCAAACTTGTTGGGAAGCTCGCTCGGGGTGGTAAAGCCGAAGAGACGGCGGCCTTCGCCCGCCATGTAGTAGCCGGTATCGATCGCTTCCTGGACGTCGCCGCGGGTCTCGTTCAGGACCTTGCCCATCTCCCGCGTCATGTCGCGGGCAAACTGTTCCTTGCGCTTTTCCACGATGGAGGCGGCCCGGAGCACGATCTCCGCCCGCCGGGGCGCAGGCATCAGCCGCCACTTGTCGAATGCTTTGCCGGCGGCAGCCACGGCGGCATCGACCTCCGCCTTCCCGAACGCTGGAAAATGCCGACCACCTCGCGGGTATCCGCCGGGTTCAGGTTCTCGAACGTCTGGCCGCTTGCGGACTCCACCCACTCGCCGTCGATGAAGTTACGAAAGACCTTGGACTTGGCGCCAGTGGCGCCATTGGTTTTAGGCTGCTCGATTGTCGCCATAAGACCACCCTCGCCTCCATTGTAAGCAAAATGCAACGCCCTAGGATCAGCAATTCTGTTCCCGTCGCAAAGCGGTAACCACCTCGGGAATTCAGCCGTAGAATGGCCAAGTTCCGCGCCTGGCGGGACGAACGCAATTTGGAGGCGAAAATCTGGCCTTCGCGCTCCAGTAAATCCGGATTGGTAGCTGCGCCTTTTCGTGGCGCAACATTTACCGGCGAGGTGTATCCCGTTTCTGCCTGACAGCTTTTCCGCCGTCGGTACGACGGTAGCGGCCGATCTGTAAAATCCAGAGTGCGTAACGTTAATTTGGTCTTGAGTGCTCCTGTTTCCGCTACAATAGCTCAGGGTACTTTTTAGCTCAGATCGGCCCATCCGGCACTGTCTCGGATTATTCCATCCCCGCGCGTAGGGTGTTCATGGTAGGCGAAGAAGCGGGGGTATGGGATAACGTGGTGTGTCCGCTTGCGCTTAGAGATTACTTGTATCCCAGAGAGAACGTTCAGTAATGTCATCACAACGGTTATCATTCCGGCTCCCGCTTCGCCAACATGCGTTCGCTGTTCAGCATGTTTTCCAGCGATCTCGCCATTGACTTGGGAACAGCCAACACGCTTGTCTACGCGAAAGGCAAGGGGATCGTTGTCAACGAACCTTCCATCATCGCCGTCAATCGCAACACCAACGAGGTGGAAGCGGTCGGCAAGGAAGCCAAGGAAATGCTGGGACGCACGCCCGGCAACATCGTCGCCATCAAACCGATGAAGGACGGCGTGATCGCCGACTTCCGCCACACGGAGAAGATGCTGAACTACTTCATCCAGAAGGCGCACAACCGCAAGATGCTGGTGCATCCGCGCATCGTGATCGGCGTGCCGTCGGAGATCACGCAGGTCGAAAAGCGCGCGGTCATGGATTCGGCTTATCGCGCCAAGGCCAGCGAAGTGCATCTGGTGGAGCAGGCGATGGTGGCGGCAATCGGCGCGGGTTTGCCGATTACCGAACCCAGCGGCAACATGGTGGTCGATATCGGCGGCGGCACCACCGATATCGCGGTGATTTCGCTCAGCGGCATCGTCTACTCGCGCTCGGTGCGCATGGCCGGCAACCAGATGGACGAGTCGATCATGAATTACCTGAAGCGCAAGTACAACCTGCTGATCGGCGAGCGCACGGCGGAGCGATCAAGATCGAGGTCGGCTCGGCTTTCCCGCTGGAAAAGCCGCTGACCATGGAAGTCAAAGGCCGCAACCTCATCGAGGGCGTGCCCAAGACCCTCACCGTGGACGACGGCGAAATCCGCGAAGCCCTCAGCGAATCGGTTTCGACCATCGTCAACGCGATTCGCGTCGCGCTGGAACGCACGCCGCCTGAACTTTCGGCGGACATCAGCGACCGCGGTATCGTCCTCACCGGCGGCGGCGCCTTGCTCAAGAATCTTGACAAGCGCATCCGCGAGGAAACCGGCCTGCCGGTTTCCATCGCCGACGATCCGCTGGCGAGCGTCGTGCTTGGCACGGGCAAGATGCTGAGCGACTTCAAGCTGCTGCGAAAGATATCGATCGAGTAGGCGAGGCATTTCGAAAGCGTGCTCTGCGGAGGCAGGGCAAGCTGTCAAGGCGTTGCGAGTCCTAGAAACGATGCTGAGCGACTTCAGCTGCTAAGAATGATTCTTGCATAGCAGGCAGTTTGATTTCGCGTATGTCGAACCTTGAAACTGCTTGAAACCTGAAACTTTGAAACCTTTGAAACCCTGAAACTGCTTTTATGGAATCTTTTTTCGCCCGGCACAAGAACGCGACCATCCTCGCCGTTGTGCTGATGGCGCAGATCCTCGGCTTGGCGACGCAGATCAGGCGGCCGACGGAGAGTGGTCCGGTGCGGCTGATACGGCAATGGGCCGTGGCGCTGGTCACTCCCTTCGAGCGCGGCTTCGTTTATTCCGAACAATGGGCTCGCCACGCATGGCGCGACTATTTCTACCTGCGCGGAGTGCGCCGCGAAAATGTCGAGCTGCGCGAGCAGATCGAGCGCATGCGGCTGGAGCAGATTCGCATGGAGCAGGATGCGGCACAGGCGCGCCGCATCCAGGCGCTGCTCCAGTTCAAAGAGCAATACATTTCCAAGACGGTCGCCGCGCAGGTGATCGGGTCCAGTGGTTCGGAGACATCGCACATCATCTACATCGACCGCGGTTCGAACGAGGGCATCGAGTCCAACATGGCGGTCATTACGCCTGAAGGAATCGTCGGCAAAGTGCTGCGCGTCTACCCGTCCACTTCGCAGGTGCTGGAGATTACGGATCAGACCAGCGGCGTCGGCGCCACGCTGGTGAAATCGAGATTGCAGGGCATCCTCAAAGGCCAGCCGGCCGGGAACCCGAATCTGGCCTACATCATGGCCGATGAAAACGTCGCGCCGGGCGAGGACGTCATCACCAGCGGCGGCGACCGCATCTTCCCGAAAGGTCTGCCCATCGGCAAAGTCGCCTCGGTCAGCCCCGGCAAAGATCTTTTTCTCAACGTGCGGGTAACGCCCTCGGCGAACCTCAGCCGCCTGGAAGAAGTGCTGGTCATCACCAAGATCGAGGAGAAGGAAGCCGATACCACGGGCCTTGGTCCGATTCGCGCCGCCGACATTCTTGCCCAGCGATTGCCTTCGGTGCCTGATAAGCCCGCCGAGGCCACTCCGAATCCGGCGGCTGGCAGCGGCTCGCACGTCCCTGCTTCAACCGGAGCTGGTCGCGCCGGCAGCAAGCACGCCCGGCGCTGCCACTGCGCCCAAACCTGCCGTAAACGCCAAACCTTCGGTACCGCGCCGGCTTCGGCGAACGGCAAGCCGGTCACCGCGGGCGCTGACCGCTTCGCAAGCCCGCCGCATCGCCCGCGCAATGGAGCGGCGGCCAAACCGAAGCCAACGCCAAACGCGAACCCGGCGAAGTCCGCAGGTTGAAAATGCGAAGCCGGCAACCGGCGGCGAAGGGACTCCATAGGCGATTCAGGCGTGAACATCAGCTACACATCTCGCGAGCAGGTTGAAGTCTACCGCTTCTCCTGGGGAGTTGCGGTTGGCATACCGCTGTTGGTTTTGTTCCTACAGGGATTCATTCCAGTCCGGGTGAGCGCGCTTCGCATTCTCGATCTGCCGCTGCTGGTGACGATCTTTTTTGCCATATCGCGCCGCAATCCGATCACCGGCCTGGGGACGGGATGCCTGATTGGATTGATGCAGGACGCGCTGACGCAGCATCCCATCGGGGTGAACGGAATCGCCAAGACCGTGGTCGGCTTTCTCGCCTCTTCGCTCGGAGTCAAGATCGATGTCGAGCAGCCGGGCTCGCGATTTCTGCTGATCTATGTCTTCTACCTGATCCATCAGGTGATTTACTTCGGCATCATGCGCGGCTTGGCCAACGAGCCGCTCATCTGGCACTGGGGACATCAACTGCTGGGCGCTTTCCTGGATTCGCTGATCGGGGTTGTGCTGTTCATCTTTCTCGACCGCTTCAAACAACGAGTCTAAGCGGATTCGCGTATCCCGCGAAGGCGCCGGAGTTTCAAGCCCGGCGGTGCGAGTGCCGGGTACATCACCTTGGAACTGTTCTATGGCGGTTTCACATTTGGTGTATCCGATTTCTCGAGGTGTCATCCTGAGGCGGAGCGCCGGGTCCCCGACAGGCGCCGCCTTTGCGTCTGTTGGGGTGGTCAAAGCGGAGCCGAAGGATCTGCTTTCTGACGCAGGGGTGGCAACAGCAGATCCTTCGCTCCGCTCAGGATGACACCCCGGAGAATCGTTTCCTGGAAGTGGTTTTACGCGATCAGTCCGACCTTGGCCACGCTGATGTTGTCGCGAGTTGAGTTCTTGACCGCGTACATCATTTCATCGGCCTGATGAATGATGTCGTGCGCATTCTTGGCGTCTTCCGGATAGGTGGCCACGCCCATGCTCACCCGGACGTTGAGGTTCAGTCCCTCGGCCTTCAAAAACTCGGTGGTGCGGAAGATCTCCAGCAGACGTTTCGCCACCACGGTTGCCGCCTCTTTGCCGGTCTGGGGCAGCAGAACCACGAATTCGTCGCCGCCATAACGGAAGGCGCAATCGATCATGCGCAAGTACGACTTGATGACGACACCGACTTCGCCGAGCAGCCGGCTGCCGACCAGGTGGCCGTGGGTGTCATTCACCCGCTTGAAGTAGTCGAGGTCGAGGAACAGGACGCTGAACTGATAGCCGAAGCGCGCGGAGCGATTGACCTCGGTGTCCAGAGTCTTGTAGAGGTGGCGCGCGTTATACAGGCCGGTGCAATCGTCGGTGATCGTCAGCTCCTGAATGCGTTCGACGGCGCGAGCGTTGTCGATGGCGATGGCGGCATAGTCGGCCATGGCGCGCATCAGCAGCAACTCGGAATCGCCGAACCCCGTCATCTCGACGTTGACGAGCTGAATGACGCCCAGCACGCGCTGCTTGGAACAGAGCGGCATGCAGATGATCGAGCGCGTGTGCCACTTGGTAAGCTGGTCGACGCGCTTGGCGAATCGCGGGTCGGTGTAAACGTCGGGGATGAGAAGCGGTTCGCCGTGTTTGGCCACCCAGCCGGCAATGCCCTCGCCGATCCGCAACCGCACCGGCTTGAGGACATCGGCGGCGTCGCCGACCGCGATGGCGAAATAGAGTTCCTGCTTCGGCTCGTCCACCATCAGCAGAGACCAGGTGTCGGGTTTGAAGTAAGCCGCGACCTTATCCATGATGGTCTGCAGAATGGAATCGAGATTCAGCGAAGAGGTGAGCGCCTTCGCGACATCGTGAAAGATGCTCAACTGCTGGTGGTGCCGCGAGTTGACGATCGCAGAGCTTTCAGTCATGGCCGAACCGTTTGATTCTTGTCCTTTTTATCAGACGAAGAGGAATGGGAAGATATTATAGGGTCCCTCGGCAGACCAGGCAACTCGCCTAAACGAGCCAGAGAACCCGGGTTTGGCGCGGGACGTGGCGCCTGACGGCTCTCGCGAGCTGCTCGGGCGTGTTTTCCGCATCGCAGTTGGCATTTTACCCGCATTTCCAGTTTGACTTGAACAGAATGCAATCCTATTATGCGAGAAGAACATGCACCAGCGAGAGGGCGTCCGTGGGTCAGTTTGGAGAAAAACTGCGGCGTGAGCGTGAATTACGCGGAATCACGCTGGAAGAAGTTGCCGTAGCCACCAAAATCGGCACCCGTAGCCTGCGCGCGCTGGAAGAGGAGAAGTTCGATCAACTGCCGGGTGGCATCTTTAATAAGGGCTTTGTCAGAGCGTACGCCCGCTATGTCGGTATCGACGAAGAGCAGGCCGTTAGCGATTACCTGGCCGCCAGCCAGGATGTGCCATCCTCGGGTGAAGTCAACATTGCCGTGGTAGCCAGGCAGTTCGAAGCTACACGCGAGGCCGGATACGGTGCCCGCAAGCATGGCGCGACGACCTTGGTCTGGAGCTTGGTGGCTGTTTTTGCCCTCGTCAGCGCCTCGGTTGGCGGGTGGCCTTATCTGCAGAGATGGCTGGCGCATCGGGCGGAAGCGCGGAAACAGACTCGCAGCCAGCCAGTATGACTGCTCTTCAGGCCTCGCTTCCGCAGCCGGTGCAGGCCGCCTCGAATTCGCAGACGCCTCCATCGCCTTCCGCTGATACTGCCCAGCCCGTGAACGGTAGTGTGCCGCCGGGAGGCGCTGCCGATTCCCAGAGCTCCACCCCATCGCGTGCGTCCAGCGATTCGCAGCAGCCGTCGGTGGCGCCGGCCAAGCCAACCCTGACTCCGGCCGATGCGGCAGGGAAGAAGAAAAAGGTGGCCGCGAACGGTATTTCCCTGGTATTGACTGCCAAACAGCGTTGCTGGGTGTCGGTTCAGGTGGACGGGAAGCAGGTGATGGAAGACACCATGGACCCCGAGTCGTCGGAGAAAAGAGAGCGGAGTTTTCAGGCCCGGGAGCGGGTGGTGGTGGTGGCAGGGAATCCGGCGGGAATTGACGTGACCTTCAATGGCCAGTCGATGGGACGAATCGGTCCAACCAACGCCAGGCGAACCATCACGTTCACCCCCGAAGGAATACAGCCGTAGCGGCGGTTCCCGCTGGAGGGATGCGCCGCATTACAGCCTGGCGGGAGCCGGCCTTGCGGGCGGTTGTTGCGAAAAACAGCATTTCAATGCGAGTACCAGCCCTTCACTTCAATTTACCGCATGCTGAACCGGGTTGTTGTTGCGCAGCCAGTGGTGCCCCTATAAACTTAAAATTCTAACACTCGGTTTTCTGCCTCTGACAGAGCTTTGCCGGGGATCTCGACTTTCGACCGCCGTGGTCCACGTCCGCCCGAGTAATTTTCGAACCAGGAGGACAGCTTGTCCCGTAATCGCTTCTTATTTACCTCCGAGTCAGTGACCGAAGGTCATCCCGACAAAATTGCCGACCAGATCTCCGACGCTATTCTCGATGCTTGCCTTGAGCAGGACCGCTACAGCCGGGTGGCCTGCGAGACCTTGACCGCTACCGGACTGGTAGTGATCGCCGGCGAAATCACGACCAAGGCTTACGTCGACTTCCAGTCATTGGTTCGCGGCGTAGTCAGCGCGATCGGTTACAACAACGCGCTTTATGGTTTCGATTCCAATACCTGCGCGGTCATCTCGACCATCAACAAGCAGTCCGGCGATATCGCGATGGGTGTCGACACCGGCGGCGCGGGCGATCAGGGCATGATGTTCGGTTACGCCACGAACGAGACTCCGGAGTACATGCCGACGCCAATCTCGCTGGCGCACAAGCTGGTGCAGCGGCTCTCCCAGGCTCGCAAATCAGGATTGCTTCCCTACCTCCGTCCGGATGGCAAGTCCCAGGTGACGGTTGAGTACGACGAAGCCGGCAAGCCGGTTCGCGTGGATGCCGTCGTCATTTCGACACAGCACGCCGAAACCGTCAGCAACGAGGAGCTTCGGGCCGACATCCTGAAGCACGTCATCCAGGCGACGATTCCGAGCAGCCTGCTCGATGCCGATACCAAGTACCACATCAATCCCACCGGCCGCTTCGTCATCGGTGGTCCGATGGGCGACACCGGCCTGACCGGCCGCAAGATCATCGTCGACACCTACGGCGGCATGGGCCGTCATGGCGGCGGCGCTTTCAGCGGCAAAGACCCGACCAAGGTCGATCGCTCGGCTGCCTACATGGCTCGCTACATCGCCAAGAACGTTGTGGCGGCCGGGCTGGCTGATCGTTGCGAGGTGCAGCTTGCTTATGCCATCGGCGTGGCCGAACCGGTCAGCGTGCTGGTCGACACCTTCGGCACCGGCAAGATCGGGCGCGAACAATTGCAGGAGCTGGTGCGCCAGAACTTCCCGCTGACGCCGCGCGGCATTATCGAACACCTTGATCTGCGGCGTCCGATTTACCGGAAGACCGCGGCGTTCGGTCACTTCGGCCGTGACGATAAGGATTTCACCTGGGAGGCCACGGACAAGGCCGCGGCACTGCGTGAAGCGGCTGGCCTGCGGGCCGAGGCCGCGAAAAAGTAAGGTTCCTCCGGCGGCAGGCCCGCAAGCTTGTCGCCTTCCGCCCCGCATGCGCAACTACGGCGCATGCAGGGGGCCTTGCCCTTTACTGGCTTCGGGTCGTGTGCTTTAGCACCACGGGAGGCAACAGGGCAGGGTAGACCGCATGATAGCCGTTTTTTACCTAACTGCCAGATTTGCCTGATGAAGTCATTCGGCATCGGCATGTCTTACAGCAACCGTGTATCGTTAAATAGATTGGGGTGTAGAGATTATGCCAACCGCGGCACAAGTTCCTTCGTTTGATGTGAAGAATCTCGAGATGGCGGATTTGGGACGCAAGCGCATCGACTGGGCGAACCAGTCGATGCAGGTTCTGCAGATCATCCGCAAAGAGTTCATCAAGAATCAGCCCTTGAAGGGCATTCGTATCGCCGCCTGTCTGCATGTGACGGCGGAGACGGCGAATCTGGCGATCACCCTCCGGGATGGCGGCGCCGACGTGGTGTTGTGCGCTTCCAATCCGCTCTCGACCCAGGATGATGTGGCCGCGGCGCTGGTGCGCGATAGCAATATCTCGGTCTTTGCCATCAAGGGCGAGGACAACGAGACTTATTACAAGCACATCATGGCCGCCCTCGATCACAAGCCGCACATCACCATGGACGATGGGGCGGACCTGGTGACCACGGCCCTGACCAAGCGGACGGATGTGCTGGACGGCATCCTGGGCGGCACGGAAGAAACCACGACCGGAGTCATACGGTTGCGCGCCATGGCCAAGCAGGGCGTGCTGCGCTACCCCATCATCGCCGTGAACGACGCCGACACCAAGCACCTGTTCGATAACCGCTATGGCACCGGACAATCGACGATCGACGGCATCATTCGCGCCACCAACTTCCTGCTGGCGGGCTCCAAGTTCGTGGTTGTCGGTTATGGCTGGTGCGGACGCGGCCTGGCAAGCCGGGCGCGCGGGCTGGGCGCCGAGGTCATCATCACCGAGATCGACCCGACAAAGGCCCTGGAAGCGGTCATGGACGGCTATCGCGTAATGGCCATGGAGCACGCGGCCAAGATCGGCGACGTCTTCTGCACCGTGACCGGCAACAAGAACGTGCTGCGCAAGGAGCACTTCGAGGTCATGAAGAACGGCGCCATCGTCGCCAACTCCGGCCACTTCAACGTCGAGATCGATATTCCGGCGCTGGAAAAACTATCCAGCGGCAAGCGCACGACGCGCAACTTCGTCGAGGAATACTCCCTGCGGGACGGCCGCAAGATCAACCTGCTGGGCGAAGGCCGGCTGATCAATCTGGCTGCGGCCGAAGGACATCCGGCGGCGGTCATGGATATGAGCTTCGCCGACCAGGCGCTCTCGGTCGAGTACATGGTCAAGAACCACGCCAGCCTCGAAAAGAAGGTCTTCAAAGTTCCTGATGAGCTCGACAAGCGCGTGGCGCGGCTGAAGCTGGAATCGATGGGAATCAAGATTGATCGTCTGACGCCCGAACAGGAGGAGTACTTGGCGGGCTGGGCGGAAGGCACCTAGGCAATTCCGTAGTCGATGTTCTGTTGGAATCACCGCCGGGCGTTCGCGCCGGCTCCAGCAAACCCTAAAGGCAACGTTTGCTGGAGGCCTTGACCGCCCGGCTCTTTTTGAGATTTACCTTCCGCGGTTTTGGCCTGGAGCCCCGGCGCTGGGGTCCGCTCGCACCCTTAGCACAAATTACTCATTACTAAAGGTCCATGCACTTTGGATGGAAATAGTTTTCCCAAATGCTGCAATGCTCTGTGTTAACCGCGTAGAGATTGCAGTTTATCCATTTTATTTTCTGTCACTTGATAATTTTACCAGGGTGGCAGGCTAGCTTGCACTAGGGAATGTGTTAGAAATTTTTAAGATAGAGGGACGAGCAATGCGCAAATGGGTCATGGTGCTTGTTTTTGGACTTTTAGCCACCTCGATAGTGGCAATGGCGAAACGGTTACGATCTCAGTTTGAAGGACCGGAGGAACAAGTTACGGTGGCGATACGTCTATCCGTACAATGTCTCGGTGAATGGCAGCACCAGCTACGTGTCGATGCTCTGCGATACGTATGCCGACGAGATCCAGAATGGCGAGAGCTGGACGGCGACCGTGAACAGCGTCTACAGCGTATCGCGAACTGCTTTTGCCAGTCGCCGCGAACAGCTTGCCAATCTCTATAGGAGGCCGCATGGCTCTTTCTGCAACTCGGTACGAATCCGTCGCAGAACACCGCCATTGGCATCAACTACGCCATCTGGGATCTTTTCAGTTCAAGCGCTCCTGCTTACACCGGTGCGGGGACAAGCTCCGCCACCTGGATCGCTGAGGCGGAAACCGCGCTTCCCAACCTCCCGGCGGGCTACTTCAATGGAGTTGCGATCTACACCCCCGTCGCCGGCACTGCCAGCGGCTATCCGAGCGGTTACGCCACGCCCCAGGAATTCATCGGTGTGTCTCCGGCTCCGGTGCCGGAGCCAGGCACGCTGGCTCTGCTCGGCACAGGCCTAGTGAGCTTGGCAGGCATTATTCGCAGAAGATTCAGCTAAGGTCTACCGATTTGTACTTTGACCAAGGGCGCTCTGCGGAGCGCCCTTCTATTTGCATCTGATCAGGCTTGCGGGCGCTTGGATATCGAGAATCCCCCAGGGCACAGGTGGAATTGCTCCGCGATCTTCAGATTTGCCGGCGTAGGACTGCCGACGACCTTGGCGCACAGCAGGCAGGTGGACAGAATAATTCCGTTGCAAATGGTCGTGTGAACAAAATGCGGTACGTTGGGTGGCAGATTCAACCGGCTCCTTCGCGGACAATCCGGAGTAGCTAAATAGATTTTAGGATCCTGATGTCGAGTTCGGAATAAACTGATCATCTGATTTCGTTCTGGTGCGGTTACCGAGATATCTAGTCTATTTTGCTTAGACTTAGAAGGGATTCGCGGGAGGTGCAACCAGGAAAAAAGCGGGAAGCCCAGTTCAAAAATTTCTTAATTCCAGCCCGGAATGGCTTAGTTCAAAGCTGTGAGGCCAGCGGCAGATTGGGAGCCGGGAGCCAGAGAGGATCCGGGACTTGTTATCATCATCGGTTCGAGGTGAGCATGAAACAGGTTGCTGAGTGGGCACTAGGGACGGCGCAGGCGCGGGGCGCCAGCTACGCCGAGGCGCGGGTGGTGCACGAGCGCGACCGGTCACTGGCGACAAAGAACGGAAAGATCGGCACGGCCTCCAGCTTTGAATCGATGGGAGCCGGGATCAGGGTGATCGCCGACGGCGCCTGGGGCTTTGCCGCCACCGAGGATCTGACGCGGCAGGGGATCGAGCGTTGCGCCGCCGAAGCCGCGGCCATTGCCAAGGCTTCGGCGAGGGTGAAAGAACGCCCGCTGCAACTGGTTCCGGAAAAGCCGGCGAAGGCCGACTGGAGTTCGCCTTGCAAAATCGACCCGTTCACGACGTCGGTAGACGACAATCTCCAGTTGCTGATGAGCATTGACGCGGCTCTGCGCGGCGTCCAGGGCATAACGCTGGCCGAGACGAACCTCAACTTTCGCCGCTCGGAGCAGTGGTTCTACAACACCGAGGGCTCCGATATCCATCAGACGCGCTTTACCACCGGCGCGGGTTATGCCGCCTATGCGTTTGCCGGCACCGAGATCCAGAAGCGCTCGTATCCGAACTCGTTTGGCGGGCAGTGGCAGAACAAGGGCTACGAGCTGGTCGAAGAATTGAAGCTGGTGGAGAACGCGCGGCGCATCGGCGAAGAGTGCGTGGCGCTGCACCAGGCGGCGCAGTGTCCGCAGGGACGCCTGACGCTGGTGCTGGATTCCTCGCAGATGGGATTGCAGATTCACGAATCGATAGGCCATCCGATCGAACTCGACCGCGTGCTCGGCATGGAGGCGAACTTTGCCGGAACTTCGTTTCTTACCCTCGACAAGCTGAACAACCTGCGCTACGGCAGCGACCTGGTGAACGTGGTGGCCGACGCCACCGAAGCGCACGGCCCGGGATTGGGCACCTTCGCCTACGACGATGAAGGCGTGCAGGCGCAGTGCGTGCCCATCATCCAGAAAGGGCAGTTCACCGGGTATCTCTCGTCGCGCGACACGGCGGCGATGATCGGGCGCGCGCGCAGCGGCGGCAACATGCGCGCCGAAAGCTGGAATCACGTGCCCATCGTACGCATGACGAATATCAGCCTGCTGCCGGGCGAGCGCCCGCTGACGCTCGATGAGTTGATCGCGCAGACCGACGACGGCATCTTCATGCAGACGAACCGCTCCTGGTCGATCGACGACAAGCGCTACAACTTCCAGTTCGGCTGCGAAATCGGCTGGGAGATCAAAGGCGGCAAGCTCGGGAGGATGATCAAGAACCCTTCGTATTCGGGGATCACCACCGAGTTCTGGAACTCGCTGGACGGCTTGTGCTCACGCGACCAGTGGACCCTGTGGGGCACACCGAACTGCGGCAAAGGGCAGCCTCAACAAGTGATGGGAACCGGGCACGGGGCGTCGCCGGCGCGCTTCCGCAACGTGCAGGTGGGCTCGGCCTACAAGGGGCAGTGAAAATTTTGGGGTTTCACGTTCCGAAATTTGAGATTTCAGAGAGCGCTTCGGCGAACAGGGGATTCCTCAATTCCGCGGCCACAGAGGCCGCCGCTCGGGATGACGCCTGTGGGCCGCAATAGCTGTGCGATCACCGGGGCGGACGGAGCGACAAGTCAGGAAGGAACGGCACGATGCTGAACAGAGACAGAGCTCACGAGATTTTCGAGCGCATCCGCAGGCTTTCCTCCGCGGAAGAGGTGGAGTTGATCGTGAGCGGCGGGCGCAGCGCGCTTACCCGTTTTGCCAACAACGCCATCACGCAGAACGTGGCCGAGGAAAACTATGCCGCTTCGCTGCGGGTGGTTTTCGATGGACGCACGGCGCGGGCGAGCACCAACCGCTTTGACGATGAGAGCCTGAGGCGCGTGGTTGAGCAGGCCGAGTCGCTCGCCAAGGTGCAGCAGCGCGATCCCGACCTGCTTCCGGTGCCCACGCCGGAGGAGGCAGGCGGCGGTCCGGCTCCGAACCGCCATGTGGCGCGTACCGCGGCTGTCGATGCGGGACAACGTGCGGAGGCTGTCGCCGGTATGGTCGGCATCGCCAAGCGCGAGCGTCTGACCGCGGCCGGCACCTTCGCCGTCTCGGAGCAGATGGAAGTGCTGCTGAACTCGCGAGGAGTCGACCTCTACCACTCGCAGACGCTGGCCGAGGCCTCGGTAACGATGCTGGCGGAGAACTCCTCCGGCTGGCAGAAGAGCAATTCGCCCGATATCGACCAGATCGATGCGCTCCGGCTGGCGGAGAAGGCGGCCGAGAAGGCGAAGCGTTCGGCGAATCCGAAGGAACTGGCCGCGGGCAAGTACACGGTAATCCTGGAACCGGCGGCGGTGCTCGACCTGGTTGGCTTCATGTTCTGGGATTTTGGAGGCATGGCGCTGCTCGACCAGCGTTCGTTCCTGAACAACCGGATCGGGCAAAAGATTTTCGGCGAAAACATTACGATCGCCGACGATGTCTATCATCCCTTGCAATCGGGGCCGGCCTTTGACGGCGAAGGGGTGCGCCGCACGCGGGTGGAGCTGGTAAAGAACGGCGTCATCAAGAACCTGGTCTACGCTCGCGGAAGCGCGCGGCAGCTCGCCGCTTCGCAATTCGCTTCGCAACTGGGAACGGTTCGGCCCACCGGCCACGGCTTCCCGCTGCCGAACGAGATGGGCGAAGCCCCGATGAACATTGTGTTCGAAGTGCCAGGCGCGACCAAAGACGCTCGAGCAAATGGTGAGCGAGACCGAGCGCGCGGTCTACGTCACGCGGCTGTGGTACATCCGCGAGGTCGACCCGTACGAGAAGATCCTTACCGGCATGACTCGCGACGGGACCTTCCTGGTGGAAAACGGCGCCATCGGCAACGGAATCTTGAATTTCCGCTTCAACGAGAGCCTGCTGCACATGCTCTCCAACGTGGTGGCAATGGGCGCGCCGGTGCGGGCCAGCGGCGAGGAATCATTCGACATGGTGGTGCCCGCAATGAAAGTGAAGGACTTCAATTTCACCGAGGTTACCAAGTTTTAGAGCGGTTCCCGAGAAGCTATATCCTCTCGGAATTGCTTCTTGCCGTCGCTCCCTGTTGGTCGCAACGGCCGATGGACCGCGGCTTCGGGATACCCCATCTCGGGAACCGCTGTAGGGCGATTCCTGGATTGGTGTAGCCGCCCGGCAAAATGAATTCAGAGGCGTCATCCCGACCGAAGTGGAGGGATCTTGTGTTTCGCAGCAGCGCAGCAACACAAAGGATTCCGCGGCTCGCGCCGCTTGCTCGGAATGACGTTGTTGGTTGGAATACAGCAACGCGGGAAGCGCTCTAACTGTGGTTTTAACTGATTGAGGATAATTACTTACGGGATGGCGTAGCTATTTTTTGGGCATCGCAGGGGCGGCCGTTCCGGCCGCAGATTACTTTCGTAATTCGGACAATCCGGGGTAAAGGTATATGCTCCGAAATCGTGATAGCCCCAAACTACATTCCGGACTTGCGCTGCGGGGTTCGCTTCCCGCTCAGGCTCGCAATCACGATTCGCTACAACGGGCAGGAGTTCCCCGCGGAGTCTCGAAACATTTCTTCGGCGGGCGCCCTCTTTCAGTTGGATCAGTTTATCCCGGCAGGCAGTACGATCGAGTTCATCATGGCCATGCCAGCAGGAAATTTCCGTGCGGGCAAGGATGTACTGGTGGACTGTACCGGGCGCGTGGTACGCTGCTCACCTGTAGGTAATCGTCAGGAGTTGGCTGTTATTATTGACGAGTACCGCTTCCTGCGTTCGTAAACAGGAAAGGGAAAATTTCCCCAGGGAACTGCGATGGCCACTGAGCCCGTTGAGGCACAGGGACAAACAGAGCAAGAGCTCGATGGCGGCATCAATCGGATTCGAGTGATCGTTGCCGATAGCGAGCCGATTTTCCGCGTGGGCATGAGGAAGATTTTTGCCCTGGAAGACGACCTGCGCGTTATGGCCCAGACCGAAACTCTGGCCCAGACGGAATCGGCTATCCAACGGCATCCGACCGACGTTCTCCTGATGGAGGCTGCGATTGCGGCCGAGCCGGGCGAGAGTGTCGCCGCGCTGCTGCAAATTGTTCCCAAGTTGAAAGTGGTGCTGATCGTGGCCGATCAGGATGAATCGGAAATCCTGGAATACGTTCGCCGAGGCGCCTGCGGGGTCGTGCCGCGCTCGATTTCTCCAGACCTGCTGATCAAGTGCATCCGCAAAGTTTCCGCCGGCGAAACCTGGCTGGATAATCGTTGCATTAACCTTGTGATCGAGGCCTATCGCGCGCAGGCGATGAAGCTGATCAGTCCGAAGACCAGGACGAAGTTGAGCACAAAGGAGTTGATGATCATCTCGGGCGTCACGCAGGGGCTGCGGAACAAAGAGATCGCCACCGAAGTTGGCACCACCGAGCAGGTCGTGAAGAACTATCTGCGCAAAATCTACGACAAACTGGGCGTCTCGGACCGCCTGGAACTGGCGTTGTATTGCATGCATCACAAACTCCTCGGTAATTCGCCGAGCGTGCCGGAAACTCCTGCCGCTCCAGCCGCTGACAGCATCAGTAACATCGCCGGAAGCTCCCGCTAGCATTGAGCCGGCGAAACCGTTCCAAGCCAAATTCCTCCGGCTTTTAGAGCGGTTCCCGAGAAGCTATATCCTCTCGGAATTGTTCTCGGCCGTCGCCTCCTGTTGGTCGCACCGGCCGATGGACCGAGGCTTCGGGATACACCATCTCGGGAACCGCTGTCGCCGCTTTTTTCCCGGGCTCGCAAGGGTTTACAATGCAGAGTCGGCGGATTCGACTCCGCAGATGCAGTCAAGCGTCGCTTCGGAGGCTCGCAAACGTGAAAGGCAATCCGAAAGTTATTGATGTGCTGAATCAATGTCTGAAGGCAGAACTGACTGCCATTAATCAGTACTTCCTGCATGCTGAAATGTGCGAGAACTGGGGCTATGAGCGCCTGGCCAAGCTGATCAAAAAAGAGTCCATCGAAGAGATGGTCCACGCCGAAAAGCTCATGGAACGCCTCCTCTTCCTGGATGGAACGCCGAATATGAGCGATTATTTCAAGATCAATATCGGCGCCACCGTTGAGCAGCAGTTCCGCAACGACGTGGAACTGGAATATGACGCCGTGAAGCGGCTAAATGCTGGCGTGAAGACCTGCACCGAGAGCCGGCGACAACGGGTCCAAAATGCTGCTCGAGCAAATCCTGAGCGAAGAAGAACACCATATCGACTGGCTGGAAGCACAACTCCACGCCATGACCGAGATGGGCGTCCAGAATTACCTGACCGAGCAGTTGAAAAAAGACGAAAAGTAATGGCGGATCTCGTCCCGTCATCGCCATAGCGCAATGACGGAGGCGAGTTCTCGTCGCAGAAGCGGCTTTCCCCCCCGGCAGGGCGTGATGCGATCTACCGGGCGCAGTTTCGGCTGCGATGGTTGGTTGGAACAAGAAGCTGGAAGGATTTTCCGGTCGATCTTTTTCCCGATCAGATCTACGGAAGACCCCCAAGTCCTCTGCTAGACTGGATTCGCAGAAGACGTATCCCGGAAAAGAGCCGGGTGCTCAGGGCTCTGGTAAACGCTGCCTTTAGCGTTGGTTGGAGTGGGGCTAGCGCTTGGCGGTGATATCAGGGATACGCCAACTCCCGAATTGCTCTAGAATGGATTCAAGCCGCCGTCGCGCGTTCGCGCGTGGCTTCGCGGAGAGATGGCCGAGTGGCTGAAGGCGCACGCTTGGAAAGCGTGTTTAGGGGTAACTCTAACGTGGGTTCGAATCCCACTCTCTCCGCCATTCAAATTTGTTCTTATCGTAGAAAATCGTGCGTTGATTATTCCGCGACCTCAAGACTGGCCTACTTCTTTATCATCCTCTGCGGCGTGCTGATCTGTCCTCACATGGTTCGTGCCAATTTTGCCGGCGGTGCGTAGAATTAGGCTTCGGTAGACTTTGGTCTGTGGATCTTCCTCAACAACGATGAAAGACCTGAGCGCATGGAGGGCACAGAGCAGTAGTTTTGCCGGTCGACGAGAAAGAGAAATGAGCAACGAAAATATCTGGATTGGTAACGATCACGGCGGATATGAACTGAAGTTGGCGATTGTGGAACACCTTACCAGAAATGGCGTTACAGTACACAACGTAGGATCGGATTCGACCGGGATCGTTCGTTACCCTTATTATGCCGCGCAGGTTTGCGAAGCGATCTCGCGCGGCGATACTACCCGGGGAATTCTGGTCTGTTCCACAGGCATCGGGATGAGCATTATCGCCAATAAATACGAGGGGATTCGCGCTTCTCTATGCACTAGCACCTATATGGGCAGAATCACGAGGGCGCATAACAATTCCAATGTCCTTTGCCTGGGTGGAAAGATCACGGGCGTCCTCGAGGCTATCGATATTTTGGATGCATGGCTGAATACTGCGTACGAAGGGGGGCGTCACGACATTTCGCTCGGATTGATTTGCCAAGCCGAGGCCGCACTTTCGAAGTCGGCGGTCTGGGATCCCTCCGATCCCGATCGCGCGTCGGGTGTGGCGAAACGTTGATCGGCGCTTGACACTTAGCGATAGTTCGGCGGTACACGGGGATGTATCCGTGGGCACCAAGTCCGAGTCGTACTGCTATGGGGCGAGACGTTAGATATTGGATTCGTAAGTGCCCACTTATATTTTGGTAGACACTTACAGAAGCACCTCTTGATTTTGAGGGTCCGTAGCGGGTCGAGATCCGTGCCCGCCGAGGGGGGGACCACGGCGGCAGTTTTCGATTTGGTGGATGACCGGTCGATGGTGCATTCCAGCACGTGAGGCAGTTAGTCCTATGGATCGAGTCCGTTAAATGGCTGAACTCATCAGGCTATAAACTGCGATCGCGCGTTCCCCAAACCTGGGTCCGATTTCGTGAACTACTGTCTCCCGCTGGCCTGTTCTATCCTGCTCTGTCTACGGCAATGCCCATCAATTCGCAATACATTTCCAGCGCCTTGACGTGATTACCCGGCACTACATGCGCATGGTTCGCGTTAAATATTTCGATGAAGTCTTTAGGGTTGATATCGAGCTTGATATAGCCATGAGGCCAGGCCGCACAGGTTTCTGCCATTTTCTCGCGCGGAAAATCGATAAACTCGCCGCGACCGATGAACATGTGGTACTTGTCGCCCACCCGGCTCATGCGCGCTACCGTGATTTCCCCCTCGCGGCACACATACGAGAAATGTGCTCCGCCTCCGCCATACTTGGGGATGACCGGCTCGAGAAAGACCTTGGCCAGATTTTCGCTGGGATCGTCGCTACGAGCGGCATACCAGGATGGTATCGCTCCGCAATTACAACAGACGTAGACTTCATTCCGGAAATCGTAGCCGCGCAGATCCAGCAAAAGCGATGGATAGCCGCTGATCAACTTCAGAACCTGCATGGTCAGCGCCCCATCGCTATCCGCCTCGCAAGCCATGACCATGGGCTCTTTGGGGCCGTTCCAATCGTAGGGATCATTCAGTGCCATGGCACTGAGGCAACTGGTGACAAAGTACTCGCTGAGATCGTAATGGCACTTGATTCCAACGAAATCAAGTCCGAAATCCTCGATGATTCCACGGGTGGCGATGTAATGCCGGATTTGTTGCTTGACGTTCTCCGGAGCGGCCTTACCTTCGGTGGAAATCTTTCCCAGGTGGCTGGCCATCCAGGAATAGGCACGCTCCACTTCGCCTTCGTCGACGTCCTTGGCGCGGCGAATGATCTCCAACTGATCAATGTGCTCGACGTCGACGCCGAACTCCATCATCCACTGCCGGGGGCTGACTGCGCCGGTATTCATCCCGATGCTACGTCCGCCGATCAGGCCATAAACGCTGCCTTTCATGCGCGAAATGACGCCCGCTGCGCGACAATAGGCGGACAACTCCGCCATTAACTCCGGTTCTTCCAGCGGATTGCCCCAGAATTTTCTGCTTCTCAGGCCAATTTGCCGCAAGGCGCCATGAGCTGCCATGATGCCGCCAAGTCCGGGAAGCGTGCCATCTTTCGGTGAACTCAACGCAACCGGAATATCCAGAAGCCGTGCCGCAAGCAGGCTGTAATTTGGAAAAGCGAACACAGGAATGTTAAAAAGCGCTACGTCGATTCCCGCTCCGCGCGCTTCCCGCGCCAGTTCCCGGGCGATCCGCGAAGATCGGGCAATCTCGCGCGCCTCTGAAACCCTCAGTAAGGGATCTCCCTCAATGGCTTTTGCCAAGACAGCGGCGTGCTGCTCAATCGTATCCGCCAGCGTGTTGTGTACGCGTAGCCGCCCGTCCGAAAAACTCAATAAGCCCACCTTGAACGAGTGACTCGTTACCGGTTTTGGCCACACCTTCATTGCAGCGCTTTCCATTTCGAAATTGCTCCCCTACGCCCAATTCTTCCACCCGGCCACGTAATTCTCAGCCCCTAATCCGCACTCGCCGCACGCTCAATCGTCTCTACCTGCTTCACACTCTTCTTTTGTTCTCTTCTCGCTATTAAGATCCGTTGGATAGCTATAAATGTCAACAGCAAAACAGCAATGGCAATTCTTGTCCACCAAGAATTCAAATTTCCCTGGAAATTAATAAGTGTCTGGATAATTCCCTCAATGAGAACGCCGAAGACCGTTCCAACTACAAATCCAACGCCGCCGGTCATAAGCGTACCACCAACTACTGCACCTGCAATCGCGTCCAGTTCAAGACCGAGAGCATGACTTCCGTATCCGGAAAGCATATAAAAGGAAAACACCAGCCCACCGATGGAAGAGGTGAATCCGCTTAAAACATATACAAGCACTTTAGTCCGATTCACAGACAATCCCATCAGTCTGGCGGATTGTTCATTACTCCCAATCGCATAAATAGCTCGCCCAAATCTCGTATAGTGCGCAATGTAAATGTACGCCAGCAGCATCACCAGAGTAATGATTACGCCGATGGACAGAAAGGAATCAAATAAGAACGGTATGCGATATTCAGAGATTGCCACAAACAAGGGATTCGATATGTTGATTGTGTCGGTACTGATCACATAGCTCAGTCCCCTGGTAAGGAACATCCCAGCTAGCGTTGCAATAAAGGGCTGCACGTCAAAATAGGTGATAAGGATTCCGTGCAACAAACCAACCAGGCAGCCGACCACCATCACAATCAACATGACGAGAATGGGATTGTAGTTCAACGTGGTCAATAAATAAGCGGCAAGCATCGACACAAACGCGATGATGGAGCCGACGGACAGGTCGATCCCGCCGGAAATAATCACGACGGTTTCCCCTAATGCGACAATGATCAGAAAGGAATTATCAATCAGCAGATTGACTAAGTTCTGTGCTCCAAAAAAATTGTCATATGCGAAAGAGCCGATTATGACCAAGGCTACAAATATACCAATGGTGATCGCCATCGAAGTATATTTCGATTTTATTGGTATTCTCATTACGCTCTTCCTTGCTTCAACTGTAGTCTGCCAATTGCTGTCTTGACTCTCTGGGACTGTAACGAGCAAATCATAATCACAATTACGGCATTGACTACCAGCATGATTTCAGGCGCGACTCCTCTAGAGTAAATGGTCGTTCGAATGGTTTGTATAATTAACGCGCCCACCATGCTTGCGCCCAGGGAAAACTTACCGCCAGCCATGGAATTTCCGGCAATCGCAAAAGCTAAAATGGCATCCAATCTCGATGAAGTTCCCCATCGTGTTAGGGTCGGATGACCTTACTTCTGAAGTCATCAGAATGCCGGCCATCCCCGCGCACAATCCGCTAATCGAATAGCAGATCAACGTAATCAGAGGAACGTTCAAGCCGGAAAATCGTCCGGCAACTCGATTGATCCCAACCGTTTCAAGAAATAGCCCGAATGGCGTCTTCTTGATACCAAGCATCGTGAGCAAGAAAACCGCTCCAACGATAAATATGGAGACCGGAAACCCAAAAAGAAAACCGCCGCCAATATAAAAAAAACGCTCATGATAAACGGTAATTACATTGCCGCTCGTAATTAATTGAGCAATTCCTCTCCCGGCCACCAGAAGGATCAACGTTGCCACAATCGCCTGGAGCCCAAGATAGGAAACAAGCACGCCATTCCAAAGCCCCAACAGCAATGAGAATCCTAACGTCAATAGAAGGGCGGATCCCAACGAGATATGGGAGACAAATTGCTGTTGACCATTTACGTCGATCATTTGGCCGCTCAGCAAAACAGCAATGGTAGAGCTCGCGATCGCCATAACGGACCCGACAGAAATATCAATTCCTCCCGAAGCGATCACTAAAGTCATCCCAATCGTCAAAAGCATGAGAACGGACGCACGATTCAAAATGTCGATTAAACTTCCGTAAAGGTGTCCGTCTTTCATCTCCAAAAGGAAAAAATCTTTCGTAAAAATGAAATTGAACAGAAGTAATAGTGCCAAGCCGACCAGAGGCCAAAATATCTGGTGACTCGTGATTCCTTTTTTTAGAACCGGTTTCATATGTACCTCGGCATCAATATCCGGCAGCCGCACTACGCCGTGTTCGAGACGTTTTTCATGCGGTAACCGCGACCAAGCCGGCGAAAGTCATGCGGGCCCTCCAGCGGCCATTCTGCCCGTCTCCCCGGAGTGCAATTTACGACCACCCTGACTTTTGTGTCCGCTCCGCGCGCAATCATCTCGATCCCGCATCGGTCTTTCCTTCTGACCTTATTTCTCCGAATCAAAAGCATGGATTCACTGACCAACCGTCTGGCCCAGGAAGCCGTCTCCAAGGTCGGCAAGATTCATCGAACGACTTGTGATTCACGCAGCAGAACAAGGAATGACCAGCCGTGGCGCTCTAAATCTCCGGAGACGTCGTCATCGTTCGTTAGCCGCCGCCGCAAGCCCGCTATGCGCCCCTGAAATGGTGTGCATGATGGCTTGTTCACTGATCTCTCCCTTGCGAAGTTCACCAATTGTCTTTTTATCTCTATAAACTTCTATTTTGTCGCAGCAACGAACCATCTCTTCCAATTCGGAGGAGATAAACAATACCGCCATGCCTTCTTTAGCCAATTTAACAATAATTGTCTGTATTTCAGCTTTGGCGCCAACGTCGATACCACGGGTCGGTTCGTCAAGAATCAGTAAAGCCGGTTTCGTCGCAAGCCATCTTGCAATGATTACTTTTTGCTGGTTTCCGCCGCTCAGATTCTTAACCAACTGCTCGCAACCAGGAGTACTTATGTTCAATAACTCAATAAACTTATCGGCGATTTCTTCTTGTACTTTTCGCGTGAGGGATTGTCGAAAGCCCTTCTTTGCCTGTAGCCCTAGAATTATGTTCTCCCGAACCGTTAAGTCGGCAACAATACTTTCGCTCTTTCTATTTTCTGGACAAAATCCCAATCCTGATCGAATGGCGTCCTGGGGCGAATTGATCGTGACTTGCTTGTCTTCGATATAGCTCGTTCCGCTATCTGCCTTGTCAACCCCAAATATTAATCTTGCAGTCTCGGTGCGCCCCGAACCTAACAGTCCGGCCAATCCCATAACCTCGCCTTTAGCAATAGAGATATCCAATGGGTCGATCATACCCTTTCGGCCAAGTTGCTTCCCAAGGTAAAACACCTTTGTCGTCGAACTTTCAGCTTCGTCCCTGCCTTTGTTGGCGCTGACCCAACTCTCAAAGTCCTGAAGTTCTCTCCCGATCATTTTTGCAACAAGCTGGCCTCTAGGCAGATCGGAGGTATCGAATGTCCCTACGCATTCTCCATTGCGTAGAATCGTGACTCTATCCGTAACCTTATATATCTGATCCAAAAAATGGGTAATAAATATGATTCCAATACCTTCGCTTTTTAGTTTGCGCATGACTGCAAACAAGTTCGAAGCCTCATACTTATCCAGGCTGGAAGTAGGCTCGTCAAGGATGAGTACCTTAGCCGAACCATCGAGCGCACGCGAAATAGCCACCATCTGCTGAATGGCAACAGAATATTCATCCAGAGTCGATGTTACGTCTACTTTTATGTTCAAGCGCGCCAGCGCTTCTTCGGCTCGCCGGTTGATTTCTTTCCAATTAATATGCCCATTCTTCCGCGGCTGGCGTCCGATAAAAATATTCTCAGCCACAGACAGATGCGGGCACAGATTCACCTCCTGGTATACAGTACTGATGCCCAATGATTGAGCATGATAGGGTGATTTCGGATCAATTTGTTTGCCCGACAAAAAAATTTCACCCGTTTCCAGGGACTCCGCCCCAGTCAGCACTTTAATCAGGGTAGATTTACCTGCGCCATTTTCGCCAACAATGCCGTGAATTTCACCTTGTTGAAGTTGAAAAGTGACATTGGAAAGGGCAACTACACCGGGAAAACGTTTGGTAATATTTCTCATGACCAGCAGTTCGTTAGTGGCACTCATGGTTTGTAGCCCCTCAATCTATTTTGCAATTGCTCCCGCACGTGCAAGGCATAAGCCGAGTAAGCTCAGGAATCCAAGTCGAGAGGATGTACGGAGGAGTTCTTGTATTATGGAGCATTTAACGATCTGCAACCTTGAGGTCATAGCCGCCGTGGTCGCTTCCGGCACAAATCGTTGCATCTCTGATTCAGAGCTCGTCATCGTCGCGCCTAGATGCCAGTTTCCACATAAGGAAGGATGATGTGCAGCAGCAAACGCTCCAACTCCTCCCGAAGATTATGGAGATGGCTTCGCATATGGCGTTCGGCGCCATTCCCATCCCCTGCCAGTATCTTTTCCACAACCGCTTGATGCTCGCTATTCGAACGGTCCAAGCGTCCTTGCATGGCCATTAATCCAAGCCGTACTCGATACCACTGATCATTCAGGTCACAGATAATGCGGGAGGCTCGTCCATTTCCAGACATCGTGAGGAGAATATTGTGAAGTTCAATATCTGCTTTTCTCCACGCCTCATAATTATTGGTGCCGGCTGACTTCTTCATCCGCTCCATGATCTTTTTCAATTGTCCGCGCTTTCGCTCGTCCTCGCACTGCGCGGCCTTTCTCGCCAGCATGCTTTCCAGGGTTTCCTTGATATCAAAGATCTCCTGAATATCCTTCAGAGAGAGAAAATAGACCTGCCATCCACGTCGCGCACAGCTACTCAAGAACCCTTCATGTTCCAGGAGCCGAAAAGCCTCTCTGACCGGCGTCCGGCTCATTCCCAGTTCCGAGGCAATCTGGCCGTCGGTAAGGCAGGAGCCGGGCTTGAGTTGCCGGTTCATGATCTTCTCTTTCATGAAGTGATAGGCCTTCTGCTGAAGAGTCGTAGTTCGATGAGAATGTAACTTATCGCCCCTCGGCATATCCTTCACTGCTACGCTTTTTCGCTTCGTTGGCATTGAAAGTTATATCTCAAGTAGTTTTTTGCAGTTTCGCTCAATCGAGTGATCGGTCAAAATATATTTTTCGAGAAGAGCGTCATAAGGACCGGTCTCGGCAAAAGTATCCGGGATCGCAATGATCTCCATCCGCACCGGACAGTGCTTGACTATGCACTCCGCTACGGCCGATCCCAAGCCCCCGATGCAGCTATGTTCCTCTACCGTCACGATTCCTTTTGTCTCTCTTGCCGCCTTGATGATGATCTCCTCATCCAATGGTTTCACGGTGTGGATCTCAATCACTCTGGCGTGAACCCCCTCTGCTTTTAACCGTTCTGCCGCTTCGAGGGCTTTTGACACGAGTACCCCGGTGACTACAATGGTTACATCGGAGCCGCCCCTTAAAAGAATACCTTTGCCGATCTCAAAGGTACGATCTTCATTCTCCAGAACAGGAACTTCATTTCGGCATAATCTTAGGTAAACCGGTCCCGGATGACGCGCAATAGCCTTTACGGCCTTTCGGGTGAGAATATCGTCAGAGGCGACGACAACGGTTATGTTCGGAGTCGCTCTCATGACTGCCAGGTCGTAGATAGTTTGGTGAGAGACTCCATCGAAAGAATCGGAAAGCCCTCCGTATCCACCACAGATCTTCACATTCAGATTAGGATATGCAATGGAGCTTCTTATCTGCTCGCCTGCTCTCAAGGTCATTAGGAAGCCGAATGTGCTGGTAAAAGGAATCTTTCCCGTCGTTGCAAAACCAGCTGCAGCGTCCATCATATTAGCCTCAGCTATCCCGAAGTTAAAGAAGCGATCCGGGAAGACCTTTCCGAAAAGGGCTGATTTTGTGGAGGAAGACACATCGGCGTCCAGAACCACTACCTCGGAGTTTTCTCTTCCCAACTCCACTAGCGCTTCACCAAAGCTATCTCTGAGAGCGACCATCTTAGACATGGACTACCTCCGCCAACTCTTTCACGGCCTGCACATAATCCTGCTCTGAAATCTGTTTACCGTGCCAGACATGTGTATTTTCCATGAACGAGACTCCCTTTCCTTTCACCGTGTGGGCGATCAGGATCGAAGGGAGACCTCTCGTTTTATGGGCTTTATCGATGCCCTCGGAAATATCCTCAGGGTCATGGCCGTTGACCTCGATTACATTCCAGCCGAAGGACTTCCATTTTGCCTTGACGTCTCCGAGCGGCATGATGTCATCCATGGCTCCGTCGAGTTGAAAACGGTTGTAATCGAGAAGCAGGACAAGATGATCGAGCTTGAACTTCGCCGCGGCCATGGCCGATTCCCATATCTGTCCTTCGTCCGTCTCGCCGCAGCCAATTAAAACATAGACGTAATAGTCTTTTTGGGAGAGTCGGCCTGCCAGCGCCATTCCTATCCCGACAGAGGGACCATGCCCCAAGGAGCCGGTTGACATATCCACTCCAGGAGTCTTCAACAAATCGGGGTGACCCTGGAGGATGCTATGAAAGCGGCGAAACGTATTCAGTTCAGACTTAGGGAAAAAACCCTTTTCGGCTAAAACGGCGTAGAGGGTCGGCGCACAATGACCTTTCGAAGCGATAAAACGGTCCCGGTTCTCCCACTTCGGATTACTCGGGTCAACGTTCATCTTGTCAAAATAGAGCGTGGTGACGATCTCCACAGCAGAGAGTGAACCCCCGGGATGTCCAGAGCCGGCTTCATAGATCATTTTCAAAACGGCCAGCCGGATCTCTCGAGTTAGATGGCTAAAATATTCTTTCTTCTCCGGAGAATAAGGCATATAAACTTCCTCCCTCTTAACTCTTCGACCTTCCCGGCTGTTTTAAGACCTGAACGGCAGCCAGCGCCTTAAGTGTTTCTTTGCTGACCCCAGCTTCATGATCTTCCGGAAGCGACCAAGATAGGAGGACTACCACGGATAAGATCGCGGTGGTCCCCCACTCCCATGCAGTGCATGTACCATGAGGCGCACGTGAGTATCGCCTGTAGCCTTATAGCTTAGTGCCGGGTCGGCAAGTCTCTTGCGGCCGTCGCGGCGGTATAGAGCGTAAAAGTCAGCCAAATATTTTTTGGTATGGTATTAGCTTTACCAGCCGCGATGGTCCTTACTAACTCTACGCACTGTGGTCCGTACTTGTTCGGGTTTTCAACGGTCGCGTTGTATCGCCCGGCAACCATTTCTTCAAAAGCAATCTTCAGGCCGTCTACGGAAACAACAATAACGTCTTTTCCAGGCCGTAGGCCAGCTTCTTTCAGCGCCTGTGCTCCGCCGATACCTTCATCGTCTCCATGCGACCATAGGACATCGATTTTCTGACCCTTAGCCTTAGCGGATTTGATCATGGCCTCTGCTGCCTCTTTGCCTTTGGCCCTGGTGTAATCTCCAGATTGAGAAGCGATGATTTTAAATCGTGGGTGGGATTTCAAAGCTTCATCGAAGCCTAGTTTTCTTTCGACTGCCGTGCTTGCCCCAACTGTCCCCTGGAGCTCAATGATGTTGACTGGCCCTGGCTTATTTTTGAAAGTGTCAAAAACAAATTGGGCTGCTATCTTTCCGGCCTGGGTATTATCCGGTCCAACAAAGGCCAGGTAATAGTCTTCTGCTTTACCAACACTGACCGTGAGTTTTCGATTCACGACAATCAGTGGAATGTGTTTGTCCTTGATTTCTTTGAGGACAGCGTCCCAACCGGTTGCGACGACCGGGGCCAGGATAATCACGTCTACCTTTTGCGCTATAAAAGACCGAAGCGCTTTAATCTGGTTTTCCTGCTTCCCCTGCGCATCGGAAAACTTCAGTGCTATGCCTGCTTTGGCAAAGGCATCCTTCATATTTTCAGACATTTCAGTACGCCAGGGATTTTCCGCACCGATCTGCGAAAATCCGACGACAATTTTCTTGTCGGCCGCAAAACTTAACGATGATGCAATCACAAGCACTGCGATCGCTAGCAAGGCTTTTTTCACGTAAGTTCCCTTTCTCTCTTGATGTTATTTGTGGGTCACGGCCTAGCGCATGATAACTGCGAGAGGCTGTCCCGTTGTCCGCCGAGGCCCTTAGATCAACTTCCTTAAGTACTGAATCCCCCTGGATGCGGCCGTGTCCGGATCCGGATACGGAAGTATTTCAAGGGTGGCAAAACCACCATAGCCAATCTCGTTGAGGGTATGAATGACCCCTGGAAAATCGAGATGGCCCTCCCCCGGAGCCCAACGGTTGCTGTCAGCAAAATGGATATAGCCGATGACGTCTTTCGCCGCCTTCAGGCTGCCGTCAATGGAGGAATCCTCAATGTTCATATGGAAAAGGTCAGGCATCAGGAAGATCTGGTCATTGCCAATCTTCTTAAGAATCTCCATCCCGTCCCGAACGCTGTTGATGAAATTGATTTCGTACCGGTTGACGGGCTCCAGAAGGATTCTTACTCCGCACTTGCTCGCATACTCTCCACACTCGCGGATTCCCTCGATAAACCTTTCCTCGGAAGCCTTTGGGTCTTGCAGGTCCAGCGGTCCCCTGACCCTCCCGACGTTGACCATGGCGCCAAATTCACCCGCCAGATCAAGCAGGCTCTTTAGTCGCTGGATAGTTTTTTGCCTGATGGCCTCATCCGGGTGGGTCAGCCAGAGCTTTGCGTCGGCAAAGACCTGTCCGGTCGAGATCACGGGCAGTTCGAGATGATACTCCTTGAGTAGCCTCTTGATTTCCGGGAGACTTACCTGGCTGGAGTCGAGCAGGGCAAGCTCAACTCCGTCGTATCCAAGTTGGGCCACTTTACGAATACTGTTCGACAGTTTGTCCCGAAAGACTACAAAGGCGGAGGGCAGGGCCTTTTCCGAAGCAATTGCCAATCCCAGTTTCATCGTCACTTCCAGTGTGAAAGGTAGAATCAGACCCCAAATCGCCGGCGTTGTCAAGGAATATTGCTCGGCTGTGGATTCCGTACGTGCCGAACTCGGAATACAGTGAATGAAAATAACGTATACAGAAGTGTCTGCTATGTCCTCGAGTGCTTGCGAGAAAAATTGCTCTGTCCTGGTGACGAGCAGTGCGAGAGCAGTGGTATAGTGGTGCGTTCGATTTCGCGGGGAAGGTATTGCCGGCCACGGATCGCGCGCCGTTAAGGCGCGGCGACCAGCCCGATCGGTAAAAGCAGAGAAAGGGTGAACCCAATGAAAATCGCAGTGATTAACGAAACCAGCGCCGCGAGCCGCAACGCCGATATCCTCGCAGCCCTGGAGGGTCGAGGACATGAAATCATCAATGTCGGAATGACCACAACCGGCGCTAAGCCGGAGTTGTCTTACATCCACACGGGTCTGATGACCGCGATACTACTCCATCTGAAGCGGGTCGATTTCGTCGTGGGCGGGTGCGGGACGGGTCAGGGTTACCTGAACTCAGTGATGCAATATCCCGGCGTGTTTTGCGGACACATTCTCACTGCCCTCGACGCGTGGCTGTTCATGCAAATTAATGGCGGCAATTGCATCTCGCTGGCATTGCATCAGGGCTATGGCTGGGCTGGCGATGTCAATCTGAAGTTCATCTTCGATCGCTTATTCAGCGTTGAGCGGGGAGCAGGTTATCCGGCTCACCGGGCTGTCCCGCAAAAAGAGTATCGGGACAAACTGGCAGGAGTCTCGGAGATGACGCATCGTTCCCTCGCCGAGATCATCAGCGGCTTGCCGGATCATGCCGTTCTGCCGGCGCTTGAGTATCCCTGCATGAAGGAACTGATCGATGTGGATTCCATCACAGATCCGGCGCTGAAAGAAGCTCTCCAGCGACGCATGAAGGCGGGCGCACTCGCACCTGCTTAATCGATAACCGCTAACATGAAATCGACGCGCCCGGCCTCCGAGCGAATCCGCTCCATCGCACGATAACGTAGACGTTGTGAAGGGTTGCCGGAACGGGCGCACGAGCTGGGCACAGCCGGCCCTGATCAACACCTGATTCCTCGAGAGATCTGCGGCGAAATGGGATCCTATCTCCGGTCTTTCCGGAGAGGATCACTTCTTAGTTTTGCTGCCGACCTTCGATCCACTCAGAATTGGCTGTTCCATATTTACCGGAATACCGGGTCATCCCGGACATACCGGTTCAAGACGCGCGCCTGAATTAGATCCCATCACAATTACCGAGGTAACTTGCGGACATGTCCAGTTAGACGATACTTTCGTACTGCTGGAAGGATGCGATGAACCAACTCAGTTCCGGCACGGCACACTTCGAAAGTTCCATCGAGCTGCGCCGCTGGCCTCGTTACCCCATCGATTTGCGTATTCGTGCCACTGTCCGCATCGGCAATGTGGATAGAACGGCGTATGGGAGAGGAACGGAACTGGGAAAGGGCGGCATGGCCGTGGTGCTGCCAATCGAACTAGCGGTTGGAGATACGATCAAGATTGACCTTACCCTTCCTTACTGCGTTCGGTCGTTTATGCTTCCCGCGGTGGTTCGGAACCGCTCCAGTTTTACCTACGGCGTAGAGTTCATGGGCGTCACTTCGGCACAGCAGATCGAGATTGAACGCGCCTGCCGCCTGCTGGTCATTCTGCAGTAGAACTTTCCCAACACCCGGCGCAAATGAGTGGTAGGCATGGCATACCGACAACCGTGCTCCAGAGCAGTTCCCGCGTGGGTGTATCCCTTAATATCGCCGCCGGGAGCGGAAGTCCTGCTATGTCCGAGGATATACCTTCCGCGAATCTGGCTGATCCACGCTATTGGCGATGCGCAATGGCCTTGTGCAACGCATCCACAATTTCGAAAATGTAATTACGATCACTGCTGGTAAAGGCCCTGACTTCTCCGGACAGGCTGTCGAGCACAACCGTAAACTTCGGCCTGGAGACAGCGTTGAGGAGAGCCCCGAGTGTAAGCAGAATCAAGCCCAGGCTGTAGACCCGCGAAAGGAATGCTCCCAGTCCGAGTAGATAGAAAACCGTAGGCCACGACCGGGCCGCTACGGTTTTTTCCAGGCGCACGCTTCTGACATCGGAGATGGCAAACATTCGTCCCGGCACGGTGAAATGAAGGTTGGTTACCAGGACGTTTCCATCTTGGAAAAACGTGCTTTCCGTCTCTGGTGGCAAAACAATGGGCTTCATGGCTGGGCCGGAACTACCTGGGATTCCAGCCTTGCTCTTGCCGCACACGTGACAGTAATCGCCCTCATCGTAAAGTTTGGTACCACAATGAGTGCAGTGCTGTGCCATGACTTCTGATGATACCTGAATTTGGGATCAGGGTTGCAAGTGACCTTGCAATCCCTGACTCCCTTTGCCGTGCGGATTGAGCCGCTTTGGCGCCGCAGGTCTTTCCTCGCGGGCACCCTTCGCGGCGATTACACTTCCACGTTGTTTTCTGTCGAGCGCGAGCGTTCCAGCGCCCACTTCAGTAAGGCGGCCGACCGATAGAGCCGTGCACGAATTTGCCGTAAGGCAGCGTCAAAAACAGCGTCATGACGATGCCGAGATGAATCACCAGCAGCGCTCCCATGGCCGCGCTCTCGCGCAGGAACAGCAAGAGCAGTCCGCTGATGCTGGTCAGCAACAGCAGCACGATGAAGGATACATCCATCCCGTACTGACTCTCGTCGACGATGTCCCGATTGCGGCGCAGCTTCAGCGCGAAAAGACCGATGGGGCCAATCACCAGGCCGATGCCTCCCAAGGTGCCGAAGATGACCGGCAAACTGGCGTAGCCGTAAGGTCCGTGCCAGCCCAGCCCGTAGTAGTAGATCGCGCCCAGCGTAGTGGCCACAAAGCACGACAGGAACCCGTAGAACGTCAGGTGATGGAACCAGCGCAGCGACTGCGAGCTCTCCGTCCCCGGATAGGTGCAGCCCGCCCCGCCGTTGTCCAGATTTTCGAGGCGGAGCACGTCCTTCGCCGCTTTGGTCAGCGCCGCGGGGTTGGCCAGTCCGGAATACGGCTCGCCCACATTGCGCCAGAAGCGAAGAAACCCGATCAGCAAGGCAAGCGCCGCGAACAGCCCAACCGCGGCGAACGTCAGCGTCATGACTTCGTGCGAAATGATCTCATAGACATCTCCGCCGCGAACCGGCGTCCACAGCCGGCTGCCAACGGCCGCGTTCGCGCCCAGCAGGAAGCCAATCAGCAGCACCGCCGTAAGCAGCGAAACCAGCAGCCCGTTCTTGCGGAACGCCTTGGCCAGCGGGGCCGGCCAGGCATACAGCTCGTAGGTATAGGCGCGAATCTTAGCCAACGTCTTCGGCGGATTGATGTCAAACTCGTGCGGCGGCGCGTACTGGCAGGCGTAATAGCACTCGCTGCAATTGTGGCAGAGGTTCGCCAGGTAATTCAGATCGCTCTCCTTGAAAACCAGACGCCTCTCCATTGCCTGCCACACGGCGCAATAGCCTTCGCAGTAGCGGCAGGCATTGCAGACCGTCATCAGGTGGTCGCCCTCTTGCATCAGTTCAGTTGGCAGCATGGCGCGGTGCCTCCTCTTTTCCGTCGCGGATCTCACCCCGATTCAGGGCTTGCATAGCCGCCTCCCGGCCGGCGATGCGGCCAAATACGGTCCCGATGGTCACGCCAAAGCCCGCGACATAACCCTTGCCAAGGATGCTGCCCGCCATGATTTCCCCGGCGGCAAAAATATTGCGTGCCCGCTGGCCGTCCTGCATCAGCGACCATGGCGCGCTCGTTGACCTTTACTCCGAGATAGGTAAACGTCAGACCCGGCCGCAATCCATAGGCATAGAATGGCGGCTGATCGATCCGCTGTGCCCAATGCGTTTTCTCCGGCTGCAGGCCCGAGGTCTTGCAGTCGTCCATGATCGCGTGATTAAACGTTCCGGGCTGAACCGCGTCGTTGAAGGCCTTGACCGTGGCCACGACCTTTTCCACCGGCAGATTCACCAGCTTTGCCAACTCGGCGATGCTCTGTGCCTTTGCCGGCGGAAAGACCGAGGGCATGAATTTTCCCATGGCCTTGGAGTCGATGATGCAGTAGCCAATCTGGTCCGGCTGCTGCGCGACCAGCCGTCCCCAGATGGCGTAGCGCTTCGGCCAGAAATCTTCGCCCTCATCGTAAAAACGCTCGCCGTTCTTGTTCACCACGATGCCCAGCGAAACGCAGTCGAGCCGGGTGACGATGCCGCCGTCGAACTTCGGCGCCCGGGCGTCGATGGCCACACAGTGTCCCTGCGTGGGATCGCCGATCGATTGCACGCCCAGCTCGATCAGGCGCTTCAGAACCTTGCCCTTGTTGTAGGGAGTGCCGCGGATCAGAAAGTTATCGGCGGCCGGGCCCCATGCTTCTTTCAGCCACTCCAGGTTGGATTCGAAGCCGCCGGAAGCGGCCACCAATACCTTGGCGCCGATCTGCGCGGGCTTGCCGTCCACCAGCACGCTGGCGCTTTGAAAGCTGCCGTCGACCACATCCAGGTCCACCACTTCGGCGTTGTAAAGAATGCGGACGCCCGCGCGCTCCGCCACGGCGAAGTAGGCGTTCATCATGGCTTTTCCGCCGCCCAGGAAGAACGCATTGGTGCGGCCCAGATGCAGCGTGCCGCCCATGGCATGTTGAAAGCGGACTCCGTAGCGCTTCATCCACTCGGTACAGGAGGCCGAAGCGCGGATCGTCATGCGCGCCAATTGCTCGTTGGTCTGGCCTCCGGTCACGCGCAGAATGTCGTTGTAGAACTCGTCTTCCGAATAGGCATCGGTCATCACCTCCGTTGGCGCGTCGTGCATGCACCGCAGGTTTCTGGTGTGCCGGCTGTTGCCGCCGCGGAACTCCTTGGGCGCGCCCTCCAGCAGCAGTACGCTGGCTCCGCTTTCGCGCGCGCTCAAAGCCGCCGCCAAGGCCGCATTGCCCCCGCCGATCACCAAAACATCAAATCCCGATAAATCGTCCGTCATCGCCATCTCCCGTGAGCTTGCCAGGGGTCAGTACGCAAGTAGAACACTGCTCCGACGCTGTGCGGGCAAGACGCCAATTCTGAATAATCTAAGAGTGCTCTTAAATAGTTTGCCTGATTGCCCAAACTAATTCCAGCAGGAAGTTTCGGTCTTAGCGGGCTGTGGAACTCGTAGAAGTGTCATCCTGAGGTTGCGCCGGTGCCGCGCGATCTGCTTCGCTTTTCAATGCTCGCAAACAGCAGATCCTTTGCTCCTTTACCCCCACAAGCCGACAGAGGGCTTCCACCCTGACAATCGCAAATGCAGCCGTTGCCGGGGACCCCGGCTTCCACCCCGACAACCGCAAACGGCCGTTGCCGGGACCACGGCTCCGGGGAGGCGAACCCCGCCGCTATCCGCCAATTTGCGCCATGGCAAACGGCGTATGCGTGGAGCTCACATTCAAAAGCCTGTGCTGCGAGGGTTTCTTCCACATGATCTGATACAGAACTTCCTTCAGCTTATCGTCATCGCACGCGCAGATAGGGCTTAAGATCGACTCCCTCACCGGCGAACAGACAGCCTTTCGCCATCCCTGAGGCGGTGACCCTTATGCGGTTGCAACTCTCGCAAAACTCATTCGAAATCGGCGTAATCACGCCAATCGTGCCTGCTGCGCCGGCAATCTTGAAGTTCCTTGCAGGGCCTGCCGTATTGCCATGGTCCAGTGGCAGCGAGAGGATAACGGCGCGCGACTTGTTCAAGGATCTCGCTCCCGGTGACGCAAAGCGACTTCCATCCGGGTTCCATCCTCGTCGGCATGCATTCGATAAAGCGCACGGTGCAAGGCTTGCGCAGGGTCAGCGCGGCGAACTCCAGCACCTCGCCGTCGTTGATTCCCCGCATCACCACCATGTTGATTTTGACCGGAGGAAATCCGGCTTCTTCGGCAGCGGCAATGCCGTCCAGAGCTTGCTTCAGGTCGCCGCCGCGGGTAATCGTTGCAAAGGTTTCCGGATGGAGCGAGTCCAAACTCACGTTCAGTCTTTGCACTCCGGCGCGGCGAAGGTCCGCCGCCATCTCTCGCAGCAGCAGGCCATTCGTGGTCAGGACCATTTCCTTTAAGCCGCGGATCGCCGCCAGCTTTGCCAGGAAACCGACAACACCCCGCCTGACAAGCGGCTCTCCCCCGGTGATTCTGATTTTTTCTATTCCCAGCGCGACCGATTGGCTGGCGATGCGCTGCAGGTCTTCGAAACTTAGTATGTCGTGATGCGAAAGCTTGGGAACTCCCTCGGCAGGCATGCAGTAATGACAGCGCAGGTTGCAACGGTCGGTGACCGACAGCCTGAGGTAGTTGATGCGCCGTCCGTGGGAATCAGTAAGTGCCATGTGGTCCTGCCGCAATACTAAGGGTCTATTCCGTCAAAGCGCAATTTCAATTCAGAAAGCGCCGCACCCAGCCGTTTCGCCCGTGTCGACCGTTGCCAAGTCGCCTTCGCTGCCAGGTACATACACATCGGCGAGACATTGCAGTTGCGACAGGATCGGATACCCATGAATTCCCTTGTAGCGTTTATGATGCGGTAAGAAGATGACTTTTTATGCGTACCCTGCGATCATCAATGTGATCCTTGCCGTCGAGTGCTCATGCGCGGCTTCTGCACGGGAGTTGGCGAGGCATATCGATGAAAGCGGCGATTCTGACATTAAGCGACAAAGGGTCTCGGGGCGAGCGAGCCGACCTCAGCGGGCCGGCGCTCGCCTCGTGGCTCAGCCGAGCGCGAGGTGGAGATTGCGCGCACGGAAGTCATTCCGGATGAAGCCGATCTTATCTCGGCCAAACTTGCGGAGTGGGCCGACGGCGGCGAGTTTGACTTGATCCTGACGACGGGCGGCACGGGAGTTTCTCCACGAGACGTTACCCCGGAAGCGACCGATGAGAGTGCTGGATCGGGTGATACCCGGCTTCGGCGAAGCGATGCGGGCCGCCAGCCTCACGAAGACTCCCCAAGCCATGATCTCCCGGGCAGTGAGCGGCGTCCGGAAGCAGACGTTGATCGTGAACCTGCCGGGAAGTCCGCGAGGAGCAATCGAAAACCTTGAAGCTGTCTGGCCGGCAATTCCTCATGCCCTCAAGAAGATACAGGGAGACATGGGTGATTGCGTCAAGCTCACCTCTTGAGCTCAGCTTCAAAAAATTGGCGTCCACCGCCGAAGCTGACTTCATCGGCTGGAACCTGCGCGGGCCCGAGCGCGTTCCACAAGGTACCCGCCTTCAGGTTACGGTCGCTGGGGCGCGAATCCCGGTCTAAGCGGCTTCGCGATCCTCTTCCTCTTTGGTGAACTCCCGCACGTTGTCTTGAGGGCTGGCGGGAGAGCTTGGTGTTGCCTCCTGCCGTCCCACGCTGAAGTAGCAGAATCCGTGACCTTCCATCTCCGCCCGCGAATAGAGATTCCGGCCGTCAATCAGAATCGGATGGTTCAGTGCCTGACGCAGGCGCTGAAAGTCCAATGCGGCGAATTCCTCCCAATCGGTCAGGATCAGCAAAGCGTCGGCCTTTTCCGCCGCCTCGTAGGCGCTCTCGGCAAAGGTAATCGGCGCGTCGGCAAATTCCTTGCGGGCGCGTTCCATGGCCGCCGGATCGTAGGCCACGATTTCGCAGCGCTCCTTCATGAGCATGCGGATGACCGCGATGGCCGGCGAGTCGCGAATGTCATCCGTCCCGCCTTTGAAGGCCAATCCGAGCACGGCCAGCCGCTTGCCCTTCAGCGTCCACAGCGCGCTGCGCACTTTCCGCAGGAACATGTGCCGCTGCTCTTCGTTGATGCGCATCACCTCTTCCAGCAACCGGAAGTCGTAGCCGAATTCGCGAGCCACGGCGCGGAATGCCGCAAGGTCCTTGGGGAAGCAGGAACCGCCGTACCCGATTCCCGGACGCATGAAGCGCATGCCGATGCGCTGGTCGGCGCCCATGCCCTCGCACACTTCCTCGATGTCGGCGCCGGCAGGCTCGCAGATACTGGCGATCGCGTTGATGAAGGAGACCTTCATCGCCAGGAACGCGTTGGCCGCGTGCTTGATCAGCTCGGCGCTATTGGTGGCGGTCACGATCAGATTCGCCGGCAGGATCGCGTCGTCGGGAATGGGAATGGCGTCCTTAGCGCGCGCGTAACTGCCGTCCGTGAGCGGTTGGTAGAGCTGGCGAAGAATGGCGGTGCAGCGATCGTCGTCGCTGCCGACAATGATGCGGTCGGGATAAAGAAAATCGGTGACGCCGGTGCCTTCGCGCAGAAACTCCGGATTGGAGCCGACCTCGAACGATCCCAGCGGCGCTCCGTAGCGAATCAGTATCCTCCTGATCCAACGGCTGGTCCCGACCGGTACCGTACTTTTGACGGCAATCACCTTGAAGGAATCGATCTGACGGGCGATGTCATGGCACACTGCCTCCAGCCAGGAGAGATCGGCTTCTCCGGTTTCCGACGGAGGAGTGCCGACGGCGATAAACACCACACTGGCCGAACGCACGGCCATCGCCATGTCGGTCGTAAACGTCAGACGCTTGTTCCGGTGCCTGGCCAACAACTCCGGCAGAAACTCTTCATGAATGACCGTTTCCCCGGCCTGCAGCGCGGAGATTTTCTCCTCGTCGTTATCAACGCAAATTACATCATGCCCGATTTCCGCCAGGCATGCGCCGGCAACCAGTCCGACGTAGCCTGATCCTACAATTGAAATCTTCATCTTCTGGCCCAAGGGTCCTTTCCTGACACGGACGAAATCGTTCGCTTTTGCTTTCTAAGAAATAATTCTTACGAAAAATCGCTCAGTGAAATCGCTGCCGCTGCGATATCTGCTTCTCTATCGTCCGCGCATCACATCCTGCGAACTCTCTTCCGCGCGCTCGTCCGTTGCCTCCAAATACGACAGCGAAAGCGGCCGCGACTCCTGAATGTCGCTGTAATCCTCATCCTTGAAAATCGACGTGTAATGCTGGTGCGCCCGCTCCCACGCCTCGTCGTCGGGAAGTGCGCCGAAGGTCTGCACATACAACGGACTTCCCGGGAACGGAAACATCGGCACCGGCTCGCTCACCCAAACTCCCTGCGCCTTCAGCCGCTCCTGCCAGCGCCGGGTTTCCTCTTTATCGTCGTGCCCGGTAAGGATCAGGTTCGCCTGCACCCAAGGAATTCGTTGCTTGGCGTAGACGAGAAGTTGGCTGATGCGCTCGGTGCTCGATGCGGCAATTCTTGTTCAATTCATTGCGTCCGGCTTCCGTGATGGACTCGACGCCGCACTCGACGGAGATCGTGTGGGCGCGGCCAAGCAGGTCGAGCGTTTCCTCGTTCCACAGGTCGATGCGCGTCTGGAACCCGATTTGCACGTTGCGCTCGGCGATTCCCTCCAGCAGCCGGATGACATTTTTCCCGACGCCAAAAATTTCGTCGATGAAGTAGATGTAATCGACCCCGCGCGCAACCAGCCGGTCGATCTCCAGCAAAACGTCGTCGACATTGCGCTCGCGAAACTTGTTGCGGAACAGCGTCTTGTTACAGAAGGTGCAGGCCCAGGGACAGCCGCGCGCGAATTCGATTTCGGCGCCGCGGCCTTCGCCCCAGAAGACGTGATGGCGATGGCTGTGCGCTTCCACGTCGTAGTTGCGGAAGTCGAGCGCGCCGAGCGTGCGCATATCGACCACGCCGAGGCCCGCACTCATGTGCTCGCCCTGCTCGTCGCGCCAGCAGCAGCCGTCGATCAGGCTCCAGGGTTTGGCAGCCAGATCGGCAATCGCCTGATCGGGTTCGCCGCGCAAGACCACGTTGGCCCCCGTCTTGCGCATGGCGGCTCGCGGCGTTGCCGAGCCGTGAGGACCGATCAAGACCTTTGTGGCGGCGCCGCCGATGCCCGCAAACCACTGCCGCGGTACGCGCATTTCCGGAGGCGGGCAGCGCCAGAACAGGTAGGAGGGCGCCGAAGGAATTACCAGGAAATCAGCTCCCAGGCCGCGCACCCGCGCGCGCACATCCTCGATGGTGAGATTGCCGGTCTGGGCATCCACCACCAGGCAATCGTGTCCCGCCTCTTGCAGTTTGTCGGCGGCAAACAGCAACTCCAGCGGAACGTGCGGATCGCGGCAGCCGAAGTAAGTGGACCCCGTGAAATCCCAGTTGGGATTGATCAGCGCATACTTCATGAGGCCGGGCGCTCCATTTCCGCCAGCACCGGAGTAAGCACCGGATGGAGCGATGAACTCTTCGTGGAGGCTACTTTCCCGCGATTGAGCTTGAACCACGTCTGCAAACTCTCCAGGATCTCCAGAATCCCGGCGCGGGGCGCCCAGCCCGTGTCCCGCGTAAATTTGGAGTGGTCGGTGACGTACACGAGCTGATCGCCCGAGCGTCCGCTATCAAGTTCGTAGTGCAGACGGACGCCGGTGAGTTCCGCGATCGTGTCCACCAGCTCCAACAGCGAGGTCGTATTCCTGGGGCCGCCGCCGATGTTGTAGATCTGTCCCGCGGGTGACCGCCGGGCATTGGTGAACGGCTTCGAACGCGTCCAGAAGATCTTCCACGTGCAGCACATCCCGCACCTGCAAGCCGCTCCCGTAGATGACCAGCGGCGATTCCCAGCAGCGCCGAATAGAGAAAGTGCGCAACCCATCCCTGGTCTTCGTTGCCGAACTGCCCCGGCCCGGCGATGCAGGACATGCGGAACACCACCGTACGCAATCCGTAAATGCGGGCGTAATCGTGAACATACTGGTCGGCCGCGCCCTTGGAGCAACCGTAGGGAGAGTGAAAATCCAAAGGCTGAGACTCGGAAGTGCCAGCCGCGCTCTCCGGCGCCACGTAGCGTTTTCCTTCCACTCTGGCCAGCCCGTTGGAAAAGCCTCCGTAAACCTTGTTGGTGGAAGTAAACAGCAGGGAAGGATTATTGCCGGAAAAGCGGGCGGCTTCGAGGATGTTGAGGGTTCCGCCGACGTTGACTTCGAAGTCGAGCCGCGGGTCGGCGATGGAGGTGGTGACCGCAACCTGCGCTGCAAAGTTATAGATTTCAGTAGCATGCTTGACCGCACGCTGAACTTTGACTTGATCCCGAACGTCGCCTATCGTGAGCTGGAGGCGTCCCGAGCGTCCGGCGAGCTTCTGCAGCCATTCGAGGTTGTAGCGCGAACCTGGGCGTGCGAGGTTATCGTAAACGTGGATTTTGGCTTCCGTGGTTTCAAGTAGCCGGCGCGCCCAGTTCGAGCCGATAAAACCGGCTCCGCCAAAAATCAACACTGAGCGAAACGCCTCTTTTTTGGCCATTTGCGTAGATCTCCCACCAGATCACGAGAAACTTTCTGGTTAGGGGTAAGTAGATGCGTGCGACAGGCTGTAATGTTTGCCCGCAATTGCATAGAATCAAAGCTTTGCAAGGTATTTTTTTCGAATGTGATAGCGGGTTTCCGGGCAACTCCAGTCGCAAGCCGCTCATGCACCAGAATGCGTGCGGCAGCATGGCGGAGGAGAAATTGCCTAACCCAATGCCGCTTCACCAGCACGGAGGCACATGATCAGGGTGGACGAGGTTTCTCCCTACACCGACCAGTATTTCATCAACTCGCGCATCGCTTGTGAGAAGGCGAACAACAACGTCCGGGTTGTCTACCAGGTTTTTCAGCGCACGGAGGCTCTTCTTTGCGGCGTCCGCTACGTGATGCAGCTACTGGGCCAGACCAGCTCTCAAGTCGAGGTCTACGGACTGGAAGATGGCAGCCCGATTGCGCCCAAGGAAAGTGTGCTGCACATTGTGGGGCCGGTACAGGAGCTGTTCGAGCTGGAAACCGTATACCTCGGCCTGCTCTCGCGCATGACCCGGGTGGCCACCAACGTGCGTGCCGCCGTGGAAGCGGCCAATGGCAAGCCCATCCTGTTCTTTCCGGCTCGCTTCGACATTCCGGAAGCCCAGGAGTACGACGGTTATGCCGCCAAGGTGGGCGGAGCGGCCGGAGCCTCTACGGCGGCCGAGGCCAGGGCTTTTGCATGCCCGCGCCCTCGGAACCATGCCTCATGCCTTGATCGCCGCCTTCAAGGGCAACACCGTCAAGGCGGCTCTGGCGCTTGCCGATGCGCTTCCCCAGGAAGCCAATCTGGGCTCTGGTCGACTTCGAAAACGACTCGCCCCGAACCTCGGTCGAGGTCTTCCGCGCCTTTCGGGAACGCGGCCTCAAGTTGGCCGGCGTGCGGCTCGACACCGGGCAGGACGTCGTCGACCAAGGCCTGCTGCGCATTGGAATTGATAAGCCGGGCGTGAACATCGAACTGGTTCGAGAGGTCCGCCGGGCGCTCGACGAAGCCGGCGGGCAAGAGGTGCGGATCGCCGCCAGCGGCGGCTTTACGGCTGCCCGGATTCGCGAGTTCGAGGCCGCCAAAGCGCCGGTGAATGTTTACGGCGTGGGCGAGTTTTTCTTCAGCGGCTCAACGCCATTCACCTCAGACATCGTGGCCTACTTCGAGGGGGCCAAACTTGTGCCGTGCGCCAAGGTCGGGCGGGAATACCAGAAGAACCCGCGCTTCAAGCGGCTGAAATAATCGGCTTGCACGCCAGCCTGCGTCCGCACGGCGCGAAGACCTTGTTCCGGCGAAGCGGCATTCCTTTCAAGGCAGATGACCCGCGCTACCGCGCGGCGCCGGCCATCGCCTGCGTCCAGGCTCCCGAGCCGACCAGGCAACTGCCGCCGTCGCAGGGCACGACCGCCCCGGTGATGTACTGGGCGGCGTCGCTTGCAAGAAACATTGCCAGGTCGGCAATTTCTTCCTTTTTTCCGTAGCGTTGCAGCGGGAGTGAGTTGGCCAGCGCGGCAGCCATTTCCGGGGTGGGCGTAAGGCGTTTCATTCCTTCGGTGTCCGCGATAGGCCCCGGCACAACCGAGTTCACCCGAATCCCGAGCGGCCCCCACTCGATGGCGAGCGTGCGGGTGATCATGTCCACGCCCGCCTTGCCGGCGCAAACATGCGACTGGTAGGCCATCGGCACGCTGGCCTGTGGGGCGGAGATGTTGATCACCGCCGCTCCGGGCTTGCGCAGATATTCAAACGCCGCCCGCGCGGAGTTAAACGTGCCGAGCAGGTCGATGTCGATCACCGACTTGAAGCCATGGGCCGACATTTTGGCGGCGGCAGCCGGAAAATTTCCCGCCGCGCCGCAGACCAGGATGTCGAACTGGCCCAGTTCGCCGGCGATTTTCTTGAAAGCCGCGGCCAGAGCTTCGTAGTCGCGCACATCCGCGGCTGCCCCCATGGCGCTGCCGCCGTCCTTTCTTATCTCGGCTGCCGCCGCGTCCAGCCGCTCCTGCCTGCGGCCGATCAGGCCCAGCTTCGCCCCGTATTGCGCAAACTTTCTGGCAATGACGAAATTGATACTGCCGCTTCCGCCGGTAATGACAGCAGTCTTGCCGGCGAACAGATCCTGCCGAAAAACGTCGCTCATAGCTCGACACTCTCCTGGAATCATCTAGCCCGCGATCGATCTCGCACCGACTCGCCCGGCAACCTTCGCAAGCAGTTTCCGAACTTGGTGTATCCATCGATATCACCGCCGGGCACAATGGCCCGGCTGGTTCTGTCGGATATATCTTTTGCGAAGCTCTAATGCCGGCTGGCCGGAGGAATAATGCCATTCATCCGCAGGTAGACCACCAGTTGTCCGTAGTGGTCGCGATCATGGCCGATCAACACCACGGCCAACCCCAGCCTTGTCGTCGTTCGCATTGCCGAAGAGCCGGCGGGATCTCTTCGACCAGGTTCTTCTCCGTAATGGTGGCGAAGGCCTTGTGCGCGTAGGCGAAGGAGTCCTGGAAAAACTTCATGATCTCGGCCTTCGATTTCAGACTCGCCATATCCGCGGGCAGGGGAGGCTTCTCCTGAAGAATGGCGCCGCTGAGCCGGTAGTTCACCATGGCCACGTGCTTCAATTGGTCGCCAAAGCTGCGAACACCTTTGAAGTCGCCGCCGCTCGGAACAAAATTGAACTTGCTCTCCGGCATATCGGTCCCCATGGGAACCATTTCTTTTTCCAGCGTGGAGAGCTGCCGGTCCAGAATTACGGCAACGGTTGGGGGCGCGGAAGGAGTTGCGGGCGCGTTCTGCTGCGCCATAGCCACGGTTGCCAACAGAGCCAAACTCATCGTCACGACAACAAATTTGTTTAGCATCGAAGTCCTCCAGTTCAGAATAGTTTAGCGAAAGGTATAGTCGCCGCAGCCGCCGTGCCGACGTCTTCGCCGGTAACAAACGTCATTCGCGATGAACCCAGGCCTCAGCGATATGCGTCATGGTTGCTCGCCGGTTGAAAATGGCCACTGCCGCAGGCGCGCCGCGCGCCACAGGTAAATCGCCAGTCCCACCAGCAGTAACAAGGTACCGTAACGGACTTCTTTCAGGAAGTCCGTGCGCGAGACCAGAACGAATATAAACCCGGCCATCGCCAGCAGCGCGGGCACGGGATAGAGCCACATTCTGAAAGGGCGGGGAAAATCGGGCCGCGTGGCGCGGAGCAGCAGCAATCCCGCGGCCTGTACCAGAAATTGCAGCATGATGCGAATCACGACCAGCGCGGCGATCAAATCGGCCAGGCGCAGGAAGCACGCCAGGCAAGCGGCCGCGCCCAGCGCCAGCAACGACACGTCAGGCAAGCGCCGCTTTTCGTCCACATGCGCAAAGGCGCGAAAGTAGTTTCCATCGAGCGCCGCCGCGTAGGGTACGCGCGAGTAGCCCAGCAGCAGCGAGAACACGGAGGCAAAGGCGGTCAGCATGACGAGGCACGTCGCAACCGTTGCCGCCGGCGACGCCGCGCCATAGACGCGCTGCATCAGCATGGAAATCACATATGGCTTGGCGGAGGGCGCCGCCAATTCGCGCCACGGAATGACCCCGAGCACGCTGATGTTCATCGCCAGGTAGATGACTGCCACCCCGGCAATCGAGAGCATGAGCGCGCGCGGAATCGTCCGGCTGGGTTCGCGCACCTCATCGCCGAGGAAACACACGTTGTAGTAGCCCCAGTAGTCGTAGGTGGCCACCAGCATGGCCGCGCCCAGGCCGGTGAAGAACGAAGCGCTCAGGATGAAACGCACCGGCGGGAAAATCAAAGGCGCGTGCCGGATCGAAATGCGTGGCCCCGGTAAAGATCACCCATGCCACGGTTCCCGCGACCAGCAGCCAGAGCAGCTTGGAGAGCTGTCCAACGGCCCTGATCGGGCGATACAGCAGTCCCGACGGCCGCGACGCAGCAGAAGATGGCGACCATCGTAGCCCGGTCCCGCCGTCAGCGCGATGTGAACCTGCCCGAGCAGCGGCAGGGGAAGCGCCATCTCCCGCGCCATCCAGACCTGCGCCAGCGATGGCCATAGAAACGCGGCGTACTGCGCCAAGTCCCACGCATCCGGAGGCAATGGAGAGCGGCGCGCTGAAGGAAAGTTGCCAGATATAGAGAAACGACAACATGCGTCCGAGACGCTGGCGTCCATAGATTTCGCGCAGGTAGCGATAGGAGCCGCCGGAGCCGGGCATGGCGGCTCCCAGTTCTGCCCACACCAGGCCATCGCACAGGGCGAACGCGGCGCCCAGAATCCATCCGAGCATCGCCTGCGGCCCGCCCATCGCGCCAAGGATCAGCGGGATGGTGATGAACGGACCGACGCCGATCATGTCGATCATGTTCAGCGCGGTTGCGCTCGCCACTCCGAGTTCGCGTTGCAGCCCCGCTGGGTTTGGACTTCGGTGCGGAGCCGCGTCCGCCGGGTTCATTCGCCGTGCCCCGCGGGTTGGGGTACCGGCGAGCTCTGCTCGTTGCGGTGATCGTCCACCAGGTTCACAAACAGCCGCACCGCCCCCGGCACGCCGCCCGGCAGTTGCCGAAAGAATGACAGCCCGGTGTAGATGTAGGTCCCGCGTCCATAAGAGCAGCGCAGCAGCGCACCCTTCCGCGGCGGTTCTCCGCGGTCGTTCATGGCCAGCAGCGGCTCCCAGCGGTCGTCCCACGAGCGCATGAAGTAAAGTCCGCGCTCCTGAATCCAGCCGTCGAAGTCGCCGGCGATAATTTGATTGGGGAAGTGAAAGACTTTGTCATTGGGCGCGAGAACCTGCACCGTGGACTGCTCTTCGGTGACGCGTTCGCGGCCAAGCTCCGCCGGATATGGCGTGTAGCGGCCTTTGTTGAAGTTGGCGAAGCCCGTGTTGTATTGCACGATCAGCGTGCCGCCGCCGTTCACGAAATCCAGCAGGCGAGCGTTGTAGCGGCGAACGTCTTCGCGCACGTCATAGGCGCGAATGCCGGTCACGATGGTCCCGTAGCGGCTGAGATCGCCGCCCGCAAGCTCGTCCGGCGTGATCGTTTCGACGTTCATCCCGATCTGTTTGAGCACGCTCGGAATATCGTCGCCGGCGCCCATGATGTATCCGACGACCAGCTTCGGCGAGATCTTGACGTTGACCAGGCTGACGTCTTCGGCTGCCGGCTGGTAGTAATCGATGGTGCCGAGGTCCTCGCGCGTGACCACCGAGAGTCCTTGGTCGTAGTGCGCGCCCTTGAAAGACAATGTCGCATGCAGCCGGTATCGTCCCGGCGCCGCGCCCCGCTTGCTTAGATGGAAGCGGTAGGTGCGATCCGAATTTCTGCCGGCGAGGTTCACCGCCTCGCTTGCGGGCTCCGCCTTCCATCCCTCGGGCGCGTGAACCTCCAGTACCCCGCCCCGCAAGCGCGCGAGATTGCTGCGCACGGTCACGGCCAGCTCAACCGGCTCGCGCCGCGACCATGCGATGACCTGCGCCGCAGGCTCGATCATGACCGATGCCGCCGGCACGACTGCGAGTGGCCGCCGCCGAGGCACATCTCCCACGCGAACGGTGGCTTCCACCAACTGCCCGAACGCGACCGAGCCCGGGCCTTGCGCGAAGCGGCAAGTGACTTTCACTTGCACCGGCGGAGGCGTAAGCGGCAGCGCCGCGATCTCCGGGTCATCAATCGTGTACAAGGGCTGCTCGGAAGAATCGCGATGATAGTACGGTCGCGTGTACTTCGCATCGCGGGGAACCTTTACCAAAAATTTAGCCGTATTCGGAGTGGCCGGCGTCTCCAGCCTCCGGTAGCTCCAGCGCGCGGGCAGCACCGGCTGAATATCTGTGACCGTGATCGAAGACGCGGGTGGAAGCTCCACGCGCACGGTGAACGCGAACGACTCTCCGGGAACAACCGTGCCCTCGGGATTCGAGTTCGCCGCACTCTCGTCGAGCGAGGCCTTGATCTGCACCCCGGAGGCCAATCTGATCGCGTGTTCGAACTGCTCCGCCTTGGTCGCCAGATTCACCAGGACATCTTGCTTGGCCACGGGCTCGAGTTCGGCGGCCTCGACGCACGCCATCGCTGCTCGCAGCAGTTCGAAACCTTTGAGCAGCGGCGGAAGCGTCATCGCCGGGCCGCCGTCGGCCATCTTGTCCGCCGCGGCCACCAATCCGGCAATTTCCGCGAGCTGCGCTTTCAGCTCCGGCAGCTTCGCCTGCTCGTCACCCAGGCGTGCCGCCAGGCCGGGCAGGGAGGTGTCGATCCCATCGAAGAAATCCTGCTCGTGAGCCCCGTCCGTACTCGGAGCCCGTGCGGGAAGCGCGGAATCCACCAGCCTGTAATAGTGCAGGTCGGTTCTCATCTTGAAGTCGGCCGCGCCCTGCGAGAGTTGATGCCGCAGTCCCTGCATGGCGAATTGCTGATAGCTCATGCCCAGCACCGGATCGACCGCGCTGGTGTCGAGCGCGAGGGTGTAGCCTTCTTTGGGGTCGATATTACCGACGTAGAGTTTTTTCGCCTGCCAGGGCGCCAGTCCGGCGCGAATCTGCTCCGGAAACATCTTTGGGTCGCCTGCGGCGCGGAATGCTTCGCGGGTAAGGATCGCGGCCGCCTGGTGATGGCCGTGGCCGTCGCGCGCGCTGCCCTGAAATCGCGACGCGATCACGTCGGGGCGGAAGGTGCGAATCGTCCGTACGACATCGGCCAGCACCGGAGCGTGGCCTCCCCACTTTTCGAAGGTCTCGTCCGCCGTCTTGGAAAAGCCGAAGTCCACTGCGCGGGTGAAGCGCTGCTGCACCCCGTAGTAACGGTCCGCGGCCAGCAGTTCGAGGGTGCGAAGCGCACCCAACTCGTCCAATAGGTTGCTGCCGATGCGGTTCTGTCCGCCCTCGCCGCGCGTCAGGGTGAGCAGTTCCGTGGTGACTCCGCGGCCGCGCGATTCCAGCACAAGCACGCCCCCATCCTCGTCGTCGGGGTGCGCCGTGGTGTGCAGCATGCGGGCGGTGGTGCGGAGCCTGAGCAATTCCAGTTTCAAAGCTGCGCTTCCTGTATCGGGTGCGAGAGGCCGGTCGGGAGCGGACACGGTCTGCGCCATACAAACGGGAAAAACCGCACAGAGAAGCAATAAGAATACAAGGATACGTCCCGTTGCCGCGCGGCAGTCATGTCGGCGCGGGCGCTTTGCCGGCGCTTGGCGAAGTGCTCGCGACAAGCCTCCCCGGACTTGCGGTTTGAGGTCATTTCTTGCGGCATGCATACTCTAACTTTATCCGCTCAACCAGCTCTTTCGCCGGGAATGCCAACGAAACCCGGCACTTCACTTGTATTCTTATGGCGGCATCCAAGGCAAGCCGGGCGCGCTTTCGATACAATGACCCTCTCACTTCCGGTTCTCTTAATCGAAGGCGTTTTCGAGTGCGCTTGCCCTCGTCAGCCTAAAGGAACGAAGCTATTATGGCGCAGACATCCAACCCACCCGTGAACTCCGAAGCAACGACCGGCACCACTTCCGCGGAGCAGGTTGCGAAGCGGTAACCCGAGTTTGTTCGGCCGGGGCAAAAGCGATGTACGCTCCGGCATTCAGTGAGGAGAAATAGGTATGAAGATCGATCAAGTTGAGGCCATAGCCATTTCCATTCCGTTGAAGGCGCCGGTTTCCGACGCCGTCCGCACCCACACCCATCGCGATCATCTGATCGTCAAGATTCGCGCCGGCGGTCTGGAAGGCGTGGGCTTCGCCTTGGCCTATGACGGCAGCAAGGCGATGATCGAGCTGATCGATGCCATTTACCGTCCCATGCTGGTGGGGGCCAGCATGTTTGACACCGAGCATCTTTGGTCGGAAATGTTCCGCCAGTCGATCCAGGCGGGACGGCGCGGCGCGGCCTTGCGGACGATCAGCGCCATCGACATAGCGCTGTGGGATCTGCGCGGCAAAGCCTTGAAAGTGCCGGTCATGCAGTTGCTCGGCATCTATTCGCAGCGGCTTCGCTGCTACGTCACCGGCGGATACTATCGCCCGGGAGACAGCGTCGATCGCTTGATTCGCGAGATGGGCAGCTACATCGAAAAGGGATTCTCGGCCGTGAAGCTGAAGGTGGGAGCGCTGCCGGCGCGCGAAGACGCGGCACGGATGAAAGCCATCCGTCAGGCGCTGGGAGACGATGTTGAGATTCTGCTGGATGCCAATGGCGGCTGGCCGGACTCGAACACGGCAATCGCGGCGCTGCGCCGGCTGGAAGAATCCCGGCCCTATTGGATCGAAGAGCCGGTGCGCCCGGACAGCCTCTCCGCCATGGCGCGGATCGCCGAGGCCATCGACATGCCGGTGGCGACCGGCGAGCTGGAATCCACACGCTGGGGCTTCGCGGAACTGCTGGAACGCAAGGCCGCCGACATCCTGCAACCCGACGCGGCCGTGGTGGGCGGCGTCACCGAATGGATGAAAGTTGCGCACATGGCCGCCGCTTTTGACGTGCCGATCGCGCCCCACTACCACTGGGATGTGCACACCCAGTTGGTCGCAACCATTCCCAATGGAATCTTCGTCGAGTACTTCGTGCGCGAATCGGGAGTGAAGGTTTTCGACGATATCATCGCCAACCCGCTGCAACCGCAAGACGGATTCGTGGCGCCACGCACCGCTCCCGGATTCGGCATCGAGTACAACGAAGAGGCGATCAAGGGCTACATGATCGCCCGCAGCATCTAAGCGGCTGCTTCTACCCCAACAACGGCAAAAGCGGTCGTTGCCGGGGGCCCCGGCCGCCACTCCAACAAGCCAACAGCGGGCTTGTTGGAGACCCACGGCTTTGCTCAGGATGACACTTCGGAGAACACTTTTTCACGGAGTACTAGCGAACGCCAGGCGTTTGCGGGGTGACCGTTAGCTTGGATCGCCCGCCGTGGGAAGAGAAGGGAACTCCGCGTTTGCGATAGCGTGTTCCTTGCGCACGGCCGAGGTCAGGCAGCCCAGGAAGGCGGAAACGGAGCAGACCAGAAAGCTCGCGCGAATTCCTTCGAACAAGGCAACAGACGTGTGACGCGTCAGGAAGGTGGTAAAAACCGCGCCGGCAATGCCCACGCCCAAAATCATTCCGATATAGCGGGATGTTCCCAATACGCCGGCGGCTATGCCCTGACGCTCCGCCGGCGCCGCGCCCATCAAGGCGCTATTGTTGGGCGTAATAAACAGCCCGGTTCCCAGTCCGCACACCCCGACCCCAAAAACCACGTGGGCTAAAGATGACCCCGGTTGCAGGCGCGCCAGCAGCAACAGGCCGACGCCCAGGATGGCCATCCCCGACATGGCCAGTCCGCGCGTGCCAATGCGGTCGGAAAGCATCCCGCTCAGCGGGGCGAAGATCACCATCACCGCCGCCTGAATCGTGATCAGAAATCCCGCGTGGCCGGGCATCAGTCCTCGCCCTTGAATGAGATAAAACGGCATGAGAAACGTGATCGGGTACGAGGAACAGTAATTGAACACCGCGCTGGCGACACTCATCGAAAATTGCGGTTCGTGAAACAGGCTCAGATCCAGCAGGGGATGCGCCTCGCGCTGTTCCAGTAACACGAACAACACCAACAGCAGGATCGCTCCCATCAACAGGCCCAGAATCGGGAGAGATGTCCAACCGCGCGCATAGCCCTGGTTCAACCCCATCAGCAGCGAGGTGAAGCAGGCCAAAAACACCGCGGCGCCGGCGAAATCGAAGGGCTCGGACTGTGCTCTCGGCTCATCTCGCGGGATGAACCTTGCGCTCAGAAGAATGGCCAGGATGCCGACTGGAACATTAATGTAGAACACCGCGCGCCAACTGATGTGGTCGGTCAGCCAGCCTCCCAGCACCGGGCCGGTCATCTGTCCGAGGTAGACCATGATGGCTTGCAGGCCCAGCGCCTGGCCGCGCTGCGTGCCGGGGAAATTACTGGTCACGATCGCCGGAGCGCTGGCAAAAATCATCGACGCTCCCAGCCCCTGGAAAGCGCGCGACACGATCAGCGGCAACACCCCCCAGGCCGCGCCGCACGAGGCTGAACCTATGACGAAGACCGCCATGCCGGTGATGTACAGGCGCTTTTGCCCGTGCAGGTCGCCCAGGCGTCCGAAGCTCAGCAGGAACCCGCAAACCGCCAGCAGGTAGATCGCGACCGCCCACTCGACTTTGGCCACGCTGCAGTTGAATCGCTGGCGCACCACGGGGAGCACGATGTTGACGATGCTGAAATCGATGGCCCCGAGCAGACTTCCGACACCAATCGCCAAAAGAACCCACCACTTGGGGTCGATAGTGGGGAACTTAGCCCGGTTCAACGTATTGCCTCCGATAGTCCGCGTCAGTCGATCAGGTTCGCGAATATATTCCAAAGCAGCCGGGCACACAACATCCCAGGCTTCGGCGCATTTTTCCGCAACCTGATGGTGGCGCTTCGGTCGAGCGCGGATCGCACAACCAATCGCCGTGCGCCACACGCACCGTGCCCACCAGTGCTTGGATGAATCAAGAAACTGTCAACCCAGCATGTTCCCACGCTGAGGCAAGGCGATGCAATCGCAAAGCGCGGAGCTGAAGTTCCGGTACTCGCTGCCGATAAGGATTGCAAGACCTGTCCCGGAGGCCTTGATGGCCGCGGAACCACGCGGAAGACGGGGTCCCAAGACGCATTGCGGTTGCGCGTTTTGGGGCAGACCATGATGCCCCGCGCAAGCTGACCGGCACGCCAACCAGCGCGCTGGTTTCGAGGGGGAGGCCTGGACGGAGCCCGGGGGAGGACTATTCCAGGCCTCCCTCTCGAATATGCCGCCACTCGCCCGGCTGTCCTGGATCGATCCGCTGCGCCGCAACCGGAAACTGGAGTCTGGCCATGCCATGCTTAACGTGGAGCGATGCTTACTGCTTGAAAATCGAGGCTATCGATGATCAACACAAAGGGCTATTCGATTTGGTGAATTGCCTTTTTGATTCCATGCAGGGAGGCGCTAGCAACCAGGCCATCCGCCAGGCGTTGGCAAAACTGATTCGCTATACGATGACCCACTTTGCAGCCGAAGAAGCCGCGATGGAGGCCTGTGGCTATCCCAGGCTGAGAGAACATCGTCGGGAGCATCAACAACTCACGGCTCAGGTACTCGAATTTGTCAGGCGGTACCATCTCGATCGCGGAGCGATCGGCACGTCATTGATGGATTTCCTGCAAAGTTGGTTGTCCGTCCATATCCTCGGTTCGGATCGCGACTTTGCGCAGTTTCTCATCGGTCGCGGCTTCGCATAATCCACCCCGCACGATCGACCAGCCAACCCGCGCCGGGAACCCCGTCCCACATCCATGATCGTCCGCAGAGGTCGCGCCCATCGCCGGCGTGATTCGCAAATCCATACTTGTCTCCCTGCCAAAGCCCGCTCATAGCCACAGCAGAAGCTGTCAAAAACAGTGAAAAACATCCTCAAATCGGCTCAAAGATGACCCAAAGCCGTATTTCCGGCGTATTGGATGGATTTGAACCAGCAAGGTAAACGCTACCTGCTGTGGTTGCAAGATGCGAACCAGACAAGGTATAGGGCTTGTCCCAATCTGGGAGAGGGCGGAAATCCGGATTGAAAATAGCTATTGACAGCCAACCAATTAGGTTTACGATGTGGTCTAAAGTGGTCGAGGGTGGAACAATGTGGATCGAACAGATACGCGGCACGAAGTCAGTATCGGCGATCTCCATGACCCTGCGACTTTGGGTTTGGCTGTCGTTCATTCCTTTCTCGCCGCTGGGGCGGTGAAGGTTCTGGTGATGCGGTCCTGAGGAGGACCGGCGGTTATGTTTCGCGGACACCATACAACTCGCGTCGACGAAAAGGGACGGCTCAAGGTTCCCGCCGACTTCAAGCGCGTCATCGACGAGAAGTACGGTGCCAAATTCTACATCACCAGCACGGACGGAAAAATTGCTCAACTGTATCCCCTCGAAGAATGGGAACAGATTGAGAAGAAGGTTGGGACTCTGCCCTCCATGAGCGCGGCGGTCAAGAAGTACTTGAAGATTACCAGCTATTACGGGCAGGAAGTCGAAATCGACGGGCAAGGGCGGTTGCTTCTTCCGGGTCTGCTGCGGGAAAATGCGAACCTGAAGGGTGAGCTTTCCGTGATCGGATCGCTCAATCACCTGGAGGTCCAGGTACACGAGGATCTCCGCAGCGAGGTCGAAGGCAGACCCGATTACGCCCGAGGACGAGCAAGCCCTGGCGCAACTTGGGTTCTAGACCGGATTCGATGGAATTGTTCGACTGACGGGTGGTTCGAAGTTGGACGACAACGGCGCTCCATTCAGCGCGGATGGCAAAACGGAAGCAACACGGTTTGGCCATCTCCCAGTTCTTTTACAACCGGCAATCGACTTCCTGGCTATACGGCGCGGTGGGACCTATATCGATGCAACCGTGGGCTTGGGCGGACACAGTTTCGAAATTGCAAAACGCCTGGGCCGGCAAGGGCATTTGATCGGCTTCGATAAGGATCCCCAAAGCGCTGGAGATAGCCGGCAAGCGGCTGAGCGAGGTTGCGGCCGAGGTAAAAGCAGGACTGGCCGAAGATCACGCTCCTGCATGGCTCATTTGCCCAGTTGGCCGAGCACGTCGCGCCGGGTACGGCGGACGGAGTGCTGGCCGACCTGGGCGTGAGCTCGATGCAGTTTGAAGATGCCGCTCGCGGATTCAGTTTTCAGGCGGAAGGACCTCTCGACATGCGGATGAATCCGCAAGCCGAGTTGACCGCCTATCAAGTGGTAAATCAGTTCGACGAGCGAACGCTGGCCGACCTGATTTACGAATTCGGTGAGGAAAGGAGGTCGCGGAGAATCGCCAGAGCCATTGTCCGGGCGCGGCCGGTTACCACAACCGCTGAGTTGGCGCGAGTGGTGGCGGCCGCGGCCCGGCCAGTGAAATTCCAGCGCATTCATCCGGCGACGCTAACCTTTCAGGCTCTCCGAATTTATGTCAACCGCGAACTCGACGATCTCAAGGCGCTGACGCAGGGTGCGCCGCGGGTGCTCGCGAGAGCAGGACGGCTGGTCATCATCAGCTTCCACTCGCTGGAGGACCGGATCGTGAAAGACGCCATGCGCGATGGCGCTCGTCAAGGGCTGTATGAGCTGTTAACCAGGAAGCCGGTGGTTGCCGACGAAAGAGAAGTGGTGGAGAATCCGCGAAGCCGAAGCGCCAAGTTGCGAGCGGCGGCGCGGATGTGAGAATTAGGATTTTCCTCATGGTTGAAATTAATAATGTGGAAAATCCTGTGGAAAATGTGCAAAAACTTGAAAACGTAAAGCCCGGGCGCTGCCCCGGGAAGTTCAGGGGGTAACGACATGCATACGGGAATCATCATCGAGCAGTTGATCGCGACCGTGGCTCGTGTGGATGCGAAGGTCGAAAAGACGCAGCAGAGGATATACGGGGAGATCCCGCGAGTTTCCGCGATGCCTTTCCGCGAAGATGCGAACCTGTTTGCCCGTCCTGGAGTCATGTAATGTCGATTTGGGCCGCAACATTGCCGCAAGTGGCGGAAACGCCGGCGCTCAGCCGCAGCTACGCAGATATATGCCGGGTGCGCCGGAGATCTATTTTGCCAAGGCGATCGATAACTCGCGGCTGGTGAAGGTTGCCGACCCGCGCCGTCGCCGCGAGATGAAGGTCTTTGCCGTGGTGCTGGCCGTGCTGCTTGGACTGGTGATGGTGTATCTGTGCCAGCATTTCAGCGCCATCGACTACGGTTACAAAATCGAGAAGTTGCGCTCGGAGCGCGATACCTTGAATGAAGCGAATCGCGCGTTGAAGCTGGAAGAGGCGTCGCTGCGCGACCCGGAGCGAATCGACGTGCTTGCCAAGGCCATGGGCCTGCAAATGCCGCAGGCCGGGCAGGTGCAAGCGATGGATGCTTCGACCCTGGGCGGTGGCCCGGTGATGGCCCGCGCCACGGGGGTTTCGGTGATTTCGCTTCCGGATTGATTGCCTGGCGCTTGAAACAGGGCGCAGGCAACCGTCATGACGGCTCCTTGAAGTCCGAAGATGGAGCCGTCAGTGTTCAGGAGCAATTTTCAGCTTGTAGAAGACGGGCGGAAACGGCCTGTATGCGGCGATTTTTACAAGTCGCCGGTTTTTTTGACAACCCCGGACTGTCGATAGAGTCCTCTGTGCTCGATGAGCGTCGGAGGGCCGCAAGCGCCGCAGTTCGAGGAGGCTCAGGAGGCGTGCGCTGGTTGTGAACTCTTTGTCGGCGGTGGTCTCCCGAAGCGGCATCAGAGCGCGGCTGGTGTTGTTTGGCGGTTTGCTCGGCCTTTGGGTGTTTGCCATCTGCGCCAGGCTGGTTTACCTGCAGGTGTTTCAGCGCGAGGCGTTCGTGCAGCGCGCCGCCCGTCAGCAGCAACGCAGCATCGAAGTTTCTCCCCAGCGCGGCATTATCTATGACCGCAATGGCCAGGAGCTGGCCATGTCGGTGCAGGTGGATTCCGTTTACGCCGTTCCCTTGGAAATTCCCGATCAGGCGACCACCGCTTCCATCCTCGCCCGCGTGCTGAACGTCGACGCCGAGGAGATCCTGGCGAGGATGAAGTCGCAAAAGAACTTCGCCTGGGTGGCGCGCAAAATTGACGCCGAAACCGCCGAGAGAATTCGCGCCCTGAATCTGCGCGGAATCGGCTTCCAAAAAGAGCCGAAGCGCTTCTATCCCAAGCGCGAGCTGGCCGCGCAGGCCCTGGGCTATGTGGGTCTCGATGATGAAGGCTTGGCGGGCGTGGAAATCGCCTTCAACGAGGAACTGCGGGGCAATCCCGGGACGCTGATGATTTCCCAGGATGCCCGCCGCCGCTGGTTCGGGCGCATCGAACGCCAGCCCGATCCGGGCGCCAACCTCGTGCTCACTATCGACGAGAAGATCCAGTACATTGTCGAGAAGGAAATCGACCAGGCGATCGCGGACACGCAGGCCAAGGCCGCAACCATCGTGGTGCAGAACCCGAAGACGGGCGAGATCCTGGCGCTGGCGAACCGGCCTACTTTTAACCCGAACCTTTCGAAGAAGATCACTCCCGCCGCACTCAAGAATCACGCGGTGAGCGACGTTTATGAGCCCGGTTCGGTCTTCAAGACGGTCACGTATTCCTCGGTGCTGGAAGAGCATCTGACGCGGCTGGACGAAGTCATCAACTGCGATCCCGGTTTTATCATGGTCGGCGGCATCAAGATCCGCGACTCGCACCACATTGGAACGGTGACGGTCGAGCATGCTTATGCGGAGTCAAGCGACGTGGGCGCGGTGAAGATGGGGCTGCGGCTCGGTCCTGAGCGCTTTCTCAAATATATTCACGACTTCGGCTTCGGTCAGCAGACGGGCATTGAGTTGCCGGGCGAAACCCGTGGGCTGGTCAAGCCGGTCAAGAACTGGTCGGCCTCTTCGATCGGCGCAATGTCGATCGGGCAGGAAGTCGGAGTCACTCCGCTGCAGATTGTCTCGATGGTTTCGACGATTGCCAACGATGGCATCTACACTCCTCCGCGCATTGTCGCCGGCATGACCAGTCCGACGCAGGGTTTCCAGCAGGTGGTGTTTCGTCCGCAAGATCAGCGCCGCGTCATTTCGTCGCTGACGTCCGCGCAGATGCGCCGGATGATGCAGGAAGTCGTGGCGTTCGGCACCGCGCGCCGCGCGCAGTTGAATGGCTACACCTCGGCGGGCAAAACCGGCACAGCCAGAAGGTCGATCCGAACACGCACCGGTATTCCGCCACCGACTATGTTGGCAGCTTTGTGGGCTTCGCGCCGGTGAACAACCCGGCGATTTCGGTTGCGGTGATTCTGGACTCGGCTCGGGGGCTGCACCAGGGCGGGCAGGTTTCGGCCCCGGTCTTCAAGCGTGTAGCCGAGCAGGTATTGGCCTATCTGAACGTGCCGCACGATGCGGAGATCAAGCACGATCCACGGCAATTGCTGCTCGCCCGGCAGGCGGACGCGAATGACGGGGTCACGAACCGGGTCGGTGGACTCGCCGGGGCGGAGTTGGCCGAGGCTGCCGTGGCGCGCGCCCACGAAGAAAAGCCTCAGATGACCACCGGCCAGGACAGGCTTTTGAAGGCGGGCTTTGCGTTGCCGCCGGCTCCTGTCGCAGGCGAGACCTCGCAACCGCTGGGCGCGCCGGCGGCGAATGAGCCCGCCCATCCGCCCGGAAGCGTCGTGGTGCAGGTCGAGGGCGGCCTGGTGGTGCCGAATTTCACCGGCAAGTCGATGCGCGGGGCAATCGAGTTGGCGGAGCAGTCGGGGCTGGCGCTGAACGCGATGGGCTCTGGCGTTGCCCGCGAGCAGTCGCCGCCCGCGGGTACGCATGTTGCGCCGCACGCGACCGTCATCGTGCGTTTCGCGCGCTGAGGCCGGTGGTAAGAAGGCGCTCACAACGGACTTTTCACAACGATATAATTCTGACAATGGACTTCTCACAACTGCTGGACGGAGCCGAGGTGCTCTTGCTCCAGGGTTCCGCCGAAATCAGGGGGCTCGACTACGATTCCAGGCGCGTCCGCCGGGGCTTCGCCTTTGTTGCCATGCGCGGCGAAAAGACCGATGGCAACCGCTACATCGATCAGGCGATTGCCAATGGGGCGGTTGCGATTGTTTCGGATTCCGTCGAAGTCCCGCCGCGTCCGGACTTCGCCTGGGCGCAGGTCGCGCATGGCCGCCGGGCGCTGGCCCGGCTCAGCGCCAACTTCTACCGGCGTCCCGCGGAACGGCTGTGCAGCACGGGCATCACGGGGACGAACGGCAAGACCACGACCGGCTTTATTCTGGAGGCAATTCTGGGTGCGGCGGCCCGCAAGAGCGCCCTGGTGGGCACCGTCGAATATCATCTGCCGGGAAAAGTAATTCCAGCGCCGCACACCACGCCCGAGCCGCTGGAGTTAATGCAGGTGCTTTCGCAGGCGCTGGCGGCGGGGGCGACCGAAGCGGTGATGGAAGTCTCTTCGCACGCGCTTGAGCAGCAGCGTGTTTTCGGCGTGCCCTTTGATGTCGCGGTATTTACCAACCTGACTCGCGATCATCTCGACTATCACGTCACGTTTGAAAACTACTTTGCCGCCAAGCGCATCCTCTTCGAAGGCTGTGGAACCGAGCCGCCGCGCTGCTCCATCCTGAACGTCGATGACGAGTACGGGCGGAAGCTGCTTCGGTTCTGCCGTGGCCGCAGTCCGGTGGTTTACGGCTACGGGCTCGACAGCGGCGATTTTCATGCGCGCAATCTGCGCATGACTTCCACGGGCAACAGCTTTCAATTGGTCACGCCCACTGGCGTTATGGAGATTGCTTCGCCGCTGATCGGCCGGGTGAATGTCTACAACGTGATCGCCGCCTGCGCCGCCGCCTTTGCCCGGGGCTGTACCGCCGAACAAATCATCAAGGGCATCTTTTCGGCCGCGCGCGTTCCGGGCAGATTCGAACGCGTGCACGAGGGCCAGCCGTTCGCAGTGGTGGTCGACTACGCGCACACCGATGATGCCCTGAAGAACCTGACGCGCGTGGCGCGCGAGGTCATCAATCGTGATGACGGAGCTGTCGGGCGCGTGATCACCGTTTTTGGTTGCGGCGGAGATCGCGACCGGAGCAAGCGTCCTTTGATGGGCAAGGCCGCCGGCGAGGGCAGCGACTTTGTGGTGCTGACCTCGGACAATCCGCGCAGCGAAGATCCCGAGGCAATTATGGCCGAGTCGCTGCCGGGGCTTCGGCAGACGGGCACGCGCTATGTAGCGCATCCCGACCGGCGCGAGGCGATCCGCCTGGCGCTGACCGAGGCGCACGCCGGAGACATCGTGCTGATCGCCGGCAAAGGGCATGAGAAGACGCAGACGACACGCGAAGGCGTATTCCCATTTGACGATTTCGAGGTGGCGCGCGAAGAACTGCACCGCCTCGGCTTCGACGGCGCGAATTTTCCGAAAGATCATTTTCCGAAAGAGCACGGGGGAAAACCATGAAGCTGCCGTTGGCGCGCATCGCGGAGTTTGTGCGGGGAAGCGGCGAGTTTGACGGCCATCTTGTGGCCAGCGGCTACTCGATCGATTCGCGCACGATGACGCTGGGCCAGTTATTTTTTGCCGTCGCGGGCGAGCGGGTTGACGGTCACGACTTTGTCGAAGCGGCCTTGCGGGCGGGTGCGGTGGCCGCCGTGGTGCGCAAGGACATGCTGGCGCGCTATCCGGTGAAGACTGGCCTGATCGCCGTCGACGATACGCTCGCGGCGTTGCAGGCTCTGGCTGCCGCCGTCCGGAGGCTGTGGGGAAAGACCGTGGTCGGCGTAACCGGTTCGACCGGCAAGACGACCACGAAAGATGCCATCGCGCACGTCTTGTCATCGCGGCTCAACGTCTTGAAATCGGCCGGCAACCTGAACAACCATTTCGGACTTCCGCTGCAATTGCTTCGCCTTGAGCGCGAGCACGAGATCGCCGTCATCGAGATGGGCATGTCGCACGCGGGCGAGATTCGGGCGCTGGCCAGCCTGGCGCAGCCCGATATCGGGGTCGTCACCAACGTCGCGCCCGTGCACCTGGAGTTCTTCGACTCGCTGGCGAGCATCGCGCGGGCGAAGTACGAGTTGATCGCCGCGTTGCCTCGGGGAGGCACGGCGATTCTCAATGCCGATGACGAGTACGTTTCGCAATTCGGCCGCGATTTTCATGGCAAGGTAGTCACTTACGGAATCCGCAAACCGGCCGACGTGCGTGCTGAAAACATCGAGCGCCGAGGGCTGCTGGGGTCTGGTTTTGACGTGGTGACGAACGGGCACAGGGCGCGCGCTTCGATCGCGCTGGTTGGCGAACACAACGTCCTGAACAGCCTGGCTGCCATTGCCGTGGCGCTGGAGCGGCGACTTCCGCTCGACGACCGCAGTGGAAAGCCTTAGTACGCTGGCGGCGGCGGAAAAACGTGGAGAAATCCTCAAGTTGGGCGGCGCAACCATCATCAATGATTGTTACAATTCGAATCCGAAGGCCTTGAAATCCATGATCGACGCCTTGGTCTCCGTGCCCGCCCGGAGGTACGTGGTGGTGGCCGGAGAGATGCTTGAGTTGGGCTCGGCTGGCGAGGAGCTGCACCGTGAGTGCGGACGCTTCATGGCCTTGAAAGGCGTCAAGCGCCTCATCGGCGTGCGCGGGTTGGCGGAAGCCATGGTTCGCGCGGCGGCCGGCGAAGGGGTGGATGCGGTGTTTGTTGCCACTCCCGAGGAAGCCGGCGAGAGAATTGCCGCCGAACTCCGCCCGGGCGACGCGGTGCTGATGAAGGCTTCACGCGGGGTGCGTTTGGAGCGTGCCCTGGAAATCTTGAAGTTGCGCAAGGATGCCTCGGCGGATGCGACTTCCGTCTCCGCGGTGGACCCCGGCAGATGACCATGCGATAGTGATCTCTGTCCGGCAATTCACCGGGCAAGCACGAAAGTACCTGGAGAGAAATTGCTTTACTGGCTTTTTTACGAACAGGTCTTCCGGCATTTTAATGTCGGACCTTTTCGTCTTTTTCAATATCTGACGTTCCGCACCGCATTCGCCAGCATCACGGCAATGTTCATGGGGCTGGTCATCGGTCCGGCGATCATTCGCCGTCTGCGCGAATTCCAGATCGGGCAGTACATCCGCGAAGATGGCCCGCAGGCTCACCAGAAAAAGGCCGGCACCCCGACCATGGGCGGCGTGCTGATCGTGATCTCGGTGCTGGTGCCCACCATGCTGTGGGCCGATTTGAGCAATCGTTTCATCTGGCTGGCGATGTTTTCGATCATCGCCTTCGGCGCGATCGGCTTTGCCGATGACTATCTCAAGATCATCCACAAACGCAATCTCGGGCTGACCGCGCGCGCCAAGCTGATGCTGCAGGGCATATCGAGTTTCGCGATCGCCGTCGTGCTCATCAGGTTCCAGTTCCAGGGCGGCTACTCGACGCACCTCATCGTTCCTTTTCTCAAGAGGTTCCATCCCGACCTGGTGATTTCCAGCTTGCAGCACAACCCTTATCTCTGGCCGCTTGCGTTTGCGCCGTTCGTGATCTTCATCGTGCTGGTGATCACGTTTTCCAGCAATGCCGTCAACCTGACCGATGGACTCGACGGGCTGGCGATCGGCTGCACGGTGATCGCCGCCGGGGCGCTGACCGTGCTCACCTACGTAAGCGGGCACGCGATCTTTGCCAGCTACCTGGAGCTTACTTATCTGCCCCGTGTGGGCGAACTGGGAATTTTCTGCGGAGCCATGGTCGGCTCGTCCATCGGCTTTCTCTGGTACAACGCGCATCCGGCCGAGATTTTCATGGGCGACGTCGGATCGCTGGCGCTGGGCGGGGCGATTGCAACCGTCGCGGTCATCGTCAAACAGGAGCTGTTGCTGCCCTTTATCGGCGGAATCTTCGTGATCGAAGGGATTTCGGTGATTCTGCAGGTGGGCTCCTACAAGCTGCGCAAGAAGCGCATTTTCAAGATGGCTCCGCTGCACCATCATTTCGAGTTGATGGGCTGGTCGGAGTCGAAGATCATCGTTCGTTTCTGGATTGCCTCGCTGGTGTTTGCTCTGTTTGCACTCACCACTTTGAAGTTAAGGTAGACGGCGAAATTCGTGGCAGAATGGGTCCACCCCGCGGCGAAGCCAATTCGCCGGAGGTCATCCTGAGTTGGTCATGACCGCAGACATGCACGGAAAAAACGTTCTGGTCGTCGGCTTAGGCAAGTCGGGCGTTGCCTCGGCGCTGTTTTTAGCAGGCGCGGGGCGCGCGCGTTACCGTCTCCGATGCCAAGCCGCAGCAGCAGCTTCAAGACGAGATCCCGGTGCTGCTGGACAAGGGCATCACGGTCGAAACCGGCAAGCACGGCGAGCGCACCTTTCAGAACAAGGACCTCATTGTCGTCAGCCCCGGAGTGCCGGCCGGCCTGCCGCAACTGGCGCGGGCGCGGCGCGAAGGCACGCCGGTGATTGGCGAAATCGAATTGGCGGCCCGTTACCTCGAAGGCGAGATCGTCGCCATTACCGGTTCGAACGGCAAGACCACGACCACCAGCCTGACCGGCGAAGTGATCGCGGCCGGCGGCTGCAAAACCCTGGTGGGCGGCAACATCGGCACCCCCGCGATCAGCTTTGTCGAGCAGTCTTCGGCCGATACCTGGGTGGTGCTGGAGATTTCCAGCTTTCAACTGGAGACCATCGAGACCTTCCGCCCGCGCATCTCCGCAATTCTGAACCTTTCGCCGGACCATCTCGATCGCCACGGCAGCATGGCAAACTACATCGCGGCCAAGGCGCGCATCTTCGAAAATCAGACGGCAAGCGATTTTGCGGTGCTGAATGCCGATGACGAGCCGACGGCCGCGCTCGCCTCCGGCCTCCGGCCCGCTGTCTATTGGTTCAGCCGCAAGCGCGAAGTGGAGCGCGGAGCGTTTGTCCGCGACGGCACAGATCATGTTTCGCGATGAGCGCGGCGAGCGGCCGGTGATGCCGTGCGGCGAGATCACGCTGAAGGGCGCGCATAATCTGGAAAACGTGCTGGCGGCGGTGGCCATGGGCTCGCTTGCCGGTATCGAGGCGGCGAAGATTCGCACCGCCGTCAAGGACTTCAAGGCCGTCGAGCACCGCCTGGAATACGTGGCCACCATCGGCGGCGTCGACTATTACAACGACTCCAAGGCAACCAACGTCGACGCCACCATCAAGGCGCTGGAGGCGTTCGCCGGCGGCATCCACATCATCCTCGGCGGCAAGGACAAGGGCAGCGACTACCGCGTTCTCAACCGCCTGCTGCGCGAGCGCGTGCGGCACGTGTATACCATCGGAGCGGCTTCCCGCAAGATTGAGTCGCAGATCGAAAGCTCCGTTCCCATCACCAGCTCCGGCACCTTGAGCGAAGCCATCCGCGATGCCTCCGGGAACGCCCGCACCGGCGAAATCATTCTGCTGGCGCCTGCTTGCGCGAGTTTCGACCAGTTCAACAGCTACGAAGAACGCGGCCGCGCCTTCAAGGCCGAAGTCCGCGCCTTGCAAGCCCACGCTGGAGGGCGTTAAATGCCGAAGCGGGTCAGTGTCGACAAGTGGCTGTTCGGCGTCACCCTGCTGCTGGTCTTCATCGGCCTGATTATGGTTTTCAGCGCCTCGGCGGTCATCGCCAAAGATCGCTTTGGCTCGCCCTACAGTTTCCTGTTGAGGCAGCTCATGTGGGCGATTGCCGGGCTCGTCGCCATGGTGGTGATGATGAACTTCGACTACCGTCGGCTGAAGTCATCGAGCGTTGTTTTCACCGCTCTCGGCCTTACGACCTTGCTGCTGCTGGCGGTCTTTTTCCTGGATCGCCACGCCAATACGCATCGCTGGATTCGCCTGGCAGGGTTTTCGCTTCAGCCTTCGGAGCTGGCCAAGCCCGCGATCATCCTGTTCCTGGCGTACTTTCTGGAAAAGCGTTACAAGAACATCACCGACTGGCGGCGCACGTTGCTGCCGGTGGTTGTGCCGACCTTGATCTTCACCCTGTTGATTGTGGCGGAGCCTGACCTGGGCACTGCCATGGCGGTCTGCGGCATCACCGCCGCGGTGCTGTTTACGGCGGGAATGGAGATGAAGTACTTTGGCTACGCCGCGCTGGCCTCGACGGTGCCGCTCTATTTCCTGATCTTCCGCACGGCGTGGCGTGCCCGCCGGATCACGGCCTTTCTCAACCCTGATGCCGATCCCCCGGGGCCGGGTTCCACATGATCCAATCGCTGATTGCCGTGGGTACGGGCGGCATCTTTGGCCAGGGATTGATGGAAGGGAAGCAGAAGCTGTTTTACCTTCCCGAGCCGCAGACCGATTTTATTTTTGCTGTCATCGCCGAGGAATGGGGGCTCATCGGATCGGTGGCGATCGTCGCCCTGTTCGCGCTTTTCTGCTACCGTGGCCTGCGAACGGCGATGCTCACGCGCGACTACTTTGCCCGCTTTCTCGCCGTTGGCATAACCGCCATGGTGGGAGTGCAGGCCTTCTTTAATATCAGCGTGGTGCTCGGATTGCTGCCGACCAAGGGCATTCCGCTGCCCTTGATCTCTTACGGCGGTTCTTCCTTATTTATTACACTTACCAGTGTCGGAGTGCTGCTCAACATTACCCAGCAAACGGACTGACCGCGTTCTCTGATAACATTCAAAGACGGACGATGACGAATGATGCGTGCAATTCTTGCCGGCGGTGGAACTGGGGGTCACGTCATCCCCGCCATCGCCATCGCCCAGCAACTCAGGGACTAACTACGGAGCCGAAGCCATTTTCATCGGCACGGAGCGGGGAATCGAAACCCGCCTGGTGCCGGAAGCGGGTTTCCAACTGCGCCTGATCGATGTGGGGCAGCTTAACCGCGTGAGCCTGGCGACGCGCATCCGGACGCTGACCGCTTTGCCTCAGGCCATCGCGGCCGCCTGGGGCATCATGACGGGGTTCAGGCCGGACGTGGTGGTCGGGGTAGGTGGATACGCTTCCGGCCCGGCCATGCTTGCAGCCGCGCTGCGCGGCACCGCTTCGCTGATCTTCGAACCCAACGTCGTGCCGGGATTCGCCAATCGCATGGTCGCTCCCATGGCAAACGCCGCCGCGGTTCACTTTGAGCAGACCTGCCGCTGGTTCCAGAACTGCGAAGTGACGGGCGTGCCGGTTCGGCGCGAGTTCTTCGATGTTCCCCGGCGCGATTCCGGCTCGACTCCAACTCTGCTGCTGTTTGGCGGCAGCCAGGGTTCGCACGCGCTCAACCGGGCGTTGGTCGAGTCCCTTGCCCGCGTTGGCGGAGCGGGTTCCGGGAATTCATATCATCCACCAGACGGGCGAACGCGAATACGAACAGATCCAGGCGGAATATCTGAAGGTCTCCATCCGGGCGGAGGTGTCGCCGTTCATCACCGACATGGCTTCGGCGTTTGCCTGTGCCGACCTGATCGTCTGCCGCTCGGGAGCCAGCACGGTCGCCGAGATCGCGGCCGCCGGCAAGGCGGCTATCTTCGTCCCCTTACCCACGGCCGCCGACGACCATCAGCGGCGCAACGCCGAGACTCTGGCCGGGCGCAATGCGGCACTGATGATTCGCGAATCCGAGCTCAGCTCCGCCCGCTTCGTGGAAACCGTTTCGACGCTTGATCATGGACAGGCCGCGACTGGAAGCCATTGGCGAGGCGGCACGGCGCCTGGCGCATGCCGATGCGGCAGCCCACATCGCCCGCATGGCGGCACGGCTGGCAGGGGTTCCGGCAAAAGAGCCGGATCATCGCTGAATCAAAGCGGCTTCGGGCTGCCTTAGAGCGATTCCTCAGTAGGTATATCCCGACATATCAAAGTGTCATGGCGAGCGAAGTCGCCAGATGCTCACCAGGGTTTTCCCGTGACTCTGCGCGCTATGGAGCCGTTGCGTAGATAAATCCTCCGTACACAGGGTGGCTCCACGCGTTGCAGATGTGCACGTTGAGTGGATGAGCCGGGGTCCCCGACATCGCGTAGTTACGATGTTGGGGCAAAGCGCCGCCTGAAACCGCTGCCAGCAGATCGATCCCGTCGCCCGGCTTCAGCGATGTGTCCAACTGGCCGGCTTCGACCAGTTGATCGTTGAGAAACACCGCCATCATGGGGTTGATCATGTCGTCCCCGATCCAGATGAGGCGCGCCAGTTCGGGGTATCGGTCGGTGAGCGCGCGCAGGGCGGAGCCCACCGTGGTTGCGGAGACTTCCACCGAGCTGATACCTCCGATGCGCTCGCCCAAAAACCCTGTGAAGCGGATACGTACCATGAACGCGACAATCTCCTGTCGAAGACCGATAAAACTGGTTTGCTCAGGCTTTGACAATTTCTTCCGGCTCTTCTGCGGCGGCCGATGCCAGTTTCCAGTCGGCGGATTGCAGCACGCGCGGCACGTTGCTGATCTGCTTGGCCTCGGCGATTTCGCCGGTCGAGGCAACGCCGAGTTCGCGGAAGCGGCGTCCGCCGACCAGCACATTGCGCTCCAGCGAGCCGATGGTTTCGTTATAGGCTTTCACCGAGCGGTCGAGGTTGGTGCCCAGCTTCTCCAGGTGTCCGGCCATGGTGCAGAGGCTGTCGTAGAGACGCTTGCCGAGCTCACTGATCTTGTTGGCGTTTTCCGCCAGAATCTCCTGCCGCCAGCCGAAGTGGACCGCGCGCAGCAAGGCAATCAAGGTGGTGGGCGAGGCCGGAATCACCTTCTCCTCGACGCCCGCCTCGATCAGGTCCGGAGCGTGCTCCAGGGCGGCGCTGAAAAAGACTTCGCCGGGAAGAAACATCACCACAAAATCGGGCGAGCACTCGAACTGCTCCCAGTATCGCTTGGAGGAAAGGCTGGCCATGTGATCGCGAATTTGCCGGGCGTGGGCGAGCATCTGCGTACGCCGCTCGTCCTCGTCGGTTGCCTCCAGCGCATTGAGATACGCTTGCAGCGGCGCCTTCGAGTCCACCACAATCTGCTTGCCGCCGGGCAGGCGGATGATCATGTCGGGACGCAAGCGTCCGTTGTCGGTCGTGACCGAGCTCTGTTCCACGAAGTCGCAGTGGTCCAGCATGCCGGCAATTTCGACCGCGCGGCGAAGCTGTATTTCTCCCCAGCGTCCGCGAACGTGCGGCGCGCGCAGGGCCTGCACCAGCTTGGCGGTTTCCGACTTCAATTGCTCCTGCGTGCCGGAGAGCGAGACAATCTGCTGGCGCAGCGCGCTATAGGCGTCCACGCGTTGCGTCTCGATGGTCTTCACCTGCTCTTCGACCGACTTGAGCGACTGCTCGATGGGTTTCACCAGTCCGGCAATGGCCAACTCGCGCGCCGCCAGACCGCCTTCGGCCTGCTTGTGAAACGATTCCAGGCTGGTCTTGGCCAATTGCAGGAACGATTGGTTATTGCTTGCCAGCGCGTCGGCGGCAAGCCGGTGAAAAGCGTTTTGCAACTGCTGCGGAGGCGTCTCCAAAGACTTGTTCAGCAGCTCAAGTTTTTCAGCCGCGCCATTGCGTTCCTGTTGCAGACGCTCGTTGAGCACCGCAACTTCCTGCTCGGCGCGTTGTTTGTCACTCTTGAGAGTTTCCAGTTCGGCGCGGGCATCGCGCAGTTCGCCGGCGCGCGCCGCAGACTTCGGTCTCCAGGCCGGCGAGGCGTGAGCGTAGCGCGGATTCACGCGCGCGCTGGAAAAGAATCCCAAGGACGATACCTAAGACAAGGGCGAGCAGTGCGACAAGCAGATAATTCATCATTGAATTGGCTACCGATTTTTCGCGGAGACAGAGGCATTCTACCTCAGGTAAGCTGCTGGGCAGGACGAAGTTTTGAAGTGGCACCATGAATGGTTCAGCCGGGCCGCTTCGAGGTCTGGCGACATCGCCGGATGGCCAGGAAAACGGCCGCTGGATGGGACCGAGCGGGTCCGAAACGGTGAGACTCGCACGCAAGGACGAATCGTGAAACGCATTTTTTCGCGGGTGATGCTGATATTAAGCGTGCTATCGATCGCGCTGTTCGCTTCCGGTCAAAGCGTCGGCAGTTGGGACACGGCATCCGAGCAGGAGATTCTTCGTCTGCTGAATCAGGAGCGGACGCGAAGAGGGTTGCAGCCTCTACAGATGGAGCCGCAGCTCGTCACCGTGGCTCGCCGGCACTCGGAACGAATGGCGGAGCAGGGCACGCTATCGCACCAGCTTTCGCGGTGAGCCCGATTTGAACGCGCGCCTCGCGCCCGCCGGCCTGCATTTTGATCGTGAGCGGCGAAAACGTGGCCGTGAATACGACGGCAGCCGAGTGCGCATCAAGGCTCTGATGGGCTCGCCGCCTCACCGCGAGAACATTCTGAACCCGAGGTACAACACCATCGGAATCGGCGTGTTGCGCGTAGGGCAGCAGATCTGGGTGACGCAGGATTTCGTGGATCGTCTTCCCAAGGTTTCAGCGGCGACGGCGGAAGAGCAAATTGCGCGCCAGTTTAACGATCTGCGCCGGAGCGCCAGAAGCAGAGCACTGCCGGTGATTGCCAATCCCAAGCTGCGCGACTTGGCCTGCCAGATGGCGCGGCACGATTCGATCAGTCCGGCCCAAGCCGGCGCGCTGCCGAACGTGGCGCGGGTGGTGACCTTCACGGTGGCAAACCTCGCGCAAATGCCCACTCACTTGCAGGAGTATGAAGACGGTTCCCGCCAGCGGATTCTCCGTGGGCGCCTGTTTCGCAACCAGCAGCACTTACACGGTTCCGGTGTACTGGATCATCGTCGCCACATATTTCTAAAGCACTTCCCGCGTTGCGGTATCCCAATCAACAACGTCATTCTGAGCGAGCGACGCGAGCCGAGGAATCTTTATGTTTTGCTTCGCAACAGTAAAACACAAGATCCCTCCACTTCGGTCGGGATGACGCTTCTTGAATCCATCTTGCCGGACGGCTACACCAATCCGGGAATCGCCCTAAAGCGGTTCCGCAGTCGAACCCCTGACGGGCGAGAGGCAAGTATTGGACCGCAGCTCACAGTCGGCACCAGTGGCGCTAGATCAAATAATGCCCGCCATCTGGTCGCGCGCCGAATCGGTGGTGCTGCTGATGCCCGAGACTTTGAGCTTGAAGTCGTCCGGATTCGATGCGTTCTCCAGCGCGGTTTCCAGCGAGATGAGGCCGTTCTTGAGCAGTTGAAAGAGCGACTGATCGAACGTCTGCATGCCGTATTGCGATCCGCCCTGGGCAATCAAATCGCGTATCTGCGCGGTTTTCTCCGGCACAATGATACATTCGCGAATGAAAGCGGTGGCGATCATCACTTCGACGGCGGGAACGCGGCCCGGTCCGTCGCAGCGCTTCACCAGCCGTTGGCTGACAATGGCCCGCAACGTCGCCGACAGTTGCAGGCGGATCTGTTTCTGCTCCAGAGGCGGGAAGACGGCGATGATGCGGTTGATGGTCTCGACCGCGTCCAGGGTGTGCAGGGTGGAGAACACCATGTGTCCGGTTTCGGCCGCATGCAGCGCCGTGGCGATGGTTTCCAGGTCGCGCATTTCGCCCACCAGGATGACGTCGGGGTCCTGGCGAAGACTGGCGCGAAGGGCGGCGGCGAACGACGACGTATCGACCTCGACCTCGCGCTGGTTGACGAAGCCCTTTTTGTCGCGATGCAGGAACTCGATCGGGTCTTCGATGGTGATAATGTGCTCGGCGCGGCTGGAATTGATGCGGTCGACCATCGACGCCAGCGTGGTGGATTTGCCCGAGCCGGTGATGCCGGTGACCAGCACCAGGCCGCGCGATTCATCGCAGATATGGTCGACGACCGGCGGCAGATTGAGCTCGTCGAGCGAGCGTATTTTCGTGGGAATGGCGCGCATGACGATTCCCACGTTGCCACGCTGCTGGAAGATGTTGACGCGGAAGCGGCCGATGCCGGCGACCCCGTAGGCCATGTCCAGTTCGGTCGTTTCCTTCAGTTTTTGCTTTTGCCGGTTGGTCATCATGCTGAAAGCCATGTTCAGCATGTCTTCCGGGTTGATGCGCGCAAACTCGGTCAGGGGCACAAGTTCGCCGTCAATCCGCAGATGGGGATAATTGCCGACCTTCAGGTGCAGGTCGGAGGCTTTCCGCTCCATTACGATTGCAAGCAGGTCATCGATATTCATGAGGTTTCGCCGGAAACTTTGCCGAAAGTAGCACGTTCGCCATGCCATTGACAATCTAACAGCTCACCGACGGCACGGCTCGACTCTAGCAGACACATACCTCCGGTACCTGCTTTTTTAGCGGCGTGCCGGAGTGCGATTCAGTAGCTGTTCGTGATGGTGTGATCTTTGCTGCAAGTGCTCGCAAAATCCAGCTTCCAGGCGGCAGCCCAGGACACTTCTCTCGTCAAGTGTAAGTATATGTTATGTATTTTGTTTAGTTTACAGCATATAAATCCGGGAGTACCTTGACAAGCCCAGCGAAGGGAGTAAAGTGCAATTAATGCTGCATTGCGGTATTAATTGCAGCATTTGACTGTCAGGCGAAAGGTCCCGGAGATGCTGGCGCACTTACCCGTAAGCAGAGCCGCCGGCCGCAAAGTCGGGAGGGAGAAACTGCTCGCCGACCGATTTGCGCCAAGCTATTCAGCCGGGACCTGTTTGCCGGCGCCAGCCGTTGGCGGCGCTGCAATCGACAGGCGCTCTGGCGTGATGTTTGCGACGCATGAGTGGATTTCGTCGTGAAACATCGAGGGAGGTAGCAATGAAAAACACGATAGAAACGCGAATGCGACCATCTGTGCCAAATTCCGGCCATGGCCGAGGTGAATGCGATTCTTGCCGAATACGTTGAGCTTCATGAGCTCATGGAGGATTTAGCCGAGGAGGGCGAGCTGGTCGGGACGAATCAGGCGGCAAGGGCTCGTTGAGGCCGCCGAGCGGCGAGTGCTTGAACCAGCTCTGGAAGGTTTCCGACCACAGCGACTCCATTCCCGGCTCCAAAAGCAATCGGGACGCCTCTGGCGTCCCGATTGTTTCGAAGCGAAGCTTCCGTTCGCGCGAGCTTTGCGAAAACATCTCTCTCCGGCCGCAGTCTGGGACACAGATATCCCGAAATCCTCTCCGCAGCGACCGGGAGAGCCATTCCCGACTCAGCTTACGCAGCCTCTCAGGCACCCACCGTTTGCTTTACCGGGACCGCCGTAAACCACTTGTGGCGATCCGGCAGAGTCCCCTCGACGATGCCGAAAAACTCGTTCTTGAGGCGGCGCGTAATGGGACCGATCTTTCCATCGCCGACGCAAATCTTGTCGACCGACCGAATCGGCGTGACCTCGGCGGCAGTGCCGGTGAAAAATACTTCGTCGGCAACGTAGAGCATCTCGCGCGGGATCATCTGCTCGACGACCTCGATGCCCAGGTCTTTCGCGATCTGGATCACCGAAGCGCGGGTGATTCCCGGCAGCACGGAGTTGCCGGTCGGCGGCGTCCACAGCTTGCCCTGGCGCACGAGGAAGAGATTTTCGCCCGAACCCTCACTGACGTAGCCGGTAGCGTCGAGGGCGATGCCCTCGGTGTAGCCGTTGTGAATCGCTTCCATCTTCATCAGTTGCGAGTTCATGTAGTTGGCGGCCGCCTTCGCCATCGCCGGCAGCGTGTTGGGCGCCATCCGCGTCCACGAGGAGACGCACACGTCAACGCCTTCATCGCCCGTATCCAGGTATTTGCCCCACGGGAAGTTGGCGATATAAACCTCAATCGGAACGGCCAGTGGATTGACCCCATCTCGCCGTAACCGCGGAAGACGATCGGCCGGATGTAGCAGGGCCAAGCTCCGTTGACGCGAATGACCTCCGCCATCGCGTCGATCAATTGCTGCCGCGAGTAGGGGATCTCCATGCGATAGATCTTGCCGGAGTCGAGCAGGCGCTGCATGTGTTCTTCGGCCCGGAAGATCGCCGGCCCGGAGGGCAGTTTGTAGCAGCGTACTCCCTCGAACACCGCGCTTCCGTAATGCACGACGTGCGACATCACGTGGATCGTCGCATCGTCCCAGGCAATCAGTTTGCCGTTGTGCCAAATTTTTTCCGTTTTCTGAATAGGCATCAGCACTCCTAAGAAATTCATGAAGTAAGGGCTACCCGCGCCCGCCAAATTCAATCCTGACAGCCGTTACCAAGGGCAACAACCTCCGTCACAGGCGGCAACAACCTGAATGGGAACTTACTTAGCCCAAGATTATAGATGAGAACGCCGAAAAGCTGCACTCCGTCCGCAAACAGGCTGCAAAATGGCAACTGCATTTTATATTTGCAATAATTGCAAGATATTGACGAGTCGCAGCTTTCGCGGACTCAGCTAGACTGCTTGAGTGCCCGCAAGCAGTTTCGCTCGGGCAGTACATCATTCGATTCGCTCAGTAACTGAAAAGGAACGAGACGCGAAGTTCAGACGGTGCCTTTTGTCTCAATCCAGTATTTCCTCGGGTTCACCTCAAATCCAGCGAGAGCGCTCACGAAAGCTGATTCGAGTTACTCGTGTCACCGCGCGGAATTTTTTCCTCAGGCATGTGTCGGAAATCCGTCGCCATCTCGGAGATTTCCGCAAATCTTTGGCGCTCAATCGAGCATCTAACATAGGCAGAAGATGGAGCAGCGGAGCAAAGCGGTAGTTTGGCGTGAAGGTATTTTGCTTTGGAACTTCCAGCCAACTCAGCGATAGTATTGTTCCATCTGAACTGATAGTCTTAGTCCCGAGTTTTGGGATAGGCCCCATACACGAGGTGAGCAGGGCCACAACCATGAAAACTGGACTGAACGCCACACTGGATCCGTCGCGCCGCAGCACCGACGCAAAGGAATTTGAGGCCGCTCTTCGCCGCCGTATCGTCGGTCAGGATGCCGCGGTCGAAAAAGTCACTGAGATCTACCAGATGTTTCTGGCGGGGCTGAATGCTCCAGGCCGTCCGGTAGGGAACCTGATTTTCCTCGGGCCGACCGGTTCGGGCAAGACCCGGGTGGTCGAGGCCGTTGCCGAAGCTCTGTTCGGCGATGCCCGCGCGGTGATCAAGATCGACTGCGCCGAGTTCCAGCACTCGCACGAGATCGCCAAGCTGATTGGGTCGCCTCCGGGCTACCTGGGGCACCGCGAGACCCATCCGCTGCTGACCCAGGAAGCGCTGAACCAGTGGCACACGGAGAAGCTGAAGCTCTCGATCCTGCTGTTTGACGAAATCGAGAAGGCCTCCGATGCCCTGTGGCAACTGCTTCTCGGCATTCTTGACAAGGCCACGCTCACCCTCGGCGACAACCGCCGGGTGGATTTGTCGCAGTGCCTGATCGTGATGACCTCCAACCTCGGCGCCGGCGAAATGAATGAGCTGATTGATGGCGCCATGGGGTTTTCGCCCGGCCCGGCCAAGCTCGACGGCAAGCTGGACGAGAAGATGAATCGCACCGCGGTGGAAGCCGCCCGGCGCAAGTTCTCGCCCGAGTTCATGAACCGCATCGACAAGGTCGTGGTCTTCAAGACCTTGCGGCTCGAGCACCTGGAAAAGATTCTGGAGATCGAACTGGGCATGGTGCAGCAGCGCATTCTGCAGGCCACCGGCAATAACCAGTTCGTCTTCAGTTGCACTCCGACGGTCAAGAACTACCTTCTGAAGGAAGGGACGGACCCCAAGTACGGCGCGCGGCACCTCAAGCGGGCCATCGAGCGCTGCATCGTTTTCCCGCTGGCCAACCTGGTTGCCACCGGGCAGGTGAAGCTCGGCGACTTCATTCGCATCGACATGGATGCGACCGGCGAAATGACTTTTGTCAAAGAGGCGGAGGGAGCCTTGGTTCCCGTGCTGCTGGAGAAATACGGGCCGGAGTTTGCCGCCGGAGCAGCCGCGACGCGTTCTGGCCGCACCGTGAGCAGCACCAACCGCAAGGAATTGGGCGCCGCTTCGCTTCTGGACCACAAGTAAGATTTCTCCTCACTTGGCTCAGGAGTGCCATCGAGGCACTCCTTTTTTTTGCCTTCCGGTTCGCCCGCCGCCCGCGACAATCGACGCGAGAATCACGCTTGCGCAGTTCCCGAGTAGGTGCAACAACAATTCCCAGGAGAATGTCAGGGCGACCGGCACTTCGGTCGGGAAAACGCCTTCGAATTTCTTTGCTGGGCGGCTACACCAACACGGGAACTGTGCTATAGCGGTTTCACATTTGGTGTATCCGATTTCTCGAGGTGTCATCCTGAGGCGGAGCAAAGCGGAGCCGAAGGATCTGCTTTTTGACGTAGGGGCGGCAAAAACAGATCCTTCGCTTCGCTCAGGATGACACTTCGCAGTCGCCGCCGGATACACCTATTCTGAATCCGCGCTAGCTCTTGCGCAGTTCCGTCAGCACCTGGCGGGCTATTTCCTTCAGCGTTTCGAAGACGCCGATGCCCTGGTTGGCGATGGCTTCAAAGACATGCTCTTTGCGCCGCATCAGTTCTTTCTTGAGGGTTTCCACCGGCAGGGCGTTGGGCAGATCGCGCTTGTTCAATTGCAGGACATACGGAATCTGTTGCAGATCGTAGCCATGTTCTTGCAGGTTCGCGGCCAGGTTGTCGATGGCTTCGATGTTGGCGTCCACCCGCTCCTGCTGCGAATCGGCGACGAAGACCACGCCGTCCACGCCGCGCAGGATCAGCTTGCGGCTGGCGTCGTAGAACACCTGGCCGGGCACCGTGTACAGGTGAAAGCGGGTGCGGAAGCCGCGAACCGTCCCCAGGTCAAGGGGCAGGAAGTCGAAAAACAGGGTGCGATCGGTTTCGGTCGCAAGCGAGATCATCTTGCCCTTTTGCGTCTCCGAGGTTTTGTCGTAGATGCGCTGGAGATTCGTCGTCTTGCCCCCAAGGCCCGGGCCGTAATAGACGATCTTGCAATTGATCTCGCGTGCCGCGAAATTGATGAAGCTCAATCTCTTCCTCGTACTTGCGCATAGCCGGCGACAGCCTTGGTGTTTCCAGTTCGCTGGACAGAAAAGCAGACACAGGCAGCCCGGCACTGCGGCGCGAAAACCTACGCGCACTCGCAACCGATGTTGAGTGCTGTTCTGATTGTGCGTCAGCCGCGAGCGTTTTGTCACGAAGCAAACAAGTTACCGAAGGCACTTACTTTGCCGCCGGGGGCACTGGATAGTAACCATCACGCGCGTAAACCTTCAACTTCGGCCGGTTCACCCTGATATCGATGCTGCGATACGCCATCGAGCTTCTTGGCGCGTTGCTGTAATACCCGAGGGTGTACTGGTTGCGAGCCTGCTCGGTCAAGCTTGCGTATGCGTTCTCGATGGCGGAGCGGGTGAATTCGGCCAAAACCTCGCCGCCGGTGGCGGAAGCGTATTTCGGCAGGATATTGCCGTATCCCTGGCGCGGCAGGCGGATCCTCGACAGTTTGTCATAGAGCGGAATGGCGGCCGTATCGGCCCCTACGGCGAATACCGTGATGTTGTTGGTCAGCAGCACCTTCTTCACATCGTCGTAGCTGGCGGTGCTGCCTTTTTCGCGCCCGTCGCTGATGATAAACAGGATTCTGCGCCGCGTCGGATCACGGTGCCCGAGATCGACGCTGGCCTGCAGGATGGCGTCGTTGAGCACCGCCGATTCGGGGTACGCGCGATTTTCCATGCTGGGTATGCTGCGGCCGGTGTCGGGAAACTGACGGCCATTGACGCTGGGGCCGATGGTCATCGGGTTATCGTTGACGGCCGGTCCCGACGGCAGCCCTTCGATCTTGCGCACCGTGCGCAGCGTGGCCGCGGTTTTGTCGCTCAGCGCGCCGAGGAAATCCTGCTGCGACGCGGACGGTGTTGCTGTAGGTGTACACCGCCAGCTCGTCGAACTCGCTGAAGGCGCCGGCCAAGGCGCTGAAGGTTTCCTTGATGCGGTCGAGCGCCGTGTTGGGCAAGTTCACGTCAAGGATCAACGCCGCCGAGATCGGGAAGGGATCGCTGGTGAAAAACACAATGTTCTGCTGTATCCCGTTCTCCAGCACGGAGAAATTCGGGCGTAACAGGCCGTTGACCAGATGTCCCGTCGTTGTCTTTCACGGTGACCGGAACCTGGACAAAATTGCTGGTTCTTGGAGAGGGTAAACAACTGCTCCTGCGGCGCCGGTGCGCCCGAAGGCCGCTGGCCGGGCTTCAAGCGTGGTAATGGCCGGCTTGGGCGGCGGCGCGGGTTGTTCCGCCGCATCGTTTGCGGATTCGGGCTGCTGCTGCGGTTGCGCCTGCGCCGGCTTAGCCGCTTCCCGAGGCGTGCCTGATTCGGCGATTGGGGTTGCGGGGCTGGCGGAGCCGCTTCCGGAGGGGCCGGGGCATTGTTTTGCGGTACGGGCGCGTCGGGAAGCGAGTCCTGTCCCGCTGGCCGGCAATGTGGCCATCAGCAGGAGCAGGAGTGCCAGCAGATGCGAAGCCCCTGAACAGAGCGACCGAATCCGGGCATCCATCCGGCGGCCCGGGGCTCCGGCCGGATGCGAATCTGTTGAGCTGAGCAGTAAGCCCTTTTTCATCTACTTACCCCCTCGTGCACGACTTCTTCAGCTCTGGAGCACAACAAACCGCCGAACTTTGCTCTCTAATGAATAGTAAACTTCGGCCCGGCAAATGCAACTGCGGCATGGGCGGCAGAGCACACCGTGCGAAAACTGGAACGCTATGCAATTCATTAGAATGCCCCTGAAATCGACGCTGTTGCTCTGGCTCGTTTTTGCCTTGATGACTGCTATTCCCGGAGCAGCGCAGCAAACCACCAACCAGTCCCAGAAGGATGAGCCTGGCCAGCAGCAAGATAACCCCAGGCAGCAGGACTCGGCGGGGACTTTCAAGGTCAACGTCAACGTCGTGAACCTGTACTTCCTGACCAAGGACAAGCATGGGGCCCTGATCCCGAATCTGGCGCAGGATCAATTCGAGGTTTTGGAAGACGGCCAGCCGCAGACCATCAAGTACTACAAGGCTGACGCCAGCCAGCCGCTCACCCTGGGCCTGCTGGTGGACACCAGCGGCAGCGAAGCGCGCATGCTTTCCACCGAGCAGGAAGTCGCCGGGCAGTTCATCGGCACGGTGCTTCGCGAGAAAGATCTGGCTTTCCTGATCAGCTTCGACGTCAACGTCGATCTTATGCAGGACCTCACCGCCAGAAGCCAGGATTTGCCGGTCGGCGCTGCGCAAGACGGAAATCAACACCGGTGGCGGCGGCGGCATGCCCGGCCTGGGCGGCGGGCCGATTCCGCAGGCGCACCCCAAGGGCACGCTGCTCTACGATGCCATCTACCTGGCCTCGCAGGAAAAACTGAGGCACGAGGTCGGGCGCAAGGCGATGATCATTTTCACCGACGGCGATGACCAAGGCAGCCAGACCTCACTTGCGACAGGCGATCGAGGCGGCGCAGAAGGCGGACACCATCGTCTATGTGCTGCTGGTCTACGATCCGAGATTTATCAATGGCGATCGCGAGATGAGACGCCTGTGCCAGGAGACCGGCGGCCGCGTGATCGTGGTTGGAACCAAGCCCGACAAGCTGAAAAAAGCTCTGCAAGAGGTTTCCGACGAGCTTCGCAGCCAGTACTACATCGGCTACACTCCGACGGACCGCCGGGCCGACGGAGCGTTCCGCAAGGTGGAAATCCACACGAAATCCGAGGACTATCGAGTGCAGGCGCGCAAGGGCTATTACGCACCCAAGGAGTAGCGTTTTAGAGCGATTCCCCAGTAGGCTATCCGACATATCAGATTGTCATGGCGAGTGAAGTCGAGCCACCTTTTGTTTCTGCTGCCGAAAACAAAGGGTGGCTCCACCCCACCCCATCCAACGCAACAACGGCGCTTGATGGGGACCCCGGCTCCGCGCCCGAATAGCTTCTCGCTCATCAGGTGCAATGCTGGATATGCGGCGCGGCTGCTCCGGCCGCTGACGCTCGGCGCTTCGGTCGCCATGACATCATCTTGGAATTTGTATCCCCCAATATGGGGTCCACTTTCAGCCGCCGGCTTACTGCTTCGGAGCGTAGTATCCGCGGCGGGAGCGGATGCGCAATCCTTTTCTGCTGGACTCGACGCGATGGTATGGAAACGCCCGTCGGCGAGGAAATCCGCCGGCTTGTAGGCCAACGCGTACTGGCTGCGAAGCTCGTCCTGGATCTGGGTGAATGCCTGGGTGACGTCATCCAGTCTGGTGGGAAAGAAGACGCGGCCGCCGGTGGTTTCGGCAAAACGCTCCAGCACCTTGTCGCCGCGGGTCTTGATGCCGCTGATGTTGGTGCTGATGGCGTAGACGATCACCTCGGCGCGCTGTGCCATCTCGATGGCTTGCTCGCGGGTGACGCGGCTCTGGTTGTCTTCGCCGTCGGAGAGCAGGATGATGGCCCGCCGCGTCGGAACCGTGGCCCGCGCCGTCGCCAGCTTGGTTTTCGAAGCTTCGTAGATGGCGTCAAACAGCGCCGTGCCTCCGCCCGGACGCAGCATGCGAACCCCGTGCGCCAGCCGGGCGGTGTCGTCCGTGAAGTCCTGCGTGATTTCGGAAACCGAATCGAAGCCAAGCACAAACGCTTCGTCGGAGCGCGGCCGGATAATCTGATTCAGAAACTCGATGGCCGCTTCCTGCTCGAAGCGGAAGCGGTCGCGGATGGAACTGCTGGCATCAATCAGCAAGCCCACGCGCAAGGGCAGGTCGGTTTGACTGATGAAGCTGGAGATGGCGGTGGGCTTGTTGTCGTCCAGGACCTTGATGTCGTCGCGCTTCAGATCGCTGATAAAGTGTCCGTGCCGGTCGGTGACCGTGAACACCAGGTTGACCTCGTTCACGGTTTTGACAATGGTCGTGGTGGTATCCGCGTTGTAGTCGGCAGCGCTTCCGCCACCCACTGCGCCGGAAATTGCCGGCCTCTGCGCCGTATTCTGCATCTGCTGTGCGGGCGGGGCTGGCGGTGCGGCTACCTGCGCGGTTATCGGCGCGGGTGACGCGGCGGAGAGCGCTCGCGGCGGGTTTTGAGCGGTCGTGCTCTGGCACACCGCGGGGGCGGCAAGAGCAACTATGAGTGCGAAAAAATACCAGGATTTCATGGAGGTCTGCATTATATCCGCATATGGGCTGCCACTCTCTCACTTTTGTCACACAGAGCGGGTTTTGCCGAGCATCTCTCTTTCCGTATCAGTCAGATCGGCGAAGAGCGGGGAGAAACTGCTCCAGATCGGCGGGCAGCGGAGCCTGGAAGCGCAGCCTCTTGCCGGTGCGCGGGTGGGTAAACTCGATCTCCGCCGAGTGTAGAAAATTCCTTGGCAAAGTCAGCACGCTTTCGGAGGCCGCGGGCTTGGCGCGGGCTTTCTTGGCTTCGGTGCGCAGCGAAATGGGTGCTCCCGCCAACTCTCGCGACAGGCTATGGGGCGAAAGCGCCTGCGGCGCACCGTAAAGCGTGTCGCCGACGATGGGATGGCCGATCGAAGAAAGGTGAACCCTTATCTGGTGCGTGCGCCCGGTTTCGATCTTCACCTCCAGCAGCGCGAAGCGTCCGTAGGGCGAGGTGATGCGCTCCACCACCTTGTAGTGCGACACCGCCTGGCGTCCTTGCGTGCCGCGGGTCGTCATGCGCTTGCGGTGCAGGCGGTCGCGGCCGATTGGCGCCGAAATCGTTCCCGTCTCCGTCTTCGGCCAGCCATGCACCAGCCCGAGATAGCGCTTGTTGATCTCGCGCTCCGAGAACTGCTCGCTCAGTTTGCGGTGGGCAACGTCATTTTTGGCGACGATGAGCAATCCGCTGGTGTCCTTGTCGAGCCGGTGCACGATTCCCGGACGCAAATCGCCGCCCGCATCTGAAAGCTTTGCGAAGCGGTGCAGCAGCGCATTGACCAGCGTTCCCCGGTTGCGCGGATCGTCTCCGGTGCCCGCTCCGGCGTGCACCAGCATGCCTGCCGGCTTGTTGACGACGGCCACGTCGCGGTCCTCGTAAACGACATCGAGGGGAATATCTTCGGCAACGGCTCGCAACGGCGCCGGCTGCACCTGTCCAACAATTTCGATGTGCTCGCCGCCCTTGAGCTTGAGCGAAGGCTTGGCCGGACTGTCGTTCAGCAGGATTTTCTGCTGTTCGAGCAACTGCTGCACGCGCACGCGGCTCACCTCGGGCAGGCGCGACACCAGGAACTGGTCAAGCCGCACTCCGGCATCTTCCGGGAGGACGTCGATCCGCAGCAGCGGATCGTTCGCCGCTGGCGTTTCGAAGACCGCGAGTTGTGAAGTAGAAATATCGGAGCAGTTTTCCGCCTGGTGCAGCTCGGAGCGATCGCCGCCGGGCGCTACTTTTTGTGAAACTGCTTGAGCATCGGTATGGACGGCTTTCCGCCCGCGTTTGTTTTCTTTCATTGCAGAAAAGCTAACGAAGCGGCGCCTCGCGCGCAAATAGAAAATAAAACCTGGAAGGGAATCGCCTTTGTGGCCCTAGCGGCTGGCCGTGGCAATCGCCGGACGTGTGGAGCCCTTGCGTGAAGACGGCTTCGCCTGTGACGGCGGTCGCAACTTGACCCGCACCACCCAGAGCACGCCGCCCGCTACAACCATCAGCAAGGCAATCAGTTGGGTTCCGGTCATAAAACCGCCGAAGACCTCGCCACTCCCCGGATCGCCGCGGAAGAACTCGATAAAGTAGCGGGCGATGCCGTAAAGAATCATGTACAGCCCGATCACCTGGCCTTCAAACTTCTTGTGGCGCACCAGCCAGTAGAGCACCAGGAAGTTGATGACCTCGACCACCATCTCGTAAAGTTCCGTCGGGTGCAGCTTCACGCCCAACGGCGTTCCTACCCACTGATGGGCCAATGGGTTGGTGAAAGTGACTCCCCAAGGCTCACCGGTCGGCCTGCCATAGCAGCAGCCAGCGGCAAAGCAGCCGGTCGCGTCCGAAGGCGTGGCCGATGGCAACGCCCGGAGCAAAGGTGTCGCAGGTACGCAGGAAAGGCAGATGGTTCTTGCGCACATACCAGAAGGCAACCAGGATGGCCGCAACCAGGCCTCCGGAGAAGACTCCGCCGGATTGCAGCACGTTGAGGCTGAAGATTTCGTGCGGGTTGCGCGAATAATAGCCCCAGTCGTCCACAATCAGCAGGACCTTGGCGCCGAGAATACCGGCCAGAATGACCAGCGCGCCCAGATTCCACATCTGGTCGGGGTTCAATTCCTGCTGGCGGGCAACTTTGAACACCACCATCAGGCCGGCAATGACTCCAAGGGAAACCAGCAGACCGTAAGTTGGCAGACCGAAACCGTGAATATCAAAAAGACGGGGATACACGCTTGTTTGTTCCTGGGAGATTCCCGTGGGGGATTCCCCTCATTCATTATCTATTTTAGACCAGTTTCGCGGGCTGCGGAGGCAGCTACTCTGCGCCGCCTCGATTCGATCACCTAGAGCGACTCCCAATAGGTGTATTCCCATACATCATGCTGTCATGGTGAGCGAAGTCGAGCCACCTTTTGTTCTTACTCCTGAAAACAAAGGGTGGCTCCACTCCGCTTCGCTCCGGTCGCCATGACATTCTCTTGGGAATTTGGATACACCAACATGGAAACTGCTATAAGGGAATTAGAGCCGCGAGGTTTTCAGAAGGCAAAACAAAACCGACCCGCTTGGCCGTGTGCGTGGAGTGCCTGTGAACCCGTCTTAAGACGTGGGTGCCCCCCGTGATCCTTTAGGCCTATCCGCCTGGGGACTGGCACACCAGACCATATTCGAGTAGGGCTCCCGTTCACAAGAATTACGGTTCAGCAGTGGATACCACCCATCACCAACTTCGCAGGCCGGTTCTTGTGAGTTAGATGCTACGAAGGACGCGTAAGGAGCACAAGGGCTTCCGTCAATTTTGTTGGAAACTTACGTGCTCACTTTCCCGAAATGCACCGGCTCGGGGCTCCGTCAGCAGCCTGGGTACGAACTATCGGCTTGCAAAACGCTCGGCGATGTCGGCGTTCATCGCCATCACCGCGTCGAGCGGCTTGCGGATCGGCAGGCCGTCCACGCGTTGCGCGAGTGCTTCCAGCACCACTTCCGTCGGAATGTTGCCGACCAGCGCGTCCTGCGCGAAGGGACATCCGCCAAGGCCGCCAAGCGCGGAGTCAAAGCGGCGAACCCCGGCATCGTAAGCGGCCAGCACCTTGGCCCCGGCCTGGTCGCGACGGCCGTGCAGGTGCGCGCCGATTTCGAGGTAATCGAACTTGCCGATCACCGTGCCCAGCAGCTCGGCAATTTGTTCCGGCGTGGCGAGCCCGACGGTGTCGGCCAGCGAGATCGAGCGGATATCCATGTCCGCGATCAGGCTCACGGCTTCGACAACCTCTTCCGCATTCCACGGATCGCCGTACGGATTGCCGAAGGCCATCGAGATGTAGACCACAACATCGAGCCCCGCAGCAAAGGCCTTTTCGACGATTTTTTCCAGCAGCTCGGAGTTCTCCTCCGCCGTCTGGTTCTGATTTTTCTTCAGAAAAGTCTCGGAGACAGAGTAGGGAAATCCCAGCGTGCGCACCGCTTCGGTGGCGATCGCCCGCTCCGCGCCTTTTTCGTTGACCACGATGCCGATGATCTCGACATCGTCGGGCGGGTCCAGTTGCCGCAGCACCTCTTCGCTGTCGGCCATCTGCGGAACCAACCTTGGGGAGACGAACGAGACGGCGTCAAGGTGCTTGAATCCGGCGCCGATCAGGGTGCGCAGATACTGCACCTTGATTTCAGTGGAAATTCTTCCCGGCAGCCCTTGCCAGGCATCGCGAGGACACTCGATGAGTTTGAGTTCGGAGATGTTTGGATACGAGACGTTCGCCTTAGACTTCGACACTAGATTCCTTTTCCATGGTGCTCTGTTCTGGATGTCATGGCGAGCGAAGTCGAGCCACCCTATGTTTTGGATGGACTAGGCCGAAACCGTTCTCCCCAATGCTCAGCCAAGTCCGTCCAGCTTGGATTCATCTGCTGAATCAGCTACTCTTTCTTGTCGCGACGCCAATGTTTAAGCTGCGTTTCCCGATCGATGGCTGAGTGGATATCACTGAATCGTTCGAAGTAAACGAGCCTGATCGTATTGTAAGCCGTGGAAAATCCTTCGCGGAGATGTCGTTTGTGCTCGGATACGCGCTTCTCAAGATTGCTGGTGACGCCAATGTACAACGCTCGACGCGAGGGACTTTGCATCATGTAAACGTAGTAGCCGCGATCAGAGATCAAGTGGGCCAGTTCCTTGGAGCAGAATAAAAAGGAGAACAAAAGGTGGCTCGACTCCGCTTTGCTCCGCTCGCCATGACATTTCAGGAGAAGCCAATCGCGTGACGCGGACCTTACGCGCTACGTCTGCAAGATCCCCACGTTGAACTTTGGCACCTCGGGATTGTGCGAGGCCGCTTCCAGGGCCTGGATGATGGCGTCGCGCGTCTCCATGGGGTCGATGATCTTGTCCAGCCAGAGGCGCGCTGCGCCGTAGCGCGGGTCCATCTGCTGGTCGTAGGTCTGCTTCACGCTCTCGTAAAGCTCTTTTTTATCTTCTTCGGTCAGCCTGCGGCCTTCGCGTTCCAGTTGCTTGATTTTGATTTCCACCAGCGTGCCGGCCGCCGACTCGCCGCTCATCACCGAGTAGCGCGCTGTCGGCCAGGCATAGAGAAATCGCGGATCGAAGGCCTTGCCGCACATGGCATAGTGGCCGGCGCCGAATGAGCCGCCGATGATGACCGCGATTTTCGGCACCACGGAATTGGCCACGGCGTTCACCATCTTCGCGCCCGAGCGGATGATGCCGCTCCACTCGGCGTCGCGGCCCACCATGAAGCCGTTCACGTCGTGCAGGAAGACCAGCGGAATAACGTTCTGGTTGCAGTCCATGATGAAGCGCGCAGCCTTGTCGGCGCTCTCCGTATAGATGACGCCGCCGAACTCGACGCGCCGGTTGCCCTGCTGATCGGTCTGCTGCACGTGCAGTTTCTGATTGGCCACGATGCCGACGGCGTAGCCGCCGATGCGCGCGTAGCCGCACAGCACGGTCTGGCCATACTCGGCCTTGTACTCGTCGAACTTGCTGCCGTCGACGATGCGGGCAATCACCTCGCGCATGTCGTAAGGACGCGAGGGATCGCTTTCATAGATCCCGTAAAGCTCTTCGGCGGAGTACAGCGGCGGTTCTTCGGCCGCCTGATGAAACGGCGCGCTCAGCGAGCGGTAGCCCATCTTTTCCACCAGCGAGCGAATCCGCTTGAGGCAGCTTTCGTCGTTCGGCTCGCGGAAGTCAATCGTGCCGCTGATGGCCGCGTGCATGCGAGCGCCGCCAAGTTCTTCCGGCGTACTCTTCTGCCCGATGGCCGCCTGCACCAGTGCCGGAGCGGCAAGAAACAGGCCGCTGCCCTCCGTCATCAGGATGTGATCGCACATCACGGGCAGGTAAGCTCCTCCGGCCACGCACATGCCCATGATCGCCGTGATCTGCGGAATGCCCATGGCCGACATCACCGCATTGTTGCGGAAAACCCTGCCAAAATCGTCCTGGTCGGGAAAAACGTCTTCCTGCAAAGGCAGAAAAATGCCCGCCGAATCGACCAGATAAATCGTAGGAACGTGATTCTCGATGGCGATGTTCTGGGCGCGGATCACCTTCTTCGCCGTCATCGGGAAAAAGGCGCCGGCCTTGACCGTCGCATCGTTGGCGATCAGCATGAACAGGCGATCGTGGATGCTTGCCAGTCCGGTGACGACGCCCGCCGACGGCGCTCCGCCCCACTCGTCATACATCTCCCATGCGGCATAGCCGCCCACCTCGAACAGCTCCGTTCCGGGGTCGATGAGCAACGCGATGCGCTCGCGCGCCGTCAGCCGTCCTTTGCTGTGCTGGCTCTCGATGGCCTTGGCGCCGCCGCCTTCGGCGATCTGCTGCTCCTGGTTGCGAACCTCGGCGACAAGGCGGGCCATCTCCCGCATATTTTTTTCAAATCGTGGATGACTGGTCTGAACATTCGTAGGCAGGACGTTGATTGCAGCCTCAGTCTTATTGTGATCGGCCATGATTTACCTTCTGTCCCAAACGATCGCGACGACGCTGGTTTCTCCGCGCCCGCGCTCTGCCGGGCAAATAACGGAAGTAGGAATTCGACAGAGTCATCAAGCCTAAACGAGAGGCCCCCGATAAGCAATAAAAGCTAAGCAATGAAAGCTAAAGCATTAAAGCTTACGCAATAAGGCTGTTGGGCCCGCGAGGTCTTCGGCCGAAGCCGGGAGATTTTCTGGCCGGAGGGCGCTGAACAGGCTGGCGAAAGACGGATTTCATGCGGTTGCGCGGCCGTTCCTATCCGGCGGCATCGCCGCCGGCTTTTACGCCACCACTCCGCGTGCCCGCACGTTCTCGCGGATGAAGCGGACGATCTCCTCCATCGGCGTGCCTGGCTGGAAGACGGCGGCCACACCTTTTTCCTTGAGCGAGGCGACATCCTGATCGGGGATGATGCCGCCGACCAGCACCATGACATCCGTCATTTCGTTCTGCTTCAGCATCTCCATCACGCGCGGCACGATGGAGTTATGCGCGCCACTCAGGATCGACAAGCCAATGACGTCGACATCTTCCTGCAGCGAGGCATTGACGATCATCTCCGGGGTCTGGCGCAAGCCGGTATAGATGACCTCCATGCCGGCGTCGCGCAAAGCGCGCGCAATCACCTTGACTCCGCGGTCGTGACCGTCCATTCCCGGCTTGGCGACAAGCACCCGTATTCTGCGGTCGGTAGCCATCGAGGGAACATGATACATCAGGAGAGCACATCAAGGCAGGATGCAGAGAGGTGATTTTTACAGGTGCCTATCAGGGGAATCATGCTGGGCAGGGAGAGTCTCTTGCCGTGGGCCGATGCTAAAAACACGAATGGGCGCGCAGGTCATACGCGCCTCATTCGCTATCGAGTCGAGAAGAATCAGGCTTCGACTTCTGGCCCGGCACATGGTGATTACTCTGCACCAGAATCATTCTGGAGTTCTGCAGGTCGTGCTACGCGAACGCGCTTTCCTCATAGGTCCCGTAGACTTCGCGCAGGGCATCGCAGATCTCGCCAACCGTGGCGTAGGCGCGCACCGCGTCGATGATGTACGGCATGGTGTTCGCCGGCGAAATCTGTCCGTCGGCTTCCGCCTTGGGTTCCTCGGCGGCGGCCCGCTTCAGCGCATCGAGTGCGCGCCGCACCGCGTCATTGCTGCGGCGCTGGCGCAGGCTCTTCAGTTTTTCCGTCTGGTGTTTGGCAACCGTCTCATCGATATAGAGAGTCTGCGGAGGCTGCTCCTCGATGGTGAATTCATTGGCCCCGACGATGATTTTCTCCCGGGCTTCGGCCGCCCGCTGGAAGCGGTAGCTGGCCTCGGCGATTTCCTTTTGCGGATAGCCCTTCTCGATGGCCTTCACCATGCCGCCCATGGCGTCCAGCTTGTCGAAGTAGTCGAAGGCGCCCTTTTCCATGTCGAGCGTCAATCGCTCCAGAAAATAAGAGCCGGCCAGAGGATCGATGGTGTTGGCCACGCCCGATTCGTAGGCAATGATCTGCTGCGTGCGCAGCGAGATGCGCGCCGCTTCGGCGGTGGGCAATGCCAGCGCCTCGTCGAAGGAATCCGTGTGCAGCGACTGGGTTCCGCCCAGCACCGCCGCCAGCGCCTGCACGGCAACCCGCGCAATGTTGATCGGAGGCTGTTGCGCGGTCAGCGAAACTCCCGCCGTCTGCGTATGGAAGCGCATCAGCCGGGTGCGTTCGTCTGGCCGCTCCCAGGCGGTCCTTCATCAGCCGGTACCAGATTTTCCGGGCGGCGCGATACTTCGCGATCTCTTCAAAAAAGTCGTTGTGCGCGTTGAAGAAGAAACTCAGTCGCGGGCCGAACTCGTCCACGTCAAGCCCGCGCCGCCGGGCCCATTCGACGTACTCCACGCCGTCGTAGATGGTGAAGGCCAGCTCTTGCAGCGCCGTCGAGCCGGCCTCGCGGATGTGATAGCCGCTGATGGAAATGGTGTTGAAGCGGGGCGTGAACTTCGATCCGAACTCGAAGGTATCGATCACCAGCCGCATGGAAGGCGCGGGCGGATAGATGTACTCCTTCTGCGCGATGTATTCCTTCAGGATGTCGTTCTGGATGGTGCCCGAAAGCTTCTTCCAGTCGGCGCCCTGTTTTTCGCCCACCACCAGGTACATGGCCCACAGGATCGAAGCCGGCGAGTTGATGGTCATCGAGACCGTCGTGCTTTCCAGATCGATTCCGTTGAACAGGATCTCCATGTCCTCCAGCGAATCGATGGCGACGCCGCATTTGCCGACCTCGCCCTCGCTGAACGGATGATCGCTGTCGTAGCCCATCAGCGTGGGCAGGTCGAAGGCCACGGAAAGGCCGCCGCCGCCATGCTCCAGCAGGTACTTGTAACGCTCGTTCGTCTCTTCCGGAGAGGCAAAGCCGGAGAACTGACGCATGGTCCAGAGTTTGCCGCGGTAGCCGGTGGCATGAATTCCGCGCGTATAGGGCGGCTGGCCCGGATAGCCCAGATATTGCTCGTAATTCCAGTCGCCGGGCAGATCGGCCGGCGTGTAAAGCCGCCGCACCGGCTTCGCCTGAAACCGTGGTAAAGCGCGCCTTGCCGCTGTTCGTCGAGGTTGGTTCCCGTGGCGGCGCCAAGCGGCTTCTCCGGAGCCCGTTCCAGTGCGGGGGAGAGCGTCTTCTCCACCCACTCCCTTTCGCTCGGAGGCGGGTGAGCGGCCGGTAAAGACATCTGCCGCAAGCGTTTCGGCTATCTTGCTGGCGTTTTTCTCGTCAGGCATCAGAGCTCCTTGAAGACCGCCGAATCAGCGCGATCCAAGCCGGCGTCCAGGTTCTCCAGGACTTCAATTTCCGTGAACTGGCCGAAGAACGAATCCCCTCGAGAAGCTGAAATTCCGCTGGCACCAAAGTCCTACTCTTTAAGATGCCATCCAGAGCGAAGAGGCTCACGAACCGCAAGCCAGATCGCAACCACGGCTCTGAAACGATAGCGAAATCCTGCCCGCCGGAGCAACCCGGTCCAGCTCACCACATTTTTATCATGACAAACGGAGCAGCACCCGGTGAGCACGTCACATCTGAGTTGGTGTAGTCCCAATGCAGCCTGCTCCCGGCGTTGGCCGCGCTGCCAGTTGCAGTGTGCGGTCTGTCGGACCGGCGATATGAATCGCGGTCTTCGAATGCCTGGAAACAACGATGGCCACAGCGCCTAATTCGGATTTGCAAGACTCCGCACCCCGCGATTCGGCAGGTCCTCTGGCCAGCTCCGGCGAATCCGATTACCGGCTGGTGACGCGCATCGTGCATCGCGACGAAGGCGCATTCGGGGCCATCTACGACCGCTATTCCCGCGTGGTTTACTCGGTCGCGCTGCGCGTCGTGAGAGACGCCGGCATTGCGGAAGATATCCTGCATGACATCTTTCTGAATTTGTGGCGCTCGCCGCAGCAATTCGACGGAGCGCGCGGCAAGCTGGCTCCCTGGCTGGCGGTGATCGCGCGCAACCGCGCCATCGACTGGATACGCAAGCAGCATCCCCAGGAAGATCTGTCGGACGTGCAACTGGTGGCCGACGAGGACTTGGCCGGCGAGGTCGAGCGCAAGTCGGCGATTGAAAGGGTTCGCGCGGCGCTGAACGCCCTGCCCGAAAAACAGCGCGTGGCGCTGGAACTGGCATTTTTCCAGGGACTGACGCATGCCGATATCGCTGCCCAGGCGGGCGAGCCGCTGGGCACGATCAAGACGCGAATCCGTTCGGCATTGCTTGCCGTCAGGAGGGCGCTGGAACGATGAACACGCACGAGATTTCCGCCGACGATCTGGCCCTCTATGCGATGCACTCGCTGGAGTCCGCGGAAGTGTCGCGCATCTCCGGGCACCTCGGTTCCTGTATCTCGTGCCGTACCGAACTACAGCGGATTCGGACGGATTTGGCGGCCGTTGCCTTCACCGCTCCCGAGGTCGCTCCGCCGCCGCGCGTGCGCGAGCGCTTGTTCGCCGAAATCGGCGAAGAAGTCGATCCACCAGCTCGGCGGCAGAGCGAAGCCCGCCGAGGCGAGCGTATTCCTCGCTGGTGGGCGGCCACCTATACCGGGGCCCTCATGCTCGCGATTGCCGCGGGTCTGCTATGGACGGAAAATGCCCGGCTGCGTTTTCAACTCACTGCGCTTGCGGCAGGACCTGCACCAGGAGCAGGCACAACATCAGCAGGAACAGGCGAGCCTTGGAAAACGCATCGCATGTGCTGGCCATGCTGAACTCGCGCTCCGCCATGCGCGTGCGGATGATGGCCGGACCCGCCAAGCGGGAACCTCAGGCCGAGGCCATCTATTCGCGCGAGCAGGGCCGGCTGCTGCTGATGGCCAGCAATCTGCGGCCGTTGCCGGCGCACAAGGTCTACCAACTCTGGATACTGCCCATGCAAGGCGCTCCCATCTCCGCCGGTATGTTGAAGCCCGACGCACAAGGGAAGCGCCATGATGATGGTTCCGCAGGCTCCGGCGGTTGAGGCCAAGGGGTTCGCGCTCACCATCGAGCCGGAAGAAGGTTCTCCGGCCCCAACCTCCAACCCGGTGCTGATGGGAGAGGTTCCTTCGTAAGCTGCACGCCGCAAGCTCTTGCTCGAAATTCCTTGCTATGGCGATTCGCGGTTGGTGTAGCCGCCCAGCAAAATGAATTCAGAGGCGTCATCCCGACCGAAGTGAGGGATCTTGTGTTTTACCGCAGCGAAGCAACACAACATAGATTCCTCGGCTCGCGCCGCTCGCTCGGAATGACGTTGTTGCTTGGGATACAGCATCGCTGGGAAGCGCTCTAGAAAATTCTAGAGACATCCGCGGGCGTCCGAAGCCCCGGATTCCCACTAAGCCTGCCGAAATGCTGTCGCGGTGAAAGGCGGTCCTCGGCACGCGCGGTCGTTGTCCGTGCACGGAATAAAGTCAGCGTTGCGGATTGGCCGGTGCCGTTGGCGGATTCGGCTGGCCAGGTCCCGGATAGTTCGGCTGGTTCAGCAACGGTTGAGTCGAAGTTCCCTTGGGCGGGACCTCCGGCGAAACCGGGGTCGGCAGGTTCCTGGTCGGAGCCGCGTCGGGTGTCAGCGGCAAATTGCTGATTTTGCCGGTCTCGGCGTCGGCCAGCAGGATGCCGTTGCGCTCCAGCGTGCGCGACATCACCTGGTCGAAGTTGACGTGCGATTTGGCGTAGGCGATTTTGGCGGCCAGCAGGTTCTCCTCGGCCGTAGCCAAATTGGTCTCCTGCTGGAAGACCAGGTAGCTGGTCGAGGCGCCAAACTGATACTTCTTCTGTTCCGCCAGCAGGTTTTCCCGCGCATAACGCTCCGCCTCAACCGCGGCGTCTACGCGCGCTTTGTTCTGCTGCAAGGCGAACTGCGCGTTGCGAACGGCGATGATGACCTGGTTCTCCAACTGCTGCAAACGCACCTGCGCCTGGCGGATTTCCAACTCGGAGCGCACCTGCACCGACTGCGCCTGGCGGTTGCGGATCGGTATGGTCAGGTTCAGCGCCACGCCTTTATCCGGCGCGCTGCTGTTGAATAAGTTGGTGAATGCCGTGCCATAGCCGGAGGGAGAAGGGAACGGCCCGGAGCAGATGGCGGGCTACCAAGGCGCTGATCGGTGTCGGCGAAGCACAGGCTGCGTGTTGAAAGTTCCGGCCAGCGAAGAAGCACCGTAGAAGCCCACCAAGTCCAGCGTGGGCAGCAGGCCGTTTGCCGCCGCCTTGGCGTTGAGTTGCCGGTTCTTCAAATCGATTCGCGCCTGCGCCAGGGTGGGATTCTTCGCCACCGCCTCGGTGACCAAGTCCTGCGTCGGTTCAACCGCCTCGGTGAGCGGGATGACCATCGTATCGGTCGGAACAATCGGCGCGAAGCGCACCTCCGAAGCTCCTATCTTCCGGCTGAGCGCGTTGATGGTGTAGAGCTGTTGCAATTGCAGGTTGGTCTCGGAGACGATGACGTTCTGGCGCGCGGTTGCCACCTGCGACTCCGCGTTGGTCACATCGATCGGAGCCAGCGTGCCGATCTGCAACTGCTTCTTGTTGTCGGAGAGCGTACGCTCGGCGAACGCCAGGGTCTCCCGTTTCACCCGCAGATCTTCGTAGGCGCTCACCAGATCCCAGTAGATGTCCTGGATCTGCGCTACCGTGGAGATAATCTGCTGGCGGAACGATTCGTCGGTGATCGCGCGATTGTTTTTGGAAATCGTGATAAAGCGGTTGTTGACCGCCCAACTCCGGCCCTGCAGCAGGTGTTGCGTAAGCGTCAGTTGGAAACTCGAGGACAGTTCAGGAACGAACGACGCAAAAGTGCTGTTGGTGGTGAGCCGCGTATTGTTGAACGTAACGCCCAGGTTGGTTCCGGTGGCAAAACCCTGGGAGTAGGTGAAGTTCGCCGTGCTGGTGTTTTGCGACACCGTCCAACTGCCCGGCCGAAGCGCTGGTCTGGGGCGAGAGCGCATCGTTGGATTTGCAGATTGCCGACGACCGATGGATCGAACTGCGGCGCCGCCGGTCCGGCGCCCAGCGACGACAGAACCAGGCCGGATGTGCCGGCGCCCGCGCCGCCCGTGCCCGCCGTGGTGCCGCCCGCGCTGCTGCCGGTTGAGGTGAGCGCGCCTCCGGAGACACCGGTTCCGGTGCCGCCCGGCGTGCCCGACACAACGCCGGTGGCGACGCCCAGCGGTTGTCCGCCGCCTTTGGTGCGCAGAATATCGGTATCCGCAATGGGCAGGTTGTAGCGTGCAATGTCGATATCGAGGTTATCCTGCAGCGCAATCGTGATGGCATCGCTCATCGAGAGCATGATGACGCCGTCTTTGATCAGCGATTCGAGCCGTGGCGAATTCATCAGGTTCACCGGCGGAACGCTGCGGCTGTTGTAGGGTCCAGTCACGGTCAGAACCGACCGGGGCGCAACGTAATTCTGCATGACGGCCTGATTGGTCGGGGCGTCAGGAAGGGGCTTGCTGCCCGCGTCCTGCTGAGCGGAACTCCCGCTGACCATCAGTGCGAGCGAGGCTACAACCGCCGCCGCCTTAGTCGAAAAGGCAAGGGAGCGCAAGGCTGGCATTCTCTTTTTCTCCGGAATATAAGTGCTGATCGGTGTCTGGTTCATTCGACGATGAGTATGATGTCCCTGAATGAGCTGCTGAACAATGGACCTGCTCTGATTTGAGCATACAATCCTTTGCGCTGTAACGGTTTCGCTACGAATTTTGCGGGCTGCTCAATCTTCCGTACGGATGCCGGAAGGTGCAAGTTTCATTCGCATTGAGCCGTAACCGTGGCTGGCCGCACGGATGACCCTGCAACAACCTTCGCGCCACGTCACCGCACCGCGCGCACGACTCGCATCGGACCGCGGCAGCGGAGTTCACGAAAACGCCTGGAAGTGAAATAGTATATCCGACCGGATTATTTGGACGGTGATCCGTATCGCGGCGAAGCCGATGCCGCAGTCTTTGTAAAAAATGCGTCATCGCACACAAATGTTTTTGACATAAACACCGAGGAACTCTGTTTGTTGCGCACTCTCAAGCTCACCATCAGCTACGACGGTTACGAATACCACGGATGGCAGGTGCAACCGGGGGCTCCGACCGTACAAGGCGTGCTGGCCGGCGTGATCGAGGCCGTGACCGGAGAAAAACTTCTGCCGCAGGGCTCCGGACGGACCGATGCCGGGGTGCATGCGCTGGCACAGGTTGCGAGCTTCCAAACCGAGTCGCGAATTCCGCCGGAAAATTTCCGGATCGTGCTCAACGACCGGCTGCCTCCGGCGATACGGGTGCTCCGCGTGGAAGAGGCGGCAGACGGCTTTCATGCCCGGCATTCGGCACGCGCGAAAAGCTACGAGTATCGCATCTACCGCGGAGACATTTGTCCGCCGTTCCTCGTCCGCTACGTGACCCATTATCCTTATCCGCTCGATGAGCGATGGATGGCCGAGGCGGCGCCGCTGGTCGCCGGCCAACACGACTTTACCTCGTTTGCGGCGGCCGATTCCGACCGCAGCCAACGGCTGCAAGGCGCGGACTCGGCTCCGCCCAGGCATGTGGGGAACGTGCGCACCATCTACGAGTCGCGGCTGGAGCGGCAAGGAGATTTGCTGGTCTATCGAGTGCGCGGCGACGGCTTTCTTCACCACATGGTCCGCAACCTGGTGGGAACGTTTTTGCTGGTTGGCAAGGGAACCCTGACGCCCGCCGACGTGCGGCGTATCCTGGAGCTTCGCGACCGCTCCGCCGCCGGGCCGACTGCTCCCGCCAGCGGGCTGTTCCTGGTCGCGGTGGAATACTGAGATTCAACTTGCTCAATGCTGAAAATGTTCGAGGTTTCAGAGTTCCAGGGTTTCGAAAGCCGTTGCCGCTGCGAAACTTTGAAACCTCGGAAACTTTGAAACTTGCTTGAACTTGTTCTGCGAGGCGAAATGAACACCATCCCCAATGTCATGAATGCAACCGATGTCGATCACGCTGGTGTTGCCGGGCCCGACCTCGACGCGCTGGCTGCGGCCTTCGAACGGCTCGGCTTCCAGTTGACGCCGCGCGCGCGGCACTCCGGCCGGCGAAAACCCGATGGCCCGGTGGAACCATTCGGCACCGCCAATCGCTGCATCATGCTGCGCCGGGGATATCTGGAGTTGATCGCGATTGTCGACCCGAGTTGCTATAGCAACGGGCTGGAGCGCTTTCTGGCCCGGCATCCGGGACTGCATATCATCGCCCTCTCGATTGGCGACGAGCAGGGGAACCTGCGCCGTTTGCGGCAAGCGGGCATTGACATTCCGGGCGTCGCCTGGTTGGAGCGTCCCGTCGACGACGCCGACCCGAACGGGCTGCGCGCACGCTTCGCCCGGCTGCCGCTGCCGGATGCGCCCGAGGGCCGCATCCAGTTGATTCGCCATCTCACGCCGGAGGCGATCTGGCAGCCGCGCTTCCTGGATCATCCCAACCATGCGGTTTCCCTGGAGGAAGTCGTGCTTGCCGTGGAGAATCCGGAGGAATCGGCGGCGCGTTTTGCGTTGCTTGCGGGCCGTCCCGCGGTGGCCGATGCGGCCGGCGGATACGCGCTGAACTTCGAGCGCAGCCGCCTGCGCCTGCTGCCGGCCGAAGCGCTGCGCGCGGAACTGCCGGAAGTCGCGATTGCTTCTTTGCCGCTGATTGCCGCGATTGCCATTCGTACGGACGACGGCGCGGCGGCAATCCGGCGCATCGCCAGGGAGTTGCGCACCGCGAAATACCCGGCGGCGTCATCGTTGCACCGGAAGCAGCCGGAGGAGCCGCGATCATCTTTAAGGGATAATCAGCAGGGAAGCCGGTAGCCTGAGCTAAAATAGCCTTATCCATAGCCTTTGGCAGATGCGCCTGTCGGGCGCAAATTTGTAGAGGAAAATCCGTGGCCACAGAAGCAACACCAATGGAATCGACCGTAAGCTCAACCACCGCCCAGAGCGGGCAATTGCCCAATCACAAAGTAAAAACCAAGATGCCTTTGCAGCGTTCCTGTAATGAAAAGGACGAAAAGGGCAAGCTGTGCGGCGGCCACTTGAAGCGGTGGTTCTACACCTTCGACACGGTCGAGTGCGCCTGCGGCGACGTGGAGCGCGCCTGGGGAAAGAACGCCGAAGTCTATCGCTGCGTGCGCTGCAAGACGCGTTTATCTGCCGAGTCCGACGGGGCCCAAGGGCAAGAACGTGGCCGGCATCGGGCAGGTTACCATCGTCGGCCTGCCCGTCAAGAAGGACGAAAAACCCGTCGTAAAGGACGAAAAAAAGCCTTAAATGTCACCGATTTTGCAGCCATTCTATGTCCGATAACGATTTTGTGTCCGATAACGGTATGCGACGCTCTTTCAAGCCGTTTGTCTGACAAGTTTTGAGAAGTTCCAACCCGGCCATCGCCCGATGGCTGGGTTTTTTCTAAAAAAATTATAAGGGATATGTCAGGACACAGTGAGCATGTGCTGAGACCAGACATATCCCGGGGCAGGATGGTAACCCGCACCTGCCTAGTAATGCTGCTAAACGGTGACCGCCAATTTGGGTTGACGGGTTCTGGGGATTCTTGCGATATACTCCGAACCGCTCAGAAAGACACCAGGCCAAAGAACGCTCGGACCACGAGCTTTCGGTTCCCACATGGCAATTGCCGCCTATTCAGAGTAGTCGTCCAGTTTTTGAACGGACACTCGAAGTTTACGTATGACGAATTTCTTGCTGCTTTCGATGCATATGACCGTTTCCTTGTACATGGGAAACATAGCAAACCTTCATTCTGCGAATCGCCCGACAAGCTTTTGCAGTTCCTCTATGAGTTGAACGTTGTGGGCTATGTCCTCGAAACAGACAATGGGGCTCCATTTTTCGGGCTGTGTTTTCGGGAACGTGGTACCTCCAACATCGCACCGAAAGTGCGGACACATGCGCGATACGAAGTCCATTATGGTCTAATGAAGGCCCTTGACTTGGGGATGCACTTTCTGGTGGCGGGACCGGGAATTCATTAGGGAATGACGGGCGTTCCGTGTTGACAACCAGTGATTTCGCTTTCGGTTAGCCCAGGAAACGTGCAGCCGGTCCGTTTCCTTGGGAAGTTGGCCGTGGTATCGTCAGGTGATATCCCAGAGTTTCTCTATCTTGTATCGTTCGGGCGAAATCCGCAGCGGTTTCGCGAGCTGGCGTGGTCTTTCATGCCGTTGCCGTCGATACGGAACATTGGGCTGAGGCTACATAAAAACAGCCCACAGGAGCTTCTACCATGGCATCGGCCACCGCACCTCATCCACAAGCAGCTAAAAAGGTTTCGGAACCTACACGGCGTGATCTCTTATTGAAATGGCTGGTGCCGATTGCGCTGGGCGTAATTCTGCGCCTGATCCCCACCCCGGCCGGCTTGAGCCCGGTGGCATGGCACTACTTCGCGCTCTTTGCGGCCGTCATCGGCGGACTGGTTACGGAACCGATTCCGGGCCCGGCGGTTGGTTTCGTGGGGGTCTCGATCGCCGTCGGCTTGCGGTTCGTCGGCAAAACGCCGGGCGAAGCCTTGCATTGGGGACTCTCCGGCTTTGCCAACGACACGGTTTGGCTGATCTTCGCGGCCAACATGTTTGCCCTGGGCTATGACGTGACCGGCCTGGGCCGCCGCCTGGCGCTGCTGCTGGTGAAAAAGCTTGGCCGCAGCACGCTGGGACTGGGCTATGCCATCGGGCTGGCGGATCTGATCCTCGCTCCGTTCATGCCGTCGGTCACCGCCCGCAGCGGGGGCACGATTTATCCGATTGTGAAAAGCATCCCGCCGATCTATGGATCTTACCCGGACGATAACCCGCGGAAGATCGGTTCGTATCTGATGTGGACGGCGTTTGCGACCGCCTCGGTCACCAGCGGAATGTTTATGACGTCCTTTGCGCCGAACGTGCTGGCCACGGAAATCGGACGCAAGATCACCCACGTCGACATCAACTGGACCACCTGGGCGCTGGGATCATTGCCGGTCTGTCTGCTGCTCTTTGCCCTGACCCCGCTGCTGTGCTACTACCTGTATCCGCCGACGATCAAGCGCAGCACGGAGGTTTCGGCCTGGGCCGCAACTGAATTGCAAAACATGGGAAGCATCACGCGGCGCGAACTGACGATGGCGCTGCTCGCCGTGGGCGCGCTGGCGGCCTGGATCGCGGCGGCACACTGGATTTCCGCAACCGCGGTCGCGCTGGTTGTGATTTCGCTGATGGTGCTCACCAAGGTGGTTTCCTGGCACGACATCATCAACGCCCGGCAGGCATGGAATATTTTCGTCTGGTTCGCCACCCTGGTGGTGCTGGCCGAGGGGCTGAGCATTACCGGCTTCCTCAGTTGGTTTGCCACCCGCTCGGCGGCGCTGACGACCCATATACCGTTGACAGCCACCATGATCGCCATCGTCGCCGTCTTTTTTGCCGTGCATTACCTGATTGCCAGCGGAACGGCCCAGACCGCCGCGTTGCTGCCCGTGTTCCTGACGGCGGCGGTGGCGGTTCCAGGATTGGCGATCCGTCCGGTCATGCTGCTGCTGCTGTACTCGCTGGGACTGATGGGCGTCATTACGCCTTACGCCAACGGGCCGGCTCCGATTTATTTCAGCAGCGGCTATATACCGACGAAAGATTTCTGGCGGCTGGGGTTCGTGCTGGGAGTGGTTAACCTGGTGGTGTTGCTGGGACTGGGACTGCCGTGGGTGCTGCACGTGCTGCCGTAGAACGCATTTAGAGCGGCGCCGGCCGTCCGGAGGGCCAGACCGTGTACCCGGCATTACGCTCGGAAAGCGAGAAGTTGTTCAGGCATACCCTTTGCTTTTCAGCAGTTGAGAACACAAGGTGGCTCGACTGCGCTCGCCATGACAGTCTGATCTTCTGATCTTTGGATATACCAAAGAAGATGCGTCCCGACCGAAGCGCGGCGATGTTTTGCTTCTTGCAGAAAAAAAGCACAAGATTCCTCGACTCGCGACGCCGAACGTCGCTCGCTCGGAATGACGTTCATCTTGCAAGATGTCGCTTGCTCGGATGACATTCCTGGCGACGGCTGGGCCCATGCGATGCAGAAGCCGGGGTCCCCGACAAGCCCGCTGTTGGCTTGTTGAGGTGTAGAAGCTAAGGATCTGCTCTTCGCGAGCGTTTAAAAGCAAAGCAGATCCTTCGGCCGCGCAAAACCGGCGCGACCTCAGGATGACACTCCTCAGGGTTTCTCGGCGCCGCCGCTTTTGGATTTATTCTTCGTTTCCGGCAGCTCTTTTGTCGAATTTCCAGGACTCTCTATTGGCGGGCGTGGGCGGCTTTCGTGTACCATTCAGATTCTTCGGACGCACATGAATTTTCACGAGCAAGTCGAGCTGATCAATGGATTCGGGGGATTCGGGCCAGCGGCAGACGCGCAAAGAGGTGACGCGGCTGGCCGGGGTGAAATCCGTCCACGAAGCCTTCGAGTGGTTCGAGTCGCACGAGCGCGAAATGGCCGATCGGCAGCTTGAGGTCACGGCCATTCCCGCGCCGCCATTCCGCGAACGGCAGCGTTCCGAGTGGATGCTGGGCAAGTTCATCGAATGCGGTTTGCAGCAGGCGCACATGGATGCCGTCTGCAACGTCATCGGCTTGCTGCCGGGCACCGCGCAGGGGCCGTTCGTGCGATTTCGGCCCACGTCGATACCGTGTTCTCCGAGACCCAGCTGGAGGTGCGGCGCGACGGCGAACGCCTGGTAGGCCCCGGGATCGCCGACAACGGCAGCGGGCTGGTGGCGCTGCTGGCGATCGCCGCGGCCATGCAGGCGGCGGGAATCAGAACCCGTCTGCCGCTGCTGTTTCTGGCCAATGTGGGCGAAGAGGGCGAAGGCAACCTGCGCGGCATGCGGCACTTCTTCGAAGATCCGCAATGGCGCACGCGGATCGATTGCATGCTGGCTCTGGATGGCGCCGGCACGGACACGATCGTGACCGAGGCGCTGGGCAGCCGTCGCTTCGAGGTTTCCATCAGCGGGCCGGGCGGGCACTCCTGGAGCGACTTCGGCACGGCGAATCCCATCGTTTTGCTGGCGCGGGTGATCGAACGGCTCAGCCGGATTGCCCTGCCCGACAATCCCCGGACGACGCTGAACGTGGGCATCATCGAAGGCGGAACATCGGTGAACGCGATTCCGGAATCGGCGCTGATGCGGGTCGATCTGCGCTCCACCGATCCGGCCAGGATCGCCGCCATCGAGGCGCAACTTCAGTCCATCCTGAACGAGGTTGTGGAAGCGGACTGGGAAGCGCTTCCGGGGTGCAATCGAAGGTGCGCGTCATCGGCGATCGTCCGGCGGCCGAGCTCACCGATGGAGCCTTCATCCTGGAAGCGTTGCGCGCCGTCGATTCGCAGTTGGGCATCAAGTCGCACGTGCATTGCGCCTCCACCGACGCCAATATTCCGCTGTCGCTTGGGGTGCAGGCGCTGGCCATCGGCGCGGGCGGCACGGGAGCCCGGGCGCACACGCTTCAGGAGTGGTTCATCGCCCGCGGACGCGCCATCGCGCTCAAGCGCATTCTGCTGACCGTACTCACCCTGGCCGGCCTGGCGGAGTAAATGCCGCCCAAAGCGGGAAATGCTTAAAGAGTTTGCTTTGGAATAAAGCGTGTTTCCTCAGGGCTAAAGCCCGCATTTTTCTGGCCCTGGAGACACGGCTGAAAAACTTTATCAAAAAAACCAGAACGACCCTGGGAGGGACCGTCCCCTGGGATGTTTCGCTACGCTCAACATGACACTCGCGAAGTGCGCTTAGTTATGCCAGGTATTTTCGAGACAGCCTGCTAGGTTTCGAGCAGGCGGGCGGTTTCCTCCAGCACGGCATAGAAGATGCGGTCGGCGATGCCCAGCAGAAGCGCGCAGTCGCGCACCGAATAGCGCTGCCAGGCGTACAGGACAACGGCAAAGCGGTTGCGCGCCGGCAGGGTACTTACCTGCTCGCGCGGAGCGTGGTAGAGGACGCCTATCAGGCGAGCGGGGTCGGGAATGGAGGCCGACGCCGTCAGGTTGTCGAAGCTGAGATCCGGGCGCATCAGGCCGATGGCCACGTTGATCATGGTGCGCACCGCCCAGCGATCAAGCCAATCGCGAAATACCACACTCGTTCCCGATCCCACGTCACGCGCCCGCGCCATGCACCGGTCGGCACTTTCGGCGTTGCCGGTCAGCAAATGCGCCAGCGAATTGAGGTCGGATGAGTTGGCCTCCAGGTAATCGTCGCATTCGCCTTTGGAGGTCTGCCCGCGCAGCAGCGGGCCGGCGTTGACGATGGTTCGCGAAAGCAGGTTCGGCATGGGGGAAGGTCCTCGGGGCCGGTATGGGGATGGCCGGAGATCTCTTGTAACTTCGGCGGGCCGGCAGGGAACTTTAGCCTGAACGTAGCGAAGGACTGCTGTTTGCGAGCGTTGAAAGAAAGCAGATCCTTCGGTCGCGCAGAACCGGCGCAACCTCAGGATGACACTTTTTATGAGTTTTCAGCAGCCTGCCAGTGTCGATGATTGCGTTCTGGCCGGTTTTTGACACTGATTGCTCCGCCTGGTTTTGGCAACGAACAAACGAACATCTAGACTTAGGACACGAGGAAGTCAGGCGGTCGATCTGAAATCTTCCATGGGAAAGGCTTCCCCTGTCGCGCTCGCTGAAAGCTCACGTTCTGCTGGTGTTCATCACCTTCGTCTGGGGCTCGACGTTTGTTTTGGTGAAGAACGCCTTGCTCGATGCCGCGCCGCTGACCTTCAACGCGGTGCGATTCGGGGCGTCGGCCATTATTCTGGCGGTGATTTTCCGCAGGCACCTGGCGAATCTCAACCGCCAGACGGTGCGGGCCGGCATTGGGGCGGGGCTCTGGCTGTGCGCGGGCTACCAGTTCCAGAACCTGGGGCTGCGGCTGACCACGCCGTCGAAGTCGGCCTTTCTGACCGGCATCTGCTGTGGTGCTGGTTCCGGTCTTTCTGGCCGTCTTTTGGCGGCGAAGGGTGAATGGCTGGACGCTGGCGGGAGTGGCGGCGGCTTTTTTCGGGTTATATCTACTGGCAGTTCCCGGCGGGGGCGGCGGCCTGGGCGGAATCAACCTGGGCGACCTGCTCACGCTGGGCTGCGCCGTATCTTTCGCCTTTCAAATCATAGTCTTAGGGCGGGCCACACAGAAGCATGCGTTCGCCCAGATCGTGGTGGTGGAGATCGCCACCTGCGCCGTGGTGATGCTGGTCTCGGCGCCGCTGCTGGAGCCGGTGCGCATCGTGTGGTCGCCGACGGTGCTGTGGGCGCTCGGGATCACCTCGCTGGTTTCGACCTGCGCGGGATTCGCCGTGCAGGGTTGGGCGCAACAGTTCACGCCGCCGACGCACACGGCCCTGATTTTTTCGCTGGAGCCGGTTTTTGCCTGGGTGACCTCGTATGTGCTGCTGGGCGAGCGTCTCGGGTTGCGGGCGGCCGCCGGGGCTGGACTTGATTCTGGCCGGGGTGCTGATCAGCGAAGTGCTCGGGCAGGTGCGGCAGCCGGCGGCGGAACTGGTGGAGGAGGTACGATGAGATGCGGGCACGGCGGATCGGGCTTACAATTCTCTTGGTAACGAACGTGCCTGGGTGTGCGTCTAAGTAAGGGAGCACGTTCGCGCCAAGCGCCTGATCGCGTCAAAGGGTCGAATCCGGAGAATCAGCGGCTCAATTTGGCACGGGAATTATAATGCTTGCGCTGTCATGAGCCGGGCTGAAGAATCGAGTGTGCATCAGCTAAGAAGTGTGCATCGATCCGCTAACGGAGGCGGCTTCTCGCAAAGATGAAAACTAATCGTTTCGCTTCACACTGGTGATCCTGGTTACGCTGGCTTTGGGAATCCTGATTGGCACGGTTGTCGCCACAGGAGTAAAAGGCAAGACCGTCGATTCCACCGACGCCACCCCGCTCCAGGTCGCCAACATCAATCCACAGGCGGTTTCGAACGCTTTCACCCAGGTGGCAAAGCAGATCGAGCCCACGGTGGTCAACATCAACACCGAATCGACGGTCAAGAGCCCGCACCGCCGCTTCCGCCGCGGCGTGCCGCCGGCGGCGACGACAACCAGGACAACGAACAGGGCGGCCAGGGCAACAACGAGGAGAATCCTTTCCAGGACTTCTTCGACCGCTTCTTTGGCGGACAGAATCCCAGCGCCCCGCCCGAGGGGATGCGGCAGCGTTCACTGGGTTCGGGCGTGATTGTCGATTCCCACGGCTACATCGTCACCAACTACCACGTGGTCGAGAAGGCCGACCGCATTCGGGTCAACCTGATGGGCGATCCGCCATCGGTGAGCTACAACGCCAAGGTCATCGGCACCGACCGCGAAACCGATCTGGCGGTGCTCAAGATCGATGTCGGGCACAGCCTGCCGGCAGCCAAGTTCGGCAACTCCCAGCAGTCGCAGGTGGGCGAATGGGTGCTTGCCGTCGGCAGTCCGTTCGGCTTGAACCAGACGGTCACGGCCGGCATCATCTCCGCCATCGGCCGCAACAACATTGTGCCGCAGCGGCAGTTCCAGTCGTTCATCCAGACCGACGCCGCGATCAACCCCGGCAACTCGGGGGGACCGCTGGTGAATATGGCCGGGCAGGTGATCGGCATCAACACCGCGATTTACACGGAATCCTCAGGCTACCAGGGCGTGGGCTTCGCCATGCCTTCCGATACGGTGGTGAAGGTCTACAGGGACTTGATCGGAGCGGAGCACAAGGTGGTTCGCGGTTCGATCGGCGTCATGTTCAACGCCATGCCTGATCCGGCGGTGGCCCGCGTCTACGGGGTCAACGGCGGAGTCACCATCAGCGATGTCGAGCCCAAAGGTCCGGCGGGGCAGGCCGGCCTGCAATCCGGGGACACCATCATCGCCGTCGAAGGCCAGGCGGTGAAGACGGGCGACGACCTGGTGAGCGACATTTCGGGCCGCAAACCCGGTTCCAAGGTGCGTCTGACGGTGGTTCGCGGCGGCAAGAAGCAGGACTTTACGGTGACCATCGCCGATCGCGAAAAGCTGTTCGGACGGCAGCTCGGACTGGTGGAAGACCAGGGCGAAACCGAGCAGCCGAAGGAAAGCAAACTGGGCGTGATCGTGCGCTCCATCCCGCCGGATATGGCTCAGCGGATGAATCTGCCGAAGGGCCAGGGGGTGATCGTGCAGGACGTGAAGCCGGGAGGCTTCGCCGACAGCATCAACCTCAGCCGGGGCGACGTGATTATGCAGATCAATCGCCAGCCGATCGGGGACGAAAAGGCCTTCGACCAGGTGCAGGCGTCGTTGAAGTCCGGGCAGGATGTGGTCTTCCTGGTCCGGCCAAATGGACAGGGCCGGAACGGCTCCAACGTTTTCGTGGCCGGCACACTCCCGTAACCTGCGGCGAGATCATCTTACGGCTGGTACTGAGGCATCAGATGTGGCATGATGTACGATACCGGCCAGAGATGATCTCGCCGGAAGGCTCTGTCCGACATCCTGATTGTTGCTTGATGACCTGCTCGCGGTTCGGGCGAACGGGAAGGGATGCTGTCGCCGCGCTGGATGCGCCAAGGCAGCGTTTGCCGGAGACCGCGATCCGATTTTTTTGTCGCTGAGGTGTTATTTGCGTTCGGATACAGCTTTTCCGTGGGCCGCTGTCAAGGCCATCGTTTTATCACTTTGTTCGATTCTTTTCCTGGCGGGCGCCGTCGCCGCCGAGGTCAGCCGTGAGAGCGGCGTGCCCCAGTTTTCGGGACATCCCGAACGGCAGCACGCGCGTGCGTCCATCGAGCTTTCCAAGGTAAAGGCACGCTTCCAGCGAGTTTGCCAAAGTGCGTCACGTGGCCGGTTCCGCCAAAGCCCGTATGCGCGCCGTCACCGGCAAGGGCAAAGGCAAGCGCGCGGCCAGTGCTAGTGCCGCTCACGTGACTAGCGGACCCCGCGGACAGCAGGTCGATCAGCTCCGAGCGCGCCGGGCAAATCCAGTCCGCACTGATTCGCGAACATCGTCTCGACGACGGCGACGCTACCGGCGTTTGGGACCAGCGCACCAGGGATGCGATGGTTCGCTACCAGTCGGAAAACGGCTGGCAAACCAAGATTACCCCTGATTCGCGCGCTCTGATCAAACTCGGACTCGGCCCCCGCCACGACGGATTGCTGAACCCCGACAGTGCGGCACTCGACTCCCCGCACGAACTCGGTGTGGAACGGGAAATCCCCGGCGGACGCTAGCAATACCCCGACAATCCAACAACGGGCTTGCCGGAGACCCCGATGATTATCCCAGCCACGGCAAAAAGCGCGGCGCTATGGGATATGTGCTCCGTGATGTCATTCGCAAGGGCCGGTGGAGTGGATCAATCCGCAAAACTGTATTTCAGCCAGAGCAAAACCAGGGATGATGTATACCTGGTTTTGCCGTAGAGCCCGCACAAACGATCAATAAAACTACCGGCTGGCGCGAAATCGGATTTGGTGTAGACCACGATTCCCACCTTAACCGCAAAAAACCGCGGTGAAGGTGTGGCGCCCGAGACTACCACCTTTTGCGAAAATGCTCTATAGCAAAACCAGGGATGGTGTATCCCGGAGTCAGAGTACTCCACTCGACGCGACCATCAGGGAGCGGCGACGTTGAACGAAATTGAAAAAGGATATAGCATCCCTGGTTTTGCCGTAAGGCTGTTTAACTTTGAATGTAGTCGCTTAAAAAGGTGTCATCCTGAGGCGGAGCAGCGCGGAGCCGAAGGATCTGCATTATTTACGGAACAAAAGCAGATGCTTCGCTTCGCTCAGCATGACACTTCATCCTATGCTCCAGCTATACCAAATCTGAAAATGATCTAGCGCGCTCGCCGCCATGCGATCCGCCGCCACCACGCGATGCGGCGGCATGAGAACCATCACCACGGGAGGCACCACCGCGAGGACCGCTACTGCGGCTGGCACGTACTGCCGATGGGCGACCTCTGCCGGCGTTACCACGGCCACCGGCGTATCTTGCGCCTCCACCACCGGCATACCTTCCGCCGCCACCCCCGCTGAAGCGATGTTCACCCCAGCCATGGCCGCTTTTACCGTTGTTGAGGGTGGAGTAGCGAAGGATCTGTTGTTTGCGAGCGTTGAAGCAAAGCCGATCCTTCGGTCGTGCAACACCGGCACGACCTCAGGATGACACTTCGATGGATTCGATGGATAGGAGACACCAAAGGTGAAAGGCCGCCAGCCGAATTAGATAGTCCGCTTGAAAAGTCGCACGGCAAGGGACGAACGCGAGAGCGCCATTGGCATCACCACGGCGCAATGGAAAAGGGCCGCCAGAGCGGCCCTTCTGTATTGGTCTTCCGCGGCTGGTTGACCGGGGAGACCGGGTTACATCGTTTCTCGCTCGTCTAATTCGCGGTGACGGTCAACGAGGTGGAGTGCTCGATCGAGCCCGCCGAGGCGTTTACGGTGACGGTGTAACTGCTCGCCGCCGGGGTGCTTTGCGAGGCGGAGGTGGCGGTGGAGGACTTCGCGGAGCCGCCGCCGCAGCCGATGCTTACCGCGCCGAGCGCGAGTACCAGCAGCATGACTACCCAGAAGGCGGTCTTCTTTTTGGTTTTGCCGCCAATCGCCAGCGATCCGGCGGCGAAGGCAAAGAAGGGCACGGCGAAGGCGAACAGCGGCTTGGCGTGGCGCGCCGGAGCCGACGAGGCAGCGGAGGCGGGCATGTTGATGGTCAAGGTGACGTTGGCCATTCCGCTGGAGGGGGTTACCGTGGCGGGCGAAAACGAGCAGGTGGCGCCAGAGGGCAAGCCGGAGCAGCTCAGGCTGACCGCGCTATTGAATCCATTTTCCGGGGTGATGGCGATTTGCGAGCTGCCGGTGCCGGCCGCGCTGAGCGCGATGCCCTGGGCGGGCGCGGTCAGGGTAAAGTCCGGCGATCCGGTGGCGGCCGAGCCGCTGCCGCCGCTGCTGGAGGTGGACGTAAAGAAGTCGGACATGTCGGCCGCGGTGGGCAACAAGCTAGGAGATGCCGGAAGGCTCAGGCCGAGGGCATCGAAGATGGTCCGTCCCAGGTTCTGGTGTTGATAGAGGACGGTTGACTGATATCCGGGCTTCACGTTCGGTCCGACCAGCACGACGGAGATGTGGCCGCCGCCGTGGGTCGAGTCGCTGGTTGCGGCCTCGTCAAAGGCGATGACCAGCAGGCCATCCCCGCCCGGCTGGAAGGCTGGGCTGGCGAGCAGGGGCGCGAGATTGGTTTGCAGGAAGCTATCGGCCTGCGCTGGAGTGCCGTCATGGGCGTCGTGCAAGCCGTCGGGAACGATGTAAGTCAAATTCGGCAACTGGTTGTTGGCCAGATCGGTGGCGAACTGGGTGAAAGGCACGAGATTTTGCTTCTCGTTGGTACTGTTCACGACGTCGGAGAAGTAGGCAAAGGGATTGTGACGGATATAGTAGGTTCCCCGGCAGGTGTCGCAGGTGCCGGAGCCGGCAACGTCACCGCCGGTGTAACCAACCGAGGGCAGCGACTGCGCGTAAGACTTCCAGGTTTTGCCGGCGGTCAACAGGTGGCGGACAACGTTGTCGACGCTGGCCGGCAGGGGTCCGTTGTAGGAGTCCAGATCATTGTCGATGCTATCCATGTTTACGCCAGTGCTGATCATGAAGTAATTGTTGATCGAGGGATGGAAGTTGGCGTAATAGTTGGCCGCCAATCCGTATTGCGACGCCAGGCTGTTCAGGTAGTGCCAGGCAGAACCGCTCCCGATGACGCTGCTGGCGCTCTCGTTCTCTTCCATCACCCAAACCACGTGATTGCTTGCCGGGACCTGCGCGAAAGTTGCGGTCACCAACAACAGAACGGCGGCTGCCAGGGTTGCGAAGGTCGTCAATTTTTTCACAAACATCTCCGGGAGTGGAAACTCCATGTCCGGAGACTATGGCCGGTGGGCGGATGAGAGAATGCGGCTCTACTAGTATTCGCCGAGGTTAACTTACCTAGTATCTGTGATGGAAAGGACCTAGATAACTGCTAAGGTTTCGCGGGTTGAAGGCGAAGTCGCTGACCCCAGACGGCTTTGGGCCAAGCAGAGTTTCCGCCTTGAAATAAATGGCCAGAGATGATGCTGGTGAAGAATCCAGAGGCAGAGTTGCGCAATGATCGACTAAGGTGCTTGGTGAAAATCTAGCTTCCGTCGCTCCTTATATTCGCTTGTATGGGGGTGCAATCGAATAGGCCTTTTTACTGAGGAAGAAAAAGGAGTGAGCGAACGCTTAAAGCAAAGCAGATCCTTCGATCGCGCAACCCTGGCTACCACCCCAACAAGCCAACAGCGGGCTTGTCGGGGACCCCGGCGGCGCGACCTCAGGATGACACTTCGATGAGTTTTCCGCATTTTCCGGGAACCGGCTGAGCCAACCGCGGGCGACGGTGCGCTGCCTGGGTTTTCGGCGCTCACCAGACAGAATGCGACCGCCGAAGGCAGCTCACCATCTAAAATAGAAGTTGCATGGCCCATCACCACCAATCACAAGGCAGCCACGAAGAAGAGGTACTCGGCAAGGCTTACGACGCCCGGCTGATGCGGCGGCTGCTGGGTTATCTCAAGCCCTACCGTCTCCAGGTCGCGATCGCCCTGGTGGCGATCGTGCTCAAGGCGGGAGCCGACGTGCTCGGCCCCTATCTGACGAAAGTCGCCATCGACAAGTACCTGGCGCACAAGGCCGGCGAAGGACATTCCTTTCTCGACCGCTTTCTGAGCGCGCAGCCGCTGACCGGAATCGCGCAGATCGGCGATGGTTTACATCGCGCTGCTTTCCTTCAGCTTCCTGCTGGAGTTCGCGCAGACCTACCTGATGCAGTGGACGGGCCAGAAGGTGATGTTCGATCTGCGCAGCCAGATCTATCGCCACTTGCAGCAGATGCACGTGGCGTTCTTCGACCGCAATCCGGTGGGCCGGCTGGTCACGCGCGTCACCACCGACGTGGACGCGCTCAACGAGATGTTCACCGCCGGCGTGGTATCCATTTTTGAAGATGTTTTCGTGCTCGCCGGCATCATCGCCATCATGCTCAACATGAGCTGGCAACTGGCGCTGATCGCCTTCGCCGTGCTGCCGCTCATCTATATCGGAACCGCCATCTTCCGCAAGCACGTGCGCGACAGCTACCGGCGCATACGGGTTGCCATCGCGCGCATCAACGCCTATCTTCAGGAGCACGTCACCGGCATCGTTCCCTTGCAGTTGTTTAACCGCGAGGAGAAAGCCTACGCCGAGTTCAAGGCCATCAACGCCACGCACATGCTGGCGTATCAAAGACGCCATCATGGCCTATGCGCTCTATTACCCCGTGGTGGAAATTCTTTCGGCTACCGCCGTCGCTTCCATCATCTGGTATGGCGGCCACCGGATTCTCGCCGGGACGCTCACGCTCGGCGTGCTGGTGGCCTTCATGCAGTATGCGCAGCGCTTCTTCCGGCCGATTCAGGACCTGAGCGAGAAGTACAACATTCTGCAGTCGGCCATGGCATCCAGCGAGCGCATCTTCAAACTGCTGGACACCAAGCCGGAGATCGCGTCGAAGCCCGATGCCCCGCATGCCCGACGGCCCCGGAGCACATCGAGTTCGACCACGTATGGTTCGCCTATCGACGGATTCCGCTGGAAGATCCGAAGCAGCCGGGACCGCCAGCACTCGCAACTCACGGCAGCGTGCCGGGAACTCCCGGCGCTCCACATTGCCGCCGCGGCAGACGTGGGACCAAGGCACCCGTCGCCGGTGATTGGGACTGGGTGCTGCGCGATGTCTCGTTCACGGTGAAGCCGGGCGAAACCGCCGCCGTGGTGGGCCACACCGGGGCGGGCAAGACCACTCTGATTTCGCTGCTGCTGCGTTTTTATGACGTGCAGCAGGGCGCAATCCGGCTCGACGGCGTCGATATCCGCGAGCTCGATTTGCAGGGCCTGCGGCGCAAGTTCGGCGTGGTTTTGCAGGACCCGTTTCTGTTCTCGGGCACCATCGAGAGCAACATACGCCTCGGCTCCGAGAGTGTCGATCTGGCGGCCGTCGAACGCGCCGCCGAAGAGGTGAACCTCTCCGAGTTCATTCGCTCGCTGCCCGAGGGCTTCCAGTCGCACACCAAGGAGCGCGGCAGCACGCTCTCGACCGGCCAGAAGCAGCTCATCTCGTTTGCCCGCGCCCTGGCGCACAATCCCAAGATACTGATCCTCGACGAGGCGACCTCCAGCGTCGATACCGAGACGGAGTTCCGCGTGCGCGAGGCGCTCTCGCGCATGGTCGAGGGCCGCACCTCGCTGATCATCGCGCACCGGCTTTCCACCATTCAGCGCGCCGACAACATCATCGTCATGCACAAGGGCAAGGTGCGCGAGATGGGAACCCACCAGCAACTGCTCGCCCAGCGCGGCATCTACTACAAGCTTTACCAGCTCAGTACAGGGATCAGGAGCTTGCGAGCGTGCCGGTGCCGCCGCAGCCGTTGGCAACCCCAAGCGAGGTGGGAGCAGGAGACGACTAGGTTCCACTGAGCTTGTGCTTTCATGCTGAACGCAGTGAAGCATCCTGAATAGAAAACTGCCGGGTGCCCAGGTTCCGCGCGTGCGGTTGGCGCTAACCTAGGAAAGAGGGCCGCTTCCCTGAGCAGCTTTCGTATTACGCGATCGGAGAGTACGGGCCCATCGAAACCGAGTCGGAGCGGACGGCCAAGAGACAAGTCGGTTATAGCCCAGACCAGAACCCAGGTTAGCCAAAGGAGGGCGAACCTGGGGCGCAGCGTGCTGTGGGCGTCGGGCGGCAAACTGTTTGAGGTCATACGTTCACAAAAATCAAGACTTGTGACCGTTTGATTTTCGAGTTCCCCGCCTCTGAGCGACTTGTAGTGAGGCTTTGCTTCCTTCAACTGCTTCTTCTCCGAAGCGCCTGCTTTTCCAATGCATCAATCAGCGGGAAGCGAGCGTTTAGAAGTTGCCGAACAACATTCCTCATCTCGCTATTGCGACGAAGGCTGGAGTGGTCGGTAATCGCCGTGACCGACGACCCATCGAGGTTAACGATGCCATGAGTTGTCGACGTGAAGATGTTTTCCTGAAGTTGGCCTGACCGATCTATTCGGCCGAATCTCAACAGAATGATCAAGCCCCGAGTCTCTCCTCCTGAGCCTTGCCCGCAATGCCTCCCACCCTTGCAGAACGATCGGGACCAGTGAAAGCAGCGATGCAACTGACCGCAATGTACAAAATCTCAAGACCCGTCTCATGTTCGACTAGGATTAGCTTGGCCTTGTCCATAGCAAGCAAATATCGACGGCCTTGGAGGTCTCCATCACCGCGGAACACTGAACACCAGTCTCTTGTTTGAAGCCTCTCGACTAGGTATCGGTATTCCTCATATGAATATACGTTCTCACGTTGAATTTCAGTGATACGAGTTGATCCGGACTGACATTCAAGCAATGTGCGGCACTGTTGAACTTGCGTCTGAGAGAGACTCCTCCCGGTGAATCCATTACGAATCTCCCTTTCAGTTCCGAATGGGTGAGAATTGTATTGCTTTCAAACGGTTTGGCAAGGCGAAACCATTGCTAGCGAAAGACGACAGCTTGATTCGCGGGCGGGTGGCCCATTCAAGCCCGCTGTTGGCTTGAGTGGGGCATGTTTGTATCCGAAAACAAACCACCCGACACAAGCAAAGGAAGCTTGTGTCGGCCAACTAGCCACCGCTAAATTCGTCCTGATGGCCCGCAGGCTGCCTGTTTTCTGTAAACTAGGCTGCGATGCCGCCAACACTACAATCAGCGATGGGGCCGGCCCGAGGAGAGCGTCCGGTGCGGCTCGTGATCTCCGCCGGCGAAGCCTCCGGCGACATGCACGGCGCGGCGCTGCTGGCGGCTTTGCGCCAACTGGCATCGCCCGCAGGGGTCGAGTGCTTCGGGCTGGGCGGGGAGCGTCTGCGCGCCGCCGGTTGCGAGACCGTGGTCGACGCCCGGGACGTTGCGGTGCTGGGGCTGGCCGAAGTGGCGGCGCACCTGCCGCGCATCTATCGCGAGTTCCGTCATCTGCTGGCCGAGGTCGACCGGCGGCGTCCCGACGTGGCCGTGCTGATCGATTTCCCGGAGTTCAATTTCCGCCTGGCGAGGCAACTGCATCGCCGCGGTATTCCGGTGGTTTACTACATCAGCCCGCAGCTCTGGGCCTGGCGCAAAGGACGCGTCAAGCTGGTGCAGCGCTACGTGCGCAAGATGCTGGTCATCTTTCCTTTTGAGCGCGAGTTCTACCGGCGGCACGGGGTCGAGGTGGAGTTCGTCGGGCATCCGCTGGCCGATCGGGCGGACGCCGGCGGCGTCGGGATGGAGCGGGATTCGCGGCAGATCGCGCTGCTGCCCGGCAGCCGCCGCAAGGAGATCGAGCTGAATCTGCCGACGATGCTCGCGGCCGCTGCTGGTCTCTATGCGCGGCATCCCGAGCTGCACTTCAGGATGCCGGTGGCCTCGACCATCGGCCGGGAGTGGCTGGCGGAGCTGATCGGCAAGTTATCCCCCACCCCAGCAACCCTAACCACCCCACGTCAGTCCCAATCACCCCAGCGAGGGCTCGCCGGGGACCCCGAGAATTACCCCAGCGAGCCGAGCCTCGCCGGGGACCCCGAGAATTACCCCAGCGAGAGCCTCGCCGGGGACCCCGAGAATCACCCCAGCGAGAGCCTCGCCGGGGACCCCGAGAATCACCCCAGCGAGAGCCTCGCCGGGGACCCCGGAAAGAGGGATGGGACGTGGGGCACCCGAATTCGCGGAGGACTCCGGACCAACGAGCAAGGAGTCGGCGTCCCTGGCATTTCCGCTGGAATTGGTGGCCGACGCTCACGAGGCATTGGCCGGCTCGCAGGCGGCCGTGGTCGCCAGCGGCACAGCTACCCTGGAGGCGGCGCTGGCCGGAACGCCGTTCGTCATGGTTTACCGGCTGACGGCTCTCACCTGGCTGCTGGGGCGGCGGCTGGTGGATGTGCCGTTCTTCTGCATCGTCAACCTCATCGCGGGGCGGGAGGTGGTTCCCGAGCTGGTCCAGCGCGACTTTACGGCCATCAACGTGGCCGGGCGCGTCGAGCGCGTGCTGGCGGACGGCCCCGAGCGGCGGCAGATGCTCGACGGGCTGCGCGAGGTGCGGGCCAGGCTGAGCGTGGCACTACCCCAGGTTAGCCAAAAACAGGCGAACCTGGGGCACCCGGCTTCGGCATCGATGGCGGCGGCCGGGGAGATCCTGAAAGTGGTGCACCCCAGCGAGCCGAGCCTCGCCGGGGACCCCGGCCATCACCCCAGCGAGCCGAGCAATGTGGGCCGCCAAGGTGGGCCGAGATAACTGCCCCACTCAAGCCAACGGAAGGCTTGAATGGGCAACCCGCTCACCCAGGCAGCAGGAACAAAAGGTGGCTCGACTTCGCTCGCCATGACAGCCTGCTTTCGGGATACACCTTCCACGGAGCTGGTCTAGCGCTAAGATGGGGCAAGCGACGGGCGGAGAGAAACCATTGGACCGCCCATCTTTTAGCCGCGTTTGAACATCAACTTACAATGGAAGCCCGGGAGCTTCAAGAGCATGGGTGAAGCGAAAGCTGTGGGATGTGTTTCGAGTCGAGTGCGGACCGGGCAAGTGCGGCCACGGTGGGGAATCCGCTTCGCGCTGATCTGCCTGATGGCTGGCTTGACCTTGGCCGGACCGGCGCGGGCCGCGGAAAAGAACCGCATAGAAGTCAACGACTACCGCATCGACGCCACCATCAATCCGGCGAAGCACCATCTCTGGGCGCGCGCGCAGCTCCGGTTCACCGCGCTGGACGACATCAGCACCGCAATTTTCGAGCTGCACAATGACTTGCGGCCATCCCGGGTCACCGACGCCGCGGGCCACGCCATGCAGGTGGAGCGCGTCTCGCAGGACTCGACCGTGCGCGTTTCGCTGCCCGATGGTTTGCCAGAAAGGGCAGTCGAGCACGCTGAACTTCGAGTACGAAGGCGACCTGATTTCAGCCGAGGACAGTCCGGTGGCGGGATTGAAGCTCGCCTATATCGGCGACCCTTCGAGCTACCTGCTCTATGCCGGACGCTGGTTCCCGGTGGTGGGATATGGCACCGACCGCTTTACGGCCACCCTTCGCGTAACCGTGCCCGAGGGCTATACGGTGGTGGGCAGCGGACGGAATCAGCCTGCGGCAGGCGCTCCGGCGGCAACGGCTCAAAGCGCGGGCGGAGAAGCCGCCAAGCCTCCGCTTCACGCGCGCACCGGCAGCGGCGGACTTACCCGCAAACCAGCACCCGCGACGGCGGTCGAGAGTCCGGCGGCAAAATTGAGCGGGCCGCAAACCACGTACAGCTTCACGTGGGATACGCCCGGCTTTCCGGGAACCCTGGTCATCGGCAAGTTTGAAGACACGGCCATCACCGCCGGCGGTCTGACGATTCACGTTTTCTTTCCGGCCGAACATAAGCAGCAGGCGCAGCAATACGGCGACATTGCGGGCAAGGAGTTCAACGATTTCACCACCCTCTACGGCGTACCGATGTCGACCGACTTGAAGGTGGTCGAGCTTCCCGACGACACCGTGCCCGCCGCCTGGGCGCCGGAGATCGCCGCTATTTCCAGCCGCGTGGTGAGCGGCAAAGTGAATTACCGGCTGCTGGCCAACATGATTGCGCACCAGTGGTGGGGAGTGTCGGTCTCGCCGGCGACGCGCGGCGACTGGTGGATTACCGACGGGCTGGCCCGTTACGCCGAAGCGCAGTACGTCGAGCACGTTGCCGGCAAAGGCGGCGAGGAAGAAGCGGTGAAGGATATGGCCGTCGGCGCGCTGGCCTACGACACGGTTCCGCTGGGCCAACTGGGAAGTCTGGAACCCTTCGATCCGGGCTTTCAGTCGCTGGCTACGGACAAGGGCGGGATGGTGTTTCCACATGCTTCGCTGGGTCGTCGGCGAGCAGAATTTCGACCGGCTGGTGCGCGAGCTGGCGCAGCAATTCCAGGGCAAGCCGGTCGGGGTAGACGATCTCGAAAAACTGGCGGACCAGATTTCCGGCGAAAAGCTGACGTGGTTTTTCACCCAGTGGCTGGACTCGACCGGGGCTCCGGAGTTCAAGAACAAGTACACCATCTACCGCACCAACAAAGGCTTCCGCGTGGTGGGCGAGATTCAGCAGGATCTCGACCTGTTCCGCATGCCGGTCGAGCTGAAGATCGATACCGACGGCAAGACCGAGACCAGGAAGGTCGAAGTCGTCGGCACCAATTCCGCCTATTCGCTGGAGACCTATGGCAAGCCGCGGCATATCGTCATCGATCCCGACAACGACGTGCTGAAGAATACTCCCGAATTGCGTCTGCGGACGGCCATCATGCGCGGCCAGCAGTCGGTGCAGCAGGGCAATCTGGCCGAGTCGTTGAAGGAATTCCAGAAGGCGCTCGACATCAACAAGAGCAGTTCGCTGGCGCACTACCGGATTGCCGAGGTGTTTTTCCTGCAACGCAATTACCAGGCCGCGGCGAACGCCTATCGCGAAGCCCTCAACGGCGATGGCGAACCGAAGTGGACCGAGGTCTGGAGCCATATCCAGCTCGGCAAAATTTTCGACGTCAGCGGGCAGCGCGAGCGCGCCGTCAATGAGTATCAGCAGGCTTTGCAGACCCAGGACAACACCCAGGGCGCTCTCGACGAGGCTCGCAAATACCTGCAATCGCCGTTCACCCGCGGCAAGGACGCCGCCAACGGCTGACAATCACCCCGGCGATCACCCCAGCGAGCCGAGCCTCGCCGGGGACCCCGGCGATCACCCCAGCGATAACTGCCCCACTCAAGCCAACGGAAGGCTTGAATGGGCCACCCGCTGATTTCTCGAGGTGTCATCCTGAGGCGAAGCCGAAGGATCTGCTTTCTGGCACAGGGACAACAGCAGATCCTTCGGCCGCACAAAAGCGGCGCCCTCAGGATGACACCTCAAATGGTGGAGGCTCTCCGACGATGTAGGCTCGGGTCCGGCTATTTTGCGGGCTGGAGCAGTTCCTCGACCACCGCGTAGCTCGCGCTCAGGGCCGAGTCGAGGGCCTGCGGATCTTTGCCGCCGGCCTCCGCCATGTCCGGGCGTCCGCCGCCGGAGCCGCCTACCTTCTGCGCCACCTTGCCCACGATCTTGCCCGCCTGTACGCGGCCCGTCAGGTCCTTGGTGACGCCGACGATGATCGCCACCTTGCCGTCGCTCACCGAGCCCAGCACGACCACGCCGGAGCCGATCTTGCTGCGCAGATTGTCCATGAGGGTGCGCAGTTGCGGACGCTCAAGATTGTCGGCGCGATGGGCCAGCACCTTCACGCCCTTGACCTCGTGTATTCGCTCGCCGATCGTGGCGACCGAAGAGGAAGCGGACTTCATGCGCGCCTGCTCCAGCTCTTTGCGCAGGTGCTTGATCTCGTCTTCCTTGCGCTCCATCTCCAGGCGCAAGGCCTCGGCCGGAGACGCCTCCGAGCGCCCGACGAGGGTTGAGACCATGCCTTCCAACTGATGATCCACGCGGAAGTGCCGCAACGATGCCTCGCCCGCAACGGCCTCCAGACGGCGTACCCCGGCCGAGACGCTGCTCTCTTTCAGGATCTTGATCAGCCCGATCTCGCCCGTGGCCGACGTGTGCGTGCCGCCGCACAGCTCGGTCGAGAAGTCGCCGACCCGGATCACCCGCACCTTGTCGCCATACTTTTCGCCGAACAAGCGCCATCGCCTTGTATTCGTTGACGGCCACGTCGATGGGCACGTCCTCGATGACTTCCACGCGGTCGTTGCGCAAAACTTCCTTATTGGCGAGGTCCTCGATGTCCTGCAACTCCTCGTCCTCGACGCCGGCAAAGTGCGAAAAATCAAAGCGCAAGCGGCTCGGATCGACCAGCGATCCGGCCTGCTTGACGTGGGTGCCGAGCACGCTGCGCAGCGCCGCATGCAGCAGGTGCGTGCCGGTGTGATGGCGCATGGTGGCCCGGCGCCGCTCGCCGTCGACCACCGCATCCAGCAGGTCGCCTACCACGATGGGCTGCCGCGCCGTCACCTGATGGGCGCGCACGCCCTGCACGGGATAGTGAACGCCGCTTACGTCGGCGACGAGTGTGTTGTGATCGGCGGCATAGAACCAGCCTTTGTCGGCCGCCTGTCCGCCCGCCTCGGCGTAGAACGGGGTGTGGTCGAGCACGATTTCGCCTTGCTCGCCCGGCTTCAGCTCCTGCACGCCCTGGCCGTCGCCGATGATGGCCAGCACTTGGCATCCGCGCGACTCGGTCTGGCGATAGCCTTCAAAAACCGTAGCCGGAAGCGTGGCAAACACCGGAGCTGCCGTTGCCTTGCCTGTGCCCTTCCACGAGGCGCGCGCCTGGGTGCGCTGTGCCTCCATCGCAAGATCGAAGCCCGCCTGATCGAACTCAATGCCCTGGTCGCGCGCGGCGTCGATCATGAAGTCCAAGGGCAGGCCGAAGGTGTCGTAGAGCTTGAAAGCCTTCTCGCCCGAATACATTGCCCGCGAAGCTGGATTCTGTTTCTTGGCTTCCGCTAGCGGCGCAAGATCGTCGTCCAGCCGTTGAAGCCCTATATCCAGCGTGTGCGCGAAGCGCGTCTCTTCGGTCTCGACCACTTTGGCGACGCGCTCGGCCGAGCTGTTCAGCTCCGGGTACGCTTCCTGCATCTGGTCGCGCACGGCAAAAACCATCTGGTAGAGAAATGGCTGATTCTGTCCGAGCAGGCGTCCGTGGCGGATGGCGCGGCGAATGATCTTGCGCAGCACGTAGCCGCGTCCTTCGTTGGCAGGCACGACGCCATCGGAGATCAGGAACGTCGCGGCGCGCGCATGGTCGGCGATCACCCGCAAGGAAGCCGCGCTCTTCGACTTCGACTCTTTCTCGGCTTGCCTGTCCAGCGATGCGCCGGTCAGCTCCGCTGCGCGCTTAATCAGCGGCGTAAACAAATCCGTGTCGTAATTGGAAATCACTCTTTGCAGAACGGCCGTCACGCGCTCCAGGCCCAGCGCCGGTGTCGATCGAGGGCTTGGGCAGCGGATTCAAGACGCCATCGGCGTCGCGGTCGAACTGCATGAAGACCAGGTTCCAGATCTCGACGTAGCGTCCGCACTCGCAGGGAAACTTGCACTCGCCGGCGGCGCACTCCGGATTCTTCTTGTCGGAGGATTCCACTCCCATGTCGTAGTGGAGCTCGCTGCACGGGCCGCAGGGGCCGGTGTCGCCCATGGCCCAGAAGTTGTCCTTCATGCCGAGCTCGAAGATGCGCTCGGCGGGCACGCCCACGCTGAGCCAGTATCCGTAAGCCTCGTCGTCGCGCGGCACGCCGCCCTCGCCCTTGAAGATGGTGGCGTAGAGCTTGCTGCCGTCGATGCCGTACCACTGGGGCGAGGTCACCAGCTCCCAGGCAAAGGCGACGGCGTCTTTCTTGAAGTAATCGCCAAAGGAGAAGTTTCCGAGCATCTCGAAGAAGGTGTGGTGACGGTTGGTGAAGCCGACGTTTTCCAGGTCGTTATGCTTGCCGCCGGCGCGCACGCACTTCTGCGAGGTGGTGGCGCGGTGGTAGTCGCGCTTCTCCAGCCCGAGGAAAACATCTTTGAACTGGTTCATGCCGGCGTTGGTGAACAGCAGCGTCGGATCGTTGGCCGGCACCAGCGAAGACGAGTGAACCTCTTTATGTCCCTTCGAGATAAAGAAGTCGAGGAACATGCGTCGAACATCGTTGCCTGAGGGCTTTGGCTTCATAATTTGCGAGTTCCCACGGGAGTGTTGCCCGCGTCTCGAAAGGCGGCGGGAAAAGGGAACTGAATTGTTGATTTTAACATTCGGCGGGACGCGCATGGGCGAGCGAGGCTCGACGACCTGATTAGGACTTCCGCTCGTCGGGAGTTATAGTCATTGCGATGAAAGCTAAAATTGCGATTCCGATTCTGCTGGCGGTTTTGCTGGCCGGCTCACTGGTGAGCGCCCAGGAGAGCGCGCCGAAGAGCGGCGCTCCCGACGCCAGCGCCACGGTTCCGAGCATCAGCGCCGACCGCGGCGACTGCACCGCCTCCTTCGACGTGCGCGACGGCAAAGGCAAGCCGGTGTACCAGGCGGCGATCCACGCCCTGGTTCGCTGGGGACTGGCGCACAAGAGCGATCTGACGGTGAGCACCAACTACTACGGCAAGGCGCAGTTTACGGGGCTGCCGAACTACTCCAAGAAGCCGATCCAGTTCGACGTCAAATGGGGAGACCGGGAGCGCACCGTCATCTTCGATGCGGGCAACCAGTGTCACGAGAATTTCACGGTGGAGCTGCGGTAGAGTACCCCGGCGAGTCGAACCTCGCTGGGGACCCCGGCGACCACCCCAGCGGCAACAGCGGCTGTTGCCGGGGCCCCCGGGTTCGCTCAGGATGACACCTCAGAGACCTTTTCAGCAGCGGGTAAAGGCCCCTTTAAAGAAATATTTCTACACCCTGCTCTACGGCAACTCCCGAATAAGTGTATCCGGTGGTGGCTGCGAAGTGTCATCCTGAGCGAAGCGAAGGATCTGTTTCTCCGCCCCACACTGTGTTGGGATTCCGGGTTCTTTCGCTTTGCTCAGGATTTCGGCCAGCGGCTCGGACGCCGCCTCAGCGCCTCAACTTCACTCCCTGCGGTCGCTCAGAATGACACTTCTTATTGATTACGCGTATTGATTGCGCGAACTTTCCGGGAGATCCGGCAAGGCGTTTGCAATGCTGCCCTGGGTTTGAGTTTAAGTTTTCGTCTTTGTTTTTTTCTGCGGTACTTTCTTCCGCGCCTTGGCCGTCCGTGAACTTGCGGCTTTGGCAGACTTCACGTTGTTCGACTTTTTCGCCGGCTTTGAACTCTTGGCCGCAGCAGGTTTCGCCTTCACCGCAGGTTGTTCCTCGGCCGCTCTCCACAGATACCAGCTCGCGATGCTTCGCCAGGGCTTCCAGCGCTCGCCTTTTTTCAGCATTTGCTGCTTGGTGGGCAGATCGGGCAGGCGATAGATTCGCTGGAAACCTTTGCGCACGCCGAAGTCGTCCAGCGGCAGCACGTCGGTGCGTCCCAGGCGGAAGATGAGCAGCATCTCGACCGTCCAGCGGCCAATGCCGCGCACCTGGCTGACGCGCTCGATAATCTCCTCGTCGCTCATTTTGTCGATGGCGCTGCCCTGGGGCACGGTGCCGTCCAGCGTCTTGGCCGCAAGATCCTTGAGCGCCAGCATCTTGTTCTGCGATAAACCCGCCGAACGCAGGCACTCCTCGGTGGCATCCACAATCTGCCCGGGAGTCGCGAGCGCCCCGGGAAACAGGCCATCCACGCGGGCGAGGATCGCCGCCGCCGCCTGGCCGGCAAGCTGCTGGTAGACGATCGAACGCAGCAGCGAATAGAAAATCGTGTGCTCGTGCCGCAGCTTCAGCGTGCATGGACCGGTGCGCTCGATCAGTTGCGCCATTGGGCGGTCGGCGTGCTTGAGGTGCTCGATGGCTTCCTCTAATGCTGCTGACTTGGTTGTCCCTTCGACGTGGTTTCAGACTTAATGTAGCGCGCTAATAAGTTCCTTCGTCGCCAGTGGCGCGACTCAGAGCCCTTAACGTCAGTGCCTCCGAATGCATTCCAAAGGGCATTTCGTTTCGTTCCGCTCCTGTTCGAGGGCGCTGAGGGTTTCGTCTTCGACGTGCCATTTTTTCAGAATCGGGATGATCACGCGCGAAGGGAATCCGGCGCGTGCCAGGGCGCGGAAGATGCGCGCGGCATCCTTTTGATTGGCCGGCGCGGCCATGCGCTTGCGCGCCAGAAATTCGCGCGCCAGCTTTTCCTCGTTCACGCCCTCGTACGCGGTTTTCACGGCGCGTTCGATCACGTCCGGGTGCATGCCCTTGGCCCTCAGGTCGCGGACCACGCGCATGCTGCCGAATTTTTCGTTTTCCTTGCGAAAGGAGGAGTAAGCCGCCGCATAGCCGGCGTCGTTCAGGTAGCGCTGTTCTTTCAGGCGCGCGACCACGACTTCGATCAGCAGCTCGCCTTCGGGCTGATCCTTGACGCGGGGCCGCATCAGGCGCTTGAGTTCGGCAACCGTGCGCATGCGCCTGCCGAGCGCCCCGACGGCGTAGTCGTAGAGCGCCTGCTCGTCATAGTGCCGCGGAGTTGGCTTGAAAGGCATGAAACCAGTTTGGCCGAGACCGGTCGTTGCTGCAAGCGCAAATCACGATGCGGCAGCGTATCGCGATCTGATGTCATCAGTGTTGCGGAATCACGGCTGCCGCAAGCGATGATCGCTCGCGGCGGAATCCGATGCAGCCGTGCTCTTGGTACGCTCTTGGCCGCCGCGGGGATGGAATGACCCATCGGTTCTACCAGCGAAATACAACGCCCGCTCCGGCGCGTGCGTGGGTGCCGCTGTTGAAGTGTATCGCATCGAGCTTCAGGCGAAGGGCGATACGTCTGGTGCCCACGTCGACTCCGCCGCCGGGCAGCACCCCAAGGTAGTTGGAGCCCGGTGCGTGCGTCTCGCCAACCAGCAAATGAAGATAAGGGGTGAAGAGCGCATCGTGCGTGCTGAACATGACCTTGGGTCCCGCCAAAAGCGTGTAGACGTTATCTCCGGTGCTTGTAGTATCCGCCCACATCGCCCTCCAGTCCCAGGTGGTGTGTGGCCAGATACGCGGCGGAGAAGTTGAATCCGTCTTTTCCGGGGGTCAGGTGAGCGTAGGCGCCCGAGACCTCCGCACTCTGTGCCAGGGCGCAAAGTGTCAGCAGGAAGGGAACGCAGCAAACTAAAATGAACTTTTTCATCTCAGCTCCTCACACGTCTTAGGCGGTCAAGCCGATGCGGAGTTCGCGGACCTCCAACTCACCCGCTCCATGCCGCAATAAGGCCAATTGGCGACAAAGGGTCGCATGTTGCCGCGGGAAATGGCCAAATCTATCTCTTGGATGACGGCAAACCGCCTAAGTTTTGTTCCTCCCGCGCCCATACCGTTATCGGACATAACAAGACATTAGCTCCGGCAAAACGCGAACAACAAACGAGCTCGGACAACTGGCGGTCGAACCGGGCGGCGAGGGTGGCCGAAGGACTTCATCAAAATGCCGAGGGCGGCTCGGTGTGGGATAGTCCCCGGGATGTTTCGCTACGCTCAACATGACACTCCGCTGTAAGAAATCAACAGCAGATCCTTCGCTACTCCACCCCAGGCTACTCCACCCCGGCAACGGGTTGTGGTTTTACCGGCGGAACCGAGCCGTGCAGCACTGAGTACTTGAATTTCGGCGGCTACTTTTCGGCGGCTGTTTCCGCTTCTTTTTTCGCGTAATGGGTCTCGACATACTCGTCGAGGATGGCGATGAACTCTTCGGCGATCCTGTCGCCGCGCAGCGTGGTCATCAGGCGTCCGTCGACGAAGACCGGAGCTTTCGGCTCCTCGAAGGTTCCCGGCAGCGAGATGCCGATGTTGGCGTGCTTGCTCTCTCCCGGGCCGTTTACCACGCAGCCCATGACCGCCAGCTTCATTCGCTCGATGCCCTCGTACTGGTTTCGCCATGCCGGCATCTGCTCGCGCAAGTAGTCCTGAATCCGCTCCGCCAACTGCTGGAAGTAGGTCGAAGTGGTGCGGCCACAGCCCGGGCAGGCGGTCACCTGCGGGGAGAAGCTGCGGATGCCCATCGATTGCAGAATCTGCTGCGCCACGCGGACTTCTTCGCTGCGGTCGCCGTTGGGCGCGGGCGTGAGCGAAACCCGGATGGTGTCGCCAATGCCTTCCTGCAACAGCACGGCCAGCCCGGCGGTGCTGCTGACAATGCCCTTGGCGCCCATACCGGCCTCGGTAAGCCCCAGGTGCAGCGCATATTTGCAGCGGGCGGCGAGCGCGCGGTAGAGGTCGATCAGGTCCTGCACTCCGCTCACCTTGGCGCTGAGGATGATCTGTTCGGGCGGCATCCCATAGTGCTCGGCGAGTTCGGCCGAGTGCAGGGCGCTCAGGATCATCGCTTCCATCATCACGTCGAAAGCCGGCAGCGGCTCGGCCAGCTTGGAATTGGAGTCCATCATGCGCGCCAGCAATTGCTGGTCGAGCGAGCCCCAGTTCACTCCGATGCGCACCGGCCGCTGATTCTCGATGGCGACCTCGATCATGGTGCGGAAGTTGTCGTCGTCCTTGCGGCCTATGGAGACGTTGCCGGGGTTGATGCGATACTTGGCCAGCGCCCGGGCGCAGGCCGGAAACTTCTTCAGCAGCAGATGTCCGTTGTAATGGAAGTCGCCAATGATGGGCACCTGCACGCCTTGTTGCGCCAGACCGATCCACGATCTCGGGCACGGCGCCCGCGGCGGCATCATTGTTCACCGTCACCCGGACCAGCTCCGATCCGGCACGGACCAGCGCGGCTACCTGGGCGACGGTTCCGGCAACGTCCGCCGTATCCGTGTTGGTCATCGACTGCACTACGATAGGTGCATCACCGCCCAGCCGGACGCCGCCGACCGTGGCCATATACGTCTTTTTGCGCTCAATTTTAGCCATACGAATGTGCTTAGTTTATCATCCGAGACCCTGCGAGAGGGCGGCAGGCGCTACAAATGCCGGAGAAAAGAATACTGGATCCCGCCAGGTTAAGGTGTCATCCTGAGCGCAGCGAAGGATCTGCTGTTCGTCCCGTTCCAGCACTGAGGTCATCCCAGGTGGGGTTCTCGCGCTCGATCAGCGCAATTTTCTTGTCCCTTCGCCATCCCTTGAGTTCCTTTTCGCGAGCTATGGCATTCAGCACGTTGCCATAAATTTCGTAATGAATTAAACGGTCAATTTTGTAACGGGAGGTGAATCCGGGGAGAAGTTTCTGTTTGTGCTAAAAGGTGCGGCGATCAAGATCGCCAGTTACCCCGATGTATAGATTCCGGCTTCGGCTGGCGAGTATGTAGACGTAGTACATAGGTTCGAAACAGCAGATCCTTCGCTGCGCTCAGGATGACACTTCTGAGCATTAGTTCGCGCGAATTTCCGAGATAGAACGTTTGCTGACTTCGTGCACGGAATGATATCACTGCGCGATCCTCCACCAGCTCGGGGAAGAACAGCAGATCCTTCGCTCCTCCACCCCAACAAGCCAACGACGGGCTTGCCGGGGCCCCCGGGAGCGCTCAGGATGACACTTCGGAACATTGATTTGCGCGAATTTCCGATTAGGATGACACCTCGTGCCACGTGCCTCGCTTACTGGTGGATGCCGGGAATCACCTTCATCATGTCGTTGAAGATCACCATGCCGGCGAAGAGGATGAGGCAGACGAAAGCCGCCTGGTAGATGCGTTCCTTGATAGGCTGGCTGATGTCGCGCCGTATGACCGACTCGATCAGCAGCAGCAGGATCAATCCGCCATCGAGGATCGGGATGGGAAACAGGTTGAAGATGCCGAGGTTGAGGCTGATGGCGGCCATGACCTCCATCAGCGGTGTCCAACCCTTCTCCTGGGCAGCCATGCCGCTGATGCGCGCGATTCCGATCGGGCCTTCCATCTGCTTGACCGAGATACGGCGCTGCATCATGCGCTTGACCAGCTCCAGAATCAGCATGGAGTTCTTCCGATTGGAGTCGATGGAACGGGAGAGTGCCTGGGCAAACGGCAGTTTGTCGATGTGAACCGGCATGGAGAGAATGCCGACGCGATAGACCTTCTGGCCGTCATCGCTGGTGGCAAGCTGCGGGGTGAGGGTCAGGTCCAGCGGCTGGCCGTTGCGCATCACGGTCAGCACCACGGGATGATCCTTGGTCTGTTGCAGCAGGTGAGAGAGGCTCTGGGTGGAGCGGACAGGCGTGCCGTTGGCAGCCACGATGTCATCCCCAACCTGCATTCCCGACTTGGCCGCCGGCATGTCGGGTTCCATGCGGGTGACCGTGAACGGCTGCTGCGCCACCAGTCCGGCATCGCCGAGCTGATCCTGGCCGAGCACATCGGGAAAGACGGTCTTCGGCAACTGCTGATCGCCGCGCTGAATGGTCAACTGCACCGCCGAATGGGGGCTGAGCATGATCTTGGAAAGAACAGACTCCCAATCGGGATTTTTGGTGGAGCCGATCTGGATGATCTTGTCGCCGGGCTGAATGCCCGCTTTCTCAGCGGCACTGCCCGGGGCTACCCAACCGACGACGGCGGGCTGATCGAGGTAAAGCGGGTGCTCGTAGTGCACCATGAAAACGCAGGTCAGCAGTCCAACGGCCAGCACGATGTTCATGAACGGCCCGGCCAGCGCGATCACCACCCGCTGCCAGCGGGGATGGGACATGAACTCCTCGGGAGCGCCGGCACGCTGGTCCAGAGGGTTTTCTCCCGACATCTTGACGTAGCCGCCGAAGGGCAGGGCGGAGAGGCGGTAGTCGGTATCGCCGCGGCGGAAGCCCCACAGCCGCTTGCCAAAGCCTATGGAAAAAACCTCGACCCGCACCCCGAAGAACTTGGCAGCCGCAAAATGGCCCGCCTCGTGGACCAGGATCATGACCGCCAGGACGAAGAAAACCGAGACGACGCTGTAATAGAGAGTTGCTGCCATATTCAGGAAACACCCTTCACTGACACGGATTGGGGAGATGTGCCGCACGGCTGCCGCAACCATCGGGAGGCCAGCAAGCGCGCCTCGGCATCCACCCAAAGTACTTCTTCTATAGATTCAGGTCTTCCCACTGGCGTTTCTTCTAAAACCTTCTGAATTGTAGCCGCGATTGCCTGAAATGGGATTTTGCCTTCCAGGAAAGCTGCTACCGCTACCTCGTCGGCGGCATTGAGCGCAATGGTTTGCGTGCCGCCGGCCTCCGCCGCCTCGTAGGCCAGCCGCAGGCAAGGGAACTTGTCGAAATCGGGAGGGAAAAAGTCCAGGTGCCTGAGTTCCATGACCGGGAAGCGCAGGTCGGACTCGATCCGCTCCGGATAAGTCAGGGCATACAGGATCGGCAGGCGCATGTCGGTCACCGAGATCTGCGCCAGCAGGCTGCCATCGATGAACTCGACCATCGAGTGCACGGTCGACTGGGGATGGACGATGACCTGCACCTGACGGGGCGGCAGAGCGAAGAGCCGGCACGCCTCGATCACCTCGAAGCCCTTGTTCATCAAGGTCGCCGAGTCAATGGTAATGCGGCGGCCCATCTTCCAGGTGGGATGGTTCAGCGCCTGTTCCACGGTGATGGAGGCGAAGTCCGCGGCCGGAGTGTGCAGAAAAGGACCGCCTGAGGCGGTCAGCCAGACGCGCTCGACCTCGCGCAAGCGTCCGCCGCGCATGCATTGATGCACAGCATTGTGTTCGCTGTCGATGGGCAGCAGCGCGCTTCCGCTGCGCTTCGCCTCGGCCGTGATCAGATCGCCGGCCGCCACCAGGCACTCCTTGTTGGCCAGGCCCAGGGTCTTGCCGGCCTTGACCGCCGCGTAGGTGGCCTTCAGTCCGGCAACTCCCACGATGGCGCTGACCACAAAATCCACCTCGGGATGAGTGGCGGCGGCTATGGTGCCGGCCTCGCCCCAGACTACCTCCACGTCCGTCACTCCGGCCTGGCGCAGCCGTTGACGGAGCTGTGCGGCAGAGGCTTCCAGCGCCACGGAAACCATACGCGGATGCCAGCGGAGGGTCTGCTCGAAAATGGTTTGCAAATTGTTTCCCGCGGCCAGCGTGACGACGCCGAAGCGGTCGGGATAGGATTCCACGATGCGGAGGGTACTATGCCCGATGGAACCGGTCGAACCTAAGATCGCAAGTTTCTTCATGCAGGAAAGTTATGCCCATGTTGAGGTTAGGGCATCTGAAGGAATTTCTCAAGGGTTCCGCCAAAAAGCAGCAGTGCCACCGGAGATGCAAAGAGCAAGGCATCGATGCGGTCGAGGATTCCACCATGCCCGGGCAAGAGACGTCCGGAGTCCTTGACGCCGGCGCCGCGCTTCATCAGCGATTCCAGCAGGTCTCCCAACTGCGCCGCCAAGTTGAGCAAAATCGCGATGACTGCCACCATCCACCAAGGTGTCAGAGCAAAACTCACGGGAAAAGCCAGCAGGTGGACCCGCATCAGCCCGGCGGCGATGGGCGTGGCGAAGCGGGTCAGCAGCAGGGCGAAAATCACCGATCCGGCAACCGAAGCCAGAGCGCCTTCCCAGGTCTTCTTGGGGCTGATGCGAGAGGCAAACGGAATTCTTCCGAAAGCCCGTCCGACATAGTAGGCGAAGGTATCGCCCGCCCAGACCACGAAAAACGTGAACAGAACAAAGAACCATCCGGCCGGCATCATCCGCAAGAACACCAGGGTAAGCAGCGAAAACCCTACATAGACCACGCCAAGATAGGTGAAGGAGGCTGCCGGCAGCCCGCTGCGCAGATCAGCCCGCGGCATGGCGGCGCACAGCAGCACAAACGGAGAAAAACAAAAGAGAAAAATCAGCCCGGAAAGCACCGTCACCGCCGCCGGAGGATCAGCGCTGACCGCGGCCCAGAACGCGACCGCATAGAGGGTCACGGTCAGCAGATAGCCCAGGAAGCGGAACGCTTCGACGCCATAGCCGGCGACGATTTCGAAGTATTCGCTCAACGCCAGCAGGGCGACGAGCGCCACCAGCAGGATGAAAAACCAGTTGGGCGCGCGCAGGACGGCCAGCAGGACTAGCGGAATCAGAATGGCTGCGGTGAGGACTCGCTTCATCGGGGTCTTAGCGTTCTTTGGACTCTCGGGATTCTAGGCGTGGGCGCTGCTTTCGTTGAGTCCGCCATAGCGGCGCTCGCGCTTCTGGAACTCGCCGATGGCCTCCAGAAAATGGGTGCCGTCGAAGTCGGGCCACAACGTCTGGGTGACGTAGATTTCGGCGTAGGCAAGCTGCCAGAGCAGGAAGTTGCTCAGCCGCATCTCGCCGCTGGTTCGAATCACCAGGTCGGGGTCGGGCAGCGAGCCGGTGTAAAGATGCCGGGCGATCATCTCCTCGTCGATCTGAAGATGACTCAATCCACCATTGCTGTTGGCGGAGGCGACAATCGATTGGAAGCAGTCCACCAGCTCGGTGCGCGCGCCGTAATTCAGCGCCAGGGTCAACAGCGTCCCGGTATTCTTGGCGGTCTGCTCCAGTGCCCACGCCATGCGCGCCTGCACCGACTCCGGCAACTCGTGGGTGCGTCCAATGAAGTTCAGGCGCACGTTGAAATCGTTGAGCATGGGGACTTCCTGCTTCAAATACCGGCGCAAGAGCGCCATCAGGAAGTCGGTTTCGGTCTTGGGCCGCCGTTTCAGGTTCTCGACCGAAAAAGCATACAAAGTGAGCCACGGAATTTTGACACGGGAAGCCGTCTGCACCACGTCGCGCACGGAGTCGGCGCCGCGGCGATGGCCGGCGATCCTGGGCAGGTGACGATGCTTGGCCCAGCGGCCGTTTCCATCCATGATGATGGCGATATGTTTCGGCAGCCGGGCGGAGTCGAGCCGGGAATAGACGTCGGCTTCTTTACGACTCAGGCCGGCCAGCAAAGTGTTTGGCAATCAGGACCTCAAAGTAGTTGAAGCTAGCACACGGTGCCCTGATATGCAATCAATGGGAATCCCTAAAGGAACCTTACACGGCGGAGCTGATAACGCGGAATCACCTTACGGGAACTGGGCTAATAGGACTGATGCGGCCGGTCAACTTCGTTGAAGTTGTGCTGGTTGGGTTGAAACTGCACCTCGAATTCGCGGGCGCAAGCCTCGCACAGCCAGATTGCCTTCTGCCGCAGGTGATTGACGGTAACCTCGGGATCGGTTGGGCAAATGAACAGGACCCCTTCACCGAGTCGCTTGAACTCCGCGCCGCACTTCGGGTTCGCGCAGTGCGACACCGTGGAATGCGTGCTCATCGAGAGATCAACGTAGGAAAGCGCCATAGGTCATTCACGGTATCCGCCGGCGAAGAGGTTTGCACGGCTAATCGCGAGGATTGGGCACGCGCTTTTCCGGAAATGGCGCATTCCCATCTTGACGGGGCTCAACCCGAAGGCGGATTGGCACTGGCGTCGACGGCTGCGAGGGTTGAGGGCGCTGGGGTTACCCGCGATTTCCACACTTGCACTGAAATGGAGTCATTGACCCGGCGGCCGGCAGGCACTAATCTCCAATCTTCTACTCACCCTCCCGTCAGTCGCAGACCGCCCGGGTGAGGGCGAGGCGGGAAGGCAGAAGTCGAACCCATAAGAACCAAATCAACAGGTCCATGAGGCTGCCGAGAGGCTGTTCTCCGGGGTGCAGCCGGTTTGCGCAGGGCCGAGAGTAAAGCAGATCCCGAGGGTGCACGAGGGCGGCGCGACCCGAGGATGACACCGATACGAAGGATGACGGCTACAGATTTTTTGGCCCTTCAGTGCCCGATTGCCGGTTTCCAGCAGAGATTGGCGGAGCCAGGGGCTGTATTGTTTTGAAAACAACTGGGGTACAATATTTAGTGGTAGGGTCTTGACAAGCCCCATATACGGGAGTAATTTTCATTTCCTGACGCTTTTTGAGCGTCCTTGGACGGAGGCGATTATCCCCGATCCGCTTCCGCTCCGCGAGGTAGTTCCGGAGTGCTCCATTGCGACGTGAGCTGAATTCCGAGGGCAGTTTTGCCTCTGGGATCGCAGGGACTGACGCGGGACTTTCGGGGCCGGGCAAGTGTCAGGGAGTTGTCAGGCAGAGTCCGTGACGCCTCCGCCAAGGGTGGTACCGACAAACAGAGTGGCCGCCCACGCGGCCGAAGCAGTGAGCGATTGAGAACGGGTTGCAGGAGCTGTGACTCCCTCCCGTTGCCCGGGCAGGAAATTCGACCCGGTGAGGAGAATTGAGATGGGCGAAGTGACGCAGAAGACCACGATCAGCAGTGCTACCCCCGAGGCCCCGAATGCCGGAGTGAGTCCCAAAAAGGCTCACGGACTGAATTTCAGGCGGTTGTTCACCAATCCCGGCGTTTCCCCCTACGACGAAATCGAGTGGGAGCTGCGTACGGCCCAGATCACCGGCGCCAAGGGCGAAATCCTGTTTGAGCAGACGGATGTCGAAGTTCCAAAGGACTGGTCGATGACGGCCACCAACATCGTCGCCAGCAAATACCTGCACGGACAGCTGGGGACGCCGGAGCGCGAGAGCAGCGTACGGCAACTGATTGGCCGCGTCACCGACACCGTCCGCGACTGGGGTCTGAAGGGCGGATACTTCCGCTCGGCCGAAGACGCCGCCGTGTTTCATAGCGAGCTGAGTTACCTGCTGCTGCACCAGTACGCGGCCTTCAACTCTCCGGTGTGGTTCAACGTCGGCTGCGACCGGCTGGAGCCGAATTCCAAAGCCACGAACTGGCACTGGAATCCCGAGCTCGGGCGGGTCGAATTCAGCGCGACCGGCTACAAGACGCCGCAGTGCTCGGCCTGCTTCATCAACTCGATCCAGGACACGATGGAGTCCATCCTGACGCTGGCCAAGACCGAGGGGATGCTCTTCAAGTGGGGTTCGGGCACGGGGACCAACCTGTCGACCATCCGCGGCTCCATGGAAAAGCTCTCCGGCGGCGGCACGGCCAGCGGACCGCTGTCGTTTATGAAGGGCTTCGACGCCTTTGCCGGGGTCATCAAGAGTGGCGGAAAGACGCGGCGGGCGGCCAAGATGGTCATCCTCAACATCGACCATCCCGACATCGCCGAGTTCATCCAGTGCAAGGCCAAAGAGGAAGCCAAGGCCTGGACGCTGATGCAGTGCGGCTACGACGGCTCGACGCCGGATTCGGAAGCCTACTCGTCCATTTTCTTCCAGAACGCCAACAACTCCGTGCGGGTCAGCGACGACTTCATGAACGCCGTACTGCGCGACGCCGATTTCAGCACCCGCGCGGTCGTCGGCGGCGAGGTGATCGGCACCCGCAAGGCGCGCGAGCTGCTCCACGAGATCGCCGAAGCCACCTGGCAGTGCGGCGATCCCGGGATGCAGTACGACACCACCATCAACCGCTGGCATACCTCGCGGAACTCGGCCCGCATCAACGCCTCGAACCCGTGCTCCGAGTACATGTTCATTGACGACTCGGCCTGCAACCTGGCCTCGCTCAACCTGATGAAGTTTGCGCCGAACGGCGCCTTCGATGTCGCCGCCTATCGCCACGCGGTGGACATTCTGATTACCGCGCAGGAGATCCTGGTCGACAACTCCGGCTATCCGACGGAGGCGATTACGCGCAATTCGCATGATTTCCGCCCACTCGGGCTGGGGTACGCCAATCTCGGCGCGCTGCTGATGGCCTCCGGTCTGCCTTACGATTCCGAGGCCGGGCGCGACTACGCCGCCTGCATGACGGCCATCATGTGCGGCGAGGCTTACCTGCAATCCGCGCGGGTCGCCGAACATTGCCCGCCGCTCACCGCCGCCGGAGACCGGCTGAAGGAAGTCGCCATCACCGGCGGCGCCTGCCCCGGCTGGTACGCCAATCGCGAGCCGTTTCTCGATGTGATTCGGATGCACCGCGCCTCGGTGAACCGCATCAGCCGCGGCCACGTGCCTCGCGAATTGTTCGAGGCCGCCCGCATTTGCTGGGACGAAGCGCTGATCCAGGGAGAGAAATCCGGCTACCGCAACTCGCAGGTTACGGTGCTGGCTCCCACCGGCACCATCGGCTTCATGATGGACTGCGACACCACCGGGGTCGAGCCGGACCTGGCGCTGATCAAGTTCAAAAAGCTGGTCGGCGGCGGCATGATCAAGATCGTCAACAACACCGTGCCCGCCGCGCTCTTCAAGCTCGGCTACTCGCAGGAGCAGACCGACGCCATCGTCAGCTATATCGACGCCACCGGCACCATCGAAGGCGCGCCGCAGGTCAAGGAAGAAGATCTGGCGGTCTTCGACTGCTCGTTCAAACCGACGCAGGGCACGCGCACCATCCACTACCTCGGCCACCTGAAGATGATGGCCGCGGTACAGCCGTTCATCTCCGGCGCCATCTCGAAGACCATCAACATGCCGGAGCAGGCCACGGTCGAGGAAGTGATGGAAGCTTACATAGAAGCCTGGCGGCTGGGGCTGAAGGCGGTGGCCATCTATCGCGACGGCTCCAAGAAGTCGCAGCCGGTCTCGTCGAAGGGCAGTCCGACGGCGGAAGGCAAGGCCGCGCCCGTGGTCGAAGAAGAAGACCTCAACGCGCCGCCGCGCGCCCTGCGCCACAAGCTTCAGGACGAGCGCCTCTCCATCACCCACAAGTTCAACATCGGCGGGCACGAGGGCTACATCACGGTCGGCCTCTATCCCAACGGGCAGCCGGGCGAAATCTTCATCACCATGGCCAAGGAGGGCTCGACCGTCAGCGGCCTGGTGGATTCCTTTGCCACCGCGGTTTCCATCGCCTTGCAGCACGGCGTGCAGCTCAAGCTGCTGTGCGAGAAGTTCGAGCACCTGCGCTTCGAGCCCAGCGGCTGGAGCCAGAACGAGCACATAGGTTTCGCCAAGTCGATCATGGATTACATCTTCCGCTGGCTGGACCTGAAGTTCATTACCGGGCAGCAGCAGTCGCTGTTCGATGACCTGCGCCCGCGTCCCAACGGGGCCATACGGATCGAGGCCAGCAGCTCGGCTGAAAAACCCGAAGCCGGAAGCCTGTTTTTCGGCACCGGAGCCCCCGCGCGGGGCAGTGCCGCCTATCATGCTTCCGACGCGCTGAGCAGCGTGGTCGATTTGGGCGACGCGCCCTCATGCCACGTCTGCGGCGCCATCATGACCCGCAATGGAAGCTGCTACCGCTGCATGAGCTGCGGCAGCACCAGCGGGTGCTCGTAAACGCCTGAGTGTGCTTTGCCGACCACCTGAGAGTGCCCCATCGTTTCGCTGCTGTTGCGAAGGATGGGGCGTTCACGGCGTGCGAGACGCAGTTGAAGGACTTCATCTAAATGCCCAGGGCGGCTCGGTGTAGGACAGTCCCCCGGGATGTTTCGCTACGCTCAACATGACACTCCGATGTGTGTTTATGTGCCATGCACCTCGGCAACGCCGCTGTGGTTTTAAGGCGGTCTTCACTCTGCTCCTCCACCCCGGTTTCCACCCCGACAAGCCAACAACGGGGGGAAAAGCAGATCCTTCGCTACTCCACCCCAGCAACGGCAAAAGCGGCCGTCGCTGGGGACCCCGGCTACCACCCCAACAAACCAACTGCGGGTTTGTCGGGGCCCCTGGCACGCTCAGGATGACACCTCCGGAATATAAAGTCTGTGCAGGGAAGTTTTGCCTTGGGAACATCTGCTCAGGAAAGCCCGCCGCATGAAAACTGTCTTGTGGAAACCGACGCAGGCGTGGGTTCGGAGTGAAAGTCTGCCGCAGTATGACACTTGGGGGAAAGCCTGGCCGCCAGAAACGGGTTCAGAGTAGAATCTTGAATAGATACCTGCTGGATAGATAGCTCAAGGAGAACAACCCCATTCATCATCTTCATCGCTCAGTGAATAAGGATGCGCGAGGTCCTCGGGCGCAGGCCGGTGTGCAGCGTGCGGCGTCGAGCGGACGTCCGGGGTCTCCGGCGGGCGCCGTGTTTGCCCGCATTGAGGTGGGTGTTGGCGCGCTCTTGCTTTTGATTTTCATGCTGGGGGTTGGAACCGGCGCTCACGCGGATTCCCGTGGGAACCTTGAACGGCCGGCAAGCGGCGTGCGCGCGATCGTCGCCAGCGGCCGGCTGGAAACTCTTCGCTGGGCAAATTTTTCCGACTACCGGGTGCTGGTCGAAACCCTCTATAGCCGCTCGGGATACGCGCCGGTCTGGGTGCGGAAAGGACATCCCACGCCACAGGCGCTGGAGATGATCTCCATCCTGCGGCAAGCCGACAGCAAGGGGCTGCTGGCCGAGGATTACGACTCCGGCAGTTGGCCGGGACGCCTGGCGCGTCTCGCGGCCAGCCATACGCCATCGGACGAAGCCCGCTTTGACGTAGCCCTGACGGTCTGCACGATGCGCTACATCTCGGACCTTCGGATCGGGAGAATCAATCCCCGGCACTTCGAGTTCGGATTGAGCGTAGGCCCCAAGAAATTGGATCTTCCCACGCTGGTCGAAAAGCGTCTGGTGAAGGGAGCTGACCTGAAATCGGTCCTGGCCGGGGTCGAGCCGCCGTTCATCCGGTACGCCGAACTGAAAAAGGCGCTGGTGCAGTACATGCAGTTGGCCAGGCAGGACGATGGCGAGAAGCTGCCCGATCCGCACGGCATCGTCTTTTCCGGAACCCAGTATGCCGGCGTTCCCCGGCTCGCCCGGCTGCTTCACCTGGTGGGCGACCTGCCGGAGAGCGTGGTCATCCCGGCCGACTCCCGGCTCTACGATGGGGCACTGGTCGAGGCCGTCAAGCGATTTCAGGAGCGTCATGGGCTGCGTCCCGACGGCTACCTCAACCTGAACACGCTCGATCAGTTGAATGTCCCGCTGAGTGACCGCGTCGAACAAATACGGCTTACCCTGGAACGCTATCGCTGGCTGCAATATGACTATCCGCAGCCGCCGGTCATCGTCAATATTCCGGGATTTCGTCTCTACGCGCTGACCAAAGGCGGCAAGATCGGCCTGACGATGACCGTGGACGTCGGGGATGAGTTCACCCGTACTCCGGTGCTGGAGGACAAGATCGAGTATCTGGTGTTCCGCCCGTATTGGGACGTTCCGTTCGACATCCAGAAAGATGAGATCGTCCAGAACATCAAGGACGATCCCGGCTATCTGGCGGACATGCATTTTGAAATCCTGTCCCCGGATGGAGGCGTGATTAGCGACGGGAAAGTTTCCGACGCGGTCTTGCAGCAGATACGCTCCGGCAGGGCTCGGGTGCGCCAGAAGCCGGGTCCGGAAAATGCCCTGGGACTGGTGAAGTTCATCTTTCCGAACCGGTACAGCGTGTATCTGCACGACATTCCGTCATGGGGAAAGTATTTCGACGACCCCGACCGCAACATCAGTCACGGCTGCATTCACGTGAAAGAACCGGCGAGGCTGGCGGCGTGGGTGTTGCGCGACAAACCCGGATGGACTCTCGAACGGGTGCAGAAGGCAATGCAAAGCGGACCGGATAACGTGAGGGTGAACCTTACGAAACCTCTGCCGGTGCTGATCCTTTACATGACCTCCGAAGTACGCGAAGACGGAAAGGTGTATTTCTATCGCGACATCTACGGCTACGATGCCCAATTAGAGGACGCTTTGGCCAAAGGCTATCCCTATCCACGGTAGCGGTGCCCGGGAAGCGCTGTAGCAGACGGAATTGGCCGCGCTGCAAATTGTCCTGGATTTCCGCAGGGATCAGCCGTGCGGGTCAACAAAAAATACACTGTTGACTCACCATGAACTATAAGAGAAACCGCTGGTTTACATCGTTGTAGAAAAATGTATACTGCTGGGCGATGACTCGGTATTGGAAGATTTTTGGGGTAGTATTCGTCCTGGTATTATCCGCACTTGCATCTCCGCCGCCGACGGTCGACCACGTCGTGGTGCTCAAGAAGCAACACAAGCTACTGCTGCTCAGTGGAGACCAGATCGTAAAAACCTATTCGGTAGCGCTCGGGAGCGGCGGCCTGGCGCCAAAGCGGCGAGAGGGCGACGATAAGACGCCGGAAGGAATTTACCGGATCGATTCGCGCAATCCCGCCAGCAGGTTTCATCTGGCTTTACATATCTCCTATCCTGACGAAAGCGATAAAGAGCAGGCGCGGAAGCGCGGCGTGAAGCCTGGCGGCGACATCATGATTCACGGCCTTGGCCCCGAGTTCGAGTACCTGGGAGAGAAGCAACATCTCTACGATTGGACCGCCGGTTGCATCGCCGTAACCGATTCGGAGATCGAGGAGATCTGGCGGCTGGTTCCAGACCGGACTCCAGTCGAGATTCGCCCCTGACCGTCGAGGCCGGCTCACCGAAAACAAAGCCGCGCTGAAAACAAAGCCGCGGATTATTGCACGGTTTCCATCGGTCCGAGAGTGTCGCGCACTTTGCGCGCAAGCGTGCTCAGGCTGAACGGTTTCTGCAGGAAGGCTGTGACCCGCTCTTGAAAACCATGTCGCAAGACCGCTTCGTCCGAGTAGCCGGACATGTAGATCGTCTTCAGATCGGGCCGTAACTTCGCCAGCGCTTGCGCCAATCTGCCCCCGCCGATGCCCGGCATCACGAGATCCGTAAGCAGCAGGTCGATGCGCTCCCTCGTATGCGACTCGCCGCCGACAGCGCATGTTGGCCTGAGCTGGTTGCGATCACCGTGTATCCCAAGCTGCGCAGATAGGTCACACGTCGACTCCCGCAGGGCGTCCTCATCTTCGGCGACCAGGAGGGTTTCATGGCCCCGCGGGCACGCTTCGGCTTTCGGCGGCAAAGCGGGGGCAACTGCCCGCTTGATCCTGGGCAGATAAATCGTGAAACAGGAGCCGCGCCCAACTTCGCTATCGACCCACACGTAGCCGCCACTTTGTTTCACGATGCCGTAAACCGTCGCCAGTCCCAAGCCCGTGCCTTTGCCGACCTCCTTGGTCGTAAAGAAGGGCTCGAAGATGTGCTCCTAGCACGTCCCTGGCTGATGCCCGTTCCGGTGTCGGCGACCGAAAGCAACACATAATCTCCCGGCAACAGGTAGGGTCGCGTCAACACTGGCTTTGTCCACCGTGACATTTCCGGTTGCGATGGTGAGCGTGCCACCCTGAGGCATTGCATCCCGGGCATTCACGCAAAGGTTCATCAGAACCTGAACGATTTGATCCGGGTCGGCCTCAATCGCCCAGAGTGATTCCGCCGCCGGACTGACCAGCAATTCGATGTCTTCACCGATGAGCCGCTTTAGCATCCTCGCCGTGTCGTTGATGACCGCATTCGGATGTCGAGCACGACCGGGGAAAGAATCTGCTTGCGGCTGAAGGCTAACATCTGCCGGGTAAGGCTGGCAGCGCGATCGGTCAGCCTTCATCACCGCCTGCGTCGTTTTCGGCGGATGTCATCCGTGCGGAAGGCTATCCTGCAGCATCTCCGTGTAGCTGCGTGATGACCATGAGGAGATTGTTGAAGTCATGGGCGATGCCTCCCGCCAGGCGGCCCAGGGATTCCAACTTCTGCGACTGCCGCAACTGCTCCTCCAATTGTTCGGACCTGACAATCTGCGTCCGGTCACGCGCAATCGTCGAAATGCCAATGATCCGGCCGTTCTCATCCCGAATGGGAGAGATGGTCAGGCCGACCGGCTTCGCTTCTCCCGTCTTGGTGATTCGAACCCGCTGGAATCGCTCCAGACGCTTGCCGCTGCCGACCGCCTCGCTGAACGCCCTCCATTCGGATTTGCCGTCCGCGGGAAGCAAAATGTCATCGCGATGCGCCGATCATTTCCTCCCGGCTGTAGCCGTACAGGCGTTCCGCACCGTTGTTCCAGCTCATGATCGTGCCATCCAGCGAGAGCGAAATAATGGCATCGTCGGCCGACTCGACAATGCGAGCCAACTGCTCCAATTCAAGCTGGGCTTTTTTCAGTTCCGTGAGGTCGAGAGCGAAGACGATCGCCTCCCTATCCTCGGTCAGGGCTCCGCCAACAATGACCGGAACGCGCGTGCCATTCTTGCGGCAGAAACTCCTTCTCATAAGGCTGGAAAGCTCCGGTTTCATTCGCCATTTTCACCGAAGCGTCATCGAGGGCCGCGTATTCGGGAAACGTCAGATCACGCCAGCTCAGGCCGCTTGATGAGCTCTTCTTCCGGTATAGCCAACCATATCGAGAAAGGCGTTGTTGGCGTCCAGGATGGCGCCGTCGGGGCCGGCAATAATCACGCCTACGATATTGGAGTCCATCAGGCGGCGCAGCCGCGCCTCGCTGCGCCGAAGCTGCTCGGCCGCATTTCTTTGTTCGGTGATGTCTTCGATAATCGAGATTTTGTGTTCATCATCCAGCTGTGCGCCGATGACGCGTACCCAGATCGTCTTCCCATCTTTGAGAACGTAGCGCTTTTCGAAGTCGTAAGTTCTTCGACTTTCCCTGCATGAAGCGACCCACCGACTCCGTATCCCTGGCAATGTCGTCGGGGTGGGTCAACATTTTCCAGTCCATCTGTTTCAGCTCTTCGCCGGAATAGCCGATCATGCGCTGGAATGCGGCATTCGTCTCCTCGAAGCGATGCTGCTGGTTTCCGGTAACGATCCCCACCGGCGCGTTGTCCAGGATAGCTTGCAGGCTGTTGGCCGTAGCTCGCAGTTGCTGCTCCGCCTGCTTGCGCGCGGTGATATCTTCAATGATTCCGATGTTGGTTTCTTCGTTGATCCTGGAAGCAATGACCCGTACCCAGATGGTCTTGCCATCTTTGCGGATGTAGCGCTTTTCCAATTCGTAGGACTGCAACTTGTGATTCCGAGCTGCTCATACAAATGCAGATTCCTGGCAACGTCGTCCGGGTGCGTGTAGTCCGTGAACTTCATGCCTTCAGTTCTTCCGCCGAGTACCCGCAAATTCGTTGGTACGCCGCGTTCGGTTCAATCAAGCCGCCTTCCCGATTGTTGATCGTGATTCCCACCGGAGCATTCTCCAGAATCGCTTTCAGCCTTTCGGCCGTGGCTTGAAGTTGCTTTTCCGCCGCTTGCGCTCGGTAATATCAATGAACGCGCCCACCGCCCCCCGGACTCTGCCGGTCGTCGTCCAGCAGTGGCACGGCGTTGCCGAAAATACTCCGCGAGCTGCCGTCGTCGAATGCGATCGTGTACTCGCAATTCCGGACCTCGCGTCCGGTCATGGCGGCCAACTGCACCGGCAGCTCATCGGGAGAAAGCTCCTTGCCATCTCTCAGCAAACGGTAGTGCGAGGAACGCTTCACTCTCCGGCACCGACTTTGAGGTGTTGGCCCCGGGCGGCAAACGAAGAAGGTCATAGCCGGCGCGGTTGCTCGTGATCCGCCGACATTCGGGGTCGTGGGCAATGAACGTGACTGCCGGCACGGCATCCAGGATGGCCGCCAGTTCCGTGGCGCGGGCACGAGCCTCGGCTTCGCTTCGTTCCAGCTCCGCGTTGAACCGCTTCAGATCTTCGGTTTCACGGCGAGCCGCTTCGGTGCGCTCGCGCTCCGCCGCGCGTTGCTGAATGAGTTGCGATGCCTTGACCAACGATTCGCCGACTTGATTGGTTTCCGCGAGTCCGAGGTGCCCGATCACCACCGATTCGCCGCGTCCCAAGGCAAGGGCCGGGGCAATCAGACCCTGGATTGAGCCAGCGATGCGCCGCGCCATGAACAGGGCCAGCGCAATGCCGGCGAGCGACAGCAGAGCCGTGCCGGCAATCGTCCACCACAGCCAGCGCCAGATCTCCGCCATCATGACGCTTTGGGCACCCCGATCACCACCGTCCAGCCGGAGGTCGCCGAGCGGCTGAAGCTGTCCAGCATCGGGATACCTTCGAAGTTGGTAGACTCTGCTGTGCCCTCCGCGCTGTCCCGCATCCGCTGTCTCAGGATAGGGCCGGCTTGCCGGCCGACAAACTCCCCCGCTAATCGAGTCCGGGCAACGATGACTTGATTGCCGTCGAAGATTCTTCCCAGCCATTCCGGCGGGAGGTGCTGCTGCAAAAGAACCGTGGCGAAGCGATCCACGGGGACGGTCATGGCCAAGTCGTAGACGACTCGTCCCTTGCGGAACACGGGGACGTCCACACTGATCAGAGAACGCCCGGTCACGGAGCCCTTGAAAGCGTTGGTGATCACCGGCATGCCGGTCGCATAGACTTGGCGAACTGTCTCCGGTAGTGCTGCGTTTGGGCAGAGGCGTGCCATAGGGGCGAAATGTATTGACGAGCTCCTGGCCGGTCGCGTCCGCCAGGATGATGTCGACACCGGAGTGAGCTTCCAGAACCGTCTGCGCCCGACGATAAAAGGCGGGCAGGTCGCCGGAGATGAGCGAAGGCGACGTAGCCAGAACGCTTAAGCCGGCCTGCATGCTGGCCAACTCGCGGTCAACAACCATCGTGAGCGCCCGCGCTGTTTCCAGCATGCGCTGTTCGGTGAGCGCCCGCCTGCTCTGATAGTTGTTGTAGACGAGGAATCCGGCGGCGATCCACACCGGCAACACACAGGCTAGAACCAGAGAGGCAAGCCGGAGTCGAATGGAATCCCGGCGGCGAGTTCCACGGGATGGCCGCTTCTCCGCCGCGGTCGGCGCGTCAGAGATGGACGAAGTGGCATCAACTTCGCTGGCAATTGAATCTGTCAGATCGGTGGTTTTCGCTTTCACTGCTCGGTGGCGCCTTCCCTAGACTTAAGACGGTTATGCATCAACTTGGTGGGGGAAGTAGATTTGACGATCAAGAGCAGAGTAGTTGCTAAGCCAGCACCATACTATACACGATTTACCTGAAACGCGCTGACAAAGAGATCGTATGGCATGGCGGCCGGCATCGCACGGGCGCCGGTTACCGATCGGGCGGCGCTAACCTTTGGCGAATGCGGCGCCAGCCCGGCGTCACTGGCAAAGCGCGGACTTCTTCAACGATGACGCCGGGCGGCGAATGATACCGACTCTCTGGGACTGGACTAAACTGGTAAAGACCGTAAGGTGTTCCTTAGGGGGTTCTTTACCTTAGAGCAGTTCTTCTACGAGCGAGCGGAGGAAGACCGAGAATGTTCTACGACCCGGAAAAGAAGGATCACGGCATGCCGCACAACCCGTTCAAGTCTCTGATTGTGCCGCGGCCGATTGGATGGATTTCCACGGTGAGCGCCGAGGGCGTACACAACCTGGCGCCTTACAGCCAGTTCCAGATGGTGAACTCCGAGTGTCCCTATGTCATGGTGGGCTGCGGCCAGCACCGCACGGGCAGACGGAAAGACACGGTGACGAACATCGAGCGGACCGGCGAATTCGTCTACAACATGGCGACCTACGATTTGCGAATGGCGATGAATGCCAGCGCCGCCGAGCTGCCGCCGGAAGAAGATGAATTTGCCTTCGCCGGCTTGACCAAGGCGCCTTCCATGCGGGTGAAACCCTGCCGCGTGGCGGAGTCTCCGGTGCAGATGGAATGCCGGTATTACCAGACGATCCGTTTGCCGGGATACAATACCGCGCAGTCGGTGGACATGATCATCGGCAGGGTTGTTCTTATTCATATTAAGGATGAAGTGATCGATGCCAACGGCAAGATCGACATCGTGAAGATCCGTCCCCTGGCTCGCCTCGGCTACCAGGACTATTCGTCGGTTGACCGGATCTTCGAACTCCTCCGGCCAGCCGGGCAAGCGGTCGCCGGAGTGCAAACGGCGCTCGTGAAGTAGACGCCGGCGGCCTCCACCCCAACAAACGCAAAGACGGCGTCTGTCGGGGACCCGCGACTCGCGCCGCGCTCTGTCGGGCCCGGGTGCAGGATGACACCCTCTCAGGCGGCTACACTGAAAGTTAAGCCGCTCTAGCGTTGCGATGAGGGTTCGCCCGACGGCCGTGAGCTGGATCGCGGACCCGGCTTTCCGTTGGATGACTGTGGATTGGAACGGTCAGATCCATAGCAACCTATCCCTACCCTTCAGGACGATGAGCCGCCGCATCCCAATCATGGATGCAGGCGTCGCCGGGAATTCATCGGCGAACAACATGAGCGGCGTAGCCTGAGGGCTTTGAATTCGGCGCAGCATCATTGCGGAGGAATATGAGCAAGCACAAGCGTGTCAGCCATCCGATCTACAACCTTCTGCCGACCGAAATCGAGGGCTTCGATTCGCTGGCGGAACTGGCATTGAATATGCGCTGGTCGTGGAACCATGCCACCGACGAAGTGTGGCGGCAACTTGATTCCGAACTGTGGGATATTACGCATAATCCCTGGGTTGTTTTGCAGACGGTTTCGCGCGACCGGATTGAACGCGTGCTGGCCGATCCGGTTTTTCGCAAAGACGTTGACAGCTTGGCGCAGAACAGGCGGAAAACGCTGGAGTCCGCGGCGTGGTATCAGCAGAACCATGCCGGCAGTCCCCTGAGCTGCGTTGCTTATTTCAGCATGGAATTCATGTTGAGCGAAGCTTTGCCCATCTACTCGGGCGGACTGGGCAACGTGGCCGGCGACCAACTGAAAGCCGCCAGCGATCTGGGCGTGCCCGTGGTCGGAGTGGGATTGCTCTATCAGCAGGGTTATTTTCGACAGGAAATCGACAAGGCCGGAGAGCAGCAGGCCCTGTTTCCCTATAACGATCCCGGACAGTTGCCGATCACGCCGTTGCGCCAGGCAAACGGGGAGTGGCTGCGGCTGGAGATCGCGCTGCCGGGATACTCGGTCTGGCTGCGCGCCTGGCAAGCCCAGGTCGGCCGGGTGAAGCTTTATCTGCTGGACAGCAATGACGCGGCCAACTATCCCGCTCACCGGGGGATCACCAGCGAGTTGTATGGCGGCGGGCCGGAGCTGCGCCTCAAGCAGGAACTGCTGCTCGGGATCGGCGGATGGCGGCTGCTGGGCGCGCTGGGCATCCAGCCGGAAGTCTGTCATCTGAACGAAGGTCATGCGGCGTTTGCGGTCCTGGAGCGCGCCCGCAAGTTCATGGAAGAAACCGGGCAGTCATTCGAAGTCGCACTGGCGGCGACGCGAGCGGGGAATCTGTTCACCACTCACACGGCCGTGGCCGCCGGCTTCGACCGCTTCGCTCCGGCGCTCATCGAACAATATCTGGCTCGCTATGCCGAACAGGAACTCGGCATCCCGCTCCACGATTTGATGGCCCTTGGCCAGCAGAATCCGAATGACCCGTCGGAGAGTTTCAACATGGCCTATCTGGCAATCCGCGGCAGCGGGGCGGTGAATGGCGTGAGCCGCTTGCACGGGAAAGTCAGCCGATACCTCTTTGAGCCGCTGTTTCCGCGCTGGCCGGCCGACGAAGTGCCGGTCGGACACGTGACCAACGGAGTCCACATGCCGACCTGGGACTCGGCCCACGCCGACGATCTCTGGACCAAAGGCGGCGGAAAAAACCGCTGGCTGGGGACGACCGAAACCCTGGAGCAGGACATTCGCCGGGTGAGCGACGCCAAGCTCTGGCAATTCCGCATCGACGCCAGCCGGTCTCTGGTGGATTACACGCGCGCGCGGCTATCCCGGCAATTGACCGCCTCAGGTGCGAAGCCCGAGACGGTCGAAGTCGCGAAACATCTCTTCGATCCGCACGCCCTGACCTTGGGCTTTGCGCGGCGCTTTGCGACCTACAAGAGACCGAACCTGCTGCTGCACGATCCGGCGCGCCTGCTGCGGCTTTTGTCGAATCCCGAGCGCCCGGTGCAACTCATCATTGCCGGCAAGGCCCATCCGGAGGACCAGCCTGGGCGGGCCCTGATCCATGAATGGATCAATTTTATCCGCCGGCCGGAGGTCCGCCCTCACATCGTCTTCCTGAGCGACTACGACATGCGGCTCACCGAGCAACTGGTGCAGGGCGTGGACGTCTGGATCAACACTCCACGGAGGCCGTGGGAGGCGAGCGGCACCAGCGGGATGAAGGTGCTCGTCAACGGCGGCATCAATCTTTCGGAGCTGGACGGATGGTGGGCGGAAGCCTATACGCCCGAAGTGGGGTGGGCATTGGGCGACGGCCAGGAGCATGGCGACGATCCGGCCTGGGACGCCGCCGAAGCCGAAACCCTCTACGAGCTGCTCGAACGGGAGGTGATCCCGGAGTTTTATACGCGGGACGCGAGCGGCATTCCCATCGCATGGGTCAAGCGTATGCGGGAAAGCATGGCGCGGCTGACGCCGTACTTCTCGGCCGACCGCACGGTACGCGAATACACCGAGCAGTATTACCTTCCGGCGGCTGGCGCCTATCGCTTGCGCACGGCTGAAAAAGGCGCGCGCGGCAAGCAAATGATCGGCTGGCGGCGCGCGCTGGATCAGCAATGGGCGGCGCTGCACTTTGGCGGCGTAAAGGTCGAAACCGCTGGCGGGCAGCACGTATTCGAGGTTCAGCTCGCGCTCAACGATCTCGACCCCAAGGCGGTGCAGGTGGAACTTTATGCCGATGGCGCCGTGGGGCCCGCCGTGCAGCCGATGCAGCGGGTTGGCCCGGCGGCCGGCGCTCCGGGCTGCTACGTTTACCGCGCGGCGGTGCCGGCGACCCGGCAGGCAGCGGACTATACGGCGCGAGTGATACCGTACTGCGAAGGGGTTGCGGTTCCACTGGAAGACACGCGAATCCTGTGGCAGCGCTGATCCGGTCCAAAAAAATAACGACAAAAACGATGACGATAGCGAAACCAGCGAAGCCGCACATCCTGACCGTCAATGGCGGCTCATCGAGCATCAAGTTCGCGCTCTTCGAGGCCGGTGAGTCGCTCGCGCGGATTCTGGAGGGCGCGATGGAGCGGATTGGCGGGCCGGAAGCCAGCTTGCGGGTGAAGGGCTCGAAGCCGGAGGACAACTTTTCGCGGCCGGTGACGGCGCCGGATCACACGGTCGCCGTCGGGGTGCTGATGGATTGGATCGAGGAACGCGGCGGACGTGATTCCTTGAGCGCGGTGGGGCATCGGGTGGTGCACGGCGGCCCGAAATACAGTGAGCCGCAGCGCATCAACGCCGAAATGATTGAAGAGCTGCACCGCCTCAGCGCATTCGATCCCGAGCATCTGCCCGAGGAGATTCTGCTGACCGCGGCGTTTCATCGCCGCTTTCCCGAGCTGCCGCAAGTGGCGTGTTTCGACACGGCGTTTCATCATGACCTGCCGACGGTGGCCCGCCTGCTGCCGATTCCGCGCCATTTCGAGGCGAAGGGCGTGCGGCGCTACGGGTTTCATGGGCTGTCGTATACGTTTCTGATGGGCGAGCTCGAGCGAGTGGCGGGGCCGGAAGCGGCACAGGGCCGCATCATCCTCGCTCACCTCGGCAATGGCGCCAGTTTGGCGGCGGTGCGCGAGGGCAAGCCGGTGGACACCAGCATGAGTTTTACCCCGACGGCGGGGATTCCGATGAGCACCCGCTCCGGCGATCTCGATCCCGGGCTGGTCTGGTATCTGACGCGCACCGAGAAAATGAATGGGAAACAATTGAACGAAATGTTCAATTTTCACTCCGGACTGCTCGGCATCTCCGAGACCAGCTCCGACATGCGCGACTTGCTGGCGCACGAGACGCAAGACGCGCGGGCGGCCGAGGCGGTCGCGCTGTTTTGCTACCAGGTGAAGAAATGGATTGGCGCCTTCGCGGCGGCGCTCGGCGGCGTGGATACGCTGGTCTTTGCCGGCGGCATCGGAGAGAATGCGCCGCCGGTTCGCACCCGCAGTTGCGACGGGCTGGGATTTCTGGGAATCGAACTTGACGAGAAGCGTAACGCGGCGAGTGCAGGCGTGATTTCCGCGGCGTCCAGCCGGGTTACGGTGCGCGTCATGCGCACGGACGAAGAACAGATGATCGCCAAGATGGTTTGCCGTTGTTTGGGTCTGGCAACTGCCGGGAAGAACTTATGACGGAAATGCTTAAAAATAGTGGACCGTGCGCCATGGTCTGCGAAGCCAACAGAAAGGGATCATTGGTGAAGCCTCGTGCATCCAGGTCCGCCGTGCTTTGGACTGGCGGCAAGGACTCCGCCCTGGCCTTGTACGAGGCCCGGAACGCCGGATACTTCATTGATCGCCTGGTAACGTTTGCGCCGTCGAACCCCGAATTTCTGGCTCATCCCATCACCATCATGCGTGCGCAAGCGCAGGCCATGGGACTTCCCCACGACGTGGTGGAGATTGGTTCCGACGCCCGTACAGGCTATCGCGATGCTTTCGTCCGCCTCTGCCAACAGGAGGGTATCACTGCCCTCATCACTGGCGACATTGATCTTGTGGAAGGCATGCCCAATTTCGTTCGCGAATGTTGCCGGGGACTGGATCTGGAAATCCTTATGCCGCTGTGGCAACGTAATCGGACGGAATTGATGCGCAAACTGGTTGCTCTGAATTTCGAAGTCATCTTCACTCTCGTGAAGCAGCCTTGGCTCACAGCCGACTGGCTCGGCCGGCGAATCGGGATTGAAAGCCTTCAGGCGCTTGAAGAGTTGCACCATGCCACCGGCATGGACGTATGCGGCGAGAATGGTGAATATCACACGATGGTACTGAACGGACCAATCTTCCGTGAGCGGCTTACGCTGGAACTGGGAACTTCAAAACAGATCGACCGGATGGCGTATCTTTCGGTCGAAACTATTCACGCCGGAGCGCGTCCGGCAGGCAGGAATACAATATGAATGAGAAAAAGAGCAACCTCGCGAACGGTCCCCTTTCCCCGGAATTGCTGCAAAAGATCGATGCCTACTGGCGCGCCGCCAACTATCTTTCGGTCGGCCAGATTTATCTTTATGACAATCCGCTGCTGAAGCGTCCGCTGACCCTGGCGGACGTGAAGCACATGCTGCTGGGGCACTGGGGCACGACCCCGGGGCAGAATTTCATTTACGCGCACTTGAACCGGATCATCAAGAAATACGATCTCGACATGATTTACGTCTCCGGCCCCGGGCACGGCGGACCGGCCGTGGTGAGCAACACCTATCTGGAAGGCACCTACAGCGAGATCTATCCCAACATCAGCCAGGACGAGGCCGGACTGCGCAAGCTGTTTCTTCAGTTTTCATTTCCCGGAGGCATTCCCAGCCACGCCTCGCCGGAGACACCGGGCTCGATTCACGAGGGCGGGGAACTGGGCTATTCGCTCAGCCATTCGTTCGGCGCGGTGTTCGACAATCCCGATCTGATTGTCGCCTGCGTCGTCGGCGACGGCGAGGCGGAGACCGGACCGCTGGCCACGGCATGGCATTCGAACAAGTTTCTCAATCCGGCGACCGATGGCGCGGTGCTGCCGATCCTGCATCTCAACGGCTACAAAATTTCCAACCCGACCGTCCTCGCCCGCATTACCCACGAAGAATTGGAACAGTTGCTTCGCGGCTACGGATGGACGCCCTACTTCGTCGAGGGTCACGAGCCCGGGCCGATGCACGAGGCGATGGCCTCGGCGCTGGACATGGCAATCGAAGAGATCAAGAAAATTCAGCAGGACGCCCGCGACCGTCGCCAGTCAGGGGGCAACCTTGCGCGTCCACGCTGGCCGATGATCGTGCTGAATTCTCCGAAGGGCTGGACGGGACCGAAGGTAGTCGATGGCCTGCAAGTCGAGGGCACATTCCGCGCGCATCAGGTGCCGCTCTCCGATCCGGCTACTCATCCCGAACACCTGAAGCTGCTGGAAGCTTGGCTCAGAAGCTACCGGTCGGAGGAACTCTTCGACGGGCAGGGCCGTCTGAAAGCGGAGCTGGCCGAGCTGGCGCCCAAGGGCGAACGGCGCATGGGCGCGAATCCGCACGCCAACGGTGGCATTCTGCTGCGCGACCTGCGGATGCCGGATTTCCGCGACTACGCGGTCGAGGTGCCTTCGCCGGGAACGGGCGGCATCGGCGACACGCATGTGCTCGGGCCTTTCCTGCGCGATGTGGAGAAGCTGAACCAGGAGCAGCGGAACTTCCGGGTCTTCGGTCCTGACGAGACGCTCTCCAATGGCCTGGAGGCGCTGTTTGAAGCGACCCAACGCCAGTGGGACGCCGCGACCGTGCCCAACGACGAATTTCTCGCGCCCACCGGACGCGTGATGGAAATGCTCAGCGAGCACCAATGCGAAGGCTGGCTCGAAGGCTATCTGCTGACCGGGCGGCATGGACTCTTCAACTGCTACGAGGCGTTCATCCACATTGTCGATTCGATGTTCAACCAGCACGCCAAGTGGCTGAAGGTCACGGCGCAACTGCCGTGGCGGCGGAAGATCTCATCGTTAAACTACCTGCTGGCCTCGCACGTCTGGCGCCAGGATCACAACGGCTTTACCCACCAGGACCCCGGTTTCATCGATCACGTGGTGAACAAGAAGGCCGAGGTGGTGCGGGTTTACCTTCCGCCGGATGCGAACTGCCTGCTGTCGGTGATGGATCACTGCCTGCGCAGCCGCCACTACGTCAACGTGGTGATCGCCGGCAAACACCCGGCGCCGCAGTGGCTGACCATGGACGCCGCCATCAAGCATTGCACCGAGGGCATCGGCATCTGGCAGTGGGCGAGCAACGATCAGGGCGTTGCCCCCGACCTGGTCATGGCCTGCTGCGGCGACGTGCCTACCTTGGAGACGCTGGCCGCCGTCTCCATCCTGCGCGAGCATCTGCCGGAGCTGAAAATCCGGGTGGTCAACGTCGTCGACCTGATGCGCTTGCAGCCGCAAAGCGAGCACCCGCACGGGTTGAGCGAAAGGGATTTCGATGAACTCTTCACCCGGGACAAGCCGGTCATCTTCGCCTTCCATGCCTATCCGTGGCTGATCCATCGGTTGACCTACCGGCGGGCGAACCACGACAACCTGCACGTCCGCGGCTACAAGGAAGAAGGCACCATCACCACGCCTTTCGATATGACGGTGCTCAACGATCTCGACCGCTTCCACCTGGTGATGGACGCCATCGACCGCCTGCCGAAGACCGGCGACAAGGGCATCTACCTGAAGGAGCAGCTCAAGGACAAGCTGATCGAGCACAAGCAATATATCGACAAGTATGGCGAGGACATGCCGGAGATCCGGAACTGGAAGTGGAGCACTCCCAAGTGAGGGCACAGCGCTGATCGTGCTGCGACGGCCGGTAGCCGGGAACATGGGACGTGACTTGGGACGTAACATTGGACGTAACATTGGACGTAACCTGGAAGTGCCGGCGACGGCCGGGACCGCAATCCTTCAGAGGTGGAGATGGTGAAAAAGCTGATCGTTTTTGATCTCGACGGAACCCTTGCCGAAAGTAAATCGGCGCTCGATGGCGAAGTGTCGGCACTGCTGCATGACCTTCTCGGCGTGGTCAAGGTGGCCGTGATTTCCGGAGGTGGTTGGCCGCAGTTTGAAAAACAACTGCTCGCCAATCTTCCGCCTGACGGACGCCTGAAGAATCTATCGCTTCTTCCTACCTGTGGAACCCAATTCTTCGAATATTCCGTGGATTGGAAAAAGATCTATGCCGAAGATTTGACCGCCGAGGAAAAAGAAAAAATCATTGGTTCTCTCCAGCAGGCATTCGACGTAGCGGGTTTCAAGGTCGAAAAGGTCTGGGGAGAAGTCATTGAAGACCGGGGGAGCCAGATCACGCTTTCCGCATTGGGCCAGCAGGCTCCCTTGGCGGAAAAAGAAAAATGGGACCCCGATTTCGCCAAGCGCAAGAAAATTCAGGCGATTCTGGGCACGCTGATTCCCGAGTTCTCCGTCCGCCTGGGCGGCTCGACATCGATTGATGTTACCAAGCCCGGCATCGACAAAGCTTACGGCATCCGCAAGCTGCGAGACCTGCTGGGAATCGCCTTGGAAGAGATGATTTTTGTGGGCGATGCCTTGTTCCCCGGTGGCAACGACTATCCGGCGATCGAAGCCGGCGTGGTTTCCATTCCGGTCTGCGGTCCCAAGGAGACGAGACGAGTGATCCAGACGGTCATCGCTTGCCTGGATCACGAACAGCCAGCGTGACCTTGAGTTGGCAGGCGAATCCGCTCTGAGGAGGAATACGGGTGAAGATGACAGTAGCGATTGTGGCGATGGGAGAAATGGGAGCCGGGGTCGGCCGGGCCCTGGTTGAAGGCGGAGCGCGCGTGATCACCTCTCTCCATGGCCGTTCCCAGGCGAGCGCCGCGCGCGCCGCCAAGGCCGGCGTAGAAGTTGCGCCCGACGATGGTGCGCTGGTGGCGCAGGCCGATTTCGTTCTCTCCATTGTGCCGCCCGCGCGCGCGGCCGAATTGGCAGAGCGCCTGCTGCCGCGGATTCGCCGTGTCGAACGTAAGCCGGTGTTCGTCGAGTGCAATGCCGTGGCGCCCGCGACGGTAAAGCAGATCGCCGCGCCCTTCCAGGCGGAAGGCTTGCCGTTTGTCGATGCCGGAATCATCGGTCCGCCTCCGGCTTCGGGCCGTCCGGCTCCCCGGTTCTATGCCTCCGGCGAAGCCGTCGGCCGCTTCGAGGAATTGCGGAAATTCGCCTTGGACGTGCGGCCTCTGTCGAGTGAGGTCGGCGATGCTTCGGCGTTGAAAATGGCCTACGGCGGAATCAATAAAGGTATGCAGGCACTGGGTGCGGCGATGATCCTGGGTGCGGTGCGCAACGGAGTCTCGCAGGCACTGTGGCAGGAGATGCAGGTCAGCCAGACGGCCGTGCTGCAACTGCTGGGGCGCGCTTTGCCCCAAATGTATGCCAAGGCTTACCGCTGGGTCGGAGAGATGGAAGAGATCGCCAAGTTTCTCGAACCGGAGAGTGGCGGCTCCGCGATGTTGAAGGGCGCGGCGCAGCTTTACGAAGACATCGCTGGCGACTACGCCGACGGAGCGGATCATGCGCGGATCGCGTTGCTGAATGGATTCCTTGAGCAGAGCGCGCGGCAGAAGTAGCAGATGTCGTGTTTGGCAATGCCTTCCGAGGTGTCATCCTGAGCGCAGCGAAGGATCTGCTGTTTGCGTAAGCTGGAAATAAAGCAGATCCTTCGCTCCTCCACCCCAACAAGCCAAAAGCGGGCTTGTCGGGGACCCCGGAGCGCTCAGGATGACACTTCGCAGTCATCGCCGGATACACTTGGTCGCGAATCTACCCTAATTTACGGCTCTCCTAGCCAGCCTGGAGTGGTCACCGCAGGCGAAGGCTCGGGCGAATTTGTTTTCGGCAATCGGCGTTGTTCGCCATACCCAACTTTGACGGTCCGCCCAAACATAGTCCAAGTCGGTTGCGACGACCACGTCGATCGACAAGGCGCGACAGGCGGAATCCAGGTCCGGAACGACATTCGGAATCCTATAGAGGCTAAAGACGCGCCTGATTATGCCCATGCAATCGCGCAGATCACCCCCAAAGTTCGCCCCACAGCCGGGTGTGGCGGCGACTCGCTGGCGCTCGTTGTAGAGCAAGTGCTCGTTCCAATGCCGGGTGAGCGGATTCTGCTGGACAATGATGTTTGCCGGCAGCGGTCTGATTGAATGGTTTCGTAAAGTTCCGGATGGCTAGCTGCCTTCTGCCGAGGTTCGCGTCATCCTCAAGCCACTCCGGCGCCAGCACCTTGCGGCTTTTCGACGCCGATGGCGTAGGTCCGCAAACAAACAACCTGGTAGAGCGTTCCGGTCAAATCCGAGAAGCAGAAGAGCAACCAACCACGAATGGCGTATCGCGAGCGGACCACTCGTCGGGAGCGCCTGCGCTTTTGCCGCCGGCTCCATGCCGCCAGCTCTCCACCAGCGGAATGGCCCACAGCAGCGTAATGAACTGGAAGGGCAGAAAAGCTCTCCATCCCAGGTCATTGGGATTGCCTTGCACGGAGGATTGCAGGAAGGTTGCGATGAGCAGGCTTACCACAAGCATCAGCCAACTGGCCTTCTCGGTGTCCGAGAGCGGCGGACGCTTGCGGCGGATATCCCGTAGGCGAAACAGCGCGACTATGCCGAAAATCCCAAGCTCAAAGAAGTAACTCAAGGGAAGCGAGAACAGGGACGCCGCTTGATAGGCGAGCGGGGACACTACGTGGAAAAGCCGGAGAACGACAATCGCACGTGTAAAACGGCCTGATGCCGAACGTAGCAAAGCCGCTGCCCGTCCCGGCTGGGGCCAACAGCATCTTCAATAACGGCAGCGCAAAAACCAACCGCAAGGATTCCGGAAAGGCTCAGCAAAGCCCGCCATCACCCATTGCTGTTCGTGGAGCGTGACCAGCAGCCATACCGCCATGAATATCGCAAACGTGAAGGTCACAAAGACGGAAAGCCCACAGGCGGTAGCAAAAGCCGCCGCCGGCAATCAAGACGGCAATGATCCTGTCGCGCCAGGCGGCGGAGCGGACGTTCCACAAGCAGCAGGAATCCCAGCAGGCAAACCACGAGGGCGGAAACGTGATGTGGATTCCAGAGTACGGTATCCATCCAGGAGGTAACCTGTTCGTTCCACCACTCCATGTCGCCTTGCAATTGCAAGGGCATACTCACAAAATTTGCGGCCGTGGGGATGATGTCCAGCCCGGTGACGGCCAGCAGCGAGATGCCGATCACGGTTTGCCGCCGCAGGTTCGCCGATTGCCCGAGAAAGAACTTCAGAAACAGCGGGATCATCGACATCAATCCGATAGCGCACCACGGGGTGGCTCCCCACATGGCGTGGAGCGCGCGGATGCCGAACAATCTCACCGGAAGACTGCAAAGAAGCATCCAGAAGTAGTGGTAACGCAGCGGAACTTCCCGGCCCGGATAGAAGAATGGATTGAATCCCGGCGGGCCTTTCTGCGCCAGTGCCTGCGTGACCGGAACACGAAAGCCATAGTCGTTGGCGGCCACGCTGGAGTACAAGCGACCGTGGATTTGCAGATCGACAAGGCTGAAGAGTACGACCAGGCACCAGAGGGCGACAATCCCAAGCGCAATCCATGTGTAACGCGACGTACCGCGCGATGTGGAGCGCGAGACTCGCAGCTCAGAGCGGCGAAAGCTTCGCGCCTGAAAGGCCAGGAAGACGGGAAACAGCGCCCAGCAGCATCCGTAGAAGGACCACACCGCACCAAAGGACGCGCTCAGCCCAAGCAGGTAAGTCGCAATCGGGCAGACGGCTAAGGAGAGCGGAGTGCTAAGCAGCACTTGTTCCGTGAACGATCTCCGCCTGAAGTCGAGGACATGCAGCAGCCAGCCGAACACATATCCAGGGATAAAAAGGAAAAGCGACATCAGGGCAAACGCTTGTGCGCTAAGCAGTAAGTCGGAAACCGTGAAGTTCGTGTGCACGAGCGGACAAAGCTCCTTCTGATGCGGCCTTTGGGAACGCGGAATGAATTCCAATGTACTACGGAAACGGACGGGAAACCGCAAACGAATTTCCGGCGTGGGAATCGAACGGAAGAGGCGGCAATGTGTTCAGTGCCGATCGACAGCAATTTCCCGTAGGTGTATCCAAGGCGACCGTGCCGGACGCTCTGGTGTCATGCTGAACGGAGTGAAGCGTCCCAGCACAGCAGGACTGAGATGGAGTCAAAGGGTTTTTGCCAAAAACTTCACACGGCACGGAGTGAAATAGCTTTCTGGGATGCTTCGCGCCACCACCCCAACGAATGCAAAAACGGCGTCCGTCGGGGACTCTGGTGTCTCTCAGCATGACATTGTTGCCTGGTTACTCCGCAGCGATATACCTTCCCATGAGCGCAATCTGAGCGACCGGCTCTACACCTGAATCATTTCCTCGGTTTTAACTTCGGCTTTCCGCAGAGCCGGCTTTACTTCCCAATTCCACTTCCAGATGGCGAAGATCGGTGGATAGACGATCAGCTCCATGATGAAAGAAGTGATGATGCCGCCCAGCATCGGGGCCGCGATGCGCTTCATGACGTCGGCTCCGGCGCCGACCGACCACATGATGGGCAGCAGGCCGAACAACATGCAGGAGACCGTCATCACCTTCGGGCGAAGGCGCTTCACCGCGCCGGTCACGATGGCCTCGCGCAGGTCATCCCAACTGCGCATCAGCCCGTTCTTCTGCGCCTCCTGATAAGCGAGATCCAGATAGAGGAGCATGAAGACGGCGGTCTCGGCGTCCACGCCGAGCAACGCGATCAGCCCGACCCAGACGGCAATGCTCATGTTGTAGCCGAGCAGATACAGGAACCACACGGCGCCGATGGCGGAGAACGGAACCGCCAGCAGGATGATGAAGGTTTTCACCGCCGATCCGGTATTGAAGTACAAGAGGAGAAAAACGATGAAGAGGGTAATCGGAACGACCAGCTTCAGCCGCTCGCGCACCCGCTCCATGTACTCGTACTGGCCGCTCCAGACGAGTTGGTATCCGGCCGGCACTTTTACTTTTTCCTGCACGATGCGCTTCGCGTCACGCACATAGCTGCCGATGTCGCGGCCGGAAACATCGACGTAGACATAGCCGCTCAGGCGTCCGTCCTCATCGCGAATCATGCCCGGCCCGGTCTTCATGCGGATATCGGCAATCTCCGCCAGCGGAATCTGCGCACCCGACGGGGTGTTGACCAGCACCCGCTCCAAGGCACCGACATCGCTGCGGTAATCGCGCATGTAGCGGACGTTGACCGGATAACGCTCGCGGCCTTCAATCGTGGTGCTGACCTGCTCGCCGCCGACGGCCGACATCAGCACGTTCTGCGCGTCATCGACGGTAAGGCCGTAACGCGCGAGTTGGTCGCGCTTGAGATCGAAATCCAGAAAGTATCCGCCCGTGGTGCGCTCGGCAAAGACGCTGGTCGTTCCCGGGAGATCCTTCAGCGCCTTTTCGATCTCTTCGCCGACCCGTTGAATTTCGCCCAGGTCGGAACCGAGCACCTTGATCCCGAGCGGCGTGCGGATACCGGTGGTCAGCATGTCGATGCGCGCCTTGATGGGCATCGTCCAGGCATTGGCCACGCCCGGCATGGCCAGCGCCTCATTCATTCCGCCGGGGCCGTAGACCAGCTCCTGGGTACTCTTGTGATCCGGCCAGAAGCGCCGCAGGAATGGCTGCACGCGCTTGGGCGCCCACTTGGAATACCATCGGTCGCGCTTCGGCCACTCGTCCTGCGGCTTCATCACGATGACGGTTTCCATCATCGAGTAAGGCGCCGGATCGGTCGCGCTCTCGGCGCGTCCCGCCTTGCCAAAGACGCTCTCAACCTCGGGAAAGCTGCTGATGATCTTGTCCTGGGTTTGGAGCAGGCGCGAGGCTTCGGTTACGGAGATGCCCGGCAGGGTGGTCGGCATATAGAGCAGCGTGCCTTCGTCGAGCGGCGGCATGAACTCGGAGCCGAGCTTGAAGAATACGGGTATGGTGATGGCCATCGCCAGCACCGCGGCGCCAATCGTCAGCCACTTGTACTCCAGTACGAACTCAACCACGGGGTGATAGATCTTCATCAGCGGACGGCTGATGGGGTGGTTTTCTTCGCTGTGGATCTTGCCCACGAGCACGGCATTCACGATCCTGGCCAACCACTTGGGACGGAAGTTGTAGTTGTCCATGTGGGTGAAGAGCAACCGCATGGCCGGATCGAGGGTGATCGCCAGCAGGGCGGCGATGATCATCGCGAAGTTCTTGGTGTAGGCCAGGGGCTTGAACATCCGGCCTTCCTGGGCTTCCAGGGTGAATACCGGCAGGAATCCGACGGCGATCACCAGCAGGGCAAAGAAGCTTGGGCCGGCAACTTCCTTGACCGCCGAAATGACGACCGAGCGGTAGTCGCCGGGACGTCCCTCGGACTGCCAGTGCTCCAGCTTCTTGTGCGTCTGCTCGACGACGACAATTGCGGCGTCGACCATGGCTCCGATGGCCACGGCGATTCCGCCCAGCGACATGATGTTGGCGGTTAATCCCATGGCTTGCATCGGAATGAAGGCCAGAATAATCGTGATCGGAATGGTGATGATCGGAATGATGGCGCTCGGAAAATGCCACAAGAAGATCAGGATGATCAAGCTGACGATGAACAGCTCTTCCATCAGCGTGTGCTTGAGATTCTCGATCGAGCGGTCGATCAGGTCCGAGCGGTCGTAGGTGTTGACCAGCTTCATCCCCGGCGGCAAGGTCGGCTCGATCTCCGTGATCCTTTGCCTTGACGCGCTCGATCACCTTCTGCGCGTTCTCGCCGAAGCGCATGATGACCACGCCGCCAACCGCTTCTCCTTTGCCGTTCAACTCGCCGACGCCGCGGCGCATGTCGGGCCCGAACGTCACGGTCGCAACGTCGGAGACGCGCACCGGCGTGCCGCTCTGCGGATTGACGGCAATGACGACATTGCGGATGTCATCGAGCGACTTGATGTAGCCCCGTCCGCGCACCATGTACTCGCGGCTGGAAAACTCGACCAGGCGGCCGCCAACATCGTTGTTCGACTTCTGGATGGCGTCGGAGACCATGTTGATAGGAATCTTGTAGCCGAGCAGTTTGTTGGGATCGACGTTGACCTGGTACTCCCGTACAAATCCGCCGACCGGCACAACCTCGGCGACTCCGGGGACCGATTGCAGCGCGTAACGCAGATACCAGTCCTGGTACGAACGCATCTGTTCGAGGCTGTACTGGCCGCTGGTATCCACCAACGCGTACTGATAGACCCAGCCGACCGCGGTAGCATCTTTCGCCAGCTCGACGTTGACGCCTTTGGGCAGACGCGGGACGTACCGAGTTCAGATACTCAAGGGTGCGCGAACGCGCCCAGTAGATGTCCGTGCCTTCGTCGAAAATGATGTAGATGTAGGAGTATCCAAAGTCCGAAAAGGCGCGGATGTCCTTTACCTTCGGCATGCCAAGCAGCGCCGAGGTGATCGGGTAAGACACCTGATCTTCCATGATGTCGGGGCTGCGGTCCCACTTTGCGTAGACAATGACCTGCGTGTCCGAAAGGTCGGGGATGGCGTCGAGCTTGGTTTCCTTCATCGAATGCCAGCCGAGCACGGCGGCAACACCGACAAAAAGAAATACGAGGAACTTGTGCTCGGCGCTGAAGTCGATAATCTTATTAATCATTGTGGCCTCGCTTCGGCCATCAGCCGCGGAGAATCCGGCGACCCTCCGCACTCGATGATCTGGTTGGTCATTGGTACCTCGCTTGGGCCATAAGCTCCGTATAGCTCAGCAGCACGCCGCCATTCTGCTGGATGAATGCTTCCGCATCGCTTTGTTTCTCGAAGGTAAACGCGCCGGGCGAGCAGCGGTCGAAGGCCAGATGATCGGAATGCTTGCTCTGATCCATGATCGGTATGTCGTGCGCGCAGGCGATGGCGCGGCTGTCATTGACGAAGAACGCCTTCACCGGATCGATCGTCTTGCCCGTGGGATAATCGTGCGCTTCGAGCAGACGAACCGGCTTGTGCTGCTGGTTGGCTTCGGTGATGGCGCAGCGCGCGCAACACACGTGCTTCTTGTGTCCGGCAATCTCGGCGGTCACGCTGAGATGAGGATCGAGCGGCCGCCCACAGAAGCCGCAGCTCCGGCTCGCGCTGGACTGGACGAACCAGTAAGCGGCGCTGCCCATGACAAGGAGAACCGCCGCGAGGACAGTGAAGATCGTAGGCTTCGACACCTTTGATTTTTCTGATTTTTCGCGAGCTTCGCTCATGGGCTCTCCTCAGTGCATCTCGGCCGTGGCGCTCTTCATGCGGCTCTCGGAGTCGATCAGGAAGTTGCCGGAGGTGACGATCGTCTCGCCGGCTTTCAGACCGGAGAGGATGATGACATTGCCTTCCACGGCGGGGCCAAGCGTGACTTTGCGCGGTTCGAAGTTGCCGCCCTGGCGCACCACAAACACGGTCTGCTCAGTACCGGAATTGAGCACCGCATCCTGCGGAATCAGGATTTTGTTGCCGTAGTTGACCTTGATCTCGACGTCGGCGAACATCTGCGGCTTCAGGACGAAGCCCGGATTGGCAATGTCGATCCGTACCTTGGCGGTGTGCGTCGTCGGGTCCATGGAGGGATAGATATAGCTGATCCGTCCGGAATAGGTTTTGCCCGGGTAGTAGCTCAGTTGCAATTGCGCTACCTGGCCGATCTTCACGAAAGGCAATTCGTACTGATAGATGTCGGCGGTCGCCCAGATGTGGGAAAGATCGGAGAGGACATAGAGATCCATATCCGGCGCGACCGCAACATTCGGGTAGACTTTCCGGTCGGTCACAAATCCGGTGATCGGCGAATAAATCGTCAGCGTCTTGCTGACTTCACCCGTCTCATCGAGTTTTTTGATCTGCGCGTCGGAGATATCCCAGAGCTTCAGGCGTTGGCGCGCCGAACGGAGTAAGGATTGCGCTCCCTGCGAAACTTCCTGATAGGGCGCGCCGCCGAGGGTTTGCGCGCCACGCTTGGCAATCAGGTATTCCTCCTCGGTGGCGACCATGTCCGGGCTGTAAAGGGTGAAAACCGGCTGCCCCTTCTTTACCATCTGGCCGACGAAATCGACGTAAACCTTTTCCACGAAGCCGGAAACCTTGACGTGAATGTGGGCAATCCGGGTCTCATCGGGAACGATCTGGGCCGTGGTGCGGATATCGCGCACGACCGGTTTCTGCTCCACCACGGTCGTCCGTACACCCATCGCCTGCTGCTTGCCGGCCCCTATGTTGACGGTTCCGGCCGCCATATCCTGGCCGCCATCGTCGGCATATTTGGGCACCAAGTCCATGCCGCAGTCGGGCGCGATGCCGGGCTTGTCAGACTTGTAGGCTGGATGCATAGGATCGTACCAGTAGAGAATCTTGCGTTCGCCACCAGCAGGTTTGGATGCATTTCCCGTGGCCGTCGCAGCCGACGGCTCGTCGGCATATTTGGCAACTAGATCCATTCCATCCGGCGCTTTGCCAGCCTTGTTGTAGGTATGCTGCGGGTTCATCGCGTCATACCAGTAGAGAATCTTACGCTCGCCGCTTGCGCTTGCCGCCGTGCTCTGAGCGCTGGCCTGGTTCGAGTGATCGTGCTGGAAGGCCCCTAGTTTTTTGCCGAAGAGCAACAGCAGTGAGATCGTCACCACGGCGACGAGTGCGAGAATCCGGAGAATATTATTTTTCGATTTCATTTGGTTACCGCCTGCACCTCTCCGGCCGCAGCCGCCGCGGCGCTGGCTTGAGAGTTCGGTTGAGATGTGGGTAATGGCGCGTTCCGAGGTAGATCCCGAGGAATGTCCTGGGGCATATCCGAAGCAACAACCGCTCCGTCATTGGCCGGGAGTCCGTCTCCGGTCGCATTCCCGGAGTTGGCTCCCGGCACCAACTCGACGCCGACCAGGCTCTCCATCTCGGCCAGAGCCATGTTGTAATCGGCGACTTGCCGGTAGTAATCGGTTTCGTAATTGAGCATCGTGGTGAAGTTGCTGATCACGGTGAGGAAGTCGTTGCTGCCCACCTGGTAGGCCGACATCGAGGATTCCAGCGTCAGAGAGGATTGCGGCACCACGGCTTTGGTGTACAAGTCGGCGAGTTCCTTGGCCGCCTTGGCCGCGAGAAAAGCTTGCTTGAGTTCGAAGCGTGTCTCGTTGGCGCGATCCTCGCGACTCTTCTGCGCGGCGATCACCTCTTCCTCGGCCTGCCGCACGCCTTCGCGTTGCTTCTCACGGTAGAAAACCGGAACATTGATGGTGAAGGTCGCGCCCTTCATGTCCGGCATGTCGGGGCGCTGCTGGTACATGAAGCCGACGCTCAGATCGGGCCGATACTCTTTTTGGGCGAGGGTTACGGCAATCTGGTTGCGCTCGACCATCCGCTGTTCACGCTGCAACATGGGGCTGTTCTTCTCGGCAAGCTGATAGAGTTCGTCGAGCGAGCGCGTCGTTTGGATCAGCGCGACATCGGCTGCCGGCGGCAGCGGCGATTCCGGCGAACGGGCCATCAGCAGGTTCAAGCGTGCCTGCGCCACCGCCCGCTTCTGTTCAAGGATCGTGATCTTCTGCAACAGCATGGAAATCTCCGTCTGCGACTTCAGCACGTCCTGCTGCATCGCCTTGCCAACCCGATAGCGCGCCTCGGAGATCTGCGAAAGCTGCTGCAACAGGTTCTTGTCCTTGAGCGCAACCTGGAGAGCCTTGTCATAGTAGAAGTAATCGAAGAAGGTTGCCTTCGCCTGGCTGGCGATCTTGCGCCGGACCGCCTCTTGATCGGCGGAGGCGGCCTCCATTTCCTTGCCGGCAAGTTCTCCCTTGAGCCTCCGTTTGCCGGGATAGGGCAGCATCTGCATGGCGCCTACGCTGCGATAGCTGGAGGGATCGCCCTGCTGCGTGCTGAAGGGAGTGGCGTTCCCCATCCACCCAACCGTAACCGTGGGATCGGGTAAAGCCCGCGCCTGGGGAATTTTCCGCCGTTGCGCCGTCACCATGTGGGCCGCGCTCTGCACTGCGGGATTGTTCGCCAGCGCTTCGCGGACGACCGCATCGAGCGTCAGAACCGCGGCGGGCGGTGGAGCTGGAGCGGCAACTACGGCGTCTCCGGACGAAGCTTTTAAGGTCTGAGATGACGACAGGGCCGGCGCTTTCGCAGACGGATTCTCTTCCGCGATCAGCGGCGCAGACAGCAGCAATAACAGGACTGCAATGAGTCCTTTGGAATTCATGGAGGTATTTCTCCTATTCGCTTAAAACAATGGAATATGGCGGTGCTCAGCGAAGCAAAGAGGAGACTAGATCAGGAAAGTGCAGAGAAGAGCCTGGTGCGAGCCGAGGTCGGGTAATCGGAAGAGCGACTCGTCAGCAGCGCCGAAGGCGGTCGTGGCCAGAAGGGCTACGGTCGCAAGCGGCGGGGTGACGGAAGCGGTTGCACCTGGAGCTTGAAGCTCTGCCGTACGGATCGGCTTGCTGGAAGAAATGTCGCAGCACGACGGAATTGGATGCTGGCTTTGAAGCTGCGTTACCGGAGCCGCGTCCGGACCCGTGGTCATCATCGGACAGCCGGGCGGACATTGCATCTCCGTCGAGGTGTCCTCGGAGCAGGGCGCAGCGGCGAGCACGGGAATGACCCCAAGGGTCATCAGCAGCAAAACCGCAACGAATTTGAGTAGACGCCCCATGCAACGTAACGAGCTTATAAAAATACGGTCACTAGAAGCTGTGACGAATGTCACTCGCGCAATAATAAAACCATTATCAATGTAATCTGTCCTGCTCGGCGGGTCAAATCGCGGCCTGCTAGTTGAGGGACGGAATGCGACCGTGGAAGGCTATCGGCTCCGCAGTCGCCGCCGGGTACACGTATCCGGAATCCGCTCAAAAAATAGCGCAACGAGCGTCGCGGGATCGAGGTTGCGATTGCGGCGCTCGTCTGTCGCTACCCGGCCTGATGAGCAGAGCCGGGGTTCACGGCGAGCGCTGTTTGGCACTCGCCGCGGTTGAAATCGACCGGCTATGCGGCCTTGCGCATCCGTTCCTGCCTGATCAGCTCGTGGTAGGCGGGAACCGTGAGGAACTCGACAAAGGTCGGCGAAGTGTACATTTCGCGCATCAATTCCGCCGCTTTGTCATACGAGGGATACTGGCTGGCGGGAGCGTTGGCCTTTGCCTTGGCAAGCTCTTCGTCCAGAATGGCGTTGCAGAGCGCCAGGTCGATCTTGCGGCCATCTTTCAGAAATGCTCCGTGATGAATCCACTGCCAGAGCTGGGAGCGGCTGATCTCCGCCGTCGCCGCATCTTCCATCAAGTGGAACAAGGGCACGCAGCCGATGCCGCGCAGCCAGGATTCCAGGTAGCCCATCCCGACCACGAGGTTCTGCCTGAGGCCGGCCTCGGTGATGTCGCCCTTGGGAATCTCCAGCAGGTCGGCAGCCGTGACCGTGTATCCGGAAAGCTTTTTGTCGATCTGGTTCGGTTGTGGCATCAGGCGGTCGAAAGGCTCCTTGGAAATTGCCACAAGTCCGGGGTGAGCCACCCAGGTTCCATCGTGGCCGTCGCTGGCTTCGCGCTCCTTGTCGGCGCGAACCTGCGCCATCGCCTTCTCGTTGATTTCCGGATCGTTCTTGACCGGGATGAAAGCCGACATGCCGCCCATGGCATGAATGTTGCGCCGATGGCAGTCGCGGATGACCAGCTTGCTATAGGAGCGCATGAAGTGCGCCGTCATCCCGACCTGCCCGCGATCGGGCATGACGGCGTTGGGATCGTTGGCGAACTTTTTGATGAAGCTGTAAGATGTAATCCCACCGGCCGCAGTTCAAGCCGGCCGAGTGGTCGCGCAGCTCGTAGAGAATTTCGTCGGTTTCAAACGCGGCCAGGATGGTCTCGATCAGCACGGTGGCGCGGATGCTGCCGTGCGGCACGCCCGAGCGTCTGCTGCGCGTAGGTGAACACGTCGTTCCACAGCCGGGCTTCGAGATGGCTCTCCATCTTCGGCAGGTAGAAGTACGGACCGCTGCCTGAGGCCAGCAGCGCCTTGGCGTTGCGGTAGAAGTAGAGTCCGAAGTCGAAGAGCGAGCCCGACATCGGCATGCCGTCGACCACCACATGTTCTTCATCGAGATGCCAGCCGCGGGGACGGACGAACAGCACCGCGGTCTTCTCGTTGAGCTTATATTGTTTCCCGCTGGCCGGATCGGTGAAGGTAATCCGGCGCGCGATGGCGTCGGTCAGATTGATCTGGCCTTCGATCAGATTGCTCCAGGTCGGCGTATTGGCGTCCTCGAAGTCGGCCATGAACACGCTGGAACCCGAGTTCAGCGCATTGATAATCATCTTCCGGTCGGTGGGGCCGGTGATCTCTATGCGGCGGTCCTGAAGATCGGCCGGAATGGGAGCAACCGTCCATTCGGATTCGCGAATGTGCTTGGTTTCGGGCAGGAAATCGGGCTTCTCTCCGGCGTCCAGACGTTTCTGGCGCTCTTCGCGGGCGGCAGCAGCTCCAGGCGGCGGGCATTGAAGCGGCGCTGCAGTTCGGCTAAGAAATGAATGGCCTCGGGTGTCATCACCTGGGCCTGCCCCGGATGGCGCGGGCGCATCGATTCTGACCCCGGTCGTGGTCGTGGAATGTACGGCTCATCAAGTGTCCTTTCTTCTTCGGCTGAAAGTCCGGGATCAAACCCTGGATTTCAGCCGGGGCCGCGATACCGCCTCTGGCATCGACTTGCCGGAATCGTGAAACCAGATGCAGCCCTAACAATTCAATAGATGCAGTTCTGCCGCCTTTCGACCCGTAATTTAACACGCGACGAAAACCGCACGGAATCGCGCTGACAAGGCGACTGCCGGTGCGCTTCGGTGGCGCTGCGCAGGCTTGGCTGTATCGACCTCGGCAGGTGAGAGGCGAGGCAGGTTCCGACGGAACTATCAGCTTCTTTTCCCTTTGCTGTTAGTTGATTGTTTTGGCGGCCGCAATTTGATATCAATGGCGAACGTTACAGCCATTCCTTCGCGGGGGTTCGTGATATGTTCGATCTTGATCGCCGTTCTTTCTTGCGTGCGGCCACGGTTGCTTCTTTTGCGGCCGCCGGTAGTTCCACACCCTTGTTTGCATCACCCCAAAGCGGCAATGCCGGAGGCAGCGCCCAGAGTCCTTCCCCGCCAAGGGAGTCACCCGGATCCTGGCGCGCTATGTGGTGAATGCGAAATACGACGACCTGCCTCCCGCGGTGCGCAAGGAGGGAGTCCGGACGCTGCTGAATTTCGTGGGCGTCGCCGTCGGCGCCTCGCATCACGCGGGAGTCAACGATGCGGTGGCCGCCCTGGCTCCATTTTCCGGACCACCCCAGGCCGGCATTTTGGGGCGGCGCGAACGCTTCGACATCCTGAATGCCGCCATGATCAACGGCATCAGCGCCCACATTTTTGACTACGACGATACCCACCTGCGCACCATCATTCATCCCGGGGCGCCGGTCATTCCGGCGATCCTGGCGTTGGCCGAGTACCGGCCGGTTTCGGGCAAGGATTTCCTGAACGCGGTGGTCATCGGCGTGGAGGTTGCGCTGCGCATGGGCAATTCCGTTAGCCCCGGAGCACTACGACCGCGGCTGGCACAGCACCGGAACCTGCGGAGTCTTTGGCGCGGCCGCGGCATCAGGCATGCTTCTGGGGCTCACCGAACAGCAGATGGTCTGGGCTCTGGGATTGGCCGCCTCGCAGCCGGTCGGCTTACGCGAGTCGTTCGGGTCGATGAACAAGAGCTTCAATCCGGGCCGCGCGGCAAACAATGGCCTGATCGCCGCCATCCTCGCTTCCAAGAACTTCACCAGCTCCGACGAGATGATTGAAGCCAAGCGCGGATGGGCAAACACCATCAGCACGAAACAGGATTACCGGGAAATCACCGAAGGATTGGGCAAACACTACGAAGCGGCGCTCAACACCTATAAGCCGTTTGCCTGCGGAATCGTACTGCACCCCGCGATCGACGCCGCCATACAGTTGCGCAACCAGTACAAAGTGACGGCCGATCAGGTTGACCACGTTGACTTGCGCGTCAATCCGCTGGTGCTCGAATTGACCGGCAAGAAGACTCCCTATGAAGGTCTGGAGGGCAAGTTCAGCGTCTATCATGCCGTGGCAGTCGCAATCGTGGAGGGCGCAGCCGGTGAAAAGCAGTTCAGCGAGCGGGCGGTTCGCGACCCGGTCGTCGTGGGCTTGCGGAGCAAGGTGATACCGGTGATCGATCCATCGATCAAGCCGGAGCAAGTCGACCTTACCATCGTGCTGAAGGATGGCCGGAAGTTGCACAAGTACATCGAGCATGCCGTCGGCAGTCTTGAAGTGCCAATGAGCGACAGCGCGCTGGAGGCGAAGTTCAGCGATCTGGCGGAAGGCATCCTGCCGGCTCCGCAAATCCGGCGGCTGCTGGACGCCTGTTGGGGTGTCGAGAAACTGCCCAGCGCGGCTAGCAATCGCGCAGACGGCAGTCGTATAAGTTGCGGCCAGGCATTCCGCACAAAGTGAATCGGCTCACCGGAAGTTGTCCGGTGAGCCGATTCTATTCTTGCGAACAATCCGCATCTGCAACGACAGCAGATACGGGGCACCTGCCAACCTATCGGTTGACCATGTGCTTGGGCAGCGCCAGCACCGTAAGCCCTCCCGCGGCAATAATGACGGCCATGACGATCATGGGAATCAAGTTGCCATGGGTCAAGTCCTTGAGATAGCCAATGACGAAGGGGGCGAAGAAGCCGCCGAGGTTGGCAACTGAATTGATCGTCGCGATCCCGGCCGCCGCGGCGGTACCGGTAAGGAATGCGGTGGGAAGCGCCCAGAACATAGGCGCCGCGGGAATGATCCCAGCCGCCGCGATCGAGAGCAATATGACGGCCAGTATCGTGTTTCCGCCACCAACCATCATACTTAGAACCAAAGCTGCGGCGCCCACAAGCAACGGACCAGCCTCATGCCAACGGCGCTCACGCCGCTTGTCGGCACTGGCTCCAAGCGCGACCATGGCGATGGCGACGCAAGTGTATGGAATGGCTGATACCAGGCCGATATTCAATACGCCTTTGACTCCGGCATCCTTGAGCAGGGTGGGTATCCACAGCGTCAGCGCGTATTGACCCAGAGCGACGGTGAAGTAAATCCAGCACATCAGCCAGATGCGGCCGTCGGCGAATACGGCCATGATCGAAGGATGCTCTTTCTTTTCCTTGGCTTCCTCAGCGACGTAGTACTCGAGGACCTGTTTTTCCTGTTCGGTTAGCCATTTGGCATCGCGAATTCTGCTATTGAGAAAGATAATGCAGGCAATACCCATAATGAGAGAAGGTATGGCCTCGAAAAGGAACATCCACTTCCAGCCGGGCCAACCCGCAGCGCCGTGAGTCATCGACATAATGGCGCCGGAAAGCGGGCCGCCGATCATCCCCGCCATCGGGATTCCGACCATGAAGATGCCCACCATCTTCGCGCGGCGGAACGAGGGGTACCAATAAGTGAGGTACAGAATGATACCGGGGAAGAATCCGGCCTCGGCTGCACCGAGGAAGAAGCGGACCAGATAAAACTGTATCGGCGTTCTCACCAAAAGGGTCAACGCCGAAATAATTCCCCAGGTGATCATGATGCGGGCGATCCAGATGCGCGCGCCCACCTTGTGCAAGGCGATGTTGCTTGGCACTTCAAAAAAGAAGTAACCAATGAAGAACATCCCGGCGCCCAGCCCGTAGACTGTCTCGCTGAAATGGAGATCGCCTAGCATCTGGAGTTTGGCGAAGCCCACGTTCACGCGGTCCAGATACGCGACGATGTAGCAAATCATGCAAAACGGCAACAGGCGAGCTGTTACTTTTCGATAGGTTGCGTTTTCAAACTCCGGGGAAACCTTGAGCGCGGTTGAGGCCCCAGGTTCGACGGTCTTTAAGTCAGCCATTCGGGAACTCCTCGTAAACGATTTCGGGATGGTCAGGCATATAGCTGCGCTTTCAGGAACGTAGCTGTCCCTGCAGCACGTTCAAATTGTCCGGCTCTATGAGTGACTGCTGAATATCGGCACTGAATGATAGGTCGTATTTTCACTCGCAGTCAAGACCAATTTTGAAGCGACATTGCAGCCAGATGCGGCCAGGAGAGCCTGAACGGGCCAAAGCGGAGCCGAACGGAAATGATGGCCCGTGAGGCAGCCGCCAGATAAGCGGACGCTCTGGGAAGTCAGGTACCGGCGGGTAAGTCAAATGCTCTGGATAAATCAGTAAGTCAGGCGCTTGCGGAGTCTGCGGAAAAACCGGAGTCGGCGGAAAACCAGCGTGCGTGTCATCCTTCGTAGAAAGGAGTGTCAACCCTCGTAAGAGTGCCATCCTTCTCCGAAGTGTCATCCTGAGGTCGCGCCGCCAGGGTCCCCGACAAGCCCGCGGTTGGCTTGTTGGGGTGGTAGCCGGGGGGCAAATAAAACCGGCCGCGGAATCGCAGCCGGTGAGTGGATACTCGTTATTTACAGACGCTAGACGCCAGCCTTGGATGATGCGGGCTTGGCCAGCGGGAATTTGACGATGATGTTCTCGAAGTCGCGCAAGGTCAGGACGCCTTTCTTCTCCAAGGCCCGCGCCTTAACCTTCTGCAGGATCTCGCCAATGACTGCTTCTTCCGGCTGCGGCAGGCCAAGCCGGTCCAGCCAGATCTTGATCGAGTCGGTGCCGCTGTTCTTGCCCAGGATGATTTCCGGCGCGTCGTGGCCGACCAGCTCCCAACGGTACGGGCAGAGCTCCAGCGCGTGCTCGTCGCCGCAATTGCGGACCCAGCCGGAGATGATGCCCGACTCGATCTTGAAGATGTCGTCGCCGAAGATGCCGCGATTCGGGCGCACCTGCACTCCCGCCATTTTGCAGACTTCCTTGGAGATCGGATAGAGCTTTTCGGTCTTGATTCCCAGATCGATGCCGTACATCGTCAGCAAGGCCATGACCACGTCTTCGTAAGCGGCGTTGCCGGCGCGCTCGCCGAGCGAGGAAATGGTGGTGTGCGCCACGTTGGCCCCGGCGGCCAGGCCGATCAGCGTGTTGGCCGAGCCCATGCCGAAATCGTCGTGGAAATGGGTTTCCAGCGGCTTGTTGATGCGTTCCTTGATCTTCTTGATCAGGTAAGGAATGGCGTGCGGCGAGCAGCCGCCGAAGGTATCGACCACGGCCAGGGCGTCCATGTGGCCTTCGGTGGAGATGCGCTCAATCAGGTCGAGGAACCAGTTGATGTCGGCGCGCGAGGCATCGATGGGGAAGAAGACCGTGTACAGGCCGTTCTTCTTGGCGTACTGGGTCGCTTCCACCGACAGCTTGACGGCTTTTTCCAGAGGCCACTTGTAGGCGTGCTTGACAATGTGATCGCTCGACGGCACTTCCATCACGATGCCATCGACGCCGCAATCCACCGCCCGCTGTACGTCTTCCTTCATGCAGCGGCCAAAAGCAAAGATCTTGGGGCCAAGCTTGCGTTTGACGATTTCCTTGATCGCGTCTTCGTCTTCCTTGGAGACCGCCGGCATGCCGGCTTCGATCCGGTGCACGCCCGCCTCGGCCAGCAGTTCGGCGATGCGAACCTTATCGTCCTTGCGGAAGGTCACGCCGCATTGCTGCTCGCCGTCGCGCAGGGTAACGTCGTGCAACTCGATCTTGGGAGCGAAATTCAGCTGAGACCTTACTTCCTCCGCAAAATTCCAGGGACTGGTAAACCATTTGTTCGTTTTGTAACTCATGAAAACCTCACTCTTGCCGCAAGAATTTGTAGTTAGTATCCGTTCGCAACGGCAGCGCTGTCAGAGGCACCGAGGCGAGAGCCCGGGGACCCGAAATCAAGACAAGTCGTTACCCAGACGGTCCATAAAAATTCTACGCTGGCCGGTTCGGCATAGCAATTTGCATTTGCGCGGCCAGGCTGCATCTAAGCTGAGTACCTGCCTGGCATCCCGCCGGCAGTCAACGCCGGAATTTGCCCTGACCGAGGGCTGAATACGGTTTTCCGCGGATGTCATCCTGAGTCCCCCGACAAGCCCCGTAGTTGGCTTGTGGGGGTGAAAACCGGGGTCCCCGGCGACGGCTGCATTTTGTCGTGGTTGGGGTGAAAACCGGGGTCCCCGGCAAGCCCGCAGTTGGCTTGAGGGGGCGTAAAGGCAGTGGACATCCAAGGGCATTACGTGGCATAAAGTCATGCACCTGACCGCCTCAGTCGAGCGCAAACCGGCGCTCGCCGGCAAACCTACTAGCGAGATAGCGAGGAATCACATGGCAACCGGTAATCCTTATGAAATTGGCCTCGACAAAAACATCGCGAATTACGCGCCCCTCTCGCCACTTTCTTTCATCCGGCGGACGGCGGCCGTCTACCCGGAGCGAACGGCGGTCGTCCATGGCGATCTCCGGCGCAGCTGGCGCGAGACTTACGAACGCTCCATCCGGCTGGCCTCGGCGCTGCAGCGGCGCGGTATGGGCATCGGCGACACCGTGGCCGTCATGAGCCCGAACATTCCCGAGAGCCTGGAAGCGCACTTCGGGGTGCCCATGAGTGGAGCGGTTTTGAACGCGCTCAACATCCGCCTCGATGCCGAGTCCATTGCCTTCATCCTTCAGCACAGCGAGGCCCGGGTGCTGATCACCGACCGCGAGTTTTCCGGCGTCATCGGCAAAGCCCTGGCGCTGCTGCCCTTCAAGCCCCTGGTCGTCGACATCGACGACCCTTGCGGCAAAGGTGGAGAGCTGCTCGGCGAGCTGAACTACGAGCAGTTCCTGGCCGAGGGCGATCCCCGGTTCGCGTGGCAGATGCCGGCCGACGAATGGCAGGCCATCTCGCTGAACTACACTTCCGGCACGACCGGCAATCCCAAGGGTGTGGTCTATCACCATCGCGGCGCTTACCTGAACGCCCTTGGCAACGCCGTGACTTGGGCGATGCCGCACCATCCGAATTACCTGTGGACGCTGCCCATGTTTCACTGCAACGGCTGGTGCTTCCCGTGGACCATCACGGCGATGGCGGGCACCCATGTATGCCTGCGGCAGGTCACGGCCAAAGCCATGTACGATGCCATTGCCGATCACCACGTCACCCATCTTTGCGGCGCGCCGATCGTCATGGGAACCCTCATCAACGCCCCAGCGGAGAGCCGTCGCGAAATTCCTCAGGGCGTGCGCATGATGACCGCCGGCGCGGCTCCTCCGGCGGCAATCCTTGAGAAGATGCAGAGCCTCGGCTTCGAGGTGACGCACGTCTATGGCTTGACGGAAAGCTATGGCCCGGTCACGGTCTGCGCCTGGCAGCAGGAGTGGGACGCGCTGCCGGTCGGGGAGCAGGCGGTGTTCAAGGCGCGTCAGGGCGTGCCGTATGTCACCCTGGATGGCGTGATGGTGGGCGATCCGCACTCGCTGGAGGCGGTGCCGGACGATGGCGCGACCATCGGCGAGATCTTCATGCGCGGCAACACCGTCATGCGCGGATACCTGAAGAATCCGCGGGCCACCCAGGATGCCTTTGCCGGCGGATGGTTCCACACCGGAGACCTGGGCGTGATGCATCCGAACGGCTATATAGAGGTGAAGGACCGTCTGAAGGACATCATTATTTCCGGCGGTGAAAACATCTCCACCATCGAGGTCGAATCCGTGCTCTACCGTCATCCGGCGGTGCTGGAGGCGGGCGTGGTGGCGCGGCCCGACGAAAAGTGGGGTGAGACGCCGTGCGCGTTTATCACCCTGAAAGAAGGTGCGCAGGCGACCGAGGCCGATATCATCGCCTTCTGCCGCGAACACCTGGCGCACTTCAAGGTTCCCAAGACGGTGGTTTTCGGCCCGCTACCCAAGACCTCGACCGGCAAGTTGCAGAAGTTCAAGCTGCGCGAGAGTATCCGAAGCTTTGCGCCGGTCGCACAGAAGGAATAAGGAATGTCGGTTGCACAGAAGGAATAAGGAATTATGGAAAGACGATAACCGGGCTCTCAGTGGAGTATCGAATCTTTCGAGGTGTCATCCTGAGGTTGCGCTGTTTTTGCGCGACCGAAGGATCTGCTTTATTTCAGCGCGCGCGAACAGCAGATCCCGGCTTCTCCACCCCAACAAGCCAACAACGGGCTTGTCGGGGACCCCGGGAGCGCTCAGGATGACACCCACGGAGAATGGCTTTTCAGTACGGACGGGTGGCCCATTCTACGCCGCTTTTGCGTAGAGTGGGGCTGTTTCGCCCCGCATCACTTTCCCGTCCAGCAAGCCGCGCGCTTGCCCAGAAATGCCGAGATGCCCTCCTGCGCGTCGGCGGCCAAGGCGTTCATGCTCATCACTTCCTTGGCATAAGCGTAAGCCTTCGGCTGGTCGAGATCGATCTGCGTGTAGAACGCCTGCTTGCCCAGGGCCACCGTGAACGAGCTGGCGTCGGCGATTTTGCGCGCCAGTTGCAGAGTGGTGGCGCGCAATTCCGTGGCGGGAACAACCATGTTGACCAAGCCCCACCCGGCTGCGGTTGCGGCCGGCACCATCTCGCCGGTCAGCAGCATCTGCAACGCGCGTTTGCGGCCGATGGCCCGGGTGAGGGCGACCATGGGCGTGGTGCAGAACAGTCCGATTTTCACCCCGGGCGTGGCGAATGCGGCGTCTTCGGCGGCAACCGCCAGATCGCAGGTGGCCGCCAACTGGCAGCCCGCGGCGGTGGCGATGCCCTGCACCTCGGCAATCACCGGCTGCGGAATCGCCTGAATCTTTTCCATCAACGCGGTGCACACGTCGAAGATGGTGCGGTATTCGTTGATGTCTCTTCCCGTCATCTCGCCCAGGTCATGGCCGGAAGAGAAAACCTTGCCGGCCGCGGCCAGAATGACGGCGCGCACCTCGCGAGAGCCGCCGATCTCATCCAGGCAGCCGATCAACTCCCGCATCAACTCCAGCGACAGGGCGTTGCGCCGGTTGGGACGGTTCAGGGTTACGATGGCGATTCCGTGGTCGCGTTCGCAAACGATATTCTGGTTCGGCACGAGTTCACCCCCGCTCTTCATTCTGTATATTGGAGAGCCTGTATATTGTAGAGCTTCTTATGATACTGGCCGGCATTGGCGAGCTTCTCTGGGATCTGCTGCCCGCGGGCGCGCATCTGGGCGGCGCGCCGGCGAACTTCGCCTCGATGGCCGCCGCGCTTGGCGCGACCGGCGTGGTCGCCAGCCGCGTGGGAGACGAACGGCCGGGGCGCGAGGCACGCGCTGAATTAAAGCGTCACGGCCTCGACATCTCTTTAGTTCAGACCGACGCCGGGCACGCGACCGGATCGGCGAGAGCAACCTTGGCGAGCGACGGCAGCGCCGGCTACGAGATCGTGCCTGACGTTGCCTGGGATTATCTGCAATGGACTCCGGAGCTGGCGAAAGTTGCCGGCCATGCGGACGCCATCTGCTTTGGAACCCTGGCGCAACGCTCGCCGGCCACTCGTGAAACCATTCGCCGGGCACTCGGGTGCAGCCGTCCCGAGTGCCTGCGCATCCTCGACGTGAATCTGCGGCCGCCGTTTTATACTCCCGAGCTTCTCGAAGATTCCCTGCGCCGCGCCAACCTATTGAAGCTGAATAACGAGGAGCTGCCTTTGGTTTTGCGCGCCTGCCACCTGCCATCGGCGTCCGAAGCCGATGCGGCGCGGATGTTGCAGCGGCACTACGGCTTTCGAGCGGTTTGCATTACCCGCGGCGCTCGTGGCAGCGTCATCGCCTTCGACGACGAGACCGTGGTTCACCCGGGAGTTACCGTCAAGGTCGTCGATACGGTTGGCGCGGGCGACGCATTCACCGCCGCGCTGGCCGTGCAGTTGATCGCGGGATCGACGCCCGAGCGCGCGTCCGATGCCGCCAACCAGGTGGGTGCATGGATCGCGTCGCAAGCCGGAGCCATGCCCGACAAAAATGATTCCGGCTGGCAGCGCCTGCGCGCCCTCTACGGGGTGGCAGGGAAGTCGTGAGCGGCCTACGCGGTGAATCTCAGCCCACGCTGTGCTGGGATGCTTCGCTTCTCCACCCCGTCCAGCCAACGACGGGCTTGTCGGGGACCCCGGCTCGCTCAGCATGACACTTGCAGTAACACCCTTTTTTGCAGCTTCACCTTTGATCTGTCCGGTCTCTTCGAGGTGTCATCCTGAGCGCAGCGAAGGATCTGCTGTTTGCGCATGCTGATAAAGCCGATCCTTCGATCGCGCAGAACCAGCGCGACCTCAGGATGACACTGATACGAAAATTATGTATGCAACTGGTTCTGAGTAGATGCTTTGCTGCTTCATCCCAAGTCAGGCGGTCTTCCGCACGTGGATCTGTTCGTTGTAGATGTCTTCCACGCGCTGCAAGGTGTCGATGTCCTCGACCGGCTTGTCGCTTCGCAGGCGCACGATGCGAGGGAAGCGCAGTGCGAATCCGCTATCGTGGCGGTCGGAACGCATCACGGCGTTGAAAGCCACTTCGATAACGATCTTCGGTTCCACCAGCCGCGCGTGTCCCGTGATCGGCGGTGGTGTGTTCCAGAAACCATGTCGACATCGTCGCGATCTCGGCGTCGGTCAGCCCCGTAAAGGCTTTGCCGACGTTCAGCAGTTGATCGCCATTGCGCACCGCGAAGGTATAGTCGCTGAGCACGCCCGCGCGTTTGCCGTGGCCGAACTCGACCGCGGTGACCACGACGTCCAGGGTGGCGAGTTCGCGCTTCAGTTTGATCCACGATTGGCCGCGGCGGCCGGGAGTATAGGTCGAAGCGGCGTCCTTGATCATCAGCCCTTCGTTGCCGCGCGCCTGGGCAAGGTCGAACAACTCGTCGAGTTGAGCGGCCGAGGCGGCGCGGGCCGAAGGAGCGCGCAGCAGACGCGCCGGGTGCGGAACTTCGTTGGCCACGGCGAAGCTCAACAGTCCGCTGCGCGGCGTCCGCCGCGGAGTCCTCGGGATAGCGCAGCCAGGCGAACAGGGCATCGAGAATCGCCGCGCGTTCGCGCAATGGCCGGTCGATCAGCAGTTCGTGTCCGGAGTACAGCACGTCGAAAATCACGTAAGCCACCGGAAACTGCCCAATCATGGCCGGAGTCGGGCGTTTGCGGCCCAGCCGCTTTTGCAATTCCGGAAAAGCGCGCGCCCGTCCGTCGCCGCCCTCGAAGTGCCAGCCGAGAATCTCACCGTCGAGCACGACATCTTCGGGAAATGCCGCCAGCGACGGCATCAGCTCCGGGAACGAGTCGGTGATATTGTCCATCGTCCGCGAAAACAGCCGCACGCATCCGCCGGAGCAGTGCGCCTGGGCGCGGATGCCGTCGTACTTGTCCTCGACCACCATGTCGGAAAACTGCCCGAAGGCTTCCCCGCGCTCTCGGCGGGCGTCGCCAGCATGAATCCGATGGGATGGAATAATCGCATTTGCGCTTGTCCGGCGCGACCCTGGGCGGTAAGGCGAAGGGTTTCCGACAGATCGCCCAGCAGCATATTGGCCCGCCTGACCACCTCGACGGGCGTGGACCAGGCGGCGGCAATCGCCTCTTCCACCAGGCTTTCCTTGAAGCCTATGCGCAGCTCGCCGCTCATGATTTTGATGAGGTACTTGGCTTCCAGGGCGGAAGCCCGCGCCAGCAGCTCGCGCAGCACCACTTGCTTGGCGGCGGGACCGCGCGCTTGCGCAATTCGGCGGAAGCTCTCGGCAACCATGGTCAGCGGCAACGGCGCTCCTGAGGGCCTTTTTGCCGAGAGCATCTCGGCTGCCGCCGCGCCCAGATCGCCGTGCTTGCGATAGATGAGCGCGACCTTGGCTTCGTTGGTGTTAGCGGCTTCGGCCAGCGCCCTCCACAGCGACGCGCCGCCAACCTGTAGCGTTCGGTCGTCATAGGAGGGAAAAACCTTGCCCGAAAAGTACAAGGCCGCAAGTTCGGCCTCCGGCATCGGACGCGCGCGCAGGTACTCGGCTACAATGGCCACCTTTTCATTTTTGCTGCTGGTTGCGGCGACGGCTTCACAGGTTTCGGCAAATGAGTTCATACTTCAGCGGCCCATCCTCAACCCTTTATGCTCAACTTGGATGCGAGTTATGGCCCCGCCGGCCCGCGGTGCTAAGGTCTGCTTAACCCTTCAGGACAGGCGTGTAGCGGACGCGAGAGAAACCTCCCTAAAGTGTCATCCTGAGGCGGAGCGCAGCGCAGCCGAAGGATCTGCTTTCTTTCCAGCACGGCAACCAGCCGATCAGCCGGCCCTTGCCGCACACGCCACACCAGTCCTGAGCTTGTTGGGGTGATGGTTGGTTATTGACACTGCGCCGCCGCGATAGATAGTCTGACTCTATACCCTTTTTCGGATCGATCCCACCGGCGGGGAGTTTTGCCGGGGAAGAGTCAAAATTCCGAGTTCTATCATCCAACTATCTATGTCCTGGTTGCGCCGCACGCTCCGATTCCATACTGCCCTTCACCTGTCATTCGCGCTGGAGAGCGCCGAGGATATCCTCGTCGGCGGTCAGGCGGTGCTGGAGGGCGTCATGATGCGCTCGCCGCACGCCTGGGGAATCGCCGTCCGCAAACCTTCGGGCGAGTTGATGACTCACTCGGAGCCCCTGGATAGGCCCTCCGAGAAGAGTCCGTGGAAGGGATGGCCGCTGATCCGCGGGGTGATGACCCTGGGAAGCGCGATGATGCTGGGCTTCAAAGCCCTGCGCTACTCGGCCAATGTCGCGCTCGACGAGGCCCAGCCCGATAGTCCGAAGGGCGAGAAGTTGGAGCTGAGCGGCTGGGTTGCGGCCTTGAACATCACCCTCTCGCTCGGCTTCTTCATCTTCATGTACAAGTTTCTGCCCTACCTGGCGACCAAGGAGTTGCGGCATCTCAATCCGGAGCTGGGCAACCGCGTGGTCTTCGCCTTGATCGAGGGCGTGATCCGGCTCGGCTTGTTCCTGGGATTTATCTGGCTCACTTCGCGCTGGAGCGATATTCGCCGCGTCTATGAGTATCACGGCGCCGAGCATAAGACGGTGTTTGCCTTCGAGGCCGGCGATCCGTTGGAGCCGCGGTTCGTGCAGCGCCGGTCGACCTTTCATCCGCGTTGCGGAACCAGCTTCCTGATGACGGTGATGCTGATCTCGATTGCGGTCTATGCGCTGGTGCCGGTGCGGACCTTCTGGGCGGGCTTCGGCATGCGCTTGCTGCTGCTGCCGCTGATTGCGGGAGTCTCTTACGAGATCATCCGCTTCGCCGCCAAGCACGGCTCGTCGCTGTTTGCCGTCATGACGCGTCCCGGACTCTGGTTGCAGCGCATCACCACCCGCCAGCCCGACGACCGGCAGGTGGAGTGCGCGATCATTGCCCTGAATGAGGCCATGGAGCTGGAAAAACAGCATGGTGGCGAGCTGGTCATCGCATAAATGATCCGCGAGGCTTCTCCGGCTCGCGGGAAATTGCAGTACACTAAATCCATGTTTCATCCGCCGGCAAATCGTCTCGGTAACGTGCCCGCCCACCTCTAGCGGCGCTCGCCGCGACTTGCGTTTTCGCCTGTCCTCTGTCGCTTGCGCCCTGGGCGCGGGCCATCCATCGAAAACCCAATCATCGAAAGCCAGCGGGTGTGCAATGTTTGAACGACTTGACCAGATAGAAGCGAAATACGAGGAACTGACGCAGGCGCTTGCCTCGCCCGACATCATGTCCGACTCCGCCAACTTCCAGAAGACGGCGAAGGCGCACAGCGATCTGGTTCCGATTGTCGAAAAGTTTCGCGAACTCAAGGATCTGAAGCGCGGGATCGACGAGAGCAAAGCGCTCGTCGCCGAAGAGAGCGATCCCGAGATGAAAGCCTACGCGCAGGAAGAACTGGCGCAACTGGAAGCGCGAATGGCTCAGGTAGGCGCGGACCTGAAGGTTCTGCTGCTGCCCAAAGACCCGAATGACGAGAAGAACGTCGTGCTGGAAATCCGGGCCGGCACGGGCGGCGACGAGGCCACGCTGTTTGCCTCCGAGATCTTCCGCATGTACACGCGCTACGCCGAGACGCGCCGCTGGAAGGTGGAGGTGCTTTCCAGTTCGGAATCGGGGGTTGGCGGGTTGAAGGAAGTGATCGCCATCATCGAGGGCAAGGGCGCTTACTCGCAGATGAAGTACGAGAGCGGCGTGCACCGCGTGCAGCGCGTTCCGGCCACCGAGACCCAGGGACGGGTTCACACCTCCGCCGTAACCGTCGCGGTGCTGCCGGAGGCCGAGGATGTGGACGTCAAGATCGAAGCCAAAGATCTGCGCATCGACACCTTCTGCTCTTCCGGACCGGGCGGCCAGTCGGTGAATACCACGTATTCGGCGGTCCGCATCACCCACCTGCCCACCAACACCGTGGTGAGCTGCCAGGATGAAAAGTCGCAGATCAAGAATCGCGAGAAGGGAATGCGCGTGCTGCGCTCCCGCCTTTACGAGATGGAGCTGGCCAAGCAGCAGGAAGCCGTGGCCAAGGAGCGGCGCTCGATGGTGGGCAGCGGCGACCGCAGCGAGAAAATCCGCACCTACAATTTCCCCCAGAACCGCATGACGGACCATCGCATAGGGCTTACGATTCACCAGTTGGGCGAAATCATGGACGGCAAGCTGCAGCCGGTAATCGATGCCCTGATGACCCACTACGAGGCTGAAAAGCTGAAGCACGAAGGCGATGTCCCCTCGGCGGCCGCGGGCGCGTAACCGGCGGCTGAAAAACTCAGATGGGTTGTCCTGGAGCTAGGTGTGGTCTTCATTGAAGGGTTATTCCTGAGGGCCAAGAACGATCTTCATCGAAGTGTCGTCCTGAGCCAAGAGCGACCCTCATCGGAATGTCGTCCTGAGGTTAGGAGTGGTTCTCATCGAAGTGTCGTGCTGAGGCCGTGAGTGATCCTCCTTGAAGTGTCGTCCTGAGGTCGCACCGCATTTGTGCGGCCGAAGGATCTGCTTTTTTCCCCGGCTGCGCTCAGGATGACACCGCCAAAAGCACTTTTGCAGCCGCCGGGTAGATACTTCGACCATGCAACTGAAAAACGCACTGACCGATGCCGTGCGCAGGCTCGAAGCCGAGGATGTCGGCTCGCCGCGCATGAACGGCGAAATGCTGTTGATGTTCACCCTCGATTGCGACCGCGCCTATCTCTACGCCCATTCCGAACGCGAGCTTACGCCGGACGAACAATCGCGCTATGCAGAGGCGATTGCGTTGCGTGCTTCGGGCTATCCCGCGCAGTACATCACCGGACATCAGGAGTTCTGGGGACTGGACCTGATTGTCTCGCCCGCCGTGCTCATCCCGCGTCCGGAGACCGAGCACGTCGTTGAAACCGTTTTGGAATTGGTGCGCGCCGACGCCGGCCGCGAAGCCGTTTCTGGGTCGACGAAGCCTGGGTCAACGAAGTATGGGCCGGCGAAGTCCGGGCCGAAGCTGATCGATGTCGGCACCGGCTCCGGCGCCATCGCCTTGGCGCTGGCCTCCGAGTTGCCCACGGCCGAGATCTATGCCTCGGACCTTTCACGGGAGGCGCTCGAAGTTGCCAAGGCCAACACGGCGCGGCTGCGGCTGCCGGCGCCGCGTGCGCTTCCTGGTGAGCGACGTGCTGGAATGCGTGCCGCGCGACGGCAGTTTCGATTTTGTCATCTCCAATCCTCCCTACGTTGGCTTCCATGAGGCCGACAAGGTGCAGGACGTGGTGAAGAAGTTCGAGCCGAAGATGGCGGTCTTTGCCGGCGAGAGCGGCCTGGATGTCATTCGCCGCCTCATTCCGCAGGCGCACGAGGCGTTGCGCGCCGGAGGCTATCTGGTCTTTGAGATCGGCTACACCATGGCTCCGGTGGCCACGGAGTTACTGGCCGGCTGGCGCGATGTGCGCGTCGTTCCGGATCTGGCGGGGATTCCCCGGGTAATGGTGGCGCGGCGGCCTTAGAGCGAAATCGGATTTGGTGTAGACCACGATTCCCACCTTAACCGCAAAAAACCGCGGTGAAGGTGGGGCACCCGAGACTACACCTTTTGCGAAAATGCTCTAAGCGATTCCTCAGTAGGTATATCCCACCAGATCAAATTGTCATGGCGAGCGTAGTCGAGCCACTTTTGTTCCTATTGCTGAAAAACAAAAGGTGGCTCCACTCCCCACCCTATCCAACGCAACAACGGCGTTGGATGGGGACCCCGGCTCCGCACCCGAATAGCTTCTCGCTTAATGAGGCGCAATGTCGGGTACGCAACGCGGTTGCTCCGGCCGCTGGCGCTCGGCGCTCCGGTCGCCATGATACCTTCTCGAAATTTTTTGGCTACATCAACATGGGAACCGCTCTAGGCCGGCCGGTTGGCGTACACGCTTGCGTGTGATGGCGGTCACGGCTGCGCGTGTTGCCGCTTCAGTACACTACCCCTGGCCGCGATGTGCGAGTCATCATCGGGCCGGGAGGGTGAAATGGAGAACCAGATCGATCGCCGGAAGCTGGTTACGTTGTTGGGAGGACTTGCCGGAGTGGGTGCGGTCGCAACCCTGGCGGCGCACGCCGATCAGGTTGCTACGAAAGCTCCCGCGTCGGCGATGCAGAAAGTGCCATGGCCTTACAAGCCGCTCGACCCGGAGGTTGCGGCGCAGCGCGCGTTCGCCGGTTTCTACAAAGCGGAGTGCATGTACGGAAGTTTCGAGGCCGTCGCCGGTCCGGTTGCCGAGCAGCTCGGTGCTCCCTATACGGATTTTCCCTTCCTGATGTTCAAGTACGGCGGCGGAGGCATTAAGGGTTGGGCAACCATCTGCGGCGCGTTGAATGGCGCCGCCGCTGCCATTCAGCTTCTCTCTCCCGATCCCGACCCGCTGATCAACGCGCTCTTCGCCTGGTACGAGCATGAGCCGCTGCCCAACGTCCATCCCAAAGGCGCGAAGTTCGCGGAAATCCGCTCGGTTGCCGATTCGCCGCTCTGCCATCAGTCGATTGCGTCGTGGACGAAGGTCAGCCACAAGCATGCCTATAGCCCGGAGCGCTCCGAACGCTGCGGTGCTCTGGCCGCCTCCGTGGCCCGCCAGACGGTCATCCTGCTGAACCAGCAGGCGGCGGGCAAGCCGGTGACATTCGCCCTGCCGCTCGGCGACCCAGGGCTGCATGAGCTGTCATGAAAAGGGCGGAGCGCTGGAAAACATCCGTACCAAGATGGATTGCGGCGGCTGCCACGCTCCGCTGCTTGGCAAGCATCCGTCCAAGTCGTAGGTCATCCTGAGCGTAGCGAAGGATCTATGTATTTCGTATCAAGTATCAAATTCATAGATTCTTCGTTCGCTGCGCTCGCTCAGAATGACACCTCAAAAATTATTGCGCGAACTTCTGGGACACGACACTAGATCATTTTCAGATTTGGTATAGCTGGAGCATAGGATGAAGTGTCATGCTGAGCGAAGCGAAGCATCTGCTTTTGTTCCGTAAATAAAGCAGATCCTTCGGCTCCGCGCTGCTCCGCCTCAGGATGACACCCTCTTAAGCGACTACATTCAAAGTTAAACAGCCCTAGAACCGCTACCCCCCCGCCCATTGCAACCGACAGGGCTGCACCGTTATATTCGCTGGTTGGCCATTGTGCAGGAGGACCCATTGTTTAAAGCAATTTATCTGACGAAGGAACAGAACCAGTTTTCCGCCCAGCTTACGGATCTCGATGAATCTCAATTGCCCGCCGATCGCGACGTGCTGGCGAAAGTCGAGTACTCCACCATCAATTTCAAGGACGGACTGGCTCTCACCGACAAGTCTCCGGTGGTTCGTAAATGGCCGATGGTTCCCGGCATCGACTTCGCCGGCGTCATCGAGAGCAGCACCAATCCCGAATTCAAGCCCGGCGAAGCCTGCCTGGTGACCGGCTGCGAGATCGGGGAAGTGTACTGGGGCGGGCTGGCGCAGAAGATCCGGGTCAAGAGCGAGTGGCTGGTGCGCCTGCCGAAAGGCCTGACGGCCCGGCGCGCGATGGCCATCGGCACCGCCGGCTTTACCGCCATGCTTTGCATCCTGGCGCTCGAAAAGCACGGCATCCGCCCGGCGGACGGCGACATTCTGGTGACCGGCGCATCGGGCGGGGTGGGGAGCATCGCCATCGCCGTGCTCGCGAAACTCGGCTACCGGGTCGTGGCGTCCACCGGGAAGGCGTCGGAGAGCGACTACCTGAAAGCGTTGGGAGCCGCGGAGGTGATTGACCGCGCCACCCTCAGCGCCCCTGGAAAGCCGCTGCAGAAGCCGCGCTACGCGGGAGTGGTGGATGCCGTCGGCAGCCATACGCTGGCCAATGCCTGCGCCCAGACCAAAGATCTCGGCGCGGTCGCCGCCTGCGGGCTGGCGCAGGGCATGGATTTCCCTTCGACGGTCGCCCCGTTTATCCTGCGCGGCGTGACCCTCTATGGCATCAATTCCGGAACGGTCCCGATGCCTTTGCGGCTGGAAGCCTGGCGTCGGCTGGCCGCCGATCTCGATCCCGTCAAGCTGGATGGGATGACCCGGGAAATTACCTTGCCGCAGGCTTTTGAGGCCGCGCGTGAGATCGTCGACGGCAAGGTGCGCGGACGCCTCGTGGTCAACGTGAACGCGTTTTAGTGTGGTGCGTCATAAGTTCGCGTCAGAAATGCCGCTGTCATCCTGAGCGGAGCGAGCCGCGTTTTGTGCGGCTTGCGGAGTCGAAGGACCTCTGTGGCACCCTCCGATTTATGTCACGCATTTCTGACGCACCACATTAGCAGACCGCTGAAAAGTGTTCTCCAAAGTGTCACCCCGACGACGGCGCTGTTGCCGTTGTTGGGGTGGAAGTTGAGGCATTTATAATTCATGGAAATGGTCGACATTCACTGTCATTTGCTTCCCGGCATCGATGATGGCTCACGCTCCTGGGAAGACACTTTGCAGATGTGCGAAAGGGCCGCGGCCGATGGCATTACCCACATCGTCGCCACTCCCCATTGCAACGACCACTATCCTTATGACCGCAAAGCCGCGCTCGCCATGGTCGAAGAGCTGGCGCGCCGCGTGCCCAATCTCGCCTTCAGCCTGGGATGCGACTTTCATCTTTCCTACGAAAACATTGAGGATGCCAGGCGGCATCCCGAACTCTACACGATAGGCGACACGAAGTATCTGCTGGTCGAGCTGAGCGAGTATGCGATTCCCAACTCCATAACGACCGTGCTTTCGGAGTTGACTTGTCTCGGGCTGGTTCCGATCATCACCCACCCGGAACGCAACAAACTGGTGGAGCGCCGCTCCGAGCTGGTGGGCGAGTGGATTGCGCTCGGCTGCCTCGTGCAGATCACGGCCAACTCGCTGACCGGCTCGTGGGGTTCGTCGGTGAAGAAGTTCTGCGAGCGCCTGCTCAAGCATGAGCAAGTGCACGTGGTCGCCACCGATGCCCACGATCTCAATCGTCGCCCTCCGATCCTCTCCGACGCCCGCAAGGTTGTCGTCAGAATGGTCGGAGAAAAATATGCGCAGGCGATTTTTTCCGATACTCCGCGGGCGATCGTGCGCGGTGAAGCCCTGTAGACCGGCGGAAGTGCGCGGCGAAGGCCGCGAAGCGCCGGCCGCCGGGGTCCCCGACAAGCCGTTGTTAGCTTGTAGGGGTGGTAGCGCCGGGGTCCCCGACAAGCCGTTGTTAGCTTGTAGGGGTGGTAACGGTGGTAGATTCAAGGCTGTCGTCGAGTCACTGAAATCGAAGCTTGCTGCGGGAGTCCGCGGGTGCGGGAGTCAAAGATGCGCGTACTGGTAACGGGTGCGGCCGGTTTTCTGGGTTCGCACCTTTGCGACCGGCTTTTAGCCGAAGGGAACTCGGTTGTCGCCGTCGACAACCTGATCACCGGCAGCCTGGACAATATCAGGCATCTGGAGCACGAAGCCCGCTTCGAGTTCATCCGGCACGACATCTGCCAGCCCTTTGATTTCGGCGCCGTCGATTTCATCTTCGAGTTCGCCTCTCCGGCAAGTCCCGTGGATTACATGAAGTACGGGATTGAAACCTTGCTGGTGGGATCGCAGGGAACCCTGAACTCGCTGGAGCTGGCGAAGAAGTACAATGCCGGATTTCTGATCTCCTCGACCTCCGAGTGCTATGGCGATCCGTCGGTGCATCCGCAGCCGGAGACGCTACTGGGGCAACGTCAATCCCATCGGCCCGCGCTCGGTCTACGACGAGTCGAAGCGCTTTGCCGAGGCGCTCACCATGGCGTTTCACCGCTATCACAGGGTCAACACGCGCATCGTCCGCATCTTCAATACTTATGGTCCCAGGCTTCAATTGAACGATGGCCGGGTGATTTCCAACCTGATGAAGCAGGCGTTGCGGGGCGAGGAGCTGACGATCTATGGCGACGGCAGTCAGACGCGAAGTTTCTGCTACGTCAGCGACGAGATCGAGGGCATTCTGCGCCTGGCGTCGACCGAGGAACATCTGCCGGTGAATATCGGCAATCCCACGGAATTTACCATCCTGGAGTGCGCCCGGCTGGTGCAGAAGGTGACCGGATCGACCGCGCCGATCCGCTTCCAGCCGCTACCCGAGGATGATCCCCGGCAGCGCCGTCCCGACATTACGAAGGCCCGGCGCTTGCTCGGATGGGAGCCCGAAATCGATTTGGAAACCGGACTGAGGCTCTCGCTCGATTACTTTCAGAAGGCGGTTGCGGAAATGGCGGGGCGCGAGGCGTGAGCCTGAGGCTGGCGCTTCGCCCAAGAGCCGGGCATGGCGTCCGGCGGAAAGCGGCTAGTGTGGTGTGTCAGAAGTTCCTTTACATAAGTTTGAGGTGTCATCCTGAGCGCAGCGAAGGATCTGCTTTTTCGAATCCAATCCATGGATTCTTCGCTCGCTCCGGGCGCTCGACAGTTGTTATGTGTCGAACTTTGGACTCCTCTGGTACTGCTCTAAAGGATTGCCTATGAGAATCCTGGTTACCGGTGGCGCCGGATACATCGGCGGCGTGGTGGCCGCGCAGTTAGTGGCCTCGGGACACGAGGTCGTCGTCTACGACAACCTCAGCAAGGGCAACCGGGACGCGGTGCCCAGCCGCGCCACCCTGATCGTCGGCGACGTCGGCGATCGCGCCTGCCTGGACGCCGCCTTGCGCGAGCACCACATCGATTCCGTCATGCACTTTGCCGCCTGGATCGAGGCCGGCGAGTCGATGAAGGAGCCGGAGCGTTTCTTCCGCAACAATACGGCCAACACGCTCGTGCTCCTGGAAGCCGTGTTGGCCCACCGCGTTCCGCGCCTGGTCTTTTCCTCGACGGCGGCGCTCTACGGAAACCCGGCCCGTTCGCCGATCCGTGAGGACGATCCCTTGCGGCCGACCAACGCCTACGGGGAATCCAAGTTCCTGGTTGAGCGCATGCTGGACTGGTTTCATCGCATTCACGGCTTGTCCTATGCCAGCCTGCGCTACTTTAACGCCGCCGGCGCAACCCCAGGACTTGGCGAGAGGCACCGTCCGGAAACCCACCTGATCCCGCTGATCCTGCAAGTGGCGCTCGGCCTCCGCGGCCATATAGGCATCTTCGGCACCGACTACGGCACCCCGGATGGCACCTGCGTCCGCGACTACATCCACGTTTCGGATCTGGCCAGTGCGCACCTGCTGGCGCTGGAGCGGCTGCGGGCCGATGCCGGGCCGCAACGGTTGATCTACAACCTCGGCAATGGACGCGGTTTCAGCGTGCGCGAAGTGATCGCCGTGGCCCGGCGGGTCACCGGACACGCGATCCCCGTCATCGAAGAGCCGCGCCGCCCGGGCGATCCGGATGAGCTGGTGGCAAGCTCCGACAAGATCCGGCGCGAACTTGGCTGGCAGCCTCAGTTTGCCGAGCTGGAGACCATCGTCCGCACTGCCTGGGAATGGATGCGGCAGCGGCCCGCGCCCACTTCAGGCTAGAGCAGTTCCCGAGTAGGTATGTCCCGACATGCCAAATTGTCATGGCGAGCGAAGTCGAGCCACCTTGTGTTCCTGGATGCTTCCGCTCTGGCCGGCTGCTGGAAAACTCGTAGAAGTGTCATCCTGAGGTCGCGCCGATTTTGCGTGATCGAAGGATCTGCTTTATTTACGGAACAACAGCAGATCCTTCGCTTCTCCACCCCAACAACGGGCTTGCCATGGGCACCGGCTGCGCTCAGGATGACACTTCGAGAGATCGGATACACCATTTGTGCAACCGCTTTTCAGGTGGATTCCGGAGTGATCGCCGGGGCGGACTTTCACCCTCGGCAAATGCTAAAAGCGGCGTTCGACGGGGATTCCTTGGCTCTGCCGCTTGTGGGATTACCTTTCGGGTCTACCGTGCCACCCTCTTCTCGACCGCGAGCGGGCGCTCGCTTCGGGGAGGACGACGGGCTTCGCCGCGCAGGGCGCGAACGTCGACTTTCAGCTCGGCGATGGTGCGGCTCAGGGTATTGCGATGCATTCCCAACTGGCGCGCTGCCTTGCACTGGTTGCCGTTATTTTCTTCCAGCACGGTAATGATGAACCGCTTCTTGAACTCGCGCACAGCCTCGCTGTAGAAGATTCCGCTTTTGTACATCTGCATCACGAGCGCTTCCAGCTGGTCCTTCACAATACGCCTCGCTTTCCCAAAGTAAAACAGTTGCCGCGCCGGTTATGAACGTTGGTTAATTCGATGTCTTCCGGCTGCTAGTTTGAGCGCCGCTCCTGGGCGCGCTCTCTTTATGAACCTCGGGGTCGCGGATTTCGCTCAGCGCCCGCAACCCATCCTTGAATCTGGCCTGTAGCTCCGCTGGGGCTGCCCAGGTGGCGCCCCGGCCCATCACCAGGAAATACGATCCCAACCGCGACTCGGCGAGCATGCGCGAGCCGGGAACGAAGGTCGCCATGGTCATCACCAGCACCATCGCGATCAGGGCTCCGCGCAGGACGCCAAAGGCTGCGCCCAGCAGCCGGTCAAACCAGTGAAGCCCCACGCCGTGGGCCGCCCACCGTGCCAGCCGGCCGGCCGCTCCAGCCAGAAAGACAATGCCAATAAAAATCAACAGAAAGGCAAAACCCTGAGCGATCCATTCGTTCTTGGCGTAAGGCAACAGCCAGGTGCCAAAGCGCTTGTAGTTCCAAGCCGCCAGCACATAGCCAAGCACGCTGCCGCCCAGGGAAAACAGCTCATAGACAAAGCCCTGTGCCGTTGCCAGCAGAACGGACAAAAACAGAATCGCTACGATGATCCAGTCCAGCCCCGTCATCGAAGCACCTCAAGAGCCAGTTTCAAGGCTGATGTACCTGGCACTACGGCAAGACCAGGGATGCTATGTCCTTTTTCGTTTCCTTCAACATCGCCACTCCCCGGCGAGATCCGGCTCGCTGGGGGTGTGCTGGCCTGAACTGGTTGCAATACCTCTGAAGGGGCGCGGCTTTAGCCGCACCGTCCAGAACCAGTAACGACGTGGGCTTTAGCCCCCGAGCGAATTGCCGGTTCTTCCAAAACACATTTATGCATCCAGTTCTAATCCATCGGCAATTCCCGGCCGGTCAACCGCCGATAGGCTTCCACATACTTCGCGCTGGTATTGGCGGCGACATCCGCCGGCAGCCCGGGCGCCGGTGGTAATTTGTTCCAGTGAATCGATTCCAGGTAATCGCGCACATACTGTTTGTCATACGACTGTTGTGCCTGGCCCGGCTCATAGGTATCGGCCGGCCAGAAGCGCGATGAATCGGGAGTCATCACCTCGTCGGCGAGCACCAGCCCCTTGGCGGTGCGGCCGAATTCGAACTTGGTGTCGGCGATGATGATGCCCCGGGTGGCGGCGTAATTGGCGGCCTTCTGATAAATCTTCAAGGTCAGGTCGCGAAGCTGCTCGGCCTGCTCGGCGCCCACTTGCTTGACCATCTCGTCGAACGAGATGTTCTCGTCATGGGTACCGCTGGCGGCTTTGGTCGCCGGGGTAAAGATGGGCTCGGGGAGCTGATCGCTCTCCCGCAATCCCGCGGGCAGCTTGATGCCGGAAACTTTTCCGGATTGCAAATACTCTTTCCAGGCCGACCCCGAGACAAAGCCGCGCACCACGCACTCGATGGGAAACATTTCGGCCTTGTTGACCAGCATCGAACGTCCGCGCAACTGGGAAGCGTGCTTCTGGATCGCCTGGGGATACCGCTCCACGTCCGCCGTGACCAGGTGATTCGACACGATGTCCTTCAGGAAGTCGAACCAGAAGAGCGAGAGCTGGGTCAGTACCCGGCCCTTCAAGGGAATTCCGGTCGCAAGCACGTAGTCGAAAGCCGAGAGGCGGTCGGTTGCTACGAACAGGAGGTGATCTTGGTCGGCGACATACACATCTCGAACTTTGCCACTGGCAAAAAGTTTCAAGTCGTCGAAGTCGGTACGGAGCAGAACTTCTGGTGTTTGAGTGTTCACAGTTTTTCTGAAATAAGTTCGTCGGAATTTTTAAAGAAGCACTTCTATTTTGTCAACGAATCTCGGTTTACGCAAAACCTGGATCGGCGGCCTGACGTCGATCTCACCCCTGCCGCTTCCGGATTTCGCGAAACCCAATCCTGACAAGGGTTTTCAGGCAATTTCGTCAACCGCTGCCAGCCCGTCCGAAGACGCGCGGCGAGCATTTTTCTTGATCACAACTCCTGCCGCTTGGCAAGTCTTCTTGCAACCCAAAATTAGATGACCGCGCGCCGCGTCGCGACTTCCCGGCAAAGCCGCGCCAGATGCGCTTTTCGACGAATTCGGACGAGGATCGGGCACGGCGGGCAAAAATCTTTTTATTGCCCGCCATGAAAAGAAAATTGCAATCGTAAATTTGAATCGACGCCGATTTAATTTCCCAAAATGGTGAAGAGGCGTATCAGCGACTCAATGCCCCGGTAAAAATTCGGGATGTGGAATTTCTCGTTCGGCGCATGCAGATTGTCGTCGGGCAACCCGAGTCCCATCATCACGCTCGGCAGCCCCAGGTCTTTCTGGAACTGGGCGACGATCGGGACCGAGCCGCCCGAGCGTATGTACACCGTTTCCTTCTTGAAAACCTCATGCAGAGCCTGGTTGGCCGCCCGCACAAAGTCGTTATCGGTGCTCACCATCGAGGCCGGGCCCTTGCTGTGTACCTTGATCTTTACCTGCACGCCTTTGGGTACCACCGAGTTGACGAACTTCGTGTACTTGGCCAGGATGTCGTCGGCGTCCTGATCGGGAACCAGGCGCATGGATATCTTGGCCGAGGCGCGCGCCGGAATCACCGTCTTGGCGCCGGCCCCGGTGAATCCTCCCGGCATGCCGTGCACTTCGAGCGTGGGCCGCGCCCAGGTGCGATAGAGCACCGGGTAGCCGGGTTCGCCGGTCAGCACCGTGGAGCCGACTTCCGTCTTGCGATAGTGTTCCTCGTCGAAGGGCAGAGCCTTCCACGCCTTCAGCTCGTCTTCGGTTGGCGCCTGCACCGCGTCGTAGAAGCCGTGGATCAGGATTTTTCCGTTCTCGTCTTTCAGCTTGGTGATAATTTCGCAGAGCGCAAACAGCGGATTGGGAGCCGCCCCGCCGTACATCCCGGAGTGCAGGTCGATGGCCGCACCCTGGCACTCCAACTCCGTGTAAACCAAGCCGCGCAGTCCCACGCACAGCGTCGGCAACTCGGGCGCGAAGAGTTCGGTGTCGCAGACGATGGCGAAATCGGCCTTCAGCCTGGCCGGGTTTTCGCGCACGTATTTTTCGATCGACTCCCCGCCTACTTCTTCTTCGCCCTCGTAGAGTACCCGCACGTTGATCGGCAACTTCCCGCCGCTGCTCTTGAACAAAGACTCGAAGGCCTTCACCTGCATCCAGAGCTGGCCTTTGTCGTCGACCGCGCCGCGGGCATAGAGATTGTTATTGCGTTCGGCGGGCTCGAAGGGAGGCGAGATCCATTCGTCCAGCGGATCGGGCGGCTGGACGTCGTAGTGCGCGTAGGCCAGCGCCGTAGGCTTGCCGGCGGCGTGCAGCCAATCGGCATAGATCAGCGGGTGGCCGGCGGTCGCAATGACCGCGACATTTTCAAAACCGATGCGCTTCAGCTCATCGGCAACAAAGTTGGCGGCGCGCTGGATGTCTGGTCGATGCTCCGGCAGAGTGCTCACGCTGGGGATGCGGAGCAGGCGCTTGAGTTCATCGAGAAATCTCTGCTGATTCTGATTGGCGAAGCTGATGGCTGGCGGAGGCATGGCCGGTTCCTTTCTCAACGGGATGTCACGGTGTGTCCGGTTTTATCGCGAAGGGTAATCCCGCTGACATAAAGCGTACGCTCAATCGGCGAACCGGAGAGTATAGCACCGCGCCCGCATCCTCTTGAGCGCGCCCGAGTCGGGTTGTCATCCTGAGGCGCAACGAAGAAAATTGCCGTGCCACTTTTCCTGCAAGACCTGTTGTTGTCTCTTTCGAGGTGTCATCCTGAGGCGTAGCAAAGCGGAGCCGAAGGATCTGCTGTTTCTTCCGCAGCCTGCTAGCAAGCTTTTTGGGAGTGCATTGCCGGGGTCCCCGACAGACGCCGTTTTTGCGTCTGTTGGGGTGGGCGGGTGGCCCATTCTAGCCGCCGTAGTTGCGGCTAGAGTGGGGTAGTTAGTTTCTTCGGCTTCCCTGGATGTACCCTTACGCGACTTGCTGCCCCACATTCGCCCGATTCGGCTCCGAGTTTGTCATCCTGAAAATCGGGGTCCCCGACAGACGCCGCATTTGCGGCTGTTGGGGTGTTGCGCCGACGGCGCGAGTGAGGATCTATGCCGTTCCTCGGGTTCCCAGCGAGGCTCGGCTCGCTGCGGTGACTAGCAATTGCGAGCCCGCCCGAGCCCTCCAGGAATTCTCGACGGCTTAATCTTTATGGTTTATTTATAACTTTTATGAAATCTTTATGTTATGAACTTAAAGGGTGAACTGAAACTAACGAGAAGAGTACTTGGACCGCAGACGTGCTCTGCCAGTGTTAGCTTGTGTGTTCCAGCCTGGTCTCAGACCGGCTTTGGCAGCCGCAAGCGATTGTAACTTCTTCAGACAAACCCGTATATTCAACTATATTTCAGCCGTATCGAACCGTTTTCCGGAATGGATTAGGTAGCCAATCGATGTCGTCACCGCCCGTCAACAATCTTCAACGCCCCGCCATCAAGGTTTTCGTCGCCACCACGGTGATGTTGACCTTCATCTCCTTCTGGCGGGCCGCCGCCATTGTGCTCTCCGATTTGGCATCGTCCGCCTACTACGTTGGCGGCGACGCGGAAAAGGTGATCGGCAAGAGTGCGCCGTGGTTTGTGCTGGCGGTGATGCTGTTCAGCTATGCGGTGCGCTCGGTCTACATCGAATCCAGCTCCATGTTCGTGCGCGGCGGCGTCTATCGCGTGGTCAAGGAGGCGATGGGTGGCACCCTGGCCAAGCTCTCGGTTTCGGCGCTGCTCTTCGATTACATCCTGACCGGTCCCATCAGCGCGGTCTCGGCCGGACAGTATTTCGCGGGCTTTGTCGACGATGTCGCCGGACATCTCGGCCATCCGATGCACCTGACGGAGGCGCAGACCAACTACTTCGCCGCGGTCTTTGCCGTGCTGGTTACGGTTTACTTCTGGTGGAAGAACATCGAGGGCATTCACGAGTCGAGCGACAAAGCGCTCTGGATCATGAAGATCACGACCGTGATGGTGGTGATCCTGATCGGGTGGTGCCTGATTACGATTCTCAAAAAGGGCGCGCAGTTGCCGCCGCTGCCCTCGATGCACTCCATGAAGCTCGACCGCGAATCGCTGGGCTGGTTGCACGGCGGCTTCCTGGCGCAGTTGCCATGGATCGTCATGCTGGTCGGCTTCGGACACTCGGTGCTGGCCATGAGCGGCGAGGAGTCGCTGGCGCAGGTCAACCGCGAGATCGAGCATCCCAAGCTGAAGAACCTGGAACGGGCCGGGCTGGTGATTTTCATGTACAGCCTGCTGTTCACCTCGCTGGTCTCGTTCTTCGCGGTCATGATCATCCCGGACAAGGTCCGCCCGGAGTACTTTGCCAACCTGATCAGCGGTCTGGCCATGTACATGGTTGGCCCGTACACGCTGCGCCTGATCTTCCAGGGATTTGTCGTGCTGGTGGGCGCGCTGATTCTTTCCGGAGCCGTGAACACGGCCATCGTCGGCGCCAACGGCGTGCTGAACCGCGTCAGCGAAGACGGCGTGATGACCCCCTGGTTTCGCCATCCGCACAAGCGCTTCGGAACCACCTACCGGCTCATCAACCTGATCACCGGGCTGCAACTGGTCACCATCATTGCCAGCCGCGGCAACGTCTACCTGCTGGCTTCGCTGTACGCCTTCGGCGTGATCTGGAGCTTCGCCTTCAAAGGGCTTGCGGTCTTCATCCTGCGCTTCACCGAACCGGAGAACCGCGAATTCAAAGTGCCCGGCAACTTCTACATCGGCAAGTTGGAGTTGCCGATCGGGCTGGGCCTGATCACTTTGCTGCTGTTCGCCACCGCCCTGGTCAATCTGGCGACCAAGCCTCTGGCCACCATCAGCGGCGTCTCCTTTTCGATCTTCTTCTTCATTCTCTTCACCATTTCGGAGCGCATCACCAGGAGCCGGCAAAAAGGCAAGAAGGAGATGATCGAGCAGTTCCGGGTGGCCGAGCAGCCGCTGATCACGCGCGAAGAGATGAAGGTGCGACCCGGCAACATTCTGGTTGCCATCCGCGACCCGCGGAACCTCTACTATCTGCGCGACATTCTGCAACACACGGATACCACCAAGCAGGATGTCGTGGTGATGACCGCGCGGAACTATCACCGCGAACATGCCTTCAGCGGAAGTGTGCACTACGACTCCAATGACCTGTTCGACGATTACGAGCGCCAGTTGTTCACCAAGGTCGTCGAGGTGGCGGAAAAAGAGGGCAAGCACGTCGAGCTGATGGTGATGCCTACGGCCAACGTCTTCGACGCGATTGTGCAGACGGCGCAGCGCCTCGAATCCTCCAAGATCGTCAGCGGCGCATCCAACCAGCTCACCCACGACGAGCAGGGCAAATCGACCGGCGACGCCTGGGAACGCCTGGCGGAGCCGCGTCCGACGCTCAAACTGGAGGTGCACTCGCCCGATGGCGTGGTAAGCGACTACTGGCTCGGCCCGCACACCCCGCGCCTGCGCCAGGAAGATGTCGATGCGATTCACAACGTCTGGCTGGATGCCACCACCGACCCCGAACTCGCCTCGCTGCACCACTACCATATCGTCCGCGTCGCGGTCGACGATTTGCACCACAGCATGCTCGGTGAAGGACGAGACTGGGTTCTGGAGCAGCTCAAGACGGAAGTGCGACGCGAATCCCAGCCCGCCAACATTGTCACGGGTACGACCGAGGGGACGACCGTGGCCGCGGCGCCATCGCCGGTACCCCAGCCGCCCGCCAAGCCTCCAAAAGCCTGACCCCGCTCAGGCTGAGGGCTCAGGGTTGAGGAGTGTTATCGAGTGTGGTGTGTCAGAAGTTCGTTTTACATAAATCCGAGGTAGCATCCTGAGGCGTTAGCGAAGAAAATTGCCGCCATTTTTCCTGCACGATCTTGTCGTCTCTCCCGGGAGTGTCATCCTGAGCGTAGCGAAGGATCTGCTGTTTGTGCGTACACAAAGCAGTTCGATTGCGCTGCTGCCCCGCATTTGCCCGAGTCGGTCCGAGGTGTCATCCTGAGGAGCGCCGCAGGCGCGACGTGAGGATCTATGCAGTGATTTTTCCCATCGTTCCCGACTCGCTCGCCGTGGTTGATCGGGGTCCCCGGCGAGGCTCGGCTCGCTGGGGTGGTTCGTTGGGGTTACATTTTATGTTCCGACAACAGCGTGACCAGCTTCTGGAGCAGCTCCTGGCAGTTGGCGCCCCGCGCCATGTCCCGCTCGATGGGCGCAAACATGGCGTCGATCTCGGGGCGCATGGCTTCGCGGATGTGCTGGCATTCCACTTGCCACGCATGATTGTGGAGCATGCGAATAAAGGTTTCGGCGGCCTCGGCGCGCAGATGCTGTTCCTTGCAGAACTTTACGAACTCAACGCACGCTCCGCGCTGTGATGGTTGCTCGACGGGGTTGGGCGATTCCAAAACGGTGGTAGCCATGGCGCGGAGTATAGGGCAGAATCCGTGGGCGAAGCTGTGAGCCCGTGCACAGGGAAAACGTGCGCATGCCCAAAAACACTGCTGAAAACCGCAACACCCGGCGTCGGCAAGCCGGAGGCCGGGGGTTTGGACCAGAACTGGTTGCACAATTACTTCTTTGAAGAGGTGTATCCCAATATTCAGACTGTCATGGCGAGCGAAGTCGAGCCACCTTTTGTTTTCTCCGGAAAATTGGATGCACCAACTGGGAACCGCTTTAGCCCTGAGGAATTGCCAACCGGTCTTGCCCGGCGGCAACGATTTCGCCCCGCAAGCCGCCGTCTCCGGCGCGATGCTGATATTCTGTATCTTGCTGATTTGTAGACTATTGCCATCGAGGTAAGAACCTGCAAATGTCGCATCCTCTCGCAGACTGTACGGCCGTGGTCTTTGGGGTCGCCAACCAACGTAGCATTGCCTGGGCCATCGCCCGGCAGCTTCAGTCGGCCGGCGCCAGGCTGGCCATCACCTATCAGAACGAACGTATCCGGCAGGAATCCGAGGAGATGATTCGGAGCCTGCCCGCGGAGCCCATGCAGTGCGACGTGGCGAGCGACGGCGAGATCGCGGCGCTCTTCGAGCAACTGAAAAGCCGCTACGGACGCCTCGACGTTCTCGTCCACTCCATCGCCTATGCTCCACCCGAGGAGCTGCGCAACGAGTTCCTGATGACCAGCCGCGAGGGCTTTCGCATCGCCCACGAGATCAGCGTCTACTCGCTGATCGCACTCGCCCGCGCCGCCGCGCCGCTGATGAGCGAGGGCGGCAGCATCATCACCCTCACTTACTTTGGCGCTGAAAAAGTGGTGCCGAACTATAACGTGATGGGAGTGGCCAAGGCGGCGCTGGAATCCACCGTGCGTTACCTCGCCTACGATCTTGGCAAGAAGAACATCCGGGTCAACGCCATCTCCGCCGGCCCGATCAAGACGCTCGCCGGACGAGGCGTCTCCGGTCTCGGCGAGATGCTCCGGTCGCACGCCGCGCGCTCTCCGTTGCAGCGCAACGTCGATGTCGACGAGGTCGCGGCCACCGCCGCATTTCTAGCCGGCCCCGGCGCTGCCGCCATTACCGGCGAAACCATCTACGTGGATTGCGGCTATAACATCATGGGTTACTAGGGCGAAATCGGATTTGGTGTAGACCACGATTCCCACCTTAACCGCAAAAACCGCGGTGAAGGTGGGGCACCCGAGACTACACCTTTTGCGAAAATGCTCTAGGGCTGTTTAACTTTGAATGTAGTCGCTTAAGAGGGTGTCATCCTGAGGCGGAGCAGCGCGGAGCCGAAGGATCTGCTTTATTTAGGGAACAAAGCAGATGCTTCGCTTCGCTCAGCATGACGCTTCATCCTATGCTCCAGCTATACCAAATCTGAAAATGATCTAGCAGGCTGCTGAAAAACTCATAAGAAGTGTCATCCTGAGGTTGTGCTGGTGTTGCACGACCGAAGGATCTGCTTTGCTTTCAGCGCTCGCAAACAGCAGATCCTTCGCTACGCTCAGGATGACACACTCAGAAAACAGTTTTTCAGCAGCCTGCTAGTGTCGTGTCCCGGAAGTTCGCGCAATCATTTTTGAGGTGTCATTCTGAGCGAGCGTAGCGAGCGAAAAATCTATGTATTTGATTCGTAATGCGTCGCGGAGCACCCATCCCGCGGCACCTCACTTATTGCATCGGCGCGTTCGGCAGCCTGCCAGAGTAATTCCAAGGTCGATGTACCCTGCACTGGCACCGCCCGGGCTTGCAAGCCCGGCTGCTTCACCGGGTACACCTTCCGCAAATCCGGCCTAAGTGGCGGGAGTATGATAAAAAAAGCATCCAGCCTGCGTTGAGCCGCCTGCTGAAATTCTGAGCGAAGTGAAGAAACCCGGAATCCCATTCAAGCGTGGGGCTCAGGTCCAGCCGCAGGATTTCATCCAGAGCCCAAGAGTATGGGGCAGGAGCATTTCCTGGGATGCTTCGCTGTCTCAGCCTGACAGCACGGAATTCGTTATCGCTGTGCTCAGCATGACCGCCTGAGTCAAGCCCACAGACTTTGGGACGCCAGGTAAGTTGGAATTCTACGGCTAAAGATGGAACTGTTTTCTCCGGGTCAGTGTGTCGGATATGTCGCTTTGGTTCTGGGTGTAGGGGCCTTCCTGCAGAAGAAAGATCGCCGCCTGAAATATCTGCTTACCGGCGAAAGTCTCGCCTACGCTGTGCACTTTGCGTTGCTGGGCAATTTTTCGGCATCGGCCAGTGCGCTGATCTCGTGCGTGCGCTCGTTCCTGTCGGTGAAAGCCCGCTCGCGCTGGCTGGCCGTCGTGATCGTCGCCATCTATGTGGCTTCCGGCATCGCCTTTGCCCGCAGTGCCGTCGGCTGGCTCCCCGTCGTCGGCTCGGCGGTCGCCACGGTGGCCATGTTTTACATGCGCGGCATTCCGATGCGGCTGGTGCTGCTGTCCAGCACGATCATGTGGTTGACCAACAACATCATCAGCCGATCCATCGGCGGAACCCTGCTGGAAGCGTCGATTGCCGTGATCAACATCTCGACCATGATCCGTCTCTTCCGCTCGCCGGGCGGGTGCTCCATTGCCCTTGGCAAATCCGGAGTTGAGGACTGCACCCATTCGGATGTGCTTCTTGAACACGAGCCGGTCTCACGGTAGCTTTGCCCTGCGATTCCGCAAATGTGGGCGCCAGCCCGGCAGCCAACCTGAAAAACGCACTCCTGGTTCACCGCCGCTCTCGACAGCACTCGCCAGTGTCTTCGCCCTTATTGAGGATCACCCGCCCGGGTAGCCGCTTATTTTGTGGAGAGACTTGGTCGGGAAAACAGCCGCGCGGAATCGACGCATCAACACATGAACCACGAGTGGCAGCCGTCAATGGCACTCGTGCAGGAGGCAAAAAATGAAGCGATTCGCGTGGCTGTTTTTAGCGGTTCTGTGTTCGGCGATCTTACTGAATGCCAAGGACAACACAATGACCGGCTGGGTTTGTGATTCGAAGTGCGTCGTACAGAACGACAACCGCGCCAGCTGCGATCCAGGCTGCATGGAGAGAAGCGGCGATGTTGTGTTCATTAGCGATGAGGGGACAGTCTCAGCCGTCTCCAATCCGGACATGTGCTCTTCGCACATGAACAAACATGTTAAGGCAACGTTCTCTTCCGAGGAGCAGAACGACCTGAATAAGGCGGTCCAGAACACCATTCGCGTAGAGGAACTCCGCGACGAGACCGTAGTAGGGGGCGGGGGAGGCGGAAAATAACGGTGAGCTGGTCCCGGCTCCGAACCATTTTGGGCGGCACGCCGGCCCCCCACTCGTCTTTCGTAAACCTGTAGAGTTGAAGGCTTTGCGAATGTGGGCGTAATTTCTCCCCACATTCGCTCTGCCCGCGGCTCCGCAATGATGGGCCTGCGAAGTGCAGGCCGCCATTTCGGCGGCAGCATCGCGAAGTTCTAAAACTTCGCGGATATTATCGTTGTGCGATAACCGGTGTGCGGCGCGTTTCGCCTTCCTGGCGCTGGTCGATGGTGAAGCGGCGATCCTCGTAGCCGAGTCGCTCGATGGCGATTTCGACATCGCGTTCGCGGACCAGGCGTTCGAATTTTTCGCCCCACTCGATCAGCAGGATGTTGCCTTCCTCGCGGATGAGGTCGTCGAGGCCGAGCGTCTCCAGTTCGCGCAGGGTTTCAATGCGGTAGAGATCGATGTGAAAGAGGCTGCGCTCGGGGCCGCGATATTCGTGTACCAGGGTAAAAGTCGGGCTGGTCACGTCTTCCTGCTCGGCGGCCTCGAAGGCTTCGGCGATTCCCTTGACCACCGTGGTCTTGCCGGTTCCCAGATCGCCGCGCAGCAGCACGATTCTGGAGTCGCGCAGCAGCGGCGCAAGCTTCCGCCCCAGCTCGATCGTCTCTTCCGCGGAATGGGTCAGAAATTGTTTTCGCATCCTGCCGGCTCGAGCCGCCCGTCCAATTTATGAGATGCGCAGCAGCTTCTGGCGCGACCAGGCCATCGCACGCCGCATCGCTTCCGGCAACGTATGCAGCAGGTCGGTGGCGATCATCGCCTGCTCGCCTATCTGCTCGCGGGCCACGTCGCCGGCCATGCCATGCAGATACACCGCCGCGCAGACCGCCAGTTCGGGGCGCTCGGGGAACTGCGCCAGGAATCCGGCGACCATGCCGGTCAGCACATCGCCGGTGCCTCCGGTCGCCATGCCGGCGTTGCCGGTGGGATTGATCCAGGCCTCGCCGTTGGGCAAAGCCACGATGCTCCGGTGTCCTTTCAGCACCAGGATGCAGGCGTGTTCGCGGGCGAAGCGGCGCGCCACGGCCAGCCGGTCGGCCTGCACCGGCGCTAACGATCGTTCCGGTCAGCCTCGCCATCTCGCCCGGATGCGGAGTCAGAACCAGGGTTCGCCGCTCGCCGTTCAGCATCTGCGCCAGGCCCTCGAAGGCGTTCAGGCCATCGGCGTCGATGACCGTAGGCACGGTGGTTTTGAGTGCGACATCGCGCACCAGCTCGCGGTTTCGATATGGCGGCCGAGACCGGGGCCGATGGCGATCACCGTCTTGGCCTTCATCACCTCCGGCAGGTCGCCCAAGGCCAGCTGTCCGAGCGCGCCGATTGCGGTCTCCGACAGCGCTTCGGTCATCAACTCCGGCGCGTGTCCGGCCACCAGCGGCAGGGCCGAGCGCGCCGTGGCCACCGTCACCAGTCCGGCTCCGGCGCGCAATGCCGCCATGCCCGCCATGGCGGCGCGCCCGATTTGCCGAACGAGCCGCCGATCACCAGCACGTGGCCAAAGCGTCCTTTGTTGGCGTCGGGGGCGCGCGCCGCCAGCAGCGGAGCCACATCCGGGGCGGTGATGGCGAAGAGATTCAAGCTGGATTGGATGGCCTCCTCGGGCGAGCCGATGGCGGCCACCACGACGGTCCCAGCGAGAGATTGCCGAACAGATGCGCGGGCCGGGGCGCGGTGAAGGTCACAATGGCATCGGCCCGGGCGATTGTGCCGGCCTGCGCCGTCAGCGCGTCGGAATCGGCGCCGGAGGGAATGTCCACGGCCAGCACCGGGCGGACGTGCCGTTGATGGCCTCGATGGCCTCGGCGTAAAGGCCGGTAACCGGAGGACGAAATCCGGTTCCGAGAATGGCGTCGACAATCAGGTCGGCATTGCCCAGCCCGCGCGTAAGCTCGTTCGTCAGTTCCTGCTCGTTGCCGATGACAACCGGGCGCATCGGCAGCCGGGCGAACATCTTTGGCCGCATCGCCGCGCAGCTCGGCCGGGTCGGCCAGCAGCAGCACCTCGACCACTTTGCCGGCCTGGTGCAGCTTGCGGGCGGCGACAAATCCGTCTCCGCCATTGTTGCCTTTGCCGCAGACGATGGCGATGCGCGAGGCTTCGGCAAAGTGCTCGCGCGCGAAATTCGCGACCGCCGCGCCGGCATTTTCCATCAGCGTCAGCGAATGCACGCCGAAGCGTTCGCTGGTTCGCCGGTCGATTTCCCGCATCTCCGCCGCAGTGGTGATCTTCATGCGCGAGTCTCCGCCAGTTCTGGCCATCCCCGGCGTCGATCTTGTCGATGTCCCGGTGTAATTTTCATGCGCGCGCCTCGGCCAGGCTCAGCACCTCGCGAAGTTTGGCCGGATCTCCCATGACCACCAGGGAGTCGCCCGCCAGGATCGGGTCGGTCGATTTAGGATTGAATTGCATTTTCTGGCCCTCGCGCTTGATGCCCAGCACAATGATTCCGAAATCCTGCCGCAGCTTCGAAGTATGAACCGTCTTGCCGGCAAAAGCGCTGCCCTCGCCGACCAGCACCTCTTCGATATCGAGCCCCAGCTCTTCTTCCTGAATCATGGCCAGCCTCATGAAATCCAGCACGTGGGGACGCAGAAACGAGTGCGCAATGCGATAGCCGATGTAGGTGTAGGGAGCAACCACCTCGTCGGCCCCGGCCGAGCGCAAGTGCTTCTCCGCGTGTTCATCGCTGACGCGGGCAATGATCTTCAGCTTGGGGTTCAGGCTGCGCGCCGCCAGCACAATATAAGTATTGGTGGCGTCGGTCGTGGTGGCCGCCACCAGTCCGGCGGCATACTCGATGCCCGCCTGCCGCAGCACGCCTTCATCCGAGGCGTCGCCGGTCAGCACCAGAAACTCGCTGCGGTAACGCTCGGCTTTTTCTTCGTCGCGCTCGATCATCACAAACGGGACGGGACGCCGCGCCAGTTCGTGCGCCACGCTCCGGCCGACGCGGTCGGCGCCACAGATGATGTAGTGATCCCTCAGACGGCTGATGTCACGATCCATTTTTCGCCTGCCGAGCAGTTCGCTGAACTCGAATTCTAGCAAAGCCTGCGTCACCGCCCCGAGCAGCAGAAAAACCAGGCCCACGCCAACGATAATCAGAAAGCTGTTGAAGACGCGGCCGGCGTGCGTTACCGGTCCCTGATAGCCGATGGTGGTGAAGGTGGTCAGCACCAGGTAGAAGGAATCGAACAGCGATGCGCCTTCAAGAATATGGAAGCCGACGATGCCCATCACCATGACCACCGCAATGGCGGCGGCCAGAACCACGATCTTGCGCCGAACCCTCACGCGCTTCCCCCTTATAGTCTAGTGTCGTGTCTCATAAATACCTGGCATCAATCAATGCACTTAGGGAGTGTCATGTTGAGCGTTAGCGAAACATCCCATGGGTCTGTCCCTCCCAGGGCCGCTCTGGGCTTCCTGATGAAGTCCTCGGCCGCGTCTCAGTCCCACGCCTTGCTGGGATTCGGGTTCCTTCGCCTTGCTCAGGATTTCGCACCATTCAGGCCCAAAAGAGGTCATGTCAGCCGCGCCGTCCAGAGCCGGCAAGAATGCGGGCTTTACAGGCTGCTGAAAAATTCTTTTCTGAGGTGTCATCCTGAGTGCAACCGGGGTCCCCGACAAGCCTGTTGTTGGCTTGTCGGGGTGGAGGAGCGAAGGATCTGCTGTTTGCGCGTGCTTGAGAATAAAGCAGATCCTTCGATCGCGCTAAAACCGCGCGACCTCAGGATGACACTCCTACGAGTTTTTCCGCAGCCTTTTTAGCCCCTGAGGGGATTAGCCGTTTTCTCTACCATCGGTTTATGAAACAAGCTCCAGCATCCCTGGTTTTGCCGCAGACCGGCGTAGCGCCTGATCCGAGAAGCGGATTTTACACCCGGATAGAGTGCGGAGGTCCGCCGTGAGACCATCCGGGGGCCTCGCCAACCGTTTTTAACACCACTGTTGCATAACACATCATTCGGTTTTGCCCACAGTCACAACCCGCTATGACTGGAGTCACGGTTATGGGACGAAGCGGAGTTATATAGATAGGCACTGTCGTGGAGAAGAGCAATTGGAAGTCGGCGATTGCCTGTCGTTTTCCGAAGTTGCAAGGTTGAACACCGTCCCAATGGGTGCGGATGGTCCCGAGACTCTGTACGGAGTGAGTTCACCAGTGAGGGAATTCACGTTGGAGGGGATCAGATGTACGGCCTTATTCTTATCGGCTGCTGGATAGTCCTACTCATCGCGGGTGCGATTGTCATCGGCTGGTATCGGCGGCAGCGGTTAAGAACGCTCGACGAGCGAGCCCAGGAACTGGGCTTTTCCTTCGACGATAACGTGAGTCCCTTCGAGGGCTCGGAAGTTCGCGGGCTCTCGGTCTTGCGATGCGACCCCTCGGCCATCGTCAGCCGGATGATGACCGGCAAGATCGGCGGCTGCCCGGCAGTCGTCTTCAACCTGATTTGCTATGGCCAGCACTGCCAGTCGGTGAACGCCGTCACCATTGCCGCGTTTCGATCTCCCACCGGACGGCTGCCGCGCTTCCGGATTGGCACCAGGGACTTGCTGCAAGGTCTCAAGACGCGCATCGCAGGCGAGGACGCGAACTGCGAAACCGAATCCGCGTTCGGCAAACGCTGTCTGTTGCAGTGCGCGGCGCAAGACAACGCCCGCGAGTTTCTCACCCCCGGCAAGCTCTCGGAACTGGAAGGATTCACCAAGAATCTCTGCATCGAATCGAGCTCCGATTGGATCTTCGCCTACCGTCCCTGCACTCGCCTGAAGCTGGAGGCGTGGCCCGAATTCATACGGGAGGTGAGCGCGATTGCCGGCGTCTTGTTTGGCGCGGGCTCCGCGGCTCCGCTCGAAAAGGCTCAGGCGCACACGGTCGCCGCTGCCGCGAGATAACTCGAAGGTCAACAACGCGCTTTCCCGACAGCCGATCCGAAACCGCGCCTGATCGGACATTAGGATTCGAGAGGATTCGAGCAGTTTCCGAATCAGCATATCCGGCGGCGATTGCAAAGTGTCATCCTGAGCGAGCCCCGGCGACGGCCGCTTTCGCCGTCGGGGGTGAAAAGTCGGAGTCCCGACAAGCCCGTTGTTGGCTCGTTGGGTTGCAAGCTGCGCATTATCGGACGTAACTTTCGTAGATAATCCAATCCATTTCGTGCAAAATGCGTGCAGAAAGCAGCCGGTCCGGTCGTGATCGCTGCCCTTGCCGGCGCCCGGAATGCCGCCTGAAAATTCCCTCTAAGTGAATGATAAAGCGTAAGATAGTACTCTGGTCATGATTCTTGCGCCGATGGCTGTCACTCTTTGGCTGCGAGTGCCAATAACAGTGTTAAAATAGAGACTCCAAGACAGCTCCTGCGCCTCACCCCGGCCGCAACATAGCTGTTGTCGGGCAGGCGGCGATGCAGCCTACGCTGGAATCCAGCGCCTAAATTGCTGCATCTAAAGAGGATGACTGGAGCTTTAGGCATGGCCGACTCTCCTCAAATCGGAAGGCGTGAGCAGGAAATTCTGACTGCCATCGTCGAGACTTACATCTCGACCGGTGAGCCGGTCGGTTCCCGCACCATAGCCCGTCGCAACCTCGAAGGGCTCAGTGCGGCCAGCATTCGCAACGTGATGGCGGACTTGGCGGAGGCTGGGTTGATCGAGCAGCCGCACACTTCCTCGGGGCGTGTCCCAAGCGTTCACGGATATCGTTATTACGTGGAGAAGCTATCGGGCGCTGCCAGCATCTCGCCCGAAGATGAACAGACGATGCAGAAGTTCTTCCATGGCGTCAATGACGTGCAGGAGTTTATGGAGAGGACCACGCACGTGCTCTCGCTGGTTTCGCGCGGGGTCGGCGTCGCGGTTACCAGTGGAGGCCCGAAGAACGCGCTGGAGCACGTTCACTTCCAGAGACTGGCGGACCAGAAGGTTCTCGCCGTCGTCGTGATGCGCGGCGGCTTGGTGCGTGATCGCGTGTTGCGGGTAGGACGGGTGCTTTCCCAGTCCGATCTCGATATGGCCTCCCGCTACATCAACGAAAATTTCCGCGGATGGACGCTGGATTCGCTGCGCGTGGAGCTGGAGCGGCGCATCGAGCAGGAGCGCGGCGAGTACGACCGGCTGATGAGCTCGATCGAGCAGTTGTACAGGAATGGCGCGTTGGCTAACGATCACGGCGGAGAAACGGTCTTCGTCGAAGGCACGGCAAACCTCATTTCGCGCGATAATGATTCGGAGAGGCTGCGGCAGTTGCTGCAAGCGTTGGAAGAAAAGCAGCGTGTCTGTGAACTTCTCGCCGCCTATCTTGACGCCCGGCAGGAAGCGGTACGCGTCGTGATCGGGCTGGAACAGGCGATGCCTGACCTGAAAAACTTTGTGCTGATCGGTGCTCCGGCGCGTTCCGGAGACGAGATGCTTGGGCGTTTGGCCGTGATCGGCCCTACCCGCATGGACTATCAGCACACCATCACCGCGGTTTCCTACATCGCGACTCTTTTTGACAAATTACTCAACGAAACTGAATAGGCATTATGACCAAAGGTAACGGAAAGACCAGCCAGAAGGGAATCGATCAACTGGACCCGGAGCGTGAACTACCTGAAAGCGATGAGTCGTCCAGCGAACAGCCGGACACTCAGAATGGTCAGGCGCAAGCCGACGCGGCTCCAACCAAGGAGCTTGAAGCTCAGATCGAGAAGCTGCGTCCCGAAAACGCTGCTTATCTGGATCGCCTGGCCCGTCTGCAAGCCGAGTTCGACAATTTCCGCAAGCGCGCCGCGCGCGAGCAGCAGGAGTATCGCGAGTACGCTCTGGCCGAGGCTCTGAAGCTGTTGCTGCCAATTCTCGACAGCCTCGACCGCGCACTGAAGACCGGAGCGGGCGGCGCCGAGGACTTCCGATCGGGCATCGACTTGATCGACCGGCAGTTCCATGACGTGCTCGCCAAACTCGGGGTGGAACCCGTTCCAACCAAGGGCATCGCGTTCGATCCCAATATTCATCAGGCAGTGCAGATGATCCCGACCACCGAGGTTCCCGAAAACTACGTGGTTGAGGAACTGCTCCGCGGATACAAGCTACGCGATCGACTTCTGCGTCCGGCCATGGTGTTGGTGGCGCAGAACCCCGAAAAATAAATTCAGCACGACCCCGCGAGGAAGAAGACCCTGGCTACTCAGACGAAACGCGATTACTACGAAGTTCTTGAAGTCTCCCGCACCGCCGACGATCAGGAGATCAAGAGCGCATACCGCAAGATGGCGATGCAACATCACCCGGACCGCAATCCGGGAAATCCCGCGTCGGAAGAAAAGTTCAAGGAGTGCAGCGAGGCCTACTCGGTCCTGAGCGATCCGCAGAAGCGCGCCAACTATGACCGTTTTGGCCACGCCGGCGTCAACGGGATGGGCGGAGGCTTTGGCGGCGGCTTTGACGCGGGCACCATCGATTTCGCCGAGATTTTCGGCGATCTGTTTGGCTTCGGTGACGCTTTCGGTGGCGGCGGCCGGCATCGCTCACGCGCGCAACGCGGTGGCGACCTGCGTGAAGATCTCACCATCGAGTTCGTGGATGCGGTCTTCGGCTGCGAGAGGGAAGTCAGCTTTTCGGCGGCGCGAGGTCTGCGACGACTGCCGGGGCAAAGGTACCACGGCAGGCAAAGCTCCGGCGCAATGCCGGCAATGCGGAGGCCGCGGCCAGATACGATTCCAGAATGGCTTCCTGACCATGGCGCGGACGTGTCCGGCGTGCCAGGGCATGGGCACGGTGATCCAGGACCCCTGCAAGCGCTGCAAAGGCGAGGGTGTCGTCATCCAGCAGCACACGCTGAAGGTTGAGGTTCCCGCCGGCGTCGAAGAGGGGACACGGATGCTCTTCTCGGGCGCAGGCGATGCGGGCATGCACGGCGGACCGAATGGCGACGTCTACATTGTGCTGCACGTCAAGGAGCACGCGGTCTTCGAGCGCGAAGGCAAAGACCTCTTTTGCGCGGTTCCCATCTCCTTCGCGCAGGCATCGCTCGGGGCAGAAATCAAGATTCCCACGCTCGAGGGCGAGGCGACGATCAAAATTGCCGAGGGAACGCAGACAGGCACTTCTTTCCGGCTGCGGCACAAGGGCGTGCCCGTGCTCAATGGCGGCGGGCGTGGCGATCTTTACGTCGAGGTCAAGGTTCATACTCCGACCAAGCTGACCAAGCGCCAGCGCGAATTGTTGCAGGAGCTCGATACCATCTCCGGCGTGGAGAACAAGATCGAGAAGCGCTCGCTGTTCAGCAAAGTGAAAGACATGTTCGCCTAGGCTGCGCGACCCTGAAAGCTATATCTCGATATCTTTCGGTTTGGTGTCCTCACGTTAGCGTGCTTTTCGCTCGCCAGATGTGAATTGGAGCACTCACCTGTGCTACTCTCAATGAAACCATGCAGGTCCCCCTCGACCGAAGCTCCGGGTCGTCGGTAGCCTCGGCCAATTGCCATGCGCAGGAAGAAATCAGAATCAGCATTGCGAAGCGCAGCCACATGAAGTGCTTCTCCCTTCAGAACCTGGCAGCAGGGTACACCGGTGGCACAACCGATACCAGCAGGTGGATTTCCGGCGATGCGCCATGAATTTCGCCAAGCACTGCTTCCATGGCTGCTGCTATTGTTAAGTGCATGACACGACGCCGATGGATTGCCGATGAGGTCACGGGCGACCACGCATATCTTTTCGGTCCACATGCCGCTCATCTTTCGCGGGTGCTGCGGGCGCGGGTGGGGCAGGAGTTCGATATTTCCGCGGGCGATCAGCTTCGCCGCGGGCGGGTGCTCTCGGTCGCCGACGATCGGGTGGAATTCGAACTCGGCGAGATCATGGAGACGCCTTCCGCGCCGCGCATCGCGGTGCTGCTCTCGGTGATCAAGTTCGACCGCATGGAATGGGCGATTGAAAAGCTCACGGAACTGGGTGTTGCCAGCATTGTTCCGCTGGTGGCGCGCCGGACCGATGCTCGTCTCTCGCTCGCCGCCGGAAAGCGCGTCGAACGCTGGCGGCGTATCGCTTTGGAGGCATCGGAGCAGTCTCGCCGGGCGCGGCCTCCCGAGATTGCCGCTCCGTCCCGATTGAAAGACGTGTTGAGCTTCGAGGGCGATTGCAAACTGCTGCTCAACGAAAGCGAAGTGCATGCCTCGATTGGCGAAGTGCTTGGCCTGGGGTGCGCGACGAATTCGCTGGCGCTGGCGGTTGGGCCGGAAGGCGGCTGGACGGAAGAAGAGGTAAAGATGCTCGAAGGTGCCGGGTGGAAATCGGTCTCGCTGGGAGAAACGATTCTGCGGACTGAAACCGCCGCCATCGTTGGAGTGGCAGCCGTGCGCGCGCTGGAAGGTTGCTGAGCAACCGGCTCCCGTGCGCTTTCAAATTCCGCCGCGCTTTGCCGGGTTCTGAATCGCACCCAAAAAACTTAAGGGGAACGCTTTCGCGTCCCCCTTCATAGGTGGAAGGTCAAACTACTTTTTCTTCGCGGCCTTCTTTGCAGGTTTCTTTGCAGCCTTCTTTGCAGCCTTTTTCGTTGCCATTGCTATTCTCCCTTTCGATCATTGATCGAGTTTTGATTGCAACGTTTCATCGTTGCAATTTTCTAGTTGTATAAGTTGATTCAAAAGTCATGTCAAGCAAAAAACGCATGGGCGGAAGCGAACTCCTCAATGGAGAGACGCCGAAGCGAAGAGGATTTCACGCGGACGACTTCCCGCGCGCGAGTCTATCGCTGCGAAAGCGGCTTGGAAAGATATCGCGGCCGCCGCCGCCGACATCGTTTTCGACCTGTGTTTATGCTGCTCCGCGCGATTGCCGGGTTTCTGAATTGACGACTTCGGGGAAAAACGTGTCTCCAGTTGCAGACGTGAAAGCGAAGCGAACGAAGCTGAATTTGCGATTTGTACGGAGAGAATCTCACTTCAAAAAAAATCGAAGCGCCAGTCCCGTTATGCCGTCATGGAAGGCATGAGCGATCATTCCCGGACGAAGGCTTCGGCGGAAATGCGCCAGCAAACCGAACATCATTCCGTAGATTCCCACCAGCATCATGCGGCGCACGCCTTCGTAACCGTGAGCGCAGCCGAAGATCAAGCCGGAGACGACGATTCCGACCCAGATATTCCTGGTCAGGGCAGCCAACTGGCGCTGCAGATATCCGCGGAAGACGACTTCTTCGCAGATTCCGGCCGTCAGGCTGAGCAAAATCCAAAGCACGACCTCGCGCGTGCTGCGGGGCACCAGAAAGCCGAGCTGCCTTTGTACGTCGTCGAGTTGATTGCCTCCCGCAAGATGCAGCAGGCGCGCCGCGAGCGACAGCGCAACCATCGCCGCCACCCAGAAGCCGGCAGCCGTCAACAGGTCGATCAGCACGTCTTCGATCTCGCGCCATCGTCCGCCTACCAGCTCCCGCAGACCGGTTCCCGATTTACGCGCGCCCCAAACGCAGTAGGCGAACAGCAGCCACTCCCACGTCAAGGTCAGCAGATACTGCAAGACCCGGGTGCGCGAGTTGGTGACCAGATGCTGCCGGCTGCTGCTGGCAACCGACAAAAGCAAGATGGCGAGGATGAGCACGGCCGTATGCCAGAGAGGCGCGATGCGTCGCGGGACGCCGGAGGCGCCGATCTGAGGGGGCGTAGCATCCATCGGGTTTCTGGTTTCGCTCATCGCAGCGCAATCTTATCGGAAACCGGCGAGCCTCGCGGGTTAT
>CAWAZO010000019.1:0-82982 GCA_963786555.1 uncultured Acidobacteriota bacterium
CACTCGATAGCGGACTCCACGGCTTCAAGCCCCTTCGGCGGCGCCTGCCGGGACCTCCTCAGACACGTTCGATTTTCACCAACTCCAGCACAACTTCTTTTCTGGGCTTGTCCTGCGGTCCCCGCGCCACGTTGGAAATTTTGTCGGCAATCTCCTGGCCTTCGATGACTTCTCCAAAGATCGTGTGATTGCCCGTAAGCCACGGAGTCGCCGCAACCGTGATGAACCATTGCGAGCCATTCGTATTCGGGCCGGAATTTGCCATCGCCAGCTTTCCCGGCTTATCGAATTTATGAGGCGAGCCCTTGGTTTCATCCTCAAACTTGTACCCCGGGCCGCCGTAGCCAGTCCCCGTAGGGTCGCCCGCCTGGATCATGAAGTTCGGAATGACGCGATGAAAGATGGTGCCGTCGTAGAGCCTCTCGCTCGTCTTTTTCTTGGTCGCCGGGTGGGTCCACTCGCGCCGGCCTTCAGCCAGCTCGATGAAATTGGCGACTGTTTTGGGCGCCTCGGTTTCGAATAAGCGGCAAACAACCGTGCCTTCGCTGGTTTGCAGCGTGACATATATTCCTGATTCTCGTGCCATTCTTGAAGCTCCATGTGCCGAGATCGCAATGTCTGCGATACGCGGCAGAGTGTGCGCCGCCGGGGTCCCCGCTACGCGGCATTTACGCGTAGTGGGGTGGGAAGCGTCGTGAACAAGCCTATCAACTTTCCACCAGAGAAGATCAACTGTAGTCGATGCCATCCGACAACGGTTGATCGATCCGGCCGAAGTTACTTCTATTAGAGCAGTTCTGGAGTTGGTGTATCCCTCAATATCACCGCCGGGCGCGGAAGCCCGGCTAGGTCCGAGGATATACCTTCCGCGAATCTGGTCTAGCAGGTTGCTGAAAAACTCATAAGAAGTGTCATCCTGAGGTTGTGCTGGTGTTGCACGACCGAAGGATCTGCTTTGCTTTCAGCGCTCGCAAACAGCAGATCCTTCGCTACTCCACCCCAACAAACCAACAACGGGTTTGTCGGGGACCCAGGCTACGCTCAGGATGACACACTCAGAAAACAGTTTTTCAGCAGCCTGCTCGACGCGATCCGTCCGTTGAATCCTCTTCGACGATTTGTCCTTACTTAACAATTTTAATGTGAGTGATCCGGGCCGGGTCGTACGGACGATCATTACGGTCGCGCGCGCCATTGATGATCTTTTGCACGACATTGAGATTCTCGCACTGGCCAAAAATCGTGTATTGCCCGTCCAAAGAAGGAGTTTTGTCCGCCGTGATAAAAAATTGTGAGCCATTGGTATTGGGATCGGAAGTCCGCGCATAAGCCAGTCGGCCGGGACGATCAAACTTCAGAGCGGGCGTGACTTCCAAGCCAAAGCCGTAACCGGGATCGCCGGTGCCGTTTCCCGCCGGATCACCCCCCTGAATCATGAAGCCGGGAATGACGCGATGAAAGATCGTGCCATCGTAGAGCGGCACCCCATGCTTCTTCTGATGGGTCACCGGGTCCGTCCAGTCCTTCGTGCCGTCGGCAAGTCCGACGAAGTTGGCCACGCTCTTCGGCGCCTTGTCGGGGAACAGCGTGCAGTGGATGCTGCCCATGCTGGTTTCAATGATTGCCTGCGGTTGATTGCCCTTGTTCTGGGCGAAGCCGGAAAGTGCAAAGCACAACAGCACGGCCACAAACAGTGTTTTTCGCATTCGTGTCTCCTTTGATCGCGGCTATTACTGCCCGTTGCGGCTGGCCTTTTCCACTTCGGCGAAGACGCGCAGCAGGTTGCCGCCAAGTATCTTTTGTACATCATCCGCCGAATACCCGCGATCCAGCAGCGCCCGCGTGATTTTTGGCAGGTCCGCAACCGAATCGATTCCCGCCGGCAGGCAGGGAACGCCGTCAAAATCGGAGCCTAATCCCACGTGGTCGACGCCGGCGATCTTCGCAATGTAGTCAATGTGATTAATGAGACTCTCCAGCGGAGGCCGCGGGATACCCGCACTCAAAGACCGCTGTGCGCGCAAGTATTCGTTATACCTGATTTTGTGGGTGTTGAACCGTTCTTCGATCGAAGTCATGGCCGCGCCTTTTTCCGCCAGCAGCTTGCGATATGCGTCCAGGTATTTCTGATCGATGAACCCGCAGTTAAAGTTTACCTGTGCCACGCCGCCGTTGCGCGCCAGGGCGCGCAGCATGCCGTCGGTCAGGTTGCGCGGCGAGTCGGTCAACGCACGGGCCGAGGAGTGGGAGGCGATGACCGGCGAGTGCGTCGCTGCCAATGCATCGTAAAACGACTGATCCGAGACGTGAGAGATGTCCACCATCATCCCCAGACGATTCATCTCGCGCACTACCTCGCGGCCAAACCCGGTCAGTCCGGGATCGCTTGCCTGGGCGGAACGTGCGGGCAACCGCTTCAGCGCGGGCGCCTGGAGATCGCCCGAAGACTGTCCCAACTTGTTTGAGTTCGCCCACGTCAGCGTCATATAACGCACGCCGAGCCGATAGAAATCGCGCAGCAGGCGCATATCGCCTTCAATGGCATGTCCGCCTTCGATGCCAAGCAGGGCCGCGATGCGCGGCTGCGGCGCCTGACGCGCAGCGATGATGTCGGCCGGAGAAAAGGCCATCACGATCTCATCCGGGTGCGCGCCGACCGCCTGATAAACCGCGTCGATCATGTCCATCGCGCGGCGCGCGTAGTGGCCTCGATTGGCCGTGGGCTCGACATAAATGGAGAAGAACTCCGCACCCAGATTCCCCGCCTTGGCTTTTCCCAGATCCCAATGCCCAAGGCCGGCGTCGCTGGCCAGATCGAAATTCTCATCGGTGATGCGCTGGGGCGTGTCGGCGTGAGTGTCAATGACGATTGCCGAATGGATGATCGTCGAATCAACGCCTCTCGGCGCAGGAACCGGCGCTTGAGCAAAGCCGCTCAGGCATGTGGCCGTCACCAACGCTAATGCGCACGCTAACGGGCGCAAGAACGCCCGCGGCTGCACCGGCCGGCAATCGAGGATTTCGAGTTCCATCCACTCCCATTTGGCGAGCCTGTTGGCGTCGCGTCAGTCAGATCGGATTCGCGGAAGCTGTGTCCCAGGGAAAAGCCGGGCGCTAAAGCGAAAGACAAATTAACAACAAAACGGTTCCAGTATAGTTCCAACCGGATTGGGGGTGCAGATTGCGCTGCGGGGGCCAAAACAAAGGCGATGCCCGAAAAACGCATCGCCTCTGTTCGGGATTTTGATTTTAGGGGTTCAGTGGGCTTCCTGCAACGCTGAAGCCGCCAGCCTGCGATTGGCGGACCACTCCTCGTACTTGTCGGAAACCATGATGTGGTAGCACGCCTGCCGCCGCTCCTCTGCCGCTTCTACCAAGCCTTGCTGCTGCAACTCCAGCACGTACTGGTCGAACCAGTGCCGTTCGCGCGGCAGCATTGGAGCCTTGCCGAAATCGACCGAGATTCCAGCCAGGTGAGAAGAGGTGATCTCGCCATCGGCAGGGGCCGCATTGCGGTTGTGCCGTCGCAGCCGGTGCTGTTGCTCGACGGTGCGAACCAGTGAGGTCACCCAGAGCGGCTTATTGAATTGTTGGTAAAACGCTTCGGAAATGTCCTCGACGAAATCACGCGTCCATTTCCGGCAGTAGCGGCGAGTGGCATCCAGGTGCGGCGCGACGCGCAATGCGGGCGACTCGCTGACCGGAACCAGTTCCTCGCGGACTTCCAGGCTCAGCAGCTCCTCTTCGTTGGCAATGCGCGGCAGTTGCAGCTCATTAATGACCTCGTTTTGCCGAACCATGGACTCGTGTGAGCCCCTGAGCACGGGATTCCAGTAGACATGACGCGCGTGACGGCGAATGACCCTTTGCCGTCTGATCGGAGTGCGGCTGTGCAGGGCAAAGAGATTCGTGGAAGCCACAACGCACAAAAAAAACAGCCAAAACAGACTAGAAAATCGAGACGATAAGCGCAAGGACAGCACCTTAGAACTGCATTCCAACTTCTTAGATGAAAGCTCAATTAAAAGTGTAACCCGGAATCGGAAATTTTGGCCTGAATATCTCCGCGAATCACCAAAGTTCACGTCTTTTAGGGTATGTATTTCAATCGTCTATGGTTAAAGCCTGAGCCCCTTCGGTGCAGGCGGCGGATGGACCATTCCAGGCAAACCCTCCGAATGCGGCTTCAAAAGCATCGGCCCGGCGGCAAACAAAAGCGCGAGCCAGCGCCCGCGCCTGACGAAAATCTTCTTCTGCTAGGTCTTGAAGAAATCCAAGATGGCTTTTTTCATGACTTGCCGGCCCACGTCGGCGATGGAAGTGGTCAGCGGAATCTGCTTCGGACAGATTTCCAGGCAGTTCTGCGCGTAACCGCACTCCTGTATGCCGCCATCGCCCATCAGGGCCGCCAGGCGCTCGTTTTGCAGCGCCTTGCCGGTGGGATGGGTATTGAAGAGGCGCACCTGAGAAATCGCGGCCGCCCCGACGAATCCCGTCTTTTCATTGAATTGCGGACAAGCCTCCATGCAGCAGCAGCAGGAGATGCAACGCGAGAGCGGATAAGCGACATCCTGCTCGTCCGGCGTCATGCGCGGCCCGGAACCGAGAGCGTAAGTGCCATCGATGGGAACCCATGCCTTGACGGCCTTCAAGTTCTCGAAGAGCACGCTACGGTCAACTTGCAGATCGCGGATGACTGGAAACTTCGAGAACGGCTCCAGCTTGACCGGCTGGTCGAGCTGGTCGATCAAAGCCGAGCAGGCCATGCGCGCCCTGCCATTGATCAGCATGGCGCAAGAGCCGCAGATCTCCTCCAGGCAGTTGGAGTCATAGGCGAGCGGCGTCGTCGGTTTTCCCTCTTTTGTGACCGGGTTTGCCGCGATCTCCATCAGGGCAGAGGTGACGTTCATGCCCGGTCTCCAGGGAAACTCGAACTCTTCCCAGTACGGCTGCGACTTGGGATCGGCTTGGCGTTTAATCTTGAGAGCGATCGTTTTATTGGCCATCTTTGGAAGCCCTTTACTTAAACTTATGTTCGGCGCCGCATGACGCCGCATCCTGTTTCAGAAACTCGGAGCGTGCGGGGTTTCCCCGTCCGGCACGCCCAAACTCCCCATCCACCTCGCGAATTCACTCGCATCTGCGGGGACCGTGCCGCCGCCCGCGCGCTAGTACTTTCTCACGCGCGGTGGAATCAATGAAGCGTCCACCGGAGCGTACTCGAAGCGCGGCTCGTCGGCGTCGGCGGCGAAATAAGCCTTCGTCGTCTTCATCCAGTTGACATCGTCCCGCTCGGGGAATGCCGGCTTGTAATGCGAGCCGCGCGATTCGTCGCGCAGCAACGCCCCCTGGGTAATCACGCGCGCCAGTTGCAGCATGTTGTAGAGCTGACGAGTGAAAACAAAGGACGTGTTGGCCCACATCGAACGGTCGCTGAGATTCACCCGGCGATAGCGCTCCAGCAGTTCGACCAGCTTGGCGTCCGTCTCCTTGAGCGCCGGATTCTCGCGCGTGACGGTCACGTGCTTCGACATGATGTCGCCCAGTTCCTTCCACAGACGGAACGGGTTTTCCGTGCCCTGGTTCGACATCAGGGTCCGGTTGGATTCTTCCTGTCGCTTCTGCTCGGCCTCAAAGACTCCATTCGGGCTGCTGGCTTTCAAGTTCCGGGCGTACTGAACCGCCTCCGGCCCGGCGACAAATCCGCCATAGATGCAGGAGAGAAGCGAATTGGCGCCCAGGCGGTTTGCCCCGTGGATCGAAAAGTCGCATTCGCCGCAGGCATAGAGTCCGGCGATGTTGGTCTGTTGCTTGATGTCGACCCACATGCCGCCCATCGTATAATGCATTCCCGGGAAGATCTTCATGGGCACGTCGCGTGGGTCGTCGCCGACAAACTTCTCGTAAATCTCCAGGATGCCTTCGAGCTTCTTGTCGAGGATTTTTCGATCGATGTGCGTCAGGTCGAGGTAGACCATTGGCTGGCCGTCGATGCCAAGCTCGTACTCGTAAACCACCTTGTGAATCGCGCGCGTGGCCACGTCGCGCGGCACCAGGTTGCCGTACTTCGGATACCATTCCTCCAGGAAGTACCAGCGCTCGCTTTGCGGAATGCTCTTCCAGTCGCGCTTATCGCCCTTCTGCTTCGGAACCCAGACGCGGCCGCCTTCACCGCGGGCCGATTCCGACATCAGGCGCAGCTTGTCTTCGCCCGGAATACAGGTGGGATGGACTTGGATGAACTCGCCATTCGCGTAGTATGCGCCTTGCTGATACAGCGCCGATTGCGCCGATCCGGTGCAGACCACCGAGTTCGTCGATTTGCCGAAGATCGCGCCGATGCCGCCGGTCGCCAGGATGACCGCGTCGGCCGGAAAGGTCTTGACCTCCATCGAGCGCAGATCCATGGCGCAGATGCCGCGACAGACCTGTTGCGAGTCGATGACGCCCGAGAGGAACTCCCAGCCCTCGAATTTCCTGACCTTGCCTTCGCTCTCGAAGCGGCGCACCTGCTCGTCGAGCGCGTAGAGCAGTTGCTGTCCGGTGGTGGCCCCGGCAAAGGCCGTGCGGCAGACCAAAGTTCCGCCGAAGCGGCGGAAGTCGAGTTGTCCCTCGGGCGTGCGGTTGAAAGGAACTCCCATGCGGTCGAGCAGATCGATAATGCTCGGCCCCATTTCGCACATCGCCTTTACCGGCGGCTGGTCGGCCAGAAAATCGCCGCCATAAACACTGTCGTCGAAGTGCAGCCAGGTTGAATCGCCTTCGCCTTTGAGGTTCTTGGCAACATTGATTCCGCCCTGCGCGCACACCGAATGCGAGCGCTTGACCGGGACGATGGAAAATAAATTAACCTCGGCGCCCATTTCGGCGACCTTGATGGCCGCTGAGAGTCCCGCCAGTCCGCCACCTACGATGATGATTCTTGGATTTGCCATTGCCATTCTTCTCTTGATTTCCTGCCGCGCATCGCGGCTTTTATGGCTGTTGCCCGGGCCGGTTGGCTGCTGCTTCCCGGCTCGCTTAGCTCTGCGGCGGCGCGGGTTGCACCTGCACGGCATGGCTGCCCGGCTCTGCCCAATGCCAATCCCTGCTGGGACTGACGAACGCTATCAGCGAAATCACGCCGGTGAGGATGAAGACCGCGGCAATTGCCACGCAGACATAGCCGAATTTTCGCCGCGCTTGCTGGCCGACGGTAATGCCCCACTTGGCCGCGAACAGCCATATCCCGTAGGCGAAGTGCCACGAGGCGGCAATAATTCCAATGACGTAGAACGCCAGAATCCAGGGCGTCATCAGCTCGTTGTGCACCTTCCCGTAGGCGTAGATGTACCCGCCGTGGAACAGATGAACGCCGGTAAAGCGCATCGTGTAGGTGTGGTATCCGATGTAGAGGAGGGCGATGATCCCGGTCCAGCGCTGCGCGGTGTAGAGCCAGTTTCCCGTCCAGGGATATTCGCTTATGTTAGACTCCCCGCGATACCAGATGTAGATCCCGTAAAGTGCGTGATAGGCAAGCGGGATGTAGATAAAGAACAGTTCCAGCAAATAGGTAAAGGGAAGTCCGGTCAGAAACTTCACCTGGTCCCCGTACGCCTGCGGCCCGTTTGTGGCAAAAGCATTCGAGATGAAATGCTCGACAAGAAACGCGCCGATGGGCACGATTCCGGTCAGTGAATGCAAACGGCGCCACAGAAAAGAGTTTCCCGTGCCCGCGCGCAAAGGTGGTACGCCGGCTGGAATGCGAGCCTGACTGGCTGCGACTGGTGATGCCACAGATTGCTCCTTGAATTTGCAGTGAGCTAAAGCGATGAGAGTGTAAAGATTATCCTAACCACGAACTCACTCGCAAGACTTTCACTCAGGTGAAGCTGAAATTGTTTGGGTACTGCGATTATCTGTCGTGGCCGTCCACGATGCTGCTGGAATTGGCCACCGTCACTCCACAAAACCGCATTCTACTCCTAAATGTCGCCTTTGCATTAGGAATGGTGCCCCACATCCGCCACCAGGGCTCCCGGCGAGCACCGTCGCCGTGGTGGCCGGGCTAAAGTGGGGCAGTTCCATCCGATGACGTCGAGCCACTCTGCTGGAGCAGTTCCGCTTGAGCAGTTCCCGAGGGGGTGTATCCCATAAAGTCACCGCCGGGCGCAGAAACCCGGCTATGTCCGAGGATATAGCTTCCGCGCATCTGGCCTAACTGGATTCCCGGCCGCGGCACCATTCCAGAAACCGGCGTATCGCTGCTCCCCTGTGGCTTACCGCGGCTTTTTCCTCCGGCGTAAGTTCGGCAAAGGTTTTCGACAGCGGCGGGTACCAGAACAGAGGATCGTAGCCGAATCCATTGCTTCCCCTCGGAGAGCGCAGCAGCACGCCTTGCGCTTCTCCTCTGAAACTGGCCAGCTCCCGCCCATTCCTGGCCACCGAGATCACGGAGACGAAGCGCGCTCCCCGCCGGGCGTCCTCCACTCCGGCCAGTTCCCGCAACAAACGGGCATTGTTGGCTTCGTCTTTACTGTTTCCGGGCAGATTCGTTTCCAGCGCGGCATAGCGAGCCGAGTGAACACCCGGAGCTCCCCCGAGCGCGTCCGCTTCGAGTCCCGAATCGTCGGCCAGCACAAGCTGGTCCGCCACCCAGCGGCTGTAGTGTTCCGATTTCTTGCGAGCATTGTCGGCAAATGTCTCGCCGTCCTCCACCGCCTCGGGCAGTTGTTTGAAGTTGGGAATCAGCTCGAACTCAACTTTGAAAAGGGAAGCCGCGCCGGAAAAATCTCGCAGCTTTCCAGCATTGGAAGACGCAACCAGTATCTTCATTACCCTCCCAGTCGATGAGACCCGAAACGCCACGTGCGCCTGTCTTGATTATTCTGAGCCGCGCTTGCCGCCGAGTTGCTCTCAACGTCACGCAGCCGTCTTTACGCGTCAGTACCTGGGTGTAGTGCCTGCAATCTGCGTGCGCCTCAATCTACGCAGCTGCGCGGCCATGCGCGCAGCGGGATGCAACTCGCACGAAACTCTTCCATTCCGCCGGGTTTTAATACTACAAGCAGGCGAAAGGAAAAGGTAAGAGGAATGAACTGGAAGCAACTGAAGGCGATTTCGGCAGCCGGAGCGCTGTCCATGGCGATGCTGGCGACCGGCGTTGCGCAGAACACACCCGCCGCGGACTCTGCGCCAGCGCCGGCGACAACCACCACCGCACCCGCAATGGGTCCTATGCACGGCATGTTGGAACAACTGAATCTCACGGACCAGCAGAAGACGCAGATCCAGGCAATCCGCACAAAAGCGCGGGAGCGGGTCCAGGCCGTAAAGAGCGATAGCTCGCTGAGCGATGCGCAGAAGCAAGCGCGGATTCACCGTATCCGCCATATCTCCCGCAGACGGGTTTTCAGCGTGCTGACCGTCGAACAGCGTCAGCAATTGCGCGCCCAGATGAAGCAGCACCGGCAACAGATGGAGCAGCAGAAACAGCAAGGCTAGAGCCAGAACATCGGCTAGACCACGGATCCGCGGGAGCATCTTGGCAATGGCTGGACTGCTCTCGCCTCCGGATTCTGCCGCAAAAAATATCTCGCAACGATTGGAGGTGTCATGCTGAGCGCAGCGAAGCATCTGCTTTTTCTTGCACCTCAGAACAGAAGCAGCTTCTTCGCTCCCGGGCGGTAGCTCAGAATGACATTTTTAACTTGATTCAGCCGATGGGATCGTTCAGAAGCGAATTGTTTGCGGTGTCATAGTTGAAAGACTTGGCCGCACATTTGCATGCGTGATCCACGGCATCAAGAGCAGGAAGCATCTGAATAGAAAAAACTCCGAAGCCTAATCTCCACTTCGCACCCTTCCCGTTCAGCTAAAATAAAAACATGAAAATTGGTGTGCTTGCGCTTCAGGGCGATTTCGACGCGCATCGCCTCCGGCTCGAGGAACTCGGCGCCGAGGTCGTACTGGTTCGCAAGCCTGAACAACTGGACGAAATCAATGGCTTGGTCCTTCCCGGCGGCGAGTCGTCGACTATTCTGCGTTTGCTGGGCGAGCAAGGCTTTCAAAAACTGGGCGAATTCGTTCGCTCGAAGCCCGCTTTCGGAACCTGCGCCGGGGCCATCCTGCTCGCCACTGAAGTCCTGAACCCTCCGCAAAAGGGACTGGGCGCAATGGACATTACGGTGCGTCGCAACGCTTATGGACGCCAGATCGATTCCGCCATCATCAGCGGTCCGACACGGCTTCCGGGAGGCCCGATCGAGCAGGTCTACATCCGCGCTCCGCGTATCGAGCGCACTGGACCGGGCGTCGAGGTGCTGGCCGAACGCGACGGCTACGCCGTGCTGGTGCGTCAGGGAAAGAGAATGGCCGCCACTTTTCACCCGGAGCTCTCCGGCGATACGCGTGTCCATCAGGAATTTCTCAAGCTGGTGCAAAACGGAGAAGGGAACTAGCACGCAACGAGGCTTGGCTTGCGTCGTGGTCACAACTCCCAAATTATCGGGATTTGCTGGATCCGCCCTCGATGCGTGTAAGGTTATTACCGAACCCGGCACGCTTCGGTCCGGTCGGTTATACTTGGGTTAACACCTTACCAGAGAAGGACGCGCGTAGTGAGTTTGGGGCAGAAAACCTTTTTTATCGAGACCTTCGGATGCCAGATGAACGTTCACGACTCGGAGAAGGTCATTGGCACGCTCATCTCCCAGGGATATCGCCAAGTCGAATCCGTCGAACAGGCCGACCTGATCTTCTACAACACCTGTTCCATTCGTGACAAGGCTGAGCAGAAAGTCTTTCATCGCTTGGCCGACTTCAAGAAGCTTCGGGAACAGGGGAAGAAATTCGCTGTCATTGGTTGTGTCGCCCAGCAGGAGGGGGAAAAGATATTCCAGCGCGCCCCCCACGTTTCGCTCGTGGCAGGCTCGGCCAGTTACCGCAATCTGCCGCAGATGCTGGTGCAGATAGAGGCTGGGCAGCGCGCCACCGGTCTCGACGACCGGCAGAGTGGAGAGACTTTTGAAACCGAATTTACCGCCCGCTCCAATCCCCATCGTGGGTACATCACGATCATCGAAGGCTGCGATAAGTTCTGCGCCTATTGCGTTGTGCCCTATACCAGGGGAAAGGAACGAAGCCGCACCTCCGACTCCGTGCTGAATGAGGCCCGGCAGATGGCCGAATCCGGATACACGGAAATCCAATTGCTCGGGCAAAACGTTAACTCTTACCTTGATCCTATTGAAAATAAGAGTTTTGCTGAACTGCTTGTGGCCATCGGAGAAATCCCCGGTATTCGTCGCGTGCGCTTTACCACCTCGCATCCCCGGGACTTCAGCCGCGATATCGTTGAGGCCATCGATTCCGTTCCAACGCTTTGCGATCACGTGCATTTGCCCGTTCAGAGCGGTTCAAGCCGCGTGCTGGCCAGCATGTCCCGCGAATACACGCGCGAGCAATACCTCGACCGCATTGCCCTGATCAAGGCGGCAAAGAACCGGCAGATTTCCATAACCACCGATGTGATTGTTGGATTTCCTGGCGAGACGGAGGCCGATTTTGCGGAAACGCTTTCGCTGCTCGACGAGGTCGGCTATGACGGCATTTTTTCCTTCAAATACTCCGCACGCCCGAACACTCCGGCGCTCAAATTCGCGGACGGTATTCCGGAGGAAGAAAAGTGGCGCCGGTTGCAGGCCCTGAACGCAAAGCAGAGAGAAATACAGATATCGCGATTTGGAGCCACTTAGGGCAGATACTTGAAGTTATGGTTGAAGGATCAAATGTAGCCCGGTCGCAACTGATTGGCCGTACCTCGCAAAATAAAACGCTGAACTTTACGGTACCGGCGGGAGCGATCACGCCCGCCCTTGGGGATTACGTGCGAGTGCTGGTTACTCGCACTTTTCCAAACAGTCTAGTCGGCGAGATGCTACGCTGAGTGCTTGCTCGCCAAGTCTTTGATCGTTCGTGCCGTAACGGGCATCCAAGGGATTACGCGTTTCACTCAGGAGGCTCCATGGAAGTCGAGATGAAAATTCGTGGATTGATGATGGATCCGACCACCAATATGCCGATCGTGGTACTGAAAGATGTCGGCAGTGACATGGTGCTTCCAATCTGGGTCGGGGTCTACGAGGCCAACGCTATCGCTCTGGAAATAGAGAAGGTTAGCACCCCGCGGCCGATGACGCACGACCTGCTGAAGAACGTTCTGATGGGAATGGGAGCGCATCTGCGCAAGGTAGTGGTCACCGATCTGAGGGACGACACTTTCTATGCCGTTATTTGGGCCGAGCGCAGCGGCGATCTGATCAGCATCGACTCGCGTCCTTCAGATGCCCTGGCCTTGGCGCTTCGCATGGATTGCCCTATCTTCGTGGATGAATTGGTGTTACGCAATTCCAAGGTGGCTGGCGCGACCTCCGACAAGGCCAGCAGCGAAGAGCTGCGGAAGTGGCTCGAAGGCCTGAACGATGATGACACCGGTAGATATAAGATGTGATATATCATGAAGTTATATGATATTTATGAAGTATTAGATTTAGTTTTGCCCAATTTTCGGGGGAGATTTTAGCATAATAAAACGAAAACCAAGTTTTATTATCTTCTTTGCAATCAGTGCATAGCGGCTGTTTCTAAAGTTAAGGTTGATTGTTTACAATTTGGAGTCAACGACTGAATTTGTAAGCGAAATGTCATGCCCGATCCTGCCGAGCAACTTCAAAAGATCTACCTGGCTGGCTTTGAACTTCAATCCTTTGAACGGTTTCCAGCGTCCGTAGGGGTCGTGAAAGGAAACTGCATGGTTCTGCTGCAAGCAACACCGGCGGGATTGCAGCCGATTGGCCGGGCAGGATGGCGTTTGGGAGACGATGTCTTGGGCGTTCTTGTGGAAAAAGATGGTAAGCGATTCTTTCAAAACAAGTTAATCCTGCTCGAAGCTACTCCGGAACGGCTGGCCGAACTGGATTCGTTCCGGCAGGAAGTGGAGAATCTGCTGGCGCCAACTGCCTGAATTTGTCGAATTTGCGCACGTACAGAAACGAAATCTATGTCCGATAATGCGCTGGTTAGAGCGAAATCGGATTTGGTGTAAACCACGATTCCCACCTTAACCGCAAAAAACCGCGGTGAAGGTGGAGCACCCGAACCTTTTGCGAAAATGCTCTAGCCCATAGTTGCTGCTCGGCATACAGCCGATAGACACGCTTGTGGTTTGCCATCCAACCTTCATGTGCCAGCGGGGCGTGCAGACGTCGACAGCCGAAGCGCCGACGCTCCATCGCCAAGCTCGTGCAGGCAATCTCGTAACCGCAGCAGGAGCGGCATCTTGGGGTATGGCCAACGATAGAGCCCCAAGCCTTCTCCAGGCAGAGGGCTTTTGAACTTGCGGATTATGAGATCGTCAGGTTAAAGCCCGTGGGAATGCCATTGCACTCTTACTCCGGCAAGGAATTACCTTGATGCGCGGGCAGAATGCGAATGATATTCGTTACGTTCTCCAGGCGATATCCAGGCAGTCGTGTGCGGGTGAACTCGCGCATCCATTCCATGGTGGGGTACTGGTTGCGTCCGTCGAAGCATGGAGAGTCATCGATGAGAAAAATGGAGCCTGGAACGAGATGAGAGGCGATAGCGTCAAGCTCTTCGCGAATCGGGGTAAGGCGATCGCCATCGTGAGCATCCAGCCAGAAAAGGCAAGGCCGGGATAATTTCGGCGCGATTTCGAACATTTTTGTTCCACTGTCGCCATGTACGAGATGGACATTGTCCCGGCCGGCGAAGCGGCGGCATGCGTTCTGATAGCTCCAATCGGCTAGCTCGATCGACCAAATCTCATCCATGTAAGCCAGTGTGCCGGCGATCATCTGCCCGAGGTTGGTCCCGGTCTCGACCATCACCTTCAACTGGTAGCTGCGGGCAAAGTCCAAAAGAATGCGTTGCTTTACGATGTACGGCACGTGCCGCAGCGGACTGCCGCGTAGCTGCCAATACCAATAGTCGGGATACGAAGACAAAGACTTATACGCATCCCAAACAGAGGAATGGCGAAGGCGTTGACGAAGAGACATATTTTAAATATAAAGCTTGATTTTGAGTTCTCAAAACATTTGTAGGTAATGGGATTCTTCGCTTCGCTCAGAATGACAGCGCCGGGTATTGGGTGCGGCGAATGATGATGTTGTTGATTGACGTTTTTCCCTGCTATTGCATTATTATCGCAATGTCCGATAATAGATATTCTGTGAAGTGACTTCTTTTGCGCCTGCACCCTTGAATGTCTGACACTGCGGGCAGGCCCTCTCTCTTTTGCGCGTCTCTCACGGCCAGATTGTCGCAGATGCCCATAAGCCATCAAACACGGGAATGAGGACGGCGCGGATATCGGGACCGGCCTGGATGACAAAGCACTGCTTCTTGCCAAAGCCGTTCAAGCTTGTTCCGAGTATCATCATGGCAGCATCGTCAACAATATAACGGTCGTGGAGTGGCGCCGAGGTTGCAACTCGAATTTCCAGGTTGCGCCCTTCGTTCTTCCAGGCCGCAACGAGTCTCCGTAGAGGGCCTGAATCCTTCACGTTCTTCGTGAGCACCCGGACTGCTGCGACTTTGTCGAGGGCCTGAAGGTGCTCGAGCGTAGTGTTATCGAAATAGGCATCGCAAACGCAAATTGTCCCCTTCAATGACGACAAGAAATCGTGCAGCGAGCGGGTGGCTTTGACTGCCTGAGTTGGGTCGATGAATAGAATTGAAGATTGAGCCGCTCCCAGTAATTCCTCTCCCGCCTTGAGAATGGAGAACTCCCAGTGGCTGGCTCTTTTTCTTCGTGCAATACTGGGGCGGTTGGCCATGAAAACATTGCGTATTTTCAGAGCGTGCAGGCCTATACCGTATTCATCACGTAGGCGGGTCGAGACGTCCCCAGTCCTAAGCCATACGGTTTCGTCGGTTTGTTTCTGGTTGAACAGTACAGCTAAGGCTTGGAGTAATTCGCCCTCAAACGCATTTGGATCCAAGAGAGTCGCCGTCGCTGTACTCATCTGATCTCCTTCCATGTAGGCCGCACTGCGTACATGCCGTGCATCGGTGTATCCAGCCACCCTTCATCCCGCGCCCTAATCGAGTAGGCGCCGTTGAAAGGGCCTCCCAGTAACCCCTTCATTTTGTTCCAGTTCCGCTCCACGCTCTTTAGCGACACGGTTGTAGTCGGATCTCCTTTTGTTAAGTACGAAACAAGCAGCGTGAATCTCTTCGGCCCGCTCATACCGCTTGCGTACTTCTTCACGAATGCCCGAATCCCAAGTTCAAAATCAACATCTCCCGCAGTCGCCACGGCCGGTTGCGGTTTGAGCGCCGGGACGGCGTCAGCAGACCCGCCATTGGCGGTGATCGGATGGAACTCCACATCGGCCTGGTACGTCTTGCCGTCGTCTGCCGTAATCAGAATCTTCGCCCTCATGAATTCCCTACCTGTTCGAGTATTTCCAAACTCTCCTGCCTTCAGTCTCGCTCGCCGCGACGCGCTCTCGACGCAGCTCCTTGCCCCTGACTAGGCTTTGCATCGCCCCGGATAAAGTAGTCACCGGGTAGTGCCAGCCGTGTTTGGCGAGTTCGTCCCGAACCTCTGCCAAGCTGCGCTGGGACGAAAAGAAGCCGTCATCCCGGACACTCAGGATCCGTCCCGTCAGGGTATTCTCCTGGTGTGTCTCACTCTTACTAGAAGGTCTCCGGGCACCCTTGGCTGCGGCGGGTTGTTTGGTGCCAGTATCCGTCGGCTTCGAATCAGGCACCGCGAGCAGGCGGCCCAGAATTGTAGTGAACGCAGCAACCTTGAGGTCCTTGTCTGCCATATCGGCGACAGCGCCCTCCGCTGACTTCCGTGCGTTCTTCAGAAACTCGCTCGTAAACACATGATCCTCCTTGCAGCGGTTATTTATAATATCATATCAAGCCACGTCACTTTGTAAAAAAATAATCCGCAAGCCGGCTTTACACCAGCACTCCTGTCCAAGCGAAACTCTTGCGCTTCCCGGGACTGGAGTGGACTCATTCTGGCCGGGGTAGATCGAAGCGAACGGTTCGATCTCCGTGCGGAGATAATCTGTATGTCCCCTTCTTCGAGCCAGGCTCTATGAAATCAGCCTTGTTTTTGGCATCTCTCAAGGCCTGAGCTACGACTTTAGGGGGCCGAACTCCAGCGCGGATGTACGCCTTCCGCATCTCCGCATCGGTGAACTCTTCCCTGCCGCTCTGTGTTAGCGCGAAAGCCAGAACGGCCACGGTTTCCATGTGATTTGCCGGACATTTCTCTGCAACCAGCGTCTTCTCGTTAATCTGCAATGCGTCTGCATTACGTTTACCGACAATGTTATCTTCAGGCTTGCTTATGTCGATGCTTGCATACTTGGCAATCTGAGCCTCGACAAACTCGCGTGGTCCTTCAAATGTTATCTTGTTATTACCAACTTGCACGGTAGCCTTAACATAGTCTTCAGGCATCTGATCTCCCTTTCGTTGATGCACTATATTGTCAAGCAAGCAACAAGTCAAGCATCAATGTATTAATATTATACATTCGATGGATTTACGTCAGCACTCCCGTCCAAGCGACATTTTTGCGTAGCCCGTGGCTGGGGTGGACTCATTCTGGAAGGGGCTATTACTGTGGTTAGGTGTCGGAGTACCCGAAGCGTTGTCATAACAGCGGCAAAGGCAGCCGCTGCCGGTATCCGCGCGCGATGGGGATAAAAAACGAACAGCAGGTCCTTCGCTGCGGTCAGGATGACACTCTGAAATATATGCAGCGAAACACGCAGGATGATACTCCCGGAGGACGATGACAGCCCCGCGATCAAGGAACTACCCCACGTTAGCCCAACAGCGGGGCGGAACGTGGGGCACCCTGCGCGATAGAGTATCGGATAGCGAGGCGGGCTTGAATGGAACGCCGGCGGCGGTTCAGGCGCACGCCATGTGGGGATTCTTCGCTGCGCTCAGAATGACACCGCTGGGTTGATGTGCGATTGGGAGATCGCACTTTGGCCCAGGCACGAAGGAACTGCCCTACTCAAGCCAAAGGCAGGCTTGAATGGGCCACCCGGCCCCGGCTGCGCTCAGAATGACAGCTCTGAAGTGTCGCCCCGGCAGCGGCAAAGGCGTCCGTTGCCGGCACCCGCGTGCGATGGGGATAAAAAAACGAACAGCAGATCCTTCGCTCCTCCACCCCGGCAACGGCACAAGCGGCCGTCGCCGGGGACCCCGGCTGCGTTCAGGATGACACTCTGCGAACAATGAAACTCCGGCGCGCTCGGATAGCGATGCGGGCTTGAATGGGGCACCCAGACAGTCTGTGCATACCTTACGCGCGAGCGGACGCCACTTACTTAACGTTTCCGGGTCCCGGAGTTCCCGGTGGCCTTCGGAGAAAATGTCGCGTCCGGAACAAGTGCAAACCGGGTGCCTGCAAATCGTTGACTCGCCGCCAGTTCTGGATTAGCTACTCTGCTTCCAGGAGTAATCATGAGTACGCGCCTTCGCGGGCATTCCGTGTACTTGTTTGTTTCCTTAGTTCTCACATCAATTACGCTTCTTGGTTGCGGAGGAGGCGGCGCCCCAGCGCCACCACCCTGCGATCCGCTCTACCAATTATGCGGACCGTTTCCCCCTGCCTATTTCCCCGCGATTACGTCGCTCAGCCCGGCTTCGGCCACGGTGGGCACCAATGGGCTAGGCCTCACCATAAACGGATCGCACTTTACCTCTTCGTCCAGCGTGCTATGGAACGGAAGCACCTTGTCCACAGCCTTCGTTAACTCAGGTACCCTGCAAGCGCAGGTGCCCGCAGCCGACTTGCAAGTCACCGGTATGGCGACAGTTTCGGTAACAGATCCGACTGAAGGTTCGTCAGGTTCGCTGGCATTTGTCATTAATCCGGCAACACTGCAAGTGACCGTCGTAAACGTCGTTGCGAACGACCTTGCATGGGACCCTGTTTACCAGAAGATTTATCTTTCTCTCCAGAACTCGAATACGCTGCAAGTAGTTGACCCACAGACAGGTACGCTAGAATCTTCGACTTACACGGGCGATACGCCTGATCAGCTTGCCGTCTCGGCAACCAGCCAATACCTTTATGTGGGTTTAGACGGCACAGCAAGTGTGCAAAGGCTGACGCTTCCGAATCTAGAAACCGATATTTCGATTCCATTGGGAAGTGATCCATCGAATATCCCATATTCGGCCACGGAATTGCTGGTCGCGCGAATTCCGATCACACCTTGCCCGTGGTCCGCGGCCATGCGGCCTCGGCATCGTCCCCGGCAACTTCTGGGGCGGTGCTGATTTTCGACGACAGCACCGCGCGCCCCAACATCCTATGTTTCTATACTCAGCAGGGCTGTGCGAACCCAATTGGCAACGGTCCCTATAACTCCGTACAGTGGAACGTGGATGGCAGCGAGTTCTTCGCGGGGGCACCCTGCCTGACGATAATTTCTACACGCTACCAATTACGGCCTCCGGGTTCGGAACTGCAACAGAATACCCGGGGATCATGCTGGGTTGGGGACCAATTCACTACGACGCCACGACAGGTTACGTTTATAGTGATGGCGGCGAGGTTATTAATCCTGCCAACGGTGCGGTCGTTGGTAACTTCAACACCTCTGCGACATTCATGGTGCCAGATGGCTCCGTCGGGCTTGCTTTCTTTCTCAGCCAGACCCCCGCTGATGGTACTGCAACCACTTACACCATAAAGTCGTTCGATATAAACACATTCACACCAGTTGGCACTCTCATAATCCAGAATGTCAACCAATATCCGACACGCCTGATCCGCTGGGGAACGAGCGGCCTCGCCTTCACGACAAGCACCGGTTTTGGAGCCTCAGCTACCGGTGCGCTTTATATCATCAACAGTTCGTTTGTTACTGACAATAAATCTCGCTCACTGCCGAGGGGAAACGCACAGCGCACATGGAAGCCCACGGTAGTCCAGTCGCGAGCACTTCCATAAGCCCGCGTGGGAGGCTCGAATCAATCAGTTTGGTACGCCACGGTGACGGCGCGATTGTACCACCGTACGGAGACCGCCTTTCGGTTCAGCGCAGGATGGCGCATGCCAGCCTTCGCGCTCGACAAACAGATGCTTTGGTGACAAGAACTTCGGGTTCCGACACGGACGATGCGCGGCGAAAAATCCGTGGAAACAGAATATTCCTCCGCAATTCGCTTTTTCCGGTCTTCGGGTGCGCTGAATGCATAGATTGTCACGTCACGATTGCATTCCTCCCCGCCGCGTCAACCTGGACGCAAAGCAGATCCTTCGGCCGCGCAAAGATCGGAACGGCTTCAGGAACTACGCGCAAGCCAAAGGCGCGGCTGCGTTCTGATTCCACACGATAATGGGATTCTTCGCTACTCCACCCCAACAACGGCAAAAACGGCCGTTGCCGGGGACCCCGGTCGCTCAGAATGACACTTCCGGTGAAGGAAGACACTTCGGAGGACGAGGACACTATTAATTCCAGGCACGAGGAAACTTGCCCATTCAAGCCAAAGACAGGCTTGGATGGGGCACCAAGCGCGATTGGGAGATCACCGCGCGGGGGCAGCCACATCGCGCTACTCGGCTTTGGGGCCGGGCGCGGCGGGCTCATCCTCATCCTTTAGCTCCGAATTGCCGAAGGCGGCGAGGACGACTTTGGGCTGGAAGAGCGTGCCGGCAATCCGGCTCGCGATGGCTAGCAGGTCGGACTGGTTGGCGAAGACCCTCACCAGCTTGGCCTCCGACATTTCCGGCAGATTGACCGCGCCTCCGTTGCGCACGCGCGCGGCGGCCGCCGGTGGAGCGGTGACGGCCGGCATCCGCGGCAGGATTCGGCGGGGATGGATCAGGTAATCGCCCAAGCCCTCGCCGGCGGCCATGCGGCGGGCAATCTCGTCGAGCGAATGGGCGTCGGAGACGCGGAATTCTCCGCAGAGGGTGCGGCGCAGGGCGCTGAGGTGCGCGCCGCAGCCGAGACGCTGCCCCAGTTCGTGGGCGAGGCTGCGCACGTAGGTTCCGGCGGAGACCGTGGCGCGGAAGCGTGCCCGCTCTCCGGCGAGCGACTCGATGACGAATTCCGCGATTTCGACCGCGACCGGCTTGAGGTTGACCTCCTGCTTGCGGCGAGCCAGTTTGTAGGCCGGAACGCCCTTGATCTTCTTGGCCGAAAACGGCGGCGGAAGCTGCCGGATGCGTCCGAGAAAGTGGGCGGCGGCGGCACGCACGGCGTCCAGGGTGAGCGATTGCGGCGCGCACTGCGGGGTGTAGGCCACGGGGTCACCGTCGGCGTCGTAGCTGTCGGTCACCAGGCCGAAGCGGATTTCGCCTTCGTAGGCTTTCGCGGCCCCTTGGTAGAACTGCGCCAGGCGAGTCATGCGTCCCAGCAGCAGCGGCAGAACGCCGGTTGCCATGGGGTCGAGCGTGCCCAGATGTCCCACCGAACGCTCGCCGCAGAGGCGTCGTACGCTGGCGACAACGTCGTGCGAGGTCATCCCCGCGGATTTGTCGACGATCAAGATGCCATCCATTGTCATGTCTGCCTATGGTCGACGCTGGCGGGGTCGGCGGTCAATCGCAAAAAGCGTCCGCCACCCCAGCAAGCCAACGGCGGGCTTGCCGGGAACCCCGATTTCCGCCCTAGCAAGCCAATGGCGGGCATGCCGAGGACCCCGGTTCGCTGACGCGTCAGGATGACACTCTGAAATATGTGCAGCGCTGCGCTCAGGATGACACTCATGGAGGACGATGACATCCCGCGATCGAGGAACTACCCCAGGTTAGCCCAACAGCGGGGCGGAATGTGGGGCACCCTGCTTACGTTCGGGTTGGATCAAGTGGAAATATGGCTTGGACAAAACTGTTCTAGAATTGAACGGGAGAGTTCCGGGTGGTTGCGCAGCAGGCCGGAATTTTCCGCAGCGCTTTGATTTCGCAGCCGCATGATTCCGCTCAAAGATGACGCGCCCCGCATTACGACGCCTTACATGACGTGGCTGCTGCTCGTCATCAATATCGGCATTTTCCTGTTCGAGTGGACGATGGGGCGAGATTATGGCCCAAGGATGCTCGGATGCGTTCATCCGCATCTTCGGGCTGGTGCCGGTCAGGGTGACGATTCTGCTGGCGGGCGGACGGGTGCCGCTGCGGCTGGTCTCGCAACTGGGCGCGCACATCGTGACTCCGGCATCGGCGTTTGTGCCGTTTTTCACCTCGATGTTCCTGCACGGCTCCTGGCTGCACGTCATCGCCAACATGTGGGCGCTGTGGATCTTCGGCGACAACGTGGAAGACCACGTGGGACACTTCACCTACCTGCTGCTGTATCTGCTGTGCGGGCTGGCTGGCGGGGTGACGCATACGCTGCTGAACCTGGGATCGGCGGTGCCCAGCGTCGGCGCCAGCGGAGCGATCGCCGGCATCATGGGCGCCTATTTCGTGCTCTATCCCAAGGCCCGCGTGCTGATGCTGGTTCCCTTCTTCTTTGTTTTCTTCCTGTGGCTGCCGGCTTGGGTGGTGCTGGGCTACTGGTTCGTCGTACAGTTCCTGAGCGGGGCCGCAACCTCGATCGCCTCGACCAACCCCAGCGGCGCAGGAGTGGCGTTCTGGGCGCACGTCGGCGGATTCGTCGCCGGACTGGTGCTGATACGGCTCTTCCCTTCCAGGCCGCGGCGCTATCGCTACGGGATTTAGATACGGGGAACGAGGCCAGAACTCAGACCGTCGGCAAGTTGCTGGTGCGAAAGGGGGGACTCGAACCCCCACGCCTTGCGGCGCCAGATCCTAAGTCTGGTGCGTCTGCCAATTCCGCCACTTTCGCATTTATTACTAATACCTTACATGCACGATTCCGGGGCAAACAAAGTGCAGGGCTTTTGAAGGGACTGGAATGACCTTGCGCTTTCCGTGGTTCTTCCCCTTCAAGGTCGCTTCAGGCACATCCGGTACCCCGGCATCGACGCCATTGCTTCGCCGCTGTTCATTGTACCGCCTCTCAGAAGGTTCTGAAATCAGTTCTCAAGCTACAGTTGCCCGGCCAGTCATGTCCTGGTTCTCTGAATCGTCTCCCACCAGCTCTGAATCGCAATCCGAAAACTGCAATTGCAAACCATAGACGGAGTGTTGTCGGAGGAATCGCCCGCGTACGATCTCGATCGCCCGACGAAGCCCGGGATGGCGCGGCAGGGCTCTGTTCCGATCGGCAAATGTGGCTTTGGGGTTGTGAATTCAGTATAATACGGCAGAGACAAAGCTCAAAAGCAGCGTGATTTAAGGGGTCGAATTTCGTTATGCGCAAAGTATCGTTACTGGATTCGCTTCATATTATCGGCCGTGGCTCACTGAACTGGCCGGCCGGCCGGCCGATTGTCGTCTCTTTTGAGGTAACGGATGCGTGTAGCTGCTATTGCAAGCATTGCGACCACGGTGGCGCCCGCGACGAGTCTCGCAACCTGAAGCCGGCCGACTACCGCCGCTACATGGAGGCACTGCAGCCCTGCGTTGTCCAGGTCTCCGGCGGCGAGCCGCTATTGCGCAGCGACGTGGCGGAGATCGTGCGGAATATCAAAGGCGGATCGGGCATTCCCTACATCCTCCTGATGTCCAATTGGTCGCACATGACCAAGGAAAAATATCTGGAAATGCTCGATGCGGGCATCGACCAGTTCTCCGTCAGCCTGGATTTTCCCGATGAGCGGCATGACGACTTCCGCGGATATCCGGGGCTGTATTCGCACCTTTCCGATCTGGTGCCGCGCCTTGCCGCGCTGGGACATGACAATATCGTTTTGAACTGCTGCATTACCAGCGTCAATCTGGCGGAGATCAACCGCCTGGCCGACAAAGCGAAAGAGTGGGGAGTCAACATCTGTTACAGCTCCTACACCGCGCGCCGCACCGGTTGCCGGGATTATTCGCTGACGACACCCGAACAGTTCGCGCTCCTGAAGCGAGAGTTTGACCAGGTGGAAACCCGCCGGGATGAGACCAACTGGATCGTCAGCTCGCCTTCAACGCTGGTCGCCATGCGCCAGTTCTTCGAACAGGGCCGGGCTCCGGGCTGCAAGGCCGGACATCGTTTCCTGGTAGTGACCAGCGACGGCGCACTGCAACCCTGCTCGATGGTCTTTCAACGCTATCCGCTGGAAGAACGCGCCCGCATGGCCGAAGAGTTTACCAAGAACAATACCTGCGACGAGTGCTATGTCTGCATACGGGCTAATCTCGACAAGACATTTCCCAAGCTGCTCTGGGAAAATGTCAGCGGGTATCTGTCGGTCAAGGCTGCGGCCCACTAAGGCTGCAAGCCGAGCCCACTCCGGACAAGCATATTAATCGGCATAGTCGGCGGTTGCCTGCAAGGCGAAGGTCAGGGCCATGCAGTCGGCTACCCCTCCCATGGTCAGGCCTAAGCTGCGGTATTCCTGGTTGAGCGTGGCCAGCCTGGACTGCGGCGCCTGCTGCTGCTCCAGCAGTCTCTCTAAGCGGGCGCCATCCTGGCGCAGACGAGCGAGGCCTTCCAGTCCACAGCGATGAATGGCCGTCGTATCCTCCAATCGCTGCATGAGCACCGCCATAAGATAGAAGCCGGCGCGCTCCTCATCCCATCCCGACTCCAAGGCTTCCCGGTACTTCGGCCACCCATGCTCGAAGACGGCGGGCAGGCCTTGCTCGGCTTCAGCCCGGATGCCGCCCAGCCCATGGCGCTCCCGAATGCCTGCGCCATAGGAATCCGCGGCTCCGAAGCGGGCGAAGAAACCTTTCGCGGTTTCCGCGATCTCCCGGCGGAGAAGCTCGGCCCTTCCACCACAGGCGCAGGCGGCCATGAGTACGATACCGGATAGGAAGATGAAACCCTTGTGGGCATTCGACTGGATTTCACGGGTCATGCGGGTTTCGGCATCGATCCCTGCCCGCACAAAATCCTGCAAGGGGCGCTGCTTCCGGTGGCACTCCAGGATGTCGGCGAAGTAAAGCGGCAGCAGCTCGATGGAGGCGCGCATCTCCCGGTAGGAGAGATCGGCGTGCGATCCGCTGTCCTGGCGGTCCACCAGTCCCGGCTTCGGCGTAAGATCCAATTCGCGGAGGGCGCCCATGCGCAGATTAGCCGCAAGCGCTTCCGGGAGAATAAGGCGCGGGGACGGCACGAACGGCCGCAGCAACAAATCTATCCGCTCCAGCAGTTCCCGCTCGGAATGGCGACCGAGCAGGATGCACTCGCGCGCGGGCTCGGCACAGATCAGGCAGGATCGCCCTGGAAGCCCGAGCGCAGCGCGGTCGAGCTGGGAACCATCCGGACGGTAGACATCGACATCGAGGAGGCGCGCCGAGGGATTTTCGGCCTCGATGACCAATGCTTCCCTTTTGGCTTCGATGGGCGGCAAGGCGGAAGAAGCGATGTGGTATGGGCCAAGAATATCGCTTCCGGTGAACAGCACTTTCAACCCGATGGCCGCCCGTAAAGAATCCAGCGCAGCACGGAGCAAGCGGGAGATACCGGGGCGATGCTTGTCGCATCCCGGAACGTTGGTGCCGATGAAAAGAAACGAGGCCGCATCCTCCGGCCTGGTCCCGCTCAGGGTGCGATCGAGCTGCTGTTGGCGTCCATCCCGCGCCTTGAGAAAATCCTCCCTCAAAGTCATTCGCAGACGCGATGGACCACATCGATGATGGAGCCGTCACGGTATTCGATGAGGGCTACGACCTCATCGTCGAATTCGACGGCCTTGGGCTCACCGGTAATCCGGGTGATCTCTTCATGGAACTGGTGGATATCCTTGAGCGGCAGGTTGCGGCGCAGCAGCTCCTTCTTGAGGTCGACGTGCTTATCGGAGACGCAGATACCTCGTTCGGTGACGATGACATCCACGGTTTCGCCGGGCGTGGTGATGGTGGTCACGGCATCGCGAACGATGGGAAGCCTTCCGCGCATGGAGGGCGCCACCACGATGGCCAGCTTCGCGCCCGCCGCGGCGTCGCAATGGCCTCCGGTGTTGTGCAGGAGATAGCCGCTGGACTCGGTGTTGACGTTGACGTTGAAATTCACGTCCACTTCGGTCGCGCCGAGGATCACGCAGTCGAGCATGTTTACGACCTCTCCCCGGTTGTAAGGATTGGCATAGAGACTGGCGCTGATCTCCCGGTGCCCGGGGTTGCGGCGAAGCGATTCGACGGCCTTCAGATCGAAGCACTGGACATCGAACAGGGTCTCGAAATATCCCTGCTCCAGCATGTCCACGAAATACCCGGTGATTCCTCCGCAGCCGAAACTGCCCTTGATCTTTCCGGCAACCATCTTCCGGTGGATGAGATCGGCCACTGCCAGCGAGGTGCCACCGGCTCCGGTCTGGAAGGAAAATCCATCCTTCAGCATCCCCGAGGCTTCGATGACCTCGGCGGCGTATTTGGCGATGAGCAGTGCCGCCGGATCGCGCGCCAGGCGGGTGGTGGTCGAGACGATCTTGTTCGGATCTCCGAGCGATTCGATCTGGACAACGTAATCCACTTCGCTCTGGCCGATGCTGATGGGTGCGGCCGGAAATCGGACCAGATTATCGGTAACGGCGACGACCTTGCGGGCATAGCGGGCATCGGGATGGGCATAACCAAGCGAGCCGCAAGCCGAGGGTCCGCAAACTCCGTTCAGGTTGCCGGTGACATCGCAGCAGGGGGCCGCAATGAAGGCGGCATCGACCGTGACCTCGCCGGTGGCCAGAGATCGGGCACGTCCGCCATGACTGCGCACCACGATGGGGCAATCCAGTTGGCCCTTGCTGACCAGCTCGGCGATGAGGCCGTTCACCCCCGTCTCGATGCGGGTGATCACGCCTTTGCGGATGTACGGAATGATCTCGGCATGGACAGGATGCAGCGAGCTGGAGGCGATGCCGATGTCGCGCAGACCCATGGCATCGATTTCCTTGACCAGCAGGTTCAGCAGGTAATCCCCATTGCGAAGGGCGTGATGCGTCGAGATGTTCATGCCGTCTTTCAGGCCGCACTTCTCGATGGCAACCCTTAGCGAAGGCAGCAGCTTGCTCTCGTCGGGTCGGCAACGCACCAGCGGACGGGTGGCCCGAAGCACCTCCGGCTTGCGGCTCCAAGGATCCAGGTATGGGTCAAGCGAACGCCCCCGCCATACGGCCGGGATCTCCCGTCCGAGACTATTTTTCGCCATGTATCACCTCATCAGAAAGGTCGTATTCGACGAGTCCGAAGGCCATGCCTTCGCGGATCGTCCTGGCCGCGCGCGCGACCACCGGGGCGTCGACCATCTTGCCCTTCATGGAGATGACGCCCGTGCCCATCTCCCGCGCCCGCTTAATGGCGGCCATAACTTCCAGGGCATGTTTGATTTCATCGGCGGTCGGACGAAACACGTCATGGATGATTTCGATCTGCCGGGGATTGACCAGCGATTTGCCGGTGAAGCCCAAGCGCTTCACCAGGGTGGTCTCGGCCCGCAGGGCCTCCATGTCATTGACATCCGAGAAAATCGAGTCGATGGCCTGCACTCCGGCGGCCTTGGCTGCCCAGACCACCTGGTTGCGGGCCGAAAACAGTTCCTCGCCCGACCTGGTGCGGTCAATCTCCATCGAGGCCGTGTAGTCCTCCGCCCCGAAGGCGAGCGCCACGAGGCGAGGAGAAGCCTTGGCGGTCTCCACGCAATTGAGCACGCCCTGAGCGCTTTCAATGGAAGGAATGATCTTGAAATGGCCGATCTCGAGACCCAGCTTCTCCTCGGCTTCGGTGAGCAGCGTGTCCAGCCTTTCGACCACTTCGGGACTGTCGGCCTTGGGCAGGCGAATGCCTTCCGGCAACGCCGGCAGAATCTCCCGGAGATCAGCGGCGGCGTACGGGGTGTCGAGCCCGTTGATCCGCACGAACATCTCCTTGTTCCGCTCCGTGTAGAAGCGCAGGAAATTCCGGGCCAGCAGGCGGGCGGCATCCTTTTCCACCAGCGGCACCGCATCCTCAAGGTCGATCATGACGACATCGGCTTCGAACACCGGAATATTTTGCAGCATGCCCGGCATGTTGCCCGGCACGTAGAGCAGCGATCGGCGCAGTTTCATGCTTGGGTTCATTGGCGATTCACCACTGTTCCTCGATGTAAATGGTGTCTACTCCGCTGGTGGCGGAGTGGTGGACTTCGATGCCCTGCACCTGATACTCGGCCAACACGATTTCGCAGGTGGTGAAGACTTCGGCTTCCACCAGGCGTCCACCGACCACGTCGCCGTTGGATTTGGATCCGAGAATATAGAACTGCCCGGCGAGCTGTTTCTCCGTGTTGAGGGCGATGTTGCCTTCCAAGGCCATCAATTCCAGAGGACCCTCCAGATGGTTGGTCTTGAAGCGGGCTTCGGTCATAGGCAGGTGGGCGCCCGCCTGGATGCCCGTGAATTCCACGTCGCGAACCGAGCCGATCGCCGAGACTAAAGAGGCGAACTGAAGCTCCTTGGCGCGCGCGAAATCCAGCAAGGCGGCGGTGATCTTGGTGGCCGGATCGATCTTAATGATGAATCGGCGTCCGGTCGTGCACTCCCGATACCAGAGTTTTTCCATAGTTACTCCCCTGAAGCCCGGCGAACCGCGGTTTCAATTCTGGCTGCGATGGCATAATCGAGCGCGCCGCGATCCGAGACCTGGATGTGACCCTTGCCGACCTCAAGCTGTTCGAGGATCGAAGAGATGCGAGCGCGGATCAGGTGTTCGTATTGTTTTTTCACGGTCGATTCGACGTCGACTTGTAAGGTGTCGCCGGGCTCTACGATGACCATCAAGTCGCTGGATTGCATCGTTCCCGCACTGGCCTTGCGCCGGATTTGCATAAGCTAAGCTTCCTCCATCTTGCTGCGAAGCCGCTCTGCGATGGGACGCGCAGAGGGCGATTGCAAAAATTCAAGGGTGGCCGGTGGAACCAGAGCTCTGAGGGCCTCAACGTCGTTCGCGGCAAAGGCCTTGCGCACCTGGGTCGCACTGATGGGCAAGCCTCCGGCCTGGATGCGCGGCACTTCCACACACTGGATGGCATGCGCCTCCAGAACTTCTGCCATCATCTTATTGTAGGCCGCCGTGGTCGGGCACAGCGGCTCCTGGCCCACAAATCGGCAGGCGACGTGAAACGGAGGAGCGATGCGCTGGGCGAACAGCAGCAGATCGATCTGCATCTGGGCCGCCGCAACCTCGTCGAGCCGCTTCAGGAAGTAGGCCGGAAAAGTGCCAGCGCTCACCGCGTAGCGCGATGTGTCCAGCACGGTCACATTCTGAAGATGAGCCGTGGCTTGCTGCGCCAGATGGAATCGCACGGCGAAGGGAAAAGCCGACTGCTCCTCGCGCACTACGAAGAGGTAGAGGCGATCCACGCGCCGGGCCGCGCATTCCACAAGATAAAGATGGCCGAGGGTGAAGGGATTGCCGTTGATGACGACGGCTCCGTTATTTCCCGGGGTGATCTCAGAGGCATGGCGGGCCAGATAGTCTTCCAGACCGGGACCATGTTCCAGCAGCGCCGTTTGGCCGTGGGTCACCAGCAGACGAAAATTCAGGGCCTCGAAGCTGGCCACGTTCTGGGGCAGAGTGAAGACGAAGACGGTGTCATGTCCGGCGGAGATTGCCGACAGGATCAGCTTCGTCACCAGCTCGCCCAGGGCATCCGTGCCTTGGTGGGAGGGTGCGATGACCAGCATCTTGAGAACGTATCCGGCGCGCGCGCCACAGGCGACCAGTTGGCCGTCTTCGAAGAGGCCGACCAGATCGTCGAACTCCGGCTCAAAGCGCAACCCCTGGGACTCGATGAGTTCCCGAGCCTCGCTCAACGCGGGTCGATCGAACGATACGGGCCCCGCCGCTCCCTTCGGACGATCCGGCTTCGAATCACTCAATCCTGGCCTCCTCGACCCCTTGCAAGACTTCATTATGACTTTATCGCGGATCGCGATCAATCGAGTTGGACCGGGAATCACCGCTGACGTTCGCGGGACGCTTTGCGTCAGGCACCATCGCCGTCAAGCCCGCTTACGTTTTAGAGCGAAATCGGATTTGGTGTAGACCACGATTCCCACCTTAACCGCAAAAAACCGCGATGAAGGTGGGGCACCCGAGACTACACCTTTTGCGAAAATGCTCTAGTTCATGACCGATGCGCGCCCGCAGATCCGCTCAACGGCGCCTGCGGGCTGCCAGCGACAGTTGCTGAAGCAGATGGCGGAAATCGGGAGGCAGTTCGCAGTCAATCGAAATGCTTTCTCCCGAGCGCGGATGAACAAACTCCAGATGCGCCGCATGCAGGGCAACGCGCGCGATGAGCCGCTCGGACGACTCCGCCCAGTGATACTTTCGATCGCCGATGACCGGGTGGCCGATGGCCGAAAACTGCGCGCGGATCTGATTTTGCAATCCTGTCACCAGCTCGACCCGGACGAGCGAAGCATCCGGCCGAAGTGCGTTCGACGGAGTATCGGAGTTCAGCGCGCGACGCCGTTGGATCTCGCTCGGTGCGCAACTGTTGCAACATTCCTTCCCGTCGAAAATAGTGAACCAGCGTCCCCTCGTCGTCGGCGACACGCCCGCGCACGACCGCAAGATATTGCCTCACCGGAGTATGGCGCGAGAAACTGTCGAATCAGCGGATCTCGATCCAACCTGGTTTTTGCAAAGAGCAAAACCCCGGAGGTGAAACGATCGATCCGATGCACGACGAAAGCCCGTTGTCTCTTCGGCTTGAGCCTGGCCGAAAGCAGAGACAGAGCGGATGGAGTCTCGGAGCCTGGAATCGGCACCGCCGGAAGTCCGGCCGGTTTATCGAGGACCACCACGGCATCGTCTTCGTAAAGCACGGAAAGCTCCGGCGAAAAACGAGGCCGGCGGCGATCTTCGTGCGAATCCCGATCCGGCCTGCTTGGACGGGGACCGGCTTTTGCTGAACGTTTTTTCATGGGCAGAGTGGCCGGTCGCCAGGCGGCTGGGTGGACCGCCTGGCCGAGCTCAGGGAGATCCATTCATTATCAGGCCAGGCGGTGAATATCGCGTAATCCTGATTGTCTAACGAGGTCAGCGCGGATTCGAGTCCCTGCCGTGGCTGCGAGATAGACAGGTTGGCAAATTCCATCCCGGCTTAACTGAAGCCCAGAACCGGATGCGGCGTGTACGGCTCCTCCAGAGCGGCAATTTCCTCGGACGTCAGACGCAACGAGGTCGCCGCCACGGCGTCCGTGAGGTGATGCGGTTTGGTGGCGCCGACAATGGGCGCGGTGACTCCCTTGCTGAGCAGCCATGCCAGCGCGAGCTGCGCGCGAGGAACACCGCGCTGTTCCGAGAGCTGACCCAGGCGGTCGATGACTTTATGGTCGGCGGCTTCGGTCTGTGAGTACATCTTCGTCCCAAACTGATCGGTTTCGTAGCGCTTGGTGGTTTTGCTGTTCCAGGGACGGGTCAGACGGCCACGTGCAAGCGGGCTCCAGGGAATGATGCCGATACCTTCCGCGCGGCACAGGGGAGTCATCTCGCGCTCTTCTTCGCGATAGAGCAGGTTGTAATGATTCTGCATGGAAACAAAACGGGTCCAGCCATGAAGATCGGCAAGATAGAGTGCCTTGGTGAACTGCCATGCGTACATGGATGAAGCCCCTATGTAACGCACTTTGCCTGCTTTCACCAGATCGTGCAGCGCCTCCAGCGTCTCTTCGATCGGGGTTTCGTTGTCCCAGCGATGAATCTGGTAAAGGTCCACATAGTCGGTTCCGAGACGGCGAAGACTCTCGTCGAGTTCGAAAAAAATAGCTTTGCGGGAAAGACCGCAGCCGTTCGGCTCGTTGCGCATGACGCCGTTCACCTTGGTCGCGATGACGACGGCTTCACGGCGGACGTTGGCCTTAAGAAATCGTCCGACCACCTCCTCGCTGACACCGCTTGAGTAGACATTGGCGGTGTCGAAAAAGTTGATTCCGAGATCGAGCGCCTGGCGAAGGAAGGGCTGACTCTCTTGTTCGTTGAGAGCCCATGCATGCCTGCCCGCCTTGGGATGCGCCCGTGACAGGCTCTCCGTAGGTCATGCAGCCGAGGCAGATGCGGGAGACCTTGAGGCCGGTTTTGCCGAGATTAATGTAATCCATGCTTTCTCCTGTATGGCCTTGCGTGGTTCAGGCCATTCTCATCAGTATCATTGTAATCAGTTTCAGGATGGGGGCTGACTTTAGCGTTGCGGGAACAACATCCACCGGTGCGCAAGCGCTGGAAATAAATAATTCAGCCCCTTCGCTGGATTGGATTATTGAACCGGGAGCGGCTCCAACTCGGGCTTCGCACCGGCCGGCAGCGGATAGCGATCGACATTCAAGGCCATCGAAACCAAGTGGTAGTAACCCATCACACCCATGAGGTCGACCACGCCGCGCTCGCCAAACCTGTCGACAGCGGCCTTGAAGTGAGCATCGCTTACCTGCCTGGTGGTGAGCAGTTCGTGGCAGAAGTTGTAGACGATCGCTTCATCCGGCTGCATGGAAGTTGGCCGTCTTCCGGCCGCCACGGCATCGATCAGCGCCGGGCTCAAGCCGGCCTTGAGAGCATATTGATGGTGAGCGTACCACTCGTATTGCGAATTCCAGAAGCGCGCGGTGATCAGAATCGCGAGCTCGTTCAGCTTATGCGGGACCGACGAATGAAAGCGCATGTAGGCGCCGTACTTCTGCGCCAGGTCGCCCATTTCCGGGCTGCGCAGCAGAACATTGTAGGGACCGTTCATCGAGCCACGGTCGCCAGCCAGCACATGCTCGGTCATGGTCTTCTGCTCGGGAGTCATCTGTTCATAGGTCAGCGGCCTGAAGCGGTCGCCCCGAAGTTGAAACGCGGGAATCGTCGCGGCAATAGCCATCCCAAGGCCAAGGCCCACCATGGTTGCACAGAGGAGCTTGAACTTCATCGCAGTTCTGCCTTTCTCACGTACCGGAAGTAACGCCTTCAGGGCGGCGTTGGTTATAACCAAAAACCGGCTTCTCTGGAGACGAGGTACGCGCCGACAGTTTACACGAATGGCGGCGGCTTCCGCGCCACCGCCCCTTCGGCAACCATGCGGGGCACCACTGCCGATTACTGTGGCGTTGTGGTCCAGCTCATCCGGGTGATGGTGGGAGGATTCGGAATCGTCGGCGGCAAACCATTCTGAATATCGCTGAGAGGCAGCGTGGTTGAGGGGAACCAAGGCGGAGCAAAGCCCGCCTTGGAAGTGAACCGGCGGTCGAAGTAAGTGTTTTCCGTCTGCATGTTGGCGCTGAAAATATTGCCTTGAATCTGGCCGCCAACGTTGGTGAAGGTATTGATGTTGTCGCTCGAGGTGAACCCGCACTTGTTAGACGCGCAGTTCTGCCCTATCGCCGCCAGGGCGCCATCGACTTCCAGATTATTATTGTTATAAGGGCTGGTCAGAGTGATGTTCCCGCTGGCCGTGAAGACGCCGAGCACCTGGTTATAGTCGTTTCCGGAAATCAGACTATCGGACGTATCCTGCGTAACCGGCTCATGCTTATAAAGGATGTTGCCGGTGATATTGACATCGCCATTGGCCGCAACCGTGACTTGCGCTCCGTCCTGAATCGCCGGAGCACTCTGGTTGGATTGGCCTGTCGGTCCGCTGAGACTGCTGATCGTCCCGTCCACATAGAGCAGGGTGCCTGGCTGGGGTGTGGACACTTTGTTCATGGGAACACCAGCCAACGACAAGGTCTTGCTGCCGGAAGTCACAGTTGTGGTCTTGGTAGCGATGTTGGTGGTAACCGTAGTCGTCGTGCTGCCCTGTGTAATCGTATAGACCTGGGTCAGATTGCCGCTGCTATCGCTTCCAGTCGACAAGACGACACCCGCACCGCCCTCCACGTAGATACCGCCGCCGTTCACGGTGTTCACACACGACGAGCCCCCCACGCATGAATACGGAAGATAAACGCCCGAGGTGGCGCCATTCGAAGAATAGGCATTACCGTTGATATCCTTGAGGTAGTTGTGAAGATCTGAATTGGCCGGGCTCGGCGGCGCGCTTGTGCCACAGGTGGTGCCGCCTTCACCGCAACCCACTCCGTCGAGCACTGCCCATTTCTGGCTGAAGTCGTTAGCCGGCAATGCAACCGAAGCCTGCCCCAGGTTAAACCCTTGCTGGAAGGTTGGCGCGATCGTCTGCGACCCGCTCTTATAGCTGGAGGATGCCGACTGAATACAAGTGCCGCCGAAGTAATAGTCGGCCTTGGCGTTTGCCTGGCCGACCGGGTCGGTGAAGATGTAAGGACCGCTGGTTCCGAACTGCCAGGCGCCATTGGTAAACATGGGCCCGGTCATGGTGCCAGGGACCAGCGCGCCGGTGCAAGGGGAATAGTTGTTGATGAAAGCACCAAAAGACGAGAAGGAAACGGTAGCCTGCTGCGTGGTTGAAGTATTGGCCACGACATTCACCGTAATATAACCGTTTTCCGACGTGTAAACCTGCTGCGAACCCAGCGCCCGACCAAGGGAGCAAAGCTGATAGCTGAACTGGTATTGATAGGTTGTAACCTGCCCGGTTTGCGAATTCGTGACCATCGCGGTAGGATTCGCCCCGCCCCCGGAATTCGTCGTCGGAAGCGTAAAGGTGCTGGGACAGCTCGTAGTATTGACGATCTGGAAATTTTCCGGCCAAGAGCTTGCGGCTTGTCCCATGTTCAAAGAGCCGAAAGCGCCATAGCCGCCAGAGGTGGAGGCCAGAAGGTTGGCGATCACCGTACCGGCATTCGAGCTGACCAGCGGCAGAGTCGTGCAACCACCCGTGCCGCCCCACCCCGTGCAAGCAGTCGTGCTGAGTTGGGTTTGGATCTGATTGACCAGTTGCTGCCGCGCCATATTCAACCCGGAATCGGCGGCGTAAAACGATCCCCGGAAGTTGCCGTAGTGCCCGTTGATCATCATGTCCGGACTTACCGTGAGCACCATGATGACACTCATCACGCTCAGCAGGGTCAGCAGCATAAGACTGATGATCAGCGCAACTCCCCGATCTTTGCGGGCGTGAAAGGAAATACGATGGCTCTGACTTTGAGCATTAGTCTTGCGGTTGCGAACTTTTGTGAATTTGGCCATCATAGAGCCGCCTCAATTGATCGTTCATGCTCATGTTGCGCGGGTTGACCACCACGGCAATACCCTGCACCTGGTAATGACCCTGGTCGAATGCATTCTTAAATCCACTGTCGGTCGTGCTTGGTACGGTACGCCCGATCAATGACACGCGGACGGCACGTATAAGGCTGAAGTTATATGGCGAACTGAGCCCGCCGGTACAGGCCGAGCCGGTTCCACCTATGCAGTAGGTAGAAGCGAGGTAGTTATACGCGGTACTCACCGAGTCATCATCACTACCTTCGGCGGAGGTGCCATTCCATAAAGCGCCTCCGGCCCGAAAGCCGATGATCTGTTCCATCACCACGCTCGCGACCCCGTTTTGCATCCTCATCAGCTTGGGGTCCTGAATGTCGGGAGAGCTCGTAGTCTGATCGCAAATACTGGTATTGTTTCCGCCCGGCCCGGCACACACGAAGTAGTTGATGGGCGCAAGCTTGAGAATCCAATCACTGGCACAATACATATCTGCAAGTTTGTTGTTGGTGGCGCAATTCGCCGTGCCATCGCAGTAGGCGATATCCAGAGGATCATTTGCCAGGAGGTGTTGCTGCCGTCTGCGTTGGTCGCATTAAAAGTAAACTTGACGGTCGAGCCCGAAACGGTTGGGGCCGAAGATAGCTTCACCGTGGTGATCTTGGTCCCGGAACTGTTCAGGAAAAGCAGTTGATCGCCCGCCTTGAATTCCGCCGCCGTATTGGCGAGCGTCCACGTCGTACCGCTCGCGACGGCGGCCTGACCATAAGCCGTGCCGGCATTGGTATAGGAGCAATTCGTGCCGCCCGCTGGCGCCCGTACTGTCGGTAGCATGAATTGGCGGATAGGTGCTCTGGAGTGGCCGCCACAATGATATTGATTTGGTCGAAGCAAGTATAACCGTAGCTGGAGGTGCCCGAGTTGTAGCAGGCTGGTGCCTGGCGTGCCCATGTTGTTTACGAGGGTTACGCCTACCGGCCAACTCGGCATATTCACACCTTGAAAATAGCCGCTGCCGGCGCCCGCCAGATCCATTTGCAAAAGGGTTGCCGCGTTGCGAAGCGCTACGTTGAGCGCCGTCTGTCCCTGCAAAAGCTTGGCCGACGCTTGCTGCTGGTTGAACAGGCTGAAGGACATGCCGCTGACAATGAGAAAGATCGCCATCGCGATGACGAGCTCGAGCAAGGAAAATCCTTTTTCGGCTCGCGCCATCGACCTGCGCCAATTCGCTTCCTGTTGCTCGCAACCATGGTCGTCATGGCCTCACCAGACTCATCTGAAAGGTTGCCGCCGGCTTGACGGTGGTATCCATCAGCGTCACCAGAACCGTCACTCGCCGCGTTCCCGTCACCGGGCGTTGCCTTCGATAATCCAGCGCCGGTGGAAGGTTACGTTCGTGGGAGCCGTGGTGGACGCGGTGGGAGTAACGATCTGACCATCCGGCGAGTGATAGGTCGTGCTATAGACAGTGCTGCCGCCGCTCAGGCCGGAAACAGTCTCGGAGAAGCAGCCCGCGGTTGGATTGGGACAGTCGGAAGCCGAGTCGCTGAGACTGATACTCACGTTGTCGTAATAAGCGACCGTGGCGCTATAGGACGTTCCCATCGGCGCGCCGGGGCAGGTCGTAGACTGCAAAACGTCGGTGCCCAGGTTGCCGACGTCGGCGTATTCGTAAGCGTCTCGCCGGGAACGCAAACCTGCGGGTCGTTCGGGCTGTAGCGATTCAGGTCTTCGAGTTTTTCGGAAGCCAGGGTCGACGCCAGGCTCATGTACTTTAGACTGGCGTCCGGTGGCCAGCATCTTGGCGGTCAGGGCCGCCGCGGCCATCACGCCTACCGACAGAATAGCCAGTGCAACGACGACCTCAAGCATGCTGAATCCATGGCTGCGGACTCGCTTATGGGCTGGTAACCTTAACATTGCCGACTCCTGAAACTATGATCGTGCTGGTCGTCGTAGTACCGTTGGTAAGTTTGAGACATGTGATCCCATTGGTGCACGGGGTCGAGCCGCCAGCTAGCCGTCACGTGCCGGTCGGGAATAAATTCAGGGTTGTGGACGCCTTTAAGCTGACGTCGCCGCTGGTTGACCAAGGCAGCGGCGACCCGACGTTGGTAAGAGCTCGCGCGCAAGCCGGCGGATTGCCGGATAGAGGCTGCCCGGCAATCTGGTAATTCGTGTTGGTTTGAGTAAAAGCGATGGTGTATTGGCAGCCACTCACGATGGCCTGGTAAAGCGGGTACTCTGGATGGCTCCCGATATTGCCGTGGTTGCCGAGCTGAGATGCATGCTCTTCATACTGCTTTGGTAGCCGGGCACTGAGATCGCCAGCAGCACACTGACAATCGCCACCACCACGACGAGTTCAAGCAGCGTGGTTCCCACGGCACCAGACCTCTTGAAAGTGCGCGGCTTGCGGCTGCACGGCGCGATGTGTTTTGAGGCTTCGCCCGGCATGGCTGATGCTTGCCTGGTCCGCGCAGACCTCTCCCCCAGGTATCCGGTGTGCGCAACCGTCGGCCAATAGGATCTGTTTGGCATGAACGCCTCTTCCTCACCGCAATTCGAGGACCCGGGGATGCACATGCGCCGGCCTGCCTTTTCCTCCCCCGGCGCGGTGAAACCACTCCCGAACCCCTGAAAAACCGGAGCCCTGGATTGCTTGAGTCTATTAACCGCTTTTGAAAAGCGCAAGTTACGTGAGTACACGGCAAGTTACGCAAGTAACAATTCGGACGATCAGACTCCCCACCGAAGATCGGCTTCTCGTTTGGGGCCGACGGCGCTTTTCGGGGCGTTCGACACCCCGGTCATCGCCAAAGGCAGTGCTTTGCCGGAAACCGGGCACCCAGCTCTTCTCCGGGATATTCTTTCCGCGAATCCGGGCTTAGCGTCGGCAAGCGGTTCATTCTGCAAATCCTCAGTGTCGTGAGCTTCGCACACCCCACGATTTGCTTCCGGTTCAGGCGTCCGCTCCCAGCTTTCCGTCCAGATAAAAACACTCCGTTACTAAAGCCTCTCCCATTCGTGCCATGCGACGCCGCGTTCGTAACGCACTGCAAGAACGAGTCTTCAGCAACTCACGCCAGCAACTCACACTAGAACGATATCTGGCCTTTGCCTTCGATCATCAGTAAAAAACCTCAAATTTCAGATCGAGTAGAAACCTTATTTTCGGGCCTTACTTACGATACTGAGTCCGGCTAGGTACTCGCAGCGTCAAAACTCTCAGGTTGAAAGCGCAGTCGACTAAAGCATACGGTCGACTGTCAGCGCGCTTCACCGGCCTGTAACTTCTCCTTCACGGAACACCACACCGGGTTTCTGAAGGAGAAAAGAGTGAAGGTTAAGGATCGGCGCATTCATACTCATAAGTTTTTGCATGCTAGTGGCATTCGGATGTGGAGGAAGTGCTTCAGGAGCTTCGCGATCGGCTAGTCAAACGAATCCGGCAACCTCCGGATCGGGCAACTTCACGTCAGCGACGTCTGCGACGAGCGTTTCCGCTGCAACCACTTCGAGCCCGGACACGGCGTCGGTCGCTTCACCAGCCAGCCTGGTTGCAACCGGAAGCGTGAGCATCGCGCCAACGACGACTCTTGACCGCCGAAGCAGCGAATAACACCAATCTCACAGGCTTTAACGGCACCACCAACGGCAACGTCAAGCCGGCGAAACGTCAGCAAGGTCGACATCCATACCCTGCTTTATACCGGCACGACCACGAAGGTATTTGCCCACTACATGCCGTGGTGGGACAGCGCGGGCCACGTCAGCATCGGCCTTGGCGATGAAGCCAATCCGGCCGTGGTCAACGCCCAGGTAGCCGATGCCATCAGTCGCGGCATGGATGGTTTCATCGTCGACTGGTACGGCCCGCAGAATACGCACCACAACACGGCAACGATGAACGTCAAGGCAGCCGCCGAAGCCAGCCCGAACTTCGAGTTCGCGATCTGCGAGGATTCCGGGGCGCTGACGGGCGCCGCCAACGTCACCACCAAGTTGCTCAGCGACATTCAGTACATGGCCGACAACTATTTCAGCTCGCCCCGCTATTTGCGCTGGAACGGACGTCCGGTCGTGGCATTCTTCCTGAACACGTCTCTGGCGATCAACTGGGCCACGGTTCGCGCCCAGGCCGCCGGGAACCCTCTATTCATCTTCCGCAATGCGGGCGGATTCACCACCGCCGACTCCGATGGCAGCTTCAGTTGGGTGAATCCCACCAGCAACGCCAGCCGACAATGGAGTGAGCGACTATCTGGACAATTTCTATGCGACCGGCGATTGCCAACCCATCGCTGCTGACAATCGGCGCGACCTACAAGGGCTTTAACGACAGCATCGCGAGCTGGAGCGCGCACCGCGTCATGAACCAGCAGTGCGGACAGACATGGCTGGCGACCTTCGCCGACATCAATAAGCACTACTCCGCGTCCAACCAATTGCCCTTGCTGCAACTCGCCTACCTGGAACGATTACGAAGAAGGCACGGAGATTGAATCGGGCATCGACAACTGCGTTACGGTTTCCGCCGCGCTCGCCGGACAGACGCTGAATTGGAGCATCACCGGGCAGGAAAGCACGCTCGATCATTACGTGATTTACGTCTCGCAAGACGGCCAGAACCTGATGCCGTTGGCCGAGGCTCCCGGCGGGCGATCACACGATGGACCTCAGCGGATACAGTTTCCCCGGCGGCACTTATAAGATTTACGTGAAGGCCATCGCCAAGCCCGGACTCCTCAACCAGATGTCAGCGGCCGTTACGCTCACGCGTTAGCAGCGCTGCTGAAAAATGCGCCGCAAGATTGTCCCACTCTGGAGTCATACGGCTGGGATGGTTCGAAAAAAAGCGAACTGGCCCAGCCGTTTTTTTGCCATTCCGCAACGGCGCTCTTCGCGAGACTTCACCAGCCGCGAGGCGCGTCGAACGGCTTACAATCGTGACAGTTTGATACCGGAGGCAACGATGGCCTATCACTACGATCCCAACACCGCCCTGGAAGAACTGAAAGACGAACTGGCGTTGCCCAATCCCGTGCGCCTGCGCGACATGATGCTGCGGGCGCATCTCAACGCCGACCGCTCGCTCGAATTGAACCGGCTGTTCGTCGACTATCAGAAGCGATTCGGCGAGATCGAATCCCTCGCCCGCGACTTGCTGTCAAAGCTGGCGAAATAAGCTTGAAAAGTTACCTCCTGACCAACGAAGGCAGAGGCTGCGAGTCGCAGCGTTTAGGATGCTGGCTCAGGATCGGGGCCGGGCAACCGATCCCGACAGGCCGGACAAACTTCATCTTCATCGAATGACTGGCCCGGTTCAGGGTATCGACCGCAAAATCTGCACCGCCAGCCATTGCGAAGAGCGAGCCCACTGCGATACTGATCCCTTTCGCTTTCGCCCGTTTTCTTTGCCATTTTTCAAGATTATCAGAAGCTCCCTGCCTGTCGCCTTCGATAAGAGCGAAGGGCTTGTAAGAAGGAAGCATCTGCTTTTGTTCCGTGAGTAAAGCAGATCCTTCGGCTTCCCCACCCCAACAAGCCAACAACGGGCTTGTCGGGGACCCCGGCTCCTCCACCCCAACAGACGCAAAGACGGCGTCTGTCGGGGACCCCGGCTCCTCCACCCCAACAGACGCAAAGACGGCGTCTGTCGGGGACCCCGGCTTCGCCTCAGGGTGACACCCTCTCTTGCAGACGACTACATTGAAAGCTAAACAGCTCTATAGATTTTCCCTTTTCACTTCCCTGCCCGATTTTTTCTTTTTGCCGACCTTCCGGTTGCCGAAGAAATGAAAACGATGCTGCTCGATGCGCACGCGCAGGCCGCTGAATTCAACGCCTTCGCCTTGCAACCGCAGGCGCTGTTCGAAGCCGAGTTCTCCGGTGCAAAGAATTTTGCCGCCGCTGCCGATCACGCGCTGCCACGGGACGGTGCGTCCGCAACCGTGCAGAGCCCAGGCGACCTGGCGCGCCGCTCCCGGATAGCCTGCCGCATAGGCCACATCGCCATAGGTGGCGACCTTGCCGTGCGGAATGCGGCGGATTTGACGGAGGATGTCGCGAAACATGGAGCCGCCGGCCGGATTCGCCTCGCGGTTTGGCGCCTTTGCCTTCTTTGCCAAGCCCGGTTTTCTTTTCAGCAGCACGCTGCTTTCTCCTGGCGCGATTGTGTCTTTTCGTCCGTTGCCGGGCGATTCTCCGATTGGCCCGCGCTCGGAGTTGCTGCGTTCCCTTGTTACAATGCTCTATTCCGCTCACCTTCGCAGCACATTAGGCGCAGCGCATTAAAAAGGCGGTCTCACAATCATGCAACTTTGGTCTCGACTTTTCATCCCCACGCTTCGCGAAGCCCCGGCTGACGCGGAAGTCGCCAGCCACAAATTCCTCGTCCGCGCCGGCTACATCCGGCAACTGTCGGCTGGAATTTACAGCTATTTATACCTCGGCCAGAGGGCGATCCTGAAGATCAGCAACGTCGTGCGGCAGGAGATGGACACGATTGGGCAGGAATTCTTTCTGCCGGCGCTGAATCCGCGCGAAATCTGGGAGGCGAGCGGGCGCTGGACGGGCATGGGCGACAACATGTTCCGCCTGAAGGACCGCAAGGGCGCCGATCTTTGCCTGGGCATGACGCACGAAGAGGTGATGACCGACATCGCGCGCAAGGAACTGCGCAGCTACAAGCAGCTTCCGCAGATCTGGTACCAGATTCAAACCAAGTTCCGCGACGAGCCGCGTCCCAAGTCCGGACTCCTGCGGGTGCGGCAGTTCACCATGAAGGACGCCTACTCCTTCGACCTGGACGCCGCCGGCCTCGACGTGAGCTACAAGAAGCATTACGACGTTTACTGCCGCATTTTCGACCGTTGCGGGCTGGACTACGTGGTGGTGGAAGCGCATTCGGGCGCGATGGGCGGCTCGCAGTCGCAGGAGTTCATGGTCTACACCGATGCCGGCGAAGACCTGGTGGCAAGCTGCGCGGCCTGCGGATACGCCGCCAACCTGGAAAAGGCCACCTCGAAGTTGCCGCCCACGGAAGATCTGGCTCCGACCGGCGACGGCACGCCGGAGCTGGTGGAAACTCCGGGGACGAAGACGATCGACGAGGTCGCCGCGTTCCTCAAGTATTCGCCGAATAACAACATCAAGTCGCTGGCCTTCATGCTGCACGATGGCGCGGCGCCGGCAGGAACGAGATCTGGCGTCCGCTGCTGGTGCTGATGCGGGGCAACGACCAGATGAACGAAGCCAAGCTGGTTTCGGCCGTCGAGGGGCGCGAGTTTCGTCCGATGCAGGAGGAGGAGATCGTGCGGTATTTCGGCTCGCCTGCCGGCTATCTGGGCCCGGTAGGGCTGAAACTGGCGCGGGTGGTCGAGAAAAAAGGCAAGCGCAGCTATGCGGGCGAGGCCGGCGATTTCGTCATCCTGGTGGACGAGGCGCTGCGCGGCCGCAAGAACATGGTCGGAGGCGCCAATCGCGAGGGCTATCACCTTCGTAACCTGACGCCGGATGTCACTTTTCAGCACACTGGCTACGCCGATTTGCGGAGCGTCGGCGAGGGCGAAGGCTGTCCCAAGTGCGGGCAGCCGTTGAAGTTGGGCAAGACGGTGGAGATCGGCCACATCTTCAAGCTGGGATACAAGTATTCGGAATCGATGGGAGCGCGCGTGCTCGACAAGGATGGCAAGGAGGTCACGCCGATCATGGGCAGCTACGGCATCGGCATCGAGCGCATTCTGACCTCCGTGATCGAGCAAAACCACGACGAAAACGGCTTCTGGCTGCCGCCGCGGATTGCCCCGTTCGAGGTGGTCGTGGTGCCGACCAACGTGGCGGACGCCAAGCTCTCCAGCGCTGCCCAGCAGATTGCCGCCGACCTGGAGAAGGCTGGGCTGGAGGTCCTGCTGGACGACCGCGACGAGCGTCCCGGGGTTAAGTTCAAGGATGCGGACCTGGTGGGCATCCCGTTTCAGGATCAATGTGGGGAAAAAACTTGCTGAGGGAAAAGTTGAGGTGATTACCCGGTCGACGCGGGCAAGCCGCGATGTAATGATTGCCGAGGTCAATGCCGTAGTGGCGGAGCTGGTTCGCTCCGCCGGTTAAGAAATGAGGATTACATGATCCGGCTGAGAGCGCTGCTGACAATCTTGATTGTGGGCGGTGCCATATATGTCGGCTCAAAAGTGGTACCGGCATATTACACGTACTACCAATTCCAGAGCGACCTGGAGCAGGTGGCGATGACCGAGTCCTATTCGACCAGATCGGAAGCGGACATTCAGGAGTCGATCGCGGCAAGGGGACGGGATTACGGCATCCCCTTAAAGCTTGAGCAGATCCGGGTGCGGCGCGACGGGAATGAGCTTTCCATATCGGCGGAGTACACCGTTCATCTTGATTTTCCTATCTACCCATTCGACCTGAAGTTTACTCCGATGACGAAGAATCGGCGGCTCTGAGGTCCGGCAGTTCCAGGGCGGTGTTTACAGTTACAATATAGAAAGACGCGTTCCGGGATAGCCGAGAGGATTGAATTCGGGTTAAGGCTAATGTGGTTCAGGCATGTCGGAACATGCTGGCCGCTTTGCTCGGCTTCCCTGGGTGCGGATTATGGAATATATAAAGTTTAAGAGTTGTGCAGGACAAGCCGGCAACGGTTTTCCAGTTCATTCGGCTTAGCACTCCATCGCGCGGCTTAGGCCACCGCGCGTGCAAGGGGTGGCATCCGCACTCATAACAAGTGGCTATAAAAATTAAAATCCCGCACTGGAAATCCACGCCGGCCAGCCGAAAAGAGAGTGATGGCCGGAGCCATCGTCCGCATCTGACAGATCCCATCGTTCGCACGGCGGTCGCCGTCTTCATCATCCTGAGCATGGTGATATTCGGCGTCTTCGCGTTCTATCACGTGAAGTACGAGCGCATCATCGACCGGCGCATGAGTGGTCCCATCTTCAACGACTTCGGCCAGGATTTACGGTCGCGCCGAGGTGGTTCACGCCGGAGATCACATCGGCATCGAGGAAATCGCCAGCCGCTTGCGCGGGGCCGGCTACAGGGAGCAGGAAGACAGGTTCCACCGGAATGGGGTGGTTCCGCGTCACGCCGATCTCGCTGGAGATTCACCCGGGCGAGCAGTCGTATCACAGTCCGGACGGCGCATTCATTCACTTCCTCGGCCACTCGGTCGATCGAATCGATGGGATCGGCAGCAATGCCGGGCCAGAGTCTCGACGGCTACGAACTCGAACCGCAAGCTCCTTACCCAGCTATTCGAGGGCGAGCAACGAACCAAGCGCCAACTGGTAAAGTTCGACGATCTTCCCAAGGACTTGGTCGACGCGGTCGTTGCGATTGAGGATCGCCGTTTTTTTCAGCACGGCGGAGTGAATTATTGGCGGCTGCTGGAAGCGGCGCTGATCGATCTGCGGGCGGGCGGCCACAAACAGGGCGGCTCGACCATCACCATGCAGCTCTCGCGCGGCTTCTTCCTGACGCCCGAGAAGCGGATCAAGCGCAAGCTGATCGAGATTCTGATTGCCCTTGAGCTGGAACAGAAGCTCACCAAGAAGCAGATCTTTGAGCTCTACGCCAACCAGGTTGACCTGGGACAGCGCGGTTCGTTCACCATCAGCGGCTTTGGCGAGGCGTCGCGGGCTTATTTCGGCAAGGACGTCAAGAATCTCACGCTGCCCGAGTCGGCGATGCTGGCCGGGCTGATTCAGCGGCCAAGCTATCTCTCCCCGTACCGGCATCCCGAGCGCGCGCTGGAACGGCGCAACCTGGTGCTGGAGTCGATGGTCGAAACCGGCGACGATTACCCGCGAACAGGCAGACAAGGCAAAGGCTACGTCCCTCAATCTGGCAGCTATGAACGTGGAGTCGAGCGATGCCCCGTACTTTGTCGACCTGGTGAAAGATGCGGTGCAGAACTCGCTCGGCGAGCATGATCTCAACGAGCAGGGCTATCGCATTTACACTACGCTTGATCCCGATCTGCAGCACGCGGCTGCCGAAGCCGTCAGCAACGGCATGAAACTGGTGGACGAACAGGTCAAGAAACAGCGCACCAAACGCGTGAAGGTTGGTACAGGCAGCTCGGCCCACTTCGAAACCCAAGAGCTGCCGGGCCCGGTTCCGCAGGTGGCGCTGGTGGCCCTGGACCCTCACACCGGCGAGGTGCTGGCGCTGGTGGGCGGACGCAACTACGGCTTCAGCCAGCTCAATCACGCTATCGCCAAGCGTCCTACGGGATCGATTTTTAAGCCCTTCGTTTATGCGGCAGCGGTGAATACGGCTTTGACCGGCTCGCCCGAGAAAGCGTTCACGCCGGCGACTCTCATCGACGATTCACCCACGACGTTCTCCTATGGCGATCAGATTTACGAGCCGCGTAATTACAAGAACGAGTACCACGGACAGGTGACCGCCCGCTTCGCGCTGGCGGAATCGCTGAACAACGCTACGGTGAAGCTGGCGGAGATGGTCGGCTACAACAACGTGGCGGAGTTGGCGAGGACGGCGGGAATCGCTTCCGTGAGAGCGACCCCGGCGATGGCGCTGGGAGCCTATGACGCTACGCCGCTCGATATGGCGGGCGCTTACACGGTTTTTGCCAACTCCGGCATGCGCATCTCGCCGCAAATGATCAAGTCCGTGCGCGCCCGCAACGGCGACATGGTGCAGGATTACAACACCGACAGCAAGCCGGTGCTCGACCCGCGCGTCGCCTACGTCATGACATCGATGATGGAGGCGAGTGATGAACAACGGCACCGCTTACACCGTCCGCGCCCGTGGATTCACCGCTCCCGCCGCCGGCAAGACCGGCACATCGCACGACGCATGGTTTGCCGGATATACGACGAACCTGCTGTGCATCGTCTGGGTCGGATACGACGATTACAGCGACCTGAGACTGTCGGGCGCGGCGACTGCGGCGCCCATCTGGGCGGAGTTCATGAAGAGCGCCGTCAAGTTGCCGCAATACAGGAACGCCGGCCAATTCCAACCGCCTCCGGGCGTGGTGGACGTCCACCTCGACAAGGCCACCAACCTGCTGTCGACGAGTTCCTGTCCCAACGCCTACTACGTTGCCTTCATCGCAGGCACCGAGCCTACCATGACCTGCGACCAGGGAGACGGCCGCAACTTCCTGCAGCGCATTTTCGGACTCGGCCAGCCGAATCCTACCCCTCCGCGACGACCAACGGACCACCGGCCAGGATCGTTCCCCCGAGCCAGCGAGCGCAAGGCCAGAGCCACCGCCTGCGGCTCAACCCCCGGCCTCGGCCACTCAAGCTGACAGGAAAAAAGGGTTCTTCGGTAAGGTGCTGGGAATCTTCAAGGCGGACGACGACAAAAACAGCGCCGAAAACAACTCGCAACGGAATTCCAAGCCGCCACCGCGCGGGAACAACTAAAGCGGTTCCCCAGTTGGTGTATACGATCTATCGAGGTGTCATCCTGAAGGCGGAGTAAAGCGGAGCCGAAGGATCTGCTTTCAGGCGCAGGAGCAAAAGCAGATCCTTCGCTTCTCCACCCCAACAACAGCAAAAACGGGTTGTCGGGGACCCCGGCTCGCTCAGGATGACACTTCGCAGTCACCACCGGATACACTTATTCAGGAACTGCTCTAGCCCCGGTTACGTCATCGATCTGGCACGGTTTACGTCAATCGATTGTGATGAGCGATCGCCCTGGACACGATGCCCCGCGGGGGCGATGCACATTGGAGGAGCTGATGCAAAAAGCAGCAATGAGCCGCATGCCTTTGGTTTCCGTCGAGTCTCTGGAAAAATTTTGTATTGCAATCCTGAAAAAGGCCGGGTTGAGCGAGCCGAACGCGCGAACCCTGGCAGAGTCGTTGTCCTTTGCCGATGCTCGCGGTCTGGCCGCGCATGGGGTCGCGAGACTGCCGGAGTATCTGGCACGGGTCAAGGCCGGGGTCATGAATCTGGAACCGGCCATGGAGATCGAGCAGGACTACCCGGCGTCGGCCCTGTTGAATGCCAACAACGGACCAGGGCAAATCGCCGGGGTAAAAGCCATGGAGATTGCCATCCGGAAGGCGCGCGTCAGCGGAGTGGGGTTGGTGGGAGTGAAAAACTCCAATCATTTCGGCGCGGCGGCATTCTTCGCCCTGCGAGCCCTGAAGGAAGAGATGATCGGACTGGTGCTGACCAATGCGGCGCCCTCGATTGCTCCCTACGGCGCAAAGGTCCCGCTGATCGGGACAAATCCGATTACGGTTGCCATTCCGGCGGCCACGCAGCGACCGATCGTTCTGGATATGTCGACTTCGCTGGTCGCCCGCGGAAAAATCTGGCTGGCTTCCCTGGCCGGCCAAAAGATACCTTTGGGATGGGCGCTAGACCATGACGGCAAGCCGACCGACGACCCCCAGGCGGCCCTGAACGGCGGCAGCCTGGAGCCTATCGGAGGGCCCAAGGGATCGGGCCTGTCGCTGATCATCGACCTGCTCTGCGGCGTGCTGACCGGGACGACGCTGAGCGGCGACGTGAAGCTCATCATGGACCTTACGGGGCCGATGAACACCTCGCATCTACTGATGGCGATCAATATTGGGTGCTTCGTGAATGCAGAGCAGTTCACGAAAAATATTGACGAAGTGATTCTGCGGATTAAGGCCCTGCCATCCATACAGGGACCGCCGGCCTACCTGCCCGGAGAGATTGAATTCAACCTGGCGGAGAAGCGTCGAGCAGAAGGCATCCCCTTTTCGACAGATTTGCTGGCGACCCTTGGCTCACTGGCAGAACGTTACGGAGTGCCGGGAGTGGAAACGACGTCCGAAGCTTAACGGGCTCCCGGAAAATCACGCCGACGCCGGGCGGAATTGAAGTGGTGAAGCGGAGCCCCGGATTATTTCCGCGGTCAGATTAAAATCGCAAAAACTTTTTGCCGCCGAGGGGTCTAACTAAGGGACAGCATCCTGTACTCCTCAGGGGAAACGGTGGCCCGCCGGTCGAATTCGATCGGCGGGCATTTTTTGTTAATCCCTAGTTTGGCGAGCGTTCTCCGATGTATTCGGCCACAACACGGTCCAGCGTACCTTGTGCTTTCAGGATGTACTCCACGGCATCGCGCACCGCGCCGTCTCCGCCGACATGCTCGGTAACGATGTGAGCTACCTGCTTCACCGAGTCGCGCGCATTGGCCACGGCCATGGCGAGTCCGCAGGCGCGCATGGTGGGCAGGTCGATAACGTCGTCTCCCAGGTAGGCTGCCTGTTCGGCCGTAAGCCCTTCTTTCGTCAGGATTTCCTGCATCGCCGACAGCTTGTCCGAGATTCCCTGGTAGATGTGATCGATGCGCAGGTCGCGACAGCGAAGGCGGACGGTCTCGGAGATTCGCTTGGTGATGACGGCGGTCTTGAGTCCGCCCAGCCGGGCCAGCGAAATAGCCGTCCCGTCATGAGCGTGGAAGCCCTTGGCCTCTACCATGCTATCGCTGGAGACGCTGTAGCCGCCTTTGTCGGCATACTTTTCCTGGTCTTCGCGAAGCGTCTGCTGCGCCCCGGCGGGAGCCGGGAACAGGTAAATTTTGCCGTCGGTCATGACGCCATCGACGTCGAGGATGAGCAATTTGATCTTTTTTGCGCGTGGTCTGGACATTGTTCCTATAAAAGCCGCATGGGATTTTGATCCAGTTTATCAGCCCGGGCCAAAGTAGCGGTGCGCCATTCCAGGTTTCTCCAACGGCTGCTGAAAAACACGCCGAAGCAACCAGCGAGGCGCTAATGGGATGCGTGCTCCACGATGCAGACGGCTGCCGAAAAACCGTTCCACGTGGATGCCATCCTTGGGCGATGCCGGGTTCCCAGAAGATGATACCGGACGGGTTTTCCGCAGCCTCTCAGGCGAACAGTTGGCGAAACTCATTCGTCCGGCTTAAAATCAAACCGTGGGAATTGTGTTGGAGCGCGTTCTGGTCGAAGACCCCGCCGCTCACCTGGGATGGGCGCATCCGCTCGTCCGCGACTGGTTCCTGGCGAAGTTCGGCGCGCCGACGGAGCCCCAAATCGAAGGCTGGCCGCCCATTCTGGCCGGGAAAGACACGCTGATCTCGGCCCCTACCGGCTCGGGCAAAACCCTGGCGGCATTTCTGGCCTGCATCGACCGGCTGGTGCGCAAAGCACTCGACGGTCGGCTCCGGGATTGTACAGAGGTTCTGTACATCTCGCCCCTCAAGGCGCTCGGCAACGACATCCAGAAAAATCTCGAAGTGCCTCTCGGCGAGATCCAGGCCCTGGCGGGCGCGCGCGGACTGCTGATGCCGACGATTCGAGCCGCCGTCCGCACCGGCGACACGCTGATGCACGAGCGCCGGGCGCTGCTGAAAAAACCGCCGCACATCCTCGTCACCACGCCCGAGTCACTTTACATTCTGCTCACCACGGAAAGCGGAGTGCGCGCCTTGCGGCACGTCGAAACCGTCATTGTCGATGAGATCCACGCCATCGCCGACGACAAGCGCGGTGCTCATCTGGCGCTCTCGCTGGAGCGGCTGGTGCACACGGCGCAAATCACCGGCGGGCCGGTGCGAATCGGGCTGTCGGCAACGCAGAAACCCATTGAACTGGTTGCCGGTTTTCTTACCGGCAGCGCGCGTCCGAATCCGGTGATTGTCGACACCGGTCATCGCCGCAAGCTCGACCTTGCGGTGGAGACGCCCGCCAGCGAACTCGGCCCCGTCGCCAGCAACGAGATGTGGGACGAGATCTACGACCGCATCGTCGCGCTTGCCGGCGAGCATCGCTCCACGCTGGTGTTCGTCAACACGCGGCGGCTGGCCGAGCGGGTGGCGCATCAGTTGGCCGAGCGCATGACGCCCCAGGCGCAGGACGGGCAAGCGCCGGAAATGACGGTCGCCGCGCACCACGGCAGCATGTCGCGCAAACTTCGGCTGGAAGCGGAGCGCAAGCTGAAGGAAGGAACGGTGCGAGTGCTGGTCGCCACCGCCTCGCTCGAACTTGGCATCGACGTTGGCACGCATCGACCTGGTTTGCCATCTGGGTTCGCCGCGTTCGATTGCCGTCATGTTGCAGCGCGCGGGCCGCGCCGGACATTGGCGTGGAGCGGTGCCCAAGGCGCGCATCTTCGCCACCACGCGCGACGAACTGGTCGAGTGCGCCGCGCTGGTGCGAGCCATTCGCCAGCATGATCTCGACCGGCTGATGATCCCTGACGCTCCGCTCGACATCCTGGCGCAGCAGATCGTGGCCGCCTGCGCGACAGAGGAGTGGGACGAGCGACGAACTCTTCGCGCTGGTGACCCGCGCATATCCCTATCGCAACCTCGGCCGGGCGGATTACGAGCGCGTTCTGGAGATGCTTTCCGAGGGCATTGCCGCGCGTCGCGGACGCTATGGCGCTTACCTGTTCCGCGACCAGATCAATCATCGGCTGCGCGCCCGGCGCGGCGCCCGCCTGGCGGCCATCACCAGCGGCGGAGCCATTCCGGAGACCGCTCTGTTCACCGTGGTCTCCATGCCGGAGGGCACCGCGGTGGGCACGGTGGACGAAGACTTCGCGGTGGAGAGCAACGCCGGCGACATCATGCTGCTGGGCAATACCTCCTGGATGATCCGCCGCATTGAATCCGCTTCCGGACGGATGATCGTCGAAGATGCTCACGGCGCGCCTCCGAGCGTTCCCTTCTGGCGAGGCGAAGCACCGGCGCGCACCGCCGAGTTGAGCGCGCAGGTGGCGGAGATTCGGCAGATCGTCAGCGATTTGACGCCGAACACCGTCCCCATGCGCGTCGAAGCGCAACCGGAGCAGGAGCCTTCGCCGCAGCAGGATGGCACTGCGCCCACGCAACCGCGCCGGTGCGCGGACTGCTGCCATCGGCAGAAGTTCAGCGCGCAGTCGAGTGGCTGAAATCGGAGTGCGGGCTCGACGATGCGGCGGCTGAGCAGTTGATCGAATACATCGTGAGCGGGCGGGCAGTGCTCGGAGCGGTGCCTACCGAACAGACGATCATTGCCGAACGTTTCTTCGATGAGGGCGGCGGCATGCAGTTGGTGATCCACGCCCCGTTCGGCGGACGGATCAACAAAGCCTGGGGGCTGGCGTTGCGCAAACGGTTTTGCCGGTCGTTCAACTTCGAACTGCAGGCGGCAGCCACGGACAACGGCATCAACATCGCACTGGCCGAGCAGCACAGCTTTCCGCTGGCCGATGTCTTTCACTTCCTCCAGCCTGAAACCGTGCGAGAGGTGCTTGAACAGGCGGTGCTCACCGGCTCGCCCATCTTCCAGACGCGCTGGCGATGGGACGCAAACCGCTCGCTCGCCCTGCTGCGCTTCCAGGGAGGCAAGAAGGTTCCGCCGCAAATCCAGCGCATGCGAGCCGACGATCTTCTGGCATCTGTCTTTCCCGACGTGGCGGCTTGCTTCGAGAACATCGAGGGCGATATTCAGGTGCCCGACCATCCGCTGGTGCACGAGGTGATGAAAGACGTGCTCACCGAGGCGATGGATATCGACGGGCTAACGGCCGTGCTGCGCAAGATTGGCAGTGGCGAGATTCGGACGATAGCCGTGGATACTCCCGCGGCGTCCCAGTTCTCGCACGAGATACTGAACGCGAATCCTTACGCTTTTCTCGACGACGCGCCGCTGGAAGAACGTCGCGCCCGCGCCGTGCAGATGCGCCGCACCCTGCCGGAAAGCGTCTTGCGGGAGGTTGGAAGGCTCGACCCTGCGGCCATCGATCAGGTGCGCGAGGAAGCGATGCCCGACGTTCGCGATTCCGACGACCTGCACGATCTGCTGCAAACGCTGGTGGTCTTCCCTGCTCCGGTCGCGCTCGGCGGATGGGAGCTGCTGGACCGCAAATGGAGGCCGGAGATGATGGCGCTGGAAGCGAAGCGGCGCGCCGTAGTGGCACGACGTCGACGGACGGCAGTACTGGGTCGCTTCGGAGCGCACGCCGGAGTTTCGCACGCTTTTTCCCGGCGCGAGCTTCGAGACGGAGCCGCCAAACTTCGAGAAAGAGGTGGTTGCCGACCACGCACTGGATCGCGCATTGCTCGGATGGCTCGGCCATTCAGGCCCGATCACGGCGGCCGAGTTGCACGAGGCATTGGGCGTGGAGTCGCAGGAGATTGAAGGCTCACTGCTGCGCCTGGAAGCCACGGGAGCGGTTCTGCGCGGCCACTTCCGAAGCCGCGCGGTTACATCGGCGCTTGCGCAAAACGCGACGACTCTTTTCGAGCCGGGCCTTGAGTGGTGCGACCGGCGCTTGCTGGCGCGCATTCACCGGCTGACGGTCGCCACCCTCCGCAAGCAGGTGGAGCCGGTCACACCCGCACAGTTCATGCGCTGGCTGCTGCGTTGGCAGCATCTTGCGCCAGGCACGCAGCTCAGCGGTGAACACGGATTGCTGGAAGCGATCCGGCAGTTGCAGGGGTTTGAGATTCCGGCCAGCGCCTGGGAGCGGCAGATTCTGGCGCGGCGCGTCCGCGACTACGACCCGGCGGTGCTTGACCGCTTGTGCCTGACCGGGGCCGTGGGCTGGGGACGGCTGTCGCCTCACCCGGCGACGCTGGACAATTCCGGCGAACGCGGGCGCATCTGACGGCGACGCGCTGGCCGGCGACGAAGGCAAGCGCATCCGCCGCGTGGTTCCGACTTCGGTGGCTCCAATCACGTTTTTCCTGCGCGAAGAGTGCGACTGGATGCAGTCGCGGCACGAAGACGGCGATGATGAACTCACGGCGCGAGGGCTGTCGGCAGTGGCGCGCGAGGTGCTCGAGTTCTTGCAAAAGCGCGGCGCATCGTTCTTCGCCGACATCGTGCGCGGCACTGGAAAATTGAAGGCCGAAGTTGAAACCGGGCTCTGGGAATTGGTGGCTGCCGGCCGGGTGACGGCTGACGGCTTCGACAACCTGCGAGCCTTGATCGATCCTCACCGGCGCGCCGGCCATGGCAATGGGCGCACGGCGCGTCCGCGACACTCCACCGGGCGCTGGTCGCTGCTCTACGCGGGCGAACCCGAGGAGCGCAACCACCAGGTGGAAGCGACCTGCTGGATGCTGCTGCATCGCTACGGAGTGGTCTTCCGCGAACTGCTGGCGCGCGAAACCGGCCTGCCGCGCTGGCGCGAATTGCAGGTCGCGCTTCGCCGCTTGGAAGACCGCGGAGAAGTTCGCGGCGGACGATTCATCGCCGGCTTCATCGGCGAACAGTTTGCGTTGCCGGTGGCCGTCGAATCGTTGCGCGAATTGCGGCGGCTGGAGCTGAGCCAGGGCGAGCGGGCTGCGCCGGAGCTGATCACGATTTCAGCGGCCGATCCGCTGAACATGGTTGGCATCGTCGTGCCCGGCGAACGCGTTCCCGCCATCTCCGGACGGCATCTGACGCTGCGCAATGGAATTCCCAGCGAAGAACCGCAACCGGCGCCAATACCGTTTCACCAAGCCGCAATGTGAAGCTGCAATTCGTGGGCCCACATATTCCATGAAGCCACACTATTACTCAGGCACAATATTATTATTCCAGGTAAGCGGGCGGGCAGCCAGCACAACATGCGGCGAGCGGGCGTGAAGTTCAACCCAGCCACCCCGAAGCCGCGCTGGAGCTGGATGGGGCATCTCGTCGTTTGTTGTTTGACGAACTGCCGCGAGTGCGAGAAAATAGTGAAGTCGCGCTGATTGTTCCTAGAGAGAATTCTCGACCGAAAAGTCGTGCGATGCCCTCCAAGAGTGGGCCTGTGGCGCAGTTTGGGAGCGCGCTTCCATGGCATGGAAGAGGTCGTCGGTTCGATCCCGACCAGGTCCACCAATAAACTCAACAACTTAGCGAATCGGCAAGAAAAACGCGATACGCTTTCGATACGTTGGTTCTCACGCTGCATCTTCCGCAGCGTTTTCTGCGACCTTCCGCGAACGATCCATCAGAACATCGACCACCCGGCTTTGGGCTTCGCGTTTGGCGGGCGTCAGAGCCTTCGTGTAAACGTTCATCGTTGTGGAGATGTTGGCGTGGCGCATCAACTCCTGCACCACTTTGACATCTTCCCCGTTGGCTTTGAGCAGTGTGGAGTACGTGTGCCGGAAGGAATGGAATCCGACCCACTTGGTGATCCCGGCCCGCTTTGCGGCGGGTTGCAGGAAACGGTCCAGCAGCGTGTCCGTCCAGGGAGGCATTTTCCCCTGCACCTTTTCGCTGGCGAAAACCCAATCATCCGGCTTGGCGTAGCAGGTTTCCTTTTTCCAGGACAACAGCTCATCAGCGGTGAACTCGTCAATGGGCACCGGCCTGCGGGAGGTCTCCGTCTTGCACTTCCCCACGATGCCGTCCACGACCGACCGGGTGACTTCCATCTGCAAAGTCTTCCAGTCGATGTCCATCCACTTCAGACCCAGGACTTCGCTGATGCGTAGCCCTGTCGTAGCTGCCACGATGCCAATGACGCGCATCTTCTGTGGAAGCTCCAGCATGAGCGCCCGGAACTCCGCCGCTTCCAGCGGCTCCGTGACCCGCGTCCGCTTCGCACTCTGGCGGACCGCAAAGATGGGGTTTTCCCCATCGTTGAGCCAGCCGTAGCGGATTGCGTGTTGGTAGACCTCGCTCATGATGCCCTTTATCTTCGCCTTGGTTCCGTTCGACAGATCGTCGATGGAGCCAAGCCACCGCTCCACTGCCACTGCTTTAATCTCCCCGAGACGGTAGCCGCCCCAGCGGGGGACGATTCTCGCCTTCAGGTAGACGCCATAGGTCTGCTTCGTTTGGCGAACCTTCCGCTCGGATTCTTTTTCCAGATCCAATTCGATCATTCGGTAATGCTCCACCAACTGCTCGAACGTTCCCGGAACGCCCTCTGGGCGGGAGGTGTGATAGTTAACGTCGAGGCGCAGTGTGGAAACAGCCTTCCATGCCGCCGTTTCCGTTGAATATTGCTTCACTGAGCCCACTACAAGAGCACGCATCTTGGGTTTCCCTTTGGCGTCAATATCCCGCCATCTGTAAACCCAGACTTCCGGCCCCTTCTTGCGTTTGTGCCGGCTGAAAAAGCCGTGTTGATACCGTGGTCGATTCAAGAGATATTCCTCTCGTTCCGACCCCGATGGCTATCTAATTTTACCGCTTCTTGCTCCAGCCATCGAGAGAGTTCCGAGAGGCGAAATCGCCATATTTTACGCGGTCCACGGCCAATCGGATGGGCAGGCAAATGGCCCTTGCGGGCGAATGCCAGGAGCGTCTTACGGGACATGGCAAGGAATGTTGCCGCTCGTTCTGCGTCCACATAGGATTCCTCTTGCAAAAGGGCGAACGAATGTTCCATGAGCCACCTCAAAAGGGGTGCATGAAGAGGCAAACGGCACCCAAGAGTAAGCCTAGCCAGGGAACATGACACGCAGCGCGGACGATTTATCCGAGCCAACTCCAAATCGTCCGAGATACATTCACAAAGCAGCAAAACGAAGTAAGGAGGCGCTACGCGCGACCTCTATCCACTTCCGCGCAGCGGAAGGTCCCTTCGCGTTGCTACGGGCCGGGCCTTCGGGCAAGCGCGTCCCCCGCCAAACGATAGAACGCGTTTGTCAGGTGCCACGCCCACCGCTCGTCCCTACCTTCCGCCGCTTGTCGTTCTGCTCTGTCTGCCTGTGGGTACGTTTTTTCCTTCGCTTCGCTCCAGGGTGAAAGAAAAAAACGCCCCCCAGGGCAGACAGAGGCAAAAACAATGGAATATCAGAGCAACAACAGCAGCAACGGCAACACGGCTTCCGACAGTAAAAATCGGAAGCCTGCAACCGCGCAGCAGCTTGTGCGCGAAAACGTGCAATACCTTATCGAGCAGTTGGAAGCAGGACACAGCGAAGCCTTGACCGCGTTCCTGGACGCGATGGCGCATTTCAGGAACTACAGTTTCGGTAATGTCCTGCTGATAGCGAGACAAAAGCCACAGGCCACGAATGTAGCGGGCATGTGGGCATGGAACCAGCTTGGGCGCAGGGTCAAGCGTGGCGAGAAAGGCATCGCCATTCTTGCGCCGATGGTGGCAAAGGCCCGCAAAGACGACGCGAGGAACGACAGCGAGGACAATAACAGGCCGTCACTGCTCGGTTTCCGCAGAGTGTATGTGTGGGACGAATCGCAGACCGAAGGCGCACCGTTGCCGGAACTGGACAAGGTTACAGGCGAGGCGGGCGTGTATCTCGACCGTTTGCGCGAGTACGTCAACGTACAGGGCATCACGCTTGAATACAACGAGAGCATCGCGCCCGCTCTGGGCATGGCTTTCGGGAATACCATCCGTCTCCTGCCGGGGCAGACCGACGCAGAAACCTTCACCACGCTGGTTCACGAGTTAGCCCATATCATTCTCAAGCATACAGAGCGGCGCACGGCCACAACCAAGACCGTGCGTGAGACGGAAGCCGAGGCGATAGCTTTCGTAGTCGGTAAGGCAATCGGACTCACCACATCCACGGCCAGCGCGGACTATATCAGCTTGTATCACGGCAACGCGGCTTTGCTGACAGAAAGCCTTGAAGCCGTACAGCAAACCTCATCCGTCATCCTTGCCGCAATCACGGTAGAGGAATCCGTTTCGCAGGAAACGCCGGAGGTTTTGCCGGAAGTTTCCGAACCGGCAGCGGAGGCAACACCCGAACCCAAGCGGGCGCGACGCTCCCGCACACAGACAGCCACCACGGAAGCGGCATAACTAGCCGCTTCCATCACCACCGCCAATCAGCGCGGACAGGTGAGGTGTGCCTGTCCGCATGGCTTCCACGCACCAGCGAACCGAAATGGAGAATCATCATGTCGAAAGCAGTTACAGTTACTAACAGCGAATACCGCAACCTGCCGCTTGCGCAGTTGCAGGAATCCCCCACCAACCCACGCCGCCGTTTTGACGAGCACAGCCTGAACGAATTGGCCGCGAGCTTCAAATCGCAAGGCGTCTTGCAGCCGTTGCTTGTCCGCGCCATCGCTGATGACAAGTACGAAGTTATTGCCGGGGCACGGAGGTTGCGCGCCGCGAAACTGGCCGAACTTGTGGGTGTTCCCGTCCGCGTAGTCGCGTTGTCGGATTCCGATTGCGCGGTCGCGCAGTTAATTGAAAACATCCAGCGCGAAGGAGTGCATCCGATGGAAGAGGCATTGGCCTTCGATGCGTTATTGCGGCTGGAATCGCCACGCTATGACGTTGCAGCAGTAGCGCAGAAGGCGGGGAAAAGTCCGGCATTTGTGGCGCAACGCCAACGTTTGGTTGAACTGATTCCGTCCATCGCGGAAGCATTTCTCGCCGACCAGATCGGCGTCGGCCATGCGCTCGAAATTGCCAAACTGCCGCAAGCGCAGCAGGAGAAGGCATTCGATGCCGCATTCCGCACGGTCTGGAATGGCGGCAAAGAATCTCGCGTGGTGTTGCCGCTACGCGACTTCACCGCATGGATTGAGCAGAACATTTTGCTCTCGCTCGATTCCGTGCCATTCGACAAAAACGATGCAACGCTTGTGCCCGAAGCGGGAAGTTGCGCCGACTGCCACAAACGCACAGGCTTCAATACGCTACTCTTCGGGGAACTAGGCAGCCAGCATGACCAGTGCTCGGACGCGGCCTGCTACAACAACAAGCTAAGCAAGTTTGTTGAACGGCAGATTGCCGAGAAACCGAAGCTGGTACAGATCACCACCAACCACGGAACGCGCGGTGACGGTGCTGTACTTTCACGGAACCGCTACGTTGCCCTGCAACTGGCAAAGACGGAGAAGGCCAAACAGCCGCTCTCGCCTTACCAGAAGCCATGCAAGCACATGGCCGAGGCAATCGTGGTAGATGGCGCGGAACGCGGCCATATCGCCAAGATATGCGCGGAACCGAGTTGCACGATCCACTTTGCAGACCGCCGCGCACCCGACCCGGCACAACAGGCGAAGGAGCGGGAACAGCGCCGTAAGGAACTTGAGAAGCAAAAACTCGAAACCACCGTGCGGCACCGCATACTGGCCGAAGTGCTCAAGAAGGTCTCCGCGCCGATGGAACGCGCCGACCTCGTACTGGTAGCGAATGCCATGCTCGACAGGACAGAGCCATTGCGCCGGGAAACCCTGGCACGGCGGCACAAGATGGTCGATGGCACGGCCAACGAAGTGACTTACCCGCGAGTGCAGAAAGGTCTTGCACGGCTCTTGCGGCAACTGGACGAGAGCGGCCTGTCTAAGCTGATTGTCGAGATTGTCTTGCTCGGCAATGTGGAGTCAGCCGCGCAGGATGAAACGGATGCACTCACCGCCGCAGCCAAGCGGCATCGTGTGGATGTTGCCAAGGTGCGTCAGGCCGTCACAGCCGAGTTTGCCGCGAGGCAAGCAAAGGCGATAGCCAAGCAAAAGAAGACAGCACCCGCGAAAGCAACGAAAGCCGCATAAACACTGCGTTTCTCTCTGGGCGTCCGGCACCCGCTGGACGCCTTTTTCTTGCTCCGCAAACGCCCGTCGATTCCCACCCTTCATCAGTTCTCCTGCTACGCAGGAGGTCGTCTCTATCCCACCCGACGGGCTGGCGCGGCTTGGGCCGCGCATTATGCCACCGCACCCGGAAAGCCGCTCGGACATTTTAGCGGCGGCTCGGACAAATCGTCCGTGCTGGGATGCCGGTTTCACCCTACCTTCACACCAGACATTGCAGCCGGGAGTGCCCACTCGCCGGAAAACTTGAAATGTGAGGAAACCATGCAGAACACACTTCCAATAAAACCGCCCTGTTTCCGGCGACTGCGCCTGTATGCCCGGAAGCTGACATTACCGTCTCTGATGTTCCTTATGGCTCTGCCGGTCTATGCGCAATCGTCCGGCAGCGACCCATGGGACAACGCAGTGAATGTCCTCAAAACCGCCTTCACCGGCACGATTGCGACCGGGCTGTCACTGGTCGCCATTGTCGTAGGCGGTCTCATGTTCGCCTATGGCGAAGGCCAATCGAAACGGATGCTGGCCGGGATTGTCTTCGGCGTCGGCATGGCGATCGGGGCCGTAAATTTCATGGCCTGGCTTTTCCCTGGCTAGTCGATAGCGGCAGGCCGCAACCACAACACAAAACACGCTCGATAGGCAGAGAGGAGAGGTGCATGGCAGAGGGCGGCTCACGGCAGAACAAAGTTTATAAAGCGATGAACCGCCCGCTGACCATCCTGGGCGCGGAGCGCCGGCTGTTCTTCGTTGCGCTCATTACCGGCGGGGCGATCTTCTCGCTTATGCACTCCCTGCTCGGTGGAATCGGATTTTTCATCGTGGGCGTCATCGTTGCCCGCATTGCCACCAAGCATGACGTGGAGATTCTGCGCGTGTTCATGAATTCGTCGAAATTTCGCAGACGCTATGACCCGCTGAAGTGGGAACCCACGGAAATCAGGATCAGGAACACCAATGCACAGAATTGAAACCATCACGAAAAACTGGAAAGAGGCAGGCTCGTTCCCTGCGCAGATCAACCTCTACGGGTTTTGGGACGAGCACTGCTTTCTGACTAAATCGGGCGACCTCGGGGCGGCGCTGAAGATCGGCGGGGTTGATTACGAAAGCCTGGACCACGCCGGACGCGATTACACGGTCAAGCGTCTCGAAGCTGCTTTCCGGTCGCTGGACGAAACGACCCGGCTTTATCAAATTTTGTTCAAGCGCAATCACCCGGCGATTCCCCATGCCGAGTATGACAATCCTTTGGTCCATGCCGCTGTGGAACAGCGTGCGGCATTTCTTCAATCGAAGTCTGACCGGCTTTATTCCATCGAGATTTATTGGGTGGTCATGATCGATGGCAGCTACGCCAAGACCGGCATGCTGCACGCCCTAGCACAGTTGCCGAAACAGCCGCGCTCGTCGCTGCGCGACTTGCACGCGCTGTTCTCCGCCAGCAAAGAGCGGACATTGTTGTACGAACAGATCGAGCGTGACCGTTCGCGCTTGCAGCAAAAAATACAGAGTTTGAGTGGGCAGCTAAACGACCTTACCCCGGTCGAGCTGCTAGGGGCGGAGAAGACCTTCCGGCTTGTCCGGCGTCTCGTAAACTTCCGCCCCTCCAAGATTCAGGACGCGCACTTATATAGTGCGCGTCATCTCGACTGGCAGGTCTGCGATTCGGAACTGGAAGCCCATCGCGGTTATCTGCGCATGGACGACGATTATGTTCGCGTGCTCACCCTGAAAGAGCTTCCCGGCGAGACCCGGCCACTGATTCTAAATGGCCTGCTCGACATTCCGACAAACTTCCACGTCGTGACGGAATGGCATCCAGTCGATAACGCGAAAGCGCGCAAGGAAATCGCTTCGCGCCGTCGGCACCACCATAACTCAAAGACCAGCTTTGTCTCCAATCTTCAGGACCGCCAAAACACCAGCCCACGCGATGAACTTGTGGACGACTCCAAGGAGGCCGCGGTTGCGGAACTCGGCAGCGCGTTGACTGCGCTTGGTATGGAGGGCAAGAACTTCGGTGAATTCACGCTGTCCGTTGTCATCTACGACGAGGACCGTGCGAAGGTGGAGCACGCCGTCGCCGAGTTCCAGAAATTATTCACTCAGCATGACGGCCTGCTGTACGAGGAACGCTACAACCTGCTCAATGCTTTTTTCGCCACCGTCCCCGGCAACAAACAATTCAATCTCCGCAAGCAGTGGGCACTTAATTCCCACTACGCCGATCTGTCATTTCTCTTCAACGTCGATAGCGGCTCCACATGGAATCCCCATTTGGAGCGCGAGTACCTTGCCGTCCTCGAATCAACGCACGGCACTCCATACTACCTCAATATCCATAGTGGCGATGTAGCCCACACGCTGCTGCTCGGCGCTACCGGCAGTGGCAAAAGTTTTACGCTGTCCAGCACCCTTCAGTCCGCGCAGAAGTACGATCCGTTAACCTTCATTTTTGACCTGGGCGGCAGCTATGAATCGCTGACACGAGTCTTTGGCGGGACATATCTGAATGTTGGCCTGAAGAACCCTGGTTTCACCATCAACCCGTTCTCACTCGAACCAACACCCGAGAACATGAATTTTCTGTACCTGTTTCTGCGGGTTCTCATCGAGGCCGGTGGCCGCTATGTATTGACGCCCGAGGACGAGAAAGCATTGTTCGCCGCTATCGAGCGGGCGTACAAGCTGCCCGCGGAAATTCGCACGCTCACCAATTTCGCGTCGATCCTTGGGCCACTCGGGGAACGCCTGCACCGCTGGACCCAGGCGGGTCAGTTTGGTTACCTCTTCGACAACGTAGAGGACACACTCACGCTCTCCCGCTTCCAGACCTTCAACTTCGATGGCTGGAGCGACTACCCGGACATTCTGGAGCCGCTGCTCTTTTACGTCCTCCAGCGGGCATCGTCTGAGATCGAAAAACCCGCGAACACCGCGACTTTCAAAGTGTTCGTCATTGACGAAGCGTGGATCTTTCTAAAGAACAAGACGATTCGAGATTGGATCATTCGGGCCGAAAAAACTTGGCGCAAGAAAAATGCAGCCATGATCCTCGCTACGCAGTCGGTGGTAGAACTGGCCGCCTCCGACATGCTGCATATCGTAAACGAGTCCTGCCCGACCAAAATCTTCCTTGCCAATCCCAATATCGACCGCAAGCTGTATAGCGAAATTTTCCAGTTGAACGATACGCAGCTCGAATTGCTGGAATCGCTTGTGCCCAAGCGCGAGTTGCTGCTCATTCAGCCGCGCGGGACGAAGAAATTGATTTTGGAAGTCGATGCGCTGACTTACTGGATTGCCACCAACAACGCCCGTGACAACTTGCGCAAGCAGGATTACTTCGCCCGCTTCGGGCCGGAGCAAGGTTTGCTCCGGCTCGCCCAGGACTATCCCAACCCGCTTAACCGATAAGGAGCCCCATGCACCGTTCACCCATTCTTCCGCTCGTACTTGGCCTGGTCGCCACAGTAGCTCACGGCCAGCAGACCGCGCGCGTGGTCAAATACCACGCCAACGACATCGTGAGCGTTCGCGCCAAGATGCGCTACACCACGCTGATTCAATTGCCCTCCACGGAAAAGATTCTGGAGGTTGCTACCGGCGACAAGGATTTCTGGATCATCGACGCCATAGGCAACTATTGCTTTCTGCATCCGGCCAAGGAAGGCATCCACTCCAATCTCAACCTTATTACCGACAAGGGCAGCGTTTACACGTTCACGCTGGACGACGTTGAATCTGCCGATCCCGACCTGAAGGTCGTCATCGAACCGTCCGATCCGTCGGCGCTTGCCGCTGCCAATGGCGTCACCAAACTCGTATCCGCCGGTGAAGTCGATGCGGCGCGCACCCAGGCGCAGCTTGCGCAGAACCATGCTGCTGCCGCCATCGAGCAGTTCCGTGCCGAGTATCCTACCGCCGCACTGAAGTTCGATTACACCTTCCACAATGAAAACCCATTCGACGTGTCGGCCATTTATCACGATGATCGCTTCACTTACATCAAGTCATCGGCAGCCGAAAAATTCTCCATTTACGAGCTGAAGGATGGCAAGCCCGACCTCATCAGTTTTCAGTTGAAAGATGGCACGTACATCCTGCCCAAGATCGTGGACAAAGGGTATCTCGAAATCGGCAAGCACCGGCTGGAATTTCAGCGGAAAGGCCAATAACCAATGGCAGACGAAAAACTAACCAATGCAGTGCCGACCTCAGAACCGCAATCGCCCGCATCGCCCCCGGCAGTCCGCGACAAGCGCATTCTGCCGGAAGGCGTTGTCCCCAAGCAGGCGCAGGGCTATGTCGTCGCCGGACTCGCCATGCTCATCCTGCTTGCCGTGATGTTCTCGAAGAATCACGCCAAGCCTGCTCCGAAAGAAACCGCTTCATCGCCGGTGGGTATGTCCACGGACGCCAACCAGCGGAAAATTCAGGAGCTTGAGCAGGACTTAAGTGCGGACCAGCGGCAGAGCCAGCAGCAGGCCCAGGCGCAAAAAACCGGCGCAGCGGCGCAAGCTGCAACAAATGCCGTACAGACTGGCGGCGCGGCTCCTGCTGCGCAGTTGCCGCCCGCTACCGAACCGCCCCGCGATCCGGTGGCGGATGCGGAAAAGGCGCTGGCCTTCAAAGCGCGCTTTGCCTCGAATCTCGTCTCCGCCGGTGACGGGGTTTCGCGCCCGGCGACACCCCCGACGGACTCCGCGAATGCGGATGCCGGCTCGCTTGCGGCGCGTGCAACGGCACTACCGCAGCAGGCTCCTGCTGCGCAGGCCGCCACCGCGAACGGGCAAAAGCGAGCTCCGGAGGTGAACGTCAACTCCGCCCACGGCCAGCCCTTTGTGCTGTTTGAAGGCACGACTATTGACACGGCATTGGTGAATCGTCTCGACGGCGAGTTTGCCGGGCCAGTGAAGGTCATGGTGACTAATCCGGTCTATAGCCAGGACCGCCAGCATGTGCTTATCCCGGAGGGTACGTTCATCCTGGGCGATGCGCAGAAAGTCTCCGGCTTCGGCCAGAAGCGCCTTGCCGTCGCCTTCCACCGGCTCATTATGCCGGATGGATATTCGGTCGATCTCGACCAGTTTCACGGTCTCGATCAGGTGGGAGAAACCGGCCTGAAAGATAAGGTCAACAACCATTACCTGCAAATCTTCGGAGCGTCCATTGCGCTGGGCATTATCTCCGGCGCTGCGGAAGCCACGACCAACGGCGGTTATTCCGAAAGTGGTTCGGATATGTACCGTCAGGGCATGGCGTCGAGCCTTGCCGCTTCCGGCGCAAACGTGCTCGATAAGTTCATCAACATTCCGCCCACCATCACCATTCGCGAGGGCCACCGGATCAAGGTTTACATCACCCAGGACATGCTGCTCCCGGCATACGAAAACCACGACATGCCAGGGGTGATGTGATGCGTATCTTCTTTCTTGCTCTCTTCGGATTTGCGCTCGTGGTTGGCTGCGCCTCCCCCTCGCGTCCGCCGAAGAAGCCATCACCCTGCCACCACCCACAAACCGCGCCGGTCGAAGCCCGGCGCTTTTGAATAGGAGACCCCATGAAACCACGCAAATTGTTTTTCCCGGTTCTCGCTTTCATTGTCATGCTCGGCGCACAGGCCGCGCACGCACAGTTCGGCTCCGGCATCGTTTACGACCCGACGCAAAGCGCCCACGCCATTCAGCAACTCAGCCAGGGTGAGCAGGAACTTCAGCATTGGGCTACGGAACTCCAGAACTGGGAGCAGCACCTCCAAAAAGAGGAGCAGATTTATACGACCGCGTACCAGACCATGAACCAGGTCATCGCGGCGTACAACCTTGCTTATCAGATGTCGCGGATGCCGCAGAACCTCGCGACCCGCTACAAATCGGACTTCTCCCAGTGGACCACTGTCACGAATCCCAACTTCACATCCTCCAGCAATTCGAGCATTACCTCGGCGTGGCTCAATGCGCTGAACATCGGCAGCCCGACCCGTGCCATGTCCGCCTATGGCGGCGCGGTCATTCCGCTGCAAAGCTATCCCTCTGGCAATCTCTCTTCGCTCGACGCCACGACGCAGGCGACGGTCCAAAACCAATACACCAGCTCCGAGATCGGCCAGGCCAACGTCACCAATCTGCTTTCGACGCTTGGCACCATCCGCTCCGATTCGCAAACATTTCAACAGAAGCTCGCCAATCTTGAATCGGATACCTATTCCACTGATCCCAGCCAGCAGACTGAGGTAGGCGTGCTGGCAAAGATCAACGCGGCTACGATGCTCCAGATTCACTCTCAACAGGATGCCAACCAGATCCTCGCTGCTGCTGCGCAGCAGCAGGCGCTCGACGCCAAGGAAAAGCTGGACGAACGCAATCGGCTCATCAACCAGGCCATTTACTTCCAGCAGAACTTTTCCAATGTCATGCAGCAGACGACGAGTGGCATCAGCAACGCTCTCCAATCCATTTCGCTCAGCCCCAGCGGAAGGTAGGCCATGTCCCAAAACTATCTGACTTTTCTATCGCAGGCCATCAACGACCTGCTGACTACAAAGAGCGCAGCGATCCAGGCCACGGGGCTCGACATCTTCCGTGGCCTGGCCGTAATCCTCATTGTGTGGTTCGGCGTGAAATCCGCGCTATCCGCTGCGCAGGGACACGGCGGCGGATTTCATTTCGCAAACTTCGCGGACTTGATCCTGATGATCTCCTTCGGCCTTGGGATGCTGACTTACTATTCCTCACCCATTCCCGGCATTGGGTACAGTTTCAGCGATCTCATTACCAAAGAGGCGATTCAACTCTCGGCGCAGATTCAAGCGGACAACACACAGCAGATCGTCGATTCCATCACCGCAGCCGAAAAGCAGTTGGGTGCGCCTCCGGGTATCTTCAGCTTCTCCGAGGACCTGACCTGGATGATAGCAAGCCTCGCGTTGATGGTCATGCAGGCTGTCGTCTTTGCCGTCATCGCCTATGGCTATGTCGCCACTGCTGTCTGCGTGCTCATTGGTCCCATCTTTATCCCGTGGTTCATCGTGCCCAAGATGGACTGGCTGTTCTGGGGATGGCTCAAGGCGTTCATCGGCTTCAGCTTTTACCAAGTCGTAGCCGCAGCCTTCGTCTTCATCTTCTCGAAAGTCGTCGTCGGGATGTTCGGCGTGATCGGAACGCTCAGCCTGTCGAACATCGTTACGCTGCTGCCCGCGCTGCTCACGCTGGCTTTCGTCTGCATTTACGGGCTGCACAAGATACCGGAACTGACTGGCGCGATCCTCAGCGGACGCGCCGGCACCTGGGTCGATCTATCGAGGAAATAACGCCATGACAAATACTCACAAAGGCTCTCCCATCACCGATGCCGGACAGAAGTTCCTGGAACTTTATGCCGAGCCGGTCGTCACCAATACCTACCTGAAGGTTGCGGTATTGGTCCTGTCCGTGGTCGCGCTCGCTCTGCTTGCGCTCCTCTTTCGTGCCCAGACCGCGGCCTTGCGGCTGAAGCCGTTGGTCATCTCCATCACCGACGCCGGACGTGGACAGGTGATGAATTACGCTGACTTCTCGAAAGTTCCCGTCGAGCGTGTCGGCAAATACTACCTTGCTCGCTGGGTCGCACTCTACTACGGACGTAATCACGCTACGCTGCACCGTGACTTCGCCGAATCGTTGAATTTCTTCTCCAATGATTTGCAAAGCGCCACGCTTGCGCGGGTGAACAAGGCGAAGACGCTGGAAACATTTCTGCTCGACCCGAGCGCCCCGAACGTGGACATCGAGATCAAGGCTGTGGTGTTGGACGACACGCGGCAGGCCCCGTATCGCGCCCACATCGAGTTTGAAAAGGTCTTCCGTTCCCCCGGCGACCAGGATGAACAGCGGCGTGAGCGTTGGACCGCCAATGTGGTTTACGGCTTCCGCGATGAGGTTCCGAACCCGATGCTGCTGACCAACCCACTTGGTCTTGTCATCAGCTATGTTCACGAAGATCAGGCATTCGGGAACTGATTGCCATGCTTGCCAATGCCGTCTTTGTCGCCACGCTGATTTTCCTTGCGCTGGGTTTTGGATTGATGCACGAACTGCATTTTCTCACTCCCTGGCGCAGCCTCATCTTGCATAGCTACCTCCAGAGCATCGCGCTTTACTGCGCTCTGCTCTTCGCCAACCTTCTCGGCCTCGCCATCTGGATCGAACGCAAGTTCTTCCTGCGCGATACCGGCCGCAAGCTTAAACATCTCGATCAGGAGATTCACAGTGGACACTCGGAACTCTCAGAAGAAATCACCGCGCAATTCGGCGAAGAGTGAAAGGAGCCATCTCAGCATGAGCCAGGAACACCAGCCACAACCGCCCATCGACGACTTCGATCTTGAAGAACACATGGATCGTTCCATCGATCACGTCGCGCGTGTCCGCGCCGCTAGGGAAGCCGCCCAACACGAGATGGAATCTTTCGGCGATGTTTCCGAGTATGAAGTAACCACCATCCAAGGGCAATTGAAAGAAGGACCCAATACTCCTTCACAGGCTTCGCTCGATTTCCAGAGCGAGATTCATTCTGAGCAGCGGGAGACAGACTGATGCGGCTTGATCTTCCCCAGGAACTTCCCCGCAGACGCGCGCCGGAAGCCCAGCGTCCCGCGCCGTCGCTCGAACCCTCTCCCGTAGAACGGAGACGTGAAGACCTCGCGGCCCGCGCTGGAGATCATCGCGGGCCTAAAGTCTCGCCGCCGCTTCGGGAGCACACTGTCTCCCCGCAGCGGCCTCGTGAACCGAGGCAACGCCCGGTTTCCCATGAACCCTCAGTGGAACGGCGGCCCCGGCGTAATGACCTGCCTCACCAGATGATCGGCGTTTCTCTGCGAGAGGAAGAACGAAAAATTCTTTCAACCGTTGGTCGCTTCCGCGTGGTCAGCACCCGCGATCTTGCCGAGACGATTTATAGCAACAGTCACTCCCAGATGAAACGCGACCTGTCTTTTCTACGGGAGAAGGGCCTTGTGCAGGTCGATGCCGTGAATGCCCGCCGTGACGGTCGTGGCGGCAAAGTGGAACGCATCGAAGTCGTGACACTCACCAGGGCAGGCCGGGATGCAGCACGCCAGACATCGGGACTGCCACAGAACCAGAGACTTTATGCCGGACTGGTAAAGCCGCGCGAGGTTGAGCACGACACGCAAATCTATCGTGCGTACCGCAAAGAGGCGGAACGCATTGAGCAGAAGGGCGGCAGCAATCTCCGTGTGAAGCTCGATTTTGAATTGAAGTCCGATGTGCAGAAAGCCATCCACGCGGCACGCAAGGCCGAACCTGAACGGGACATGGGAGAAATCAAGCAGCAGGTTGCCCAGCAGTTTGATTTGCCTTACGTCAACAACGGCATTCAGATTCCAGACGCGCGAATTGAATACGACCTCGATCACAGCTCAGGCAGCAGCCATGAGGATATTGAAGTTCTCACCGCCGCGTATCGCCCCGGCCACCTTCGCGCCAAGGCGCAGGCCGGGTTTCACGTCTATGCATCGTCCTCCGACCGTGCGACCCTGACCGCGAAGATCGAAGGCGATCACTACCTGATGGAAAACATTCTGGAGCTTTAGTCATGACTGTCGATCTTGTCTCCGCTCTTGAATCGCTTGGCTATACGGAACGCGAGGCCGCGTTCCTGTATCTTGTCGCGGCCCACTCCGGCTACTTTCTGCGCCGCCAGTTCAATTACTTCATCGACCGGCACAAAGGCTTCCTCGCCGCTCGCTTTCTCGAAAAGGCTCACGACGCCGGGCATGTCGAAACCATCGACTACGGCCAGGGATTCCATGTCTATCATCTCTTCGCCAAGCCAATCTACCGGCTCTTCGGTAACGCCGACTCGCAAAACCGCAGACGGAAGGGCGACAGCATGATCCGTGCGCGCCTGATGGCCCTCGACTACATTCTCGAAAATGAAGACGAGCATTACCTCGTTTCTGAGCAAGAACGTATGCATTTTTTCACTGAAGTGCGCACCGTTTACGCGGAGAATCTGTCCGATGATTCTTCGTTCTCCGCCACCTTTCCGATTGCGATTGCCGACAGAACGCAACCGGCAACGTCTCTGGTGCGCTTTGTCTTCATCGATGAGGGCCTGCTGTCGATGCGTAAGTTCTCCCGTTTCCTCGCCGATATGGCTCCACTCTTGCATGAACTTGGAACATTCGAGTTGATCTATGTCGCCTGTGCGGACTACAACTTCCCAGCGGCGGAGCATGAGTTCCGGCGGCAATTTCAACCTCTTGTTTCTCCACAGCAAAGGCTACTGCGTCCAGATTGGCGGACGGACGCCCACATGGTTTCGCAGCAGCGCCGTGCGCCGCGTAATGCGCAGTTCATCACTCTGCTCTTCCACTACAGCTATCCACCGATCCAGCGTAACGAACCTCGGGGGTCTGTACATGGGTCTGAGGCCGGGTCTGAAAAATCATCCGTAACCAATGGGGTGGCATAAAGATGCGACAGATACAGGGTCACTACGGGGGTAGTACGTGGGCGGGAGCGACCCGCCCTTGCGGGCTGCCGCGTCGGCTGACGCCGCGCTCGTCGCTCCCGCCCACGTACTACCAGAGGCCAGAACCAGTACCGAAGTTGGACCGGCACGAGTACCTGATTCGGTTCAGGGCAAGTACCTGAGAAGGTCTGAAGTTGGTGCTCAGTCTGATCCATATCAAGTACCAATTCTGAATCGCAAGCGGGCCGCGATTGCGGCCAGAAAGGAAACCACAGATGAGCAAACTGAAGATCGAACACGGGGCAAGCAAAATTAACCTTGTCCTGCTCAAGACCAATATCGAGGACGGCATTTCGTCCGACATCGACCTGATGTGCCAGTGGTCGAACAACGACCGCAAGTACATCGTCAACGAGTTGTTGCGGTTCGCCCTTGCCCAGAACGAGGACTTCGTGAAGTACAAGGCTGGGCTTGCAGCAGGCCCGGCTCGTTCCCCGGTCAACACAAAGCTGGCAACGGGTGCAGGCAAGGTCATGCCGGATGTGCCGACGAAATCAGATTCCACTTCAGCAAACCACCTGTAACTGAGGATTCACAAGTATGCGTCTCGCTTCGCATCTTCAAAACCTGTCGCGTCCGCTGATCGAGTACCGGCTCCTGCTCTCGCTCGGTCTGAGCGCGGCCTGCGGTATCGTGCTTCAGAGTCTCTATCCGGTCCATGATGCCGATCCGTTGCTGCGCTTGCTGGAGTTGGAGCGGCCCGCGATCTTTCATGGACTGGTGTGGAGCTACAGCCTGTTCCTGTTCAGCACGCCCGTTTCTTGTCTTCTCCATCCTGTTCTCGCTCGCGTATGTCCACTTCTACGCGCCGAAACCGAATGAAGTCTCGGGACCGTTGCCGCCGTATCCCGATCCGTTGCTACGCGACGAATTGGAATTGATTGTCGGCGAGCTTCACCACCAATTGAAACCGAAGCCGTCACCGGCGCCGCGCTGGCTGTCGATACCGGAGCGCGGTCTCTATACAGGCATCTGTGTGGTCGGAGCCATCGGCTCCGGCAAAACCAAGGCCGTCATCCTGCCGGCCATGCGGCAGCTCTTCGCGTATCGCGCCGGCGATCCAGCTGCAGAGGTTATCCGGCGTGGTGCTTGAAGTGAAAGGCGACCTGTGCCGTCAGGTGCAGAGGATATTGGAAGGTTGCGGGCGGGGCCAGGATTATGTCGATGTCTCGCTCGATGGCGACATTCGCTACAACCCGCTCAACAGCGATGCCGATGCTTACGCGCAGGCGTTCAACATCGCCTCCGTCATCGTCGCCATCTGGGGCAAAGGCAAAGAGCCGTTCTGGCAGCAGTCCTACACAGACCTCGTCCGGTACGTCATTATGCTGCATCGCGTCCGCGACGGGTACGTGACCATGCTCGACATCTTCCGCACCGTCATCAGCTCCGGGACATTGGAACGGATGCTGATTGAAACGGGCCGCCGTTACACGCCGGTCTCTTTCGTCGGTGTTGGAAAGGCAGAGTATCTGAAGTACGAATCCACGCTTGCGCCGTTCCGATTCGCATGGAGTGAAAAACTGGGCCAGTACGTTGCCCGCTGGACCGAGGAACTGGAAACGGTTTTGGTCCGACGGACCGCCATCACCGCATCCTTATATAGTCGCAAGGCTGGCGACCCCGAGATACGCGGCAGTTGGGAGAGCGTCCACTACTGGTACTGGGAGCACTGGAAGTTCTTTCGCTCCGAGACCAAGACCTCGATTGTCCAGGGTGTTGCCATCTTCCTTTCGCTGTTCGAGACCGATGCCAAGGTTCGCAAGGTCTTCTGCCCGCCGAAGGAACTATACGAGGGCAAGCCTTCCCCAACAGACCCGCACGCCAGGGTATTGCCGCCGTTCGAGGAATTGATCGAGTCGGGCAAGGTCGTGGGCTTGAACTTCCCAACGGCCTTGAACCCGGCGCTTGCCAAGATCATCGGCACCATGATGAAGGTCGATTACCAGCGGGCCGTGCTATTGCGTATTCCGCGGATGGAAGACGGGACACAACGGTACTTCCGGCCCACCGTCTTCATCTGCGACGAGTACCAGAACTTCGCCACCGTGGGCGGTGACAGCCCGACCGGCGATGAGAGGTTTTTGTCCTTGTCCAGGCAGCCGAAGTGTATTCCACTGGTCGCCACCCAGAGCATCTCCAGCCTGAAGGATGCCCTGCCCAATGAAGGCGTGAAGACCTTGCTTCAGGCGTTTCGCACGAAGGTCTTTCTTTCCACTTCAGACCCGGACACGGCACGGTATGGGGTCGAATTGTGCGGCAAGGCAGACAAGACAAAGGTCAGCTACACCGTCTCCGAGTCCAGCAGCAATGCCAACGTCGGGTGGCTCAGTGGCCGCACTTCGTCCAGCAAAGGTTCCGTCTCGGCGTCCAAGCAGTACCAGAAACACAAGGAGCCGCTGTTCGACGAGAACGTGTTCTTTGAACTGAAGAATGCGCAAGCCATCGTCATCGCCTTCAACGGCATCAGCCCGTTGCCTCCCACTTATTGCTACCTGAAGCTGGATTTCCTGCCCATCACCATGACCTGGTTTGACCAGGAACGGATCGAGTTCGATCCGGAAAGGATACGCGCGTGAGTTTCGAGATCATCATTCCATTTCTGAAACCCATCAAGCATCTGCTCGAATCAGATACCGTCTCCGAGATCATGGTGAACCCCGACTCGTCTGTATGGATTGAGGAAGACGGACAGATTCAATTGCTGCCGGGCATCCGTTTCGATGACGGCGCGCTCCAGACCGGCCTTGAAGTAATCGCCAATCGATTCGGCAAAAAACTCGATGCGGACTCGCCCATCATGAATCTGCGCCTGCCCGACGGTAGCCGCATGGCCGCCATGATTCCGCCTGTGGTCAATCCCCGGCCCCTGAGTGACGATTCGGCGATTCACCTCGCGCAACTTCGCTCTGGCCGATCTTGTTCAGAGGGAGATGCTGACTGATGTGCAGGCTGTCACTCTCAGCCAGGCGGTGCGTGATGGGCGGAATATCCTGATTGCAGGCGGCACAGGCAGCGGCAAGACCACGCTCCTGAATGTGCTGGCCGATGCAATCCCAGAGCACGAGCGCATCCTTATTATTGAGGATACGGCGGAATTGCATATCCGCAAGCCGCACCTCGTCTCCGCCGAGTCTCAGACGGACACGCATCGCAGCCAGGTAACTTTCGATGACCTCTCAAAGCCGGTCCTCCGCCATCGGCCAGACCGCATCATCGTGGGCGAAGTGCGCGGACCGGAAGCGCGCACGCTCCTGGACGCTATGAATACCGGACATCGCGGCACTCTGGCTACCATCCACGCCAGCAGCGCAGAGGAGGCCATACATCGGCTCGCTACGTTGGTGATGCGCGGGAGCAGTGGCGTAAACTTGGACGCGATCAAGGCGGACGTACGGCGCGGCATCGATTTGATCGTGTACATTCATCGAGAACAGGGGAGGCGCTGCATCCGGCAGGTACTCGATTTGCGCTGCTGGAGATTGAACTAACGCCTGCGATTACGAAGCGCGTCTGTTCGCTGACGGACGATGTTTAGAAAATCTTCCACGGTGGCATCGTCATGGTCCTGTCGGACAAAGACGCCGCATTTGTGGGTGAATAATCGATCCGACAGCGGCCGTACTACCACTCCAGCCCCCGAACGCGCCTGCGACTCTGGCAATGAGGCAGAGATTATTTCCTTGCGCCACTGAATAGAGTGCTTCGTTTGATGAAAAGCATTCCTCCACAAAATTCAATTCAAGTCCCGAGAGACCGAAAGTAGTCTTCCAGTTCATCGCACATCAATGAGACTGCACGACGGCCGACGGCGATCATCGGCAGTCCTTCCAACGCTTCCGGGCGGATGGCGTGTTTTACTGAAAGCGGGTGATTGCTGGGCAGACAAACGACCAAGTGGCTCCTCAAATACTTCGTACACCAAAAGCTCTGGCTCTTTGACCGGAAGAAATCCGAATCCGACATGGAGTTCTCCCTGCAACACCCCGTTCAATACCCCTCCGGTAAGCCAGCTCTCGTATTCGATCCGTACATCGGTCCGCTGCTCCAGCCGAATATGCTTGATAACGTCGATGAGTCGCGGATGCAGGAATGTGGAGTAGCCAACAAAGAGACGATTGGTCTGTAGCTTTACGTGGGACTGCACAAGGTCCAGGCCCATCCGGGCATACAAGATCGACTGAGACGCTTTCGGTGCGAAGAGTCTGCCTTCCTCATTCAATACCCACCTGCCTCCGTGGCGGTCGAAAAGTGGGGCACCGACCTCTGCTTCGACGATCCCAACGTGCTTACCAACTGCTGACCTGCCCAAGCCCAAGACCTTTCCGGCTCGCTCAAGACTCCCTTCCTGGGCGACAGTTACGACCGCGATGAAGTCCCTCCATCGATAGGTTGAGTTGGCGCATAGCGCACCCGTTTACATTCGCAAATCAACGCTTTAACCTTCGATCTGCCACCGATCAGGTGGTTAGCCCAACTATCCTTTCGCTACTCCAACCAGCATCTTCGGTCGCCGCGGACGGATTCTTATCATCCCACTGGTTAGCGATGACACGACAACCAGAGATCGCGTTCGTCTGCTCCGATACCAGCCAGATCAGCGGTGGCACTATGATTTTGGGGTCGAGCATTGCGGCTCTAGCTTTCTCCGGCAGGGTGTCGGGGATCATGCCAGTCAAGGTAGGGCCGCCTGGCAGCAGGGTGTTGACCGTTACTCCGGTGCCATGCAGGTCTTGCGCCCAGATGATAGTCTCGGACTCCAACGCCGCCTTTGACGGACCATAGGGCGAGAAGCCACGCCGACGCATGGTGAAATGGCTCACCGAGATATTGACGATGCGGCCCCATCCCGCCTGCACCATGTGCGGCACTGCGGCTCGGGCCATCAGAAACGGGCCGTTGACGTTCGTGTCGATCAACATCCGCCAGGTGTCAGGCCCGACCTCCCAGAACCGGGTCGGCTCGGTGATAAAGGTTTCGCTGACATATTTCATGCCCCGGCCGGCATTGTTGACTAGGATGTCCAGACGGCCAAACCGCTCCAGAGCGACCAACACCACGCGTTCCGCGTCCGCCTCACGGGTGACATCCGCGAGGACCGGGAGAACCATACCCTCGCCTGCCGTAGCCGCCATCGCCTTGATCTCGGCGCACTCGCGGGCCGCCGTCGCCACCACTCGGATGCCGGCATGCGCGAGACCCAGCGCCATCGCCCGGCCGAGGCCCCGCCCCGCACCGGTGACGATCGCAGCCCGTCCTCCGCCCATCGTTTTCGTTCCTGCGCTTTCTGGAACTGCCTCAGCTTTTCCTGTATCTGTAGGTGGTTTGGACATGGACTTACTCCTGTCGGCTCGTGCCTTGCACATCTTTATAGTAAAGCATCTTCATGATAAAGTAAAAACGCTATGACAACGGCAAAACGGGCAGGCCTAATCACCGCGCACCTGCAAACCTGGAAGAAGATGATCCAACTCGCCATCCCATGGATGGATGCCATCGCGGCAGCGCAAGGCGTCCATCCGACCGATCTCATTGCCGCGAGTTACCTCCATGATGTGGGGCCAGCAACCGCGGGCCGCTTGGCGGAAATCACGGGACTGACGACCGGAGCCATGACGGCCTGCATCGACCGGCTTGAACGGGAGGGATTTGCTAAACGCGAAGCAGATCCCAATGATCGAAGGAAGGTGATGATAAAGCCAGGGAAGCTGCCTAAACTTTCCAAGGAACTTTTGGCATTCCGGGCGAGAGCGATGTCGAAGGCCGAGGATGCCTTTTCAAAGTGCACAGATGCGGAAATTGGCCGGATGACGGAATGCATGAAAGAGCTCGCCGCCATTTTTGAAAAAGAAGCGTATGAATTCAGAGAGTCGCACCGCAGAAGCATGGCCGCAAGAAAGATGGAATCCAATGACTGACCAAGACAAATTACGGCATCTAAGCGCGGACAATAAGGTGCTTGTTGAAGAGTGGCTCGATATCGTCGCAAATGACAGCGAGAACCTAGAGCGCACCCTGAAATGCATAACCGATAACTGCACATGGGTCATGGAACCTGGCGGCACTGCGTACGATGGCATTGAGCAGATCAGGGCATTCGTCGGAATTGCGATGTCGGGCAGAACCCATGACGAGGGTGAACACAAGCTGACAATCACACACTGGTTCACCAATAGTGAGAATTTCTGCTACGAATACACGCATGGTGCCATATCGACCGGCAAATTTACTGCTGGAATTAAGGGCAAAGTGAAGACCGGAGTCTTACGGTACTGCATCACTTGTCATCTGTGCGATGGGAAAATCGACCGTGTGCATGAATATATAGATTCCACTTCCTGGTTGCTGCATTCTTTATTGCCAATCTTGCTTCGTGCCTTGCACCGGCGAGCGATGGAAAAGCTTACCAAGGGACAGGAAGTTCGCCCTCTCGGCATTACCGCCGTCGCGATTCTCATGATCTTTTTTGGCCTGGCGGAAGTAGTGACAGGCTTCACGCATAACTTTTTTGGCGTCTCTACGACTCTCGGCGCCACTTCTGCTTACGGCAATGCTGGCGTTGGCGCTCTTTACGCTGTCGCGGGCATCTTGATTCTAAGTATGAAGAAGAGGTATGTAGCGATTGCGCTTGGGTGCCTGGCGCTCAACGTGGTCGGGCGCATCGCTCTGGTCGTTACAGGGCTTTTCCCGACCAACGATTTCCGGCAAACCGGCGCCATTGTCGCCGGAACAACCATTGTGATTATCTTTGCGGCCTACATCGGGTCGAAATGGAAACATTTTAGTTGAAAATTGCTGACGCAGGTGAAATGGATTTGGAGACCTATTGGGCAGTCTAGTGAATATACTCGTAAAAGCGGCAGCACGAAAGTTGAATAGCCTGCGAAGGCCGGTACAAACAAGCTACCTTTGACCGCTTGATCCGCTTCCCAGGGAGTCATTGTCGTTCCCCTCGACTTCGCTAATATCCTGAATCTCCAAATTCAGCGGACCCTCCAAGCCACACTTCGGAGAGTGAAAAATGCCCGACGCCAGCTGGTGGCTATCGACTTCCTCTCGCCTGCAAGCATTGCCGCAGTCAACGCAGACATGAACATGCACGAGTTCTAACCGGAACTCGCTTCTGCGCCTCGCGGGGGATTGCAGCATGGTTGCGGAGATGGCGGGCACGATCGAGAAGTTCAAGGCTGTACACTCCGAGGTGCCGCTTGATCGGAGGTATTAGGAGCGTGGCCTATTTGCCGAATCGCTTTGGATGCGCTAGCAGGTATTTTGCCGAACGTCGTGGCGACATCTTTGGGCGCCCGGGGCAATCAACTTAACTTAAGAGGAGGAGTACGCTTTGACCCGGAGCTGAGCATCTTTATCAGTGCCTGCGTCGCTCCGCTCAGAAATGCGCGGCGGCGACGGATCAACACGACGGGAATCGTCGTTCGCATAGCGGAAAAACGCAGTATGCGCACACTGCCTGACCGGAGCTCTTCCTCGACGCTGCTGGCCGGCAGGAGCGACAAACCGAAACCGGCTTCGACCATGCGCTTCTGCGCTGTCAGACTGTCGATCGGGATGATCTCAGACGCGCTTAGGCCGCAGACTGCGAGCCTGTGCTTTAGAGCAGACGAGTATGGCTCCGCCGGGGCGCCAAGGCGCGAGGGGAACGTAATCCATCTCTCGCCCACCAATGCCCCGGACGGAACCCGTCGCACGCGGGCAAGCCGATGGTGGGCCGAACATACCGGCACCATTCGCTCGTCGTGAAGCGCGGACGATACGATATCCGGATTGCTGTCGAGTTCGTATCGCAAGCCCAACGTCGCGTCGCCGCGGCGGACCAAGTCGCTGACTTCCGCGCTGAGCGCCGTTCGAATCCGGAGGTCAATCGCAGGAAATGCTTCCCGAAAGCGCCGCAGACGGTCTGTCAATTTAGTGCTAGCAAGCGTTCCGACGATCGCGAGCGTCACAGTACCGCGGCTGGTGTTGCGTAGCGCGCTCACCGCCTCGATCCCATCACTCACCGACGCTAGGAGTGCTTCAGCATGCGGCAGGAACGCTCGGCCCGCGTCCGTGAGCAGGACACCTCCACCGCGAGTCCGCTCGAATAATGGCGCTCCCAGCTCGCGCTCGAGAAGATAGATGCGGCGACTGATCGCGGGTTGAGAGAGATGGAGAATCGACGATGCTCGGCTGAATCCTCTCTGCCGGACAATCGCGAGAAACGCTTCTATGTGATCGAGCTCCATTACCCATCAGAATAGCAAATGACTGATAGAAAACCTATGCATTGGACACATCGCACAGTTCATCCTAGCCTGCAAGCAGGAGGTCCTAAATGAGAGCCAACGATACACGATCCGCCGAAGCCGTGCGCCACGGAGCTTACGTGTGTATAAGCGTACCGAGGGACGCGCGCGAAGCAGTCGGCGCGACTCCCGCGGAAGCGCTAGCCAAGCGCCTTGGACTGCGGAACGAATTCGATCCCGGACGCGACGAGCCACCTGGAACGATTGCGTTCCTACGCCGGGTGGGTGCTACCGCTGCTGAAATTGCAGATGTTGATTTGCTCGACGCCGACGCGATCATCCACGTCGCCTCCGTGAGCGCCGGATCAGTCACGGAGTTCTGTACCGAACTGACACGCCTGCTAGGTCAGACGATCAAGCCGCGCATCATCGGCGGGGGCCTCGGGCCGACGAACTACACCGGGAATGCCATGCACAACTTTGCCTATGCGCATCGGGTTCTACAGCAGCGAGGTACAGTCATGCCCAATGGATTCCTTGTTCCCATGAGCAAGACCGCCGGTTGGTGGGAAAAGGACTGGATGGAACGCCATACCTATTTCTTGCCGCACTACGACGAGTCTGGTCACATGCTAAATGAAGGGCACGCCCTTGCTGCGGCGGCGGGGATCGCATGTCTCATGCGCCGCACGTACAAGAATGCGGGGGAGCCCGCGCCCGCCGAAGCTTATGATTTCATCAACTACTTCGAGTGTGCCGATGAAGATGTCTCCACGTTCCACGAGGTATGCACAGCGTTGCGCGATATCACCAAGAATCCGGAATGGAAATTCGTCCGCGAAGGGCCGACATGGCACGGTCGGCGTGTACCGACATGGGCTGAGTTATTCGATTGAAGCCCACGACGGGCGCGTACAAATCTTCCCCTTGATCCGACGGTAATCGAAGGCTCTTTTCAGCAACGCCTTGACGCCTGCGGCACCATTGTTCCGGTGAGCAAGAATGAGAGCGGCGGTGGCCGGGCAGACCACCATGAGCGCAGACACGGGCAGCCCAGGCAAGAGCTGAATTCCGGTCACAGCGCCGATCACCAGGAATGGAACGGCCAGAGCGAAAGTCAGGAGGAAGAACGTCAGAGGCGACGCGTCTGACGGACTGGCAGGGCGCTTGATTCGCATCTTGTCTGCACGGGAGTTGCAGGGCGACATGGACACCGAGGCTCTCCATTCTGGTGTTGCGGAGACACAGCTACGGTTCTGAGCCTAGAGTAGAGCTTTTGTGCTTTCGATTTGAGCGACAATTTCTTCTCTTAGTTCCCTGGCTACGAGGTCCGGGTCGAAATAGACCATCCGCCACCCCCGCGCGTTGACATCCAAGGGCGCGCCATCGTGAATCTCGCCAGGATTCACCATGATCACATCACCAGCGGAGGCGTTGACGGATCGATCCAACTCCGCTCCATGAGCGCCGAGCACCAAAGGCTATAACCCCAATACCGAACTGATCGTGCGAGTGGCGTGGGAAATGATGGTTTGAGACGAGGGTCATTGCCTCAATTCCTGGGACACTCGATCGATGCTGTTCTACCTGTGAATGCGGGAGACCATGGTAATCCTGCCTATGTTTACAGTCTACGAGTCGATTTGCATACAGTGATTATCGACAGGTACTCAGTCGCGCGGAGATCTGCCGCTGAGGAAATACAGCTCATATAAATCGGGGTCGGAACGAATGCTTCCTTTCGGCCGACGTCGTCGTCGCCATTTCTGCCTCACGAGCGATTCAGGGAGTCCTGAAGGTCTGCAGCGCGACAGCCCCAATTCTCTATGTTCCAGTTAGTCTTCGCGCAGCATCGGGCTTCGAGACGACCGAAAAGAAGTTCTTCCCGGTTGCGGCCGAGGCGCCGATGACTCCGCCATACAGCGCGCCCACCACGCCCAGGCTGGCCGCATCCTGCCCCGTGAGATAGAGGCCGCGAATCGGCGTTCTGGCTCCTAGTTCGCGCATCAGGAAACGCTCCGGCGTGGAGGCGATGCCATAGATCTCTCCATGCCCGTAGTTCATGAAATGCCGCGTTGTGACCGGCGTGGACAACTCGGTATGTGCGATGTTGCCAACCACGGAGGGCACTTGCCGCTCCAATTCGGCGCGCAGCCGCGCTGCAAGTCGCTCCTTCAGCGCATCGTACTCGTCTCCGCGCCGCTTCCAGCGCGTCTCTCCCCAGCGGTCGAATGCCGCATAAGGAAGCATGGTGATGGCCTCGACCGTGCTCTTTCCCGGATGACGGCGTTGAAAATCCGGGTCCTTGGCCGAAGGGAAGGAGAGATAGACAGCCGGCAACGGCGCATCGATGTTGCGCGCGAACTGTTCGACATTCGCATCGTGATCGAAGGACGGATACACCCAAAGGTTTGTGCCTTGCAGCCCAAGAGCGGCATCGCTCTGCGACAGTCCAACGTAAAGGCTCACATGAGCCGTCGAAGGCTGAAGGCTCCGCAGCTTGCGGCGCAAAGAATCCAGTGCGGGCAGACTCGGAGGCAGGAGCCGCTCAAACGTGTTGGCCGCGCCTGCATCGCTCAGCACCACGCCGGAGCGGAATTCACGTCCGTCGCTCATCCGGACGCCGGTCGCTTTTGTGCCATCGAGCAGGATGGCTGAAACTTCGGCGCTGGTGACCACCACGCCGCCGGCACTCTCGATCTGTGGGACGATGGCTGCCGCGATCGCGCCCGCTCCTCCGACCGGGTAGCTGGCCCCGCCAAAATAATGCTCAGCGATAGTGGCATGGGCAGCAAAGCTGCTTTTCCCGGGCGGCAACCCGTAGTCGCCCCATTGCCCGGTAAGCACCCCGATCAGTTCTCGATTCCCGGTGAAACTCTCAAGGACCTCGCGCGTCGTGTGTCTTGCCCAACGCATGTAGGGCACGCGCATCAGGCTACCAGCCAGCGCCGCCACAGGCGCCGGAACCGCCTTTTCCGCATAGTAAAGGCCGCTCGCGCGGTTGCAGGCCCGAACCGCTGCGAGATATCGGTCGATGGCCCTGATTTCTCCCGGGAAACGATTGCCGGAGGCCTTCCCGGAAGCGCTCCAGTCCAGCGGCATACTCGAATGTGCGGCCTTCGATGATGAAGCGGTCGTATATATCCGGCAAGGACTGCCATTGCACCCTGCCCGCCGTGATGTGGTCGAATGCGCGCCGAGCGTCGCACTCATCCTGCATCTGGCCGATGTAATGCAGACCCACGTCCCATTCGTATCCCGGACGATGAAACGTATGCGTGAAACCGCCGGCCTCGTAGTGCCTTTCCAGTACCAGCACGCGCTTGCCTGCGTGTACCCCCAGCAGGACTGCCGCTGTGAGTCCGCCGATGCCGGAGCCGATCACGATCGCATCCCATGCCTCTGCCAGCTTTGCCTGCTTGTAAGGAATTCCGCTCGCCATTACCCCGTCCTCCTTGCGTGTCACCGGTTTAGTTGCCTTAATGTTGACATCGACAACATCAGGTTAGATCAAGAATGTTGCTGACTGTCAACATCATTCTGATAAAAAAAGAACATGACCCGATCCGAGCCTTACCATCACGCCAATCTTCGCCAGACTCTGCTGGATGCTGCCGTAGCCCTGATCGGCGAGGTCGGCCCCCGCGCATTTACGCTGCGCGAGGTGGCGCGACGCGCCGGCGTATCGCACAATGCACCCTATCGCCACTTTGCCAGCAAGGACGAACTGCTGGCGGAGGTCGCTGCGGAGGGGTTCGACCGGCTTACCGCGTCGATGCAGAAGAGCATGGCCAGGGCCACCTCGCCGCGGGAGCGGCTGCAGGAGTGCGGTTGTGGTTATGTGGCGTTTGCCCTGCGCTGGCCGCAGCATTTCCTGGTGATGTTCGATCTGCCGCAGGCCCCGCATGGGCAGGAAAAGCACCACGCCGCCGGGCAAAATGCCTTTGCCGTTCTTGAGGAGTGCATCGCCGCTGCGCAGCAGTCCGGGGATCTCCCGGCTGGCGATCCGTTGCCTTTGGCGTGGACGGCCTGGTCGCTTGTTCATGGCATCGCCAAACTGGCCATCAGCGGAAATCTTCCCCTCAGCAGCCCGCTCTACCATCGAATTTACCCGCAGTGCCTCCCAGACGATTTTCAGCGGGATGAAGCTCGAACCAATCGGCTCTGGTATCCGCTGATGAGAATCTATTGCGTTCCAATTGCGATCGCAATTCATTGTGGTGGAATGTGATGGGGAAGGTAGAGAATGGAGAAATCGCCCCCATTTGACAACAGACATTACCACGTTTCCGGACCCAACCATCCTCGAAACGCGCTTCGGCGATCATCCGTAAGTCTCGGCAGTCCTTATCATCAATATCCTGCTCGCGTTCTGGTTCTTCCGTCTAGCGAGGATACGCGGTTCGATGGTAGCAATCTTCGATGCGTCACCTCATTGAGGTAGGCTTTCCAAAGTGGCGTGCTGGGTCATCTCGACACTAGTTGCTCCGCTCTTGACAGGTCGCACGCCGTCAGGCTTATCCTCACTTCACGAGCAGAAATATGGCAGCCAGGCTGTCCTTATAGCAGATGAAACAACTTGTCAAAGACCAATTAGCTCCGTAACAATTTTCGCTGCCTCTATCGCATTCTCCCCCTCTGCATTGATTTCGACAGCCGAGATTCCGCGCACGTCAAAGCAGTCATATACCTGTGCAACCGCCTGCCGTAATGTGTCAATAGAAATTCCGCCTTTAACGGGGCATCCTACCCATGGGAATTCCTCTGGGTCGAGGACATCAAAGTCGATATGAATATAGGCGTTAGCTATGCCCAGTGCTGCGCTGGCATTGAGAGCAACGAGCCAGCTTTTTTGGCCCAGGTCTTCCGATGAAACGAGTGTTACTGTCTCTGATGCGATGTAGTCACGCTCCTCTGGATCGAACGCACGTGTCCCGGCCAGAATGATTCGTGAAGGCATCAGTGGGGAACTCAAATGGTCCGATAACCCAAATGCGGCATGTCCCGTCAATGCCCGCAGAACCATTCCATGGAAATGTCCTGAGGAAGAGCCTCCACCAGATGATGCAGGTGCATTAAGATCAGCATGCGCGTCAAACCAAATAACCACCAGATTTTCTCGGTACCGGGAAAGCAGATGCGCAATTGGGGCAAAATCGGTACCACAGTCGCAACCCAAATTCCTTAAGCGGGCGGGCTGTTTCTCCTTCAAAACAGCGCCTACTTTCACTATCTGCGCAACAATGTCATCGTAATAATCGATCCCGTTCTTGCGGTTCATTGTTCCTTCTCGGGCAAAGCATCTGAATCGCAGGCTGTCAGATGGATTCAGCCTGTTTGCAACTGCAACAAGGGCGGGCAGGTGTTTTTGGGCCATCGCTGCACCGAGCCAATTCTCATTAAGAAGCGTCAGAGCATCATGCATCGGTCGACCGGTCCTACTAACTGAGGCGCTCAAGTCCATTGTCAACCTCGAAACCCGCATTGGCGATTTTGCACTTATGGAGAAGACGAGTCGGATTGCGGCCTTTCCCCTTTTTGCGACCTCTGCCGCGAGAAAGCAGAGATTTGGGCCCAAAAAAGCAGAGGTCGATGAGGGTGCTGGCGAGGGTGCTAAAGGAGTTTCTACCCGTGTTTTCCACTGCTTTTGAGTGCTTTTGATGGCCATCAGTGCCCATAGTTTCAATGGGTTACGATCAAAAGCACTCCTGTCACGGCAGGGTTAGGCAGTCGCGTGCTCTGCCGCTTGCACTCGACGCACTTTCACTTTGATCTCAATCCGCGATCCGAGCCGATTGATGATCGACACCAAACGGTCAAGGGTGAATCGTCCGAGGTCCGCGTTGCGGATACGGGAAAAATCGGCGGCTGCAATTCCTGTGCGACTGTGAGCGCCGCGCACACTCAGTCCTTCCCGATCCAGCATCTTGATAATCTCAGCCGCCAGAATAGCCTTGAACTGTTCGACATCTGCCTGTTCATGTCCAAAATCACGGAACACATTCCCGCTGCCGCGTACCACTTCCATCTGTTCGCTTTTCATCCAAGCATCTCCCTCAACTTCTTTAGTCGATCCTTGACCAACTCGATTTCATGCTTGGGCGTCTTGATGCCTTGCGTCGCCTTCTTCTGGAAGGCATGGATTACCCACAAATCAAGTCCGAGCTGCACGGCGTAAACGACGCGAAACGCATTCCCTCGATGGGGCAGTGCTATTTCAAAGACTCCTGCCCCCAAACCGTGTAGAGGCTTAACGATGTCGGCCTTCCCGCCCTCCGCTGCAATCGTCAGGGCTGCTAAACAGATCGCCTGAGCTTCATTGGGAAATCTCGTCAAAATCCTTGCGGGCAGCCTTGATCCACGAGATGGGCCGCGTTTGCCTGGTCATTTTCTCCGCGCCTTCATGTTGTCAAATATGACAACGAATGTCAATGGGTATGATGCACAACCAAAAGCAAAACGCGATACGTTTTGCGATACGCTGGTTCTCGGGGTCTTACGTGCTTACAAGGACTTAGGAAGCCACCGGGGTCTTGTAAGTTGTTGAAAAGCCTAATGTTGGGTCAATGGCATGGAAGAGGTCGTCGGTTCG
>CAWAZO010000020.1:0-95170 GCA_963786555.1 uncultured Acidobacteriota bacterium
CGGCTGTGGGCGTTGACCTCGCCTTCGCCGGAGGTATCGACGGGAAGAAAAATCATCTCCCGGTAGCGGTTGACGACCGACGAGTGAATGCCGTCGGATTACGACGAGGGCATGCACCCAAAAGGTTTCACCCGAGCACCATGTGGCATAGGTGATGGGCCGTGTAATAGACGCTCTTGCCGACCTCCAGATGGCCTTCGCCGCCGCGCGCCAACTGGTGATAAAACGGATGCGCCAGCCGGGCCAGTTCCTTCTGCGAAACCAGCTTGTGGGTGAGTCCGCCGGTGTGCCGAATCACCCGCTCGTAGAAGCGGTTCCAGAGCAAGTCGCCGGCCCGCAGCGCCAGCCACTTCTTGCGAAACTTCATCTCGTTGGCCAGCCGATGACGGAACTCCCACCACTCGGGGTTGGGATACGGCCCGTTCACCGATTTGTAGGCGCGAGCGCCTTCGCCCGCCTCGTGCATCATGTAGCCCACCCAGGTCGAGATCGGTTCCACCACCACCTGCGCGCCCTCGCGCTCCAGGAAGGTGAACATGTTGAAGTTGCCGTCGCCTTCGGTAATCTGCGCCCAAAACTCGCCGTTGATCTTGACCACCGGCTTGACCCTTGTGCGGTCCACTTCGATGGCGTTCATGGTCTCGCGGAACTGGTGCAGGCCGTCCAGCAATTCCTTGCCGTAAAGGTGATCGTAGACCTTCATCAGCCCATTGCCGATCTTCCCGAGCACCGGCTTGTGCTTCGCCATCCGCACCATCCAGGCGGGAGCGTCGCGCTTGAACTCGAAGGCATCGCGCTTAGCCAGAACCTGGCTGAGCTGCTCCACGGCCAACTGGAAAACCCGGTCGGTTTCGCCCGGCGTGGTTTCGTAGGGGCGCACCTGGTAAACGATGTCGCTGACGACATCGCCAAGCTGAAAGGCGTTCAGCGCGCCCAGCCCGAAGTCGGCGGTGAAACAGAGTCCGGCTTCGCCGGCGCTCGCCTTGATGCCGTCAGCCTGCTGGAAGAGCAGGATGCGGAATCCGTCGAAGCCCGCATTTTTTAGCGCGTAGCGGTATTCGGCCTCGTACATTCCAAAGCGGCACGGACCGCACGAGCTGGCAGTGAAAAAAACGTAGCCATCGATGATCTGCTGCCGCGTCAGCCCTCGGGCTTCCAGCGTATACAAAAATTGGATCAGGTTGCCCACCGTGAAATAGGCTGGATTGCACTGGCCGTTGTTGCCGAATTCTTTTCCCAGCCGGAAGGCGGCCAGATCGGGCGCCGGAAGCGCCTCGCAGCGGTATCCGCAGTTGTGGAAGACGGCGCGAATGAACGCCTCGTGCTTCCAGGTGAGACCGCCAAACAAAATGGTAACTTTATCGCGCTCGTCCGCCGTGAAGGGCCGTTCCTCAGGCCGACGGAAATGACGCACCCGCAAGCCCGCTTCCATCCTCAGGCGGACACGTTCCTCCTCCAGGCGGCGCAGGATCTCTTCTTCGACCGTCGAGGAAGAACATTCTAAGGACTGATCAGCCATCCGTGTATTTCTCCAACCAGGGAATGCACGGTATCGACGGATGTACGTCAGATGCTCCGGCCATTGCACCCCGCAATTCGCCGGAACCCCGTCCCCGAAACTGACGGAAACGGGTACCGCAAACCCTTGTCCACCATCCCGAAAACAGCAGCAATCGCGTTGCTGAAGTCCGGGATCGGAATCCATACCTAATACTTTACCAACAATGTTACATCGGGGATGTGCGCGAGCTCACCCGCCGTGCTTCCCTCCGCCGTCGGCCTGCCCGGACCGGTTCGCGGAAGCCGTACCCGCAAAGCAGCCAGACCTTCAGCCCGGCAGTGCTGGCGCTGGGTACATCAACTCTGAACGGCCTTAGCAGAACAGAATTAAATTGTATACGCCACCTACAGGGAGCAGCAATGACCCGGTTATTACGTGATGGTTAATTTCCTGGTCAATCTCTCGCCGCTCGCGCCCGGAGCGCGGATGCGTACCGCAGCGGCCGGGATCAAGCGGATTCCACATGGCGTTGGATTGCTTTGGGCCGCGGGAGCTTCAATCGATGTCTCGGCTCGCTGGGGTGACGGAGCGGGGTCCCCGGCAAGGCTCGGCTTGCTGGGGCGACTGGGGTGGCTGAAAAGTGACGTTTCGTTCCGCTGCTTCGTGACATCTAATTTCAGAGTTGATTGCGGTGTGGATATTCCTCGCCCAGTCAAGCGGAATCCATGCAAGCCTGAGGCAACCAGTGCGTTTGCTCGTAGTTGAAGATGACAATTCCATCCGGGACTTTCTGCAACGCGGGCTGGCAGAGGCCGGCTACCAGGTAGACGCCGCGCCGAACGCGCATTCAGCCGAAGCGCTGGCCTTCGGGAGCCCTTACGACGCCATGGTAATCGACCTCGGGCTTCCAGACATGGATGGCCTGGATTTGATCGCGCGCTGTCGCTCCCAGGGCAACACTGCCCCGGTGCTGATTCTTTCTGCGCGCCGTTCGGTAGACGAGCGCGTACGCGGCCTGGAGCAGGGAGGCGACGACTACCTCACCAAACCTTTCGCTCTGGCGGAGCTTTTGGCGCGCGTCCGAAATCTCGTGCGTCGAAGTGCATCGCCTCATCAGGAAATCGTGCGCCTGGGGGTTGGCGATCTGCACCTCGACCTGGTGCGGCGCGAAGCTCGCCGCGGTAACCGGCTCTTGCAGCTCACCAACCAGGAATTTTCCCTCCTCGAGTATCTTTGCCGGAACGCCGGCCGGGTGGTGACCCGCACCATGATTCTCGACCAGGTCTGGCGCATGCACATCGATCCGGCCACCAATGTCGTGGACGTTCACATTTATCGCTTGCGCTCCAAGGTCGATCAGGAACCGCATCAGCCCTTGATCCATACCATTCGCGGAGTTGGCTATGTCCTTAAGGATTCCTAGAGGCGTTCAATCGACGGCCGCCTGGAGAATCTCCATCTGGACCACGCTGGCCTTCGCCCTTGGCAGCGCCATTGCCTTCGCCATCGTCTACAAGCTGGTGGCCGAAGACGCGCAAGCCCGGCGCGATGTCTGGCTGCAAGGCGAAGCTCGAACTCTGAAGGAAGTTGCGGTAAAACTCCCGCGCGACGCTTCATACCAGACCCGTATGAAAGAGATAGCCGAGTTCGCTACCCGCGACGTGCTGCAAGAACACTCCAGCCACCTGATGCCCGGCGAAGATACGGTTTTTTTTCTGCACAGCGGAACGGGGTGCCCGACGGTATGGGTAGGGCCGGAATCGCAAGCGCCCTTCGTGCAATCCATCGAGCAGGCCCGGCTCTCGACGGATGTGCCGCAACCTTTTCACATCTCCGGCTGGCCGTTCCCGTTCTACGTGGTTCGCAAAACTCTGGGAGCGAATTGCGGATTCTACCTCGGGTACTGCGATGTCAGCGGCACCCGCATGATGCAGCAGCTCACCGGGCGTTTTCTGCTGGTCTGGTGCGGCACGGTCACGCTCGGTTTCCTGATCTCGCTGGTGGGCGCCTATCGCACCTTGATGCGGGTCGAACGGATTTCCAACGCCGTGGACAATATCGACAGCAACGAACTCAGGGGCCGGGTTCCGGAAAGCTCATATTACGATGAGATTGCGAGGCTGTCGCACACCTTCAATCGCTTGCTGGACCGCATCGAGAAATCGAATCGTGAATTGCGCATGGTTACCGATTCGGTGGCTCACGATCTGAAGAGCCCGATTACCTCGATTCGAGGGAATCTGGAGGTCGCGCTTTCCGACGGCGAAAACGGCGCGTGGCGCGAGTCGGTCGCCGAGGCGCTGGAAGCGCTCGACCGTCTTGCTGCGACTTTGAATACCGCGCTCGATATTTCCGAAGCCGACGCCGGGGTGCTCCGTTTACGTCGGGAAGGAGTGGACTTGGCGGCCCTCGTGCAACAGCTCGTCGAACTTTATGAACCCTCGATGGTCGAGCACAATCATCGTCTCGAGTGCGATTTGCAAGCCGGCGTGATCATCGAAGCCGACCGCTCGCTGCTGAATCGCATGCTCGCCAATCTGCTCGACAACGAAACCGCCCATCTGCGGCGCGGCTGCTCCGTGAAAATAACTGTCAGGGCCAGGGACAGCGTTGCCGAGCTGATCGTAGAGGATGACGGCCCGGTTTTCTTCCCTCCCTGCGCCCGCACGTGCTGGAGCGCTTCGTCAAAGGGCCGCACTCGAGGGCCACGGGCTGGGGTTGGCGTTCGTGAACGCCGTCGCCCAGGCGCACGGCGGATCGGTGCAGGTGTCGGATCGTCCCGGCGGAGGCGCACGGATCGCGCTGGCAATGCCTCTGGCAAAGGTTCTCAGCGCGAAGCCGGAACTGATGCATCCGGTCAAAAACTAACGTTTTGCGATCGCCTCATGCGCTCAGCAGCCGCCATCCGAGCGAGACGGCTCCGCGCACTCCGAAGCGCAACGGAGACAAGGCTCCCACGTGCATGGCCAGCAAGCGGGCGAATAAACCGGGGTCGGTGGTGAAGGCGCGGAACACACGCTGCCGGAAGCCGGCATGCCGGTCCATCCTCAGCATGAGCCCGGTCATCAAATGCGCAAGCCTGCCGATGCGATCGTGCGCCGCCTGATAGAGCCCCAAGTCGCCCGCTCGCAGCGCGTCGGCCAGCGCCAATGCCTGCTGGAAGGCCAAAGTCAGTCCTTCGCCGGTAATCGCGTCCACCGAACCGGAGGCTTCGCCGATCAACGCCAGGTTTTCCCGCCACACCAGCGGCAGTTTTCGCGTGACCGTTACCGCGCCCATCATTCTGGCGAGCGGGGTTGCCCCGCCCAGGCGTTCGGCTACCGTGGGGAAATGCGGCAGAGCCTCGTCGAAACCGAAACCCGGTTCGCCGGTGAGCAGCGCCACGCAAATCTGGTCGGAGCCGGCCGGGGTGATGTACATCTGGCCGTGCTCGCCCCAGTAAACCTCAACGAAGTCCGACCACGGCGTCACCCCATAGTGGCCGTCGAAATCCAAAACGCTGGTGGCCGCGCCACCGCTCCAACCCGGCCTGCGCGCGCAGGCGCGATTTCTCTCCGTCGGCGCCAATCACCCATCGGCTGCGCACCGTGCGGCCATCGAGCGCGACGCCGTCTTCGCCGAACCCCGGTAACCCGGGTTCCCCAGCGCAACTCGACGCCGGCCTCGGCCGCCCGCTCCACCAGCAATTGGTGAAGCACGGTTCGTCGCACGCCGCAGCCGGCGCCTGCGGGAAGCGGGCATCGATCGCGCCGTTGCATTCGATGAACCTCATCCCGGCCAAGGCAGAAAACTGGCCGGGTGCGCGGGCTTGATCCCGAGTCGCCGGAGCGCGGCCATGCCTTCGGGCATGATGCCTTCGCCGCAAGCTTTGTCGATAGGCGGCCGGGCGGCGTCCGCCAGCGTGACCGTTAGTCCCGCCTGCCGGGTCGCGATGGCCGCCGCCAGTCCGGCCGGACCGCCGCCGGCGACAAATACGTCCGTATCGAATCTCGCGGCCATCGTTCTACCAGCGCAACAGAACCAGTTCGGAGCAGAAGCCAGGTCCCATCGCCGCCAGCAGACCGTAACTGCCCGCCGCCGGACGGCGCTCATTCATAAAATCTTCAAGCACCAGCAGTACCGAAGCCGACGACAGATTGCCCACTTTGCGAAGCGATTCCCATGAGGCATCCAGCGCGCCGGCCGGCAATTGCAGGGCATCGGCCATGGCCTCAAGAACCTTCGGACCGCCGGTGTGCATGATCCAGCTTTGAATGTCGGCCCGGCTCAGCCCGTTGTCGGCCAGAAAGCCTTCCACATCGCTCGCCAGGTGCTCGTAGACCATGCGCGGCACGTCCGGCGAGAGCACAATGCGAAAGCCCTTTTCCGACACGGCCCAGCCCATCACGTCCTGCGTCCCGGGATAAAACGAAGAACGCGAGCACAAAATCCGCGGGCCGCCCGCCTCGACTTCCGCTCCGGCAATCACCACTGCGGCCGCGCCATCGCCGAACAGACCGGACGAAATCAGGTTCGCCGCCGAAAGGTCGTCCCGCTGCCAGGTGAGCGAGCATAGCTCGACCGAAACCAGGGCGGCGCATTGCCCAGGGTAGGCGCGCACGTAGTCGGCGGCACGCGCTATGCCCGCCGCTCCGGCCACGCAGCCCAGAGCCGAAAATCGGAACTCGCTTGATGGAGTTCGGCAAACCCATCCGGTTAACCAGGCGTGCGTCGATCGAAGGGCTGGCAATCCCGGTCACCGAAACGAAGAAGATCGCCCCCAGATCCTTCGCCGAAAGTCCGGCGCGGGTGAGCGCCTTGCACAAAGCCTGCTCGGCAAGTTCCTCGGCGACTTCGATCCAGGCGTCATTGGCTTTTCCCCAGCTCGTCAGCCCGTCGTAGCCTTCAATCGGCAGCGCCAGATGCCGGCGTTCGACCCCGACCCGGGAGAGCAGCCGATCGAGCACAGCCGGATTCTCGAGCTTTATCGGCCCAGCGCTGTTTCAGCGCCGCCGTAATTTCCTGCTGGCTCGAAATATTGCTTGGGAAAAGCGCTCGCGACTCCGGCAATTCGCATATCCAAACCTTTTCTCGAGGCAGAAAAAGCGACTGCCTGCGTAACAATAGTTTGGATGTTAGACGTGAACCGAAGGAACTTCGCTAAGTCATTACGATTGTCAAAATCTGTGCTCATTCTGGCAAGGCGCCGGAGGGTCTCTTGAACGCGGGACGTACAAGGTGACCGCGGAGATACAAATTGCTTACAATTTCGGTGTGAACTGCGCGAGGTCGAAGATTCCCAGTTGCTTTTCGAGTCCGCCGACTTGCGAAACCATCGTTTCGAAGCCGTCTGCTACCGAATAACTTCTGCTCCTGGTTTTCGAATTCCTCGCCCAGCGCATCGAATTCATGTTGCGAGACGATGTGGTGCAACTCCGGAAACAGCACCGTATCCTCGCGTGCTTCGTGCGGGCGGTACATGCGGACGAAAGAATGCGAAGGGCGTTGCGCAGACGTGCGCGTTCGGGTTGCGTTCTGGCGTTGGCGAGTTGCAGGATGCGCGCGGTTACGTCACGTCCGGCGGCGTGCTGAAGGAGAAGAACCTGCACCAGATCGGTCAGCCTGCCGGCTCTGGATGAAACGCGGGAAAAGGTAGTTTTCCTCGAGCTTCTCGTGATATTGCTCGATGAATTTGCGAATGATGTCGGCAGAAGATGGTCACCACCTTCGGATCGTAATCCTTGCGGGCGTCGATGCGACGCGCGATCTCGTCATAGATCAGCAGAACGCGATTAAGGAGGCCGTGTTCGCGCATCAGGTCTTCGGTTGGGGAGACCTCTTCGGCTGTCTTTTCTTTGCTCGACCGGAGCAGCCGATTGCGCGGCCAGAGCCGGCGCATAGAGTGCCGCTCCCAACAGGGCCGACGCCGGCGCGCTTCATCCTTAGAATAGGTGCCGCTATTTGCTGCCGTTGGCAGATGTTGTTGGGAGTCCATATTTGCCATCGTTGGCAGATGTGGGGCTGTGGATTTCATTGGCTAGCGTTTACTTGGCGAGCGAAAGCCCGGCGGTGATTTCCATGGCTTGCGAGGATCAGATCCACCGAGGTCTCGTATCCGCATGCCGTGTTGAGCATGAGATTGTAAAGATCGCGGCTCGGCCAGTCTTTGCCAAAATAGCGTTTGACGAACGTGGCGCGTTCCACATCGATGGTGTCGACCAGTTCCGTCGCCTCCTGTTCGGACATCTTCTGCGCCATGGCGCGGCGAATCTTGAGTTCGCGGGGAGCGTAGAGAAACACCGAGAACCGGTCCTTGCGATTGCGGAGAATGTAAGGCGAGCCGCGACCGACAATCACGCAATGGCCCCGGTTGGCGGCATCTTCAATCAGCCGCTGCGCCAGCGAAACCATCGCGTCGGTATCGAAGACGCGGTCGTCGGGCAAGGGGAGCATGCGCTCATAACTGCCGCGCCAGAATACTTTGGCCAGCCGGTAGAGCAAGGGATCGCACTGCTCGTCGCAGCGGGCAACCACCTCCCGGTCCACTTGCGCGATGCGGGCGATATCGGCCGTCAGTTCCTGGTCGTAGAGCTTCCATCCAAGACGCTCCGCCAGCTTGGCCGCGATCACACTTCCGCCGGCCCCGTACTCCCGTTCAATCGTTATTACGTTGTACGCCGTCGACATGTTGTCCTCGCCATCGTCCGAAAAAGTTCGAGCGCTGAAACGTCCTGTGCAAGCGCTAGCCGAGTGATGCAGAAGCCGAAGCACCGAGAATCGGCTGCCTAAGACCAGACCGCCTCCGAAGTGCGACGTGCGAGGGTTGCACGCTGCGAAAGTCCGGAGGCATGCGGAGGAGTATCCCATGCGCAACCTTTCGAGTTGGAAGCGATGCTGTTCGCCGGCGAGTACCAAGCAGAGCCCTCGATAGGTCACCCACTGACGCAGATACGAAATCGCTGCTCCGCTGTACCGGCCGCTTCGGCTGACGTTCCCGACGAGCCGTATCGCGGGAGCAACTTTCCACGTACGCCGGGGCCTTCGCCTTTACTATGGAGCCAGCCGGGAGCATCGGCAGTGACGGGTCACACAATTGATGCGACGGAGGCATCATGAGTTCTTCTCCAGAGGAGATGCAGGAGCTACAAGAGAGCGGCGGAGCACGGCCTGCACGAAGCGCGGCTTGCGCCCGTGAGCCTGACGATGGCGATCCTGGCGGTGTTTGTGGCCGCCGTTTCCGTGCTGGGTCATCGCGCCCACACCGAAGAGATCATCTTGCAGAATCGCGTAACCGACACCTGGGCCTACTACCAGGCGAAAAACACCCAGCGCCAGACCACCGAGTTGTTCCTGGATTTGCTGAAGATTTCGGAGTTCAAGGACCAGAAAACCCGAAGCGCTGAAAAGCAAATACCAGGATGCAATCGGCGCCTTCACCGGCCGGCAGGAGGAGATCAAGGCTGAAGCCCGCAAACTCGAAAAAGAGATGGATGTTGAGCGCCGGCGCGCCGACCGCTTCGATCTCGGCGAAAGCTTCCTGGAAATTGCGCTGGTCGTCACCTCGATCACCCTGCTGACGCGGAAGCGCATTTTCTGGGGAGCGGGATTCGTGGCGGCGGCCATCGGACTCATCGTCGCGGTCACCGGGCTGGCTCTGCATTAGCCGACTGCGACAAATTCATGGAGGTGCCCCATCCTCAGCTCGGCTGCGTGACAGCTCATCAGAAGTGGTCAGTCCTGAGGTCGTGCCGGGCGATCCCCAGACAAGCCCGTTGTTGGCTCGATTGGGGTGACTCGATGTCCGTGTTCTGCGCGACCGAACGGCATCTAGCTTTGCGTTTGAGAATGCTGCGCAAACAATCATCGCTACTTCGTGGCCCACGACAAGCCTGCCTTTGCTTTATGTGTGGGTCCAGTTGCTATCTTAGTGCAAAGAAAACTGCCCCACTCAAGCCAACGGCGGGCTTGAATGGAGGCCACCCGTCCTGCTCGACGGCTGTCATGCTGAGCGTAGCGAAGCATCCCTAAGGAAGCGATCCTGACGCTGTGCCGCTGCGGGTTACTTCGAGTGAAATCCTCTGCTTGTGTCTTACCTCACAGTGCAATGGACTTCTTCGACTTTGCTCAGAATGACTGTACTCAATGTCGTTCCGGCGGCTGGTTGTGCGGTGTTGAGGTCATAGCCGGGTGCACCCAGATCTGCCTGACGTTGGCAGATGTGGGTGAGTAGAATTCTAGCAGTGTAACTGTTGCGAAATCCCCTACTCACCAGTTACGGCCAGTCAGTCGGCTTGCCGGCCTGCTCGCGCCGTTTCAGCCCCCGATCCCTCGGCAAAATCTTCTGAAATCAACCAAAGTGCCGGAAGTTGAGATTCGCCGGAACCCGCCAGAGCATCTAACTTAACCGGGATATGCCGCACGGCGCGGCGCGTGGGGCGCGCGTCTGCCAATCACGTCCAGTGATCACCCAATTCACTGATTCCGGGAGGACTCTATGTCCACGACCATGCAGCCCAGCAGCGGTCTAGAAGACGTAATCGCGGGTAGTTCCGGTATCTGCTATATCGATGGCGATAAAGGGATCTTGGCCTATCGTGGAATCGACATCCACGATCTGGCCGACAACTCCACCTTTGAAGAAGTCACTTATCTGCTTTGGTTTGGCAAGCTGCCGACGCGAACCGAACTTCAGGAATTCAACCTGTTTCTGGTGCGCGAGCGCAAACTGGATGCGCAGATCATCAGCCTGATCCGGCAAGCGCCCAAGCACGCCCTGCCGATGGACGTGCTGCGCAGCATCGTCTCCTCGCTGTCGCTGTTCGATCCCGAGGAACGAGCCAACGATGCCGGGGCGAACCTGCGCAAGTCCATTCGTCTGACCTCGCAATTGGCCATGATCGTGGCGAACTACGACCGCATCCGCAAGGGCAAGCCGCTCATCGAGCCCGACCGCTCCCTGTCCCATGCCGGAAATTTCCTGCTGATGCTGAACGGCGAGTTGCCGAGCGAAACCGCGACTCGCGCGCTCGACATCGCCCTCATCCTGCACGCCGACCACGAATGGAATGCCTCGACCTTCGCGGCGCGCGTCACCGCCGCGACCTTGTCCGACATGCACTCGGCCATCACCTCGGCCATTGGCGCTCTCAAGGGACCGCTGCACGGAGGCGCCAACGAAGCCGTGTTCGGCATCCTGGAGGACATCGACCGCAACGGCGCCGACCCGGTCGACTACGTCAAGGGCATGCTGGCGCAGAAGGCCAAGGTGCCCGGCTTCGGACATCGCGTCTACACCACCGAAGACCCGCGCGCCACCCATCTTCGCCAGATGTCTCGCGACCTCGGCTATTCCAGCGGGCAGACCAAGTGGTTCGATTATTCGCGGCGCATCGAAGAGTTCATCAACGCCGAGAAGAAGCTGAACGCGAACGTCGACTTCTATTCGGCCTCGACCTACCACACGCTGGGCATCGATGTTGACCTGTTCACCCCGATTTTTGCGGTTTCGCGAATCGCCGGATGGACCGCGCACGTGATGGAGCAGCTGGCCGACAATCGCCTCATCCGTCCGCGCGCCGAGTACATCGGACCGGTGTATCCGAACAAGTACACCCCGATCGAAGACCGCGGCTAATCGAATTTGCGGAAGATGTCTTGGCAGGCTACGGAAAATGCGTAGCAGTGTCATCCGGTAGCAGTGTTAGTGTCATCCTGAGGCCGCGCGATTTTGCGCGGCCGAAGGATCTGCTTCTTCCTGCTTTGCTTTCAGGCAATGGGCAAGAAAAAAGCCCCACACTCCGTAGTGCGAGGCACCCATGTCTTGTGTACGAGCTGCTGGCATCGCCGAGCCGCTTCCATCCTCATGGCTCGCGGATGAACAATCTCCGTCTACGTCGGAGTTGCCGCACCCGCCGTCCCCACAACGAGCGATACAACAGGTTCACGTCCTTGAAGAAACCTTAGTCCCGCGTCCCCCGCATGGGAAACGCAAAATCTTGATCGCAGCCATCAACAGAATTGCTGGATGCCCGGGCGCGCTTCGCCTGGGTTTTCGCGCACCCCGGCGTACGGCTAGGCGGATCGCGAGCGGAATCCGTCCAGCACGCTCTTCTGCAATGCCAGCAACTCTCCGATGCCTTTGCGCGCCAGGCTGGTCATCTGCGCCAGTTGCGCGTCGTCGAAGGGCGCCTGCTCGGCCGTCGCCTGCAATTCGATGAAGCGGTTCGAGCCGGTCATCACGAAGTTCATGTCGACTTCGGCGCGCGAGTCTTCCTCGTAGGCAAGGTCGAGCATGGCTTCGCCGTCGACGATGCCCACCGACACGGCGGCCACCCGGTCGCGCAGCGGCACGCGCTTCAAGGTTCCGGCCGCCACCAGCTTTTCCAGCGCCAGCGCCATGGCGACAAAGCCGCCGGTCACCGACGCCGTGCGCGTTCCCCCGTCGGCCTGGATGACATCGCAATCGATCCAAAGGGTGCGTTCGCCGAGCTTCTCCAACTCGACCGCCGCCCGCATCGAGCGCCCAATCAGCCGCTGGATTTCATGCGTGCGCCCGCCCACGCGCCCGCGGCTGCTCTCGCGCGGCGAACGGGTCAGGGTCGAGCGCGGCAGCATACCGTACTCGCCCGTGATCCAGCCTTTTCCCTGGTTGCGCATCCAGCCCGGAACGGTTTCTTCGATCGAGCAGGTGCAGATCACGCGCGTGTTGCCGATTTCGATCAGGCAGGAGCCTTCGGCGGTGCGGATAAAGTCGAGAGTAATTTTGGCCGCGCGCATCTGGTCGAGGGCGCGGTTGTCGGAGCGATAGATCATCGATGGGTTTCCATTTCCTGTTCTTCAGTCGTATGTCAGTTTACAAGTGTCTCAAAGATTGCGACATGACTTAGGGATGTCATGCTGAGCAAAGCGAAACCCTGTCCCAAAAACTCTTACCTGTGTCATTCTGAGCGACCAAAGGGAGCGAAGAATCCCAGCACGGGCTGGGGTTGAGACGAGGCTCACAAATTTCATCAAAAAAGCCCAGAGTAGTGCAAGACAGAACAGTTTCATGGGATGCTTCGCCATACTCAGCATGACAGCACGGAGTCTTTTCCCGCGCGGCGCCCCTCATCCCTCTTTTTCCAACTCCACGCGCTCGTGGGGCAGTTTCACTGCAAAAATTAATGATCAGGCTCGCCTTTTTGCCAGCCATTCGCGCAGCAACATATCGACGCGTGCCTGCCATCCGCGTCCCGACGTGCGCAGGCTCTCTACCACGTCGCGCGAAAGCCGTATGGAGATCAGCTCTTTCGTCGGAGCCTTCTGCGGACCGCGCTTGCGCGATGACAGCATCTTTCGTTCTGTCGCCGGCAACGCGGAGAACGGGACGGTATGCTTGAAGTCCTCCGAGGTCAGCTCCCGAACCTCGCCTTCGTCATTGGTTAATGATTTTAATTTTCGCTTTGCCATATTTGCGCGCCTCTCGAATGTTCGCCTTGCGAAAGCTGATCACACGAATACTTGCAGCCAGCGGGATGTAGCAAAGTACGTGCAGCCGTCCATCAAGGTAGCCAACAGCCACACGCCGCAGTTCCCCATTCCGGACTTGGAACTTAAAACTTGCAGATTCGAATTCGAAATCGGCCGCCCGCTCGAAAGAAAGCCTGCGCTCCCTGACGTTGCGTTCGTTTTTCGCCGGGTCATAGCTGATTTGCGTCTACCTAATTGTATATATAATTTGTAGAGTGTCAAAGCAGAAACGGTCTTTTCCCACGCGCCATTTCATCCCTCTTTTTCCAACTCCACGCGCTCGGCGCACTCCACCGCCCGGCCAAGGAACAGCGGAACCATGCGCTTGAACTTTTCAACCGAGTCGGTGGTGAAAAAGCGGAACGTCGGCTCGCCGTCGCCACCGGCCGCTTCGCCGCCACCGAGCAGCGAGGCCACCACCTGCGCCGTGCTGTCGGCCGGATCGACAAACTCTATGCGCTGCGGCACCACCCGGCGCAGCAGCGGACGCAGCAGCGGATAGTGAGTGCAGCCCAGCACCATGACGTCGGTATTGGGTGGAGCGCTGCGCAGAGCCTCGATCACGTAGATGCGCGCCACCTCCTCGGTCACCGGATGGTTCGTCCATCCTTCCTCCACCAGCGGCACCAGCAGCGGGCAGGCTTTTTCATAGGTGGCGAAGCCCCTGCGTGCCAGGGCGCGCTGATAGGCGTGGCTGGCGACCGTGTTTTCGGTCGCAATCACGATGGCCTCGCGATGCCGGCTCAGCTCCGCCGCATGGTCCGCACCGGGCTCGATCACCCCTATCACCGGGATCTCGACCGCGCTCTTCACGTCGTAGAGAGCCATGGCGCTGGCCGTGTTGCAGCCGATCACCAGAATCTCCGCCCCGCACTTTTCCAGAAAGTGCGCGGCCTCGACCGTATAGCGCGCGATGGTTTCGCGAGACTTGTTGCCATAAGGCAGCCTGCGCGGAATCGCCAAAATAGAGGTAGTTCGCGTTCGGCACCAGCGCCACGATCGAGCGCAGCACGGTCAGTCCGCCAAAGCCGGAATCGAAAACCGCAATCGTGGGCCTGCCGTTGCGGCCGCGCGCCTGCACAAGGTTGGCGCCGGCTGGCGAGGCTTTCGGGTTTTCGACCGGCGTGTTCACTGTTATTTTGCAACCCAGTTTTGAAGGGGCGCGGCTTTAGAGACTGTTGAAAAACTGCTCTCTGCGGGTGTCATCCTGAGCGCTCCGGGGGCCCCGGCGACGGCTGTTTTTGCCGTTGATGGGGTGGAGGAGCGAAGGATCTGCTGTTTGCAGGTGTCGGAAGCAAAGCAGATCCTTCGGCCGAGCAAAATCGGCCCGACCTCAGGATGACACTGGTGCGAATTTTTCAGCAGCCTGTTTAGCGGCCGAGGGATCGCCGTTGATTCCAGTCCGAAATGAGTTATAAGAGGCCCGCTCACTGCATCTCCCGCACCAACTGGTTCACCACAGCTACATCATAGACGGCCTTCAGGTCGGCGTGTCCGGCCAGCGTATCGCGCTCCTTGCCGTCCACCAGAAATCTCACCTGCGTCAACTTCGGGAAGGCGGCCGATAAAGTCTGCACAAAGGAGGCGACGGTCAGCTCTTCGACCAGCGCCCCGGAGCGGTGTTTATCGGCAAACTCCGCATTGGTGTCCACCACGGCAAGCGTGTCATTCACGAAATAAACCCCACGAATGTCCGCTCCATCGCCGAGTTTGTGGGTGGACGCGCTGTCCAGGTAGTTGCTGACCAGGGCGCGCAGCAGCGCCAGAGCCCGCGATGAAGGCGAGGCGGGCAGCACCATCGAAAGTTGCCGCTCGTGGATGGTTCCGTCGCGATCGTCGGCCACGAACATCCGCACCGGCTCGGGCACGCCGGAGACCGGCGGAGTCATGGGACGGGTGTCCGGAACGGCGATTTGCAAGGCCTCGGCGCGATGCTTCAGCCGCAGCGCATAGTAGCCGAGCGCCAGCGCGGAAAAGACCAGCACGGCGAGCACGATCTGCAGGCGGCGTGAAATCATCGCGCGGCCTCCAGACGTGCCGTAGGTCAGCGCCAACCGGAATTGAGGTTCACCAGGGCGGCGTGGAATCATCGCGCAGCCTCCAGCTTGGCACGCACCGCGACGATCCCGGCCGAGACCGCGGCGGAGATGGTGTGCAGATACGCGCCCGACTTGATGTCCTTCTCATCCGCCGGCGGCGTTACCTCCAGTCGCGATCGCCGGAGCCCAGATGTTATTGAGCGGGCGCAAGGCGGAGGTTAAGGCGTGTACCACGATGTTGCGCTGATTGAGCTCGACGGCAATCGAGCCGGCGAGGCTCCCGCTCAGGTCGAGCCAACTGGCTTGGGCGTTGGCCCAGCTCACGAACTGTTTGCGCGTGGGCGGCTGCGCCGCAGCGGGCAGCAGCGCCGTATACAGACGTACCCCTTGTCCCTCGCTGGCGGCATGAATCGCGATGTAGGCGAGGATGTGCGAGGAGTTGGCGGCCGTGGCGCGCTGGTCGGAATCGAGATCGCTGTCGCCCGTGCGGATCATGTGGGTCGCCACGTCCGTGCGCTTCCAGATCGTGCTGGATGAGCCGGGCCAGCAACAAAGTCAGATCTTTTTCCGGGACGTTTGCCGGCGAGTATCGCTCCGTGGTCGCTGCCGCCATGCGCGGCGTCGATCACCACGACCGGCTTCGGCGGCGACGGCGCTGCGACGGTGGCAGCCGGCTGCGACGGGACGGCCGCCGGAGCCGTGCTCTGCGGCTGCTGTTGCTGTTGCATTTGCGCGCTTTGCGGCGCGGGCAGCGGGGAAATGGTAATGGTTTTACCGCCGTCGAAAAAGTTGGCGATCACCGGAGCTTGCCACGTTGACCGTCAATTGCAGCGCACCATTGGCGGCCGCAACGCTGCTGGACTGGAAAACCGGGTCGGAAAATTTCTGCGCTCCGCCGTCCGCCGGACGGATCACCGGCTCGCGGGTGAAGGTCAGCCGGATTCGCCCCGGCTCGGTGGCGATCATCGGATTCACCGCCGAGGGGAAAGCTCAGCACCAGGCCGGGGGGATTCTGCCGGAGCTGCTGGCTGAAGCTGAACCCCAGGGCCCCGATCAGCAGACGGTTGCCCGGATGCAGTTGCACCGCCTGCGACAGTATGCGCGGCAACATCCCGCCCAAAGCCGTGACCGGCACAAAACCTCTGCCGCCAAGCAGCACAAACTCGGCGGGCAAGTCATAGCCCGAACCGGCGAGTTTGCCTCGGGCCTCTCCCTGGGTGAATTCAACTTCAATCGAGCGCGAGGAAGCGGCGGTGAATTTCAGCTTCCACTTTTGTTTGATCGGAGTGCGACTCGACCCGCCCGAGCGGTTCCAGCACCTCGAACAATCCGGCATACGGCGTGCCGTCGTGCTCGACGATTGGCACCACGTAGGTAGTCTGCGGGGCAAAGACGCGGAGCTGCCGTTCCGCCTCCGGCTGCGCCAGCAGGTTGACAACGCACAGAACAAGCAACGCCGCCGTCAGCAGCATCGTGCGTTTCCAGGTTCCGGGGGTGGCGCCGCCGCCAGGGCAACCGGTGCCCGGCTTTCGTCCGAAATTCGCCTTCCACCAAGCTGGTCTAATCAGCCGCATAGTTTCCTAAGGTCCCGGCCTCCGGATAGGGCGCGATGTTGCGACGAGGAGTCGGTCGTCCCGGTGGTCTGCACGGATCGCCAGGAGCGGCGACTGGAGAATCACCTCGCGGAGCTGGCCGGTAGAGCTGCGCATTATCGGACATAACTTGGTGTGCAAAATCGGTGCTTTTAGGCGCGAAAAGTTGCAATTCTGGCCGCTTTGAGCCGGAATCGGCCGCCCTGGGAGGGGTGATTTTCTTCGCCATGGTGACTTCGCGCTCCGCTTGCAAAAGGGGCAACTCGCTCGCTGGATTTTTGCGGAAGCTGAGCTGATTGTAGCAGTTACGAAAGTAAACCAACCAGCCTTACGGAACATCGATATCGTCAGAACTCGCTTTTCAGCGGTGTAAGCCGGGGTGAGCGGCTTTCAACGAAATTTCAGCCCAATGGAGTGAATAGGCCCCTCGCCGGCAGCCGCGGGTCAAGTGATTGCGCATCCTACAGTTACCGGACGGCAATCAGCGGCCAAGGCCGAAGCGGCAGGCCGTGGTCGCGTCCTTCAAGACCGCGAACTCCGAGGATGAGTTCTTCCCGATTACCTTCGGCGACGGCCCCAATGCGCTCCGATTTTACGCGGTCGGTCGAGGATATCGAGAGTAAGCTGGTGTTCATCCGCAGGGCCGTACGGCGCTGCCGGATGCGATTTGGCGTCCGATTTGTCTTGGGTTTGTCTTGGGGTCTCCGAGATGCGGCGGTACATGGAGGGTCGTTGGTGAGGGAGGCCGATGTACGGATTTATGCGGTCGGGATTTGGCCATCACTCCGCACGGCGAAGATTGGAGCAGAGCTGCGCAACCAATATGTGCCCGGATACCGTCCAAACAATACAGCGCACGACAGAAAGTGGCGCCGGATCAAGGTCAAACTTCAGCCACCGAAGCGGCTCCCACCACTTACGGTCTACGCGAGAACAGGCTATTATGCTCCGAATGAATAAAACCGTTCCCCTGGCGTTATTGCTTTGCCTCATCCTATGGGCGATGATGCCGGCAAGCGGAGCGCCGCAGCAGTCCACCGATGTCGGGCGGGCGAATTCCACGCCTGCGCCTCCGCCGTCGATGTCTTCCGGCGGACAGAGCGCGCCGGCACCGGACGCCCCGGATTCCGCCGTCCCGCAGAATCCGCCTGCCAATCAGCCGGGCGACACGGTCGAGCTTCCGTCGGAAGGACAGGCTCCCGATGCCCAGGAGGGTGGGGTTTTCGTTTTCAAGAAGGAAGTGGAAGAGGTCACGCTGCATGCCACGGTGATCGATGACCGGCAGCACCCGGTGACCACTTTGAACCAGGCTGACTTCGTCGTCTATGAAAATGGTCAGCCGCAAAAGATCACGTCTTTTCGGCAAGGCGATGTGCCGGTGGCGCTGGGAATCCTGGTCGATAACTCCGGTTCCATGCGGGACAAGCGTCCGGCGGTGAACCAGGCGGCGCTGAACCTGGTGAGGGCCAGTAACCCGAAGGACCAGGTTTTCATCGTGAACTTCAACCAGACGCCGTATCTGGATCAGGACTATACGGACAACATCAACCTGCTGAAGGATGCGCTGAATCACATCGATTCCCGTGGCGGCACGGCGCTTTACGATGCGGTCGTGGCCTCGGCCGAGCACCTGATGAAGACCGCGCCGCCCGATCAGAAGAAAGTGCTGCTGGTGGTGACCGACGGCGAGGATACGGCGAGCATGGACACCTTGGAACAGGCTATTCGCAAGGTTGCCGTCGATGGCGGGCCGACCATCTACACCATTGGCGTTCTCGGCAGCGAACGTGAGAAGCGGGCTCGCCGTGCGCTGCATGTCCTGGCCGAACAAACCGGCGGGGTGGCCTTTTTCCCGAAGGACCTCACCGAGGTCGATGAGATCAGCCGCCAGGTCGCGCACGATATTCGCAATCAGTACATCATCGGCTACAAGCCTTCCACGCCGCAGCGTAGCGGCGGATATCGCACGGTGAAGGTCGAAGTACACTCGTCGGCTTACAAGCATTTGCAGGTGCGTACGCGGAGCGGTTACTACGCCAATGAGACGCGGCGGGCTGCGCGCTGACCGCGGTTGAACCCACTCCCAGGCCGGGTATCCTGGCTCCGGAAGCAGAATTTCAGAACTCTGATGTCAGAACCTTACTTTCAAGCCCAGAAACTTTCTGGGCTTTTTCTGCGCCGTGAGGCGCGCGGGATTTGACCCTGCCCCGGCCTTTGCGTAACCTTTGAACTTCAAAGTTGAAAGCAAATATGGCAAGAAGAAACGAAAAAGGCTTCTCGACCCGCGCCATTCACGACGGACAGGAGCCGGAGCAGTTGACCGGATCGGTTGGCATTCCCATCTACCCCACCTCGACCTACGCGCAGGATGAGCTAGGGAAGCCGCGCATGGGCTACGAATATGGGCGGGTGAGCAATCCCACGCGCGACCGGCTGGAAACGAGCCTGGCCTCGCTGGAAACCGGAATTGGGGCGAAGGTGTTCGCCAGCGGCATGGCCGCCGTGCATGCTTTCTGCAACATCATGAAGTCGGGCGATCACGTGCTCTGCACGCGCAACGTCTACGGAGGCGTGCCGCGACTCTTCGACCAGGTGATGGCCAATTTCGGCCTTGAAGTGACCTACGTGGACACCGAGGATCTGCACGCGGTCGAAGATGCAATCCGCGGCAACACCCGCTATCTTTACGCGGAGACGCCCACGAATCCGCTGATGTCGCTGAGCGATATCGCGGCCCTGGCCGAGGTCGCGCACCGGCACGGCATCGAGATGATCGTGGACAACACGTTCATGTCGCCGTACTTTCAGCGCCCGCTGGAATTGGGCGCCGATATGGTTCTGCACTCGACGACGAAGTTCCTCAATGGCCATAGCGACGGGCTGGGCGGAGCGATTATCTGTTCCAAGCGCGAGCAGTTGGAAAAGCTTGCCTTCGTGCAGAAGGCGGCGGGCGCGATCATGTCTCCCTTCGAGTGCTGGCTGGTGCTGCGCGGAATCAAGACGCTGCCGGTCCGCATGAAGCAGCACGACGAGAATGGACGGCTGGTCGCCGACTTTCTCAATGCGCATCGCAAAGTGAGCAAGGTATTTTATCCCGGATTGCCGGAGCATCCACGGCACGAGCTGGCGAAGCGGCAGATGTCGGGCTTCGGTTCGATGATCGCCTTCGAAACCGGCTCGCTGGCCAACGCCAAACGGCTGTTGCAGTCCTTGCGAGTGTGCATCCTCGGCGAATCGCTGGGCGGCGTCGAGACGCTAATCGCGCACCCGGCAACCATGAGCCACGCGGCCATTGGAGAAAAGGGACGCCAGGCGATGGGCATTACCGACGGAATTCTGCGCCTCTCGGTGGGCCTGGAAGATGTGGAAGATATCATTGGCGACCTGGAGCAGGCGTTGGAACGGCTGTAGAGGCTGCTGAAAAAGCATTCTCCGAAGCGTCATCCCGAGCGCAGCGAGGGATCTGCTGTTTACGCGTGCTGAAAATAAAGCAGATCCTTCGGCCGCGCAAAATCAGCGCGACCTCGGGATGATACTGGCACGAGTTTTTGCCGGCGGGAACCGCAACTCGGAACTTCGCCAGCGACGCCTCAGGGCTGAGTTCCGGTGACGGAGTCGCCGATCCACTCCAGGTAGGCTTCCAGTCCCGATTCCACGGTGAACTGAAGCACCTCGGGAATCTCATAGGTATTCAGCCGGCGGATTTCGGCGCAGAGGCGCTCGAAGTTTTCGGCCGTAGTCTTGATCAGCAGCAGGAATTCCTGGCTGGTCTCCACCTTGCCTTTCCAGCGATAGACGGATTCCATCGGACCGAGGACGTTGACGCAGGCGGCGACCTGTCCATCGACCAGGGCGCGCGCAATTTTCGTCGCTACCTCGTGAGAACCGCATGTCGAGAGCACCAGCCGCTTGTCGGTCATTGACGCATTATCTACGCGGCGGCGAGTTGGCGCAAACGGCGGTACCTGGCCTTTGAATTTCCCGGGGTGTCGCGTGTACCATCAGGTGGCGATTGAGCGGCATGATTACCTGCGGGCGTCATGGCAAGCGTAGTGCGCGAGGGTCCAACGATGGCTACTCCTATCAAGTTTGGCACTTCCGGTTGGCGGGCCGTAATGGCCGATGAGTTCACCTTTCATAATATCCGGCGGGCGGTTACGGGGATTGCGCGCTACGTTTCCAGCGTGAAGCCGCAGGCGGCCCGGATCATCGTCGGCCGGGACCCGCGATTCCTCGGCGAGAGCTTCGTGGAGCTGGCAAGCGAGGTCTTGCGCAGCCACGGAATCCAGCCGCTCGTGATTACCGAGGCGGCGCCCACTCCGACGATCGCCTGGGCGATCATCACCCGCAAGGCCGATGGTGGAATCAATTTCACCGCCAGCCATAATCCGCCGGAGTACAACGGCATCAAGTTCTCGACCCCGGACGGCGCTCCCGCGTTGCCGGAAGTGACCAACCGGATTGAAACCGAAATATTGGCCGCAGATCAAGCCGGCATGACGAAAAACGATGGCAGCGGCCCGAAGCGCGAAGAAATTGAGGTCAAGAGCGATTACCTGCGGCGCTTGCAGAGTGTGATCGACTTTGCGGCGATCCGGAAGGCAGGGCTGAAGGTCTGCTTCGATCCGCTCTGGGGCGCGTCGCGCGGCTATAGCGACGAACTGCTGCGAAGCAACGGAATCGAGGTCGCGACCGTTCATGACTACCGCGATGTGCTCTTTGGCGGGCACGCCCCGGAACCCGACGGGCACTTGCTGAACGATCTGCGCGAGCGGATGCGGCAGACCGGCGCCCGCCTGGGGATCGCCACCGATGGCGATGCCGACCGCTTCGGCATTGTCGATGAAGATGGCACGTACATGTCGCCGAATTACGTGATCGCCTTGCTGTTCGACTACCTGGTGGCGACTCGCGGCTGGAAAAACGGGGTGGCCAAATCGGTTGCCACCACGAATCTGGTCAATGCGCTGGCCGAGCATCACAAGGTAGAGTTGTACGAGACGCCGGTGGGCTTCAAGTTCATCGGCGAGCTGATCAAGCAGGACAAGATCGCGATTGGCGGCGAAGAGAGCGCGGGCCTCTCGATCCGCCATCACGTTCCGGAAAAGGACGGGGTGCTGGCCGGGCTGCTATGCTGCGAGATGGTCGCCACGCTCGGGAAATCTTTGCAAGAGCAACTGCGGGCTCTGTTTGCCAAAGTTGGTTCCTATTACCCCTTGCGTGAAAACTTCCGCTTGACGGATAAGGTGAAAGCGAAGTTCACTGAAAGGTTACAGGCACAGCCGCGCGAATTCGCATCGAAAAAAATTGCGCAGGTGGTGCGCACGGACGGTTTGAAACTGGTGCTTGAGGATGGTTCCTGGGTCTGCTATCGCTTGAGTGGAACCGAGCCGGTGGTGCGGGTTTACACTGAAGCGCGCACCGAGAGCGACCTCGAGAAACTGAGCGCGGCCGCGAAACAGTGGGTATTTCAGGAATGAATTTTTTGCGCGCAATCATCCGCGGATTGTTCTCGCGCCGGCGATGGCTGGCAACGGGTTGCGTGGCTGTGGTTGCCGGCGGGCTGTTTTATCACGTCATGTTCGGCGCCAACGGCATGATCGCCTACCGGCAGAAGGTGAAAGAGTACAAGCGTCTGCAAGTGGAAGTGCAGCAGGCACAGGCGGAGAACGAAAGATTGCGGCAGCGGGTCAACGCCCTCAAGACCGATCCGCAGGCCATCGAGAAGGAAGCCCGCGAGCAACTGAAATATGCCAGACCGGGCGAGCTGATCTACGTTCTTCCGGCTCCCAAGGTCGAATCCGTCCCTTCGACGGCGACCGCGCAGAAACACTGACCGTTCCCTCACTTCCGGCGCCGGCGTTCCCGCAAGGCGCGTTATACTGCCGCCGTGAACCTCGATCAAAAAGCAATTGCGCCGCCACCGCGCCGCGGCACGATGCGGGGAAGTGCGGTGCGGTTTCTTGTCCTTATTTTCGTACTGCTGATTTTGTTATGCGTTCCGGGCTGCCGGACGAAAAATGAATTCAAGCCTTCCCGGCTGATGCCGCCGCTCGCCAGCGGCTTCAGTCTGCGGAAAGTGCAGCGCGAGTTGAATCTCAAGTCCGGCGATTGGGATGTGCTGGAGGACCGTCGCCCGCTGAGCAGCGACAAGAGACCGCCGTTCCAAATATTAACGATCTCGCGTCCTGGCTTTACCAGATTCGGCGCCACCGGCGAGCTGGTGATGACTTTCTACAACGACCGGCTGATGACGACTCTGTTCTACCCGATGGACCTGGATGGGCTGCGCACGGCACTGGCTCGCGAGGCCGGCATCAGTTTTAGCCGACAGGGTGACACCCGCATCGAGCCCACGACCCGCGTCTGGATCGGCAAAGCCCGCGATGGCCGTTCCTACATCGGCTGGATCGACCTGGAACTGGAACGCCAGCAAGATGAGTGGATCGAAAAGTATGAGCACTGATCCGCTTCGGCGACCCAACCGGCCTTGCCGACCACGCAACAGGCGTGCAACCCTGGGAACCTGCTTTTCCCGCCAGGAATTCGCGCAGCACAGGCATCGATTGGAGTTCCGCCGGCTTCAAAGCCCGTAGAGCTTGTTCTGTCGATTAAGCCGCCTGGTGGGGTGCAAACATGAATAAGGTGTTCGCCAATGCCAAAGAGGCGATCTTTGACATCGAGGATGGGGCCACGGTGATGGTTGGCGGCTTCGGTGTGTGCGGAATTCCCGAAAACCTGATCGCCGCTTTGGTGGAGAAAGGCGTCCGGGATCTCAACACGATCAGCAACAACATGGGCGTGGATGATTTCGGATTGGGTCTGCTGCTGCAGAAGGGGCAGATCCGCAGTCACAAGGGCAGCTACGTGGGCGAGAACCGGCTTTTTGAAGAGCTGGTGCTGGCCGGCAAACTCGAACTCGAACTGATTCCGCAAGGCACGCTCGCCGAGCGCATTCGCGCCGGGGGCGCCGGAATTCCGGCTTTTTATACTCCGACGGGGGTTGGAACCATCGTTGCCGAAGGCAAGGAAACCCACGAGTTCGATGGCCGGACCTACATTATGGAGCGCTGCGCTGAAAGCCGACTTCTCGCTGGTAAAGGCCTGGAAAGGCGACCGGTGGGGAAACCTCGTCTACCGCAAGACGGCGCAGAACTTCAACCCGATGATCGCGACCGCCAGCCGCATCACCATTGCCGAAGTGGAAGAGCTGGTCGAGCCCGGCGAAATTCCGCCGGAGCAGATTCACACTCCCAGCGTCTACGTGCGGCGCATCTTTGAGGCGGTTGGAGAAGAAAAGCGGATCGAGCGCAGGACGGTGAGAAAAATGGCTGCCTGAGTTCCGGGCACGATTCGGGACAGATTGCCTGCGAGGAAAAATATGGCCACAAAAACTGGTAAGGAACAGGACGCAGCCAAGCGGGAATTCATCGTGCGGCGCATCGCCCGCGAGTTGCGCGATGGCTTCTATGTGAACCTCGGTATCGGCATGCCGACGCTGATTGCCAACCATGTGCCACCGGGAATGGATGTAATCCTGCAAAGCGAGAACGGAATGCTGGGCATCGGACCCTATCCCGTGGCGGGCACCGAAGATCCGGACCTGATCAACGCGGGCAAAGAGACGGTCACGGAGATTCCGGGGACCGCGTTCTTTTCCAGCGCCGAATCGTTTGCCATGATCCGTGGCGGGCACGTCGACCTGAGCGTACTTGGCGCCATGGAGGTGGATGCAGAGGGCAACCTGGCAAACTGGATGATTCCCGGCAAAATGGTAAAAGGCATGGGCGGAGCCATGGACCTGGTCGCCGGCGCCCGGCGCGTCATCGTCGCCATGGAACACACGGCCAAGGATGGCCGCCCGAAGATTCTGAAACACTGCGGGCTCCCGATCACCGGCCTCGGGGTGGTCGACACGATCGTGACCGAGATGGCTTACATCACAGGTGATTCGCGGGCAAGGACTGGTGCTGGAAGAAATCGCGCCGGGATTCGAACCTGAGGACGTGCAAGCGGCAACCGAGCCGGAGCTGATCATCAGTGCGACCTTGAAAGAGATGGAGCTTTCGCCCAGCGAGGAAGAGCGCGCCGCGTAGCCCGTCAACCTGCTGGAGATGGCTGGCGTTCCTATAATTTGCCGGGCCGGTGCCGCAGAATCTTTGCAAAACCGGTCTATTGCCGCCCTTCCAGAAAAACCCTGGTATCCGCGATGGAGCGCTTCAGCTCGTCGGTCAAGGGCAGGGGATTCAAGGCCTGGAGCACGAACAAGCTCGTCTTGGGGTTGCGATCACTCGGGTTCTGGATGGTCGTCGGCGTGGCAAAAGCTTCGTGGACCAGGAACAAAAAGTTCTCGATGTCGGTCCACGTCATCTGCCGGTTGCCAATTTCTTTGGTGAAGGCTACCGACGCGGCATCGCCGAGCCGGCGTACCTGCTTTTCATCTTCCGCGCCGTAGGCGCCCTTCGAGATCTGGAACAATGCCTGGTGAATGATGAGCTGGGGATCGGCCGCTTGAGGGTTCTCGCACCAGGCGAGCGTCGGCGCGGCGAACAGCACGGCGATCAGGAATAAACGCCACATACTTCCGAGTCCTTTCAGCAGCTCAGGGATTGAGAATACTTCGCCGCTCTCGCGGGAGCAAGACAAGTCCTTCGAAATAGAAACCAAGTTGTTACCGGCCAAGCTGTCGGCGGAGGATTTGCCCGTCGGCTGCTCAACCAGTTTGGCCGTTTGCGAGGTGTTTTTTCAGGAACTTGTAGGCTCGCTGGCCGGCGTCCAGCATCTCAAGGCCGTGAAAGCCGTGTCCCGCGTTTTGGTAGAGCTTCATTTCGTAAGGCAGCCCGCGCTGCTCGAGAGTTCGGGCGACTTTGTGGGCTTCGCTCACCGGCACGACCTTGTCGGCTTCGCCATGCAGAATCAGCACCGGAGCCAGTTGCGTAAGCCGCTCGATAAAGTAATCATTCAGCCCGCCGAAGAAATCGACGATGGCCTTGATGCGCTGCTGCTGCGACCCCAACGCCAGCGACAGGTATGCCCCGAGCGAAAAGCCGATGAGCCCAATCTGGCCGGGGTCGGCCTGCGGATGCTTCTCCGCGAAATCCAGCGAATCTGAAATCACCCGCAGCCAGTTGGGGAACTCCCGCCAGATGGTCGTCACATCCGCCCATTGGGTATCGGTGGCCGCGAAGTAGTGTGGAACAAAGACGCAGAATCCCTGGCTCGCCAGCAGTTCTCCGACCTGCAGCGCCCCGGCATTGTGCAGCCCTCCGGAGCCATGCAGGGCGCAGACGATGGGGAAACGCCCCGCTGCGCCCGGCGTGAAAACATCGACGGGGATTTGTCTCCCATTGAAAGTGGCAAAAGTCGTCTGCAATGGCGTCTTCCCCGGTGCAAGCTGGTTGCGAGCTACTGAATTTTGATGCGGCCCGCCGCTCAAGGACTCATCTCAATCTTGCGTTGAATCGGACGGGCGCACCCGGAATGAGTGGCCTGCATCTGGATGCAAGGCGTTTTGAATATTCGCCATGCCAGTCCGGAAGACGCCGCGCGGCCTCGATGCACAGGGGCTGCGTTGATCGGACAAAAGGCTCTCGCTGAACAAAGTAATTGTGACCCGAGTAGAACCCCACGCATCCATTTGGTGTGACGAGTTGGTTGGAGGAAAGAAGAATGGCCTTCGAAGTTCCCGCGTTGCCGTACGCGTACGAGGCGCTCGAGCCGTACATCGACGCGCAGACGATGCATCTGCATCATGACAAGCACCACCAGGCTTACGTTGACAACTTCAACGCGGCCCTGGAAAAGGCTCCCGAGCTGAAGAGCAAAGGCGCCGAGGAGATTCTCAAGAACCTCAACAGCGTTCCCGAGGCAGTTCGCACCGCCGTTCGCAACCACGGAGGCGGCCATGTGAACCACTCGATGTTCTGGACGATCATGGGCCCGCAAGGCGGGCGGAGCGCCCACGGGCGCAATCGCCGACGCGATCAAAAAAACCTTCGGCGACTTTGCGGCCTTCCAGGAGAAGTTCAACGATGCCGGCGCCAAGCAGTTCGGCAGCGGTTGGGTCTGGCTGGTCAGCGGTTCGGGCGGTTTGCAGGTCATCAGCACGCCCAACCAGGACAGCCCGCTCTCGCAGGGCCTCTATCCGATCATGGGAAACGATGTCTGGGAGCACGCGTATTACCTCAAATACCAGAACCGGAGAGCCGAATATCTCAAAGCATGGTGGAACGTAGTGAACTGGAGCGAAGTCAACAAACGCTTCGAAAAAGCTCCCAAATAACCTGAAAACAAAGGGGAATTCGAGCAGCCGCGAGGCTGCTTTTTTCGTTGCGCGCCCAATCCGGTGATAGCCGCAACCACAGCCCGCAACCCGGCCGCTCCGGCTCCAAGCCGTCCACTTTCCGGGCTTTTGCGCTAAGTAGCTGATTACCTTATATTGTTATCGCGTCGAGTTGAGCAACGGCAGGCAGCCTCATAGCCGTAAGCGCCCGCCATCAAGCATGAGCCGACGACAGCGATTCCCGAGATGGTGTATCCCGAAGCCGCGGCCCATCGGCCGTTGCGACCAACAGGGAGCGCCGGCGGGAACAATTCCGAGAGGAGATAGCTTCTCGGTAACCGCTGTAGTGCTGCTATGCTAGAGCTTTGGCTGATTTGGCCAATGCCGCTCAAGCAGAGAGCACAGCTTTACGAGAGGGAGTAATGACACCTGAGCCCGGGATGGGGAGTGTTCCACGAATTCCGCTTGCGATCAGCAAGAACCTGCGCACCTGGCCCACGATTTGAGCAACTCGATCGAGACCATCATGCAGGCTTCCTACCTGCTGAGTCAGGCCAAGCTGGACGACACCAACAAGAAGTGGGTCGAACTCATCGACACTGCTTCTCGCGATGCGGCACGTATCAATCGTGAAATCCGCGAGATCCTGCGTTCGCAGAGCGAAGAGAATTAGCCGGCCGCCGACGTGCCAGCTGGACGCTAGCCAGCCGAGTGCTAGCGAGCGCCGCAGGCTCCGGATTAGCTCCGGAGCATGCCAGACTCTTCAAGCCTGGCGACTCCACGCTTTTCTCACCTTTGCCCAAAACCGGCGGCGCACGTTGACAGCGCGCGCAACGATTCCACGTAAGGCGCACGGGCAAGGCCCCGTTCGGTGATGATCGCCTCTATGTAGCGGGAGGGCGTGACGTCAAATGCCGGGTTTTCGATCAGCACGGAGTCCGGCGCCATCTGGCGTCCGCCGATGTGAGTAACTTCGGTGGCGGCGCGCTGTTCGATGGGAATGCGCGATCCATCCGGCGTCTCCATGTCCACGGTCGAAAAAGGCGCCGCAACATAGAAGGGAATGTGATGTTCGTGCGCGAGAATGGCGACCGTATAAGTGCCGATCTTATTCGCCGTGTCGCCATTGGCGGCGATGCGGTCGGCACCCACGATCACCGCCTGGACTTTGCCCTGCGCCATCATGACGCCAGCCATGTTGTCGCAGATGAGCGTGGTCGGAATGCCGTCTTTCATCAGCTCCCAGGCGGTCAGCCGGGCGCCTTGCAGGAAGGGACGGGTTTCGTCGGCGTAAACGTGTAGCTGTTTTCCGGCCTCGACCGCGGCCCGGATCACGCCGAGAGCGGTTCCGTAACCCGCCGTGGCCAGCGCGCCGGCGTTGCAATGCGTGAGCACGCCGCCGCTGGCCGGCAGCAGGGAAGCGCCAAAGCGGCCCATGGCCTGGTTGGCGGCGATGTCTTCTTCATGCATACGCTGAGCTTCGGCAATCAATCCCAGCTTGACCTGCGGGATGGGGTTGCCGATCAGCGCTTCGAAACAACGCTGCATGCGGCGGATGGCCCAGAACAGGTTGACTGCGGTGGGACGGGTTTTGCCCAGGACGCGGCAAATCTGCCCGAATCCGTTGCGAAATTCCGCGATATCGGTGGCGTTGAGGTCGCGCGCGCCGAGGGCGATTCCCATCGCCGCCGCCACTCCAATCGCGGGGGCGCCGCGCACAATCATCGTCCGAATCGCTTCGGCGACTTCCTGATAAGTCCGGCAGGTTACGAAGATCTCTTCCGTCGGCAGCTTCGTCTGATCGATGAAGCGCACGCCCGCGTCAGTCCATTCCAGAGTTTTTACCACCGAATTCAGCCCTCCGCCCCGGCACACGCCCAACCCTGAGGTGCCCACCGTGAACTGCTGTCGCGATGGCACACCATGGGACCGCCAGGAATTCCTATAAAGTTTTGGGATCAGTACGACTTTCTAGTCTAGAGCAGTTCCCGATTGGTGTATCCCTTAATATCACCGCCGGGCTAATATCACCGCCGGGCGCAGAAGCCCGACTGTGTCCGAGGATATACTTCCGCGAATCTGGCCTGGTGTCGTGTCCCAGAAATACCTGGCATAACTAAACGCATTTAGGGAATGTCATGTTGAGCGTAGCGAAACATCCCATGGGATTGTCCCTCCCAGGGCCGCTCTGGGCTTTTTGATGAAGTCTTTCAGCCGCATCTCAGTTTCCACGCCGTGCTGGGATCACGGGTTCCTTCGCTTCCCACCCCAGCAACGGCAAAAGAGGCCGTCGCCGGGGACCCCGGTTTCGCTCAGGATTTCGGCAGGCGAGCCCAGGCACCCCAGAAAGCCTGAATTCTGGCTTTCCGGAGACCCCACTCGGACGCCGCCTCAGCGCCTCAACTTCGCTTCCTGTGGTCGCTCAGAATGACACCCTCCAACTATTTATTGAACGAACTTCCGGAACACCACACTGGCAGGCTGCTGAAAAACACCTTGCAATGCGATGACGAAATCTCAACCCCAAGCGCCGCGCCGCAACCATACAGGTGTAGAATGACTGACCAGTAGGCCAGCTTCGCGAAGGGTCTAACTCGCAAAGTCCGGCTCCGGGTACACCGATTCTGGAACCGCTTCCGTATGAGAATCAGAGCTAAATTCGCATGTACCTCGATTCTGCTTGCAGCTTTGGCGCCTGTCCTGTTGGGCCAAACGCCAGCCGTGCGTACTTCGGCGTCTCCATCGGCCACGGGAAAGCGGCCGGTGTCAGCCCAGAGTGCCGGCTCTCTGCCGCCTCAGACAGCGCCTACTCCGCCGCAGGTCTCTTTTCGTGATGGATTACTCAGTATCCGCGCGGAAAACTCGACTTTGGGCGACGTGCTGAAGGCGGTACAAAACGCTACAGGTGCCTCCGTCGATTCTCCGGGCTTTGCCAGCGAGCGGGTTTACGTCAATCTTGGTCCGGGGAGGCCGCGCGACGTCCTGGCTTCGCTGCTGAACGGCTCCTCCTATGACTACATTCTGCTTGGTTCGCAGCGGCAGCCGACCTCGATTGCCCGAGTCATGCTGACCGTGCGACAGAACTCCAGCGTACAGCCGGCTACTCCTGCTGCGATGGTTCGACCGACTCATCCTCCGACTCCAGCGGCGAATAAGGACGATAGCGACGACTCCGACGACACCCCGGATCGCGAACCTGCCGCCGTGACCCAGACCGCCCCCGGACGGACGCCGACAGCGACGCCGAATACCCCGGCCGTGGGTCAACAGCAGCCACAGACCGGGCAGGCGCCCTTCGGACAGCAGCTTTCACAGCCAAAAACGCCGGAGCAGTTGTTACACGATTTACAACAACTACAACAGCAGCAGCAACAACAATTGCAATTGCAACAGCAACTTCAGCAGCAGAACAATTTCAGCCACTAGTACCGTTCCCAAATTGCTGTATCCGATAAACAACGTCACTCCGAGCGAGCAGTGACTTACCTTGTGTGCCACCGCAATGCGCTCACGAGCAGTGTGACCAATAGCGCATCGCTCTCCCGGTCGCGAGCCGAGGAATCTTTTGTGTTTCTTTACCGCGGGGAAATGCAAGATCCCTCCACTTCGGTCGGGATGACGCCTCTGAACTTATTTTGCCCGGCGGATACACCCATCCGGGAACTGCTTTAGCAGACTGCTGAAAACTATTCTTCGGGAGTGTCATCCTGAGCGAATCGGGGTCCCTAACAAGCCCGTTGTTGGCTTGTTGGGGTGGAGCAGCCAAGGATCTGTTGTTTGTGAGCGTTGAAAGTGAAGCCGATCCTTCGGTCGCGCAAAGCCGGCGTGACCTCAGAATGACATTTCTGGTAGTCGGCCCAGCCCTATTTTTCTGGTCTTCGGGTCAATCCACGGTGCGGGCGTCCGCCTGCGCGTATCACACAACCCTTGTGAGTTTCCTCACTGCACGCCGGTTATGGCCGGCATACCCTCTTGCGGGCTGAGTTCGTTCCCCAGCGCAATTGCCGGCGATTCAGCCAATCAGCCGGCCTTGCGCGGGGCTTCCAGCGGAGGATTGCGGTGCCAATATCAGACTCAAACAACGGAAGCGTTATTCAGAACTACTCGGTTGAACAGCTTGAGAAAACGGCTGCGCTGATGCGCGGCTACATTCTTACCGGACTTTGTTGCGCGGGTTCAGGACACACGGGCGGAACCCTTTCGATGATGGACATCACCGCCGCTCTGTACCTGCATGTCGCCAGGCATGACCCGCGGAATCCCTCGTGGATTGACCGCGACCGCATCTTCTGGTCGGGCGGACACAAGGCTCCAGCGCTCTATGTCGGACTGGCCTTTGCCGGCTTCTTCGACAAGCTGGATCTCGGCCTGCTGCGGCGCTTGCGTTCTCCTTTGCAAGGGCATCCGCACCGGCTGAAGCTGCCGGGCGTGGAGTGCTCTTCCGGTTCATTGGGACAAGGGTTGAGCGTCGCCGTGGGCAGTGCGCTGGCCGGCCGTCTCGATGGCCGCGCTTACAACGTCTTCTGCGTCATGGGCGATGGCGAGCAGCAGGAGGGACAAATCTGGGAAGCCGCCATGGAGGCCGCGCACTACAAGCTCGACAACCTCGTGGCCATCCTGGACGACAACCATCTGCAGATTGACGGCAAGACCGCGACGGTGATGAACGTAGAACCGCTGGCCGCGAAGTACGAGTCTTTCGGCTGGCAGGTGGTGCGGATCGATGGGCATGACATGCGGCAAATCGTCGATGCCTTGCAGGCGGCCAAGCAGAACCGGTCGGGCAAGCCGCGGCTGATTCTGGCGGAAACCGTCAAGGGCAAAGGCGTCACGTTCATGGAGAACGCCGCCGGCTGGCACGGCAAGGCGCCGAATCGCAAGGAGTTGGACCAGGCGCTGCAAGAGCTCGGCGTCGAAGGCCAGGTTCCGGTCGAAGAGATGTTTGCCCACATGCGGCGCTATCAGCAGGGAATCGATGCCTCGCTCGAAGCGAAAATGCCGCACTTTAGCCGCGATTACTGGTGGAACTCGGGCGACACCATGAAGGCCGCGATGGAGCCCACGCGCAAAGGTTTCGGCAAAGCGCTTGCGCTGGAAGGCGGCGACCCGCGCGTCGTCTGCCTCGGGCTGGACATCTCCGGATCGATCACGATCAGCGAATTCTACGAAGGCCATCCGGAACGGGCGAGCCGCTGGTTGAGCATGGGCATTGCCGAGCAGTCGGCAACCTCGGTGGCCGCCGGACTGGCCAAGGAAGGCAAGTTGCCGGTCATGGGTACCTACGGTACGTTCGCGGCGGCCCGTAACCTCGACCAACTGCGCGTCTCGGTCTGTTATGGCAATTTCAATGTGCTGGTCGCCGGCGCGCATGGCGGGGTTTCGGTAGGTCCGGACGGAGCGACACACCAGGCGCTGGAGGACTTGTTCGCCATCTGCGGCCTGCCCAACATGAGCGCCGTGGTTCCCTGCGATTCGGTGGAGACGATGAAGGCCACCCGGAAGCTGCTTCTGGGGGTGGTCGGGCCGAAGTACATACGCTTTGCCCGCGAGGCGACGCCGGTGGTCACCACCGCCCAGACGCCCTTCGAATTCGGCAAAGCCAATGCGATCCGCTTCCGCGGCGAGCAGCCGAACTTTATCGATGCCTTCGAAACCTGTCTGGAAAGCGATTACCGCAACGAACACGAGGACCTGACGATCGTCGCCTGCGGTCCCATGGTGCCCGAGGCCATGCGCGCCGCCTGGATGCTGAAGCGGGAGTTCGGTTACGAGACCCGCATCCTGAACGTACACACCCTGAAGCCGATCGATCGCCGGGCGATTCTGCGCGCCGCTCGCGAAACGAACGTCATCGTGACCGCCGAAGAGCACCAGATCGGCGCGCTGGCTTGGCGCGTCGCCGGACTCATTCTGGAAGAGCCCGACTTCCTGCAAACCCCGGTGGTTGCCGGCTATATAGGGGTCAAGGATCGCTTCGGCGATTCCGGCGCTCCCTGGGAGCTGGTGAAGGAGTTCGAGGTCGCGGCCGAACACATCGCGCAGAAGGCCGCGGAGCTGATGCGGGCCAAGCAGGCGTTGCGTCCGGATCAAAGTGTGGTGACCGTTTCGTGAAACGTCCGGTTATCGCGAGCCGTGAAACAGCAAGGGCTCTCAAATCCCTTGAGAGCCCTTGTCAGTCCCAGTGTACAGACGCATATCGGAATGAGCGTTCTACTGTCCTATAGCCCGGCATTGACATTTCGGGGGCACCTAAAGCCGCACTCTTCGCGGCGGAAATACCTTGCATAACTAAGCACACCCCGTGGTGTCATCCTGAGCGCAGCGAAGGATCCCCGGGACCGTTTCCCCCTTCGCTGCTTCCGGGTTTCTTAATGAAATCCGTCGGCCGTCTCTTAGCCGCATGCCGCGATGGGATTCCAGGTTCCTTCGCTACGCTCAGGATTTCGGCAGGCGGCTTGGACGCCGCCTCAGCGCCTCAACTTCGCTCGCTACGCTCGCTCAGAATGACACCCGGGACACTACACTACTAGCGCTTCAGGGACACAACGACCGCGACGAAGCGCAAAGGACTTCGGGGAGGCGTTCCATGAAAGAAAGTGAGGTCAATACCGGTGACACCGAAATTCTTTGCCTCGCGCCGGGAGCGCGTGCGGACATCTCTGACCGAAGCGCGGTCAGTCGCCGGATGGACCGGCAGTGGAGATAAGCGCGGCAGCCGCGGGTTTCCGCTCTCCGCGGTTACGGCTGAAAGTATTCAGGATCCCTACAATCGCCAGATATCCGGCGCCAATTCCAAATGCGACCGAAAACACAATGGTCAAAAGCAATGCGAGTAAAACAAATAGAGTCGTCAAGTCTCTCTACCCTTTTTATAAAAATTGCGAGATCCAATCGTCCAACCGTCAATAAGGCGCCAGCCCGCCGGTAATCCTGTGCGCAGCGGAGCTGAGGACCAAAGCCTTAGCTACAACTGCAAAGCTTACAGCGTTAGGTTGCTTGGAGAAGATCAAGATCACGTTAAACCTTCGTGGTGGTGGAGAACAAGCGTGATCTGAAAAATTCCGATCGCCTCCATCAATTCTTGAACTGTTCCCGTTTCGAAATTCTCCATGGGTAACGGCGTATCGGCGAACTCAGGCTGCCTGCTCTGTTATGCCCTAAGTTTGACGCTGCACGCTATTGCCTTCTAAGATACATAAGTCGAAGTGTCTTCCACACTATCCGACGTTTCCAGGGGACTGTCGACGTCACCATGGGCCCTGTCCCTGGTCGCGCCGGAGAAGCACTTTCGGAATGCCGATTACGAAAATTTCGGTGCGCGGGGCGCGCCAACACAACCTCAAGAACATCTCGGTCGAGATTCCGCGCAACTCCCTGACGGTGATCACCGGACTCAGCGGCTCGGGCAAGTCATCGCTGGCCTTCGACACCATTTATGCCGAAGGGCAGCGGCGCTATGTCGAGACGCTTTCGGCCTATGCGCGTCAGTTTCTGGATCAACTGGAACGGCCCGATGTCGACGCCATCGACGGTCTGAGCCCTTCGATTTCCATCGAACAAAAGACTACCAGCCGCAGCCCGCGCTCGACGGTAGGGACAATCACTGAAATTTACGACTATTTGCGCTTGCTTTACTCTTCGATTGGGCTGCCCCACTGCCCAAAGTGCGGCCGGGAGATCACCCGGCAGTCAGCCGACCAGATCGTGGCGCGTTTGCTGGAAATGGTCCCGCGGGAGGAATCCGGCACGGAACAGAGCCGCGTGATGCTGCTGGCCCCATTGGTGCGGGGACGCAAGGGCGAGTTCAAGAAGGAACTGGAGAAGCTTGCCCAGCATGGCTTTACGCGTGCCCGCATCGACGGCGAGCTGATCAACCTGGAGAGCGAGATCCGCCTCGACAAGCGCCGCAATCACACCATCGAGGTGGTGGTGGACCGCCTGCTGCTCAAGCCCGGAATCGAGCGCCGCCTGACCAATTCCGTCGAAGTCGCCATGAAACTCGGGCAAGGGCTGGTGCAGGTGTCGGTCGTCGGCGGCGAGGAGCGGCTGTATTCCTCGCGCATGGCGTGTCCCGAGTGCGGCATCAATGTTCCGCAACTGGAGCCGCGCTCGTTTTCCTTTAACAGCGTCTATGGCGCGTGCCCGGAGTGCACCGGCCTCGGCTCGAAATACGATTTCGATCCCGCGAAGATCGTAGTGGACTGGTCGAAGCCTCTGCTGGACGGCGGTCTCGGACCCGGCAGCGGTTCTACCTATCTCCAGACGCTGCTGAAGCGCGCGGCCGATGTCTATCACTTCGATCTGGCGTCGCCCTTCGAGCAGCTCCCGGCGGCGACGCAGAGCCTGATCCTCTACGGCCCGGAGAAAAGCAGCCCCGCCGGTTTCCGCGGAGTTTTTGCTTTCCTGCGGCAGATGATGGAGGAGTCGAACTCCGACAGTTATCGCGAGTGGCTGCTGAACTACATGTCCGCCACGCCGTGTCCTCGCTGCGGGGGCAAGCGCCTGCGGCCCGAGAGCCTTGCCGTAAAGGTCAACGGCATGTCGATTTCCGACTTCACGGCGCTTCCGGTGGCGCGCGCTACCGAGGCCGTATGCGCCATCCACCTGAATGAACGCGAGGAGCAGATTGCCGGCCGCGTGCTGCGCGAAATCGGCGAACGGCTTGGCTTTCTCGATCATGTCGGCCTGGGCTACATCGCGTTGGATCGTTCGGCGGCCACGCTCTCCGGCGGCGAAGGGCAGCGCATACGGCTGGCGACGCAGATCGGCTCCAAGCTGCGCGGCGTGCTCTACGTGTTGGACGAGCCTTCGATCGGCCTGCATCACCGCGACAACGAGCGCCTGCTGCAATCGCTGGAATCTCTGCGCGATCTGGGCAACACCGTGCTGGTGGTGGAGCACGATGAAGAAACTATCCGGCGCGCCGATTACGTCATCGACCTGGGACCCGGAGCGGGCCGCAACGGAGGCGAGGTGGTCGCCGCCGGCACTCCCGAGCAGATTGCCGAAGAGCCGGCATCGCTGACCGGCCAGTACATCAGCGGACGCCGGCGGATCGACGTGCGCCATGAGCGCCGGCAACCGAATGGCGCGGCCATCGCAATCCTCGGGGCGCACGAGAACAACCTGAAGAACCTGGACGTCAGCTTTCCCCTGGGCGTGATGACGGTCGTGACCGGCGTCTCCGGCTCCGGCAAATCGACGCTGGTGAATGACATTCTCTACCGCGCTCTGGCGCGCCAGCTTTACCGCTCGCGCGAGGACCCGGGCAAGCATCGCAGCATCAGCGGCAGCGAAAATATCGACAAGGTGATCCGCATCGATCAGTCGCCCATAGGGCGTACGCCTCGCTCCAATCCGGCGACCTACACCGGAGTCTTCACCAACATCCGCGAACTCTACGCCATGCTTCCGGAGTCGCGCGAGCGCGGCTACAAGGCTGGCCGCTTCTCCTTCAACGTCGCGGGAGGCCGCTGCGAAGCCTGCCAGGGCGAGGGCGAGCGCCGCATCGAGATGAACTTCCTGCCGGATGTCTACGTGCTTTGCGAGGTCTGCGGCGGCAAGCGCTACAATCGCGAGACCCTGGCCGTGAAGTACAAGGGGCACTCGATTGCGGACCTGCTGAACACGCCGATTGCAGACGCACTCAGCGTACTGGAAGACATTCCGCAGGCGCGGCAGAAGTTGCAGACACTGGTTGACGTCGGGCTCGGCTACATACACCTCGGCCAATCCTCGGTCACGCTCTCGGGCGGCGAAGCGCAGCGCATCAAACTGGCGCGCGAACTCAGCAAGCGCCAGACCGGACGCACGCTCTACCTGCTTGACGAGCCGACCACGGGCCTGCACTTCGAGGACGTGAGCAAGCTGCTCGACGTGCTGCAACGGCTCACCGACCTGGGCAATACCATCATCATCATCGAGCATAATCTGGATGTCATCCGCAACGCCGACTGGATCATCGACCTCGGCCCGGAGGGCGGCGAAGAGGGTGGACGCCTGGTCGCGCAGGGCACGCCGGAGCAGGTCGCAAGGGTCAAGAAGTCCTATACCGGGCAGGCGCTTTCGGACGTACTCAAGGCGTAGAAGGCGGGATGCAGCAACTCAGGAGACGTCCCGGCGCATCCCAGAAGTTCGCGTTGCGGCGGGCGTCTACCGGGTCGCGCGCACAGGAGACCGCGCGAATGACGGCCGAAGACAAGACCGCTCCGCTGACCCCGGAGGCCTATAGCGCTCTCAACCAGCGGCTGGTTTCGATTCCGATCTTCGCGTCGTTTGGCATGCGCGTCGAGGCGATGGAGAAGGGAAGAGTCGTCCTCGCCATGCCTTATTTGCCGCACCTCAACGGGGTTTTCGAGTCGTTTCACGGGGGCCTGCTGATGACGCTGGCCGACTCGGCGGCCTGTGTCGCGGTCCTGACCCTGGCGGGAGCCGACGCGGCGATTACGACCACGGACATGAACATCCGCTTTCTTGCCGCCTGCCTTACCGACGTTACGGCCGACGCCCGGGTCATCAAGTTCGGCTCGACACTCTGTCCGGTGTCGATCAGCCTGCGCGACCTGAACGGGACAGAGGTCGCCGTGGCCCAGGTGACCTACATTCGCCTGCATAAGCCGCCCAAGCGGCAGAGCGAGTACCTTTCGTTATAAAGCCTGTCAGGGCGATTCCCGGATTGGGTGTAGCCGCCCGGCCAAATAAATTCAAAAGCGTCATCCCGACCGAAGTGGAGGGATCTTGTGCTTGATCGCAGCGAAGCAACACAAAAGATTCCTCGGCTCGCATCGCTCGCTCGGAATGACGTTGTTGGTTGGGATAAAGCAACGCAGGAAGCGCTCTAGTTGGTCATTTCGGATCGGGGCGGTCAGATGCTTCGAACTCCGCAAAATGAAGATTTTGTCATCTTGAGCCTTGCCGGCTAACGCCTCACCAGAAACCCACATCCCAGGTTTAACCCGAGGATGTTATTCGCCCCTCGGTGGTGAGCGGCCCACCACTGGTTTCTAAGTGGTGGGCTTTTTTCGGACCTTCACCGCGATGAGCTGCTGATTTTCGGCAGCTATCGACACGTCCCGCGGCGCGGTTGGGGCAGAGATAAGAGATAGAAGTAGCGAGGACTACAGCGGTTCCCGAGACGGTGTATCCCGAAGCCGAGGTCCATCGGCCGTTGCGACCAACAGGGAGCGACGGCAGGGAACAATCCCGAAGGATATAGCTTCTCGGGAACCGCTCTATCGGAAGAAGGCGTCGACCAGGTGCTTGGCGACGAAGGCGCCGCAGTAGGCCATGACGGTCATGTAGGTGAACTGAAGCGCGGGCCACTTCCAACTGTTGGTTTCGCGGCGCACCACCGCCAGCGTCGAGGTACACTGCATGGCGAAGGCGAAGAAGATCAGCAGCGCGGCCGCGCCTCCCAGGCTCAGATCGCTGTGCAGCGCCTGTTGCAGGCTCATGGCGTGCTGTTGGGGATCGACGCCGTAGAGCGTGCCCAAGGTGCCGACAATGACCTCGCGAGCGGCCAGCGAGGTGAGCAAACCGACCCCGATTTTCCAATTGAAACCAAGTGGAGCAATGACCGGCACCATGGCATGACCAATGCGTCCCACGACGCTGTCCTGGATGGCCGGGGGTTGTCCCTGATGGAGCGGAAGATTGGTCAGAATCGCCAGCAGCAGCGACACCGAGAGAATGATGGTTCCGGCGCGCCAGACAAAGGCCTTGGTGCGGTCCAAGAGGCGCATCCCAAGTGAGCGCAAGGTCGGCCAGCGATAGGGTGGCAATTCCAGCAGAAAAGGGACATCCTTGCTCTTGAGAATAGATGACTTCAGGATGCGCGCGGTGAACAACGCGGCCAGAAAGCCGATCACGTAGAGCCCCAGCATGGCGAGCGCCCGCGAGCCGAAAAATATCCCCGCGATCCGTTCGTTGGGCACGAACGCGGCAATCACCATGGTGTAAACCGGCAGACGCGCCGAACAAGTCATGAAAGGAGCGACCATGATGGTGGCCAGGCGGTCGCGCTTGTTCTCGATCGTGCGGGTCGCCATGATGGCCGGAACCGCACAGGCATAGGCCGAAAGCAGCGGGATAAAGGCTTTGCCGTTCAATCCGAAGCGCGACATGGTGCGGTCGGCGATCACGGCCGCGCGCGACAGGTATCCCGAGTCTTCCAGCACCCCGATCAGCAGGAACAGCAGCAGAATCTGCGGCAGGAAGACCAGTACGGCGGAAACCCCGTTCCAGGCGCCGTCGATCAACAAAGAGCGGATCAGTACATTATGAATATGGGGAGAAATGGCGCTTCCCAGGTAGTCGAGCGCGTCCTGAAGAATTTTGGAGAGAGGCTGGCCGGCGGCAAAAATCGTCTGGAAAACGGCAACCACCACGGCAAAAAAAATCAGCGGACCCCAGAGACGGTGCAGATAAATGGCATCCAGACGGCGTGTCCACACCGGCGGCAAGGGCTTCCGGTAGTTGGACTTGACATTGATGCGCTCCGCCCATTGCCGGCATTCGCGGATATCGTACAGCATGGGCAGCTCAGCCGGTTGCGGCTGCTGCATGGCCGAGCTGATGAAGCGATCGACGGCCTCCAGTCCCTCTCCGGTGACGGCGCTGACCAAAGCCACGGGAGTGCCTAACTGCCTCGCCAGCGAAAGCACATCGATCCGGCCTTCGCGGGCGCGCAAGGAATCGGCCATGTTGAGCAGCACCAGCGTCGGCAGCCCGAGACTGATGACCGGCGCCGCCAGCGCCAGATGACGGCCAAGATTGGTCGAATCGAGTACCAGCACAATGGCGTCCGGCAGCTCGATTCCCGTCATCTTGCCGCGCAGAACGTCGACCGTGACGCGCTCGTCCTCGGATTTGGCATTCAGGCTGTAAATGCCCGGCAAATCGACCAGGGCGACGCGCTCGCCGTCCCGCAAAGTGATGTATCCGGTGAAGTGTTCGACCGTGACTCCGGGGAAATTTGCAACCTTGCGGTTGAGACCTGTGAGCTGATTGAAGAGCGTTGTTTTGCCGCAATTGGGCGGCCCTACGAGAGCGATCGTGCGGATTGATTTCCTGCGATCCCCTTCCACCACCCCTGAGCCAATGGAAGAGCCGCAGCACTCGGAAGACATCAGGCCTGCTCCTGGGCCAAGGGGATTCGCACCAGGATGTGACGGGCGGTCGTGCGCCGGATTGCCACTTCCGTTCCGTCCAGCCGGTAAACCCGGGGATCGCCACCGGGACCGCATTGGCCGGAAACGACCTCGACGCCGCTCATGAAACCGAACAGCATAACCTGCTCAGCAGCACTCGCCGGCAATTGAATTTCTTGAATGATAGCGTGAAAACCTTGAGGAAGATCGCAAAGCGGCAAAAGTTGTGTTTCCCGGCTGGAATCCGTAAGGTTTGCCTTGGAGCCCGATAGCTCCGCCGGTCCGGAAAGGATGCTCTCCGGAGACCTTGATGCGGGGCGGCGCTGGCCGGCGTGCTTGGCGACAGCAGCCGGCGGGCGCCTCTTGGTGGAGAGGGCCGGACTTGCGAATCTGAAAATCATTTTCAACTCCAAGTCTATTGTCCAGCCGGAGCGGCACGGGGGTCAACCACAGATATCACGCTCAGATGTGATCCGGAGCACATCGTACCTCCGGAAACTCTGCCAGCCTCGTTAATCCGCGAGCTTCCACGTGCTTCGGGTCGTAGATTCCGGCTTTCTCCTCAAATCTTTCCAAGGGGTTGCGGCTGGACGGTTGAGCTACTCTGGCAAGGCGACTTCTGAAAGTTACGGATTCCATACACCCGGATCGCAGATTATAAATATTCTGTGTCTTCTTGCACTTTGTAAGGTTATGGATTGAGCACGTAAGGCACTGATAGGGGGCATGCTGTTGACCACGGCAGGGCAAAAGCTCCGAACACTTCGAGAGCAGTTGGGGTTCACGATTCGAGAGGTGGAAGCGGCAAGTTTACGGATCGCGGCTAAACACCAGAACGACGATTTTGGCGTTCCCTTGAGCAGGTTATCCGACATTGAAACGAAGGGAGTCATCCCCAGCATCTTCCGGCTGTACTCGTTCAGCATCATTTATCGGCGCGACGTGCGCGAACTGCTCTCCTGGTATGGGATCGACGTCAACCAGACAGCCGGAGACCTGTCGCTGATCGAGCCTCCGCGTTCGCACCTTTCCGAGGCGCTGGCCAGCGCGACGGCGATCTATCTGCCGACTGGAATCGATCCCGGCTTCGATGCCAGGCGTACGACGAACATGAGCCGGATGATCCAGCGCTGGGGGCTGGTGCCGCTTTCGCATCTTGCCCATATGCAGCCCGAGCGCTTTGTCTATGGGTATATCGGCAGCGAGGATCTCACGATGTATCCGCTGCTGCTGCCGGGCACTTTTGTGCAGATCGACGAGTCGCGCAACAAAGTGCAGGAAGGAACGTGGCGCTCCGAATATGAACGGCCGATTTACTTTGTCGAGACGCGCGAGGGCTTTGTCTGTTCGTGGTGCGCCGTGGTAGGGGATTCGCTGATCCTGCAACCGCATCCGCTCTCGCCGGAGCCTCCGCGCTCACTCAGGCAGCCGAACGAGGCGGAAATCCTGGGACAGGTGGTTGGGATTGCTATGCGGCTCGATGACTGGTTTGCATCCAGTTCTTCGCGTCTTCCAGCGCGCGCAACGCGAGAATCGTAGCCTTGGCATGGCTGAGCGTGGCGGCGTGTGCCCCGGCGGGCACAATGGATCGCAGAGGAGTCGATTTCTTGAGCAGAACCTGTGGCGCTCCGGGTGCGGCTTGCTGAGGGTCGTCCACTTCCCGCATGAGCTGGGACAGGGGCGCGCGCAGCACCTCGGTCAGCAGTTCCAGGTGTACGCGGCAGATGGCTTCGGTGGCGGCAACGGCGCCATGGGTGCGCGCCAGTCCCCAATGACGGTAATTCCCTTCCTCATCCCGCAGGCTGGCGACGTAAGCCAGCCGGGACAAGAGCCCGGATATTCCACACAAGGTGCGCCGGGTGAAATCCTCCGCAGGACTCAACAATGGCATGCAACAGCCCCCTCAGCCACGCCGGCCGGATTCTGCGACGTGTACAGCAAGATTACATCGAGGCGGGTATTTTCCGAAAGCAAACATGGGAGCTGTTCCGGAAATAGAACGTGGATCGATTTCGTATGCTGCAAGGCGTCATTGTGGTCTAAGTTCAAGTTGTTCTGTGCAATCAACGCTATGCTCTTTGAGAGGAAGGACACGCCGGAGCTTTCATGATCACGATTTTTCTGGTCATCGGGGTTGTTGCCGCGCTGGTCTTTGTGTTCTACGTCGCGCGCCGGAGTGTTCTGTCTGCCCTGAGCTACGACGAGCTGAGCCGGCAACTGGTGCTGGTCGATATCGCCGCGTTCCGCAACTTGGTTGACCCAAATGAAACCCGGTACCTGCGTGAGAATCTCGCGCCAGCCGCCTTCCGTGCGGTACAGCGGCAGCGCCAGATCGCGGCCTTAGCCTACGTCAAGGTGGTGGCGCGCAATGCGGCGTTGCTGATCGCCATGGCGGACCCGGCGAGAACCAGCCCGAATCCAGAAGTCGCCGCGACCGCGCAAAACGTGGTCGAGCAGGCTTTGCAACTGCGTATTCGTTCGTTGCTGTTGATCATGAAGTTGTGGGCGGGGATCGCGCTTCCGGGGCTGACCGTTGCGGGATTGTCGATCGTCGACCGCTACCAGAATGTTTCGTCCGGCTTTGTCAACTTCGTGCACCTGAGCCGTCCGTCCGGGGCTGCGGCTCCGCTGCAAAGTTCGTAGTAACTACGGTGTTGTGCTGATGGTGTACCGGTTCGCGCTGAAGGTTTCTATGCAGGATCTCCCCCAGAAACCCGGCGCGAACCGGAGCCTCGCATGAATAACGAGGCGCGGTGCTGTCCTGCAATGTCTCAACCGATTGATCCTAAGGAACCGTCCTAACGAGTGCCGCTCCTGGCGAGCATTCCCAGAACAGCGGATGCCAGGATCAGCCAGGCGGAGTTCACGCGCCAGCGGAACAGCAGCATCGCACTGACGGCAGCGATCAGCAGGGTAAGCCAATCGACCAGCGCGGCAGACGCGAGCTGCCAGGTCACGACTGCCATCAGCGCCAGTGATGCGACGTTGATTCCGTCCAGCACCGCGCCGGCGAGGGCAGAGCGGCGCAGAAGTGGAAGCAACGGCGCGCTGAGAGCCACGAAGACAAAGGCGGGAAGAAAGATTCCGGCGGTGGCGGCGAAGGCGCCGGACGGCCCATGCAGGAGATATCCGATGAAGGTTGCGGTGGTGAAAACGGGTCCGGGCGTGATCTGCCCAACCGCAACCGCATCGAGCAGTTGCTGCGAAGTGAGCCAGCCTCGCCGCTCGACAAATTCCGCGCGGAGAAAGGCGAGCAGCACGTATCCGCTGCCAAACAGCACGGCGCCTATTTTTACGAAGGAAGTGAAAATGGCGCCAAGCCCTACGGCGGCTGCGGCGGCCACGCCACTGGCCGCTTTCGAGCCGAACCAAAAGATGACGCTGGTCGCGGACTTGCCGCTCGACGGCGCGCGTGAGAGCAGGTTTCTGAGGCCGGCCGCGGCGCCACCCGCAAGCAGCACCAGCAGAGGATGCAACGGCACCAGCGCCAGCACGGCTGCGACAATCCCTACCAGGGCGAGCCAGCGGTTGCGAATCGCCGTGCGGGAAAAATTCCAGAGCGCCTGCAAAACCACGGCAATGACCACTGGTTTAACGCCGTAGAGCAGGCCGGCGGCCACCGGCAAGGTGCCGAAACGAACGTACATCCATGCCAGCAGGGCAACGCTGAAGGCGGCCGGCAGAATGAAGCAGCATCCGGCGACGATGAGGCCCGGCCATCCCGCGCGGCGATGGCCGATGTGGATGACCAATTCGGTCGAGCTGGGACCGGGGATGAGATTGGCGGCGCCGACGCGGTCCAGGAACTCCGACTCGGTCAGCCAATGCCGACGCTGCACGACCTCCTGCTCCATCATGGCGATGTGAGCGGCGGGGCCACCGAATGCGATGGTGCCCAGTTTTAGAAAAAGGAGTGCTAGCTCCGCCAGCCGTTGGCGACGGTCGTGAGCTTCGTCCGCTATGGTTCCGGGCACTCCCATGCGAGCGCCATGATTATCGCACTGTGGAACGGATTCGGCGCGGCTTCCGAGCAGGAGATGTTGGAAATTGATGGTGTTGTAACGATCGGGAATAAAGCAATTCGCGGGCCAATCACGGCCGGATTCAGACGTTGGTTATCGTTGGTTATGATGGGGTGTCTTGCTGCCTGCCTTTGCAGGTGCGGCGCTCGACGAAAAGTTGCATAAGGGCTACTCTGTTGCTGTGAGGAAGGTGTAGTGCGCTCCAATTGGCTCGAATTTGCCACAAATCATAAGAGTCTGATTGCAATCGCCGCCGGTTGGCTTGCGGTGTGCGCGGTCGGCTTGACGCTGATCGAGCGTTGGGTGTGGCGACCCCTTGGGTATCCCGAGCTTGTCTTCGAGCTTATCGAATCAGTTTGTTACGTCATTGCGGGTTCGGCGGTGGTCTTTTTTTTGTTGCGGCGCTCGATGAGGCGCACCGCGGACTTTGAGAGCACTCTCAGCCAGTGCTTCGAGAATTCGCATGCCGGGGTTTGCATGCTCGATCACCAAGGGTGCGTAGTGCAGTGCAATCGCGTCTTTGCCGACTTCCTCGGTTATCCGGAGCAAGAGCTGTTGGGAATGTCGTATGCAAAGCTGCTTCATCCCGACGAAGTAAAAAACGATGACCGTCTTCCGCCATTGCATATTGCCGAAGACGGCGGCGGGACGCAACGGTCGCGGATTCGGAAGTACAGCAGCAAGGATGGGGATGTCCGCTGGGGGAACTCCGCGCTTTCCGCGCTTACCGGCGAGTATAAGCCGGCCAGCACCATGGTCATTGTGCAAGACGCGACCCTGGAACAGGAGGCTCTGCGGTCGCTGGAGTCCAGCGAGCAGGCGCTGCGGGAGCTGCTGGACGAAGTGCAGCAAAACGAACAGCAGATGCTGCTGCTGGCCCGGGCGGTTGAAAGCACAAGCGACAGCATCGTGATCACGGATCTGGGCGGATCGATTGAATACGTCAATCCGCACTTTGAACTGCTGACCGGTTACACGCGAGCGGAAGTTTACGGAAAGAATCCGCGGGTTCTTCAGTCGGGCCGGCAGTCGAAAGAGTTCTACGCCGAACTCTGGCGGACGTTGAAGTCCGGAGGCGTCTGGAAAGGCCGCTTCATCAATCGCCGTAAGGACGGCACCCTGTATACGGAAGAGGCTACGATCGCCCCGGTTCACGATGCCCATGGAATTGCCCAGAAATATGTCGCGGTGAAGCGGGACGTGACCCGCCTGGAGGAACTGGAGAACCAGCTGCGGCAGGCGCAAAAAATGGAGGCTGTCGGCCAACTGGCAGGCGGCATCGCGCACGACCTGAACAATGTTCTGCAAGTGGTGACGCTGGCCGCGCACCTGGCGCTGACCAGCACGGATCTCGAGTTCAAGGATGCCAGGGTCAAGGAATCGGTCGCCGCCGCTCAGAAGGGAGCGGGGGTCATTCGGCAGCTTCTCGCCTTCAGCCGGCGGCAGCTCATGCGACCGGAAGTGTTGAACCTGAACGAAGTGATTCAAGAAACCACGAAGCTGCTGGCTCATCTGCTGCGGGAAGACATTAAGCTGCAACTCGATCTCGATTCCGATCTCGGCAGCATCAAGGCCGATCCGGTTCAGATCACGCAGGTGATCCTGAATCTTGCGCTGAATTCGCGTGACGCCATGCCCGATGGCGGCCTGCTCGAAATCTCTACGGAAAACTTCGAAGTGACCACGGGCCGAAGCCGCCGGCGGCCAGGTGCCGCCCGGGAGCTACGTTCGCGTGACCGTCCGTGACAACGGAAGCGGAATGGACGAGGCTACGCAGAGTCACATTTTTGAACCTTTCTTTACCACCAAGGAGACGGGCAAAGGAACCGGGTTGGGGCTCTCGACCGTGTATGGCATCGTCATCCAGAGCGGCGGATTCATTACCTTTGACAGCACGGTTGGTGCGGGCACCACCTTTTTGATCTGCTTTCCGCGCACCCAAGAGCCAGAAGCAGGCCCGCTTCAGGATGTCCCCGCCGAGGTGACATTGACGCCCAAGCCTTGCTCCGTGCTGGTGGTGGAAGACGAGGAGATGGTGCGGAATTCGATCGCCGAAGCGTTGCGCCGCGAAGGCTTTCAGGTTTATGTCTCAGGATCTTCCCAGGAGGCGCGGGAGGCTGCCATCAAGGTGAAGCCAAGCTTGGTGATTGCCGATGTCATCATGGCCGGAATGAAAGGCACAGAGCTGATTGAACTGCTGAAAACTGAAAAATCCCTCGCTTCAGACGATCCTGATCTCCGGCTATGTCGATGAAGAACAAGCGCGCCTTGCAGCTGAATCCGCTGCGTCGCTTTTTATTTCCAAGCCTTTCAGCATGAGCGACCTGGTGGAATCCGCCGTGCGCCTCTGCAAGCTTCGTACGTAGCGCCGGCGTCCGTTACCCGTCCATACCCGCAAAGTCATACGGTCATTTTTTCCAGCAGCCTGGATTTCCAGCAGTCTGGGTTCCACTTTGAAAGCACACCGACAACCCCCACCTAGATGGCACCATCCGGCCGTACGGCTCCTCCGTACTGTTACTTGAAAACGAGTTTCAACACGAGGAGTCGTATGCGGCCCTCCCAGTATTCGGAAGCCGCATCCTTGTGAGGCAGTTCGGTCGAAGAAGACCGAAGCACAGCCAACTCGAAGGAGAACTTTGATGACCAATTCGATGAAAACCCTTGTTCTCACCGCTGCGATTTCCGGGCTTCTCGGCGGAGCCAGCGCAACCACGACTAACACATCCCAGACGGCTCCCGGAACGAACGTGGGCGCCACCAACGTGAAGCTCGCAAAGACGGGGTTCGCCGATAAAAGCAAGCACTCTTGCAAAGGCCAAAACGACTGTAAAGGCCAGGGCGGCTGTAAGAGCGGTGACAACGGCTGCAAGGGCAAGAATTCTTGCAAGGGCAAGGGCGGCTGTAACACTGAGGGCTCGAAGATGCAGCTTTCCTAGGCGCTGGACAGAGGGGCCGGGCACATCCGGTCCCTCGCTGCGTCTGCCATGCCGCTTCCTGCATCCTACGATTGTGCCCCGCCTGACGGACTGACGGCGGCACAAGATCGAATTGTCACGTCTCCGAGCAGGTATGGAGTCAAATCTCACATCTGGCAGATGTGGGCGGCTGCCGCTTCGTGACAGGTGATCGCCTGTGTGAGTGGCTTGGCGTTAATTCGAGAAGTTCAGGGGAATGGCGATGCCGGCGAATCGCTTTAACGGACACACAAATTATGGCATTGGGATTGGGCTTCGGATTTCGCATTATGAGCATATTCTGACCCGCAAGCCCGTCGTCAACTGGTTCGAAATCATTTCCGAGAACTACATGATCGATGGCGGCCGTCCGCTGGCCGTTCTCGACCGCATTCTCGAACAGTACCGGGTGGTGCAGCATGGCGTCTCAATGTACTTCGGATCGGCTGGCCCGCTGAATCGCGAACACCTGAAGAGATTGAAGTCGTTGGTCCGCCGAACCAATACTCCGTGGCTGACCGATCACCTCTGCTGGGGAAGTGTGGACGGCCGTTATACGCATGACCTGCTGCCCATGCCTTACACGTGGGAAGCGGTGAAATCGACGGCAAAGAAGGTTCGGCAAGTGCAGGACTTTGTCGAAATTCCGGTTGCGGTTGAAAACGTAAGCAGCTATGCCGAGTTCCACGACTCGGAAATGTCGGAATGGGAGTTCCTGTCGGAGGTGGTGGAGCGCGCCGACTGCGGCATTCTGCTGGACGTGAATAACATTTACGTTTCGTCCTTCAATCACAGCTTCGATCCACACGAGTACGTCGCTCATGTGCCCGCCGAGCGCGTTGCCCAGATCCACATTGCGGGCCATTCGCGCTATCGGAAGTACATCCTCGACACCCACGACCATGCTGTGATCGACCCGGTTTGGGAACTTTATGCGGCGGCTATCCGGCGATGCGGTCCAACCGCGACCCTGCTGGAGTGGGATGACAAGATCCCCTCGTTCGAGGAAGTCCATGCCGAGGCCCTGAAGGCGAACAAGTATCTGCAACAATTCTCCGCCGAAAGCGCGCATCCCATGCCCACGGAGGCACACCTGCATGAACTCATTGCTTGAGTTGCAGCGAAGGATGGCCAAGGCCGTGATGCAGCCGTTGACGGCGACGGAAGGCATGCGGCGCACGACCGGCGACGGCCGATCCATGGTGACGGAGGCCGACGGGTTCATCAGGCCCAACAGCCGGCTTACCAGTTTCGAGCGGCTGGAGATCTACAACCGGCAATACTGGTTCCGGGTACTGGATTCGTTCGCCGAAGATTTTCCGGGAGTGCGCGCCGTGATTGGACAAAAGCAGTTTGACCATCTGGCGCGAAAGTATCTGGCGGATTGCCCTTCGCAGTCCTTTACACTGCGCAATCTCGGATCGCAATTGCCCGCGTGGCTTGAGGCGCACGCCGAGTTCACCGAACCCTACGGCAGTTTGGCACTCGACATGGTGCGGCTGGAATGGGCTCATATCGAGGCCTTCGATGCGGCGGAATGCCAGCCGTTGACACCGGCGCAGATCGCGGGGCTGAACGGCGATGCCCAACTTTTGCTGCAACCCTACATACGCCTGCTCAAGCCGCGTTATCCGGTCGATGACATTCTGCTGGCGCTGAAAAACTCGTCGCGTGACATCGCCGCGCTCAACCGCAGGTTGCGGACAAACTGGCTGATGCGCTTCGGCGGGCCGGAAAAGATATTCCTCGCCGTCCACCGCGCGGAGTTCAGCGTCCACTACCGGCGGCTGGAGGCGGGCGAGTTCGCTATTTTAGCCGGATTGCAGCGCGGGCTCTCGATCGGCAATGCTATCGAGCGTGCGCTCGCCCGTGGAGCCGACAAAGATGGCGATTGCGCCGACAAGGTTCAGAAGTGGTTCGAAATCTGGAGTAAACTCGGCTGGCTTTCTCTACGGAGCGCGCCGCGACCTCGCACGGCGAGCCGGTCCAACTTCGGAAAGAGGGCACGATGAGCACGTCTTACGAGAAATGTAGTTGGGCTTATGGAAACTTCGTCACCGTCGCCTCGGCATTGCGCTCGCCCCTGCTGCTCGCCATACGGCTGTACTGGGGCTTCCAGTTCGCGCAGACCGGGTGGGGCAAGCTGCACAACCTGGAACGGGTGACCGGATACTTCGCCACTCTCGGAATACCTTTTCCTCACGCGAACGCCGTGTTTGTCGCCGGACTCGAGGCCGGCGGGGGAATTCTGCTGATCCTGGGACTCGGTTCGCGGCTGACCGCGCTGCTGCTGGCGGGAGACATGGTGGTTGCTTATCTTACGGCAGACCGGGCTGCTCTACTCGCTATCTTCTCCGATCCTCCAAAGTTCTTCGGCGCCGATCCGTTTACGTTTCTCTTTGCCGCGCTTCTGATTTTGGTTCTTGGCCCGGGAGGCGCTTCCATCGATGCGCTGATTGCGCGAGCCAACAAACCTGCAATGCCTCGCCAGCAAGGGCCAACCGTCAAGCCGTATGAACCGGACCAAACACAAATCAGAAATGCATCGTGATGCGATATAGTATTTTTCACTTAAGAGTGCGGGCTTGAGCCACGAGGGGATTCCCATTTCCTCTGACAACAAGGTTCCCCACGAAATAAGTATTTCTTATCCCACCTATAACCGCAATTTTCATAACCATCCTTTATCTCTCTTATAACTGCAATTTGTGAGAGGTTTTTCGATCTTTGCCAACAGAACAATGCGTTGGACGTAGTGAATGGCCCTGTCTACGCTGAGTGTACCGGGTTACAAACCCTGGATCTAATCCCTATAGCTAGGTACACGCGAGAAAGCAGGTTCGGACATGCTTAGATCAGGCCCCGCAACTGGGACTTTGTTCTTACTCCTTTTATTATGTCAGATATTCTAGCGGCGCAGACTACTGCGCCAGCCGCCGGCCACCGCGGATATTAATCAGCGCATCGCTGACTTGGAGCGGCAGTTGCAGCAGTTGAAAGCCGAGGTTGCCGCACAAGCGAAGACAGAGGCTCCGGCGACGCAAGCCGCGCCATCGACTTCGGCGGCCGTTGCCGCCGCTCCTGCCGCTGCCGACCTGCCGCCGCGCCTGGCCCACTGGACGGGATCGCGAGTGTACTGAAGGGCGCCACCGTCAACGGATTGGTGGATGGCTATTACGGGTTCAACTTTAATACTCCGGCGAATCGGACGTCAGGGTTGCGTCTCTTTGATAATGCGACGAATCAGTTCGCGCTCAACCTGGTCGAAATTGGTTTGGATAAGGCGCCCGACGCGAGCAGCCGGCTTGGATATGACGTTACTCTGGGCTTTGGCAATGCGATGAACATCGTGAATAGTACCAGATCCCGGTGAGTTGGCTTCGCCCAGTATCTGAAGCAAGCGTACATGTCGTATCTGGCTCCGGTCGGCAAGGGACTGACGCTGACCTTTGGCAAGTTCGTAACGCCAAACGGCGCGGAGGTCATTGAGAGCAATAAGGACTGGAACTATTCGCGTGGCTTGTTGTTTAACTATGCGATTCCGTTCTATCACTTCGGCCTGAGCGCTGCTTATACCTTTAACGATAAGTACACGCTGACCGGCTATGTGGTGAATGGCTGGAACAACCTGGTGGAGAACACTTATAGCAGCGGTAAGACGGGTGGCTTGAGCTTCGCCTGGAATCCGAACAAGAAAGTATCTCTTACCGAGACTTGGCTGGGCGGTCCGGGAGCAACCCCGCTGGACGGCGGCAATTGGCGCAATCTGAGCGACACGGTGATTACCTACACGCCGACGAGCAAGCTTTCTCTGATGGCCAATGGCGATTACGGCCGGGTCGAGGGACTGAAACCCGCGGCGATCATGGCTTGCGGAGCCCGTGTAACAAGGCGATTGACTGGGCCGGAATCGCTGGATACGTGAAGTACCAGTACACCCCGCTGTGGGCGGTGGCGGGACGCTATGAGTACTATAACGACCACACCGGTTTACACACTGACATTGCGGGGTCACCCGCGCCAGCATATCAACGAAATCACCGGCACGGTGGAGAGGAAAGTTTGCTCAACACCTGATCACCCGCGCCGAGTATCGCTTCGACGACTCGAACAACCCTCACGCTTTTAACAAAGATACGTCAAAGTTTGCCAACACGCAATCGACGGTGGCGGCGGGACTGATCTTCGTGCTGGAGCCGGATCAGTTAAGTAGAGCACCCCGAGGCGGCGTTTACCATGTGCCGCCTGATCATGATTGACGATCACGAGTGCTGTTGTTCGCTATCGCAGACTTGGAATCCGATAGGGTCGGATGAAAAATCAACCAGGAGAATGAAACGTGGCGGAGACTCCCGCAGTTGAAATGAAACCGACTTTAGGCTTAACGGGCCTGACGATGAACGCCATGGCGCTCATCGCCCCCGGCGCCTTCCTGTGGCTCACGTTCTATATTCAAGCGACTACGGGCGTCACTTCGCCCGTCGATGTGGATCGGCATCGTCGTCGCGCTGCTGCTGTGTTTGGCCACGGCCGTGTGTTACGCGGAGATGGCGAAACTCTATCCGGGAACGGGCAGCTCGTATTATTTCGCCGAGCAGTCTTTTCTCAATCACAACACGGTGTGGCGTTATGCGCGGCTTTCGAAGTTTATCGTCGGCTGGGCGTCGCATCTTTATTACTGGATCTATCCCGGCGTGATGGTCGGCGTCATGGGTATCCTGTGCGGATACCTGGTGGGGACGATCTGGCCGAGTGTCATGAACGCGTCCAACCCCGGACCGATGTTCATGATGGCGGTTGCGATCGTCTTCTCTTTCGGGGTGGCCTACATCGCCTACCGTGGCGTGAACGGATCGACAGGCGGTCGGCATCGCAATCAACGTCATCCAGATCACGGCGCTGCTGATCTTCTCGGTGATCGCGCTCGGCTACCGCATGAATCATCCTCCGGGAAGCGTGGCCTATCAGTTCGACTCGACTTCCGGGTCCGCTTATACCTATGAGTTCGCGACGCAGAAGGCAACGGAAGATGGAAAAGAAGTCGAGAACGTCGTGCGCGATTCGGTCGGCAAGTTCCGCAACCGAAGCTGGACGCCGCCGGCAAGCCGGTGCCGTTCCTGATCAGTTATCCGGCGCAGGACGAAAAGGGCAATTTCCTCAGTCATCCCGAAGGCGTCGTCGGTTACGGGTCTGCACAATATCGGCTGGGCTTTCGTGCAGGCGACGGTGGCCATCCTGATCCTGGTGGGCTTTGAATCGGTGACCGCGCATGGGCGGCGAGGCCAAGAACGCCAAACGCGACGTTCCGATCGCGGTGATCGTTTCGCTGCTGGTGCAGGGGGTGTTCTGTTATCTCATTGAGTATTTCGCGGCAAACTACTTCCTGAACAGCGGTTATACCATGCAGAGTGCGGCCAACTCGGCGGCGCCGATCGGCGACATGATGATCGTGGTGGGCGACGCGCTGTTCGGAGCGGGCCGCGGGCAGGATCTTCATGCTGGTGCGAGGCGTTCACGGTCTTCCTGGCGCTTGATCGGCACCACGCTTTCCTGCATGAACACCGGCGCGCGCGTCACCTATGCGATGGGCAAGGACCGCGAAGCGCCGGAGCACTTCGGCATGTTGCACGGCAAGAACCTGACCCCGCACCGCGCGATCTGGACGCTGGCGATCATCTCGGCGGTGATCGGTTGCATCGCGGTGGTGATGGCATTCGGCGATGCCGGCGCGCCCACCGACGCCGCCATCAAGGCGTTGCCGCAGGGGTTCTGGTCGAGCTTCGGTTACACCACTCACGACAAGATGGCGGCGCTGCCTAATTCGCTGCTGGCGGTCACGCTGGCCTCGAACTTCGGCACATTCCTGCTGTATGGCATGAGTTGCTTGATCTGCATGGTTGCCTACCACAGGCATCCGAAATTCAGCCTGTTGCGGCATATGTTGATTCCGATCTTCGGACTGCTGGCAAACCTGGCGTGCATGGGGTTCTACCTGGTGGGGCCGTTTATGGGTTACGGCACCAAGATGGAGCCGCTGCTGGCGCTGGGCGTTGCCTTGGTCTGGGCCATTTACGGCGGCATTTATTTTGTCCGCATGAGCAAGTCCACAGGCAGGACCACCTTGGTTTCAGCCAGGCCAATGGCGAGTTAGTGATGTTCTCCTCCCGGGGCGGGTGCAAGCCCGCCCACTTTTTTGAGCAATGATTTGGCGAGATACAGCGAGATGAAACAGCGAGAGGTTGAATGTCCCGCAGGTATCGAGGACAACTTGCCCCAGCCGCGCCAAGCCCTGTCGCGTTTGGGTTACAACGACAGAGTTCGATGCTCGATGTAGAGTTCGCACAGCTCAGCGATCCCGGCCGCATCCGCGAGCAGAACGAAGACTATCTAGGCCGTGCGATTCCAGACTCTCCGGCAAGAGCGCGGAGCCACGGTTGGCTATTCGCGGTTGCCGATGGAGTCGGAGGCCACGAGGACGGCGAAGTCGCTTCGCGGCTGGCGGTTGGAACGCTGCTCGCCGGATTTCAGAGCGCTGTCGCCGGTGAGCCGCATGCACCTTTGTTGCAGCGCCTGGTGCAGGCCGCCAACGTACATGTGCACGAAGCGGGGTTGGCATCTGAATCGGCCGGACGGGCGATGGCGACCACGGTGGTGGCCTGCGCGCTACGCTTCGACCGCGTCACCGTGGCGCATGTCGGCGATTCGCGGTGTTATCTGATTCGCCGGGGCCACGCCACGCTGCTGACGCGCGATCACACGCTGGCGAACGAGCAGGTGCGGCTTGGTATTCTGTCATCGGGCCAGGCGAATGAATCCGCTACTCGCCACATATTGAGCCGCTCGCTGGGGAACGAACTATTCGTGAGCGCCGACATCAGCGAGCATCTGTTGCTTCCCGGCGATGTCCTTTTGTTGAGTTCCGACGGCCTGCATGGCGCGGTTACGGAGGCCGATCTGGCCAAGGCGGTCAGCGGGAAAGACTGACCTGCAAGCTACGGCGCAACAACTGGTGCAGCTTGCCAATCAGCGAGATGGCAGCGATAATGTGAGCCTTCAACTGGTTCGCATTCGTGATGTCGAACGGGTTGGAATGTATCGAGGACGGCCGTACAAACTGCCCTGAGTCGTTTGGCTGAACCGCGCGCCGGAAGAGACGCAGCAGCTCACGGCGAATCCGGTTCAGCTCATCGACGAGTATGGCCGACAGTTGCCTCGGCCTGCTGACAACCAATGACTCAACTCCATCCTGGCGAGCAACTCGACCACTATTATCTTGAGAGCGTGGCCGCACGCAGCGGCATGGCTTCGATCTTCCGCGGCAAGGACACGCGCACGGGCCGCACGGTTGCCATCAAGGTTCCGCACATCGAGATGGAAAGCGACCCGGTGTTTTTCGAACGCTTCCAGCGCGAAGAGGAGATCGGCAGAAAGCTGGACCACCCCGGGGTGATGAAGGTCCTGGGCGATGACGACCGCAGCGAACGCTACATGGTCATGGAGTGGGTGGAGGGACGGCTGCTGCGTCAATTGATGAACGAGCAACGCAAGCTGCCGCCCGAGCGCGCGGTGCGAATCGCGCTGCGCATCTGCGACGCGCTCGACTACATTCACCGCAACGGCGTGGTGCATCGCGACCTCAAGCCGGAAAACATCATGATCGACGCCGACGACAACATCAAGCTGATCGACTTCGGCATCGCGGGCAACATCAGTTCGCGGCGCATCACTTACACCTCGGCATCGCAGACGATGGGAACGCCGGACTACATTTCTCCGGAGCAGGTCAAAGGCAAGCGCGGCGATGCGCGCAGCGATATTTATGCGCTCGGAGTCATGTTGTACGAGATGTTGACGGGCAAGGTGCCGTTCAGCGGACCGAATCCCTTCGTGATCATGAACGAGCGGCTGCTGAATAATCCGGTTCCGCCGCGTGAGATCGATCCGTCGATTTCTCCGCAACTGCAGGAGATCATCTACCGCGCCATGGAGCGCGACCCTAAGAACCGCTATCCCAATGCGCACGAGTTCGCCTGGGACCTGGAACACCAGGACCAGGTTGGGGTGGCGGCTGATCGCGCCGAATTGCACGACTGGAAACAACACCGTTCGCCTTGGGGCAAAAAGATTCTGTTCTATCTCATGCTGGCTTTGATTCCCATCGTGATATTCACCTTGTTGCTCTACGTGGCGCGGCACACGTGAAGTCAGCCGGCAGCAGCCGTGCTGGCAGGCGAGGACTCGATTGAAATGAAGATTGCAGGCTTCCTGTTGCTGTTGGCCGGATGGTTGCTGGTGCTGGCTGCGGTTGTGCTGCTTGCCGCTCCGGCAGCCCGATCCGGTTTCGTGCTGGCCGGCATCGGCGTCGAGATACTGGGCTTGTTTCTTGTCTTTCGCGCGCATTCGCCTCTTGCCAGGGAGCGTCACTGATGGCCGCCACGGTTCCCGCGCTCTCGGAAGTGGGAGTGGCGCTCTGCATTTTCCTGATACTGCTGGTTCCGCTGGCGATTGCCGGACTGGCGCTGATCAATACCGGCTTTGTGCGTTCTCGCAGCGCGGCGCACGCCATGCTGAGTACGCTGTGCGTGGTCGCGATCGCCGCCGGCGTTTATTTCGCGTGCGGCTTCGCCGTGGAGGGATATGCCGGCCGTCCGATGCACGCGATCAGCATCGCGGGTAAGCAGTGGAGCTGGCTCGCCGCCGAGAAGTTCTTCTTTCGCGGACTGGAACTCGACGGTTCTCCGGCATCGCTGGCTGCACTGCTTCAGATCTTCGGCGTTGGGCTGGCGGCGGCGATTCCGCTGGGCAGCGCCGCGGATCGCTGGCGGCTTGGGGCTAGTGCCGCCGCTGCCGCGCTGCTGGCCGGTTGCATCTATCCGCTGTTTGCGCACTGGGCTTGGGGTGGCGGCTGGCTGGCTCAGCTCGGCGTCAACTACTCGCTCGGCCGCGGCTTTCTCGATTGCGGCGGCGCCGGCTCGATTCAGGCGGTTGGCGGGTTGAACGCCCTGGTGATCCTGTGGATTCTCGGTCCTCGCCGCGGCAAATACTCGGTCGAGGGCATTCCCGCGGCGATCCCCGGACACAATACCGTGCTGGTTCTGTTTGGCTGCCTGTTGGCGTTGCTGGGATGGGTGGGGCTGAATTCGGCGGGCGCAATCTTGTTTGCCGGCAGCGCGCCTGCGCGGGTGGTGCTCATCGCGGTGAACACAACCCTGTCGGCGTCCGCGTCCGCATTGACTTCCTTGCTCATCACGCGCATCCGTTTCGGTAAACCGGATGCCTCGCTGGTCGCCAACGGATGGGTCGGCGGATTAGTCGCGAGTTGTGCCGGCTGCGCATTCCTGGCACCCCTGGCGGCGTTGTTGATCGGCATTGTGGCCGGAGCCCTGGTCACGTTTTCCATCCAGTGGCTGGAGCTGATTGCGGTGGACGACACCGTAGGGTCGTTTTCCGTGCACGGCTTGTGCGGACTCTGGAGCCTGCTGGCGGCGGGATTCTTTGCTCATGCTGCCGGGCGCGGCTCCGGGGCAGTGGATCGCGCAAGTCGTGGGAATCGCTACCTTGCTCGGATTTGTGCTGCCGTTGAGCTATGGCTTAAACCTGCTGCTCGACCGCGTGCTGCCGCAACGGGTACCGCCCGAGGGCGAGCGCCAGGGAATGGACCTGCACGAACTTGGCGCCGGCGCCTATCCCGAGTTCGTCACCTACACCGAGGAGTCCATGCAGCGCTAAAGTGGACCGTCGGGTAGTTGGGCTACCCGGCTTTGCGGAACTGCGCCATCGACAGTTTCCTGAGCGCGGGCGCGTAATGATTTTTGGCGGCGCGGTTGTACCACTCCCGTGCCTTCGTCAATTCACCAGCCGCTTCGTACCAGGAACCAACGATAAATTCGGAGGCGGGGTCGCCGTGCAGAGCTTGCTCTGTCAGCTCCCGTGATTCGAATTCCTCGATCCCGATCCCGGAAGCAAGCTTTACCACATCCAACATCGAATTGTCTTCATATCGAGCCATGTCCATACAGCCCCCGTTGCAACACTCAGATGCCATGTGCGGCTTTTATGTCGCACGAATGGTTAATTAAATGTTCATCAAGCGAATGCCGGCAGATACCTGCTGGCCGATGCCTACGTCTTTCTTCGTAATCCGAAGTTACTTTACGCTGGCTGACAGCCTGCTCACGCATATTTCCCTTCACCAGTGGTACATAGGCCTTCCAAATTGGGGCTGGATTTTCTCATCCCGAAAAAGGAAGTGTCAACGGAACGACCGTCTTACATACTTTGGTAACCCGGCGTGAAGTTGGCAGTGGTAATGCCTCAACGTGATCGGCGCAGAGAGGTATCTTCTCCGGTCCGGTCTAAAGTAGAAATTGGGAATTTATGGCTTCGGCTGGCGTGCTGCCTTCCATGGCTGCCTTCGGCTTCAGGGAATGGCTTTTACTAAAGATGGCTTCGATGGTTACAGTCGGCAGCAACGATTCGGCAACGATACCTAGGATTGGGGGTAGCGCTTCAAAGTAGGAACTTACTCAGGATTTCAGCTCGACAGGGTATTCAGTAAAACTTTGTCCAACTCTGGAGCTATCGGGCCGGCAGGCGCCGGCGCGTCCGACTCCAACGCAAAACAAAGGCCATACCCTTTCCGCACAAGCGGTTGAGCATTGTAGTGCGTTCAAAATCGACTGCCGCATCGAAGCTAATGAACCTTTTCCGGTGGATTTCTAAAAACTGCTCCACCTCGCGAAGGAAAGATTCTTTTGCGGAATTCAAATGCAAACAAAAAGTAATCACCCCGACTGGCAGAGCTCGTGGGCGTTCCATGATCTGCGGAACCATCAGGATCGACTCATAGCGAAATGGAAACAGCCAATAGCCATCGGTGATTCGCGTAATGCCGATGCTTGCCAGCGCGCGTAGAGTGTTCTGATCGAAGGTGTGCGAGGGGGCCATGAAGGTTTGCACCCGAACTCCTTGGCCGTCGAACACTGCCAGCGCGCTACGAAGCTTCTGGAGCTGGACTTCGAAAGGAAGACCGGCAAATTCACTCTTCGGACTCATCTCCAAGATGCCTGGGGAATCGCTCACATACAGGTGCTGATAGCCGTGCATGGCGATGTCCCATCCCAGCGACTGCACTTCGCGGATCTCCCGCCAGAAATCTACTGGCGGCGCGGGAAGGCGGGTAAGTTCAGGGTCGTGATTATCCGGAATCACTCCCAGCACGGGCTTGATCCCAAGCTTCAGGAAAACTGCCTTCATTCGCAGGTAGTTTTCCCAATGCATGTTGGGAGCAATGTCATCCAGACGGATCAGATACTTAGCCATGCGTGCTGCTTCCGACTTGCACCGGCCTTTGGAAATGCGAACTACGGTGAAAGGTTCCGCTAAAAACCAACCTTATGCGCCCTGGCCGCCCTGAAGCATGTCTTTGCCTTTCAACTCCGGCCAGATACCGCTTGCAGGCCTTTTCTCCAGGCGAGCGGACGGCGCTGGAGGTACGAGCGCAGTCCCAACCCACTCGCGCCCTATGCGGAGAGTGCTGGTTCCAATCTCCTCGGAAAGGAACTTCACGTTGCTATATTTGGCGTCCTTGTACTCGGTCACCTTTCCCGACCTGATCGCCGTAATCACCTGTTGGATGCCTTTCTCCAGCGTCCATTCGGGGAAGAACCCGAGGGTTCGCGAGATGCGGGTGAAGTCGACTCGATAATTGCGGCGATCGACATTGTCTTCGTAGAACTGCAGGTCCGCGCTGGGGACCATCCCCTTGATGATCCTTCCAACTTCGCCGAGAGTGTAATTCTGGGCATCAGAGCCCACATTGAAGATGATGTCCGTGAGCGCCGCATTGTCAGCTTGCAGAGCCTTGAAGACAGCCAATGCAGCGTCGTCTACGTGCAGGAACGGGCGCCACTGATCGCTTCCGAAAACCGTAATGACGCTATCGACCATGGCCTTGGCCGTGAGCAGGTTCACCACAAGATCGAAGCGGGTGCGGCCGGAAAGTCCATAGATGGTACCGAAGCGGAGCATCACAGGCAGGAAGCTTTCATCTCTTAAATCGAGAAGAACCCGTTCGGATGCAATCTTGCTGCGCGCATAAAGCGATACCGGGTTGAGTGAGGAACGCTCGTCCAGCAGTAAGTCGCTGGCCCCGTAAACCGAACAGGTACTCGCGAAGATGAAGCGGGAGATTCCCTTGCCCTTGGCAACTTCGGCGATCATTCGGGTGGCGAGCAGGTTGACTTCAATCGTAAGCTCTTCATCCAGTGCGCAGGCCGGATCACCGACGATTGCACCCAGGTGAATCACCGCGTCCATATCCTTCATCGCCGCAACGACGACATCGATCTGCCGGAAATCCGCCTTGATGATCTCCAACTTGGGATGAGACTGATATTGTTCGATCGGGTCCGTTCCGTAGAGGAACAGATCAAGCAGTCGAACCTTGTAACCGCTTTCCAGCAATTTCGGAAGCAAAGCCGAGCCAATGTATCCGGCGCCTCCAATCAGAAGTACATTCTCAATCGGCGCGGACTTAGCCCTGAGTCGGACATGGTGCTCGCGTTCAACCACTCCGTTCCAAATGCGCGCCCACAGGCGCGCCACCACAAGGAGAGAGGTCGAAAGCAGCCACGCGAGGAACAATATCGTCCTGGGAAACCCGCGCAAATAAGGAGTGGCATAGGCGGCGAACCCCAGCAGGATAAAAAGCAGGGTCGAGGCCTGAACGATCACCAAGAGTTTATAGCGGCTCTGGTAGGCGCGGCCCTTGGTATAGAACCCCATCAGGTGAAACACAAACGGACCTACCAAGCTCAAAAACCATGCGCTGCAGAAATATGGCTTGACTAAAACGACGCTGAGAAGCTCTCGAGACTCGTCCCGGTTCAAGGCGAAATACAGCAGAAACGCAGCGGCTATCGAAACATTGAGAATCAAAAGATCAGCAACGATTCGAATCATCGCTTCGATACTTAACTTCAATTTTCCGGTCATCCATTTCTTTGTCATTGGTCCAATCCTGGGAGCAGGTAGATTGAAACCTGCCCCTAACGGCTCCATCGAGCCATTCGCCTGACTTACGATCCAGAGTCCGAAGTTGCGACGTCCATTACCTTCCGAACCGCAGTTGCCGCCTGTCGCATGTCTTCCTCAGATAACGTCGGATGCACCAGAAACATAAGGCTTGTTTCGCCCAATTCCTTGGCGTTTGAATAGCGAGCCGCCGGCCGGTATTCGGCCGGAAATGCTTTTTCCAGATAGACCTCGCTACAACTTCCGCTGAAGCAGGGAATCCCTTCCCTGTTGACCGCCTCCATCACTTTGTCGCGGTTCCAGCCCGGCGCCAATCGCTCCGGTCTCACGTAGCAGTAGAATTTATAATAAGAATGTTTCACATCCGGCGCCGGCACCGGCACCGGCACCCGCAAAGCGTCGATGGATGAAAACTCGTCGATGAGGATCCTGGCATGGGCACGCCGCCTGGCAATCGACTGATCGAGGCGCGCCAGTTGATTCCGTCCAAGTACGGCTTGCATCTCGGTCAGTCGCCAGTTGGTCCCAAAGTCCTCATGCAGCCAGCGGAATCCGGGAGCATGCTGTCGGCGATACACCGCGTTAAAACTCTTGCCATGATCTTTATAGGACCAAGCTCGCTCCCACCACTGTTCGTTGTTGGTCGCCAGAAGTCCGCCCTCGCCACCGGTCGTGATGATCTTGTCTTGACAGAAGGAAAATGCCGAAATATCGCCCAACGATCCAACCGGTTTCGACCGGTAAACAGCGCCATGCGCCTGGGCGCAATCTTCGATCACCTTGATGTCATGCCGACGGGCAAGCGCGAGAATCGGATCCATGTCGCAGGGCCATCCCGCAAGGTGAACGGCAATGATCGCTTTTGTCCGGGGCGTAATCCGTGGCGCGATGGTTTCGGCGCTTACGTTACCGCTATCGCGGTCGACATCCGCTAGCACCGGGCGCGCCCCTCGCATGACAATGGCGCTTGCCGATGCGATGAAAGTACGGCTTGTCGTAATGACTTCGTCCCCCGGCCCAATCCCGAGTACGACCAAAGCCAATTCCAAGGCGAGTGTGCCGTTGGCAAGCGCAACCGCGTGCTTTACACCAAGGTGTTGCGCGTACTCAATTTCAAACTGGCGGCCGTTGCTGCCAGTCCAGTAATTTACTTTGCCTGACCGAAGCACGTCAGCCACAGCTTGGATGTCGTGTTCTTCAAATTGCGGCCATGGAGCGAGCGGAGAGGTGCGTACAGGTGCCGCCCCATATACTGCCAACGGAGGTGCAGAAGTTACTTTGGTAGCCATTCAGACTTCGTTTCCTTGATGCGAGGACACATGAAACATGAGGCCCCACTACTTCACGCTCAGCTGCGACCTAACCTCGAACCAGCGACTTAGGATTTAAAGCTAGTTTACTCCAACTCTGGACAGCAATCGTGAATTTTGTATTGCAATAGGGGAAATTTCCCGAACTGGTAAGGCATCCCAACGAGCCTCGTCCTAAAATGAGAGGTGTGTCCGGAAATGGGAAAAGATAGCCGTGCGGCTCTACTGGATACGAATTTCTTAGGCGGCTGCAGCCATTCTGGAAATGAAGCCAAGCCAATACGGACATAAGCCGTTGAAGTGAATTCAGCGGAAGGGGCTCAGCAAGATATGCGAACCTGGGACCTCAGTGCCGGGCATGTGTGAGGAATGGATGGCCGTAGTTTCCACCTAAGAGGATTTGCGAGTAGAATTCAAACAATCACTGGATTGCGCCTTTAGAGTGATTTGTAAGACTTGTGCGTGTTGTCGAGATAGATTGAAGTACAAACAACACGTCGCCAAGTTCCTGAAACTCACGCATGAGAGCTAAAGCGGAACTTGCTTCGGGAGGGTGCCGCGACCAGAGACTCGAATGTAGTCTCTGCTAGCACTTCGCGATGGCGCATCCGGGTTTCAGTGAACACCTAGTGTTAGTTCAAAACGGTACTCGATTCCAAGTTGGCGTAGACATGGTAAGCGTGGACCGCTTGCGGCATTCGCTAGCCGTAGCGGGACGTCTTATAGACGGTGTTTTCTCGCCCGGCGAGAAACGACACGCTTCGGGGCTGAGGGAGCAACGCAGATTCGAATTCCTCGCGGGTCGTTTCGCGGTGAAAGAAGCCGTTCTCAAGGCTGCGGGCTGCGGATTCGGTGGGCCTCTGATGCTCACCGAGATTGAAACTTTGCCGGACGAGGCGGGCCGGCCGCGCCTGACATTTCTTGGCCAGACAGCGCAGGAAATGAGCGAGCACGGGGTGATGAGCGCTCAGGCGAGCATTTCGCACGAGTGCGGAATCGCAGTTGCAATTGTTATAATGACGCAAGCTTCGTAACTCAAATCACAGGCTGGCGATTGTGGGTCCCGGCCTTTGGTAGTGGAGAAAACATTGGCACAGTGCCGTGTTGCAAAGGTCGCCGTTCGTGGCGTTGTTGCTGCCGTCCCGGGCGAGCCGCACGCGGTTGAAGAGTTCGGCTTCGCATTCGATCCGCAGGACGTCGCGAAAATCAAGAACACGGTGGGCCTGCGCCAGGTTTATCGCGTGCCAGAGGGGCAGACCGCGGGCGACTTGTGTGTCGCGGCCGCCAAGACTCTTCTCCAGGATCTAGACTGGGCTCTGGAGACGATCGATGGCGTTTTTATGGTCACGCAGTGCCCGGACTACTTTTGTCCGGCCACGGCTTGCGTAGCTCATGGGAAGCTTGGGTTGAGTGCCCATTGCATGGCGTTTGACGTGGGCATGGGTTGTTCGGGATATGTCTATGGCCTCTGGCTGGCGGCGCAAGCCATCGCCAGCGGTGCGTGCCGAAGGGTCTTGTTGCTCACCGGCGACACGCAAAGCCGCCATCTGTCTTCGGAAGATAAATCTGTCGCCATGTTGTTTGGGGATGCCGGCGCCGCGACTGCCCTGGAGTTTGATTCGACGGCTACGGCGATCTCGTTCGTGATGGGTACGGACGGGACAGGGGTTCCTAACTTGCTGTTGCCCGGCGGCGGATATCGCCTGCGGGCCACGCCGGAAGCCTATGTGAGACGGCTTGAAGATGACGGCAATACCCGTTCCCAGATGGAATTGAAGATGGATGGCATCGAGATCTTCAATTTTTCGTTGAAGCGTGTTCCCGCTCTGCTGCGCGATGCCATTGAACTTCAGGGATGGAGACAGGAGCAGGTCGATTTGTTCCTCTTACATCAAGCCAATGAGTTCATGATCAAAACCCTGGCTAGGAAGGCAAAAGTTCTACTGGATCGTGTTCCCATCAATATCGCCAAGTATGGCAATACCTCACTTGCTTCGATACCGCTGCTCATGGCGGATGATTTGAGTGCCAGGCTGAAAGAATCACCCAGCACCAACCTGTTGATGGCAGGCTTTGGCGTCGGTTATTCGTGGGCAGCCGTGGCAGGCAGTTTCGCCGCGTTGAAGGTCGCAAAGGTGATTAAGACGCAGCAGGAGACGGAATGTACAACCCACTCGATCTCAGCGGCAAGCTGATCCTGGTTACCGGCGCTTCTTCCGGTATAGGACGCGCGGTGGCCATTGTCCTCAGCCGGCTGGGTGCGCGGGTCATCATCAACGGACGAAACGAGGCGGCTCTGAGCGAGACTCTACAGGGCATGGACGGCCAGCAGTCGCATGTGGTGGCGCCATTTTCGCTGGAAGACACGGATGCGATCGGCCAATGGCTCAAGCAGTTGGTGGTCGATGCGGGCACGCCGATGCACGGGTTTGTTCATTCCGCGGGGATTGCGCCAAGTATTCCGCTCGGCGCTCTGGGTCGCAAGCGGATGGAAGAGAGTGATGGCGGTAAACTTTTACGCCGCGGTTGCACTTATGCGAGCCGCTAGCGCCAAAGGAGTAGTCAGCCCGTGCTGGCGCATCATTCATTTTTCTGTCGTCCATTGCGTCATTGACCGGCACGCTTGGCCATGATTACCTATGCAGCCTCCAAAGGCGCACTGAATTCAATGGTCCGGCCCGCCGCCGTCGAACTTGCGCGGAAACAGATCAGAGTGAATTGCATTGCTCCGGCTTATGGGAAAACGCCCATGTACGAGTTCGGCGCGCGAACAAGTGCCGGGAGAGATTAAAGGAAACCATCGGAAGGCAGTTCCTGGGATTGATTGAAACCAACGAGATTGGCGTCACCGCCGGCTTCCTCCTCTCCGATGCGGCAAAGCACGTAACGGGTACGACGCTGGTCATCGATGGCGGATGGTGCTGTTGAAGCGCCGGCTCATCATCGTTGGGGCGGGAGATTTTGCCAGGGAAGTTCTTTGGGCATCTACCGAGATTCCGGCTGCGGATCGTGAGTGGCAGGAACCAGGCGGGTTCCTCGACGACGATGTCGAGGGGCATGCGCCAGGATGACTCGATATGGCTTGAATTTGCCAGTGTTGTCGACCATTCGCGACTATCGTCCGGAAGAGCGAGATCTGTTTATTTGCGCGATCGGCGCGCCAAAAGCGAAATTAGCAGCTTGCGAGATGCTGCAAGCCAGGGGCGGCCGATTTACGAATGTAATTCACCCGACGGTACCGATCGGTCCACGGAGCAAAGTCGGCCTCGGCGTTGTGATTACCCGCTCCGCCCTCGTTAGCGTCGATGTCTCATTGGGGGATTTCGTTACGGTGAATTGTTATGCCAGCTTCGGGCACGATGCCGTGGTGGAGAACGGATGCACCATCAATGCGCACTGCGATATCACGGGTCATGCTCACCTGGAACGCGGCGTCCTGCTGGGCAGCCATGCCGCGATCATGCCAGGGGTGCGGATCGGCGCATTCGCGGTGGTCGGCGCCGGGTCGGTTGCCTTCCGCGACGTCAAGCCCGGCCGGACCGTGATCGGGGTGCCGGCAAAGGTCTTGCTCTAATGATGTTCGAGTCAGTCAATATAAACGAACAGATAGTTACAACAGGTGCGCAGAAAATCCTTCGCAAGCATGTCACGCAACTTACAAACACGCCAGGCCCGTCAGGCCATTTTGAACTGAGGTAAGTAATGACGAAAACGGAATTGATCGAAATCTTTGCAGAATCCCTGGAAGTCGATGCCTCCACTTTGACACCCGAAACCGTGATCGCCGATGTTCCCGATTGGACCTCGCTCGCGTGGCTCACCATCATGTCGCTGCTGGACGAGCGCGCTGGGGTGCAGCTTACGGCAAAGGAAATTCGTGCTTTCAAGACGGTCAACGACGTTATAGAAAATGTTCTGGCGAAAACGGGCGTCGCGAACTAGGCGATATCTGAGTGAATGCCTATATCAAGGCGATCAGTTACTTCCTGCCGGCGACGGCGGTCAGCAATCAACAGTTGCAGACGGAGAATCCTGACTGGGACATGGCCAGGGTTGCGGCGAAGACGGGCATTGATTGCCGCCACATTGCGGGTGCCGACGAGACGGCATCGGACTTGGCGTTCGGAGCCGCCAGCAAGCTTTTGAGCGGTGCCGGGATCGAGCGTTCGGCGATCGATTTTCTCTTGTTCTGCACCCAAAGTCCGGACTATGCTCTTCCGGCTTCGGCGTGCATACTACAGGACCGGCTCGGATTATCTCAGGGTTGTGGCGCACTCGATTTCAATCAAGGTTGCTCCGGATACATTTACGGACTCTACCTGGCGTCCGCCATGGTTCGCGCAGGGATGGCTCACAATGTGTTGTTGCTCACCGGGGAGACCTATAGCAAGTACATTCACCCGCGTGATCGCTCCGTCCGGGTGCTGTTCGGGGATGCCGGTACCGCAACCCTGGTGACCGCTGAAGCGGGCGGTGCAAGCATACTTGACGGCTGTCTTGGAACCGACGGAGGCGGCGCCGCCAACTTGATGGTGCCAATCAGCGGGGCGCGAAATCCGCGCCATGGAATCGCTCCCGAGGTCACCGATGCGGCTGGCTGTGTCCGTACCGGGGAAAACCTCTTCATGGACGGGCAGGAGTTATTTGGTTTTACATTGAAGCGGGTTCCGGCATTAATTCAGGACACGCTGCAAAAAAACCGCATGAGCGCCGAGGATGTCCGTATGTATGTGTTTCACCAGGCGAACGCTTTCATGAATGAGCATCTGCGTAAAAAGGCGAAAATTCCTTGCGAGAAAGCGCCCCTTTGCATGGAGGATGTTGGCAACACTGTCAGCAATACGATCCCGCTGACGCTCTGCCGTTCCGCGCACGAACTGGTTACCGGCGACAAAGTCATGCTGGTAGGGTTCGGGGTCGGATATTCGTGGGGCAGTTGCGTCTTGTCGTGGGGTGATGTCGCCCTGCCAAACGGCTAAACAGTGTGGCTGATGAACCCATGCGAACCTCCGATCAACCTCGCAAACCGACTGCATCGAGTGCTGTCGCCCAGCGTGCTCCCCGTGTGCTGATGGCAGTCACCGACGCGGTGGCTTGCCGGCTGATCGATAACGCTCTCGCGTTGCTGCCGCACCGCGGGTTTGAGGTCGTGGTGCTGGCATCACCTGGGGAAAGTCTCGATCGGGCGCGAGAGTCCCGGGGAGTTCAAACCATTGCCGTCCCGATGAAACGAGCGATCTCCCCTTTTGCCGATCTGGTTTCGCTCGGCAGAGTCTTTCGTGCGATACGCAAGGCGCGGCCGGATCTAATCGATGTGGGCACTCCGAAGGCAGCCCTGCTGGTGGGAATTGCCGGCTGGGCGCTGCGCGTACCGTGCCGGATTTATACGCTTCGAGGGCTTCGCCTTGAAACCACAACCGGGCTGAAGCGCAAACTTCTCGCGGTGACCGAGCGTATCTCTTGTGCGTGTGCGCACAAAGTGATTTGCAATAGTCCGAGCCTGCGGGATGCCATCGTCGAGCTCGGTATCGTACGCCGGCAAAAAACGGTTGTTCTCGACCGAGGCACGACAGCCGGAATCGACCTTGAGCATTTCCACCCGGAAAGCGATCCCAGCCGTTCGGCCGCGCTACGCCGGCAATTGGGCATCCCCGAAAACTCCCCGGTGATTGGATTCATTGGGCGCATGGTGCGCGATAAGGGAATCGTGGAGCTCGCAACCGCGTTCGAAGCTCTTCAACAGACGATTCCTGATGTCCGTCTTTTGCTCGTGGGTGGCTTCGAGCGAAACGATGCCGTGCCGCGGGAGATCCAGGAGAAATTGCAAAGCAATCCCGCCATCGTGCTGGCGGGCTGGGTCAGCGATCCGGCGCCCTATCTTCATGTCATGGATGTGTTGGCGCTGCCTACCTATCGTGAGGGGTTTCCGGGAGTTTCGTTGCAGGCGCAGGCATCGGGAATACCGGTCGTTACCACAACCGCCACGGGCGCCCGTGATTCGGTTGTAGACGGCGTCAGCGGCTTGATTGTACCAATCGGAAATTCCGATGAGTTAAAGTCCGCATTGAGCAAAATTCTTTGTGACCCGGGAATGCAGCGTAAGATGTCCGCCGCCGGACGGCAATGGGTCACCGACCACTTTGAGCGAAGCGCCGTCATTGGTTTGCTGATGCAAACATACTCGGCATTGCTGTGCGCAAATTTACCCGCTACCAGGGAACGAGACGTGGCTCCGCAGATACGTCCAAGGCGGCAACGCGGCGTCGCTTACGTGGGCAAGAGAATCCTGGACTTCGTAGCGGCGGGAGTGGCGGCGCTGGCGCTCTCACCCGTGCTGCTGGCAATCGCGATCGCCATTCTACTTACCATGGGACGGCCTGCGTTGTTTCGTCAGAAGCGCTCAGGACGGTTTGGCCGCACCATCGAAATCTGCAAATTCCGCACCATGAGCGATGCGAGAGACAACGCGGGCGCCTTGTTGCCGGATGCTGGCCGGATCACGAAGCTAGGGACTTTCCTGCGCAATACCAGCCTGGATGAGCTACCACAGCTTTGGAACGTGTTGCGCGGAGACATCAGCCTGGTCGGTCCCCGGCCTTTGCTCGTCAGCTATCTTGAACGTTACACGCCCCGGCAGGCGATACGGCTTGACGTATTACCGGGCGTGACCGGTTGGGCCGCCATTCAAGGGCGTAACTCGATCAGTTGGGAACAGAAGTTTGAAGCCGATGCGTGGTACGTGAACCATTGGAGCTTCTGGCTGGACCTCAAGATTCTGCTCTTGACCGTGTGGAAGGTGTTGAAGAGGGAAGGCATTTCGAACAACGAGCATGCAACCATGCCGGAATTCCTGGGCCAATCGAGCGAAGCGCCTGCCAAAGCTTCGTCAGCGCGGGGTCGATGAATACTCGGAACTTGACTATGGGAACTCGGTGGTTGCTCGTTTCATTACTGATGACAGCGGGGGCTGCGGGCCAGGTTGCCAACCCATCCGCTCCAATCGGCCAAACTTCAATAGATTCATATTCACAAAATCTTATGGCCGCTTCGGCCATCCCAACCTCTCCATTCGAACCTCCTCGCGCTTCTGCCGAGGCAATCCGCAATGTGCGCATGATCACTGATTTTGGCGCGAAGTGTGACTGGAACGGCACCTCCGGAACCGACGATACGGCGGCCATTCAAGCCGCTCTGAATGAGGCAGGCGGATCGACCGTGCAGATTCCGGCAGCGGATTGTCTCATCACGCGGACCCTGTTTATCTACCACGAAGGAACAATTCTGAAAGGCATCTCGGGCCAGCGTGGACGGAGCCGGCTAGTCATGAAGAGTGGTCTGCCCCAGTTGGTGGACGGATTGGTCGTGGGAGCGGGCTACGGTAGGCTTGAGGACTTCATTATCGATGGACAATCAAACAAGACCGGCTCCCTGAATCGCGGCATCGTCTTTTATGTGGGGCAGCGCGAGTTAATTTACGAGGTGAAAGTCATCAACGCCCGGGGAGACGGCCTGTTGATCGACGACTATGCCTACGGGCAAATGACGTTATCCAGGGCAATTCCGCCGGGGACTGGTGTAATCGTTAGTCCCGTAGCGCCTCCAGCCGGAGGCTTTCCGCTCGTGGCAGGAAACGGAATCATTTTCGATCCGGGCAAGCCCAACCAGGAACAAGCAGTCATCAAGCAAGTCATCGGCGATGGCACCTTCAGGGTGAACCTTAACCGGCCCCATGCCGAAGAGACTACTATGATCATGAAGGGAAGCAACAATTTCGCCAAGGTCGAGCACTGTCTCTTCGCGCACAACGGACGCAATGGGGCTGAGTTTTCGCCAGAATATGGGTTGGCGGCGGATGATAACGCAATCGAGCTATCCCATAACGAGTTCCAGGGAAACGGCGAAAACGGACTGCTACTCCGCGGTTCCTCTGCGCTGATCCTCGGCGGATTCTACTCGGGCAACGGGCAACACCCCATTCAGGTTGGAGCAACAACGGATCCGAATTGGAGTTCGGCAACGATCTATTCCCCAGCGGATATGGAATACAATGGCGCCGGCGATTGTATCTATCAAGCTCACTCCGTGCGGTCGCTGTTCTTGGTTTCGAGCGCGACGGGGAAAGCTATCTGCGACGGATCACCTTCCGCGGACGGGATTCAGATCTTTATCGACGGCGGCAACAAGCTTCGCATCACGGACACACAAAGCCGTGAGTTACAGATTGTGCCGAGCAGCTCAGCCGCTTCAGGCGCGATTGTGCAATCCGCTGCTTCAGCGCCCAATTATCCTTTGTCACTGCGCTCGAAAGGTTCCACGGCGATCAAGCTGAACATCCTCGGGGGAAGCGGGGGAACACAGTTTGGCGATGGCTCCGGCAATGTCGTCGCGGGAATCGACAAGAAAGGTAAAGCGGTCTTCAGCGGAGGCATCGCGTTCGGCGAGCCTGGCACGGCGCGCACGCGTTTTGAACGCGTGGCTGCGTCGATCAGTCCAAGCAAGGTCGGGCCCCGTACTTGCATGGAGCAGCCATTGCCGTTTTCGGGCGTCCACGCACAGGATTTACTGAGCTTTGTCACGCCGCCTGCGGCATTGCCGCCGGGCATCAGTCTGCCCAATTTGCGCGTGATTCGTGACGGTGTTGTCGGCTTTCAGTTTTGCAACAGTTCGGATGACACGGCGACTCCGCCATCAGGTGTTTATACATTCATGGCGGTGCAATAACCCTTAGGGTTGCAGGGGAATGTTGCTAATTTAGGTAACAATTTAGTCATTTTTCATTGTCGACTTAGGCATATATTCTGCTTGTATTTCAGCAGCAATCTCGGTATATTCGAGCTACAAATCTAGAGAGAGTAGTGGGTGCGCGGTTACAACATACCCTGTCGTATGAATGGCCTGCAGGTCGAGAAGATTTTCATGGGCCAACATTTTTTCAGGTGTCCTCACGGTACAAGGGTACGCGGTTCGCTCAATGGGTCATGGGTATGCGGCAACGGACACGGAAGAGAGATGCCGCAATGCTGGCGGGACTCCTCCGCCGAAACGAGCTTGGCGTTCTGGCAAAACTGGGTGGCGCTCTTTAGCTCAACGGCAGCAAGAACCAACACCTCTTCGGCCCAGATGACCGATGGAGGCGACCTTCATCCAAGCCTGCACGACGGCGCGAGACATATACCTGCGCCACGGACTCCTAGGCAAGAATAGTTGAGAGAATATGTCTTACCGATCTGAAGTCGAACTCGCGAGCAGAGGGGAATCACAGGTACAGGTGATTGAAGTACCGAGCGAGCGCGACCAAGCGTCTGGAATCTCGCAGCTTTGGCGAGTTATCTTAAAACGCCGGAATTTGGTGGTCGGCGTCATTGTTGGCACGATCGTTCTTGTGCTGGCGGTATCGCTGATTTTGCCGAAGAAATACGACGGTGTCACTCGCCTCGTGCTGGATTTCTCCTCGAACGATGTTTCGGCACTCATGCAAAGCGCGGTGACCACCAATTCCGATCTCCAGATGAAAATGGAGACACAGATTCGCATCCTGGAAAGTGGCACACTCGCCGAAGCCGTGATCAAGAATCTCGGGCTTCACGAGGATGCCGGTTTTGCGAAAGATGCCGTAGAACCCCCCAACACGAATTTCGATACTCTTTCAGACCGAAAGAAAATAATCCTGGCGGGGATTTTCGCGGACGCGCTGTCTGTGGAGATGACCCGCGGAACGCAAATTATCGAGATCCGATTCCGCAGCCACAATCCAGCTCTCGCCGCCAACGTCGCCAATATGTTGGCAAAGGTGTATACGGAGCAGAATTTCCAGACGAAGTATAACGTCACGATTCAGGCAGCGGATTGGCTCAGCGCCCAATTGAATGACATTCGGCAACACGCCGAGCAGGCGCAAGTGAAGTTGGCCGAATATCAGAAAAAGACCGGTATTGTCGGAACCGACGAAACCAATAACATTGTCATGGCGAAGCTGACGGACATGAACAAGCAGCTTACGCTGGCGGAGGCCGACAGAATTACAAAAGAGGCACGGTACAGAATCATCAACGCCGGCGACCCGGAGATGGTTGCATCGATCGCAGGCGATACCGTGCTGAATTCGCTGCGCGTGCAGGAATCGCAACTGAAAGCGCAACGTGCGCAGTTGTCCGAAAAGTACGGGCCGAATTACCCCCAAATTCTCGCACTCAATCAGCAGATCGCCGACCTTGGCAAGTCGATTACGAGTCAACTGGATCGCCTGAAGGATCGTGCTAACCAGGAGTTTCGGGCTTCAACCGGCGCTGAGAAGATGTTGCAAGCAGCCCTTGAGCAGCACAAGCAGGATGCCTTCAAGATGTATGGCGATGCGATGCAATACGCGACTTTGCTGCGGGACGTGCAGGCGAGCCGTGATCTCTATGAAGATCTGACAAAGAAGCTGAAAGAGGCTGGAGTACTGGCGGGCTTGCGGTCAACCAATGTGAATGTGGTCGATAGGGCTCGCGTGCCGTTCGTGCCGGCACAACCTAGAATTTTGTTGAACTTCGCCGTCAGCCTCCTGGGCGGCGTGTTTCTCGGCGTCGCCGCGGCATTGACAGCCGAAAATATCGACACTTCGATCACCAGCCCCGATGACGTCGCACCCGCTTTGGGGCTGCCGAACCTGGGGATCATCCCTCGATTCCGCTGGCCTGCGCTGGCTGACGGCGTAGCGCCGCGACGGTTGCCGTTTGCTTTGATCAATCCGAAGTCGGAGTTTTCCGAGGCTCTGCGTGCACTGCGTACCTCGCTCTTGCTGTCCTCAGCAGGTTCTCCCCCGAAAGTCATCTTGTTTACCAGTGGGTTGCCGTCCGAGGGGAAAACTACGGTTTCGCTGAATAGCGCGGTCGTGCTGGCGCAAGCGGGCAGGTCGGTACTGATTGTGGATGCAGACATGCGCAGGCCATCCGTTCACAAAGCTCTTATGATGGGTCGCCAGCGGGTTGGCCTGAGCGGGTGCCTGACAGGCGCCGAGAACTGGCGCGACAGGGTTACCGCCCATGAGGCTCTTCCTGGCCTGTCGGTTCTGTCAGCGGGAGTTTTGCCCCCCTTTCCTTCCGAACTGCTCTCGTCGGATGTCATGCGGAAGCTTGTCGAGGAATGGAAGCAGGAGTTCGATCACGTCATCATCGACAGCCCGCCTGTGCTTGCGGTCACCGATGCCGCTGTGCTGGCGCGCCTGGCGGATATTGTGGTCTTAGTGGTTCGCGCCCAATGCACGCGAAAGCAATCTCTGCGCCGTGCCACAGAAGTGCTTCGAGATGTCGGTGCCAAGATCGCCGGATTCGTCATCAACGATCTTTCGCCGGAATCGGTCGGCTATCGCAACTACTACGGTTATTACGGCAATAAACAGTACAGGTATTACTACGGTTCTTCCGAAGAAGATGAAAGCTCGGTTGAGTAGGATGGAAACAATGTTGGTGCGCCTCAGATGGATTCCGGTGATTGGCCTTCTCATGGTCTTGATGAGTGTTGCCGGGTCGCAGGTTGCTGCCGCGCAAATGCCGGAAGCGCGTTCAGGCGGAGACCGTGCCACGCCCCAGTCTTTGAGCATCGGACCTGGCGATCTCTTAATGGTCAACGTTTTCGAGACCCCGGAATTGACCGGTCCGGTTCGGGTTAGCAACGCCGGCAATGTGAATTTGCCGTTGATTGGTGATCTACACCTCCAGGGACAGAACGCTACGGAAGCCGCCGGTTCCATTCGCAAGACTCTGATGGGCGGCGGATTTATGAATAACCCGCAGGTCTCGGTGCTGATCACGGAATACGCCACCCAGCAGGTCTCAGTTTTGGGCGAAGTAAAAAGACCTGGTATTTATCCCAGTATGGGTGAACATCATCTGCTGGATTACCTGTCGCTCGCCGGGGGACTCACTGAACTGGCGGGGAATTCCATTACGATCACGGGGCGCGGTCTCAGCCCCGCACGGCAGACCATAAAGCTCACAACCGCGTCGACACCGTCGGAGGAATCGAATCCAATTGTGCAACCCGGGGCCACCGTGTATGTGGAGAAGGTGGGAATCGTTTATGTCGTCGGTGGCGTAGCTCATCCCGGAGGATACATCCTGGATCGCGATGGGAAGCTTTCGGTGCTCAAGGCGATTGCGCTTGCCCAGGGACTGACGCCGAATGCCGCAAGAAACCGCGCAATGTTAATGAAGAAAACTCCGGATGGCGGGCAGACGGAGACGCAACTTCAAATCGGCAAAATGCTGGCCTCCAAGGAGCCTGACGTTCAGCTCCAGGATGGCGACATAGTTTTCATTCCGAATAATGCAATGAAAGTTGTAGCAGAGCGCGCGGGGCTCACCGCTTTGGCAGTCGTCGGCGGTCTGGCCGTTTACCGGTGGTGGTGAGCTGCGGGGTAATATGGGAATCTGGCGGAAACCCGATGACATAAACTCAGAGTGGTTGCTCGCGGCTGGCTTGCTGGGGGCGGTTATCGTCGGCGGCACACTATTCATCATCGGCGTGGAACACCAGGTTTCATTGGGCGCTTTTGTCGTACCCTTGGTCATTCTCGGCAGTGTTCCATTACTCCTTCATAATTTTCGTGGCGATCATGATCTGAATTTGCTGGCATTCACGGCCCTGTGCGCCAAATGGCTCGCTGCCTTCGCCTATCACTACCTGGGGGTACTGGCGCATACGAGCGGCGATTTTCAGATGTACTTCGATGTAGGAGCTCAGTTAGCGGCCACGGAAAGTTTCTGGGGCATCTTCGGGGCTTCGATGCCTCTGCTGTCGACCAGCTTTGTTCGCGCGCTGACCGGGGCGATCATTTGGTGTTTTGGCCCTTCGATCATTACCTGCATCGTGTTTTATACATTGGCTGCGTTTTACGGCCAGGTGTTGTTCTTTAATGCTTACTGCCTTGTCTATCCCAGCCGCGGACGCAAGCTCGCTGCGGTTTTTATGTTGCTTTGTCCATCGCTGCTTTATTGGACATCGACAATCGGCAAAGATGCGTTGATGAGTCTAGCGCTGGGAGCGGTGGCTTTTGGATTCGCAAGACTTACGACAGGCAAGGCCCGGGGTTGGGGCTTTCTACTGTTTGGCATCAGCCTTGCGATTTTGGTGCGTCCGCATATCGCCGCGCTCGTGGTGATGAGTATCGGCTTTGCGTACCTGTTTAGCTCAACTACAGGCCAATCAAGAGCCCACGGACAAAAGTTGGTCGCTGTTCCTCTCCTGCTTGCATTGTTGGGAATCGCGCTGTTTGCGTTATCTTCAAAAGTCGGCTCACTCGACCCAGAGAGTTTATCGGAATCGTCCGAGCATTCGTATTCGGCGAACCAAAGGGCCAGATCTAGTTTCGGGCAGGGTTCGGCGATGCCGGTTCGAATGCTTCTTGCGCCAACATTGCTTGTACGGCCGTTTCCGTGGGAGGTCAATAGCGCGGCGGCACTGGTGAGCTCGCTGGAGAGCGTAGCTCTCGGGTGGATTCTGCTGTCGCGACGAAAAGCAATCAAGAAGTTCTTGTGGGAACGACGTCACCATCAATATACGGTTTTTGTGTTGGTGTATTCCGCAGGTTCCCTTTTGATGCTGTCGATGATGAGCAACTTCGGATTGCTGGTACGGCAAAGGACGATGATGTTGCCATTCGTGCTCGCAATCGTTGCGGCTGTCTGGAACCCCGCGGTTCGTATCCGGGTGGTATCGAGAGCAAGGCTGGAGAAGGGCCTGGACGGGCCACTTAGCCATAGCCTGCGTGAATTCTGATGAATGCCTCGGACCTGTCGGCCAGAGCGAGTGCGTTGACTCGTAGGATTCGAGGGTCACACCACATCGCAATACTCAAAACCGCCAGTCTTGTTGCCATTATCAGCGCTGTCGTAAAACTCGTGACCGTTGCCCGCGACATCAGTAGTGCTTCGGCGTTTGGGCGTAGCGATATGATGGATGGCTACGTTCTGGCGTATACAGCGCCGATGGCGGTGGTCTCGCTTTTGGCCTTGCCGGTTCGGGCGGCCCTGGTTCCCACGTTTGTGGACGTGTGGGAACGTAAGTGTCCCAGGGCGGCTAAAGATTTGTTTTCCAACGTGTCTCTGGCCGCCGGCTTAATGCTTGGCGGTATGTGCCTGCTTTTGGCAGCCGGTGGAAAGTACCTCCTTCCCCACATCGCGACCGGCTTCTCCGGCCAGAAGATTGCCTTTACTCTGAAGCTGTATTACATCCTCCTGCCGATCATCTTTTTTTCCGGCTTGAGTACGGCTTGGAACGCAGTGTTGAACGCAAGAGGCCGATTCGGATGGCCGACGTTTATGGGCGTCATCTCGCCGGCGCTGGGTGCTGTCGCCATCTACCTGTTCGGGCATCGGTTTGGCACCAGCGCTCTGGCGTTGGCGACTACGGCTGGAACGGCAGCAGAACTCTGCGCAGTCGGCTGTCTTTTGCGGTCTGAGGGGTTTTCACTCAAGCCGCGTTGGATGGGCATGTCGCCTGAATTTCGAACCGTAGTGGGCCAGTGGTGGCCGGTGATTGCGGCGGGTATCTTTGATGCAGGCATCAAGTTCGTGGACCAATCCATGGCATCCATGCTGTCTGCAGGAAGTGCAACCGCGCTCAGCTACGGGGCGAAAATAACCACCTTCGGCTGCGCGATGATTGCCATTCCCCTCAGTACGACTGTGATGCCGTATTTTTCCAAGCTCGCGGCCACCGATAATTACAAACGGGCGCGCAGATCGCTTGTATTGTACTCGATCGGCCTGATTGCATTGACCACTCCTGTAGTTGTGGTATTGATGTATTTTAGTCCTCTGATCACGCGCATGGTCTACCAGCGCGGCGCGTTCACGGCGGCGGACACGGTGGTTGTCGCGCGCGTACAAGTGATGTATGCGATTCAGATTCCTTTCTATCTCGTGGGCTTGATATTGGTTCGATTTCTTTCATCCATGAAGCGAAACGATCTCTTCGTGTACTGCGGAGTGCTGAATCTCACTCTGGATATCGGCTTGAATCTGGCATTTATGCGAGTCTGGGGGGTTGCCGGAATAGCTCTATCGACTTCCGGGTTCTACATTGCGGCCTGCCTGTATCTTGCTATTGCCTCCTCCCGTGTCTTAAAAAAGGCCTCGGAAGATAAAGCCCGGAAAGCTGTGGCAACCTAGAAAGTCTGATTGATCAGCGCGGATGGCTGGGATGAAAGAACATATCCGACAACTCATGAAGAAGAACCTGTTCCTGGCCTGTGCTGGGTACGTGGCCGACAATTACTTGCACAGGATACGGTTCTCAATGGGTAATATCACCACCAAGTCAGGCCGGAGACATAAGGCCGCCGACTTGGGGGAATCCCTCGCTTATATCCGGCGCATCTTCTTTTCAATCTACAAAACACATGCAGGGGTGGAGCATATTTCCGGCAAAGTGGCGGAGGTCGGCCCCGGCGACAGTTGCGGAATTGGCCTTTTGTTCCTGGGGGATGGTGCTTCTTCCGTGGATCTCGTCGACCGATTTTATTCGCTTCGCGACCTCGACTTCCAGACGCATTTGAACGAGGCACTCGCCAGGGAGTATCCGGAAGTTGCCGCGCGGCGGACGGGGACCGGTTTTAGGGAGAGCGACTTCGAGGGCCTGCACCGGTACTATGGGGCCAACGCTTCGGCGGAGAAGTTCTTTGCGGCTCATACCGGTTACGATGTTATTGTTTCTTCCGCTGTAATGGGTTTGACATACAATCCTCTAGGCGCGATTGCAAGCATGGTTCGGGCTTTAACCCCAGGCGGGTTGATGATTCACCAGATCGATCTGACCGACCACGGTATGTGTTCGGAGAATTTCCACGACCTCAAGTTCCTGGAAATTCCCTCAGCTCTCTATAAGCAAATGACCTGTTATGCCGGTCGTCCGAACCGGGTGAGATTTCACGAATATCGTGCGGAGCTGGACCGGCTAGGATTGCGATATGAACTCCTTATTACGCGTCTCGCTGCCGTGGGCTCACTGGGGAACGCCATTGCATTCGAAGAAATTCCGTTGGAACTGCGGCAAAGATCTGTCACCTACGTTCGCTCGGTGAGAGCGCGGTTCTGTAAAGAATACCGTTCTGCAACCGACGAGGATCTTGCTGTTTTGGGGTGCGTAATCATCGCGCGCCGGCCGGAAGATACCGATAGGAAAACCTGCTGCAAGTGAAAGTCCTTCACATCATTACGGACCTGCATACGGGCGGAGCTGAGGTGATGCTCGCAAAGCTGCTGGAGCATCTGCAGGGCTCTGAGTTTCAATCGGAAGTGGTCTGTCTCGGTGCAGGCGGGGCTACTTTGGAACGTATCATGCAGATTCCTATTCCGGTGCATGTGATCGGGATGAAACGTGACTGTTCTTTTGTGCAAGGTTTACTACGCGTGCGGCGGACGATTCGAAGCTTTAATCCAGATGTTATTCAGTGCTGGATGTATCATGCCAACTTAATCGGGCAGTTGGCGGCGGCCTGCACGCTCCAGAGAAAAGCGGTGATATGGAACATTCGCCGGGATTTAAACAACTCGTGTGAAAAACTGACGACCAAGGCTGTGATAGTCATCGGGGGAAAGGTATCGTCCATGGCGGCCGCCATCGTTTACAACGCGCACTGCGCTAAGCAGTCACACACCAGCCGAGCGGGGTATAACAGCCAGAAGGCGGTTGTGATCCCTAATGGCTTCGATACGCAAGTGTTTAAACCCTCGACGCAAGAGCGGACGGAAATTCGTCGTGAGCTTGGAATCTCCGAAGAAGCCTTCTTGATTGGTTCGGTTGGCCGTTACTCACCGGTCAAGAACCAGCCGATGTTTCTGAGAGCATGTGCGATTGTGGCGTCCGTCTTACCTGACGCGAAGTTTCTTTTGCTGGGCAGGGATATCGCTCAAACTCAGCCACTGACGGAACTGGTTGCAGAGCTTGGCCTCGAAGCGCGGGTCCTGCTGCTGAATGAGCGCTCGGATGTTCGCCGGGTTATTGCGGCATTCGATCTCGCGGTCTCTTCTTCATGGGTCGAAGGGTTTTCGAATTTTCTTGGTGAGGCCATGAGTTGTGGCGTTCCATGCGTGGCCACCGATGTTGGAGATTCACGCCTGCTCATCGCCGACACGGGACGAGTTGTACCCGCCGGCGACCACCAGAAACTAGCTGCCGCATTGATTGAACTGGCTCAGATGCCGTCCTCGGTACGCCAGTCGTCGGCAATCGAAGCGAGGCAACGGATCATAGAAGAGTTCTCATTAGAGGGAGTAGCAAGCCGATATTGCCGCCTATGGGAGTCGGTTGCACTCAACACGGCCAAGAGCGTACTCCTGAGTACGCGACAATAGACGATCCTTCCGGTCGTTAACCTTAGTGGGAAGGACCGGAGTTAATGCGACCGTTAACGATACAGGGAGGCGGATTATGATCTACACACTTCTGATTTCCGGTTCATTTTTCGGTCGCCAGAAATATGATTGGCAATCCATCGATGTGAATCGAGCTGTCGATGTGGTTCGAAGCTCCGGGCTTCCGGTCACGGTGGCACCGCTGGAAAGCTTTGATCGAAGCCGTCTCAAGGCCGGCGACGTTGTATGGTATTCCACCCAGGACAACCTGGTCATTCACGAGTATGTAACAGATGTCATGTACTTTGTCAGCAAGCAGTGCAGGATCGTTCCTCGTTACGAACTGCTGATGGCTTTCGAACATAAAGGGGTACAAAGTCTTATCAAGAAGGACCTTGGACTCGCCGAACTCTCCGAGCAATATGTGTATCGGGCGGAAGATTTACCTTCGAAAACACCGTTCGTGCTCAAGGCCGCCCGGGGTGCTGGCAGCTCCGGAGTTTTTCTCGTTTCCTCGCCAGAGTCCCTGGCAAACATCAAGCAGAAGGTCTTTCGCGCGCCTTTAATCAACAGATTCAAGCGTGCGGTCAGAGAGCGGAAGCTTAGTGACGCGGATGCACGCGACTACGCTACCTTTAAAGGTCCGGTTGGGCTTTCGGTCGCGCAGCAGTTCATCCCCGATCTCCCCGGCGACTTCAAGGTCCTTGTCTTTGGCGATAAATATTACGTCCTCAAGCGGCAGGTCCGGCGGAACGACTTCAGGGCGAGCGGTAGTGGCCTATTTTCCTATATAGCGGTTGACGGTGAGCTTCTTAAATTCGCTAAGGGCATTTTCCGCGCGCTGGACACACCTTACATCTCGCTTGATGTCGCGCAAACGCCTTCCGGTTATGTGTTGTTTGAATTCCAGGCGCTGAACTTCGGTCCGATTACGCTTATAAAATCGCCGGGATGGTATGAGGAAACTGAATCGGGAGATTGGGCCTACAAAGAAGGCCCGTCCGACCTTGCGGAAGAAATGGGCCGTGCCCTGGTGTGGTATATGCGGAATTCCAAGGGCGAGGGCACGGGTACTCCAGACTGATCTGGCTTATGCGTTGAGTAATTGTCATACTATCAATGCTTTAGCAGTTCCTGAATTTTGAGCTGGAACATACGCAGTATGAATGTTATGGTCATATACTATCTATCCTTTGTCTGCAGCCAAATAGGAGGTTAATTTGAAAAGGGCTTTGTGGGTTTTCGCCGTCGTGTTTCTGATGAATGTTTTTTTGAGTGCTCAACAACCCTTTGTATCTCAATCATCCTCCGAGAAACGAACTGAGCCCGCGCCCGCTCTTACAGATATGGGCAATAGCGAGCTTTCGGTGAGTTATGTAAGTCTTGTGCGGCATGATCCGTGGAGCAGCGGTTATGGGGCAGACGTGACGGCTTCCCGGTATTTCACCCGTCATGTCGGGTTCAGCATGGATGCCGATTACTTGAAGTCTAGTTACGACTCGTTTACTGCTTATGGACTCCGCGGCGGTCCTGTTGTGCGTATTACAAAGATTGGTCCATTCACGCCCTTTGTCAGAGGGTTATTTGGATATGGCAAATTTAGTAATATCTTAACAGGCAAGGGCAATCCATACGAGGGTGGATTTTCCTATATAGCTGGTGCAGGCACGGATTTCCGTCTAGCGGGACCGTTTTCCGCACGCGTTGCTGCCGACTTCGAGGACTACCCGAGAATATCGGAATCGACCATTCATGACATGCGGGTTTCTATCGGCTGCTCCTACCGCTTCAAAAAATTCGGCCGCTAAAGGTGGGGATATTGAGAGGTAACCAGCGCCTGCTTAGAGCTTAAATCGTGCTTCGGGCAGGCGTCTCGACTGACTCTGGAACTTCCGCTGTAAATATCGCGTCTACGGTTTGCTTGCAACCGATTTCTATAGTAGTAGTGCTCAGATACTGAGCGATTCACTACGGCACTACGGGCGTCATCGTGGGGAAGTTTGCCATTTTTGCGACCTGACGTGACGCTTTACACAAAGCCATGGATTCTATGTCCTGTTTGGCTTCGGGTAATGGCTTCAGCTCCTCGGGGTCCCCGACAGACGCTGTCTCTGCGTCGACTGGGGTGTGCTGATGGTGGCGTCGACCGGAGCGCTGTGGCTTCGGATACATCTTCCGTGGTTTTGCTTAAGTCATTTCGCTGAGCATCAGTCGAAGACCAGAAAAACCAACTTCATGGTTCTTACTTCGCGTCCCTGCTGAATTCTTTGGCTGCGCTCAGGATTTCGCCTTAGGGCTCAGCCTACCCCGAAGCGCCTGAAAGCTGGATAGACGCCCGCAAAATGGCTCAACCTAAGGGTGACATGCTGGAGTTATCGTTCTTGGAGTACCAACCGGACACGGCTCTAGGAAATCAGAAACAAGCCGCAATTGGATTCAGACATTGGTCGGGGCGAGAGGATTTGAACCTCCGACCCCCTGCGCCCAAGGCAGGTGCGCTACCAGGCTGCGCTACGCCCCGACTGTTTCGATTATAGCGAATCTTGTCTTCGAATTGAGCAGCAGATTGATCTGCGAACTTATCTGCTCAATCGGCGCCCGTTGGCGGATCGGCGCGGCCTGGCGAGCGCAGGCATTTCATGCGGGTACTGGCCTCAATCAAGGTATTTCCCTGAAGGCCGCCGCCTCATCCCGTCAGCTTCGGAAGACGCAGTTTTACCGGGTACAATGTCTCTGTGCCTATTTCCGATGACCCTCTCGATCGATCCAGCGGGCCGCCGCCGGAAGCTCCACCCGGAAGCGGACCGGGTTTCACCGAGGCCGGGGAGTTTCCAGTCTGGAGCAGCAAAGACCTGCTTGCTATCGTCGTGGTGCTGTTTGTTGCGCTTTTCCTGGCCGATAGTTTTGCCTTGTTGATTGCGAATTCCGTATCCGGCCTGTCGCGGGGGCAGGCGCGAGCCCTGGCGACGGACCCGCGGGTTGCGGTTCCAGCGCAGGGCGCAGCCTATCTAATCACGGTGGGCTTTATCGTTAGATTGATCCGGCGGCATCATCGCCGCCGCTTTTTGCCATCGGTTCACTGGCGTTTCCCGAGCGAATGGCTGAAATTTCTTTTAGGGGGAATGATTCTTGCCATCCTGATCCAGGTGCTTTCGGCGAGACTGCCGATTCCGAAACAGATGCCGATCGACCAGTATTTCCAATCCACGCCCGGCGCTTGGATGATGGCCGGTTTCGGCACGCTGGTGGCGCCGTTTTGCGAAGAATTGTTCTTCCGCGGGACTGCTGTTTCCGATTGTGTTGCGCCGCATTGGGATGTTCGCGAGCGTGGTGGTCACCGCTGGTTTTTTTGCATTGATCCATGCCTCGCAACTGGCGCACGCATGGGCGGCCATGACCATGCTTTTTGTGGTTGGCGTCGTGCTCACCATCGTTAGGGCTCGGGCGCACTCGCTGGCGGCTTCGGTGCTGGTACACACGGGTTATAATCTAGCGTTGTTCGCGCTACTCTACGTGGGCACCGCCGGATTTCACGATTTCAAGCGGCTTGGTCCATAAGAACGCCGTGGTCTCCGCCCCGGCGACGGCAAGAGCAGCAGGCCCGCAGGCCTCCGGAGCGCGGTTCGTGGTATCTTTTCTTTCATCATGGAAAACGCACGCCAGCAATTATTGCGACTTCTTGCATCGCTTTCTTTTAAACTGGGTCACTTCAAGCTCACCAGTGGTGGTACAAGCGACTATTACGTTGACTGCCGGCTGACGACGTTGCATGCCGAAGGTGCGCGCAACACCGCCCGCGCCGTCCTGGATGAGATTGAGAGTCATGGCTGGCATCCGGATGCGATTGGGGGAATGACTCTAGGAGCAGACCCGATCGTGACCGCCGTGGCCATGCTGTCGGCACAACGAAATCAACCGCGAACCGCGGGCAGTTCCGCAATCCGCGGGGACGGGACTGATTCACGGTTTCCTGGTGCGCAAGGCGGAGAAGACTCACGGCATGGGGCAGAGGTTGGAAGGCTTTCGCAAGCAGGGAGCGCGGGCGGTGATCGTCGACGATGTCTGCACCACGGGCGCGTCCACGATTACCGCGATTCAGGCGGCGCGCGAGGGCGGCTTTGAGATCGTTGGCGTCTTGTGCCTGGTGGAGCGGGAAGAGGCGCACGGACGCGAGGCGGTCGAGAAAGCGGCATTTCCAGCCCCGTTCGTCAGTCTTTTCACCGACAACGACGTGCGGCAGGAGCATTTGCAGCAACTAGCGGCCGGAGCAAACGCGACCTCTTAGTTTCATATTGGTTCCATTTCGGGAAGCGGCGTTCCGACAAGATCGTTTTACGCTGGTCGGGTTAACTCCGGGATTACGATTTGGCGCTTTATATAATGATGTCCCGGGGCAGAGAATATTAGGTTCATACCAGGGAGAGCTTTCGATGAAAGTTGGCAAACTCGGACTGATCATGATTGTGGTGAAGGACATGGAACGCAGCGTCGCTTTTTATCGCGACGTGCTTGGCCTCGATCTACTGTTCAAACAGAGCAACTGGAGCCAATTCGACGCCGGCAATATCCTGATCGGCCTGCATCCGGAAGGCGAGGAAGTGAAAGTCAGTCCAACCTCCGGCTGCACGTTTGGCATTTATGTGGACGACATTGTGAAGGCGGCTTCGGAGTTGAAGCGCCGGGGCGGACACTTCGGAATCGAACCTCGGGAGGAGCCTTTTGGACGCTGGGGTTTGTTGCGCGATCCCGATGGCTACGGAATCCAGATCATTGAAATGGCGCGCGGCTTTCGCGAGTTGCACAAGCTCGATTAAAGGCGCTGGCAGCTTGGAAGATCGTCTTTGCCAATCCCTGGGGGAGAACTGGCGCGATGGCGGCGTGCGGGCGGATCAAGGTCCTGCGTTTCCGGGCGCCGGCGCTCCCAGATGAGATTGCAGACGGCTTCCTCTGCAAAAAACATCTTCAGCGCTGCTGGCGTGCATCTATTCCAGAGGAGAGTTCCAGGACTTGGGTAGGGCACAGGTGAGCTCATGAACCGCTTTTCTGTTAATTTCCTTCCGGCGAAGTCGCGGTGGCTGCTCGCATTTGTATTGCTGGTAGCTGCCGTGCCGCTGCTTGCGGAGACCTGTAAAGAAGCCGAAGAAATTGATCCCGCCACGCGTTCGGCGATTGAAAGTACGGCGAAGAACTTTCTTGGCCTGTCCATCACCGGCGATGTGGCCGGGCTGCGGACCGCGTCGGTTCCGAGTCTGGCCGCGAGTTTTGGCGGAGTCGAGCAGGCTGTTTTCGACAACAAAGACGGCCTGACTGGCCCGTCGACCCTCCGCAAGACTTACCTTCTGGATGTATCGGGTACGGCTCCGGTCGCGCGCGCCGAGTTCTTCTGCGGTGTCTTCGGCGCTAACGGCAATACCCCGAACAGCGCTGGATTCGTGCTTCCCAATTTGTCGCCGGGACGCTACGCCGTGGTCATCATCGATGTCCATGGGCCTAAAGGGCCGTACATGCTGTCCGAGATCCTCCAGCAAGTGGGCGGGGCCTGGAAATTAGCCGGATACTACGCCAAGCCGGCCCAGGTGGCCGGACATGACGCGGACTGGTATGCGCAGAAGGCCCGGGAGTTCAAGCAGAAAGGGCAAGTCCACAACGCCTGGTTCTACTTTTTGGAGGCCCGGGACTTGGCGGCTCCGGTCCCGTTCATGAGTACCCTCAAACTGGACAGGCTTTACGAAGAAGCCGAGCAGGTGAGACCCGGCGACATGCCGACCGACAGCCCGGTTACAACTACCGTAGGGACGCGGCCGGTCAAACTGCTGGCAGCCTTTCCCGTTGTCGTCAACGATCAAGTGGCCCTGGTGGTGAGGTACCAGTCGCCCGACATCTCGAATACCGCGCAAACCTTTCAGGACAACACCGCGCTAATGAAGGCCCTGGTCGTACGATATCCCGAGTTCCGCGACGGCTTCAGTGCGATTGTCGTGCGGGCCGTGGCGCCGGACGGGCAAGATTATGGAACCCTGCTGGCGATGAAAGATATCAAGTAAGTATAAGTAGCAGAAGACGCGGGATGCGTAGCTGTTCCCAGATGTGCTCTTCTCTGTGCGGCATGCGACCATGATGCGGATGCAGTCGGCTCTCCGGGCGGCAACTCAGCGCGCTTGCCGAAATGTTGCCGGGTGCGAATTGCGACTCGACGTTACCACGGGCTTGCCTGGCGCAGGTTATGAGCGCGGCATTGACTGATCATGGCGGTGGCCTATAATGATGTTTACGTGAAATGCACTGTGATGGTCTAATGCTCTACGCTGTCGTTGCGTATTTAAAAGGGGAACTTGCCCAGTGGGTTGAGAACCTCCGGTCTGAACTCCATCCCGAACACGCTCATCTTCCCGCTCACATCACCATATTGCCTCCCCGTCGGCTGAGTGGCACCGAGAGCGAGGCAATCGAATGGCTGGGGGAAAAATGCGGCGCGGTGGAACCTTTCGACGTGATCATGGGAGACGTCGAAAACTTCATCCCCACGACTCCCACGGTCTTTATCAGGGTGGCGCATGCGGCTTACAAAATACGTGAACTCCATGACCTGATGAATGGCGGGCCGTTGAGCTGCGTGGAAGAGCTGCCTTTCATGCCGCACCTGACGATCGCCAAGTTGGAGACGAACGAAAAAGCACGCCAGCTCTATGAGACCGCGCGCGATCGGTGGGACCACTATACCGGTTTGCACAGTGCCCGCGTCGAGAATCTAAGCTTCGTGTGCGGGCGCGAGGCAAAGTGGACAGATCTTGCGCCGGTCTGTCTTCGGCCAAAGGCTGTCAAGCGGTAGCGCTTGCGTCGTGCGGTAGCCGCTTGCCTCGTTCGTCGCGATGGTCGCGATAGAGCTTGAGGATCTCGGTCTGATATAATTTAGCTTCGATGGTGGGTGTAGTTCAGTGGTAGAACTCCGGACTGTGGCTCCGGATGTCGTGGGTTCGAATCCCACCACCCACCCCAAAACTTCGTTGATTCTGCTGGTTCTCTCCTTCCAAATGCGGTATTCAGCGTCGAAATATTGAATTTCCCGCCGTGTCCAACTTTCAATTTGAGTGGTAGTTTGCCGCAACAGAACTGACGCGACCTCAACGTTGCCGATAACTCAGCGCTGCAGCTCTCGATTTCAGACCGCCCTTTTTTTCGGAATGTCATCGAAGCAGTAGAAGAACGAGCACGCCACCTGCATTTCTTCCGGAAGCGATCGGATCTTTGGAAGCCGATCGGAAAGCACACGATTTCGCTCTGAGAGGCACAGGTTGTGCGATCCGACCTCGCAACCTGAGAGGGATGCTTCACCGATTCGCCACGCGTTACCCGAGGGGCAAATGTTGGACGACCCAACATCTCAACTGCTCGCGATCATCGTTTTACCTGCAGCCATAGGGTTGTGCTGGCTGTTTGCTGCCTTATTCATGCAAAGACCGATACGGGACATGGATGAGGAGCGCCATGAGCACATCGGCAAGAGTTTCACCGTCCTCAGTATTTCAGACGCATTCGATGCCGAACGCATAGCCATCTGGCAGTCTCAGCTTCCGGCACTGCAACTCATCGATCCAGGCATTTCGCGATCAGAGTTTCGGAACTTCTACGAGCATGCTTCGACGCTCTATCCAGAGCTTTATGAAGGCATTGCATTTGAGGATTGGCTTCGCTTCCTCGAAGAATGCGACTTGCTCGCACGGTTCGGAGGCGAAGTCCGCTTGACCCGGAATGGACGTGACTTCCTGGATTATCTCCAGCACGCGGCAAAGGCAGCCCGGTCGAGAGACCCATCGCGCCGCTTTCAGCAACTTCCGAGCGGGTGACAATTCCTGGCGATTAAGCCGCTCCTGATACGCCATGGTTGCACCTGCAATGAGGCGCTGCTGATCCGCTTCACCAGCGAACCGCTGGTTGACAGCAACCCGGATCTCGTGGACTGCGATAACGCACGGAGCAACTTTCGAGGCGCCGTGCTGCACCGGGCCTAAGCCGGTTTGGGGCACGGTTTGGCGTCGGGCAGTCCGGATGAACGCGGCGTTCGCAATGGTTTGGCAGACCACCGCGGAGACGTGAGCCGAATCTGAGTACTCCGTAGCCCAAAAGTGCGGGTTCGCACAACATCATCTAGACGTGCTGAAGAGGAAGGGATGGACGAGGAAAAACCAGGCGGTCAATCGAAGGATGAGGGTCTGAACTCCCCGCCTGAAGCGCATAACTCAGTTTCAGCCGAACCGAAAGAGCCAGCCCGCACTGAGCAAGGGCCGGGAGATAGCAAGAGATCGCGACGACGAAAAATCGTTTGGATAGGAGTGGTGGCGGGCGTGATTCTGGTGCTTTTTCTCGTCCATCATTTCAGCAGCAGAGGCTCGTCCGGCGCCGCGGGGGCGCGTAGTGGACAGGCAGGCGCCGCGGGCCGAGGACCGGCCCCGGCGGCAATCACGGTGGGTCAGTCGAAGAACGGCGACATCAACATTTATGTCGATGCTCTCGGTACGGTGACGCCGACCTACACGGTCACCATCTACAGCCAGATTACGGGACGGGTCATGGCGGTCCACTATCGCGAAGGCCAGATGGTGCGCAAAGGCGATCCGCTGATTGACATTGACCCACGCCCGTACCAGGCGATGTTGATGCAAGCCGAAGGAACCCTGGAGCGCGATCAAGGGTTGCTGGCGGAAGCTCAGATCGATCTCGAACGCTATAAGGCTGCCTACGCCCGAAACGCCATCGCCAAGCAGCAGCTCGATGATCAGGAGCAGACCGTAATTCAGTACCAGGGCGCGGTCAAAGCCGATCGGGGCACGGTGGCTTACGATCAGGTGCAACTAGCCTATTGCCACATCGTCGCTCCCATCACCGGGCGGGTCGGGCTTCGCCTGGTGGACCCCGGGAACACCATCTTTTCGGGCAGTGGCTCCGTACTGGTGGTCATCACGCAGTTGCAGCCCATCACGGTTGTGTTCAACGTATCCGAGGACAACCTGCCTCAGGTCCAGGCGCAGTTGAGCGGCAAACATAAGCTGCAAGTCGATGCCTTCGACCGTTCCAACGACAAGCAGATCGAATCCGGAAAGTTGACCTCTTTGGACAACCAGGTCGATACAACCACCGGGACCGTTAAGTTCCGTGCCGAGTTCCCCAATCATAAGCTCGCGCTTTTTCCCAACCAGTTTGTCAACGCTCGACTGCTGGTCAACACACTGCACAACGTCACCCTGGTTCCGTCAGCCGCCGTGCAGCACAACGGCACCGCCGCGTTTACTTACATCGTGAATTCCAACAACACGGTCAGCGTGCAGCCAGTCACTACCTTGACCGGCAACGATCAGGAAACCGCGGTACAAGGATTGAATGCGGGCGTCACCGTGGCGACCAGCGGATTTGATCGTCTGGAAAATGGTGTACAAGTGGCTGTCCGTGCTCCGGCGGGAAATGCGACGAGCGCGCAAGGTCAGCCGCCTGGAGGTGCTTCAGCGCAATGAGTCCCTCCCGGCCATTCATTCTTCGTCCGGTGGCGACGGCTCTGCTGATGGCCGCGCTTTTTCTGGCCGGCGGCGTGGCGTACCTCCAGCTTCCGGTGTCGGCGCTTCCCGAAGTGGATTACCCGACGATCCAGGTGCTCACCTTTTATCCTGGGGCGAGTCCGGACGTGGTGGCGTCGGCCGTGACCGCTCCTCTGGAGCGCCAGTTCGGCGAGGTTGCGGGGCTCAGCCAGATGACATCGACGAGCGCCGGCGGCGTCTCGGTCATCGTGATGCAGTTCCAGCTCAGCCTGAATATCGACGTGGCCGAGCAGGAGGTCCAGGCGGCCATCAACGCGGCGCAGAGTTATCTGCCCGCCAATCTGCCGACGCCGCCGATCTACAGCAAATCCAATCCGGCTGATGCGCCGGTTCTGACCCTCGCCCTGACCTCCAGCGAGATGCCGCTTTCGCAGGTCGAGGATCTTGCCGACACGCGGCTCGCGCCCAAGATCTCGCAGATCTCCGGGGTCGGTCTGGTCAGCATTTCCGGCGGCCAGAAGCCCGCCGTGCGTATCCAGGCGAACCCAACCGCTCTGGCGTCTTACGGGATCAATCTGGAAGACCTGCGCAACGCCCTGACCGGCAACAGCCTCAACTCCGCCAAGGGAAACTTCGACGGGCCGTCGCAGGATTACACCATCAACGCCAACGATCAGTTGCTGACCAGCGGCGACTACAAATCGGTCGTGGTCGCCTACCGCAACGGCGCGCCGGTGATGCTCAGAGACGTGGCGCAGGTGATCGACGGAGTGGAGAACACCAAGCTTGCAGCATGGATGAACTCCACACCGGCGGTGATTCTGAACATCCAGCGGCAGCCCGGAGCCAATACGATCCAGGTGGTTGACAGCATCCAGAGAGTTCTGCCGCAGCTCGAGACCACGCTTCCCAGAGCAGTTCACGTCCAGATCGTCACCGACCGCACGACATCCATTCGCGCTTCGGTGAAGGACGTGGAGTTCGAGCTGCTGCTGGCCATCGCGCTGGTCGTGATGGTGATCTTCCTGTTTCTGCGCAGCCTGTCGGCCACCATCATCCCGAGCATCGCGGTGCCGCTCTCGCTGGTCGGCACCTTCGGGGTGATGTATCTGGCGGGCTACAGCCTGAACAATCTCACCATGATGGCGCTCACCATCTCCACCGGATTCGTGGTGGACGACGCCATCGTCATGATCGAGAACATCTCGCGCTACATCGAAGAGGGCGAAGAGCCGCTGCAGGCGGCGTTGAAGGGCGCCGAGCAGATCGGCTTCACCATTCTGTCCCTGACCGTATCGCTGATCGCCGTGCTGATTCCGCTGCTCTTCATGGGCGATGTCGCGGGACGGCTGTTCCGTCAGTTCGCGGTGACGCTGGCCGTGACCATCGTTTTTTCGGCGTTCGTCTCGCTGACGCTCACGCCGATGATGTCTGCGCGCCTGCTCCGCTACACGCCGCCAGAGAAGCAGGGCCGCTTTTATCACGCTTCCGAGAAGGTCTTCGACGACATCATCGCGTTCTACGGCCGCACTCTGAGGTTCGTGCTGGGCTATCAGACCATCACGCTGCTGGTCGCGGTGGCGACCCTGGTGCTGACGGTGGTTCTCTACATCACCATTCCGAAAGGCTTCTTCCCGACGCAGGATACCGGAATCATCCAGGGCATCTCGCAGGCAGCCGCCTCCACGTCGTTCGCTTCGATGACCGAGAGGCAGCAGGATCTGGCGAAGGTGCTGCTGGCCGATCCCGCGGTCGAGAGCATCTCGTCGTTCATCGGCGCGGACGGGACCAATACGACGCTGAACAGCGGCCGCATCCAGATCAATCTGAAGCCGCTGGAGCAGCGCGGGATCACTGCCACGGAGGTGATCCAGCGGCTGGGGCCGAAGCTGGCGAAGGTCGAGGGCATCAAGCTTTACATGCAGCCGGTGCAGGACCTCACGGTCGACGATCGCGTCAGCCGCACCCAGTACCAGTACACGCTCGAGGACCCCAATCCAGGATGAGCTGAACGCCGTGGTTCACGACCTGGTCGCAAAGTTCAAGCAACTGCCGCAACTGGCCGACGTGGTGACCGACCAGCAACTGGGCGGCGTGGCGGAGTCGCTGGTGATCGACCGCGCCACGGCTTCGCGCTTCGGCATCACCCCGCAGACCATCGACAACACGCTCTACGACGCCTTCGGGCAGCGGCAGATCAATACTCTCTACACGCAGCTGAATCAGTATCACGTGATTCTGGAGACCGACCCGAAGTTTCAGCTCGATCCGCAGAAACTGCACGACATCTACATTCAGTCTTCTTTGACCAGCAGTGCTTCCTCGCCAGCGGCATCGAATACCGCGGGTTCGTCCTCGGGGGCTGGCGCAGGCGCAGCCGCTTCCCCGGGCAATGCGCTGCTGACGCCGTCTTCCACGGCTGGCGTCTCATCGTCCATCACTTCGGCAGCGGCGACATCGGCGCTAGTCCTCGGCCAACACGAGCACCGTATCGGCGGCATCGAGCGTCAACTCGACCTCCGCGCTGTCGCCATCCGCGACTACAACTTCGAGCACGACTGTGCTGTCGAGCACGAGCACCGGCAGCAGCATCTCATCGAGCGCGAACACGTCCGCGAGCGGAACCACGCGTCCGGCATCATCCACCGGCAAGGATCTGGCGGTAGCGGCACTTCCGGCGGTGTCGTGCGTCTCAGACGCCGGTTCCGCTGAGCGCCTTCACCCAATTCCAGACCCAGAGCGAGGCGCTCTCGATCAATCACCAGGGGCAGTTTCCGGCCGTGACCATCTCCTTCAATCTGGGTCCGGGATATTCGCTCGGCCAGGCGCTGGATGCGATCAACAAGGTGGTCGCCGAAGCGAAGATTCCGGCCAGCGTGGTCGCCAACTACCAGGGTACGGCCGCTGCCTTCGAGGGTTCGCTCTCCAACGAAGGGCTGCTGATTCTGGCGGCTCTGGTGACGGTCTACATCGTTCTCGGCGTGCTGTACGAGAGCTTCGTCCATCCCATCACCATTCTTTCGACGCTGCCGTCGGCGGGCGTGGGAGCGCTGCTGGCGCTTGAGCTGTTTCATCTGGACCTGGATATCGTCGCCATCATCGGCATCATTCTGCTGATCGGCATCGTGAAGAAGAACGGCATCATGATGGTCGACTTCGCGCTGGAAGCCGAGCGCAAAGAGGGCAAGAACGCCACCGACGCGATCTACCAGGCGTCGCTGCTGCGCTTCCGGCCGATCATGATGACGACCATGGCGGCGCTGCTCAGCGGCATTCCGCTGGCCTTCGGCTCGGGCATCGGCTCGGAACTGCGGAAAGCCGCTGGGCGTCGCCATGGTGGGCGGCCTGCTCTTCAGCCAGGTGCTCACGCTCTACACCACGCCGGTCATCTACATCTTCTTCGACAATCTGGGCGCGCGTCTCGCGCATCGGCGCCCGAGCCAGTCCGCCCTCCAGCGGCCCGAGACGGAGCACCGCATGAACCCGTCGCGGATTTTCATCGAACGCCCGGTCGCCACCACGCTGCTGACCGCTCGCGGTCGCGCATTGCCGGCGCGCTCGCATTCATGGTGCTGCCCGTGTCGCCGCTGCCGCAGGTGGATTTCCCGACCATCACGCGTGGCGGCCTCGCTGCCGGGCGCCAGTCCGGACATCATGGCGTCTTCGATCGCGACGCCGCTCGAGCGGCAGTTCGGACACATCGCCGGCGTCACCGAGATGACCTCATCGAGCACGCTCGGCACCACCAGCATCACGCTGCAGTTCGATCTGAGCCGGGACATCAACGGCGCCGCGCGGGACGTGGAAGCGGGCATCAACGCGGCGCGCACCTATCTTCCTGCCAATCTGCCGGCCAATCCGACCTATCGCAAGGTCAACCCGGCCGACTCGCCCATTCTTGTGCTCGGCCTGCAATCGGATATCTACGACGTTCCCGCGCTTTACGACGAAGCCTCCACGGTGATCGAGCAGCGCATCTCGCAGATTTCCGGGGTGGGCGAAGTGCTGGTGGTGGGCGCGTCGCTGCCCGCGGTGCGCATCGAGCTGAACCCCAACCAGCTGGCCAGCTACGGAATCAGCCTGCCGGCCGTGCAGCAGGTGGTCGCGGGCCAGAACTCGAACCTGGCCAAGGGCCAGTTCTCCGACGGCAACGTAACCGCAGATATTCTCGCCAACGACCAGATCTCCAAGGCCGCCGATTACAAGCCGCTGGTCGTGGGATACCACAACGGCGGCGCGGTCCGCCTCAGGACGTGGCCGATGTGATCGACTCGCAGCAGATCCGTGCGGCAGGCCGGCTTTCTCAACGGCAAGCCGTCGCGTCAACATGCTGATCTTCCGCCAGCCGGGCGCCAACATCATCACCACCGTGGACGCGGTGAAGGCCGCGATTCCATCGCTGCAGGCCACCATTCCGCGCGGCGAGCACCTGGTCACCATTCTCGACCGCACCCTCACCATCCGCGCTTCGGTCTCGCGATATCGAGCGAACCCTGCTGATTTCGGTGCTGCTGGTCATTCTCGTGGTCTTCCTGTTTCTGCGCAACGTCCATGCCACGCTCATCCCCGCCGTCGCGGTTCCGGTCTCGCTGATCGGAACCTGCGCGGTGATGTATCTCTGCGGCTTTTCGCTGGACAACCTGTCGCTGATGGCGCTGGCCATCGCCAGCGGCTTCGTGGTGGACGATGCCATCGTGGTGATGGAGAACATCACGCGGCATCTGGAAGAAGGGCTGACGCCGATGCAGGCCGCTCTGAAGGGCGCGCAGGAGATCGGCTTCACGGTTTTCTCCATCAGCGTCTCGCTGATCGCCGTGTTCATCCCGCTGCTGCTGATGGGCGGCATCATCGGGCGTCTCTTCCGCGAGTTCGCCATCACGCTCTCCACCGCGATTCTGGTGTCCATGGTGGTCTCGCTGACCACCACGCCGATGATGTGCTCGCGGGTTCTGGTCCCCGAGAAGGAGATCAAGCACGGCAGGCTCTACGACTGGAGCGAGCGCGATGTTCAACGCGCGTGCTCGGCGGCTACCAGAGCAGCCTGACCTGGGTGCTCGATCATCCCGCGCTGATCCTGGCCATCTTTCTCTTGACCCTCGGGCTGAACGTCTTCCTGATCGACAAGGATTCCCAAGGGATTCTTCCCGCAGCAGGATACCGGAACGCTTGGCGGGCGGAATGCAGGGGCCGCAGGACACTTCGTTCTACGCGATGCGGAACGCCGTGCAGCAGTCGGTCAGCATCATCAAGGCGGACCCCGGCGTGCAGAACGTCATGGGATTTACCGGCGGGCAGGGCGCCACCAATACGCGGCTTTGAGTTCATCGCGCTGAAGCCGCTCAACGAGCGCAAGGTAAGCGCGCAACAGATCATCGACCGGCTGCGGCCCAAGCTTGCACGGGTACCCGGCGCGGCCACGTTTCTGCAGCCGGTTCAGGACATCCGCATCGGCGGCCGGCAATCCAGCGCGCAATACCAGTACACGCTGCAGGCCGAAACCACCGAGGATCTGCAGAAGTACGGTCCGCTTCTGCTCGACCAGATGCGCCGCACGCCGGGCTTTCACGGACGTGAATACAGACCAGCAGAATCACGGGCTGCAGGCGCTGCTTACCTACGACCGTCCCACCGCGGCGCGGCTCGGGCGTGACGCCGCAGTTGATCGACAACACGCTGTACGATGCGTTCGGCCAGGCCGAGGTCTCCACCATCTACACCCAGCTGAACCAATACTACGTGGTGATGGAGGTGGCGCCGCAAGTACTGGCAGTCGCCGCAGGGACTGAAGGACACCTACCTGATCCCGAACACCGGCGGAGGCGCGGTTCCTCTCGCATCGGTCGCCAAGTACGCCACCTCCACCTCGCCGCTGGCGGTGAATCACACCGGGCTGTTTCCTTCCGTCACCGTATCGTTCAATCTTGCGCCGGGCGTCTCGCTGGGCCAGGCGACCAGACGAGATCCAGCAGATCCAGCAGAAGCTCGGCATGCCGCAGTCCATCCACGGCCAGTTCTCCGGAACGTTGCAGGCATTCCAGCAATCGCTCACCACCGAGCCATACCTGGTGCTGACCGCCATTCTCGCGGTCTATATCGTGCTGGGAATTCTTTATGAGAGCCTGATCCATCCCATCACGATTCTTTCCACGCTTCCGCCGGCGAGCGTGGGAGCCATTCTCGCGCTGTTGCTCACCAAGACGGAGCTGGACGTGATGTCGATCATCGGCATCATTCTTCTGATCGGCATCGTAAAGAAGAACGCGATCATGATGATCGATTTCGCTCTCAATGCGGAGCGCAACGAGGGCAAGAACACCCGGGACTCGATTTTCGAAGCGTCCATGCTGCGCTTCCGTCCGATCATGATGACGACCATGGCGGCGCTGTTCGGCGCGGTTCCGCTGGCGGTCGGAACGGGCATGGGCTCGGAACTGCGCCGGCCGCTGGGGATCTCGATCATCGGCGGCCTTGATCGTCAGCCAGGTTCTCACGCTGTACACCACGCCCGTCATTTATCTGTTCATGGACAAGCTGCGGCTGAAGCTGAAAGGCGGCAGCCAAGGCAGGAGCTATGAAAACCAAGCCCTACGTTCGGTTTGAAATGCGCGGCACAGCCGGCAGAATCTTTTTTGCTGTGGCGATCTGTGTCCTTCTGCTCGGCGGCTGCGCGGTCGGGCCCAAATATAGCACTCCCGCCGTTCCCGCTCCGCCGGCTTTCAAGGAATCGGCTCCGGCGGCTTATAGCCTTGCGCCGCCGGGCACCTGGCAGCCCGCGCAGCCGCAGGACGCGGTGCTCAAAGGCAAATGGTGGGAGATCTTCAACGAACCCGAGCTGAACGCGCTTGAAGATCAATTGAACATCAATAACCAGAACATCGCGCAGTACTTCCAGAACTTCATGGCGGCCCGTGCGCAGGTGCGTGAAGCTCGCTCG
>CAWAZO010000021.1:0-116127 GCA_963786555.1 uncultured Acidobacteriota bacterium
GCTTGCCTGCATTGATTTTACCGAATACGCGGGCGGACTGGTGACGCCCATTGTGGAGGCGACGATGCCGGTGGAGCGCGCGAGAGCCTCTTTCAGTGTGAACATTTCCAATTGTGGCGCTTGCGCGGGCAATCGCCGTTTACCGTTGGCGCCGTGGGTGTGCCGCGCGTGCTGGTGTGCATCGAGGGCGCGGGGCAGGTCGAGCACAGCGGCGCTACCTATGCGGTCGGAAAAGGCGACGTAGTGGTCTTGCCGGCGGTGGTCGGAGCGTGTGCTTTCCAACCGCGCAGTGCTGTGAATTTGTTGGAAATTGCGCTGCCGGAAGAGTCACAACCGGGGCAACAGCGGCATTAATCGGGCAGGGCAAAATCATCGCAAGCTTGGCAGGGTGCGATCGGGCGGCGTGACTTTTTGAGGACGATTTGATGAGCGGATTTAAATTGCAGCGCCTGGGGAATGTTAATGGAACCGGAGCCAGGCAATCCCAGGAGATCGAAGGCGTCCTGAATCCGGCTGCGGTTCGTGGCCCTGATGGCGCGCTCTACCTCTTCCCGCGACTGGTGGCGCGGGGGAATTACTCGTGCATCGGCATTGTACGAGTGCGGTTTAATGGAGCCGGTGATCCGGCAGGCGTCGAGCGTCTCGGCATTGCGCTCGAGCCGGAAGCTGATTATGAGCGGCGATCGGATGGCGGCGGTGGCTGCGAGGATCCTCGTATCACATTCGTGGAGCCGCTGCAGCGCTACGTCATGACTTACGCGGCATTTTCGTCCCAAGGCCCGCGGATCGCCCTCGCCGTATCGGAGGATTTGTTCCACTGGAAGCGATTGGGGCTCAGGGCTACCAGGCAGGAAACCTTCCAGGACGATCATCGAAGAGAAAAGTGCGGATACGTCCCGTCTCGCCATCGGTCGCGATGACGGGAGATCCGATTAATGCCTTCATTTGTATAACACGTTCTTCCTCTCCTGGTTCGGCATAATTAAGTATTCCAGGCCCCTAGCCGGCTGCTGAAAAACGCGCCTAAGAAACAAGCTAGGTGCTGTTTCACAAGGCCGTGTTGGCCGGATCGATAGCAAAACTGTTTTTCAGCAGCCTGTTAGATTTCCCACCGTCATTGCCATAACGCTTGCCGTGAACCGGATTCGGAGCCGCAGTCGGCAGTCACTTTGAGTGTGACCAGGACGTTCACGCAATCTTCACCTTGCCCGATTGATTTTTTATCCTCTCCTGCTCTGCCTCCTGCCAATCCTGATCCTGCTGGCTTTCACCGTGGACCCGCTCCTGATAGAGCTCATAGGCGCGTGCGGCAATCTGCGGGGTGAGATCGAGTGGCTTGCTGCCCAACAATGGCGCTTTCGTTGGATCAAAATTCCATAAGCGAGCAGTTTCACGCGGCTGATCACAAGGAACCACGCTAGAGCGTAGACCCAAACTAAAGCTGCCCAGCCCCAGCCAAGAGGCGTCATAAATACCCCATACACCGCAATCAGAGTGGCCAGTATTTGCGTGCCAAGCACTGCTATCCACAGAACGCGTGCGGGGCGTATGGACCAGAACGGACCGCGCGTGCGCGTGAGGAAAATCGTCAAGTGTCCAGCCACGGAAAGCTTCAGGTACATCAACGTCTGAATATGGGAGCGGCCGAGGTGAAATACCCGCTCGCCAAGGTAAAACAACCCGAAGGCTGACACGACTCCAATCACGCCCAGCACGGTCGAGACGCCCAGCACCAGGCGCACGTTCCAAGCCTCCGGGCTTGTCTTTGTAATAAACATTGTCATACGCGATGGACAGTATGGCTCCGTCGTTGAGCAACGCCAGCATCACGATCATCACCGCGGTCACAGGGTAAAAGTTAAATACGAGGATCGACAACGTCAGGAACAACAGCACGCGTAGGGTTTCGGCGATGCGGTAGATCGCATAGCTGTTCATCCGCTGGAAAATGCGGCGGCTCTCCTTGATCGCGTCGATGATCACCGATAGGCCGGAGGTCAGAAGAACAATGGACGCCGCCGCACGTGCTGCATCTGTCGCGCCGGAAACGGCGATGCCACAGTCGGCTTTCTTGAGCGCGGGGGCGTCATTCACTCCGTCGCGCGAGGCTATGCGTCTGGCTATGCCAGCATTTGAACGCCAGTGAGGAGCGGACGTTGCGGCCTTAAAGTGAAAGGAAGGATCAGCGTTCCCCGATTCTGAACGGCAGATCCTTCGCTTCGCAGGATGACATTCTTCAGTCAGCGGCCTTCATGCCTGCCGTCAACTCATAGCTGGTTGTAATTTGGATTGCCGGAATCAGTGAGCGGTAAATCGGACATTTCTCGGCGTACATTCCGTGAACCCGCTCCACGGTCTCCCGCGCCGATTCAGGCGCCGCGAGTTTGAGGTGAACGTGAATACGGCGGATAATCAGCGTTCCGCCTTCGTTTTCCACTTCGCCGCGAGCGTGGGCTTGTACCTTCCCGTGATCGACTTCGATTTTGCGCGCTGCCAGCGCGCCGGCAAATGTGCCCAACAGTCAACCCGCGGTCGCAGCGACGATATAGTCCAGAGTCGTTGCGTGTGTTTCCTTGAGGTCCTCCGGGTTTACTCCGTAGTGCTTGGCCACCGGCCCGTGAGTACTGAAATAAACCGGATTCGGCTCTCCCGGCAGGTGAGCTACTCGAAGAGGGCCGGCAACTCGTTCCAGGTCGACTTCCGAAACATAAGCAATTTCCGCCATCGTTCCTCCAACCGGAGGTTCCTTTTTAACTTCGAAGCAATAAGATTGTACGCTGTAGCGGACAAAAACTCCGCCCGGGTTTCCCGGTGGCCAGCCCACTGAAAACTCAACCATACCGCAGAGCTGAGAATCGATGTGCCACGGCACGCCGGACAGGTCACTGCCGGGCTTTCCGAAAGCTATGTACTGCGCGGTAGCACTCCTGCTCAGGCCTCTGCCCCAATGGGACAGTAGAGTTTTTGACTTCATGTGGAATTGCCCGCTTCGAATGCGTCGCGCGTCCCCGTTTCCAACGGGGCACTACTTATCTGTGTCTGGTGTCGAGCTGCTGATTCGGATCGACCGTTAAGATCAAGAAAATTGCACAGATCGAAAGCAGCGACAGCCGGATGAGTCCGCTAATGGTGCGAAATATCCCTTCCGACCGCTAGATAGTGGAACCTCGGCCAACGTTTGAGCTTTTACGCTGAGCCGCTGGAGTCCACGCCGTAGGAATCCAGCACGTCTCGCAGAGTTACGATGCCTTCCAGCTTGTGGATATCTGCCCGGTTGACCACCGGCAAAATGTCAACATGGGCATTGCTCATGCGTTCCAGCGCCTGATGCAAGGCATGGTCTTTGTGGACATGCGGAAATTCGAGCGTTTCAAAGAGGTCGATCAGCTTCTGTTCTGCTCTGCCATCGTCAAGGGCGCTTTCCAGTGTCGCTCGGCTCAAGACGCCAACAACGCTTCCTTCGTCCACCACCGGCCAGGCGCGGAATTGGCTCGAGCGCATGCGCTCCACCGCCTCATGGACGCTCATTTGCGCCGGCAGGGTCTCGGTGGCGTCCCGCATCACCTCAAACACCTTGCGTTGGCCGAATTCCTCCTGTTCCTTGTGGTTCGGCAAATGAATGCCATCCTGATGCGCCAGGGCCTCATAAATGGGTTGTTTCTGGAATCGCGAGGAGATGAAAAGACTCGCCAGGTTGGCGATCATCAGCGGCACGATGACGGCATAATCGCGGGTCATCTCAAAGATCATCAGCACAGATGTCATGGGAGCGCGCACGATGCCGGCGAAGAGCGCGCCCATGCCAACCAGCGCGTAAGCCCCGGGCTTGCAGTGTAGGTCGGCAACAAGTGATGGGCCACGCGTGCCGACGGCGCCTCCCAGCATGGCGCCAAGGAACAGGCCGGACCGAAGATTCCGCCGGCATTGCCGGAGGCATAGCTGGTGGTAACGCGCAAAAAGTTTGAGCACCACCAGCAGAACCATCAACTTGAATGCCATGGTGCCGTTCAGGGCGTCGCCGACGTAACTGTATCCCACGCCCAGAACCTGGGGCACAAACCAGCCCATCAGGCCAACCATCACGCCGCCCACCACCGGATGCCACCAAGCGAGTTCTTCTGGGCAAAAGCAAGAAGCGCTGGCGCATTCCCAACAAGAGCTTGGTGAAGGCTACGGACAGAAATCCGCCAGCGACGCCCAGCACCGCGTAAATGCCGAATTCCAGCGGATGGACCAGTTCGTACTGCGGCACGTGAAACAGCGGGTTATTGCCCAGGAGCAGACGCAACATCGCCCAGGAAGTAGCGGAGGCCAGCACCACCGATCCCAGAACCGGCGCGTGCATATCTCCCACTACTTCTTCCAGCGCAAACAGCACCGCCGCCATGGGCGTGTTGAACGCCGCGGCGATGGCAGCGGCAGCTCCCACGGGTATCAGGGCTTTCACCTTTTCCGGACGTAATCCGAGCGCGCGGCCGAGGACGGAGGCGATCCCGGCGCCGACTTGGACCGATGGCCCCTCGCGGCCGAGCGGAATTCCGCTGGCGAGAGTGGCCGCCGTGCAGCCGAACTTGCCCAGGACGGTGCGCAGCGAGATGTGACCATCACGCGCGTAAAGAGCAGCCTTCGTCTGCGGCACGCCACTGCCTCGGGCATTTGGAAAATAGCGGTATAGCAGGTAGCCCATGGCCAGAGACCCGGCCACCGGGATCAGCACGCGCCTCCAGGCGGCACTACCGACCGGGTAGAGCCGCATTCCCAGCCGCTCGGTCAGAACGATGAATGCGACAACGGCGAGTCCGGTCAGGGCGCCAATCAGCAGCGTCAGAACCAGAAAAACCTGCTCCTCGCGTTGTTGAAGAAGCGAAATCCAGCGCGACCACAGAACGGTGCGCCATTTCTTTTCTGGCTGATTCTTGAGTGCAGGTGGAAGGGTCACAGAGATAGCTTACTAAAATTTCTCCTGAAATAAAAAAGGCGGGGGTTGGATGCCCCCGCCGTCCGCACATCGAACGTAATTATTTCGCAGTGGCCGAAAGGGCCGCGGCGGCCTTCGGTTTGGACGCGCGCTCGGCAGCCCACGCCGCAATCGTACGAATCCCGTTGAGCGCAGCGTCAATATGCTCTTCGGTGTTGAACGCACCAATCGAGAAACGCAAGCCACCGTGGATCGCCAGCGTACCTAACTGCTTGTGCACCAGCGGAGCGCAGTGCAGGCCGGTGCGGGTTGCGACATTGTGATCCACATCCAGCATGGTTCCAACGTCGCCGGCATCGATGCCGTCGATATTGATCGTCATGGTGGAGAGATGATTGTCAGCCGTATCCCAGCAATAGACATGGACGCCTTCAATCTCCCGTAGACCGTTAAGCAGTTTGTTGGCCAACTTCATCTCACGCCGATGAATGGCTTCGACCCCGCCCTGTTCCGCGATCCACTCTTGTCCAGCCCAGAGGGCGGCGATGCCAACCATGTTGGGCGTACCGAATTCCATGCGCCAGGGATACTCGTCGAGGTGGTAAGGATAGGCGGAGCGCACCCCAGTGCCGCCGGCCCGCGTGTGGCGAATTTCGACGCCCTTGCGAACGCACAGACCGCCGATTCCCATCGAGCCCATCAATGCCTTATGACCTGTGAAGGCCAGTACATCCACATTCATTTCTTTCATGTTGATGGGCACGATTCCGGCCGTTTGCGCCGTATCGACGGCGAAGGTGACGTTGTGTTCGCGGCAGATGCATCCGATTTGAGCTATGGGCTGAATGGTGCCGATTACGTTGGAGCCGTGGTTGACAATCACCAGCTTGGTATTGGGACGTATGGCTCGGGCAACGTCGTCGGGCTGCACATAACCCTGGCCATCGAACGGCAGAAACGTGGCTTCGACATTGGCATCGCGGACCAGATGATTGATCGGCCGGATCACGGAATTGTGTTCAAGATTCGTGGTGACGACGTGGTCGCCCGCCGAGAGCGCTCCCTGGATGATGAGGTTCAACGCATCGGTTGTGTTGTAGCCGAAACATAAACGCTCGGGCGCGTCCTCGTCTCCGCCGAAGAACTTTGTCATCCGCTTGCGCAATTGATCCAGCAGCGAGCCGGCTTCCAGCGCCTTGTCAAAGCCGCTACGTCCGGGAATCACTCCGGTCCCGCGGTAGAAATCGATCATGAACCGGTAAACGCTTTCCGGCTTTGGCCAGACCGTGGCCGAATTGTCGAGATAAATGAGAGCTTTGTCCATACTTCCTCCAACAGCAAGGATGGTAGGCGTTCGTGGCGGCCCAGTACAGTAGGATTTAAAGGTTCCAACGTGATTACTGACGATCCTCTGATTTGTGGATCGAATTTTTTATATTATTCCGTGCTGCCGCGTAGTCAAAAAACGAGAATTACCCCAGGCCATGAACGCGGCAAGCTGCCCCGCACACGATTTCGTCTATCTTGGCGTCCCCGGCGGGATTTGAACCCGCGTTACCGCCGTGAAAGGGCGATGTCCTAGGCCAGGCTAGACGACGGGGACTTTACAGGCAGGAATTCTTACACGTACCAGCAGGTTCATCGTATCAGCACACCTCGGCAGTGTCAAAAGCTGATTGCCAAATCGTAGATCGGACGCGCGAAAGCTATGCCCGCGATGAAGCTCAGCTTGCAACTCGACGGTGAACTCCGAGGTGTACAGACAGTGGAATTCGATCGAGAAAGCAAGGTAGCTCCGAACTCGGTTCCGCTCGTCGGAACATCGGGCACGAGGCCGATGGGTGCTGATATGATTTACCTGTCCAAAGCCGTTGCGTCCGGCAGATGTGGTGAAGCATTCGCGACTTCATGGTGGTAGAGTCCGCCACCCGCGCGGGTCTCGATATGATTGGGGCGGCATGCGCTCAACCTGTCGGCGAACGTTGCCATCACCGGTTCAGTGAGTGCCGGGCGGGACAGGGCTGCAAGCAGGCGCGAATTCCACTTGCTTAGCGCCCCGTGGCGAGCAAAGGACATTTTTGAGAGACACCCGACCAGCCACTACTTCGGCGGCAACTGGAGCCATTCTGAATGGCTCGGCAAGACCGTCTGATACTCACCATTCAACCGCGACCGGGATCGTCGAGGACCCGGCGCGAGGAGGAAACGATGTTGAATTGGAAAACCGTTGTTCGCCTCTTTTCTTTGTTGCTGTTATTGGCCTCGATCAGTATGGCTCAAAACCAACCGCCGGTGCCGTCTCCCTCTGCAAGCCCGCAGGCAGGCGCGCAGAAAGGGATGATGATGCTGACCATCTTCTTACGCCACGACGAGTCCAAAACACTCGACCAGATCAATGCCGACCTTAAGGCACACGGCTATTTCGACAATTTTCCTCCCAAGGGCGTCGAAGTCGTTTCCTGGTACGTGATGATGGGCATCGGGCAGGTCGTCACCCTTCGTTTCCCGGCCGAGCGTTTGCGTGAAGTGAATCTCGCCATCGAGACACAGCGCATGGGGAGGCGTTCCGTACGGACTTCTATCCGACCTACGACTACAAATCCGTGTGGGAAGCAGAGCAGAAGAAGAAGTGAATGTGCAGTTCCAGCATCGTATAGCGTTGTGGCACCTGGGCCGGATGCACGCGCATCAACCGGCCCAGTGAGTCATTCAGCGCCGGCACGCGTTTCGCCGGGCCTGAACCCCTGGAGAAACGATGGCCGATCCGCTTTATCTGAGCTTGTGGTTCCCAACCTTTCGCGCCGAAGAAATGCTGGTGCGAGCGCTTGGGGTTTTGCAACAGTTCCCTTTTGCGCCCGCCGCGCCGGGGATCACTTACGTTGCCGTGCAGCCCATCAGTTATTCGGAGCCTTCCATCCTCGAGCGCCGATTCACTCCGCCGGCCGCTCCACCGGAAGCCATGGAGGCAGTGCAGGAGTTTGCCCATGAAGACTACGCCATCATCTTCGAGGCGTATTGGGAGCTATGGACACCCTCCAGCGAGGGCGGTCAGTGGTCGCGACGCGAGAACAAAGTCAGCTTCATTCTCCATGGCACGGAATTCGACGAGGGCATCTACACCGATTACGGACACCTCGAAATCGACTTCGGGCTGGACTTCCCTTTTCTTTACGAAGAGATGGATCTGCTGCCCGCGGACCAGCAACGGGTGCGTGAGAATGTCGCCCAACTCGTTGCCTTCACCCATGCACTGGAGAAGCATTGCCAACTGACCGGCCGCGTACTCTGGTCGGAAAGTGAAGAGAACCTCGCGCAGAAACTCGTCGCCCGTTTGCAAAAAGTGCAGTAGACAGCTTGCTAGAGCAGTTCCAAGATTGATGGACCCAGCACTCGCACCGCCGCGCTTGAAAGCCCAGCCCCTTCGCGGGGTACACCTTCCGCGAATCCGGTCTAAGTCGCTCGCGATAGCACGTGGGTAAATCGCTGCTTCAACTTCAGGAATGGAGTCTCCAGCCAACGGTAGGAAGCCGCCGCCAGCGCGATCGTCAGCGTCAGCGCAACCAGATCGTGCAGCGCCAAGCGTCCGGCAGACGCCGTGAAGTTCGGCATCAGATAGTCCGAACACATCAGCGCCAGCACATGGAAAACATATAGCCCATACGAAATGCGGCCCAGATACACCAACACGCTCTTGCCCAGCATCGGCCGGCTGCAAAGCACGGCGATCAGCAGCGCCGAAGCTCCCGCGGCCATTGCCGGATAACCAAGCAACAGGTCCTGCAACTTGAGCGGATCGGCCTTGATGCGGAAGAAATTGGCGGCCAGCCCACAGCAGCGCAATCCCTGCCATGGCGAGCGACGACTCTCGCTCTCACGCCGATCGCAGGTGTTCTTCCCTTCAACAACACCGCGATCAGAATGCCGGCCGCAATCGGGTCGAGTTGCACCAGCGTATTGCACCAGGCCTGGGTCTCCATCGTGTGGTGCAGTCCAAGATAAAGGCGCGTCGCGTTCGCCAGGGCCAGCATGCAAACCGCAAGCGCCAGCATCATCACGGTTCCTGCCCGCTTCACCGCGGCCGGCCACAGAAGGTAAAACTGCTCCTCGATCGAGATGCTCCACAGCGGAAAGATCACCGAGGACGGGAAACCGTGAAATACGATCCACCAGTTTCCCGCCAGAAAGGTGAATCCCATGGCTGCCCGCCACCCGATGTGCTGCCCGGGCACAAACAACTGCATCGCCGCCGCCAGAGCCAGAAATGCAAAATAGAGCGGCCAGATCCGGAGCACCCGGCGGGCATAGAACGACCTGACATCGACCTCTCCCAGCAGCGACTTCTCCCGCAACAGCAGCTCTGTGATCAGAAACGAGCTGAGCACAAAAAAAATGTCGACGCCGAAAGCACCCGTCGCAGCCATGCCCGCCAGAAGATGACCGAGCCACGGCGAAATGATGAAGCGCGGCATACGCCGAAACTTCGTGCGGCAGCGCGTGATGGCAGAACACGGCGAAGAACGCGAAGAAGCGCAGGATGTCCAGCTCAGGATGATAGAAGCGCGAAGCCGCCGCTCTTGCCGGCGCTTCCTCGGCTAACGCTTCATTCCAGATTGTCGTGAGGGAAGACAAGGCAGAATCGATTGGCCTCATTTCAAAGTGTCGATACAGTCCATGTTAGCAGGCCGGGGCGCAATCGACATAGAGAGAACTCTGTCGTCCGCCTGCGCTGCACACAAAAAAGGCCCGGCTTTTGGCCAGGCCCTTTACTTGTTCTGGTTGTTGCGTGCACGAAGAACCTGCTGTTTCAGAGGAAAAGCAGGTCCTTCGCTGCACTCAGGAGAAACCGCGATTACTTCGTCTGGCCGCCCTCCATCCCTCTTTCGGCGAGGCCTTCCTGCGCCGCCGCAAGGCGGGCAGTCAAAACGCGGAACGGGGAGCATGAGACGTAGTTCATTCCCACGCGGTGGCAGAACTTCACCGATTCGGGCTCGCCGCCGTGCTCGCCGCAGATGCCAACTTTCAGGTTCGGACGCGTCTTGCGGCCGCGTTCGGTTCCCATCTTCACCAGCTGTCCCATGCCTTCCTGGTCCAAAACCGCGAACGGATCCTGCTTGATGATTCCGTCCTTCAGATAGGCCGGCAGGAACTTGTTGATGTCGTCACGCGAAAAGCCGAACGTCGTCTGCGTCAGATCGTTGGTGCCGAAGCTGAAGAACTCGGCTTCCTGCGCAATCTGGTCCGCCATCAGAGCAGGCGCGCGGCAGCTCGATCATGGTTCCCACCATGTAATCGACCTTCACGCCCTTCTCTTTAAAGACCTCTTCGGCCACACGGCGGACGATGTCAGCCTGGTTCTTCATCTCCTTGATGCCGCTGGTGAGCGGAATCATGATCTCCGGTTCCACCTTGATGCCCTTCTTCTTGACTTCGACGGCCGCTTCCAGAATGGCGCGCGCCTGCATCTCGGTGATCTCCGGATAAGTGATTCCCAAACGGCATCCGCGGTGTCCGAGCATCGGGTTGATCTCGTGCAGATCTTCCACGCGAGACAGCAGCGCGCGAAGTTCCTTCAGCTTCGGAGACCTCGGCTTGGTGATTTCGAGCTTGGCGATTTCCACCATCAGGTCCTCGCGCTTCGGCAGGAACTCGTGCAGCGGCGGATCCAGCGTGCGGATCGTAACCGGCAAGCCGTCCATCGCCTTGAACAGCCCGACGAAGTCGGCGCGCTGCATCGGAAGCAGCTTCTTGAGTGCCAGTGCGGCGGTCCTTCTCGTTGTCGGCCAGAATCATGGTGCGCATGTACGGCAGACGGTCCTCGGCAAAGAACATGTGCTCGGTGCGGCACAGCCCAATGCCTTCGGCGCCGAACTGCCGGGCCTGCTTCGCGTCACGCGGAATGTCCGCATTGGCGCGCACCCCCAGCTTGCGATACGGATCGGCCCAGCTCATGAACTTCACCAGGTCCGGATTGTCGGCCGAAACCGCGATCGTGTTCAGCTTGCCCTTGATCACGCGGCCGGTCGTGCCATCCAGCGAGAGCCAGTCGCCTTCCTTGAAGGTCTGCCCCTTCACCCGCATCTCGCGCTTCTTCTCGTCCACGACGATGTCGCCCGCGCCAGCCACGCAGCACTTGCCCATGCCGCGCGTGACCACCGCCGCGTGCGAAGTCATGCCGCCGCGCGAAGTCAGAATGCCGGACGCGATTTCCATGCCGTGAATATCTTCCGGCGTGGTTTCGCCGCGCACCAGGATGACCGACTTGAATTTGCCCTTCTGGGTGTAGGCCACAGCGTCATTGGCGCTGAACACGATCTGCCCCACGGCCGCGCCCGGCGAAGCCGGCAGCCCGGTGGCGAGCACTTCGACCTTGCTTCCCTTTTCGTCAAGCTGCGGCACCAGGAAGTCATAGAGCTGGTTGGGCTCTACGCGGAAGATCGCTTCTTCCTTCGTAATCAAGCCTTCTTCCACCATGTCGATGGCCAGGCGCACAGCCGCCAGTCCCGGTGCGCTTGCCGTTGCGGGTCTGCAGCATGTAAAGCTTGCCGTCCTGAATGGTGAACTCGAAGTCCTGCATGTCGCGATAGTGCTTTTCCATGCGCGACGTGATATCACGCAGCTGGTTGTAGACCTCCGGCATGATCTTCTCAAGCTCGGTGATGTGAGCCGGAGTGCGCACGCCGGAGACCACGTCTTCGCCCTGCGCGTTCAGCAGAAACTCGCCGTAGAACTCTTTCTTGCCGGTTGCGGGGTTGCGCGTGAAGCCGACGCCCGTGCCGCTGTTGTCGCCCATGTTGCCGAAGACCATCGCCTGCACGTTGACGGCGGTTCCCAACCAGTCATCGATGTTGTTGATGCGGCGATAGGTCTTGGCGCGCTCGTTGTTCCAGCTCCGGAACACCGCGTCGCGGGCCATCACCAGCTGCTCGCGCGGACTCTGCGGGAAGTCGATCTTGGCAAATTTCTTGACCACCTTCTTGTACTCGGCGATCACTTCCTGCAGCGCCTTGGCGTCGAGCTCGGTGTCCAGCTTCGCCTTCTTCTGCTTTTTCTTGTGCGTCGAATACTTCCTCGAAATGCGCCTTCTCGATCTCCAGCACGACGTTGCCGAACATCTGGATGAGCCGGCGATAAGAGTCATAGGCAAACCGCGGATTGCCGGTCTGCTCCGCCAGGGCCACCACCGATTCGTCATTGAGGCCGAGGTTGAGAATCGTGTCCATCATGCCCGGCATGGAAAACTTCGCGCCCGAGCGCACGGATACCAGCAACGGGTTCTCACCCGAGCCCAGTTTCTGTCCCTGCAGTTTTTCCAGCCTCGCGACCGCCTCGTCCATCTGCGCGTCGAGTGCAGGCGACAGCGAACCGCGCATCTGGTCGCGGCAGGCTTCCGTCTGGATCGTGAAGCCCGGAGGAACCGGCAACCCGGCGTTCGTCATTTCGGCCAGGCCGGCGCCTTTGCCGCCCAGCACATCCTTCATTTTCCCGTTTCCTTCAGCCTTCCCGCCGCCGAAGAAGTACACGTATTTGATCGCGGTCTCTTTGGGTGTTGCCATCTGTGCGCTCTCACTTTCAAAAGTTTGTGTGCTCATTTCAACTCAACCTCGAAAGGCGTCTACCACCGCCGGTATAACAGTGCTGATTGACTTCCCGGACCTGTACGACGTTGCCGCCCCAAAGGAACCGGTTACTGTAAACTCTTGCGCTCGGTCACAATCTCGCTGAAGTCGGCGATATTGCTGAACTGGCCGAGCAGCATTCCCAGCAACGCCAACCTGCGGTTACGAACCTGTTCGTCCTCGACCATCACCATCACGCGATCGAAGAAATCGTCAATCGGTTTGCGGATCTTCGCCACCTCGACCAACGCTTCGTCGTATTTTTTCTCCGCGCAGAGTGCGCGAACATTCTCGCCGGATTGTGCCGCCCTGTTCGGCCAACTCACGCTCCGCCGGCTCGCCATCGTCAGGCGCTTCCGGCAAGCCGCTCCCGATCCGGTCTTCTTGCTTTCGGCAGCCTGCCGCAGGATGTTCTTCATCCGCTTGAACGCCGACGAAATCGCCTCGAAATCCTCCGAGCCGCGAACCCTCGCCACCGCTTCGGCCCGCATGATCGCGTCCGGAACATTGTCCGCGCCCGAGGCGAGCACCGCGTTCACCACGTCATAAGCGTAGCCCTTCACGTCGCGCAGGTAGAATTCCAGGCGCTCGCGGAAGAACGCCGCAACATCCCGCGGAAAGCTCTCCGCCGCCGTGAACTTCTTCGCGGCTTCGCTGCCTTTGTATTGCAAAAGCGCATCGGCCATGATCTGCGAAATACTCAGCGGCAACTTGTGCTCGGCCAGAATGCGAACGATCCCGTTGGCGGCGCGGCGCAGCGCAAAAGGATCTTTCGATCCCGTGGGCTGCATCCCCAGGGCAAACATGCCGGCGATGGAATCCGCCTTGTCGGAAATCGACAGAACCGCGCTTTCCAGCGTGCCCGGCACCGCATCTTCCATCGATTCGGGCTTGTAGTGATCATAGATCACGTCGCCCACGAAGGGATTCATCTCCAGCGCCGCCGCCTGTGCCTTGGCGTAGAGACCGCCGATAATGCCCTGGAGCTCGGTAAATTCCTTGACCAGTTCGGTCGTCAAATCGGCTTTGGCCAGCAGCGCGGCCTTATGGATGATCCCCGGACGCACCGTGATTCCCTTCTCGCGCACGCTTTCCGCCACCAGACTCGCCAGGTGTTGGGTGCGGATGGCCTTTTCGAAATAGCTGCCAAGATCCTTCTGGAAGGTAACCGACTTCAGCAACTCGACGCGCTCGCGCAGCGTGATCTTCTGGTCGGTTTGCCAGAAGAAGCGCGCATCGTTGAAGCGCGCGCGCAGCACCCGCTCGTTGCCATGACGGATCAAGCCGTCGGAATCGGAGGACGTATTCAGCACCGCCAGAAAGTGCGGCGCCAGCTTGCCGTTTGCGTCTTCCACGGCGAAATATTTCTGATGATCGCGCATCACCGTCACCAGCACTTCTTCCGGCAGACTCAGGTATTCGGGCTCGAAATTGCCGAGAATGACCGAAGGAAATTCCGTAAGGTTCACGACCGTCGCCAGCAACTCCTTATCTTCCCGCCAGCGCGCTCCCGGAATCGTCCTGGTGGCCGCATCCAGCGCCTTGCGGATGATCGCCTCCCGCTCCGCGGGACGCGGAATCACGCACGCGCTTTTCAACTTGTCCGCATACTCATCTTCCGCACGCAGCGTTATGTCGCCTTGCGATAGAATCCTGTGCCCGCGCGATTGGTTTCCCGCCGTGATCCCGCCAAACTCGACTGGCACCACCTTGCCGTCGAGCAAGGCCACGATCCAGCGCACCGGGCGCACGAAGCGCTCCGCCGATTTGCCGCGCCAGTACATATTCTTGGCCCAGTAGATCGAGCCGACCTCTTTCGGCAGCGACTCCGCCAGCAGTGCCGAAGCGTCGCGTCCCTTCTTCAACACCTTCGCCGCCAGATACTCGCCTTTCGGGGTTGAAATCTTTTCCAGCGCGTTCAAATCCAGGTTCACTTTCTTCGCGAAGGCGTGCGCCGCCGGCGTCGGCTGGCCGTCTCTAAAGGCGACTTTCAGCGAAGGCCCCAGCACTTGCTCGCTGACATCAGGCTGTGCGTCAGCCACTCCGCGAGCCAGCACCGCAATGCGGCGCGGCGTGGAGAAAGATTCCACGGCCGCGACTTCGGCGAGATGCTCGCGCGCCAACAAATCGCGCACCCGGTTGGTCAGCTCCTCGGCGGCCGAGGCGATCATGCGAGCCGGGATTTCTTCGGTCCCTATTTCAAGCAGAAAATTCGCCATTGCAATCAGTTCTTCCTATTCTATGCGCAGCTCATCGCGCGATGAGCAAACTCAGGTTAAATTTTCGAGCACCTGCGAGCAGCTTCCGAATTCCCGGCCAGACTCGTCCGGCAGATCCCGGGATTCGTATGCCCTCGGAACACGCTTTCGAACTCTAGTTGGCAGCCGCGGCCGCCATTCCGGTCTTCTGCTGATCGACCCACGACCTGGCGGCGGCAACGGCCAGCGCACGAATCCGCGCGATAATACCGACCCGCTCGGTCACGCTGATTGCTCCGCGCGCGTCGAGCAAATTGAACAAGTGCGAGCACTTCAGGCACAGGTCAAAGGCAGGCAGCAGCGGGAAGCGCAACTTCTGCTGCGCCAAATGCTGCCCGAATTCCTCATCCAGCACGCGCTCCTTCTTGCCTGTTTCCTTCTTCTCGCCCATCAACTTGGCATATTCGGCCAACAATTCCTGGCACTCGGCCTCGTAGGCATCCAGGTGCTTCCAGAGTTTGTCCACGTCGGCCAATTCAAAGTTGTAGACCGAATACTGCTGCTCGTCGGCCAGCCGGATGTCGCCGTACGTCACCGGCTTGCCGTCGGGACCGTACACCCACACGATGTCGTAGATCGAGTCGACATCCTGCAGAAAGGCGGCAATTCGCTCCAGCCCGTAGGTCAGCTCGGCGCACATCGGGTCCAGATCCACGGCGCCGCACTGCTGGAAATAGGTAAACTGCGTGACCTCCAGCCCATCGAGCATCACCTGCCAGCCCACGCCCCAGGCGCCAAGCGTCGGAGACTCCCAGTTGTCTTCCTCGAACTTGACGTCGTGCTTACGCAGATCGATGCCGATCGCCTTCAGAGACTCCAGGTAGAGCTCCTGCACGTTCTCCGGCGGCGGCTTCAGAATCACCTGGAACTGCGTATGCTTGTACAGCCGGTTCGGATTCTCGCCATAGCGGCCATCCGCCGGACGGCGGGAAGGTTGCACGTAGCCCACGCGATACGGCTCCGGTCCGAGCACGCGCAGAAAAGTCTCGGGCGACATCGTGCCCGCGCCAACCTCGACGTCGTGCGGCTGCTGCAACACACATCCGTTTCGCGCCCAGAACTCTTGCAGTTTCAGGATTAGCTCCTGGAAGGTAAGCGGTTTATTCACTGATCCAGTCACAGAAAGTCTTTCCGGCCGAGCCTTCGGCCCCAGTCATCAGAATTGCGTTCATCCCGCCAGCTTTGTTGATGCAGCTACGTCAGCCGCATCCCGCGCGGAAGTGAAATCCACAAATTCATGCAGCGCGATCATCCGGCCGCCAGTCGGTCAGTCCAGCTTCTCCAACTGCGCCGCCGTCACCAGCTTGCGATCCAGGTGCCGCGAGAGAATCTGCAACAGAAACTTGCGCAGATCGGCGCCACGCGCTCGCGGCCACGGCTCACCGCCAAACTTCTCCACCGGCGAGCGGAACATCTCCGCCGCCAAGCCTCCTCGACTCGGCCGTCATCTCCGATGACGCCAGCCGCTTATGCTCCGGACACATCAAGCCATCCGCCAGCGCATGGAACCACGCCCGCTGCCCGTCCAGTTCGCGTCCGCAAACGATGCAGGCGCTCAGCTCCGGCAGAAAGCCCATCAGCCGCACCAGCCAGAGCTGGAAGTAGGTCACCGGCATCCAGATGGCGTTCGAATTCAAATTCGCCAGCACCGAGACCGCCAGCCGGTAAATCGCGTCGTTCGCTTCGCGCTCCGGCAGCATCTCGTCCAGCATCTCGGCCACATGTCCCAAGGCCACGATGCGAGGGTAGTCCACCTGCGACGAGAGCGGTGACGCCAACACCTCGCAGGAATCGATCCGCGCCAGTTCCCTGCGCTCGCGATCTTCCCAGAAGACACGCACGCAGGTCAGCGGCTCCAGGGCGCCGGCAAATCTCCGGCGCGACTTCTTGGCCGCCTTCGCCACGCCCTTCACCTTGCCTTCCAGGCGAGTGAACAAAGTGACCAGCAGGTCCGCCTCGTGCAGCGGATACGTACGTAGAACAATCGCCTCAGACTGCTTCAGCGGCATTCAGAGTGGTTCTCGGCGCCTGCGAAGTCCTCGCCGCCGGCGACAGCGAGCAGGCGAGTCCTTCAGATCAAGCGCATCAGATTAATCTTACTGGAGTGGAGACAAGGAGGGAAGCACGGGAATTCGCCCGTGCGCGGAAGGCACTTTTTCCAGGGGTGCCGCAACCGGCTCGCCCCTGGAACAAAGCTCAAGCTCAGACTCGATGGCAGCCCAGACGACCGGCGGTCTGCGCCGCGGCTTACCGGCCAAAGTACTTCGCGTTGCGCTCGGTGTAAGCCTTCCACTTCTCCGGCAGATCATCGAGCGCAAAAATAGCCGAAACGGGACAAACCGGAACACACGCCCCGCAGTCGATGCACTCGACCGGATCGATATACAGCATCTCTTCCTTGGCGAACGCCTCTTCGTCTTTCTTCGGATGTATGCAATCCACCGGACACGCATCGACGCACGCCGTATCCTTGGTGCCGATACAGGGTTCTGCAATCACATATGCCATAGTTCTCGCTTTCTCCGGAACGCCTGCTGATGATTACGAAAAGCCTTCGAAAACACTCGATTCTAACAAACGCCGGGAAAGCGCCGGCCGGCTTACACTCCCAGCCACTACTTCTACAGATGCAACCGCCGAGCAGAAGAGTTCAACTCGCCCTGCATATCGGGCGATTCAGGCGCTGGCGACTTCCCGGGTCCAATCCGACGGCGACGGCAGTGGCTCCAGCCCGCGTCCGGCGAAGATTTCGGTGAAGTTGTGGATGAGTTCCTGGTGAAGCAGGCCGTTCGAGGCGAGCGTTTCGCTGCTGTCCAGCCGCCAGGGTGAACCGTCGAACCGGGTCACCATCCCGCCCGCCTCCAGAACCAGCAGAACGCCGGCCAGCGTATCCCAGGGGTTCAGGTTGAACTCCCAAAAACCGTCATAGCGTCCCGAGGCGACGTTTGCCAGATCGAGCGCCGCCGAACCGGCGCGCCGCACGCCATGGCTGCGCAACGTAAGCTGGTGATAGAAGTGGATATTCGGGTTCTTGTGGCGCTTGAGGCTTGGGAATCCCGTTCCAAGGATCGCCTCGGAAAGATTCCGCAGCTTGGAAACCCGAATCGGCTTGCCGTTCAGCGTAGCGCCTTTGCCCCGCTCGGCGGCGAACAATTCATTCCGCGTCGGATCGTACAGCACCCCCGCTTGCGGCACGCCCGCCCGCTCCAGCCCAATGGAAACGCAAAACACGGGATAGCCATGGGCAAAGTTCGTCGTGCCGTCCAGCGGATCGACGTACCAGCGATAGCTGCTGTCACTCTGCTTGTTGCTTCCCTCTTCGCCGACGATGCCGTGATCCGGCCATCGCTCGTGCAAGCGCGAGACAATCAGCCGCTCCGAGGCGCGATCGGCATCGGTTACCAGGTCCGCTTCGCCTTTGTACTCGAACCCGATGTTCTGCTGGAAATAGTCCATCAGCACTTTGCCCGCTTCACGGGCAATCGCCGACATCTCTGGGAGGAACTCAGACCTGGCGTTTGCAGTCACTGGAGGTTTGATGCCGGATTTCTACTTGCCGCTCTCGTTTGGCGTCTGTTCACGTCCGGGTCGCGCGGAGCAGCCGGCTTGGCCGCATCGCGCTTGCGGGAAGCCTCCCGGCCGCCGCCTTCGGCGATATACATGATCTCGTGCTTAAAAATAAAAAGGTTGGGAGCGCCCTCGCGCGTCAGCCGGATCATGTTGCGGTCATAGTACTCGATCCAGCCGCGAACAATTTCGCCATCCACCAGCTTGACGCTCACCGCCTTCTGCTTCTCGCCAAGCAGTTTCAGGTACGCAACTTCTTCAAATGTCTCTTCGGGCGGCGGAGTCTTGCCTTTGCGGTTCGCAAGGCTGGCTTGAGCGATTTGAGCCGAGCGGAAAACCATGCCCTGAATTGTACAGCCAGCTTGCGTTTCTGTCAGTGCCGAACATCCGCATCGGCAGCCGCGGCGACCAGCTCCGGCAGTCGGCTATTCGAGCTTGCTGTTGTAATACCCGGTTCGATGCCGGACCCGCAGCTCCGTAGCGGAGATCTTTTCCGCCGCCTGCGGCTCCACGACGACGCTGATCTTGCGGAAGTCGCCGCCAACTCGCGCTCGCGGGATAGTAGGCGATCAGGTACTGCGTGCGCAGCTCTTCGCTGATTTGCTTGAACGCCTTATCCAGCCCGTTCAGGTTCGACGCGTAATAATACTTGCCGCCGGTATCGCGTGAAATCTGGATGAGCGCATGCTCTCCGCCGATGTCCCGTCCGGCGCTGGCTTCAATCGGCACCATGATGATCGAATAGACAATCGCCTCCGCCGTTTGGGCCGCGCGCACCGCCTCGCTGTAGGAAATCTTGCTGCTGGTATCGCCGCCATCGGTGATGACCACCAGCACCTTTCTGCCCTTCCCGCGGGATCAACGCCCTCGACCCCAGGTAAATCGCGTCGTAAAGCGCGGTCGAAGATTGCGAACGAATCCGGGCGATTCCCCGGTCCACAACGCGCAAATCGCGGGTGAACGGGATCACTTCCGAGACAAACTGGCTGAACTGGTAAATCGAAATCGCATCCACCGGCCGCAGAATGGCATGCGCGAAGCGCCTGGCCGATTCCAATTCCAGCGGAAGGTCTTTGCGCGTGCTCAGGCTGGCGTCGATCGCCAGCACGATCGAGAGCGGCAACTCGCTTTCGCGGTCGAAGACAGCGATCTCTTGTTCCTCGCCGTCCTCGAAAATGTGGAAGTCACTCTTTAGTCAGATCTCCCACCGGCGCGCCGCTCTCATCGGTAACGGTCGTAAACACGTTCACCAGCCTGACATTCACCTTGAATGTCGTCGCCGGCTCTTCGCCTTGGGAGGAACGCGGCGGAGGCTGCGCTGGCGATCCGGACGATCCGGCGGATGCGGCACTTGTTGCGCCAGCAACACGGTGCGGCCGCAGCAACCGCCAACAGCAACCGCGAAGAGCAGCACTCGGCTCATCCCAATGCGTCATGACCACGGATCTAACCCGAAGCCGCCTCATGAGTTTGCCGGATTCTTAAACTCCGTCTCCGCGGTCCCATCCGGCTTTGGAGTCTCGCCCGGCGCGCTTTGGCTGCCCGGCAGCGTCGCCACGCTTGGCGGAAAGGGATCTCCATCGGCCCATACCGCGCCATCGGCAAAATGCTCTTTCTTCCAGATAGGTACGGTCCGCTTCAGGGTGTCGATGATCCAGCGGCAGGCGTCGAAAGCCGCCGCCCGGTGAGCCGAGGCGACCACAATCAGCACGCTGCTCTCGCCGATCTCCAGCCGCCCCAGGCGGTGTACGATCGCGCAGTCGCGCACTTCGAAGCGCGTCTTTGCCTCCGTGGCAAGCGCTTCCAGGGCATCCAGCGCCATCTTCTCGTAAGCTTCGTATTCCAGGTAGAGCGTGCGGCGTCCGCGACTGTGGTTGCGCACAATCCCGTCGAAGACCACGACCGCTCCATCTTCGCCCCGCCGGATGCGCTGGACAATCGACTCGGTATCGATTGGCGCATGTTGCAATTGGCAATGGGCGCTCTTCATCGCCAGCTTCGCATCGGGATGACCGGAGGCGGTCCCGCTTCCGCCGCTGACCGGAGGAAGCAGCGCGACCTCGTCGCCCTCATGGAGCAGCGTTCCCGGCTCCGAGTATTGCTGATTCACCGCCACCGCCACCGATTTCTGGAAGCGGGCGAGCGCGGGCGTTTGCGCCTGGAGCGCCGTCCAGAGATCCCCCGCGGTCGCTCCCGCCCGTAGCTCTAACTGCGCTTCGGAGCTTCCCACAAGGTCTTTGAGAATCCCAAAAAAAACCACCTGCACGCGCATCCACGAAGCATACCAGAGTGTTGCGCAACTTACAGGGCTGCGCAGTCGAGCCCCTGGCGCTCCGGATCCGGTATCGCCGGCGCGGCGATCGCAAGATCACTCGGTGTAGACGCGCAGCCTCTCGAATCACAAAAAGCCCTACCCCGGCAGGGATAGGCTCTTCGTCTTCATGTTCTTGGCCTTTCCAACCGGGCTGACCACGACCGCTTCCGTGTTTGCGCAAGTGGGGCTAGCAATCTCGGGTCCCCGGCACGACGCCAATTTAATTTGCATGCGAGTGCGCGCGCCGGTTTGCGCGTGTTGGGGCGACTCAGACGCTGCTCAGCAACTGCTCGCGAAGCTCGGAGTCTTTTTTCTCCTCGTCCTTACTCGTCGGCAGCGCGATCTCGAGCACCTCGTTAATGGTGTTCGCGTAATGCACGTTCACGCCTTCCAATCTGCTCGGGAAGCACGTCCTCTTCCACATTCTGCCGATTGTCGGCCGGGAAGATGAGGTCCTTCACTCCGGCGCGCTTTGCGGCCAGGAACTTCTCCTTCACGCCGCCGATCGGCAGCACGTTGCCGCTGAGCGTGATCTCGCCGGTCATGGCCAGCAGCGGTCGAACCGGCCGCTCGGTCAAGCAGCGAAACCAAGGCCGTCGCGATGGTCACTCCAGCCGAAGGTCCGTCCTTCGGGATGGCGCCGGCCGGCACGTGGATGTGCAGATCGTTCTTGGTCAGGAAGTCCTCGTCGATGCCGAGCGAGGTCGCGTTCGAGCGCACCCAACTGAGGGCCGCCTGCATCGACTCGCGCATCACGTCCTGAATCTGGCCGGTGATCTTGAACTCGCCCTTCCCCTTCATCTTCATCGCTTCGACAAAGAGGATGTCGCCTCCGGTCGGAGTCCAGGCAAGCCCAACCACCACTCCTGGCCGCTTCGTCCGTTCGGCGATCTCGGTGTCGACCCGGACCTTGATGCCGCCCAGCATCTCGTGCACCACTTCGCGCGTGACGACCAGCTTTTCGAGCTTGCCTTCGGCGATGCGGCGCGCCTGCTTCCGGCAGATGGTTCCGATCTGCCGCTCCAGGCTGCGCACGCCGGCCTCCCGCGTGTAGTGCCGGATGATGAAGCTCACCGCGTCCGTGCGTGAACTCGATCTGCTGATCGGTGATGCCGTTTTCCTCCGTCTGCCGCTTGATCAGGTACTGGAAGGTGATGTGAGCCTTATCTTCTTCCGTGTACCCGTGCAGTTCGATGATCTCCATGCGGTCGCGCAGCGGATCGGGAATCGTGTCGAGCTGGTTGGCGGTCGTGATAAACAGCACCTTCGACAGATCGAATTGCACGTCGAGGTAGTTATCGCGGAACGTGTTGTTCTGCTCCGGGTCCAGCGCCTCCAGCAGCGCTGAAGTCGGATCGCCACGGAAGTCGCGTCCCACCTTATCGATCTCGTCGAGCATGAAAACCGGGTCATTGGTCTCGGCGCGGCGGATGCCCTGGATGATCTGTCCCGGCATCGCTCCGATGTAGGTGCGGCGATGTCCGCGGATCTCCGCCTCATCGTGCACGCCGCCCAGCGACAGGCGGACAAACTTGCGTCCCAGCGCCCGCGCAATCGACTTGCCCAGCGATGTCTTGCCCACGCCCGGGGGTCCAAAGAAGCACAGGATCGGACCCTTCATCTTCGGGTTCAGGCGGCGCACCGACAAGATAGTCGAGGATGCGCTCCTTCACCTTCTGCAGGTCGTAGTGATCTTCGTCGAGGATCTCTTTTGCCTTGAGAATATCGGCTTCGACGCCCGACGATTTCGCCCAGGGCAGCACCACCAGCCACTCCAGGTAATTGCGCGTCACCGAATAGTCGGCCGCCATCGGAGACATGCGCGCTAACCGGGCCAGCTCCTTCAGAGCTTCCTTCTTGACCTCATCCGGCATGCCCGACTGTTCGATCTTTTCCTTGAATTCCTCGGCGTCGCGCTGGGTTTCGTCCTGCTCGCCCAGCTCTTTCTGGATCGCCTTCATCTGCTCGCGCAGGTAGTACTCACGCTGCGTCTGCTGCACGCGGTCCTGCACCTCGGACTGGATCTTGTTGCGTAGCTGCTGCACTTCCAGCTCTTTTGCCAGGTGCTGGTTGATCTTGTCCAGCCGCAGATAGACGTCCGGCGTCTCCAGAATCTCCTGCTTGTCGCGCGTCGAAAGCGAGGGCAGAGACGAAGCGACGAAATCGACCAGACGCCCCGGCTCCTCGATATTCATCGCCACGGTCGACAGCTCGTCGGAGAGCGTCGGCGAGCCGGTCACGATCTGCTGGAACAGCGTGAGAATGTTCCGCTGCAAGGCCTCCACTTCGGCGCTCTTGGGCGGAATCACCTCGCTGATCGTGGTCACCGTCGCCTTCATGAACGGCGCCAACTGCGTGTATTCGTCAAGCCGCACGCGCTCCAGACCCTCGGCAAAGACGAACAGGCTCTGGTTGGGCATCTTGACGACTTTGTGCACCACCGCCAGCGTGCCGATCATGAACAGATCGGTCGGCTGCGGGGAATCCACGCGGGCCTCGCGCTGGGCTACAACCACGATGGTCTTGTCTTCGCCCAGCGAGTTGATCAGCTGAACAGAACTTTCGCGGCCCACCGTGAGCGGCAAAACAGCATGCGGGAATAGGACCGTGTCCCTTACCGGCAGCACCGGCAGGGTGCGCGCTTCCGTGGCATCGTCCCGCAATTCGGGCGGGACACTCTCTAAGCTGCGCGTTTCGTTGGCCATAACACTCCTTGAGTCAATCTTACTCAACTTTTGATGTCGGTTGCCGGGAATTGGATTCAGCTCGAAATAAGTACCATAAGAATCATCGACATAAATCCAACCACGTGCCACGGCGATGCGATTGTTGGCGCTTCCTCCGGTGCAGCTTCCTGACCTTCCATCCCCACAGGTCTGCCGGAGGACCGAAAAAACGAGTCGGGCGGATTCTAGTTGAAGTCGCCCCATTCGGCAATGCCAGACGAGAGAAGCGTCGCAAATATCCGGCTCACGCCGCCGGTGCCGGGCCAGTTTCCATATCCAAGTCCCCCCAATCTCATAAAAAGAAAGTGCGTTGCCGCTCCGTAGCTTCCGGCACTCGATTTACTCGGCGTTCGCCGCCTTCTCGGGAAACGCCAAGCGAGAGCGCGACCGAAAGCGCGAGCACCCCCGCCACGGTTGCCAGAGCCCATCCGGTCGGCATCTCCCACCAGTTCGAAGCCAGCATCTTTGCCCCGATGAAAATCAGAATCACGGCCAAGCCGTAGTGCAGCAGATGAAACATTTTCATCATCCCCGCCAGCGCAAAGAACAACGACCGCAGCCCGAGAATCGCAAAGACATTGGACGTATAGACGATAAAAGGGTCGCGCGAAATCGCCAGGATCGCCGGAATTGAATCGGTTGCGAACACCACGTCGGTGGTCTCGACGACCACCACGACCAGCGCCAGCAGCGTGGCGTAGCGTTTCCCTTCCCGACGGACGAAAAACCGGCCGTCTCCGTAATCGGCAACCATCGGCACGTGCCCGCGAAAGAACCTGGCCACCGGATTACTCTCCGGGTCGATCTGGTCCTCGTCCTTCTGCACGAACAGCTTCGCTCCGGCATAGACGAGAAAAGCGCCGAAAAGGTAAATCACCCAGTGAAAGCGATTCACCAGCGTGACCCCGGTCAGGATGAAAACGGCGCGTGTCGCCAGCGCTCCCAGGATTCCCCAGAACAGCACCTTGTGCTGATATTTGCCGGGAACCCCGAAGTAGCGGAACAGCAGCAGGAAGACGAACAGGTTATCGACGCTGAGCGCCTCTTCGACGACGTATCCGGTGACGAATTCAAGCGAAAGCACGCGCGTCGGGCGCTGCCACCGGCCCGTCATGGCGTGCCCGAAGAAGTAGATCAGCACGGCAAAAATCGCGGCCAGCGCGATCCACATAGCCGTCCAGGCAATGGCCTCGCGGAAGGGAATAACACGTGCTCTGCGATGGAAGACGCCGAGATCCAGCGCCAGCATGGCAAACACGAATACATGAAACAACACCCAAAAAAGCCAGTTCGTGGGCATCGCTGGAATTGTAACAATCACTCAGCCAAGCGCGCTCGGTATGAACTTAAAAGCAGCCGGAACGTACAAAAAGTTTGAGGCAAATACGGGGAACGATGAATCTACTCCCTATCTACTGAATACAAGACAACTCCCGAGGACAAGTTTGTATACAGTGGAAATTTTTTGTGTACCGGGATTCCCAAACGCAGGATTGCGCGGGTTGGGATGAGAGTCAGGTGGACTTTGGGGTTAGGCCATATCAAACCGAATTGGATTAGAGCAGTCGCCGTAATCGGGACCTTATTATGCTCGTGGACGGCCTGGGGACAGTACACTCCCAGCGCGGGCCCATACCAGGTGCTTACGGTCGATCGGATCGTCCTGCACGATGCAACTCGCAATAAAGACCTGTTGTTGAAGGTTTATTATCCCGACGCCCGCGGACCGTTTCCGGTCATCGTTTTTTCCCACGGTGCGCTGGCTTCGAAGGATTGCTATTCGGCTCTGGGGCAGTATTGGGCGAGCTTCGGATACGTCAGCATTCATCCTTCGCATGCCGATTCCATTGCTGATAGCGGATTTCGCGGCACCTTGCGCGACGCGATCAGCGATCCGCAGGCGTGGCAGAATCGGCCGAAAGATATCTCGTTCATCATCGATTCGCTGGCCAGAGATCGAGAAGCTTGCTCCGCAGTTAAGCGGCAAACTCGATCATCACCGCATATCGGGGTCGGTGGACACTCCTTCGGCGCCTACACGGCCGAGTTGATCGGAGGCGTGAACATTCTGCTGCCGGGAAAAGAGGAGCCGCAGAGTTTCGCCGACAAGCGAGTGACTGCTATTTTGCTGATGTCCCCGCAGGGAGAAGGCCGCATGGGGTTGACCGCGCACTCGTGGGACAACCTTCATCTGCCGATGCTGCTCATGTACGGATCACGCGATTTCGGACCATGGGGCGAAGCACCGGCTTGGCGAAGCGAAGCCTTCCGAAAGTCTCCCTCCGGTAATAAATACGAGGTGGAGCTGGACGGTGGAACGCACATGGGATTTGCCGGTCCTTCGCGGCGCGGAGGCGTTCAGGAGGGAGTGTTCCAATGCGCGAAGCTCGAAAGCCTGGCGTTCTGGGATGCCTATCTGAAGCAGAATCCGGAAGCCAAAAACTATCTGAAGTCGGATGGATTAAAGAAGTTCAGCGTAGATGCCGCCACGTTTACGAACAAATGGTGACTCCCGCCGAACTTGCCAGAGCCGATATCGATGTGAGGATTACCGATGCGGGGCCGATTAGAAGAACTCGATGCTCTTCGCGGTCTGATGCTGGTGTGGATCACCTTCACCCATCTGCCAACCGTTCTCAGCAGGTACGTGAATCAGCCGTTTGGATTTTTCGCGGCGACGGAAGGGTTTATCTTTCTTTCCGCGCTCTTTACCGGCCGCATCTACTTCCAGATTGCCCAGCGCGAAGGCAACCGCGCGATGTGCCGCAAGCTGTTGAGCGAACCGGACGGCTGTACTGCTATCAGCTCTTGCTGCTGGCTTTTGCCTTCGTGGTGGAAGCTCCCATCGCGGCCCACGGTAACCGGCCGGCCGTGCACAACCTGCTCGACTTCTATTTTTCGGTAGGCCGGACCCATGCTTTCGCCGACGCCGCCTTGATGATCTACCGGCCGCCGCTGCTGGATATCCTGCCGATCTACATCATCTTCCTGGCCCTCACGCCCATCGCGCTGATCCTGGCGTCACGGGTTGGGTGGAAGTACGTCCTCGGCGGAGGTTCCACCCTCTGGCTGCTGGCGCAATTCGGATTTCGTGGTTTCGTCTATCACTGGATGGCGCGCGCCTTCGACATGCGCATTCCGTTGAACGAGATGGGCGCGTTTAATCTCTGGGCATGGCAGTTCTGGTGGCTCGTCGGCATCTGGTTGGGCGTTCGCTGGGCAAAGAACGATTTGCCTCTCGAAGCCTGGGCAAGACGGATGACTGTTCCCGCGGCGATTGTGGCGAGTTGCTTCCTGGTGATGCGCTATGTGCAGATGGCGGAGCTCATCGAACTCGGAAAATTCGCTGTCCTGCTGAACAAGTGGGACTTCGGGATTGGCCGGATGATTGATTTCGCGGCGGTCGCGACCTTGGCCATCCGCTTTCGATCCGTCCTGAAGCCTTTGGCAATTCGGCCTTTGGTCATGATGGGCCAAGCCTCGCTGCAGGTCTTCTGCGTGCACCTGCTCTGCGTTTTCATCGCGCTTACCATTATGGGCAACCGCACCATCGTAGGCGGTTGGCAGTCGGTCGCCGTGGTCCTGATCAGCTTGTCGGCCCTTTTTGTCACGGCCAGGATCGCAGCGTCGAGACGCGCGAAAACCCGGGCCCGGAATTCCGGAGCTGAAGTTAAGATTCCCGTTGGCTACGGCAAGGATCTTGACACCAGGGCAGCCTAGAACACGCGTTCATGCCCCAACGAGCCGAGCCTCGTCCGGGGACCACGATCGATTAGCCAAAACGACGAACCTCCTCAGGATGGCACCTGCGGCGACGAATACAGGATCTCTAAGTTCTGCTCTAGCAAGCCGCGGAAAATACCTGTAGAAGTGTCATCCTGAGGTCGCGCCGATTTTGCGCGACCTCAGGATCTGCTTTGCTTCGACGCTCGCAAACAGCAGATCCTTCACTGCGCTCAGGATGACACCCTCTGAGAAGATTTTCAGCAGCCTGCTCAGTGCGTGTTCAATGCCCGGATGGTTTCCAGCACCGTGTCGCCGACGATTTGCAGGCTGGCGGGACTGAGTTTGTCGAGCGTGTCCTGCGGGGTGTGGTGGAAGACGTTGTCGTAGCCGTAATCGAAGTCGATGAGGTCGGCTACCGGGACGCCGAGTTTGGCAAACGGCAGGTGATCGTCTTCGACGGCGATCTGCCGGGCGAAGAAGTGCGACTGGTAGCCCAGCCGGGTGGCCGCAGTCTCTGACCAGATCCTCCAGCCAGACGGTCGAGTTGATGTCGCGATCGATGTTCAGGTCGGCGTCTCCCACCATGTCGAGCAGCAAAAAGGCTTTGATCTTTTTTGCCGTGCCGTCCTGCTGCCAGAGTTGCGCCAGATGCCGGCTTCCGTAAAGGCTGTCGGTGTCGGTCCACTTTACGGTGGCCTCTTCGCCGTCCAGCCACACCAGCCACACGCTGTAGCCTTCCAGTTGCCTGCCCCGCAGCACTTCGGCCAACTCCAGCAGCAGGCCCGTGCTGGAGCCGCCATCGTTGGCGCCCACGTAGCTTGTGGGCAAAGGCAGGTTGGTGTCGTAATGGCCGGCGACGACGATGATCCCGTCTTTCTTGCCCGGAAACTTGGCAATGATGTTGCGGATGGGATACGGGCCGGCGGCGGTCTGGGCGGTGAAGGCGTCGTCGGCAACCGCAACGTGCGCGGCCGTCAGCTTCTGGTGGATATAGGCTTCGAGCTTGTGGTGCGCGGCGCTGCCGATCGGGCGCGAGCCGAAGCCCACCGTTTCGCGGACGATACTGCATGGCGCGTTTGCCGTCGACGCGCGGCGCGGGCGCGGCGTCCTTTGGGAATGACGAAATCGGCCGCGGCCGGCTGCCAGCGCGCGGAGGGCGATCCGCCTGAAGGCACATCGCCCATCACCACCTGCCTCACTCTGTCCACTGCGCTTGCAGCCCAGCAAGAGCGCAGCCAACAGCACGAGCAAGACCGCCGAATCCCACATCTGCTGACTGCGGCAGATGTGGGGCACCAGACAGCAGAAAGAGCGCAGCGTTGGCCGCAGCGCTCCCTTCACCGGCCCGGCGCGCAATCCGCGCCAGGACCGTATCTTGCCCGATCATTCGTTCAGCGCCTTTTTCTTCTTCCGGTTGCGCCGGTTCGGATGAACCAGGTAAGCGACTCCGATGCTGGCCAGGTAAAGCACGATCATAGGCGCCGCGAAGATGCACATATTCATGATATCGGTGGTCGGCGTGATGATGGCGGCGATGATGAAAATCACCAGAATCGAATAGCGCAGGTTATGCCACATCCAGCCGGCGCTGACCACGCCCATCAGGGCCAGAAAGAAGACCAGGATCGGCATCTCGAAGACGATCCCGAGGCCGAGGATGATGGTCATGAACAGGTTGGTGTACTCGCTGATGGTGATCATCGGCGAGAACTGCTGGCCATAGCCGATCAGGAAATCCAGCGCCGCCGGATAGACCATCTTGTAGCCGAAGACTCCGCCGGCGACGAACAGGCCCACGGTGGAAAACAGAAATGGCGCCACGTAACGCCGCTCATGGCGGTAAAGCCCCGGCGCAATGAACAGCCAGACCTGGTACAGAATGAGCGGCGAGGCGACGAAGATTCCGCCGATGAAAGCCACCTTCAAGTACATGTTGAAGGGCTCGGTCGGGTTCAGATAGACCAGCTTCTGATCCAGCCCGTGCGCCTTCAGCGCCTCGAAAATCGGCTTCTGCATGAGGTTATAGATCTGTTCGTGGTACCAGTAGCAGACGGAAAAGCCGCCCACGATGTAGACGATGCTCCAGATGATGCGACGCCGCAGTTCCTCGAGATGATCGAGGAAGCCCATCGACGGCAAGGATTCGTCCTTGCGGGTACGTTCAGAAGAAGGAGGAGATGCCAAATCAGGCATTGGACTCTCTTAATGGGGACTTGATTGAGATTGATCGAGCCGGCATTTTCGCCCTGCACGGCGGCCAGGATTCGACGGGGCCAGATTGGGATCATCAACCGGGTCCACGGCTGGCGGCTTCGCTGGCGACGGCTCAGCTTCTACCACTTGCCCGACGGTGGTGGCAACGGTAGGCTCGGAGGGCGGCAGAATCCGCGGCTCGATGGTTTCGCCTTCAACCGTTTCCCGCCGGATGGGCTGCGGAAACGCCAGTATGGGGTCGCCCGAGTACTCCGCGCTGACCGGCGTGGAACCCGCTTTCTCCTGCTCATTGGCCTCCACCTGCGCTATTTCGGTCTCGAGCTGGTTCTTGAACTCGTTGCTGGCGCGCTTGAACTCGTTCAAGTGCTTTACCCAGCTCGCGGCCCATCTGAGGCAACTTCTTTGGCCCAAAGAGCAGCAGGGCGAGCAGAAAGATAAAAAACATTTCGGGCATTCCGAGATTCATGGCTGTATGATACTTCGCCCAACCCCTGCAGCAATGAAAGGCGCGAGTTTTTTGGCGCTTTCGGGAGAAATACGCTATCTTCCCGAACCCGTGGAAAAGCTACTTGCATCTGTATAAAGTAGCACTTGCGGGCGTCTGGCTCCGCTCCAGCGACGTGCCTGAACGTGCTATACTTTGGAGAATCTTCACGGTTGCCGGCTACTGTTTCTCGCCACTCTGGCAGCCGAAGGACAATTTGGATGGCTGGTAGTTCTCGTCGCTCCCTCTTTGTAGTGTTTCTGGTGATTTTGCTTTGTGGCTGTCTGGGCGTGGTTTTCGGACAGCGCATAGGAAGCGGCTCGCCGGCCGACGACGGCGACGTTCGCGACAGTTTGCGCTCGTTTACCCAAGTCTATGACGTCGTTGAGCAAAACTATGCCGAGGTCGGTCGATCCCGACAAGGCGATTTACAACGGAGCCATCCCGGGAATGCTTCGCGTGCTCGACCCCCACTCCAACTTCTTCGATCCGAAGTCGTACGCCCTGCTGCGCGAGGAGCAGAGCGGCAAGTATTACGGAGTCGGCATGCAGGTGGGCCCGCGCAATAACAAGGTGATTGTGATCGCGCCTTTTGCCGGCGCTCCCGCGTACCGGGCAGGCATTCGTCCGGGCGACATCATCGTTGGCGTCGATGGCAAGCCCACGGACAACATGAGCGTCAGCGAAGTGGCTGAACTGCTGAAAGGTCCCAAAGGCACCGCGGTTAAGATTTCGGTAGTCCGCGAGGGCTCCGACAAGCCGGTCGAGTTCGCCGTGATACGCGATGAGATTCCGCGCCACAGCGTCGATTTGCATTTCATGATCCGCCCGGGCATCGGCTATCTCCACATCAGCGGCTTCCAGGAGACCACCGACCAGGAAGTGAGCAAGGCGTTGGACGCCATGGGAGATCTGAACGGCCTGATCCTTGACCTTCGCCAGAATCCGGGCGGCCTGCTCAGCGAAGGCGTCGGCGTGGCCGACAAGTTTCTCCGCAAAGGGCAGGTGATTGTCTCTCACCGCGGACGCAATTCGCCGGAGAAGGTCTACCACGCCCAGCACGGAAACGGCGGCAAGGAGTTTCCGCTGGTGGTGCTGGTGAACCGCGGCAGCGCCTCGGCGGCCGAAATCGTCGCCGGAGCGATTCAGGATCACGACCGTGGCCTGATCGTCGGGGAAACGACGTTTGGCAAAGGGTTTGGTGCAGACGGTCTACCCGCTGTCGGAAAACACCGGCTTGGCCCTGACTACCGCCAAGTATTACACCCCAAGCGGCCGCCTGATCCAGCGCGATTATTCCGGAATTTCGCTGTATGACTACTATTACACCCGGGACGGCAGCAGCCCGGAAAACTCGACCCAGAACCATGATGTCAAGCTGACCGACAGCGGTCGCACGGTCTACGGCGGAGGCGGGATCACGCCCGGACGTCAAGTTGCCCACCATCAAGAGCAACAAGTTCCAGGATTCCTTGCTGCAGAAGTATGCTTTCTTCAACTTCTCCAAGCACTACATCGCGATCCACAAGAGCATTGCCAAGAGCTTTATGGTGGATGAGGCGGTTATGCAGGAGTTCCGCCACTACCTGGACGATCAGAAGGTCCCGTTTACCGAGGGCGATCTGGCCGAGAACCTCGACTGGGTGAAGTCGAGCATCAAAACCGAATTGTTCATCAGCCAGTTTGGCCAGGAAGAGGGTATGCGCGTGCAGGCCGAATCCGATCCCAACGTCATCAAGGCCCTGGATCTGCTGCCGCAAGCCAAGCAGTTGGCTGAGAATGCCCGCAAGATCATCGCCGAGCACAGCAATGTCCAGCTGGGAACTCGCTGATCGCTGATCGAAGATCGAAGATTTACCACGGCCCGCATCCACGCGGGCCTTTTCTTTTGACGCCGGGTCGCTTCGTCCCAAGCTCGCGAGCCGAGGAATCTTTTGTGTTGCTTTACCGCAAAAAACACTCGCTCCCTGCACTCCTCACCCCATCAAACGCAAGGAACCGCTTTTAGATCGCTTCCCCAGAAGGCGTATTCCATCACGAACCCAAGCTGGTCATGGCGAGCGAAGTTGAGCCATCTTTAGTGTTTGCTGTCAAAAAACAAAGGGTGGCTCCACTCCGCTGCAGCTACGGTCGCCATGACATCTCTCTGAAAAATTGGATACGCCAACGTGGGAACCGCTCTAGCACGTTATCCCCGGCTAGGCGTGTCATCGTGAGGAGGTTCGCCGTTGACGGGGCACAGTGGTTTACCTGTACTGGTACGGCTGCCGCAGTGCCGGCGGGCGGTCTCGGCCACCCGGTATGTGTTGCCGGCCAAGAGCAAGGCCTGGTAGCGCTTGACCGCCAAATCGCGCTTCTGGAGGGTGTCGTACATCTCGCCTGCGGCAAGCAGGGCGCGCTCGATCAGTTCGCGGCTGGCGCCCGGATAGGTGCCCACCGAGTCAAGGCCTCGGCAGCTTCCTCGAAACGGTGCTGCCCGCGCAGGGCGTTTCCCAGGAAAAAGGCGGCGATGGCCGGCTCAGGAAGCGGATATTTCTTCTCTTTATAGTTGGTCAGGATCTGGCGGTAGGCGGCGATCGATTCCGGCCCGTGGCCGGCGGCCGCCAGCAGATGCGCATATTCCAGGGCAATCAGGCAGCTGCGGGGATAGGTGGCGTTCATCCCCTGCACCAGCCGCAGCGCCTCGTCGTAGGCCTGCTCCCGGCGCAGGAACAACGCCAGCGCAATCTTCGCGTCCGGACTGGCCAGCGAGCCGGCGTTGGCCACCTGCCGCAGCATATTCAGCCCCTTCTGCTTGTTGCCGCCGATGCCGACAATCGAGGCCGAAACCCTTACCGGCCAACTCAGGCTGCCAATCACGTAGTTGTGAACCCCGACCACCAACTTGGCGTCAACATAGTCGGGGTCCAGTTCCAAAACCCGCTCATGGTCCCGGCGGGCGGCGATGGCAGCCCGCAGCCCGCTGAGCCAGGCTTTTTCGCCCATGCCCATGTAGGTGCAGAGCAGGGCGCGGGCAGCACCCCTGGCGTAAAGGGCGTCGACATCGTCCGGATTCTGGGCGAGCAAGCGATTGGCCTGGGCTTCGGCGCGGCGATCCAACTCCAGAATTCGCGCGCGTGCGGCAGGGTCCAGCGGCCGCGATGCCTTGCGATCCATGAAGCTGTCGTTGGCGTAGCTTTCCGTTTCCAGCGCTCCTATCCGGTACATCTCCTTGAACAGGACGGCGGAGAGCAGGTAATTGGTGGCAAAAGGATCGTCCGGGTGTTCTTTTACCAGGCTCTCAAACCCCCGGATCGCACGGTCATAATCCTGGTTATAGAAGTCGTCGGAAGCCCTTTTCGCGATCGGGTTGTTATTGGGATGGACAAAACGAAATGCGGCTCCGGAGGCGCTCCGCTCCGCAGCCTGAGCCGCTGAAACAGAAATCATCACCAGAAAAAGCGCCAAAACGCCAAGCCGACGTACTGATTGCCTCATTGTCACTTCTGGATATAGAGTTTACTCGAACTCAAAAGCAGACGAAAGGATTGCGTTTGCGGCTTGAATGCCCGTTCATCGGGACGGTGTGTCCCATTCCGGAACGTGCAAGGTCGCATGCCCCGGAAGAGTCCTGAGCCTATTCGCCTGTCGTCCTGAGGTAATGGGAAGGATTGTCGGCGGCCAGCATCGTGGCGTTACTGGTCAACAACGTCAAGCCGAACCTTCTGGATGCCCTTGCGATTGAACTGCAGGATTTCAGCCGCTTTGTAGGAGAGGTCAATCACCCGGCCCGGCGTAATCGGCCCCCGGTCGTTGATTCGCACGATGACAGAGCGCAGATTGCTCAGATTGGTGACCTTTACGAAACTGCCCAGCGGCAGCTCCGGATGCGCGGCCGTGAGCTTGAACATGTCGTAGGTCTCACCGCTGGCGGTCGCCTTGCCGTTGAACAACTCGCCGTACCACGATGCTTTGCCCACCTGGTAGGGCTTGGCTGGGCTTTAGCCTCAATGAGCTTTGGGGCTATGCGCTTGACCGTGAAGTCATGCAGGCTGGGTGCCGCGCCCAAGGTACTGACCAGAACGGCAGCCAGCATCGATTGGGTCAGTACTCGTCGCATCCATTACCTCGTCATTTCAAATTTCCGAGCTTCAGTTGCCGCACAGGCCCGGTCGCCTCAGACAGACGACCTTCTAATTCTAAGTGCAATAGAGACTTACGGTCAACATCTAAGCAGAAACTCTGAATTTTAGCTTGCCTTCTTCAGTGCGATTGTGCTAAGCGAAAAAGCAGAGTACCTCGAAGCGCAAATCGCCTCCCACTTTCACCTGATCGCGGCTCCGAACACTGCTTTCAAGACCGCTTCACAGCACCCCATTCGGCGATACTTAAGATGGATGGAGAAAGGTTGCGGCTGCCGTTGTGCGTGGCAGAGCTATTATTCGCAGTGCCGGACCAATTCTGGGCCAGAGAATACAGTACCTTTAGGCCATATTCGTGGCCGCATTGGAATAATGCACTATTTGGCCCTGGGATGATTTCCAGCCTGAATGGCGGGAGCCGGTGAAGCCGGCAGACTGAGCTGTTTTCGCTTGCAGTGAAATCCGTTTGCGCTAGGGTTGATTGGTGACTCAGTTGGTGAACAGGCAAAACCACGAGCCGACTCCCGTCGTGCTTTCAATCGCCGGCTTCGATCCTTCCTCGGGCGCGGGAATCACCGCGGACATCAAGACGATTGCGGCCCACGGCTGCTATGGAGCGACCTGCATCACGGCGCTGACGGTGCAGACCACGCAGGGCGTCCGGGCGGTCGAAGCGGTAAAGCCGGAGATCGTTCGCGCCACGCTCCGGGAGCTTGCGGCGGACCTCCCGGTGAGCGCCGTTCGAATTGGAATGCTCGGCTCGGCCGCAGTGGTGGAAGCGGTGGTGGAGTTCCTTGAGAGCACCCGCCCGCCAAACGTGGTCCTGGACCCGGTGGTTCGCTCAAGTTCGGGAGCGGAGCTACTCGAACCTGGCCGGAGTGGCTCTTCTCAAACGCCGGATGCTGCCACTGATCTCCGTCGTGACTCCGAATGTCGACGAGGTTGCGGTGTTGAGCGGGCTTCCCGCCGCCGAGCCGACGCCGGCGTGCTGCCCGACTGATGGACCCGGACGCAGATCCCAGGCTCAGAGCGGCCGTTGCCGCCGGGGAGGTGCTGCTGGACGAGCGGAGTCAAGGCGGTTGTGGTTACGGGCGGGCATCTGGAAAAGCCCACCGACGTGCTTTTATGGCGGCCCGAAGGACAACTCCAGATTCGGGCTTTTCCTTCCCGGAGAATCGAATCGCGCTCGACTCACGGCACCGGCTGCGCCTTTGCCGCCTCACTTGCCTGTTCTCTGGCGCTTGGCACTTCGCTTCCTGAAGCCGTGGCTCGCGCCCAGCAATACGTATTTCGAGCTATTCAGACGGCCGAGCCGCTAGGCCAGGGCATTGGCCCGATCAATCATCTCTGGCCGCTGCAAAAGTGGTGATACGGCGTCGCATCATGAACGATTAGACGCAGTGCGGCGATTCGGTGTGGATGCGAACATGCGATGCAGTGTCATGCTGATCGAGCGCAGGGCCCGCCGACAAGCCCGTTGTTGGCTTGATGCGGGTGGCAGAAGCGAAGCATCTCGCTTTGTTCGCCGTAAAGCAGATCCTTGGGCTTGCCGCCTGCAGGATGACACCCTCTTCACGGCAACTGCACTAGAGGGCTCAGGGACGCTGTGCCTGCGGAGCTTCCGGCGGAGCCGTGTCGAGGACAGGAGTATTGTCGCGCCGCAACAGGGCCGGTGGAGCACCCTGGCGGCGGCGAATCTCCTGCTGGGTGCGTTCGGCGGCATCGACCGCCTGATCGTTGATATTGGCAACCGCCCCGAGTTTCTGCTCCCTCTACCTCTTTCCGGGTGGCCGTGGCGACGCGCACGTCCGAGTTGACGGGCTTCCAGGGCCTTGGCATAGAAGAAGCTGGCGGTTTCGCGATCCCCTCCAGTTCAGCGACATAGCCCATATTGTTCAAGGTAAAGGCGTTGTTTGGGTCGAGCGCGTAGGCCTGCTGAAAGTATTGCCGGCCCAGTCGGCGCTCATTGCGATTGACGGCCGAAACTCCCTCGCAGGTTCAGCCTTGCCACCTTGGCTTCCACGTCCTGCTCGTGCTCGAGCGCGCGTTGCGCTTTCTTGGCATTTTCGGCAGCCACCGAGCTGATGCCCTTGCCGCGCCAGCTCTTGTTCATGGCCACAATGATCGGTTCGTTGGAATTGAGGGCGGCCGAGCGGAGATAGAAGCTCAGCGCCAGCTCCAGCTCTCCTTCTTTCTCTTTTGCATATCCCAGGTTATTCAGGGTAAAGGGATTTTTCGCGTCGAGCGCCAGCGCCTTCTGGAGCGTCTGGTCGGCCTCGGCGACCCGATCCCTCTCGAGCAGGCCGATGGCGGAGACGTTGAGGCGGTTGATCTCCATTTGCTGGTCCGCCGCGCTGCCGGCGATCTGATCCACCGGCTTGCCGACCGCCGTCTTGTCCGAAGCCTTGGCCACCACCGCCTCCGACGGATGCTCGGCTGCCAGCGCATAGAAGCGCTGAGCCCGGTCGAGATCGCCTTCCAGCTCGGAGATGTAGCCCAGATTGTTGAGCGTGAACGGATCGTTGGGATCGATCAGGTACGCCTTGTAGAAGAGCTTTTTGGCCTTGGCGTAATCGTGCTTCTGGACCGCCTGCACGCCTTCCTGGTTGAGTTTCTGCACCGGCGTTGGCTTGGAACTCTTGGGAAGCGGAATGCGGATATCGCCTGCAAAGCACGCCGTGGCGGCCAACAGAACGAAAATCAAAGCGACCAAACGCGGGGAACGCTGCGCTTGCGGAGAAGGCATCAGACCTCCGGAAACTTCACTGTCATCACCTGAATCGCGGATTGAACCGGACTCACGAAAGGCTCATCTCGAAAAGAACCAGGCGCTCGGATTGAAACCCAGCCTCGCCCTTGGCACGCCGGGGGACCTGCCGGCTGCTTATAGTTGGATGGGCGAAAGGCACTTTTTGTTGTGTGTCTCCGCGATTCTCGGGCGGCGCCGGCCGTCTTGCAAACAATCGATCGGTTCAGCGCATCCAATACCAAGGGCAGAGTTTCTCATTCGCTGCCGCTTCGATCGGCTCAGCCGCGTTCGCCGGCCGCGATTCGGCCAAGCGCAATCGGCCTCTGCCACGATCTCTACCATAGTCAGTCCGAAAGCCGTCAGTCCGAGGACAAGATGAATCGACTGTTCCCCGCCCTTGCATTGCTCTTGCTCTCCAGCCTTATGGCGCAGGCGCAAAACGCCCAACCGGGCTCGCAGACCGAAAATAACAACCAGAACAGCCCGGCCATTGCAATCCAGCCCCTGGGACACAAGCCGCTGCCGATTCGCCGAGCCAAGGCCAGCCCCACACGGAGATCATCCCGGAAACCGACTGCCGCGCCCGACCCGATCCTTGACCCCGGCCCGCTGCCGAACAAGCCCATGAGCCTGATCGGCGGGACGGTCAAAAAAGTCGATGCCGTCCGGAATCGCGTGGTCGATTCAACCGTTCGGCGGCGGCACAGAGGTGGCCGTTCTGTTCGACGATCGCTCGCACATCTATCGCAATGGCGCGTGCCGCAACCGTGCTCGGCATCCATCGCGGCGACCGGGTCTATGTGGATACGATGACCCTGGAGCACAAGGTCTTCGCTCGCACCATCAGGGTGGAGACCGCCACGGGACCGGTGGAGGCACATGGCCAAGTCGTGCATTTCGATCCGGCGAATCAAGTCGTCCAGATGCGCGAGAGCCTGACTTCACAGACGGTTAGCTTTTCCATCTCGGACCGCACGGCGCTCCACAAGAAAAATGGCGTGGCGACGATCGCCGATTTTGTTCCCGGCGCTCTGATCGAGGCGGTTTTCGCTCCCGGCCGCAAGGGCGGGATGGCGGATGAGGTCTACATTTTGGCCGTGCCCGGAACCAGCTACGTCTTTGTCGGACGGATTACCAATGTGGACGTGCGCCAAGGATTGCTGGCCATCGAGAATGAAAGTGACCAGCGGAATTACGAACTCCACTACAGCGCGGCGCAGATTCCCGAGCACGATCGTCTCCGGGTTGGAGCCAAGGTGACGGCACACGCCAATTTCGATGGAATGAGCTACCTGGCAGATTCCATTTCGATCCTTGAGGCGGCTCCCGAAAATACCCAGGCCGCACGCTGAAATCTGGCCACGAGGTGGGCGTCGGCGCGTCGATCGGCTTTAGTCAGTTCTCGAGAAGGTGCAGGGTGCGCATTCCGGTGCCCGTGCGAGTCGGGAAGAATACATGGACCCTCACGCCACGCAAAGGACGCGCGGCTCAGGGTGACATCATGAACGGCTATGGAGGTATACACCGAAAGGGACTTGGCTAGGCTGCCGGCTTTTTCAACAGAAGCGCGGCCAGCAGAGCCACGACCGAAGCCAACATCCACTCGATCCGCCACGTCTGCACGGCCTGCCATTCACCATGGTATCGGCACGGTAGATAACGCCGCTGAGGATTGCGCCAAGAGCGCACATGCATGCCGCGGCGAACAGAGAAGCGAGGCCAGGTTGAGGCCCAGCTTCTCGCGCATGCTGTCAATCTCGAACCACTCCGTCCACCGCGAGCTCTGCTCCGCCAAAGGCTCTCGCAGAGCGCCACAGACGTGGCAGAAACGGGCTCCAAGCGCAAACTCCGCACCGCAATTCGCGCAGCATGCCGCCGAAAAAGCAGAGTCAACTCCGGCGCGGGGCGTATGTGCCGGCCGCCAAAAATCCTGTGATACTTCTCGCGCGCGCTCCGCCATCGATGGTGCCTCCCGACACTGCCCCATAAATACCGCAAGCAAGGTGCCATTTGCCGCGAGGCGCAACACGCTTGTCTTCAGGCGTTTTTCACCGGAGCGCGGCCGTTCAACGGAAGAGGCGATGAGGGCAGAATTTACCACGGTGCGCAGGAAGTTCCAGCACCAGGCCACCAGGAGCAGCGGGAGAGAACGGCTGGAGCATCTCCCAGAGAATCGGGAGCGGTTCACTCCAGCCAGGTTGGGTTAGTTTCTCGTCGGCATTGCGAGAACGTTCTCCATGGGCGTCTTCTCCACCCAATAGGAGATCATCAGCAGGTCCGATGAGGTGAACTCGACGTTTTCGGGTCGCGGGGTCCCGTCGTTGAAAATGTGTGCGTCAAGGATTGCATGAAGCAACGGGAGAGCAATGCCGAGTGCCTCGGAGGCCTCTCTCTCGTTGTAAAGCTGTTTCACCGGCATTTTTAAGTTATGCATAGTTGCGCGTGTCGAATTGGGGGACGATCCTTTTTTACCGGTCTGGAGCACTCAAGGATATCGGGTAAAGTTCTAAGCATCTACTCTGCTTTTGCCTTATTAACCATGCCGCCATCGCTTTTCGGCCCATAGATTGCCTAGAGAATCAATGAGATCCGCCTTATACCCACGCTTACCTAAGGCGCGGACAAGGCAGTGCGGGGATGTGCCGCTTGCGCTTGGCGAACAACCGGCGAGTGGGGTGCACACGGAACCACCTCCGGCAAGCGAAAACGCGCCCCAACCCGGGCGCGCTTCTCTCTTACAGATTTGGTACGAAATGCTAGTACGGAAGTGGATTCCGCCAAACACTGTCGAGGCGCGCACTTGGCACCATCAGAGACGAAAGTCCTATGTCAGAGCTTCTCGTAGAATTCGCAAGCCGAACAGGAGATGTAAACTCCGCCGGGGATGTTGCGCTCGCGATCCTTGACGCGCTTCACAATCCGGGTCGGTTTGCCACACTTAGGACAATCGGTGCTCTTGGATGTGTCCATCACCTTCTTGCGGTCTGCAGTCTTCGCAATCTTCGCCATTTCCTTCTCCTAAAGGTCGTTGCCGCAGGCTGCAACCGGACTCTGCCAACTCTGACAGGCTCGTCGCAGTTGACGCTGCCGCCTCCAGCCCACAACTCAATCTGGAATTATGCTTTCACCGGATTCCGGGTCCCCGGACGCGCCTTCTGCGCGGGCAGGGCCAATCAGGAACCCCGGACGGCGCCGCCCTTGCGGTTGGCCACTCCAGCAAAAGCGCCAAAGGAGCATTTGCCGGAGACCCCGACCGATGGGGGTAAACTTACCGGGTAGCACGCTGATTTTAGCATGGACGATTCCGCATCCAGCCCGTGACGGGTCTCACCATCCAATTGAAACCATCGCGTTGAACCTTTACATCGCCTACAGCAGCCCCGCTTGCCTCGACGGAGCCAGAAACGGGGAATCGGGAGCATCTGGCAGTACAGGTTGCACTGCATCTGTTATATTTTCAGCGAGTAGCTGACACGGGCAAAAATTCGCGGTTCCAGCTTTCCAGCCACAGCCAGAATGGAACTCTTCTCGCCAACGGAGTTTGCCAAGGACAAGATCCTGTCGGTTCAGGAATACGCTCTGCTCTCCTGGCATTCCCTCACAAACCTCTTCAAGCAGCCGCGTTATATCGCGGATACGCTCCAGCAGGCCGACGTGATCGGCGTTGGTTCTCTGCCCATCGTCATTCTGACCGGCTTTTTTACCGGGGCGGTGCTGGCGTTGCAGAGCGCGAACTCGTTGACCCGTTTCGGCGCTTTGTCGTTTACCGGGCAGCTCGTATCGCTTTCCATGGTGCGTGAACTTGGACCGGTGCTCACCGGTTTGATGGTGGCGGGCCGCAACGCCAGCGGCATGGCCAGCGAGCTGGGCTCGATGCAAGTCACCGAGCAGATTGACGCCATGCGTGCGCTCGGCACGGATCCCGGCAAGAAGTTGGTTACGCCCCGGGTCATCTCGACCATGGTGATGCTGTTTTTTCTCACCATCATCTCCGACCTGGTCGGCCTGGCCGGCGGTTCCATGGTGGCCGTGCTGCTGCTGCGGCTGGACTCGAATGAATACTGGAACTACGCCTGGCGCTCGCTCGCCTTCGGCGATGTTTTCCAGGGATTGGCGAAGCCCGTATTTTTCGGCTTTATCATCGCCAGCGTCGGATGCTACTACGGATTGAGCGCTCGCGGCGGCACCCAGGGCGTTGGCCGCGCCACCACCCAGGCGGTGGTCGCCGCCAGCGTTCTAATTCTCGTGGTCGATTTCTTCCTGACACGATTGTTGATCGTGATCCTTCCCGGCCGCTGACATGGCGAACGGAGCTCAGAGCGACCCTGCCGCCGGCGAACTGAAGCAGACCATCGTCTTCGAAAAAGTCAGCATCGGCTTTGAAGGACCGTCCGGTGCTGGAAGAAATTTCCTTCACGCTCGAGCACGGCGAAACCAAAATTCTGCTGGGCGTAAGCGGTTCGGGCAAGACACTCATCCTCAAACTTGCGCTTGGGCTGATCAAGCCGGACAGCGGGCGGATCTACGTCCTCGGCCACGAAATCACGCAGATGAAGGAAGACGACCTGTTCGAATTGCGCCGTATGATTGGCATGGTCTTCCAGGAAAGCGCTCTGTTCGACTCGCTCACGGTCGAGGAAAACGTCGCCTACCGGCTCTACGAAGAGCACATCGCTTATGAGGAAATTCACCGTCGCGTCATCGAGGCACTGCGCTTCGTGGAGCTGGAAAACACGGTCGAGCTCTACCCTTCCGAGCTTTCCGGCGGGATGCGGCGGCGGGTAGCCATCGCCCGCGCCATCATCACCGAACCGCATGTCCTGCTCTACGATTCGCCAACCGGCGGACTCGATCCGGTCACCTCAACCACGATCATCGAATTGCTGGTGAAACAGCGGGACGTTTACAAAACCAGCGCGCTACTGGTTACACACCGGCTGCAGGATGCGTTCCTGATGGCCACGCACCGCTTCAACCGGCAGGCGAACCGGATGGAACAATCCCCGAAGGCCAGCAGGTCGACACTGCATACCCGCTTCATCCTGCTGCGCGACTGCCGGATCATCTTCCAGGGCACCGCGGCCGAACTGGCCAACTCGCCCGATCCGTATATACGGGACTATCTGAGCTGAGTCCACCCCAACAAGCTGAGCAATTCCCGAGTTGATGCATCCCAAATTTTACAAGGAGATGTCATGGCGACCGGAGCGAAGCGGAGTGGAGCCACCCTTTGTTTTTCAGCAATAGGAACACAAGGTGGCACGTCCACCCCAACATGCGCAACCGCGGCGCATGTCGGGACTCCGGCTCGACTGCGCTCGCCATGACAGTTTGATCTGGTGGGATATACCCACTGAGGAATCGCTCTAACAACGGCTTGTCGGAGGGCCGCTGGCTCAGGACGACACTTTGGAGAACACTTTTTCAGCAGCGGCTTAAACCTTGGCCGCCTGCTTGCGCATCTCGGAGATGACTCGCACCCGCTCCATGGTCGCTTTGAGTTTCGCGCGCCCGGTCTCGCTGCGATTCACCAGGGTCTCGATGTTGCGGAGAAATTCCGGCGCCCCCATGCGCTCGCGGATCTCGGCCAGGAAGGGCTGGATTTTGGAGAACGTGAAAAATCATTTCGCCGGCGTTATCCAGGAACAGCTCTTCGTTCAGCGCGCCCCGCAAAACCAGGCTCGCGGCCATATCCCAGTAGCTGACCACCTGGCGCGCGTAGGCGTTCTCTTCAGTTCCCCAGGCTTGCATAAGCCGCAGAAATTCGTCCGCCGATTGCGGGAAGAAGGTGTTTACGAAATCTCTCGCTTTGCGCATCACCGGCTCGCGCCGGAGATCGTAAAGCTTCAGGATCAATTTGGCGTCGTCTGCAGTGGCGTTCCGTGGTTCCATGACTGCCTCCATGGTAAGTGAAGTCGGTAAGTAAAAGTCCAAACCCGCCGAAGACCCGGCGGGCTGGATTCTCGGAAGAAATTCATAAACGCTGCATGACAGTTGTCTGCCACGTCATGCGCAACGACGGCGCGCGCCGGAGCCCTTGAGCAGCGATGCTCAGGCCGAGGCCTTTTCCGCCGGCGGTGCAACCCGGCGGGAATAATCGCAGGGCTTTGCCAGTTCGACGGCGCCGCCTTTTTCTTGCCTTTGCCTTTCGCCGGCGCCGTGCCCTTGCTGTTCGGACAGACCAGAAAAGTGCCGTCCTTCGTCGTCTTTTCCACCAGATATGAGCTGCCGCAGCTCGGGACAGGTTTCCGCCACCGGTTTGGTGGCCGAAGTAAAATCGCACTTAGGATAATTCGAACAGCCGTAGAAGAAATTTCCGCGCCGCGCTTTCTTCTCGACCAGCTCACCGTCCTTGCACTTCGGACACTTCATCCCGATATAAGTTCTGCTTTACCCATTTGCATTCGGGATATCCCGAGCAGGAGACAAACTCACCATACCTGCCGTGGCGCAGCACCAGATTGCGTCCGCACTGCGGACATTTTTCGTCGAGCGGAACGTCGGGAATTTTCTTTCCCTGGTCGAGCCGCCGCGTGGTCTTGCAGTCCGGATACCCGGTGCAGGCCATGAACTGCCCGAAGCGCCCGCGCTTGAGCACCATCGGGCGGCCGCAGTTCTCGCAGTACTCTTCCTCCTGCGTTCCCTGCATCTCGGCCCCGTCGAGGTCGGTGAGGTTGATCGGATTTTCCTTGGTAAACGTGCAGGAGTTCGGGTCCTTCTTGTCGTAGGTGGAGCAGGCAAAGAACGAGCCGTGCTTTCCCCACTTCAACACCAGCGGAGCGCCGCACCGTTCGCACTTCTGGTCGGTCGGCTTCTCCATGCGCTTGATGTTTTCCATGTGCTTTTCAGCGTAGGAGAGATCCTTCTCGAACTTGTCGTAGAACTCCCGCAGCGCGTCGGTCCACTTCTCTTTGCCGTCTTCGATCTCGTCGAGTTCTTCTTCGAGACGCGCCGTGTACTGCGGATCGAATATGTCCTTGAAGTTCTCGACCAGCAGATCGGTGACGACCATGCCGATTTCGGTCGGAATGAATTTTCCGCCGCGGCCGGGTGTCTTCTGCACGTACTGGCGCTCCTGGATCGTGCTCAGGATGGTGGCATAGGTCGAAGGTCTTCCGATGCCGCGCTCTTCCAGCTCCTTTACCAGCGACGCCTCGTTGAAACGCGGAGGCGGTTCGGTGAAGTGCTGCTCCGGCTTGAGGCTTCTCAGCTTGAGCGTCTGTCCCTCGGCAAGCGGCGGCAGCTTGTGTTTCAGCGCCTCGTCTTCCTCGTCCTTGGCGTCCTTCGCTTCCTCATAGACCTTCAGGAAGCCGTCGAATTTCAGCACCGACCCGTTCACCCGGAACTGGTGCTTGTCGCCATTGGTCGCGGCGTCGATGTCAACCGTGGTCCGATCGAAGAGCGCCGGCGCCATCTGCGAGGCGAGAAACCGCTGCCAGATGAGCTTGTAAACCTTCATCTCATCTTCGTGCAGATATTTCTTCAGCTCATCGGGATGCCGCGAAGTTTCCGTCGGACGAATCGCCTCGTGCGCTTCCTGCGCTCCCTGCTGCTTGGTTTTGAAGACGTTGGGCTGATCGGGCAAATACTGCTTGCCGAAATCGCGCCCGATCACCTCGCGCACCTCGGCCAGCGCTTCATTCGAGACGCGGGTCGAATCGGTACGCATGTAGGTGATGAGGCCGACCGTGCCTTCGTCGCCGAGATCGACGCCTTCATAGAGCCTTTGCGCGAGCATCATCGCGCGCTTCACGCTTATGCCCAGCTTGCGCGACGCATCCTGCTGGAACTTACTGGTGGTGAACGGCGCGCCCGCGTTTTGCCGGGTTTCGCGCGTCTCCACCGAGCGCACGGTCCAGGTGGCATTCTGCAGAGCCGATTCAAGCAGCTTGGCCGCCTCTTCGTTGGGCAGAACATTTTGCTTCGGATTGGTTCCCACCAGACGCGCTTCGAACGCCGGAGGCTTCGGCCCCTGCAGATGCGCGTCCAGCGTCCAGTACTCGACGGGCGCGAAAGCCTTGATCTCGCGCTCGCGCTCGACGATGAGCCTTAAGGCGACGGTTTGCACGCGTCCGGCGGAAAGGCCGCGGCGAACCTTGTCCCACAACAATGGAGAAACCTGGTAACCCACGATGCGGTCGAGCACGCGCCTGGTCTGCTGCGCATCCACCAGGTTCTGATCGATGTCGCGAGGATGCCGGAACGCCTCCTGGACGGCCCGCTTGGTGATCTCGTTGAAGCTGACGCGCACCACGCGTCTGGGCTACGCCCTTTTTATTCTTAGCGCCGCCGTTGCTGAGTTCCCCGGCCAGGTGCCACGCAATCGCTTCGCCTTCACGGTCCGGGATCGGGTGCCAGATAGATGGCATCGGCACTCTTGGCAAGCTTCTTCAGCCTGGCCAGAATTTTTTCTTTTCCGGGGATGACCTGGTATTCGGCCTCGAAATTATTTTCAACGTCAACCCCGAGATTGCTTTTCGGCAGATCCTTTACATGACCCAGGGAGGCTTCCACTTCGAATCCGCTTCCCAGGTATTTTTGAATCGTCTTCGCCTTGGCGGGCGATTCGACGATGACCAATCCTTTTGCCAAAGTAAACCTCTAAACTGCCTGTTGCGAAACTTCCTGGCGGCAAATCAGCACGCCTTGAATCCATTTGAAGCTAGCACGAGCAAGCAAAAATCACAAAACCAACGCTCCAGGCAACATCGTCCCGGATCGAGCACTGCCCTCGTTGGAGGCTGAATCCCGGGCTGCTTTCCGGAACACACTTTCCGTCGAGCCCGCTTAAAAAGTGCGCACGTAGTTTTTGCCTGGAAGTTGCCGGATGCGTCCCGCGAGTTCCAGTTCAAAAAGCGCGGCAAAAATCTCGGAGGAGGAAAAAACGCCTTCCAACTCCTCCACCAACTGATCGATGTGAATCGCCTCGTCGGTCTTGATGAGGGCGTAAACTTCTTTTCGTTTCCCTCAAGCGTCGCCGCCTGCCCAAACAGAGATGCGGTCTCCGGCTCGATTCGATGCAGAGGGATGCGCCTCTTCGACGCGCAGCCGGATGTCGGTTGGCAGCTCCTCCCACACATCTTCCCAGGTCGCGACCAGCTTGGCGCCCTGTTTAATCAGTGTGTTCGGTCCCCATGCGAGTTTGTTGGTCACGTTCCCCGGAACGGCAAAGACTTCCCTGCACTGTTCCAGAGCGCAACGGGCGGTAATACGGGTGCCGCTGTACTCGCCCGCCTCCACCACCAGCACGCCGCGCGAGAGTCCGCTGATGATGCGATTGCGGATCGGGAAGTTATGGGGCGCGGGCGCGGTTCCCATGGGAAACTCGCTGACCAGCGCGCCGCCGTGGGCAAGAATCTGCTCGGAAAGCTTCTGGTTCTCTCTGGGATAAATAACGTCGATACCAGTCCCGAAGACCGCAACGGTTTTTGCCCGGGCATTCACCGCTCCGCGATGCGACGCCGAATCCACACCGCGAGCCATGCCGCTAATGATGATGAGTCCGCGAGCCGCAAGGTCGCAGGCCAGCCTCTCTGTCATTCCCAGGCCATAGGGCGTGGGATGCCGCGTTCCGACGATCGCAATCCCCGGCCGGTTCAGCGCCTCGACGTCGCCCCGGACGCGCAGCACCGCCGGAGGATCATAGATCTCAAGCAGTTGGCGCGGGTAAGCCGGGTCGTCCGGAACCAGCAAGGTTGCACCCGCCGCGTGCGCCTTCTCCAATTCCTCGTCGGCAAGCTGCATCGAAGACGCCGAGCGCGATCGATTGCGCCGAAGCCGCAGGCAGTCCCGCCGCTTCCAGTTCGGTCAATGAGGCGCGGAAGACCTGCCCAACATCTCCGAAACGTTCCAGCAGCCGTTTGATCCTGGTCGGTCCAAGGCCGGGAGTAGCGGACAGGGCAAGCCACTCGCGCGTGCGTGCTGGAGAGATTGCGGCAGGAGCAGAGGACACAGTGATTGACTCCGGAAGACTCGGACTGTAGCCCGAGCCCCGATTTCTGTCAAGCGAACAACCTGGAGCGCCTCGCGGATCAGGTTTGCCCGATCGCGGAAATTGCCCGGCCGGCAGAGCTGAGAGCGTACTCCGGTTGACCTGGCGTTGTACAATCCTGAGTGGCTCCGGCCACTCTACACAGGCAAATCATGCGTCCACTTAGAATTTCCGCGATTTCATTTCTGAATACAGCTCCGCTGATGTGGAACTTCGAACACCAGCCCACGGCCGAGCTCACCAGCAATTTTGAAATTTCTTATACCGTTCCGTCGCAATGCGCCCGGGCTCTGCACGAAGGCTCTGCCGATATCGGGATCGTCCCGGTCATCACCTACACGACGATTCCCGGACTGGTGATCATTCCTCGCGTGACCATTGCGGCGCGCGGTCCGGTGCGCAGCATTCTGCTCATCAGCAAAGTGCCGATCGAGCAGATCGGCACGGTCGCGGTTGACAGCTCTTCGCGAACCTCGGTGGGTCTGACGCAGGTTCTGCTTACGAAATTCTTCGGAGGCAGGCGGCCGCTGGTTTCGATGCAGCCGGAGTCTGAAGCCGATGCTGGCGCGATGCGATGCGGCGTTGATCATCGGCGATCCGGCGTTGCTGGTCAAAACCGATGGCTTCTACTCATATGACTTGGCGAAGGTTTGGACGGAGCGCACCGGCAAGCCTTTCGTCTTCGCGGTCTGGGCCGTGCGGCGGCAGGCACTGGAGGAGATGCGGCCGGGTTTGCCCGTCGCGGAAATTTTCCAGCGCTCACGCGATCGCGGGGCTGCAACCGGAAAACATCGAGCGCATTGCCTGCGACTGGTCGCGGCGACTTGGCCTCACGCCGGAAGACATCCGCAGCTATCTCACCCAAAACATCTACTATGATCTCGACGAGCCTTGCCTGGATGGATTGCGGCTGTACTTCGATTACGCAGCCGAGTGCGGCGCGGCTCCCCAGGCACCGGCGCTGAGTTTTCTCTGAGATCGACTATGGCCGGGAAGCGGCCAACGCCGGGTTCAGCGAATGGCCATTCATCTTTGCCAGGTCGACGGCTGCGGCGCGGAGCACGTTTTTTGCTTCTAACTGAAGCACAGGCCCCATGCTGCTATCCATGTCCATCAGCCGGACCTTCTGACCTTTGCCCATCGCTTTGGCGCGCTGGCGTTTCTCGCCCTGGGTCTGGTGGACAGCTCGGTCATTCCGACCCCCGGCAGCATGGACGCGCTGGCTATTTTCCTGGCGGCTTCGAACCCGAAGCTGTGGTGGTATTACGCGCTGATGGCGACGGCAGGCGCGGTGATCGGCGGTTTCGTCTCCTATCGAATTGCGATGAAAGCCGGCCGAGCGGCCATGGAGAAAGAGCTTGGCGACAGGCGCTTCCAGAAAGCGCATCGCTTCTTCGAACGAATGGGTTTCTGGTCGGTGTTTCTCGGCGCCATGGCGCCGCCTCCCATGCCTACGGGCGCATTCGTCATGGTGGCCGGCGCGCTCGAATATCCGCTGCATCGTTTTCTGCTGGCGATTTCGTCCGCGCGCCTGATCCGGTACGTGGTTGTAACATGGGTGGCGTCGCACTATGGCCGCCAGATCTTTCAATTTTTCGGCCGGTATTACGGGCCAGCGTTGTGGACGCTTGTGGGAATTGGCATAGCGGGCGGAGTAGCCGGGCTAGTTTATTACTTGCGTGTCCGGCGTCGTCCGAAGACCCGCGCGGTCACCGAGGACAAAGCCGCATGAAAGTTCCCGGATCGCACACGGCGGAGAATTGCCGGGTTTCGGAGTTCGCGTAGAATAAATAGAGTTACAAAACGAGCGCCAGGATCATGTGCAGCCAAGAGCTGACACCGGGGAATCATTGAGCACGCGATGAGCCTTACCAAGCAGGAAGCACTGGAAATGTTCCGCTCCAACGATCTGATCGGCATCGGCATGGAAGCCGACGCCGTTCGCCGCCGCTTGCATCCCGACGGCATCGTCACCTACATCATCGACCGGAACATCAATTACACGAACTTTTGCACCGAGTATTGCAGCTTCTGCGCCTTCTATCGTCCGCTCAAGGGCCAGCTCGCCTCCGAGGGCTACATCCTGGATTTCGAAACCATCTACGAAAAAATCCGCGAGACCGTGGAGCTGGGCGGCACAGGCGTGCTCATGCAGGGCGGACTGCATCCGGAGCTGAAGATCGACTACTTCGAGCGCATGATGAGCGGCATCAAGCAGCGCTTCCCGCAGGTTCATCTGCACTGCTTCTCGGCCTCGGAAATCCTGGCCATCGCCGAGTACAGCGGCATCAGCCTGGAAGAGACCATCGTGCGCTTGCGGGCCGCCGGACTGGACTCGATCCCCGGCGGCGGCGCGGAGATTCTCGATGACGAGGTTCGCCGCCGCATCGCACGGCTGAAATGCCTGACCGACGACTGGCTGCTGGTGCACCGCACCGCGCACCGGCTCGGGATGAAGACCACGGCGACCATGATGTTCGGCGTCGGAGAGGATTACCAGCACCGGGTCAATCACTTCCAGCGCATCTACGATTTGCAGGAGGAAACCGGCGGGTTCACGGCGTTCATCCCGTGGACGTTCCAACCCAGAAACACGGCGCTCGGCGGCCGCGGCTGGGACGAGGCAACCGCCGTGGATTACCTGAAGACGCTGGCGATCTCCCGGATTTTCCTCTCGAATTTTCCCAACGTGCAGTCAAGCTGGGTGACCCAGGGACTCAAGATATGCCAGATGGGACTGCGTTTCGGCGGCAATGACGTGGGCTCGGTGATGATCGAGGAAAACGTGGTGGCTTCGGCCGGTGTCCACAACTGCACCACCGAGGAAGAGCTGCGCCGCATCATCCGCGATGCCGGATTCAGGCCGGTGCAGCGCGACACGCTTTACCGGACGTACTTCCTCAACTGAGATTCTTAACCCGTTCCATTTTCATTTATCAGAACGGCAGCAAAAACAAAAGATGGCTCGACTGCGCTCGCCATGACAGTCTTATATATCGGGATATATCTCCTGGGAGCGTTAGCCTAAAATCTGTTAAGTGCGCCGGAGTACTTCCGGTGCTGTCTTGACGCCGCAGTTCAGGTACAATCAGCATGGCCGGACTGGTCGAATCCCTTCAAGCTGGATCGTGCAATTGATTGCCAACGTAACGGCATTTTCCCTCATCGCGCAGGCGCATCCGAACGCAGTCGTGCAGTTTCTGCAGAAGCAGACGAATCCCACTTTCAAGGGACTCTATCAGGCCAACAGCTTCGACATGCTGCTGCTGGTGCCTTACTTTATTGTCCTCATCATTCTGGCCGGCTATGGCTTCCACCGATACCAGCTCGTCTGGATGTATTACCGCAACCGCAAGAATGCGGTCCGCGAGCCGAAATCCCATTTTAAGGAACTCCCGTGCGTTACCATCCAGTTGCCCATTTTCAATGAGCAGTTCGTGATCGACCGCCTGGTGGAGTCGATCTGCAAACTGGATTACCCGCGCGAAAAGCTGGACATTCAGGTGCTCGACGACTCGACGGACGAAACCGTGGAAGTTGCACGCGGCGTAGTGGAGCGTTATGCGGCCCTGGGTCACCAGATCAGCTACCATCACCGCAGCGACCGCAGCGGCTTCAAGGCGGGCGCGTTGCAGGCGGGCTTGAAAAGCGCCAAGGGCGAGTTCGTCGCCATCTTCGACGCGGACTTTACGCCCTCGCCGGACTGGCTGATGAAGGTGATCCACCATTTCGCCGATCCCGGGATCGGCATGGTGCAGACGCGCTGGACCCACATCAACCGGAACTATTCCTTCCTGACCGAAATCGAGGCCATCCTGCTGGACGGCCACTTTGTGCTCGAACACGGCGGCCGCTCGCGCGCCGGCGTCTTCTTCAACTTCAACGGCACGGCTGGAATGTGGCGCATCAAGGCCATCGACAGACGCGGGCGGCTGGCAGCACGACACGCTTACGGAAGATACCGACCTGAGCTATCGCGCACAGCTCAAAGGGTGGAAGTTTCTCTATCTGCCCGACGTGGAGTGTCCGGCCGAGTTGCCCATCGAAATGACGGCTTTCAAGACGCAGCAGGCGCGATGGGCCAAGGGGTTGATCCAGTGCGCCATCAAAGATCTTCCCAAGGTCATGCACTCCAACGTCAATCGCCGGGAGAAGATCGAAGCCTGGTATCACCTGACGGCCAACATCAGCTATCCGCTGATGATTATGCTTTCCGTGCTGCTGCTGCCGGCGATGGTCATCCGCTTTTACCAGGGATGGTTCCAGATGCTCTACATCGACGTGCCGCTGTTCCTGGCCTCCACGTTCTCGATCTCCAGCTTCTACCTGGTTTCGCAAAAGGAGCTGTTCCCGCGGCACTGGCTGCGAACGTTTCTCTACCTTCCCTGCCTGATGGCGCTCGGAATCGGGCTGACCATCACCAACTCCAAGGCGGTGATTGAGGCCCTGATCGGAAAGCAGACGGCTTTTGCCCGAACTCCCAAGTACCGTGTGCAGAACAAGAGCGATCAATCGGTCGCGGCCAAAAAGTACCGCAAACGCCTCGGCATCGTGCCCTGGATCGAGTTGGCCATCGGCTGCTACTTCGCTATGACGGTTGTCTATGCGGTGCAGAACGAGAACTACATCACCGATTCCCTTCTTGATTCTTTTCGTTTTCGGTTACTGGTACACCGGCATGATGTCGCTGCTACAGGGAAGATTCGACGCCATGATCCGCTCCAATCCGGAGCAGCACACCAAACCATTCCCGGTGGGAGTGTAGCGGCGGAAGACCATGCGCGTGCGAGTGGTTCTCATCCTGATTGCGTTGCTGGCACTGGCGGGTTTTTCCTTCTGGCACAGCCCCTATCACCAGGTACGCTCGGTGGTGACCGTGGTGGACATCAACGCACCGGGCGATCGCGTGTGGCAGGTGCTGACCGATCTGGACGGCTATCGCGCCTGGAATCCGTTTCTCACCTCGGCCAGCGGCACGGTTGCGCCTGGCAGCACGATCAGGATTTCGGCGAAGGTGGGAAAACACACCATTCCTTTTCATCCGCAGCGTCAGCGACGTCGAGCCCGGGAAAAAACTGGCGTGGGTGGACCGGCTGCTCTCTCCGGAGCTGCTCGAAGGCAAACACGAGTTCGAGATCATCGAACTGGATCAATCACACACCCGCCTGATTCAGTCGGAACACTTCAAGGGCATGCTGGTCGCCGTCTTGTGGAGCCGATATTCTCCCCCGCTCTTGCAAGGCTTCCGTGCCATGAACGACGCGCTCAAGCACCATTGTGAACAAATGGTTGCGATCCAACGCTGAAGTGCTAGAAGCGCGCGAAGTTTACGCTCCGCGGAGCCGGAAACTTACCGGCCCAACGCATATTGCTATCGCGCCGGGCCGCAGGCTTGCTGTATGCTAGATTTCTGTGATCGTGAAGATCCTGTACGTGATCTTGGTGCTGTCGACAATTGCCATGCTCGGTGTGGCGCTTGCAATTTATTGGCGCGTTCGTCGGCATTTGTCGCGTGAAACCGATCAGCGAACCTCCGAACCGTTGGAACGCAAGTAATGCCTGCGTCCGGTGGGGTGTTCCCCGTCAGGGAATCAAGACACCTGAAGTTGACTATGGAAAATATCAGGGTACAATCTCGCACTTTGCTCGTTTCCCGCCAGGTGGCGATCACGGTTACGGCCAGTCTGGTGATCGCCGTGTGCGCTCGCATCAGCCTTCCGTTGCCCTTCACGCCCGTGCCCCTGACCCTGGCAAATTTTGCCGTGTTGGCGGCCGGACTGGTGCTCGGCAGCAGGCGTGGATTTGCCGCGGCAGCGTTATATCTCACCTACGGCATCGCAGGCTTGCCGGTCTTCAGTCCAGCCGGCCCCGGCGGCATCGCCCAACTGCTCGGCCCAAGCGGTGGTTATCTTCTTTCGTATCCGCTGGTTGCGTTCGCGGCAGGGTTCATCGGGACGCGCCTCGGCCGTGGATTTACAGCCAAGGCCGCAGCCGCTGCCACCGCCGAAGTTCTCTTATTCGCCATGGGCATCGCGTGGATCACGGCACTGACGCATGTGTCCCTGCTGCAAGCCGCGGCGTTCGGCCTCTACCCCTTTGTGTTTGCCGAGGTGATCAAGGTGATGGCTGCCGCAGCCCTTGCGGTCAAGTTCAGGCTTAGGGATTAGCGCGAACTCGCGGATTGAGTTCGCTGATTCGAGCAAACCAGCTCGAGTTTTGGAGTGATATGACCGGTGAGGATAGTAGAGAGATTAAAGTTGCGCACAGTCCTGATTCGGACGATGCATTCATGTTTTACGGCTTGGCCACCAACAAGGTGCGGGTTCCCGGGCTGAAGTTCACCCACACGCTTTGCGACATCGAGACGCTGAATCGCCGAGCCATGGAAGAAGCCTACTACGACGTTACGGCCATCTCGTTTCACGCTTATCCCTACATTCAGGACAAGTATTTGTTGATGCCCAACGGCGGAAGCGTTGGCGAGGGCTACGGGCCCATGATCATCTCCTCCAAGCGATTGAGCGTGGATGAGGTCAAGAAGGTGCGCATTGCGGTTCCGGGAACGCTGACGACAGCCTACTTGGTTCTGAAACTCTTCGCCCCGGAAGCGGAGACCCAGGTGGTTCCCTTCGACCAGATCATCCCCGAAGTCCTTGCCGGTAAATTTGACGCCGGGCTCATCATCCACGAGGGCCAGCTCACTTATGCCAGCAGCGGATTGAATCGCGTGGTCGATATGGGAAAGTGGTGGAACGACCTTACCGGACTGCCTTTGCCTCTGGGCGGCAACGCGATCAAGCGCGATTTGGGGCCGGATTTGTCGGCCGTGGTCTGCAAGGCACTGCGCGACAGCATTCAGCACGCTCTCGACCATCGCGAACAGGCGCTGGAATATGCCATGCAGTTCGCGCGCGATCTCGACACCCAAATGGCCGACAAGTTCGTGGGCATGTACGTCAACGAGCGCACTCTCGACTACGGAGAGGATGGGCGCGCGGCGGTGGCCAAGCTTCTCGAAATGGGCTACGAGCACAAAGTAATCCCGCACCGGGCAAAATTGGAATGGGCCGGCGCCACGATTACCGAAACCGCCTGAATCGCGATTCGCGGCGAGCCGCATTCTTGCAAAATCCTGCAGGAACGCGGCCGTCTCGATTTCCCCTCCGTCTCCGCCTTTGCCCTGGCAAAACCCCTTCAGGAATCCTGATCCCATGCAGATGGAATGCGATCCCCGGAATAGCCGGCAGACACTGTTGATCGACGCCGACGATACCCTGTGGGAGAACAACATCTATTTCGAATGGGCGATCACCGATTTCATCTCGTTTCTCAAGCACCGCGATCTCACGCCCAGCGAGATCCGGCAGGTGCTGTACGAGGTCGAGCGTGAAAATATCCCTACGCGTGGCTACGGACTGCACAGCTTTATGCATGCGCTGATCGGCACCTATGAAAAGCTCTCGGTAGAACCGCTCACCGCCGGCCTTCGCGATACGATTTGCGGCTTTGCCCACGCCATCGCCGAGCGTCCGATGGAGCTGATCGAGGGCGTGGAAGCCACTCTGCAACATCTGCAAACGCGGCATCAATTGATCCTGATGACGAAGGGAAACATTACCGAGCAGTTCGGCAAGATCGAGCGCTCAGGTCTGCGGCGCTACTTCAGCGCGACGGAGATTGTCGCCGAGAAAGATCCGCCGGCTTACGGCCGCGTGGTGGAGAAATACGGCCTCGTCCGCGCCACGACGTGGATGGTCGGCAACAGCCCGAAATCGGACATTAATTCCGCGCTGGGAGCGGGGCTCAAGGCGGTTTTCATCCCCCACGCCGACACCTGGATGCTGGAGCACGAACCGCTACTGCGTCCCGATGAGGCAGGCAGGCTGATGGAACTGAGCAGGTTTAGCGATCTACGTAGCATCTTCTGAGTCATTCAGAGAAGCAATACGAAGAAAAACACCTTAGACGAATCTAAGAAGTCACCTGATTCACAAAAAGTACATGTTGCCCGTGTTAGGCTCCAGGAGCTACTCTGCATTGGCTGGTAAAATGACCGACGATTCCTCGCGCCTCCAACATGCACTCGAAGCTCTGGGTGAACTTGGACCAACGCTGACGTCCAATACTGATTTCCGCGAGACGACTGGCAAGATCGTGGCTATGGTCATGAAGCTTGCCGGCAGCCGTTGCGCCGTTCTCTTCCAATTCGGCGAGAAGCCGCTGATGCTCCGTTCGCTGGCTTCCGCGGGATTTTCCAGATTTTCTGAAGACGCAACCGTTCCCCTGCTTCCCCGTCATGGCTATGCACTCGGCAGGCTCCACGAGCCCGTGCAGCTCGACGACGAAAAGCGCGAGCAGCTTTTCTCGACGGATGGCAATTTCAATCCGGCGTGGCTGGAGTGGGTCGTCCCGCTGCACATCGGGCGCAAACTGGTAGGGCTCTTCGGGCTCGGGGAGCATCTGGACGGCGCTGACTATACGGCCGAGGAAGTGCAGTCCCTGCAGATGGTGGGGCATTACTGCGCCCTCGCCGTTCACAACCACAGCCTGTCGGAAACGCTGGCGGCGCGGATTTCTGAAAACCTCCGACTGCTCAGCAGCGTTCACGCCTTCTATGACTCCACGCTCGAGGTTCTGGCCGCCGCCATCGATATCAAGGACATTAACATCCACGGCCATTCCATGCGGGTAGGCGTATATGGGGCGGCCATCGCCCAGGCCCTCGGAATGAGCGAAAACGACATTGCCGGGGTTCGTGCCTCGGGATTCCTGCACGACATCGGAAAGGTCGCCGTCGATCGCTACCTTTTCAATAAGGCGGACCCGCTCAATCCCGCCGAATTCCGCCAGATTGCCGATCATACGGTGCTTGGGTACGAGATCGTCAAGGATGTCGAGTTTCCCTGGGCGAGCATTCCGGAGGTTGTCCGCTCGCATCATGAACGTGCCGATGGCACGGGGTATCCGGACGGCCTTTTGCTCAGCGATATGCGGCCAGAGGTCAAGATCGTGGCGCTGGCCGACACCTTCGAGGCCATGACCAGCCAGCGCACTTATCGCCGCAGCATGTCGGTCGGCGAGGCCCTGACCACGATCGTCAATCTCACCCCTTCGAAGTTGGACCCCGAGTCCGTGCAGGCCTTGATCGTGCAAGTCAGGCGCGATGCCGTGGCCGCGCTCACTCCTCCGCCAGACTCGACGACAGAGTCCGTTCCTCAGCGGCCGCGCTTTCTGCGCGAAGGTCTCACCTGCAATCTTTTTCCCTCCGACATCGATCAAATCGCGTCACTGCTGAACCATAAGCTCACGCAGGGACGCACGTATTTCGACGTCGTCCACTAGGCCAGCCGCTTTTACGGGCGGTGTTTGGCGGTTTCCAGGTAGGGATACTGCTTTCGCATCGACTCGAACACCTTGCTGTCGATCATGGCTACTTGATCGGCAATGAGCGACGTCAGCTCTTCCGGGGGAGCATGCCCGATCGCCTCGGGAGCCAATTCTTCGGTCAGAATCTTAAAGCCATCGAAGTCCGCCACCTTCCATACCCTGAAGGTCTTGGCTGCAACCAGCACGGCGGCGACGCGCCCCGCCGCGGTCTTCATCTGGTACGCCTGTACCGCTATCTGCAGGTCTGCCTGGGGTTTGTCGACCACCTCGACATCCTTGTACGGCTTGAGTGCTCTCAGGTACGCGGTTTTGACCTCGTTGGGTGTCCCTTCCTCGAACATCATTTCGACATAAATGCGTTTGGCGGGATGCGGGTCAACGCCCTCTCGGCTGGGGCCGCGCTTCAGCGTCCATGCGATCAGGCTGGCATATTCGCTGTCGGAAAGTCGGCAAAGCCCCGATTTCTCGAATTCCTCGGCCGTCATGCCCAACATTCGCGTCATGCTGGCTTCGTTTTTCTCTTTGACGTCCGCATCGCAGACGGTTTTCCGCGACTGTCCTTCGAGTACAGGAACGCACAGCATCAGGATTGCAAGCGTGAACAGGAATCGGCGTTTCATAAGGTCTCCGCTGGACCCTCGACCGTACCACAACTTTGTCCGGCTTTGTAGCTGATTTACTGGCATCGCCGCACCTTTCAACATATCGGTCGGCAAGCACTTGAGACCCGCGTGCGCAAAAAAATAGCACAGCCGAAGCTGTGCTGGCGTCGAAGCCGAACTCTCTCTTCATCAAGACCTGCGGTGTTGGGGACCCGCTCTGACGGATGGCCTACTTTGGCTGGAGCGTCTGCGAAATCTGGACGTTGCGCTTGAAGTCCTCCACCATGCCTTCGGCGAGGCGCACCTGGGTGGGCCTCTTGGCGATGCTCATGGTGTCGATCTTATCCTGTAGCTTCAGCAGCGCGTAGAACAGGTTTTCCGGACGCGGCGGGCAGCCGATGGCATAAACATCAACCGGGACGATTTTGTCCACGCCTTGCAATACCGCGTAAGTATTGAACGGACCGCCGACCGAAGCGCAGGCGCCCATGGCAATGACCCATTTCGGGTCCGGCATCTGGGCATAAATGCGCTGGACGACGGGAGCCATTTTGAGGCTGACCGTGCCGGCCACGATCATCAGGTCGCTCTGGCGCGGGCTGGGGCGAAACACTTCGGAGCCGAAGCGGGCAATGTCGTAGCGCGCCGCCGAAGCCGCAATCATCTCGATGGCGCAGCAGGCAAGGCCGAAGGTCATGGGCCAGATAGCCGATTTGCGCGCCCAGTTAAAAACGTAATCAACGGTCGTGATGACGAAATTTTTCTCGAACTTGTTCTCAATCCAGCCCATGAAAACCTCTGTATCCTCTCGGGAACACAACTACAGAAATTCCACCGTCGGTATACCCCAAATCACGACCGGGCCCGGAACCCAGTTCCTTCGTAGATTATACCTTCCGCGTATCCGGTCTAGTTTCGCCCATGGACAAACCGCCCGCTGTGATTTGCGTCACAACGGGCTTTGCTAAGCCGCTACCCTGACGAAAATGCCGCAACTCCCTTAATCCGCCAAACCCTTCATAATTCGCAAGTTCCTGCCTACTCCTGAGACTCGAAAAACAGCCTTAACCCTCGTCTCGATGGCAACCCGTCTCAAGCAACAGCCTCTCTCTTGTGTCACACTCCCCTGGCACACCGCGGGAAAGGACAGTGAGCTATGAATGCAGGTTTCTTGAAGGTGCTGTTGATCGACCGTGACCCGGAGCGGCGCAAAGAGCGCATCTCGACCCTGAAAAAGAACGGATACAGGGTGTTTCCCGCCCTCGATCTGCAACAAGCCAAACAGCGGTGCAAACCCGGCGCTTACGATTTGATCGTCGTCAATGCCGGTGAGCAGCCGGAGATGGCGCTCGAGTTCTGCGAGTGGATCCGAAGCAACGATCCGAAGCAAGCGGTTCTGCTGATGGTCGGCGCCATCGTCCAGATCCCGCGAACCGGATTACATGGTTCCCGACATTCCGGAACGGTTGCTGGAAAGAATCGAATCCATGTTCGACCGCGCGGATATCGTCGCCAAAGCTGCGTGACAGAACAGCGCAAGCCTACAAGTCCGACGTTGAGCGAAAGCGCGGGAATCCGGTTGGCATCAGCGGCACTCACTGGGTTGTGCCGCTGATCTCCCGCACTTGCGGAAGCTATTTTTTGCCGAAACCAAGACTCATTAGATCTCGACTCCGCCAGGCGGCGTCAGCAAGTCCGGCTTGCGCGCGATCAGCAACAGAGCGCCAATCCGCTTGTATTCGCGCACTTCCTGCGCATTGCTGAAACCGCCTCCCTGGTAGTCGTCCGGGGTCGGCGACTCGTCCGGGACATGATGGATTTCGATCTCCTCGAAGCGTCTGCCGTTTCAGCATCTCCGCATATTCGTTCTCCGAGCGCACATGAATCGGAATGCCCAGCTTGTCGACCCAGCACAGCGAATAGGGATTTTCTTTGTAGAGATTGATCAGGATGTATAGCCGCGCCTTGGGAGCCATGACCCGGAACATCTCGGTAAGCACCCGCTCCTGATCGGGATAGTAGTAGAACGCCTCAATCGAGAGCACTTTGTCGAAGTAGTTCTCTTCCCACGGAATCTTTTCCGCTGAACTCCAGACAAAAAGAATGTTGTCGAAGTCCCTCGATGCCTCGCGGGCGCGCGCGATCATCTCGTCGGAAATGTCGAGGCCGACAACCTGTCCAAAACCCACCGGCCCCTCGGCCACCAGACGCGCGATAAGCCTGGTTGCCCATCCGGTCCCGCATCCGAGATCGAGCACGCGTTCGCCCGGCTTCAAGTCCATGCGGCGCAGGGTCTGCTCGGCGATGCTGAGGTGGTGGCTCTCCATGCCGTCCGCGCGGCCGGTCAGCACCCAGTTGTTGAACTCCTGTCGTAGCTTCTCGTCTGCATCTTTGCCCGGCATTGGATTGATGAATTCCTCCTCGCTTATGCTACAGTCGCAGAACCATGGTGGAAAACGCAAGCAATCCGAAGCCGGCCGATCGAGACTCCGCGCTCTACTGCCCAAGCTGTGCGCGCAAAGTGGAAGACCCGCTGGTGTGCGGAGATTGCTCGGCCGTGATCTGTCGCGCCTGCGGAACTCCACTGGAATCCGCCGACGAGCTGGCAATGGGATGAGCGCCTCTATGAAGCTACTCGTGATCGGTTCCGGAATGATGGGTTCGGCGGCAGCTTACGACATGGCCCGCTCGGCCGCGGTGGAAGCCGTCACCCTCGCCGACGTTGACCAACGCCGCGCGAAAAATGCGGCTGCCTGGATCAATCGGCTCGTCGGCGGCAAGAAGGTCGACTTTGCGGAAGTCGATGCCGTCGACCATCGCGCCGTGGGCAAGCTGATGAAACGGCACCAGGCGGCGCTTTCCTGTGTTCCCTACTTCTGTAATTACGCGCTCGCCGAAGCCGCCATCGATGCCCGGTGCCACTTTGCCGACCTGGGCGGCAACGACCCGGTCATGCGCCAAGAGCTTGCACTGGACAAAAAGGCCGCCAGGCGGGGAGTTCGCATCGCCCCCGACTGCGGTCTTTCGCCCGGATTGGCTTCGATCCTCGCCGGCGACCTGTTGCACAAAATTGGAGGCCGGGCCGACGCCTTGAAGATCTACGTCGGCGGGCTGCCGCAAGATCCGCGGCCGCCCTTTCATTACCAGCTCGTGTTCTCGGTCGATGGACTCATCAACGAGTACGCTGAGCCGGCCAAGATTCTGCGCCACAAGAAGATTGTCACCGTCGAACCTTTGACCGAAGTGGAAACCTTCAAGCTCTACGGCTTCCCGGAGCTGGAGGCTTTCCACACCTCGGGCGGGACTTCGACTCTGCCGGAAACCTTCGCCGGGCGGGTCGGCGAGTGCTTCGAAAAAACATTGCGCTATCCCGGACACGCGGCCATGATCCGGACTCTGTATGACTTCGGCCTGTTCTCCAACCAGCGGCGGCAAATCGGCAAGGTGAAAATTGCTCCCCGTGAACTGATGGCCCGCCTGATGCTTGAAAAATTCACCGACGCCGCTCCGGATGTGACCGTCATGCGCGTGGAAGCCGTGCTCGGCAGCCGGGTCGATTCCTACACGCTGGTGGACAAATTCGATCCCCAGACCGGCATGACTTCCATGATGCGAACAACGGCATGGCCGGCCAGCATCGTTCTCCAGATGCTCGCCTCCGGCGAAATCGAAAAGTTCGGGGCGATCCTGCAGGAGCGCGACGTTCCCGCGCAGCAGATGCTCGCTGCGCTCGCGAGCCGCGGGATTACAATGTTGCATCAATCGAGCTCGCCGGAAGCGAGTCCGACAAAAGCTGCGGCAGGAAGGAAAAAATAGTGCGAGTGCGGGAAACAGCGAGTCCGCTCGCCGCGCTGGGGTTGCGACTGGCGCTCGGCAGCATCATGGCCGCACACGGCTGGATGAAAGTGCATTCCGGTATGCACGCTCATCTGCTATTCGTGCAGTCGCTCGGCATGCCCGGCTGGCTCGCGTATGTCTCGGCCTGGGCCGAATTCGGCGGCGGAATCCTCGTTCTGGCCGGACTACTTACCCGCATCGCAAGCCTGTTGATCCTGGCAAACATGCTCGTGGCCATTTTCAAGGTGCATTTGCACAATGGACTCATCAACCATCCGGGCAAAACGGGATACGAGTATCCTCTCGCCCTGGCAGCCATGGCGTTGGCGGTGGCCCTGCTCGGTGCCGGCCCTATCGCGCTCGGCTGGCTTTTCGGCGGACAACGCAATCAGCGCCGGCGTGAGGCTTTGCGCTAACAGCGTGGCACATCCAAATCCCAAGAGGATGTCATGGCGACCGGAGCGAAGCGGAGTGGAGCCACCCTTTGTTTTCATCGGCAGCTAGAGGGAAAACTGGTCGTTTTCGACGCAATGCCGCGGGCAAGTGAATATCAAATGGCACCCTCTGCTAGCGCCTTGCGGAGACCGTGTAGCTCTGCGTCAGAAAGCTTCCACACGTGGCCGCATTGGCTACCCATAACGGTTATGTCTTCGCCTGATTCGAGCATTTACCTTAGGCGCTCGATTGGGACGCTTGTTCCTTGCTGAAGATCTGGACATTGGGGACAGCGAACTATTAAAGCGGGCATGTTCACCTCCTTTGCCGCCATCGTACCAAGAGAAGCTCCGGCGTGCGGAAAATTCGACAAAAGGTGGCTCGACTTCGCTCGCCATGACAGCCTGATATGTCTGGATGTACCTACTGTGCAGACACCATGGCGCGGTTATAGAACAGTAACAAAACAGACCCAACCGATTCAGCCTTTCATGCGGCTGGGCGGCGCCGCGTGCGCCAACCCTGCTCAATCTCTTCCAGGGTGCGCCCTTTGGTTTCCGGAACCATGTAGTAGGAAAACACGAAAGCCGCAATCGAAAGCACGCCGTAGAGCCAGAACGTCCAACTGGGACCAACCGCCTGCACCAGGCTGAGAAACGTAATGGAAACCACCAGGTTGAAAATCCAGTTGCTGCCGGCCGCCGTGCCCTCGGCCAATCCCCGGATTTGCAGCGGATAGATTTCCGCGATGAGCAGCCAGAAAATAGGCCCGAGGCTAATCGCAAAAAAGGCGACATAGGCCATCAAGGTAATCACCGCGACCCAGGCGACGGTGCTGGTTTCGGCCGGCATGCGGAAGGCTGCGCCAAGAATTCCCAGGCAGACGGTCATTCCGGCAATTCCGACGAGCAACAGCGGCCGCCGACCCACGCGATCGATGAGCCACATGGCGACGACGGTCATGATCACGTTCACCAGGCCAATGACGGCGGTTGCCAGAATCGCGCCCGAAGCAGACGGGATGCCAGCCGTGAGCACGATCGTCGGAGCGTAGTAGATGACCGTGTTAATGCCGGTGATCTGCTGGAAGATTGCCAGCCCAATGCCGACCACGAGCGCCGGACGTACGGTGGGAGAAAGCAGATCCGCCCAGCGGCCGTGCTCTTCCGCCTGCTCCAGGCTGCCGACGATCTCCCGAAACTCCGCGTCGACGTCGATCGGTTCCGCGTATCCGCACCAGAACCGCGCGCGCAGCCTCGGGATGCAGATACTTGGCCAGCCAGCGCGGGCTCTCCGGCAGAAACAGCATGCCGGTACCCAGGATGATGCCGGGGACTACGGCCAACCCCAGCATCCAGCGCCAAGCCTCGCTTTTCGCGAAAGCAAAATCGACCAGGTAGGCGCCAAGGATGCCGACGGTGATCGCCAATTGAAACAGCGAAACCTGCCAGCCGCGCGCTTCCGGGGGAGCAACTTCAGAGATGTAGATGGGCACGGTCGTGCAGGCCAGTCCAATGCCCAAACCCACGATAATGCGTCCAATGACGAGCGCGGCAATCGACTCGGCGGCCGCGCAAACAATCGCGCCCGCGATAAAAACGATGGAGGTGGCAAGCAACGTGACCCGGCGGCCAAAGCGGTCCGACAAGCGGCCTCCGGTGAACGCCCCGACGATCGCTCCCGCCAGCACAATGCTGACGATCAATTCCTGCTCGAAGATCGAGAGCGCAAATTCCTTCTTGATGAAAATCAGCGCTCCGGAGATCACGCCCGTGTCATAGCCGAAAAGCAAGCCGCCCAGAGCTGCGAAAGCAGCGGCCAAGTAGACGAATCGCGCACCTTTGCCTTGCGCGCCCGCGACCCGGATCTTCGAGTTCGTTGCCGTCACAATCTGCTCCTGTCTGCTACCCAACAAACCAACAGCGGGTTTGTGGGGGACCCGGCTGCGCTCAGGATGACCACCTTCGGAGAACAGATTTTCAGCAGTCTTCTGGAGCTTATGGCGCGCTGATCGTGAACCGCGCCATCTGTCCCTGCGCCGAGTTCGGGCCTATCCAGACCGATACCTCCGCCGGTTCCACGAGTATCCTGCATATCGATATTCCAGAAGGCGAGTTCGTCGCGGCCTAATTGAAACTCGACGCTCTGCGATTCGCCGGGGGCAAGCGTCAGGATTCGAAAACCCTTAAGCTCCTTGATCGGACGCGCTACGCTCGTCCCGCGCTGCCCGATGTAGAGTTGAACGATTTCCCGGCCCGTTCGCGTTCCCGTGTTCGTAACCGTGGTGGAAATCCTGACGGAACTGGCGCGGCTGTTCAAGGCGCGCGCCGAGACCGTGGTTTCGCTCAGCTTCAGAGGCGAGTAGCTGAACTGGGTGTAGGACAGGCCGAATCCGAACGGAAACAACGGCGTGTTCTGCTCGTCAATGTAGCGCGAGACATATTTTTCGGCCACGTTTGCCGGCGGACGAGTGAGATCCACGCCGTCCGCCGGACGGCCGGTATTGAGCGCGTTGTAGTAAAGAGGCTCCTGTCCCACGCTGCGCGGCACGGAAACCGTCAGCTTGCCGCTGAAATTGACGTCGCCGAACAGCGTCCTCACCAGGGCCGGTCCGGCCTGCACGCCCGGATACCACGCCTCGACCATGGCGGGCACATGCGCGGCAGCCCACGTCAAAGCCAATGGACGTCCGCTGAAAATAATCAGCACCACCGGCTTGCCCGTGGCGGCGATTCTTTCCAGCAACTGCTCGCTGATTGCCGGGCAGACCGAGATGAGCCCGTGAAGCGGCCTCGGCGGTCATCGATGGCGCATCCTCGCCCAGCGCGGCAATCACCAGGTCCGCCTGGCTCGCCGCCTTCACTGCTGCTTCGAACCCGGCATCGTTGGCGGTATCGATCTCGGTGCCCTTGGCGTACAGCAGCCTTCCGCCGGATTGAAGCATGCGCTGCTCCAGCGCGGTTTTGAGCGTGATCGCATTCTTGGCATCGCCTTTGCCGGGCCACGATCCAAGCATGTTGGAGGCATCGTCGGCGAACGGGCCGACGAGGGCGACGGTTTTCACCGTGGAGGAGATCGGCAGCAAAGGAGAGCCGCTGACTTTCTCGTTTTTCAGCAGCACGAGAGAGCGCTCCGCAATGGTGCGCGCCAGTTCCAGATGCGCGGGATCAAGCTTCGGCTGAGCTTCCAGCGGCAGTTTCGGGCGTATAGGGATGATCGAACAAGCCCAAGGCAAACTTTACCCGGAGCACCCGGCGCACCGCCTCATCCAGCACCGATTCCGGCACGGCGCCCGATGCGCACCAGTTCGCTCAAGTGCCGCTGAAACAAGCCGCTTTCCATGTCCACGTCGAGGCCGGCGAGGATCGCTTTGCGGGCGGCCGTCGCGCCGTCAAGGGCGACTCCATGGGGAATCAATTCGGCGACTGCCTGCCAGTCGCTCACCACCAGGCCCTGAAATTTCCATTCCTCTCGCAAAATTTTGGTCAACGTCATCGGATTGGCGGTGGCAGGCACTTCGTTCAGCGTGTTGAATGCGCTCATGATGGTCGCCGCGCCCGCCTTCACCGCGGACTCGAATGGCGGAAGGTAAATCTGCCGGAAGGTGCGCTCCGACATATCCGCCGCGTTGTAATCGCGGCCGGCTTCGGCCGCTCCGTAGCCGGCATAGTGCTTGGCGCAGGCCGCCAGCGAATCGGCATTCGCCAAGATTCGTGCCCTGATATCCGCGCACGTAAGCCGCCGCCATCGCGGAACCAAGGTATGGATCTTCGCCGGCGCCTTCGACGATGCGTCCCCAACGCGCATCGCGCGCGATGTCGACCATGGGCGAGAATGTCCAGCGGATGCCCTCCGCCGTCGCTTCCTTGGCGGCGACCCTGGCGGCCTGCTCGACCAGTTGCGGGTCCCAGGTTGAGGCCATGCCGAGCGGAACCGGAAACACTGTCCGGTAGCCATGAATGACGTCGATCCCAAAGAGCAGCGGAATCCCTAGGCGCGATTTCTCGACCGCGATCCGTTGCAAGGCATTGGTTTCGGCCGCGCCCGTCAGATTGCCAAACGAGCCGATCTGGCCCTTTGCGATCTGCTCGCGATAGTCGGCGCGCCCGGTGCCCGGTCCAGTCGGAACTCCCGCCGAATACAGAACGAGCTGGCCCACTTTTTCGTCCAGCGTCATGCGCTGAAGCAGGGCATCGACGCGGCGCTCGATTTCCGGGCTCGCGAACTCGCTTTGCGCGAACGCCGACGTGATCATCAATGCCAGAACACCAAGGAGTGCGAGGATTTGTCGCATGGAAGTTTCGCAAATTAAGGAGCTGAGCTGCTGACGTGCTTCGTGGCCTGCACTGTCATCCAGATGTCAGATTTCAGAAGCCGTGAGCGGGGATGCCGGAAATTACGAGTGCATGGCCGGCGAGCCCTGCATCGAGTAGAGAGTCGCTGGCGCGCGCAGAGGGCGAAAGCCGGACTTTTCCATGGCGACCTGCACTTCAGGATTGCGCATGAAGGTCCGCCAGACGAATTCACTGCGAGCATTCTCGGCCATCACCATGCTGATGCCCACATCGATTCCGACCACTTCATGATCGACCCAGCCGGTCATCGGATTGAAGGCGTCGACAAAGCCGTAGCGCTTCCAGATTTGCTTTCCGTAACGTTGGCGCAGATTGCGAAGCACCACCATCGAGTCCGAGAAGAGGAACGGCAGTGAACCGGCGGCGGCGGCGGGAACGATGCTGCCATCGACCGGCCCTTGCAACGGCGGACCGCCCCAGGCGACGTATCCCTTGACGGAATCCGATGCCGTGATCCCCCAGAGTTCCGGCGAATAGCTGGGAAACCGCGTTCTCAGTGACTGGCAGAACTGCCGGTGCGCCTGCGAGGCGATCACGGAGTTCGCGAAGTAATCCGCGTAGTCATCCCGCTTGCCGCGGAAATCGAACCACGCATGCGAGTACTGATGAACAAACAGCGGTGCGGGCGTCGAGATGAATTGCATAATCCCCGTAAACGATCGTCGGCCGGCGGAAGCTGCGCCAGCACGCCGCCGGAATCGGATGGGTCGGCGATCCGATGGCCAGCAGATAGAGCATCATGGATTCGCAATAAGCGTCCCAGCGCAACGGGCTGAAACCGAATTCCGGCTTCCATTCGAGCGCAAACGTCTCGCCACCATGCAATCCCCACGGCCAATCGACCCGCCGGTAAATTCGCGATGCGGCGCGGCGAATTGCCGCGTCATGGAAATACGCGCGGCAGGTCAACACTCCGCACAGCAGAATCGCCATATCGATGGGCGAAAGTTCCGATCTCGCGAAACGTTTCCCGTCACTCATGTCCATATAGTGATAGAGAAACCCATGGATGTGCGGAGCGTGCTCAAGGAAATGCAGCGTCTGCCGGACCCGGGCCGTAATTTCGGCGCGCGGCCGGTAGTTGCGCTCGTGAGCAATGCAGAGCGCCGTCAGTCCGAAGCCGGTGGCCGCGATGCTGCTCATACGGCTTCGGCTGCCGCCATCGGCCTCGGCCCGGTCACGAACCAGGCCGGTGTGCGGGTCGGCTTCGTTCCAGAAGAATTCGAACGCAGCGCGCTCCATCTGGTCCAACAGCTCGGAGTCGGTGGTCGCCGCCGCTGACGCCTTGGACAGCAACACATCGGTTGCAATCCCGCCGCCGGTAAAGCGCAAGATGGCGGAGCCGATCATCAGCGTGCGCATGAATTCGCGTCTGGTCAGAGTCATCGTAGCAACGGCAGCACAACTCGAAAGCTGTTTGCGAGCATTCAGTGTGCCTCGCCGGCTGCGACTTTGGAGTAAGGTGAACCTCCAAGAAATGGCTACGAAAATATCCGTCTTCCGCCGAGGCGGAGACTAAGGCGGGACCGGATTCGAGGAAGGGATATTCCGAAAAAAGCTGGGCCTTTGGCTCGGCGGTGATTTCAGGGATGTACTAACTCTGGAACGCCCTGGTGGTCGTCAAAAACGGTAGCCGGGCTTGAGCTCACAGCGGTAGGTTCTGGCGCCTCGCTCAACCCGGAGGGTGCAATCGGCCCAGCTCAGGCAAAGGCTCGGACCTAGAGGAAAAACCACGCTCTCGCCGCCGATTTCGGCCTCGATGCTCGGTCCTTCGGCCTCGGCCGGAAGACTGAAGTTGAGCGCCCGTCCAAAAGCTATGGGATACGAATTGCGCACCAGGTCGGTAGCCCCGGGGTGAAATACTTCGGCCTCGATGAGAAAAGTAGTCGTGTCCGACCAGTTGAGGACGGACACCTTCACCATCCGGCCACCTTGAGAAATGCGGCTGGGCTCGATCCTGGTGAACGGACAGGGACCGGCGATGCAGGAGACTCTCACGTTGCGGAATTCGTTTCCCTCGCCGGCGTCGAGCGATCCGGAACCGATTGCCGCCTTCCATCTCCCATCGGGAGAGCACGGAGATTTTTGATCGCAAGGCACGTTGCCGGTATTCACCACCTGGAAGGTCTTTACCGCGCTGCCGATCTCGTCCGCCGTAGTGGTCTTGATGGAATACCTCACCGTGAGATTGGCGACGAGCGTTTCGGGGATGATGATCTTCCGCCTGGGGAGCGCGCGGCGAAATGGCAATCATGCGAGCAACGTAAAGACGATTTCCGGCTGGCTCGCTGAGTTGCAGAGGCTCATAACCGGAATGCCGGAACATTAGCGTGAGCGCCTGTCCCGCCCGAATGCCTCGCGGAAGTTTGATCTGAAAGAAGCCCGCCGCGTCCGAGCGGACGGCGTACATGGCCGCTCCGCTCGCGATGGTTACGTCGACATCGGCGATGGGCTGCTGCTTGTTCGGGTCGGCATCCTGCTTGATGACCGCGCCTTGCAGAATCATTGGCTGCGGCCTGACTGCACGCAGAAGAACCAACGCCAAAATCGCCGCAAGCACTGCCATGACTACAGCGAGAATCACGGTCTTCCGTCTTACCTTCATGCCGTGGACCTTCGAATGACCTTCGAACGCAATGCGCAATCGTGCTCTTCTGTTGGGCTCATCCCGCTCCCAACTTTTGTCATCCCATAGCAGATGCGCAAAGCGAAAACCGTGAGCTGGCTAGTCAGCAATCCAGGTAAAGCTGACCACTCCATTCGCGAATGCCGGAAGAGTGAGCTGTGAGCGTCAACCGGATTTCGCGCCGGGAGTTTCTGGGCGACCTCGTGAAACTCGGAATTGCCATGCCGGCTGCCTGCGCCATGCTGCCGGATTTCGCGGCGTCACAGCTCTCGTGCCCGGCGCCGCCGCCCGCTCCAGGCCGTCTCGCCGATGCCGATGAGCAACTGCTGGAAGAGATCGAGCGCGCAAACTTTCTGTTCTTTTGGGAGCAGGCAAACCCGCAAACCGGATTGGTAAGAGATCGCTTCAACGTGCGCACGATGCACGATGGCGTGGTCGGGAGCATTGCCGCGACCGGCTTCGGGCTGACCGCTCTCTGCATGGGACAGCAGCGCGGCTACGTCTCCCTGGCCGACGCACGTGGGCGGGCGCTCACGACACTGCGCTTCATCTGGAGAAAGTTGCCGATTCATCGCGGCTTCTTCTTCCACTGGGCCAACATCGAGACGGGCGAAAGGATCTGGGATTCGGAAATCTCGTCGGTCGACACGGCGATGCTGCTCTGCGGAGTGCTCACCTGCCGGGAGCACTTCCGACACCCGGAGATCCGCCGCCTGGCCAACCAGATTCTCCACCGCGTCGACTGGAGCTGGCTCTCGGAAGACACCTCGCTGCTGCCGCACGGCTGGACTCCGGAAGTCGGCTTTCTGTCGTATCGATGGGACTACTACAGCGAGTTGATGATGATGTATCTGCTCGGCTTGGGATCGGCCATCCGTCCCTTGCGGGTCGAAACCTGGAAGGCGTGGAAGCGGACGATTTTTGAATACGATGGACTGCGATACATCGGTTCGTTCGCGCCTTTGTTCGTACACCAGTACTCGCAAGCCTGGTTTGATTTTCGCGGCAAGCGCGATCAATATGCCGATTACTTTCAGAATTCGATCGATCGCGACCGATGTCCATCGCCGCTTCTGCCTCGAGCTGGCGAAGCAGTTTCCCGACTACAGCGAGGACCTGTGGGGAATTACCGCATCGGATTCGCAGAAAGGTTACGTCGTTTGGGGCGGCCCGCCATCGATGGGCCCGATCGATGGAACCGTCGTTCCCAGCGCCGCGGCAGGATCGTTGCCGTTTCTGCCGGAGGCCACGATGCGCGTCCTGAAGACGATCCGAACCCGCTATGGAGCGGCCTGGAGCCGCTACGGATTCGTCAACGCCTTCAACCCGCTGAAGAATTGGTATGACACCGACGTGATCGGGATCGATACCGGAATCACCATGCTGATGGCCGAGAATGCGCGCACCGGATTTGTATGGAACACTTTCATGAAGAGTCCGGAAGCACAACGCGGCATGCGGCGGGCAGGGATTCAGGCCCAACGCACCTCCGGCAAAATCCTGACGGCAATCATCGGCGCGTGAATCCGGGTCGCGGCAGCCTGTGTCGATCAGCTTGCCTGAGGGAGATTCTTTTCTCTTCACCCTCGGCTCTCTCCGCCGCTTCGAAACGATAGTGCCGGCCATCGCAGCAGGGGCGCTGAAACGCTTCTTCACAATCGGGCGCTCGTGCAAGAGCAACTCGGTCGCCTGCACGCCGCGGATCGCCGTGGAACCAGCGCTGCACAACGCCATCCTTCAGCACGTTGGCAATGGACAGCAGGCTCATACCCTCGTGATGCGCCATCCATGACCTCACCAGTTCAAAGCGGCGCCAACGCGAGCGTCCGCGCACCGGGGTGAAATCGGCAGCCTCATAGAAGCCGTACGCGCCCAACCAGCCATGCTTCGTCATCCATCGCAGGTTGCCGAGCGCGGCCGCGGAATCGAATCCAAGCGCCAGGATCGAGGCGTACGGCGCCACAACGAGAGTTTTGGAATCTTCCTTCTGCAACGCCAGTTGTGGAACCCCGAAAGCGCGGTATCCATAATTGCCGGTTTCGTCGACGCAGTTATAAGCGGATTCGGAAATTCCCCACGGAATTCCTTTTCGACGCCGCATACGACCTGCTGTGCCCGAATCGCGCCCTCCGCGGAGCGTCTGAGCAGGGTGTCCGGATAGGAGCGCATCCAGATCGCCGGCATCAGGTACTCGAACATCGTTCCGGTCCAGGAGGCTAGAACCGGACGGCCTCCCGCGAGAACATAGCCCCGGCCGAGCAGGAACCAGATTTCCTGCGGGATGTCACCTTTGGCAATCGCGACGAACGTCGCAATGCGCGACTCGGAGGCGAGCAGGTCGTAGCACGCCTGGTGCAGCGTGCCGCTCTCGACTTCATATCCTATCGAGAGGAGTTTGCGGCGCCGCTCCAGCAAGAAGCCGAAATCCATTCTCGAAAACCAGTTCCCGGCGTCCTCGGCAAGCGACTGCAATTCAGCAATGAGCCGGGTGGAATTTTCGTGTGCGGCCTGCAAAAGCTGCGCGAGTTGACGGCAGCAGCTCTGCATCTCGCCGGAGAGTGAATCGCCGGCGGCGGCATCTTCCAGGCGCGTGCTCAGCACGTTCGATTGCTCGCCGGCAACCGCGCCAGAGGAATCTCATTGCGATTCCTTCAGGAAGGCAAATGCCGGATTGGCGGCAAAGCGATTCGAACTGCGGCAGCAGCCACGGCAGGTAGTCGGCGATCATCTTCCGGTTGCACTCCTGGCGCGCCGCAAGTTGGGTCTCGAACCAGGAAGGCGCAATTTTTGCCGGTCGCTCGCCTGAATCCGCCGATAGATTGGCTGGCGTGAGCAGGCGTTCCAGCCATGGCATCTTCTGATGCCGCCGGAGGGCTTTGAGCGTCTTGCGGGAAGCCGCCCGCAATTCGCCCAGCACGCCGATGTAATCGTCGTAGCCCTCCACCAATGCGGGCGAAAGCAGGGGCCGGTCGAGCAACGCGGCTGCTCCGTTCTTCAAGGCAACGAGCGCCGCCGCCAAGGTTCCCGCTATCCACCGTGGAGACGAAGCGCGGGAGCATCGGCGACAATGTTCTGGTGTCGTACCAATTCAGCAGATGTCCGCGATAGGTTTCGCATGCGAGCCATCGTTCCCAGCGTCTTGCGGGTCTGCCGTGCAAACTCCGGAACCGTGAGATAGCCCATTTCACAAGCGACCTGCCGCGCATTCAGCAGGAACGCAAGATTGGTCGGAGAGATCCGCGGTGCGATCTTCAGCGGTTGCTCTTGCACGTTATCCGGCACCAGCCAGTTATGCTCTTCGGTGCTGAACTCGGCGAAGTAGCGCCAGGTGCGCAGGGCGAGGCGGCGCAAAAACCGCCGATCCCTCATGGAAGGCATATTACGAACCGAACGAAACGGACGGTCAAGCCACAACGAGATCAGCTTGCTGCCCGCCCAAAGCAGCAGGATGGGCAGAGCCGTGGCCAACGTCTCCAGCGGCTTTGGCGGTGAACACCGTAGACGAGCAGCCCTATGCCCAACGCGACCGCCGGCGTCCCGATCAGGTACCAATCGGCCGGAGTGCGCGTCGGCTTTGCCCATCTCGGCTTCCTCCGCGGTTTCCCATTCCAGCATGCGCCGGCGTGAAACCATCCGGCGATACAGCGTCCGGCAAATAGCATCCACGGCAACCAGGGCATTGTGCTGCAGGAACGTAAGCGTCAGCACAACACTGACGAGCGCCGTTCCCAGCGAAGCCAGGGCGTCCGCCATGCCGCTCAGGCTGGCGGAAAGCGCGGCCCGCACCACTCCGAACGCGAACTGCACCCACGGCGGAACAAACAGGATCGCGAGCGTGACGGCGGTCCAGTAGAGCGGACGCCCGGGAAGCACCGTCCATCCCAGGACCAGGAGCACGAAAATCGCAATCTCGACCAGGCTCCGCCGCAGATTGTCGAGGATCTTCCAGCGCGAGATGAAAGAGATCGGATTGGGGACACGGTTGCCGCTCTCGTCGGGAACCCGCGGAAACAGCCACTCTACGATCTGCCAGTCTCCCCGCAGCCAGCGATGTTTCCGCCTGATGTAAGCGCGGTAGTGCGATGGATAATCGTCGATGACCTGGGCATCGCTCATGAAACCCGCGCGCGCATAGGCGCCCTCGATCAGATCGTGGCTGAGAAGCGCGTTGCGCGGGAAACGATGGTCGAGAACCTTGTGCAGGGTGCGAACTTCATACAGCCCCTTGCCGACGAAGGTGCCTTCGCCGTACAAGTCCTGATAGACGTCGGAAGTCGCACGCGTATAAATGTCGAACCCCGTCTGCCCGGAATAGATCGAGGCCAGCCGCGATTGGGCCGCGCTCTGGACGCTGACTCCGACGCGCGGTTGAAGAATTCCATAGCCTTCGACGACGATGTTGCGCTCGGGATCGATAATGGCCTGGCACAAGGGATGAGCCAGCGCGCCGATCAGCCGGTGCGCCGTTCCGCGAGGCAGTTCCGTGTCCGAATCCAGCGTCAAGACATAACGAACGCGCGGCAGAATCGAGCGGTCGCCGGCTTTGTAAGGAAAGCTGTCGTAGTCGCCAAGAATCAGCTTGTTGAAGTCCAGCAGTTTGCCGCGCTTGCGCTCCCAGCCCATCCACACGCTTTCGCGAGGGTTATAAACGCGATGACGGTGGAACATGGCAAACGTGCCGGCGCCGTTTCCCCGGTACTTGTCATTGAGCCCGCGAATCAGTTCGCCGCAGAGATAGACCAGCGGATCGTCTTCGCTGGGACGCGAGGCGGAATCGGGCAGATCCGTCAGCAGCGCAAAGTGCAGGTTTGCGCTCATGTTCCCGACGTAGCGGACCTCCAGATCGTTCACCAGCCGCCGCACCTGTTTTTCATTGAGCAGCAAGGTCGGCACCACGACCATGGTGAGACAGTCATCCGGAATGCCATCCTGAAAATCCAGCTTGGGAAGAATCCGCGGCGGCAGCAGCGAAGTGACCAGGTAATTCATCACTTCCACCGCGCTCTGGCTGCTGGGAAGAAGCAGCACCAGCACGCAAAAGAAGATCGCGGAAAGCGAGTAGACCTCGATGCCGCGCCAGATGATGGCGATCACGATGGCGAACGTCAGCACTTCAATGCCGCTGAGGTAGAACTCATCGGCGTAGTGGCGCAGCAAATCCTGCAGGCGCTCGTGCCAAGGGAGATGAACATGGGCCCGCCGGTACAGCAGTTCCCTGCCCTCGGCAATCAGGTAATAGCCCACATGCGAACGGCGAAGCGCAACCCGAGGATCGCGCCTCGCGCTGGCCGCTGCGACTCGCGGGCCAGGGCGAGCGCCTGCTGTGCGATCTCCAGCTCCGAGCAGTCCGAGTGCGCCGCCAAGATGGACCACCGCCCGCCGGTACATCTCACGCGTGTCAACATCCATACGCGCGTACGCACCCGCCGGGTCCTGCCGCAGCACCTGGTCGAAAACGATCAGAGGCTCAAGCAACTCCCTCCAGGGCGCCTGCGCGATGTCCCGCAAGCTGCGAATGCAGATGCGTATTCCCTTCGCCTCCTGGTTCGCCGTCAAGCAGGCGGAAAAGCGCCGCGATCCGCTCCAGCAACACCGCGTTGAAGGCCGCCGGCAGCGCTTGCAATTCTTGCAGGGACAGAACGGTTACGCTTTGAAACGCGCGCAGATACGTGCTCACGTCGGAGTCGACGAAACGATTGGCCAGAAAACTGAACAGGTCTTCGGTCGATGGCGATTACGCGGGGCACGATCTCCCCATCGTCCTGCACCACATTGCGGCAGCGATGCAAGCGTGCGTTCCGCTTCCGGCAACTTGGCGGCCGTCGAGCGCAGCAGGTGAACGTTATCGCGAAGCCAATGCCACTCCTCCGAGTCGCCAGCCTGGTTTGCCGAAGGCTTGTCCAGCACGGCAATCAGCTTGCCCAATTCGCGCGCCAGCGTTCGCGATCGCTCGGCGAAGCGCCGCGGAGGCCGGGCCTCCGGCAGCCAGACCAGCGATGCGGGCGCACTCGGCGGCGCGGGCCGCTATCAGGCCGGCATCGTGAGCGCCCTCCTGGCCCGACGGAGCCGAAGAATCTTTCGGAGGCTTCGGCCAATTCAACGTGAGTATTCTGAGGCATATGAATCCAAACAAAAAATTACCGGTAGCTGGCGGCCTGCAATTCGAACAATTCGGCGTACCGCCCGCCAAGGGCTATCAACTGGCCATGGCTGCCGTCTTCGGCGATCCGTGCCGTCGGCGAGCACGACGATGCGGTCGGCCATGCGCACGGTTGAGAAACGATGCGAAATGAACAGCGCCATCTTGGCCTCGGTCAGTTCGGCGAAGCGCTCGAAAACTTCGGCTTCGCTGCGTGCGTCCAGCGCGGCGGTCGGCTCGTCCAGCACCAGCAGTTGCGCGTCGCGAAGATAAGCGCGCGCCAGCGCCAGCTTCTGCCACTCGCCGCCGGAGAGATCCACGCCGTCGTTAAAGCGCCTGCCCAGCATCTGCTCGTAGCCGCCCGGGAGCTTCGCGATCACCTCATCGGCCAGGCTCTTGTGGGCGGCGGCCCGAATCAAGTTCATGTCCTGGAGCTGCTCGATCCGCCCCACGGCGATGTTCTCGCGCGCGGTCATTTCGTAACGCATGAAATCCTGGAAGATGACCCCGATCTCGCGATACAGGTCTTCGAGGCTGTATTCGCGGAGATCGACGCCGTCGAGAAGAATCTCTCCCTCGGTGGGATCGTAGAGACGGGTGATCAGCTTGACGATGGTGGTCTTTCCCTGTCCGTTCTCGCCGATCAGCGCCACGCGCTCGCCCGGGCGCAGATGAAAATCGAGGCCCTCGCAGAATGAGCCTGTCGCTGCCCGGGATAGTGAAACGACACGTTGCGGAACTCGAAGCCGCGCACGATGGGCCGCGGCGCAGGCAGCGCATCCGGCTTGGAGCGGATGGTGGGCTCCATCTCGAAAAATTCAAGCAGGTCGGTCAGGAACAGGGCCTGGTCCGCGATGCCCGACAAGGTCGAGAAGATCTGCTGAATGTTGTTGCTTGCCTGCAGAATGGCGCCCGCCAGAAAGTACAAGGTGCCGACCGAGAGAATTCCCAGCAGAGTACGCCAGATCACCCACACGTAGGCCGCGTAATAGCCGAGCGTTCCGAGAATCGACAGGAACATTCCCGCCAGCAGGCGCCGCCGCGAGAGCGCGACGTTCTCGCGATAGATTTCGTCGGAAAGCCTGGCGAAGCGCCCGGTGATGAAACCCGCTCAGTCCGAAGAGCTTCAGCTCCTTGGCGGCTTCCTTGCTGCCTCCCAGGATGCGCAGGTAATCGAGTTGCCGCCGGATGGGAGTTTGCCGGAAATTCTTGGCATAACCGAGGAACGCAAAGTGACTTTCTCCGAGAAACGCGGGGATCACGCCGGCGATCAAAACCAGCAGCAGCCAGGGAGAAAAGTAAACGATGGAGATCGACAGCGAAAGCGTCGTGATCACCTGCTGCACCAGCCGCCCGATGGACTGAATCATCCCAAGCCGGTCGGTCGCCTGCACGCGGGCGCGCTCGAGCCGGTCATAAAACACCGGGTCTTCGTAGGCAATCACGTCCAACTGCGCGGCGTGCCGCATCACGGCAATGCTGACGTGGCGGGTGTACTTGTCAGCCAGCAGCGAGTCCAGGTAATCGAGCACGCGGGTGACCATGCTGGTCGTCACCGCCAGCGCGAACTCCGCCGCCACCAGCCACCAGAATCGCTGGGATACCGGCTGATGATGGGCGACGACGTTGACAATGCTGTCGATAATCAGCTTGCTGACGCCAGCAGAGCAATCGGCAGCAGAGCGCTGAAAACCCGCACGATGATGCCGAAAGTGACAACCGCCGGCCCGGACTCCCACACGATCCTCAGAACAGGCGGAATCTGGCCGAGCGCCGCCAGACGATCGTGCCATCCGCTCCAGAAACTATTCTTGCCGTGTGCCATCGATCCATTTTGGTTGGCCGGCGAGAAGGTGGGCGACGGCCACTCGTCCGCTGCAATGGCCAGAGCAGTACTTGTGGCTGATACTTCCTACCAACAGATGCAGAAAACAGGGGTCAAGGTTTGTGCTCGGCTGAGTGGGAGCCGTCCCGGCAAGTTCGCGGCATACGCTTCGGGATGTCATCCGGAGCGAAGCGAAGGATCTATGCATTACGCCTCATACAACTGCTTGGTACACTGAGAGATGACTCAGACTGACACTGTCAAGTTTGCTCAGACTGACACTTCACACGAAGGTGGCGAACTGGCATCTTGATGCGATTGGCTTACTGCAGAAACGAGATCCGGAGCCCTGAACCATGAAACCCGACATTCTTGCCGTCGACAAGCTGCCCGCTTTTTACGAGGAGCGCCTGCGCGCGGCATTTTCGTTTCACGATCGGGTCCAGCAATTGGATCCGGCTGCCTTTGTTTCGTTCGCGAGCAAAGTGCGCGGCATCGCCGCCAGAGCCATGTCGACGGTGACGCGCGAGTTCATCGCGCAGCTTCCGGCGCTGGAGATCATTTCGGTATTTGGCGTGGGCTATGACGGAATTGATGTCCAGGCGGCTCATGAGCGCGGCATCGTCGTCACCCACACGCCCGATGTGCTGACAGACGATGTTGCGGATCTTTGTCTTGGGCTGATTTTGTCGGTTGCGCGTGAAATTCCGGCGGCCGAGCGCTTCCTTCGTCAACGGCGGTTGGAAGACCGGCGCTTACCGGCTGGCCCGCAAGGTAAGCGGCAGCCGGCTGGGCATCATCGGGTTGGGACGAATCGGCCGCGCGGTGGCGCGCCGCGCCGAAGGATTCGGGATGGCGATCGCTTACACCGATTTGAGCAAAAACCGGATGTGAGTTATCGCTATTACGCTTCGCTGCTCGACCTGGCCGCCAACACCGATTTCCTGGTTGCCGCCGCCTACGGCGGACCGACGACCCGCGGGTTGGTGAACGCCGCCGTCCTGCATGCGCTCGGCCCGGAGGGATTCCTGATCAACATCGCTCGCGGCTCACTGGTCGATGAGCCCGCGCTGATGGAGGCATTGAAGCAAACACACGATTCGCGGCGCCGCGATGGACGTCTTTACCGATGAGCCGAATGTTCCGGCGGAGCTGCTGACGATGGACAACGTTGTGCTGACGCCTCACATGGCCAGCGGCACGGCGCAGACGCGGCAGGCAATGGGAGATCTGGCATTCGCCAACCTGGAAGCATACTTCGCAGGCAGGCCGGTGCCGACTCCGATTCCGCAATAGATTGGCTCGGAGATGAGACGGAACTGGCGACCGGCGCTCACGGGAAATACCCGTGGACGACGGTCGGCCCTCAAGTTGTTTCAGCGCACGGCCGCCGTGCCTTCATTTCATCTCGTTGGACGCAGGCAGGCGTATCGAGCCCCGGTGCTTGTTTTCCTGGATGTGATCCCAGACAAGCTGCTCTCCCAGCCATGCGGCTTGCCTGGTTGCAAGCTCGGCATCCTGGAAAAACAGGCGATGGCCAATGGCGAACCGGGCGCCACACTGATCACATGTCACAGTCGACATTTCAACAAGATTGGGTGCGCTCCCGTTGCTTCTGCCGCACGCGCTTGGCCATTCCGCTGGACCGCTGCTTCTCCGCTTCCCCGAGCCCTACCACCGAGGTTCGCGAGGCTGACGCGCATGACCCCGATAGTCATCCCGTCCGCCGCCACGTCCAGCCGCCGCCGCCGCGCTCGACCTTGGGTCGCGCTTCATTGACCGTGAGCGCCCTTCCGCCTGAGTCCTGGCCGTTCAAGGCCGCAATGGCCTTGGCGGCTTCTTCCTTGTTCGCCATCTCGACGAATCCGAATCCTCGCGAGCGGCCGGTGTCACGGTCGGTGACCAGCGAAACGCTGTCGACAGTACCGAAGGGCTGAAAAAGTGAACGAAGCTCTGCTTCGGTCATGCTGAAACTAAAGTTCCCGACGAAAATCTTCATGTTGTTCCAATTCCTTTGCAATCGTTAGGTGCCGCGATGACGCCAACCCGTGATGCCCTGGCCCACGCACCAAGTCGAGCATCCGCCGAATCAGCCGCTCACTACTGTCCGAAGGACTGCGACAAGTATTTCGGGCGCACTGAACGCCCATACTTGGCAATCCTCCGTTACTTCGACAGGAATCGCGCGCTTGGCGGTACTCTTTCTGTGTCTTGCTTGTGTTTTTGTGGCTCATCACAACTGCCGGGGCCAGTACGCTAAGGAGGAATGGACTTCAGATACCCTGACTTAGCTTCAGAGAGTCTGAAAGAGGACGAAACTACTCGCTCAGATTCTACCGTAGGCGCTAAGCATTCGATTGTCAACTGCGAAAGCAGGTGCAGGATGGCTTTCTGTTCCGGCGACAAACCGCTGCGGTTGGTGAATCTGCTCGCCTTCGTGTAGCATCAAACCAAGAGAAGGTCGCGAAGTTTGAGGCGCGATTTTGAGTTGGCCAGCCGATTCGGTCTGTGTTCCGATCTCTAAGTCTAGCAGAATCTTCCAGCCGAATCTTAATGGAAAAGGAAAAAGGTACAACACAAGTGGAACAAGGAACAGTGAAGTGGTTTAACGATGCCAAGGGTTTTGGTTTTATAGCGCGCCAGAATGGCGAAGATGTTTTCGTGCATTTCTCGGCCATCAAGTCGAACGGCTTCCGTAGTCTTCAGGAAGGGCAGTCGGTACAGTTCGAGGTGACAAAAGGGCCGAAGGGATTGCAGGCGGAAAACGTCGAAGTCCTGTAAACTTGAATCTGGGTGGACCCGGGGCATCGGCTCCGGGCGCCCTCTGAGCAACAACCGGTTGCGACAGGAGCATCCATGGCCGGAAACTCTCGACCGTCATTCACGAAGCGCTCGAAAGAACGCGCCCGTCAGGAAAAGCGGGTAGAGAAATTGCAAAAGAAAGCACAACGCAAGTTGGAAAAAGAAGAAACGCCGGTTGAACGCAGCGGAAATCCGGTCATCTCGTATGACGAAGATGGCCAGCCTTTAGCGTTGGACTTCAACGACTTCTGAGCACCTACACCTGCCCCACCCCAGGCCGTTGAGGCCAGATGGTGGTATACTAAATAGGAAAGCTACTGACCACGGTTCTCCAGTGGTGCGAAAGTTCGGTCTTGCGACTCGAGTCCCGCCCTTCTGCTACCCCGTACAACTCAGCGGCCATAATCGAAAATGAGCGGCATCCCTTAGCTTTATTCGCGAATCGCCTCCCCTGAGTGCGGGTCGCGAGGCGCCCCTCGAGAAAGAAAGTACTTAACCATTCGCATGATGAAGTTTTCTGAATTACCTCTGTCTTCTGCTCTTCAGCAGAAGCTTGCTGCTGCACAATTCTCAACCACCCACGCCCGTTCAAGCCGCCACCATTCCGCCGGCGCTCGCAGGCAAAGATATTCTGGCCACGGCCCAGACCGGAACCGGCAAAACGCTTGCCTTCCTGGTGCCGATCATCGAGCGGCTGGCAGCCAGCAACTCGCGCCGCATCGAGGCGCTCATTCTGGTGCCGACGCGCGAACTTGCCATGCAGGTTTGCGAGCATTACGACAACGTCCGCAGCAACAAGCTTGCGCCCGCTGCCCTGGTGATGGGCGGGGTTCCGGAAAAGAAACAGCTTCAGGCGCTGCGCTCCGGCGCGCAACTGATGGTTGCCACCCCCGGCAGACTGGAAGATTTCCTCGGCCGCAAACTGGTCGACCTGCAGCATGTCAACATCCTGGTGCTGGACGAAGCCGACCGCATGCTCGACATGGGCTTCCTGCCGTCCATCCGGCGTATTGTGGCGCGGTTGCCGCAGCAGCGCCAGACGATGTGCTTCTCGGCTACGCTGGAAGCATCCGTCGCCGGACTCGTCAATGACTACTTAAAGAATCCCGTGCGCATCGCCTTGGGTTCGGTTCTGAAGCCCGCCGAAAGCATTGAGCTTCAGGCGTTCGAAGTGGCCGCGGCCGAGAAGCCTGGCGTTCTGCGCGAACTTCTCTACGCGGAAAAAGGACAGACCCTGATCTTTGCGCGCACCAAGCGGGGCGCCGAACGACTGGCGAAGAATCTGGTTCGCGACGGATTTGCGGCGACCATGATTCACGGCGACCGCTCGCAGGCACAGCGTACCGGCGCGCTGAACGGCTTCGATGAAGGCCGATTCAAAGTGCTGGTTGCAACCGACGTAGCTTCGCGCGGCCTCGACGTCAACGACGTCGCCCACGTGATCAACTACGATCTGCCGGCCATGCCGGAAGATTTTATTCACCGTGTCGGCCGCACCGGACGCGCCGGCGCCAGCGGACGCGCTTCAACCTTGGTTTCCGGAGTCGAGGTGGTTGAACTGCGCCACATCGAGCGCATTCTGAAACTCAAGATAGCGCGCAAGCAGATCAACATGGACACCGCGATCTTGGAATCCCGGCCTACCCGGAACACGCTTTCCTCTCGCACGCTCTTCGCCATGCCTGGAGAGGTATTCGTGTAAGGGATTGTGTTTCTGCTCAAGTAAAGCTGGTTGGGGGGTGAAAGTTTGGCGGAAATTCGACTGCAAGAGGGAGAGTCGGTAGACAACGCCCTGCGTCGTTTCAAACGCAAAGTGCAGCAGGACGAAATCATCAAGGAAGTGAAACGTCACTCCTACTATCTGAAGCCGGGCGAGAAAGCCCGACTGAAGCAAGCGTTGGCGCGCAAACGCGCCCGTAAAAAGCTCCGCAAGGAGCACGCATCCTAAGCAAGCACTCGGGCCGCTGCCACAGGTAGCGGCCCGAATCGCATTCAGGTGATTTCCGGTGAGACATATCGATCGTGACATCGGCTCGCAAAAGCGGCGAACCTCCTCACGATGACATTCGTCGTGAAGCAATGCGGTACCTCTGGAATGAATCGAGTGGTGCAAAGTCCGCAGGTAGGAAGTTAGCGACGGCGAATCGTCTGCTTTTTCGTGCCAATCACACGTCCGCCTTGAGTCAGCCCGGAAGACAAGTCCTGGATCTCGTTCTGCGCCGCGGCCTCGGCTAGTTCCCGCGTAGTGGCATGTCCCCAGGACACCATTTGATCCGGATTCTGCGCCGAGCAAATCATCCAGTGGTAGCGCACTTCCCGGTGGTAAGGCTCTGCTTGGATTGAGAACACGTAATTGCTAACCACATCCGGCATCGATACTCCTATCACTTGGAGTTGACGGAGATCGTCAAGAAAAATTTTGCTGGGCGCGCCGCACATGGTAACTCCGCCGGCCCGTCGTACCTATCCCGGAACACGGTCGCTCCAGAACACCGATGAGCGGCAGCTCGCGGCCGAATGCTGAGGATGGCCTTTGCGCGCCGTTCGAGAAACCATCACCTGGATGCGCCGAGGAGTCGCTCCGGTTTGGGGCAAGCAGAAAAGCGTATGCAGATGTGCCTGTTTACGATACTACGCCCTTACTCCGTTTCAGCCAAATACCATGCGAGAACAGCAGAACACCCCGCGTTTGGAGTACCTCGGGTTTTGCTGCGGCAAGCCGTGGCGGGAATTTGGTGGAGCTAGTCGGGATCGAACCGACGACCTCTGCAGTGCGATTGCAGCGCTCTCCCAGCTGAGCTATAGCCCCGTCCCGCAGCCAAGCGCCGTTGCGGCACTCTTACGGCAGGTCTGTAAAGTATAGTATCAGCCAGCCGCTCCGCAGGTAAAGCGGAGGCTGCACTCCGCGCCGCTTTTGTGTGTAGCGGGGTGAAGAAAAACCTTTGCGCCCCCACCGCCCGTCGGTGCCACAGGTCACATCTTTCAACTCTGACGCGTTTATAATAGGTAGCGTGAATTCGATCAAAAAAATTGCTGAGGCCGACTTCCCCACTCGTTGGGGGCAATTTCGGATCTTCGGCTTTGAAGGTTACTTTACAAGCTCCGTCCGTTACGCCAACGATTCTCCCGCCGATGTCGAACGTCGCCGGGAAACCGCAGTCGCTCTCGTCATGGGCGACATTCACTCGCGAGCCGCCGCTGGTGCGCATTCACTCGCAGTGCCTTACCGGAGACGTCTTCGGATCGAATCGCTGCGACTGCCGCGCGCAGCTTGAAATGGCGATGGAGAAGATCTCCGAGCTCGGCCGTGGAATCCTCATCTACGAACAGCAGGAGGGCCGCGGCATTGGTTTGATGGCCAAGCTGCAAGCCTACGAATTGCAGGATGGTGGACTCGACACGGTCCAGGCCAACGAAAAACTCGGCTTCAAACCCGATTGTCGCGAATACAATCTGCCGGTCGCGATTCTCACCGCGTTTGGCGTGAAACAGATTCGGTTGATGTCCAATAATCCCGAAAAGATCACCGCCGTCGAGCAGGCCGGAATCAAGGTGGAAAGGGTGTCGGCCGAAGTCGTCCCGCATCCGCGCTCCGCCAGATATCTGCGCACCAAGCGCGAAAAGATGGGGCACCTGATCACGTAGCCGGCAACGGATTTTTCCAACTTTCGCAGGGTCTTCGGAAAGACGATTGGCCTCAGCAATATCGTCATGGCCGCGGACCACGCATATTTTTCCGGCGATACGTTATAGTTTTAAGATCATGGCCCGTAAGACAACGCCGCGCAATAAAACCGCTCCAGTAAAATCCGCCGCTGAGATTTCCGGAAAAACCGCTTCGCCCGCCAAGGTTTTGAAATCGCGGGTTGCATTTCGTACCCCGATTTTCTATGTGACTTCCGAGCAGGTACGCGAGCCCAGCGGGGTGACCGTGCGTCGCGATGTGGTGCATCATCCCGGCTCGGTCGTGGTCATGGCCGTCGATGACACGCGCGAGCCATGGCGGGTGTTGCTGATCCGGCAGTTTCGTTATGCCGCCGCCCGCGAGCTGTGGGAACTTCCCGCGGGCCGGATTGACGAAGGCGAAGCAGTACTTGCCGCGGCCAAGCGGGAGTTGCTGGAAGAAACCGGAATCACGGCGAAGCGCTGGAAAAAGGCGCTTCCTTTTTTTCCAGCCCCGGATTTCTCGACGAAACCATGGCGCTCTTCCTTGCCCGCGAGCTGAAGCAGGGCACGGCGCAGCCGGAAGAGGACGAGGTGATTCACTCGCGTTTTTTCTCGATTTCGCTGGCCGTCAAAATGGTCATGTCGGGCAAGATTGAAGACGGCAAGACGATCGCGGGTGTGCTCTGGCTCGAAAAATTTCACCCGCAGAGCTGACCGGCGGCGGAACGCGCGGGCCGAAACCTGTTCGTCCGCAATCGGCGATGCAATTCCAGAGTTGGTGGTATCCCTGAAATCAGTGCACAGACATCTGGCTTCTTTCGGGAGAAACATCTCGGGGACATCCATCGTTCGCAAATTCGCTCTCAACGTCGTAGCGCCTTCCGCGGCACTCGCCCGCAGTGCTGGACGCCCGTAATTTTCAAGAACTTGAAGACGTGTACTAACTTGACAACATATTCTTGTCCGCAATAACATTCGCTTTGCAGTCTCGACAAGTTCCATCCAATCCGGATCATGCAACGGGAAGTTGTCCGTGTAGGTTTGGTCTCTGCTTGTTGAGACTGAGGCGGCTTCGGCCGTAGTAGTAGCACGGAGGAATTAGCAAGTGTCTCGTCTAAAGGGAACCGTGAAGTGGTTCAACAACGCTAAGGGGTTCGGTTTTATTGGTCGCGATGGTGGACCCGATGTTTTTGTTCACTACACTGCGATCACTTCCGAGGGATACAAAAGCCTTCAGGAGGGTGATCAGGTTGAATTTGAGATCGTCGAGGGCCAGAAAGGGCCCCAGGCCGGCAACGTCACCAAAGTCGCCTGAACTTCGAAAAGCCGGTATTGATCGCGAAACCCAGCCGAGTGGCTGGGTTTTCCCTATTTGCGATATCTGCCCGTACGCTGCGATTGCGCGTTGCTGCCCGATTCTGAGCCCGTAAGCACTGGCTGCGGGATACACCAGTTCTGAAACTGCTCTAAAATTCAGAGGTGGAGGGCGACCTGTGGACAACAAGGGCATCGCCGGTATCCTGTTCGAGACCGCCGATCTGATGGAGATCGCGGGCGAAGATTCGTTTCGTATACGTTCCTACCGCAATGCCGCCGAAGCCATTGAAGCTTTGCCGCAGCAAGTTGCCGAGCTGGTCGGCGATCCCGATCCCAAGAAGCTGCTGGAAGTTCCCGGCATCGGCAAAGGCATGGCCGCGAACCTGCGCGAGATCGTGCAGGAAGGTCGACCTGAAGCAGCACGTCCAGCTCCTCGAAAAATACCGCCCGTCGATGCTGGAGCTACTCAAGATCCAGGGACTTGGCCCAAAAACCATCAACCTGATCTGGTCGAATTTTCAGGTTTCCGATCTTGCCGGCGTGGAGCAGCTTGCGCGCGAAGGCAAGCTGCGCGGCCTTCCCCGCATGAGCGAGAAGACCGAGCAGAAAATTCTGAAGGCGATTGAGACCTATCGCGGCATTTCCGGCCGCTTCCTTCTGGATGAAGCCGATCGCACGGCGGCCCGGTTGATGGAGCACATCGGCCAGATGCCCGGGGTGGAGACGATGACTCCGGCGGGCTCGCTGCGTCGCGGACGCGAAACCGTGGGCGATCTCGACCTGCTCATCACCGGGAACTGCTGCGCACAGCCGGCGGAGCGCGACGCGCTCATCGAGCGCATTTTGCACTTCCCCGGCATTGCCGAGGTGCTGGCGCGCGGCGAGAACAAGGTCAGCTTCAAGCTTCGCAACGGGATGCAAATCGACGTGCGCATTCTGCCGCCGGAATCGTTTGGCGCCGCCCTGCAATATTTCACCGGCTCCAAGGCGCACAACGTGGCCCTGCGTCAGCGCGCGCTGAAACGGGGATTCACCCTCAACGAGTACGGCTTGTTCACGCTCGCGGACAATCAGCGGGCGGCCAGCGCCACCGAGGAGGAAATCTACGGCAAGCTTGGCCTCGACTGGATTCCACCCGAGTTGCGCGAGAACTGCGGCGAGCTGGAGGCCGCTGAAAATCACGCTTTGCCGCAACTGGTGCGTCTGGAAGACATTCGCGGCGAAGTTCATATGCACACCGTTGAAACCGATGGCCGCTGCACCATCGAAGAAATGGCGCTGGCCGCCCGCGAACGCGGCTACCAGTACATCGCCATCACCGAGCACTCCAAGAACCTGGCGTTCGCCAACGGGCTCGACGAGAAGCGGACCGCGGAGCACGCGCAACGGCTTCGCCGCGCCAACGAGCAGATCGAGGGGATCACCATCCTGGCGGGCATAGAGGTCGACATCCTGGCCGACGGCGCGCTCGACTTGGACGACTCCGCCCTGGCGCAACTGGATGTCGTGATCGCCAGCGTACACTCGGCGTTCAACCAGGAACCGGCGCAGATGACCGAGCGTCTGCTGCGGGCCGTCGAGAATCGTTATGTCACCGCCATCGGTCATCCCACCGGCCGGCTGCTGCTGCGCCGCGACGCTTATCGTTTCGATCTCGACGCGGTGCTCAAAGCGGCTGCCGCGCGCAAGGTCGCGATGGAGCTGAACGCCTATCCCGACCGGCTCGATCTTTGCGATGTGCATCTGCGCATGGCGCGCGAGCGCGGCGTCAAGATCGTCATCAACACCGACGCGCATCACACATCGCATTTCGAAAAGCTCAAGTATGGCATTCTCCAGGCGCGCCGGGCCTGGCTGACGGCTTCCGACGTGCTGAATACCTTGCCTGTCGATCAGTTGCTTGCGGCTATTAAGCGGGTATAATCTCCGAACCCTGAATGCCGCCCCGTGCATCTCATCATCATGGGGCGGAGACTTTCCATTGCCGCAGCTCATCCGGCAAAAGTGGCCGGAGCAAGGAGGAACGATGGCCAGCCCCTTGTCTAATCCTGATCCGAGGTTGAATCCGAATCCCGAGCCGGACGATGCCGGTCACGTGCCGATGACCGAGGAGTTCGACAGCTTCAAGCACACCCTGCCATCGGCCGGTCCGGTCATATCGCCATGGTGCTGCTGGCGATCGCCGTTGGCGTGGCCGCATATTTTCTGCGCGCGACGCCGGTCGCCTCCGGCAGCATCGACCAGGCGTTTGCCGTCACCGTTCCGGGACAGGACTTGGCGCTTGCCACCGTGCAACTCAGCCTGACGAATCTCTCCAAGAAGCCGCTTTTCCTGAAAAATGTGAGGATCACGATCCGGACCGGCAAAGGCGAATTCAGCGACGACTTCGGCCCGGTGTCCGACTTCGAACGCTACTTCCAGGCGTTTCCGGAGCTGCGGCAACACTCCATTGCCGGGCTCGTCCGTGAATCCCGCATCGCGCCGGGCGGCCATGTTTCAGGCAGCGTCGTGGTCAGCTTCCCGGTTTCGAAAGAGTCGTTCGACAACCGGCAGGGAATGACGGCCACCGTATCCTATTTCGATCAGCGGCCCATCGAGATCAAACGTTAGGGCGCTCCCGAATTTCTTGAACGACGCGAGGATGTCTCTCTGAGCGACCGGATCGCTGACAAGCGCGGCAGTTGCGCTTGTCAGGGTGAAATCTGGGGTCCCCGGCAAGCCCGCTGTTGGGTTGCTGGGGTGGTCTAGTGTGCGTACTTCACCGAGCAGCCGTAGGAGCGCGTCGACGGCTCATCCACAGGCTTTCCAGCCATCGACTCGGTGAGCGCCACGGAGACGTAGTTCTTCGATTTCGGGATGTCGCCGGCATCGGTCGTCGGATGGTCGTCGATGGCACCCTGGTAGACCAGCTTGCCATCGGGCGTAATGATGAAAATCTCCGGCGTCGTCTTCGCATTGTAGAGATGGCCGAGCGTGCCTTGCGGGTCCAGCAGCGCCGCCGTCGGTGCCGCCTTCATCTCTTTCAGGTAGGCATTCTCTTCAGCGGCGGTCACGTAGCCCTGCTCGCCCGGCGCCGAGGAAATTACGGTGAACCAGACGACTCCCTTGGCGGTCCACTCCTTCTGCAAGTTCTGCATATTGCCGCTCTCATAGTGCTTGCGGGTGAACGGGCAGCCGTTGTTGTGCCATTCCAGCACTACATACTTGCCCTTGTACTGCGAGAGCGTGTGGGCTTGGCCATGGCTGTCCACGGCGTTGAAGTCCGGCGCCTGATCGCCCACGCGAACCGCAAACGCGGATGCCGTCAGGCACAACCATGCAAAGACGAATGTGAGTAGAGTGAAGCTCCGCTTCATCGTTTTTCCTCCTCGCAGCTTTCTCGGTCTTTCGCAGTTATTTGCTCTTGCTTGATCCCTGGCCTCTGCCGGCACTGGCCGACGCTGGCACGGAGACCGCATAGGAATGGGTGTCCGAATCGGCGAGCACTCCCCTCAGCAGGGTCAGCGGACCGGTGAACTGATCGGATTTCCTGAGGGAAACCGTAAAGCCCGACGCGCTCTTCCGCACTTGCTGCGGACTGGAATCCTCAATTACATTCGCATCCAGCGGGAAGAAAATTGCCGAATGCAGCTTCCCCGCCGAATTGACGCTAAGCCGTATCTCGTCCTTCGAGTCCTCAACGCTCAGTTTCCATCGCTTGGGAAGCGGCTTAGGCAACGACGCCCGCGCCTGATGGAACAGCGGCGCAGCCTGCGGATTGACCATCGGCTTCACCGCAACCGGAAGCGATAGATCGACGTCAGCCTTCGCGGGGATGCAGATATTGCCGCAGACCAGCCACTTCACCGTGGCATGGATCGGCACCTGCTGGGCAATGGTCGAGGAAATGTGTACCCGCACCGGCAACAACACCTGCTGCTCGTAGCCAAAATCCAGCAGCGTTCCGGTCGCCAGACGCTTGGGTGTGGGCCACTGGATGGCATCGGCCGTGAATCCAGAAGGCAGTTGCCAGCTCACGCGCGGCGGCTCGCCGGAGTCGCCGGGATTGACCCAATAGATATGCCAATGCGGGTCGAGCCTGAACAGTAAACCGAGAGTGAAATCCGTGCCGGCGGCAATCGACGAATCTTCCGCGATCAACTCCACGGAACTGTGCGGCGCCGACTTGGGTGCGGCAGCCGCCTCCGGCGCCAATCCCAGGGCAAACATCAGGAAGCAGCAAAAACCCAACTGCCAGCCGTGCCGATCCCTCCGCCAGGCGTGCCCGCGCAAATCCATATTCCATTAGACGGCAAATCGAACACCGAGTTGCGCGATTCCTGTGACAAAAGTGCTAGAGCGGTTCCCGGTTATGCGCTTCCGATCAAAATGCCGGTCAGGAATACCAGCACTCCGCCGAGCACAACCTGCATCGTAGCGGCAAGCCACGGTGTATCCATGTACCGGGCGCGAATCCACGAGATGGCCGCCAGTTCGAACGCAACCACGATGACGGCAACCGTCGTGGCCACTCCAAAGGAGTGGATCAGGAAGGGCAGCGTATGTCCGATGCCGCCGGCCGTCGTCATCAGTCCGCAGACCAATCCGCGCATCCAGGGATGGCCGCGGCCGGTAAGGCTGCCATCGTCGGAGAGCGCCTCGGCAAAGCCCATGCTGATGCCGGCGCCGATCGAGGCGGCCAGGCCCACGACGAAAGCGTCCCACGAACTCCGGGTGGCGAACGCGGCGGCGAAGACCGGGGCGAGGGTGGAGACGGAGCCGTCCATCAGGCCCGCCAGCCCAGGCTGCACGATCTGAAGCACGAAAAGCCTGCGGCTGACCGCGTCTTCTTCGCGCCGGATATCAGGCTGGAGCTTTTCCTTCCCCAACTCGTCGGCGCGGATGGAGTGCGACCATTCCTCTTCCGCCAGATCGCCCAGCAACTGGCGCAAGCTGGCGTCCGGCGTAATCGCCGCCGCCTTTTCGTAGAAACGGCGGATCTCCATCTCCATGGCGCTCGCCTGTTTGCGCACCACATCGAGCCCAAGCGGCTTGTAAAGCCACACCGGGCGGCGCTTGACGAACCCTCTTACGTCGTCGCGGCGGATCAAGGGAATGTGTTCGCCGAACTTCTGCTTGTAAAGTTCGAAGAGGCGATGCCGGTGGCGCGATTCCTCCTGCGCGCATGCCTTCGAACACCTGGGCCGAAGCGGGATAATTCTCCCGCAGTCCTTCGGCAAAATCGGCGTAGATACGCGCGTCTTCTTCTTCCAGCTCAATCGCAAGCGCTAGAACTTCCCGCTCGGAGAGGCTTTCAAAGTTTCTCATCAATTCCCCTGTTCCGCGTCAGACGGCTCTGGTGACAGTATAGAATTTGCCCGCGGCAGCAACCAGTGTAGTTCTGAGCCCATGAGTACGGTACCGGAAAGGTTATTCCAAGGAGCAAACCCGAGGTCAAGCTGAGAGACACCGAGGCTCCGGCGGATTGTCTACTCGCTGCGCGACCAATCGCGGAGGTTCAGCTGCAAGGTGTCCGCCGAAATCGCGATGCTGGTTGCGCTCGATGGTGAAGGCGACGTCCAGCAACTGGCCCGCCTCGAACGGATTGGCTTCGAACTGCCCGGCCATTCCCCAGCCGAGCGCCTCGATGCCGCGAGCCAGGCCTGAGCTGTTGTCCACTCCGCGCGCCAGCTTCAGTTTCAGGTGCTTGCCTTTCAGAATTCGCGCCGGCGCCAGCGAGCGCACCTTGCGTGCGATGAAGACCGGCTGCGGATTTCCCGCGCCAAATGGCTCCAGGCGGCTGAGCGCATCCCAGAGCGGCGGCCCGATCTCGTGCAAGGGAAGTTCCAGATCGTATTCGAGCGCCGGCTCCAGGTCTTCGGGCCGGAGATGTTCCTCGGCGAAGCCGTTCAGCCGCCGGCGCAACTCGGGCACGTGCTCGGAGCGCAACGCAAAACCAACCGCGTGGGCGTGTCCGCCAAAGCGAGTGAACAGTTCGGAACAGTGTTCAAACGCTTCCAGCAGATGAAAGCCGGAAATGGAACGTCCCTGAACCATGCGCCTCTTCTCCGTCACGCGAAATCACCACCGCCGGACGCTGGTAGCGATCCACCAGCCGCGACGCGCAGATGCCGATCACTCCGCGGTGCCATCCTTCCCCGTCCAGCACCAGGCAGAGCGCGCCGGCGAACTCGGGAGACTCTTCCAGTTGCGAGGTGATGGCTTCCAGAATGCGCGCTTCTTCCAGTTGGCGGTCGCCGTTCAAGCGGTCCAGGTTCTTGGCAATTTCCAGGGCGCGGGCGGGAACTTTTTCCGCGAACAGGTCGACCACGTTGCGAGCGACATCCATTCTTCCCGCCGCATTCATGCGCGGAGCGATGCGGAATGCGACATCGGTCGCCGTGAGCGGGCGGCCGGTTTCGATGTTGGCGACCTCGAGCAATGCCCGCAGGCCCGGATTCACCGGATGGCGCAACTCATGCAGCCCGAGGCTGGCAAAGATGCGGTTTTCGCCGGTGAGCGGCACCGCATCGGCGATGGTCGCAATGGCAACCACTTTCAGAAACGAAGGCACCAGGCGCAAGCGTCCGTTTTTTTCCAGCAGCGCTTGCGCCAGCTTGAAAGCCACTCCGGCTCCGCATAAGCCCTTATCCGGATACCGGCAGTCTGCCCGGTTCGGGTTCAGCACCGCGAGCGCTTTCGGCAGCCTTGCCCGCCTGCGGCAGGTGATGGTCGGTGACGATGAGGTCGAGATTCAATCTGCGGGCGGTCTCGGCGGCGGCAAAGGCCCGTATTCCGGTGTCGACGCTGATGATGAGACGGATGCCATCGGCGGCGGCGCGCTCGATGACCTCGTCTCGCATGCCGTAGCCCTCCAGCAAGCGATGCGGCACGTGAAACTCGCACTGCCCGCCGCACAGCTCAATGGCCGTCTTCAGGATCACCGTGGCCATGGTGCCGTCGACATCGTAGTCGCCATAGACGAGCACGCGCTCGCCGCGCGCGATGGCCAGCGAAACGCGCTCGACCGCCGCCCGCATGTCGAGCATGAGGTAAGGCGAGTGCAGGTCCGCCAGCGACGGTTTCAGAAAACGGCTGGCTTCCTCCGCATCGCGAATCCCTCTCTGTGCCAGCAGAGTTGCAACCGCCGGCGGCAATTGCAAAGCTTGCGCCAACTCGCGCGCGCACGCATCCATAGCGGCCAGCGCCGGTTGCGCCGAGTGCGGCGGCTCATCTCCGCCCGCAGTGGGCGAATGAGAGATTTGGGAAATAGAATCCGTCTCCGCGCCGGAAGCATGGGCGAAGCCGGCCTCGGGTATGGAGCTCTCCGGCTTGGATGTGCGGCAAACCGACGGTCGGGGAATCCAGCGCAAGGTCAGCGCTCGTCGTCCGAGTCGGACTCGTCGATGGTGATGCTGCCGAAATCTTCCGCCAGGTCGAGCAGCCGCTGGTAACGGTCATGCCACTCGCAGGAGATCTCGAACAGAAACATGACGCCCTGGTGCGGAAAAGCCAGTTGGATGTAACCGATTTTGCCGAGGTAGGTGCGCAGCCAGCGCGCTTCTTCCACGTCCTCGTCGTTGGAGTAGTTGGCGTGTTCGAGCCGGCGGATGAGATAGTCGATGTCGGCGCGCTCCAGCGCCATCTCATTCATGACCAGAAATGGTGCGCCGGAGGCCTTCGCCAGCTCGACAAAATCTTTCCAGCTTTCAGGATTTTCGCCACTGTCCCAGACGACGCTGTTCAGCTCGTCGGGAACATAACCACGGAAGCGGCGCATGCCGTGGCCTTCCGTGAAGGCGGTCATATCGTCTTTCAGCGCACTGAGATCATCAAGCATAGAGCTGTCTGCTGTTTTACCAGAAGCCTGCCTGCTTTGCACGTCTCCGGCAGGGTTCACTGCGGCAATCAGGGTTCGTCAACATCATACTCCCCGCCATCGCCTGGCCATCAAGTTGCGCCCCGGCAAATTTACCTGCGGACCGATGAGCCGCGCGACGAGCACACGCTCGCTACCGTTCCTCGGCAATCGGTTGCAGCGCGTCTGGGGCCGGCAAACACCGCGACATTTGCCGGGCTAGCAAGACGGCAGAACTCTGCCCCGGCGCCATGTGCTAAGATTATTTTTTTCAAAGATATTCTTTTTCCATTCCTGCTCTTATTAACGACATGCTCCTTTCCCGAGAATACGTTAGCTATCTGGCTCGTCAAATCGTCAATCGCCTTATCGGCGGCCAATTTGTGGAAACCAAGGACGTGAATGCCCTGACCGAGCGCATCGACAAGTCGCTTTATGAAGAACTGAGCATCGAAGATCGCATCAACGAGGAGGTTCGCGCCATTCTGGAGGCGTACTCGGACGAGATGCGCCGCAGCGGTGCGAACTATCAGGAAATGTTCAAGAAAGTGAAGGGCGAGTTGGTGCGCAAATACAGGGCGGTGCTATGAGAATTAGCCGCGACAAGGTGAGCCGGCTCACCAAGAGCGTTTTCGAATCGCTGAGAGAATTCGAGCAACTGGTTTTCGTCGAGGACCCGCAGACCATCCGGCTGGAGATCCGCACCTCTCTCGAGCACCTGCTGGAACGAGGAAGAAGATCTCGACAAAGCCGCCCGGCAGAAGATCGAGTCGCAGAAGCGAACCATCGTGGAAGGCACTCAGGAGTGGGACATCCTCTACCGCAAGTATTATGCCGACGAAGTCAAGAAGCTCGGCATCAGCTAACCGGATTCGCGGAAGGTGCTTCCCATCGGTGATTCCCTTACGGGATATACCAACTGTGGAATTGCTCTAACGGGCAGCTTCTGATTTCCGTCAGTTCTCCCGGCCACTCGAAGTGGTTAAACCATGGCCGACTGGAATTCATTGAAGGAACAGATCAGTCGACAGGCGCGCCAGGCCGGCTTTGATCTCTGCGGAGTTGCGCCGGCCGGTCATTTTGCCGAGCTCGAATATTTCCCTCGCTGGATTGCCGAAGGCCGCCACGGCGAGATGAACTACCTGGCAGCCCGCACCGAAGACCAGCGACTGAAGCGCGAGAGCCTCGCCAATGTTGCGCCCTGGGCCCGCTCGGTGGTGGTGTGCGCCATCAACTACGACAGCCCGCATCCCTTACTCCACCGAATGCAGCGACCCCTCGCGCGGCTGGATTTCCCGTTATGCATGGACCGAAGCCGACTATCACGACACGGTTCTGAAGCGCCTGCGAGCGCTGGAATCGTCCGTAACCGCACTTGCCGAGCAGAAGATTGTCCGGCCCGCCGCAGCCGTTGCGAAGCTGGTGCTACGTCGATACCGGACCGGTGGTGGAGCGCGTCCTGGCGCGCTATGCCGGCATCGGTTGGGTGGGCAAGAACACCTGCATCATCAATCAGCAGCTCGGATCGTGGATTTTTCTCGGCGTTCTGCTGACCTCGTTGCCGCTGCCGCCCGACCTGCCCGCGCCGGACCGCTGCGGCAGTTGCACCCGTTGCCTTGACGCCTGTCCAACCGGCGCGCTGCCTCTCCCTTACCAGATGGACGCCTCCCGTTGCATCGCTTATCTCACGATCGAAAAACGCGGCAGCATCCCCGACCGGCCTGCGCGCTGGAATCGGCCGGAATATTTTTGGCTGCGACATCTGCCAGGACGTATGTCCCTGGAACCGGCGCGACGGGCGAGCGCCTCGGCGGAACCGGCGACGACGATTACGGAACTGGCTCCGCGCGAGCATTTCGTGAACCCGGAGCTGCGCCGCCTGGCCGCGCATGAGCGAGGAGGAATTTCGCTCCGCTTTCCGGCACTCGCCGGTGAATCGCGCCAAGTACCAGGGCCTGATGCGAAACGTCATCGTCGCCATGGGAAACAGCGGCGACCCGTCGTTCATTCCCGAGTTGGAAGCCTTTGCCCGTTCCGAGAATCCGGTATTGAGCGAACACGCCCGGTGGTCACTCGGAATCTTGCGCTCAGTCCGAAAAGCCTGTTAGATACAACTAGCTTTGGCCCGTGATGCAGCCAGCACTTGGGCAAATCACCAGATGGTACTCATAAGCCCCATGATCAGTGCAACGATTCGTCTTCCTCAATCAAAGATTCCTCGAGTAAAAACCGGCGCTGGAAGCGCGTGCCGCTCGACGTGCGAGTCAAGGCCATCATCATGGAAAATGAGCGTAAGACCGTAGTCCACGGTCGCTCGGCCCAGCTTTCCGAAGGCGGCATGGGCGTAACCATGACGCGCGAGATGCCCAAGGGCACGGTCGCGACGCTGATCTTCAAACTGCCCGGCGATGAAGACGAGCGCACTTTGCTGGCCGAAGTGAAATATCGGAGCGGCTTCCGCTGCGGCTTCGAATTCCGTCGGGATTTCCCCGCAGACGCGGAAGGAATTGCTCCACTTCTGTATGCGGGCAGCACGCTAGCAGGCATGTCCCGAAAAGCTCGCTGCATTAGCTGCGCATGCATGAGGTTCGGATGTCATCCTGAGCGTAGCGAAGGATCTATGCATTCGAATCCAGCATCGCACGGATTGCTTCGCTCGCTGCGCTTCGCTCAGAATGACACCTCAAAAGCTTATTGCGCGAACTTCTGGTGACACGACGCTATAGCAAAATCCAGCGGATGGTGTATCCCGGAAGTCAGAGCACTGCACTCGGCTGCGACCATCAGGGAGCGGCGACCTTAAGCGAAACCACAACAGGACATAGCATCCCTGGTTTGCCGTAGCAGACAAAAATAAAGCCCTCCCCTTGGAGGAGGAGGGCGTGGAATCAAGGGGCGCTGTTAGCCTTTGCTGACGTTCTGCGCCTGGAGACCCTTGGGGCCCTTTAACACACTCAAACTCGACCGTTTCGCCTTCGTTCAGTGTGCGATAGCCGGTCTCCTGTATGACTGAATAGTGCACGAAAACGTCTTCGCCAGTGCTACGCTGGATGAATCCATAACCTTTCGCGCCGTTGAACCACTTAACAGTACCCTTCTCTCTCACAGAAAACTCCTTTCCAACCGTTGACAGTTACTTCAACGGCAACGGACTGAGGCCCGTCACCGTTACGAATTATGTGCAAGTTGGCGCTTCTTCGAGCGCTTTTCACAAAAGAATATGGACTCCCGAATTCGCCGCCAGGACGCGTCGCTGGCGGTGAACTCCGGAGCCCATCTCTTCTGTTTCAAATCACTTCCCGGAAACATCAACCTACGTCCTATACAAAGCTCGCATGTAGCGAGCTACGGCATCATGGCAGGAACTTAGGATTTTAGCAAACTTTTTCCGCTGCGTAAGTTGTTGATGTTTCAAATCGGGAGCTGAAATCAGGAAATTGGCACTTTCGTGCATGTGTCCAATGGCCGGCTTTCAGCAATCCGGTGCTCCTGGAGGCCGGGTACTCTGCTACCATGAGAAGGTCAGTTTCGCCACGAAATCTGGCCGAGTAAGTCAAATGCCTGAAGAATCCTCCATCGCGATCGAGCCAGCAACACCGGCCGAGGCCGCAGCCGGCTGCGTCCGGCGGCAGCTCGCGGCGCTCGCCGAGAAGCTCCGCACAGGAATGTTCAAGGCGTTGAAAACACAGGTGATACCAACCCTAAAGTATCTGGCAACCACGGAAGTGCATACCTACGCCTTCTCCGTCGCAGCCAACGCCATACTGTCGTTTTTTCCGGCCATCGTGCTGTTTCTGACCATTACCAGCAAAATTCTGCACAACATGGCTCTCTATGCCGCCGTGGTCAAGCTGGCCAAGGATTTCCTGCCCAGCAATCAGGATTTCATCGTCGGAAGCATGCAGCGGCTGGCCTCTCACAACCGCATTCAGCTCTTTTCCCTCATCATGCTGCTCATCAGCTCGACCGGGGTCTTCGAGCCGCTGGAAGTGGCGCTGAACAAGGTCTGGGGCATCCGCAAGAACCGCTCCTACCTTGGCAACCAGTTGGTTGCCCTGGGGCTGGCATTCGGTTGCGGAACGCTTTTTCTGATCTCGGCGGCGGCCAAGGCAAAGAGCGATGAGGCGTTGGCGTCGCTGGTGGGGAACCATCCCTTCATCCTCAAGGCCACGACTTTTCTGTTCGACTGGCCGATGCTGAAGCTGGCAGGGTTCGCCGCCGTCATCTCCATGTTTTTCCTGATCTATTGGGTTCTGCCGAACGGCAAAGTGCCGGCGCGCTCGGTGCTGCCGGCAGCCATCGTCATTGGCGTGCTGTTCGAGTTCTCAAAGTACGCCTACACCGCGCTGCTGCCGCTGTTCAACTTCCAGGATGTCTACGGGCCTTTCTATGTCTCGGTATCGCTGATCTTCTGGGCTTTCTGGGTGGGGATGCTGCTGCTGGCCGGTGCGCACTTGTCTGCGGCGGAGCATTTGCAGCACGACGAGGCAAAGCCCGGGCCCGCTTCGGAGACGATGCGACACCGCGTCCAGGACCGATCTGGTTGCCCACCCTTAGAGGCAAACTCAACCAAGGTAAATCAGACTGACCGATGCCGGGTTTCCGCATTGCGGCTGCGGAGCCGCACCTTCCGAGCTGCGGAATGCATCCAACCCTGGCGTGCTATGAACAAGGGCGTGCTATGAATTGGAAGCGTCGGATCGCAATACTCCCCTTCATCGGTGTGCTTGCCATACTCTCGATTGCCGCCGCGGCCGACGATCGCGGCGAAGGGCCGCTCGTTCCCGACCAGCCGAAGCAGATTACCGTCGACGAAATCATTCACAAATTTGCCGCCAAGGAGAAGGAGTTCAAGGAAGCGCGCGAACAGTACACGTGGCGGCAAAGCGTGAAAGTGCAAACCCTGGACGGCAACGTGGTCGATGGCGAATACCAGTCGGTGGTCGACGTTCTTTTCGACGATCGCGGGCGCCGCATCGAGAACGTGGTCTACGCTCCGGAAAGCACCTTGCAACGCATCGGCATGACCCGCGAAGACTTCGAAGACATCGAAAAGCGCATGCCTTTCGTCCTCACCAGCGACGAAATCCCGCAATACGACATCAAGTATCTGGGCCAGCAGAAGGAAGACGAACTGAACACCTACGTCTTCGACATTCACCCCAAGCAGATCGAGCACAACCAGCGCTATTTCGAGGGACGCATCTGGGTCGACGACCACGATTTCCAGATCGTCAAGACCTTTGGCAAGAACGTTCCCGACATGGTGAAGAAAAAGGGGAACGAAAACCTGTTTCCGAAGTTCACTACCTGGCGGGAGCAGATCGACGGACGCTATTGGTTCCCGACCTATACGCGCGTGGACGACCATCTGCACTTCTCAATCGGCGACGTTCATATCCGGCAGATCGTCAAGTACACCAATTACAAGCGCTTCGGCTCGAAAACGCGAATCACCTACGAAGGCCAGGAGCTGCCGTCTGGAGAGCCCAAAGCTCCCGGGAAAACGCAGCAAAGCCAATCGCAGCAGCCTTAGCTGGCTGTTGAAGAGGTGTTCTCAGACAAGCCCGCGGTTGGCGGGTTGAGGGTGAAAACCGGGGTATCGTGCTGGATTCGCCATCAAGTGCTTTTCCCTGCCCTCCCGGCAGGTTTTTTGGCATAATAGACACGCTCTGGCGTAAGCGGGCACGGCGGGTCACGGTAAAAGGCGCAACAGCCTTTAGAGTGATGGTGTGTCCGAGGTCCCCAACAGGCGCCGTGGTTGCGGATGTTGGGGTGGAACGCGTCCCATACGCCTATGAAGATTTTTTCCCGGCTTTGCACCCCGACCTCCAACAAGCGTCTCAATGAGCTGGTTGGATTCCTGTATTTTGTCTCCGCGTGCCTCCTTCTCCTCGCCCTGATTTCCTATTCCCCACTTGACCCCTCGCTGAATACGGCGACTGCGGTTTCAGCTCGCCATCCGGCGCATAACTGGGTAGGCGTCGTCGGCGCCATGGTCAGCGATCTGCTCTTGCAGAGTGGCGGCGTCGCGGTTTTCCTCTTCCCCATATTCCTGGCGTTGCTGGGATGGCGCTGGTTTCGCTCGCTGCGGATCGATGCGCCGGCGGCCAAGGCGATTGGAGCGGCATCGCTGTTTCTTTTCGCTTCGGCCCTATGTGGACTTCTGCCCTGGCACTGGCGCTGGCTGCGCGTCATTCCCGCCGAAGGCCTTTCCGGACGCATTCTGGCCGACGTCATGGTTCGCTACCTGAATCACAGCGGCGCCTACATTGTCTGCCTGGCGCTGATTGCCGTCGGGCTCTATCTGGCGACCCGGTTTTCCTTCAGTGCTTTGCAACTGTGGTTCCAGACCCGTTTCTCTTTTATGCATGCTATCGCCGACCACTATCGCGACTGGCGGATCGAGCGGGCGAAAGCCAAGGCGCAAAGAGACGTGGAGAAGCGTCGCCGAGCCAAGGCCATCGTCGTCGAAGCGCAGTTCGTTCAGACCGCAACGAAAGCGTCAGCCGAAACCGGGCTGGCGCGCGTGGCAGATGACAACCCGCCGCCGCGAACGGTAGCTCCACCGCCGCTGGTTGTCGAGCGTGAGCCTACGGCCACCCAGCACCCCATGACCGGAATTGAGCGCACCTTCGAGGAAGGTTCGTCAGACGCCATCGTGCCCGAGGTCACCGCGCGCGCCGACACCGAGCGAAAGGCGAAGACCACTCTTCCCCGTATGCAGGGCGGCTACAAGCTGCCATCCACGACGCTGTTGCACCGTCCGGACGAACGCAGCGAATTCGACGAAGTCGAGCTTCAGCGGGTGGCGCAGGTGCTCACCGGCAAGTGCGCCGAGTTCGACGTGCGTGGAGCGGTAACGCAGATCAATCCCGGCCCGGTGGTCACGACCTTCGAATTCAAACCCGAGGCGGGCATCAAGCTCTCGCGCATCACGGGCCTGAACGAAGACCTCTCGCTGGCGCTCAAGGCCGAAAGCGTACTGATTGAGCGCATGGCCGGCAAATCGACCGTCGGCGTGCAGGTGCCCAACGCCAACCGCGAGACCATCTGGCTGCGCGAGATCATCGAATCGCACGAGTTCGCCAACTCGAAGTCGCGCACCACCCTGGCGATGGGCAAGGACATCAATGGCCGCATCGTTACCGCCGAGTTGAATACCATGCCGCATCTGCTCATCGCGGGCTCGACCGGCTCGGGCAAATCGGTGGCGATCAACGCCTTCATCATGTCCGTCCTCTACAAGTCCACTCCCGACCAGGTGCGGCTGATCCTGGTCGATCCCAAGCGTCTGGAGCTGGGCAATTACGAGGGCGTTCCGCACCTCTACACTCCGATCATCACCGAACCCAAGCTGGCCTCGAATGCCTTGCGCAACGCCGTGCGCGAGATGGAACGCCGCCTGAAACTGCTGGCCGCCAAGAGCGTGCGCAACATCGATCAATATAACCGGCTGTTCGACGAAGGCTCCACGCCGAGCCTCTTCGACGACGGCAGCGAAGAGAAACCGATCCCGTACATCCTCATCATCATCGACGAGCTGGCCGACCTGATGATGATCGACGGCGCCAATGTCGAGGAGTCCATCACCCGGCTGGCACAGATGGCGCGCGCCGTCGGCATCCACCTGGTACTGGCCACGCAGCGGCCCTCGGTGGATGTGATCACCGGACTCATCAAGGCGAACTTCCCGGCCCGCATGTCGTTCCGGGTGGCGACCAAGGTGGATTCGCGCACGATTCTCGACGCCAACGGGGCCGAGCAGCTTCTGGGCAAAGGCGACCTGCTCTACCTGCCTTCCGGCTCCTCGCGCGTGCTGCGCGTGCATGCTCCGTTCGTGACAGAAGCGGAAATCGCCGCCGTCGTCGAGTTCTGGAAGGCGCAGTCCACGGCCCAGTACGAAGAAAATTTTCTGGAAGCTCCGGCGGAAGAAAAACACAACGGCAACGGAGCGTTCGCCGACTCCTCCGACGACGCGCACGGCGACGGCGAAGACGAGCTTTACCAGGATGCCGTGCGGGTGGTGCTGGAGGCCGGCAAGGCATCCACTTCCCTGCTGCAACGGCGTCTGCGCATAGGCTACGGACGCGCCGCCCACCTCATCGACCTGATGGAAGAAGACGGATTGGTCGGCGCCCCCGACGGCCCCAAGCCGCGCGAGGTTCTGAAACGTCCCGATTGGCTCTCGGAAGTCGACGAGCCGCTGCGGTAAGTTGAGGCGTTAAGGCGGCGTCTGAGCCGCCTGCCGAAATCCTGAGCGAAGCGAAGGATCCCTTGCATCCCATCGCGATACTTGCATCTATATAATTGTGATTATATGGTGACTTTTCCGGGGCCGGACGGGAGGCAATATGCCCAAACTCAAGATCACGACCGTAGGTGCATCGGCTGGCATCATCCTCAACAAAGAGGTGATGGCCAAATTGAATGTGAGAAAGGGCGATTCGTTGTATCTGACGGAAGCGCCCGGCGGTTATCGGCTTACACCGTATGATCCGGACTTCGAGCGCCAGATGACGCTGGCGGAAGAGATCATGCACGATGACCGCGACGTTCTGAAGGCACTGTCCAAGTGACGCCTTGGCGATGGGTTCGCGCTGACGTTCTCTACGCCATCCATGATCGTCAGTTGGCCGAACACGGAGGACTGTCCGGCGTTTTAGATGCCGGTCGGTTGGAGGCCGCTTTGGCCCGGCCCCAGAATCTGGCGGCTTACGAGTCTCCGGACGCGGCCGCACTGGCTGCTGCTTATGCCTGCGGGCTCGCCTTAAATCATGGTTTCGCAGACGGCAACAAACGCACGGCCTGGGTGGTAGCCCGCCTCTTCCTGGCCGACAACGGATATGCGCTGCACTTTGATCCGACGGACGCCGTACTGGCGATGGAATCGGTTGCCGCCGGTAAACTCAGCGAGTCTGACCTTGCAGCGTGGTTTCGCCAGCGAATTCTCAATCGCTGAGTGGTTCTGGCGAGCTTGTGTCACCGCGCTGTGTTCCTGTTGAGATTACAGCTATTCGCTGTTAGATTAACCGTGCTTATCGAACCCGGAAAGTCCAATGGCAACACAAATCAAACGGCCTCAAGTAATCACGCGGTCTCAAATTAATGCGCTGCTCAAGTCCATGCTTGAGGCCGGCGTCAGCCCCGACGCGTTGGACTTCACCAATAGAAAATCTCTCAAGGACCTGACGGTCGCGCTTCCCTTAAAGCTTCGGGTTATGAAAGACAACGGCCTATTTTTTAATATTGGCTATCAGGAGTATTCGAACGGCGCCCGATACTTCAGGGCAGAATTCTTTCCGAGTGGAACGGTAGCTTTTGGATCTAAGACCGAGGAATTCTCCAATTGGAATTCTCTTATTTCGGTCTTCTCGGACTGGGCGCAGAAAGTTCGAGTTGAATTAGATGAACCTGACCCTTCGTTACTAATAGAACAAGGAAGAATGCTCCTAGGAAGTATACCTACGCCCGGCACACACGCCGACAAGTTCTCCGAATATGATCTGCACTTCGTTCATGAGTCTGTTGGACGAATTAGAAAGTTTCTGGTTTCAGAAATTGCCCCAAATGAACAACAGCTCTCTTCGATTGACGAACGTCTGCGCTATCTGGAGGAGTCGGCAAAAACACAAGATAAAAAGGCTTGGGCGTACACATCTATTGGCGTTGCGTTCACCATTGCTTCGGCTTTGGCATTGTCTCCTGAACAAGGCCAGAAGCTATTCGTATTAACCTCGGAACTCTTGAAAGGAATTTTCATGAGGCTTCTTACTTGAGGAATACCTAGCTTATCCCTCCCTGCTCTTTTGCAGTCCCAGCCAGTCTTTCTGATAGGCGAATGAGATGGCCAGCAGGATCACGCCCAGAATCATGAAGGCCAGAATCCGGTAGCCTCGTTGCAGGGCCGAAGTGTCATAAATAAACACCTTCAGGATGGTGATTCCGATCAGCACGATGGCCTGCCAGCGCAGGAATTCCGAGCGTTTCCAGAAGCCCACCCAGATGAGCAGCACACCGTAGGCCATCCACACAGCGGAGTAGGAGAAGTCGCGCGCGATCATCAGCGAGCGCACCTGCCGGGCGTACTCCGTGGGCAGCAGGATACGGTGCGCGGTGTAGGCGGCGTATACCGCTTGAATCTCGCGGCGGAAGTAGTCGCCGACCTCGAAGTTCAGTGCGCAGAGCGCCAGCAGGTTGATGACGACGACGGCCAGCGCCATCACCTGCGGGTAACGGAACCAATCGCCGCTGCTGCTGAGCTCCTTGGCGCTTCCCCTTTCTTCAGAAGACTCACCAGCGGCGTTGGATTCGACCGGCGGGGGGCCTCGACGCGCGCCACCGTTGCGCGTGCCGGGGATGGAAGCCCCATGCTGCTGCCACCAGAGCATCGCCGAGATCACGCCGATGGCCAGCAGGTAAAGTCCGAAGCGTTCGTTGAGCAGCAGGGTTTGCGTCCGCCATCCGAGGCTGTTGATCAGCAGATGGAAAATGGCGAGCGCCGCCACGATGGCGCCGAACCACTTGACGGGCGTACGCGCGGCTTTGGTTCCGGCATAGAACAGCGCCGCAGCCTCCACCAACCAAGAGAAAGCGATCCAGTGGCCGTGCAGCCAGAGCGCGATGGCCGCCGTGAGGCACGCCACGGCCATTCCCAGGTGCACCAGAGGCAGCAGACGCCGGGCGTCCATGGGCAGCGTCGGCTGCGGCGGCGCATCGCTGGTACGGCGCTCCAAGGCCAGGCCCAGACCGGCATAGAGCGCCGCGATCGCCAGCAGATACTGCGCCGCGCGCGCCTCCGTAGCAAGGCCTTGCACTTCGAGCATGGTATACACCACGCAGAAGAAGGCGAAGCCGTTCAGCACCGGCAGTACCACCCCGGTTCGCAGCGGCGTGGCGTCGCCACGGATTTGCGGAAACAAGTTCGCCACCAGCGGCGCGGCGGCAAACAGTCCGAAAAACGCCGACAGAAAACTTACCGTGATCGCAAATTGATCGTTGCTGTAAAACTTGGCATACCAGAAGACGAAGAGCAGCTCGGTCCCGATGAAGCTGCCGAACAAGATTCTCGGCCAGCTTCTGTGGCGCTGGAGCAGCAGCGCTGCGGCGTCGAGCAGCAGCAGGTAGGAAAGCAGCGCGACCTCCTGGTTCTGGCCGGTGGAGACCAGTACGGGCGTCAGGAAGCCTCCCACCAGCGCCAGCGCGGCCAGCACTTCGGCGCTTTCGAAGAGCGCCAGGGTCGCTATCGCAGCGGTCACCACGACCATGCCGCAGAACGCCACGGCGGCGGGAACCAGGCTATAGAGCGCGAACGAGGCCCATAGAGACAGATACAGAGCCCCCGCGCCCACAGCCTTCAGCGAATAGGAGAATCCCGCGAAGCCGTGACGGCGGAAGCGCTCGCTCCAGGCGGCAACCGCGATACCGGCGGCCATGCCGATGAGTACCTGCATCGACGGACCGATCCAGTCGTTCTCGAAAGCGTACTTCAGGAAATACGATACGCCGACGAGCACGGCAACGATGCCAATCCGGTTCAGCCAGCGCGAGCCGATACGGCTTTCAAGAGTTTCAGATTCAGCGCGGCCGCCTGAGTCGGTGCCTTCAGGCTTTGCCGATTCGACTGCAATCCTTGGCGACGGCGCACCCGCCGGTACAGGCGGCGTCGACGCGATTCGCGCATCAAGCCCAAGCTGCCGTTCTATGCGGAACATGCGTTCGGTAAGCAGTCGAACCTGCTCGCGGAGTTGCCTGATTTCGTCGTCGTTGTTGGCCATGGAGTTGGAGATGAACCGGAGCCGGAGCCGCCGCTCAGACCAGTTTGCAAAAGCTTATACCCATGAAGCCGCCGGGCGCTGTGATGACCGTCCGCCGGGCGCCGATTGCTCGGAGCACACTTATTCCGAACCCGCACCAGAGCACAGATGCGCGGGCCGGTTGAAGCGTATTATCTGGGAATTGGAGACTGCTGTTCCAGCCCTTGTGCATGGGAGAATCAGAGTATGAAATTTCATACCGAATATCTGACTTTCAACACCCAGCAGCATCGTGACTACGTGCACATCACTCCCCAGATCGAAACCATTCTTCACAACAGCGGAATCAAGGATGGCATGGTGCTGGTCTCCGCCATGCATATTACCGCCGCCATCTATGTCAATGATCACGAAGACGGACTCATCCATGACATCGACGAGTGGCTGGAGAAACTGGCGCCATACCGCAAGGACTACAAGCATCACCGGACCGGGGAGGACAATGGCGATTCGCACCTGAAGAGCCTGCTGATCCATCATGAAGTGATCCTGCCGGTCACGGCCGGGAAACTCGACCTGGGTCCCTGGCAGCGTGTCTTTTACGCCGAGTTCGATGGCCAGCGGCGGAAGAAAGTCATTGTGAAGGTTATGGGTGAGTAGTTCCACCTAGAAAAGTTTTCTGGCTCCTCAGGTCTTAATGCGATTTTAAGGTTTGACATGTAGTCAATCAGTCACCTGGGAGTACAGGTTTGGGTGTGACGTTAGGACATACACCAACGTTGGCTCGAAACGGCTCAAGTCACTTGATTTTCCAGAGAAGCTCGCTATACTTCACTTACTTGAGCGACAAAGCTTGTTGTCGTACTCGGTACTAGCGAAGTATGAATCGCACGCGGTTGATTCACTCCCCGAGTACCCTTTCTCCCAGGTTCAGCGCCTTACGTACTGGACGAGTTTGCTTGCCCAGACCAAACAGGACGGTGGGTCAATACAGGGCCCTCTGGTTTCTTAGAAAATTAACTTGGGCATAAGTTGCGAAGTAATACTTCGGACGCCGCCTGAGAGGCCAGCTTTGATCGCCCGAGTTGCGCGGGGCGAAGTTTTTTCGTCCAGTCCTGGAAAGAGTCGCGCAGTGGACTGATTTTGTTTCGTTTTCCGGATGCAGGGCTTTAGGGCGTAGCCAGCGAGCCTTGGTGGAAAGACATGAGTCAAATCGACGGAAGCATAATTTTCTGCCCTTTGCCGGACGCTCACTGCCGGTGGAAATCATTTGCCACCAGTTTCAGCGCACAATCGGCGGCCATTATTTTGCTGGGTGCGGTTACCCTCACTGCCCCACAACTTTCCTTGAAGCAGTTTGATCATATTGAACTCGTAGCGCCATCCCCGCAGGTTGCCGCACAACCACAGCCCGCTCCGATGAAGCAGCGGGCCATCGCCGTAAAGCCCTTGTCAAGAGTGCAGGCGCGGCCCGAGTTCGTCGCCGCTCCCAGGATTTCGGCTCCTCCGCCATCGCCCAGACAGGAGATGGCAGCCAAGACGCCGCTGCCCGCGACACCACCGTCCCGCTTTGACACCGAGAAGGCGTTCGCACCGAAAGTCGAACGTTCCTTGCGAACCAACGTCTTCGCCGGCGGCAGTTCGGCGACCCCGACGCTGCCGAAAATGGCTGCCTCCAGAGTTCAAACCGGCGGATTCGGTGATCCCAACGGCGTTCCGGCCAACTCGAAAGCAACGGGCAAAAGCAATATCGCGAGCGTCGGCAGCTTCGATCTTCCCTCCGGTCCGGGCTACGGAAACGGCACGGGTGGGGCACGCGGAGCACGCGGCGTGCTTGCCGGCACGGGGTTTGGCAATGGTGTCGCCACCCCTCCGCGACCTGTCGCTGCGCCAGCGCGGGTACAAACGGCCCACTTCGACCCCGCTCCGGTTACGGGAACCAAGAAGGCGCCACTGCAAATTAAGTCGGCAATGCTCCCCGTTTCGATCCAGGAAAAACCCAATCCGGTTTACACGGCTGAAGCCCGCAAGCTTCACGTGGAAGGCGAAGTTCTGTTGCAAGTCATGTTCACCGCGGGCGGGCAGGTCCGGGTGCTGCGCGTCCTGCACAGCCTGGGGTACGGTTTGGATGAATCGGCCATGCGGGCGGCGGAGAAGATACGCTTCTCTCCGGCCCAGCATGAAGGTCATCCAGTGGATTCAACCGCAACGTTGCACATTGTATTTCAGTTGTCTTAAGGCCAAGTCGAACTTGGCCGGGAGTTTAGAGATGTTTCGCAAAGCAAGTTATCTGATCCTGATGTTGACTTTCTGCGCGACGCTGGCAAATGCCGCCGTTGCCCCAGCCCAGTCCACCGCATTTGAGCAGGCGATCGACCGGATCACGGCGCGCGAGGCTCAGAACTTCAAATCCTTGCAACAGTATTCCCCCATGGTGGAAACCTACATCCAGGAGCTCCGGCCCGATAAGGAGTTGGGACTGGTTCCGGAAGGCGACCACTATTTCCTGGGGCGGGCGACGTTCAAGGGTTATTTGCGCGACATGAACTTCCTCGGCAGCGAACAACCGGAAGGATTCACCAGCAGGCTGCTTCATATTCATCGACTACCGGCACACCGCACTGATTTCATCCCGCTTGGCTTCGCCCAGATGGCGGTCATCGACGCCCATGGGTTTGATCGTCAACACTATGACTTCAGGTACTTGCGCCGTGAGTTTCTCGGCGAAGTGCGTTGCCTTGTGTTTGATGTCTCTGCCGAAGCCGAAGAGCGGGGTCGGACGCTTTGTGGGCCGCATCTGGGTCGAAGACCAGGATTACAACATCGTTCGCGCCAACGGGACGTTCACTCCAGGCAGCGCGAAGGGCCGTTACCTGCACTTCGATACCTGGCGCTTGAATCTGCAACCCGGCATCTGGCTGCCCGCCTATATCTATAGCGAGGAGTCGAATATCCGCATCACGACCATGAAGAATACTGCCTTTAAGGCAGTAACACGGTTGTGGGGCTACAACATCGGCCACGACATGTCGCAGGACGCTTTCACGAAGATCCTGGTTGAATCCGAGGACAGCGTAAAAGACCAGAGCGAATCCGGGCAGGACTTGTCTCCCATCGCCGCCGAGCGCGCATGGGAGCGCCAGGCCGAAGAGAATGTCCTGGAACGTATGCAACGCGCCGGCCTGCTGGCGCCCGTCGGCGACGTCGAGAAGGTGCTTCAGACGGTCGTCGACAACCTGATGATCACCAATAACCTCACCCTGGAGCCTGAGGTCCGCTGCCGTATTCTGTTGACCGAGCCGATCGAAAGCTTCACCGTAGGCCATACCATTGTCGTCAGCCGCGGCCTGCTGGATGTGCTGCCCGACGAGGCCACGCTCGCCGCGGTGCTGGCGCACGAACTCAGCCACATCGTGCTGGCGCACCGGCTCGACACCAAGTTTGCTTTCGGCGACCGCACGATCTTCCCCGACGACCAGACGCTGCAGAACATTGCCATGATGCGTTCCAGCGAGGAAGAGAGACAGGCCGATACCAAGAGCCTGGAACTTCTGAAGAACTCGCCCTACAAGGACAAGCTGGTGACGATTGGGCTCTTCATGAAACAGCTCGATCAGAGCCGGGGCGCATTGCCGAAGTTGATCCGGGGAGAGGTTGGCAATTCGCTGATGATCGACGCCAAACCTCGCCTGGCAACCGTGATGGCGGAAGCGCCGAATCTGGACCGCGCCAAGCTGGATCAGGTGGCGGCGTTACCCCTCGGCGGGCGCATCAAACTGGACCCATGGACCGATAAAGTCGAAATCAGCAAAGCCCGGCCGGTTGCCCTGCTGAATGCCCGTGAAAAAATGCCTTTCGAAGTGACTCCCATCTTCCCCTACGTCACGCGGTTTCAGGCCAGCCGCACGGTAACACCGGCATCGGCGAACGCCAATACCGGAGCCCAGTAATAGTTCAACCCTCTCCCATAAGGCCCGCTTCGGCGGGCCTTTTTTTGCGAGGTAATCGTTGCACGCAAAAGCCCGGCTTGCGCTAAATAGACCACGACTTCAGGGTTTCCCGCTTCGGAATAGATAGATGAAGTTTTCAGAATAAATTGGTTTAACCCTTGCACTCCCACCGCCTTGGCGCTAGCTTTCTCTCGTTTAGTGAACTGGGCCTTTTGTACATGTCTTCTTTTTTCTCTTTCGAACCAGATAGAAAGGAATAATAAGCATGTTCACAAGAAAGGTTCTCGTAGTTGCTGGTATTTGCTTGTTTGCAGCGTTGCTCACGATCACGGCAACAGCACAAACTCCGGTCACAACGGACGGAAGCGGTCAAACCAACCAGGTGCCAAAGTTCTCGGGCAGCGCCACCATCGTCGGTTCCGCAATCTACGAGAGCGGCGGCAATGTCGGCATCGGGACGACGACGACGTCATAATCCTCTGGATATTTCAGCATCCGGTATCAATATGCGTTTGACAAACACGACCAGCGGCTATGGTGCAGATGTTCGTTTTGACGCCTTAGATTCCAGCGCGACAAATCGAGTCGGATATCTTAGTTTGATCCCAGCGGTTGGGACAGATCAAAGTTATTTTAGCTTTGCAAATTCAACAGGAACGAACATAGCTATATTCCGGGCAGACGGCAACGTCGGCATCGGAACCACGGCGCCCCAAGCATCATTAGATATCGCGGGTACCCAAATACAGATTTCTGATCCTAGCCAGGCGCTAGCGAATTACTCCTACCTGAAAACAAGCGCTTACACGTCCAATACCCAGAAATTAACGCTAGGCACCACATATGGGTATGGCGCGCCGGTTGATGCTCTGACAATATTCAACGGCAGCGTTGGAATCGGGACGACTGCTCCCGCATACCCGCTTGATGTAGCTGGCTACCTGCGGACGACTGGGGCATTGTCTTCCCGAATGGGACAACCCAGACAACAGCAGCCGTGAGCAGCGGCGGAACGATCACCGGCGTCACAGCCGGCGCAGGCCTGACGGGCGGCGGGACAAGCGGCAGCGTCACCCTGGGCGTGGATAGCACGGTGGCACGCACTACCCAGAGCCAATCGTTTACCGGGAACCAAACAATTTACGGGAATTTGGAAGTTGCCAAATAAACAACACTGGCGGTGGTTTTTCCGCTAATGGGGGTGCTTGGGTAGCCAACAACTACGGCGGGGTTCCTTTCTATGTTATTTGCAAAAATCTTGGAGCGTGCCTGTCTCAGGCCCAAAACGGAAGCCTCTCGGTGAGCGGATACGTCTATAAGGCAGGAGGATCTTTCAAGATCGACCATCCACTCGACCCGGCAAACAAGTTCCTATACCACTCGTTCGTTGAGAGCCCTGACATGAAGAACATCTACGATGGGGTCGTCACTGCGGATGGCGATGGTACAGCTTGGATAGATTTACCCAATTGGTTTGGAGCGCTAAACCGCGACTTCAGGTACCAACTCACCGCAATTGGGGCACCAGCTCCCGGGCTCTATATTGCGTCTGAAATTGTCGGAAATCGATTCGAGATCGCCGGCGGGAAGCCCGGGATGAAGGTATCGTGGCAGGTCACAGGAATCCGCCAAGACGCCTATGCAAAAGCATACCCGCTTCCGGTTGAGGAGGAAAAGCCGAAGGAATTCCAAGGCTATTACCTCCACCCAGAGGTATTTAATCAACCTGCAAGCCTTGCAATCGGGCTGGTTCAGGCTGATATGTCCGCGCGTGGACTTACTTATTGACGAGTGCCAGACCTGAGAGGCCGAGGTGGCCTGCATACAGGGTACTTCGATCGCACCGGGGAAAGCTAAAGGGTACGCCAAGAGGAGATTCCATGAGAAAATTGATGCTGCTCCTGCTATTAGTTACGCTCGCGATTGCCGTGACGCATCGGGCCGATGCACAGACCACGACGACGAGCGCATCCGCATCCACCCCTGTATACAATGTTGACGGTGCCACGGTGCCTAATAGCCACATCGTCATTGGGTATGTTACGGTGCCGCCGGGTTGGGCCTTTGAGCCTCGCAGCCAACAATTTTTTGATGGTCTTCCCGTTACGCTAGAGGGCGCGGCGTCGTTCTCAAGTGCCGATAGTTACAAATGCTTCGTTTCGCAACATGTTGGTGTATCGCCGCCGATTGGCAACTTCAGAAAGATCGACGGCAGCCACTTTGCAATCCGCGTTGTATCCAACAGCACCACGGTCGCATGGCGGCAGGACTTTTTCTGTATTGGTAACTAGTTGTCCGACCATGAATGCTGTCGGCCTGCATCTGTCGCAGGTGCAGATGTGGGCCTCTTTCAATTTCTGATAAACGGACTTTATAAACGACTTTTTGGAGGAACAAATGCGCAAATCGGCTTCGTTTCTCGTTATCGTACTGGCCTTATCGTTGCGCTGCACCGCTGTAGATGATTCGGGCGCTAGCGCACCGAACGCGCCGAGCGTGTCTAAAGTGGAGGTCTTTGGCGGCTATGGCTATATGGAGTTCAACAGCAGTTCCGTAGTTTCCTCCAACGAGCAGAATACGAATGGTTGGGACTTGGCTGCCACCTATAATTTCAATCGCTATTTTGGTATCACTGGTGATTTCAGCGGGCAGTATGGCAGTGAGTTTCTAGGACTTCATATTCCTGGCGGAGGGTTGAACACTAATCTAACCAGTTTTCTTTTTGGGCCGACGGTCGCTTACCGGACTCGAAGCAAGCTCACACCGTTCGCGCACTGCCTTTTCGGGGTTAGCCACATCAGCATTTCTGGTTTCGGCGATACCGGCAGTCAGAATGCGTTTGGCATGGCTGTTGGCGCAGGATTGGATTATAGGATAAACAAGACATTTTCCATTCGTGCGGCTCAGTTCGATTACAGCTATGCAAATTTTAGCCCACAGATTTTGAATGAAAATAGTAATACTCAGCCCACAATTGGCCCGTTGGAAACCTCACAGAATCACTTCCGATACTCTGCGGGCGTGGTAATCAAGTTGTTCTAAGCTGGGTTCAAGTGCTTGGCTCTTTCAATCCGACGCAAAACAAGCCCGGCTCGCGCCGGGCTTGTTTTGCCGACAGGATGCCGTTCGCCGTGACTACAGCGAACTCATGTTCGAGAGGAAGTCGGCGTTCGCCTTGGTCTTGCTGAGTTTGTCGATCAGCAACTCCATGGCCTCCACCGGGGACAGCGGGTTGAGCACCTTGCGCAGCACCCAGATGCGCGCCAGGTCTTCCTTGGGAATCAGCAGCTCTTCCTTGCGCGTGCCCGAGCGCTGGATATCGATGGCCGGGAAGACGCGCTTGTCGACCAGTTTGCGGTCGAGGATGATTTCCATGTTGCCGGTGCCCTTGAACTCTTCAAAGATCACGTCGTCCATGCGGGAGCCGGTATCGATCAGCGCCGTGGCGATGATCGTCAGCGAGCCGCCTTCCTCGATGTTGCGGGCCGCGCCGAAGAAGCGCTTGGGACGCTGCAAGGCGTTGGAATCGACGCCGCCGGAGAGCACCTTGCCCGAGGGCGGGACGATGGTGTTGTAAGCCCGCGCCAGGCGGGTGATCGAGTCCAGCAGGATCACCACGTCGCGCTTGTGCTCCACCAGGCGCTTGGCCTTTTCGATCACCATCTCGGCGACCTGCACGTGCCGCGCCGCCGGCTCGTCGAAGGTCGAGCTGATGACCTCGCCCTTGACCGAGCGTTGCATGTCGGTGACTTCCTCGGGCCGCTCATCGATCAGCAGCACGATCAGCACGACCTCGGGATGATTGGTGGTGATCGAGTTTGCCAGGTTCTGCAACAGCATGGTCTTGCCGGTGCGCGGCGGAGCCACGATCAGTCCGCGCTGTCCCTTGCCGATCGGAGTCAGCAGGTCCATCACGCGCGAGCTGATGTTTTCTTTGACCGTTTCCAGCTTGATGCGCTCTTCCGGATACAGCGGCGTGAGATTGTCGAACAGGATCTTGTTGCGCGCCTCTTCCGGAGACTCGAAGTTGACGGCTTCGATCTTGACCAGCGCGAAGTATTTTTCGCCCTCGTGCGGTGGACGCACGTTGCCGCTGATCGTGTCTCCGGTTTTCAGATCGAACTTGCGGATCTGCGACGGCGAAACATAGATGTCATCCGGGCCGGGAAGGTAGTTGTAATCGGGAGAGCGAAGGAATCCGTAGCCATCGGGCAGGATCTCAAGCACACCCTCGGCGAAAATGTGCCCCTCTTTTTCGCTTTGGGCTTGCAGAATTTTGAAAATCAGATCCTGCTTGCGCAGTCCACTCGCGCCCGGCAGCTCCAGCGATCGAGCAATTCGGGTCAGCTCAGTTATGTTTTTTTCTTTTAGTTCAGCGATGGTCATGTTCACCTACGGGAAATGAATACAGGAAGGTCGGAAGAAATTGCGCAACGCACGGATGGCGCGCGGCGAAGAGCAGGCTTTCCTGGTCCAACCTAAGCCCGAACGGCATGGTTGGACCAAGCTTCAGCCCACAAAACCGCCTCAGGCAGCGCGACGCTGCGCTTCGCTCACATTTTTCGGTTCAGTTAAAACGTCTTGCCGCTCCGAACCCGCAATCCGGTTCAATACCTCATTGGTAGTGTCCTGGATTCTGGTGCTCGGCTTATGAAACTTGCGGGTAGCTTTGGAAGCAAGCTGGCAGAGCATATAACGATTCTGCAGTGTATGTAAAGCCTCAAAAACTTTATCTGAACGCATAAGTTGCTCCATGGTGCGCTGAACTACCGAATACGGGCCTTTACGGCATGCGCTTTTTTGATTTTGAACGGGGGTCTCGGTATCGGGAGCCTGGAATTCCAAACCGCAAGAATTTAGATGCATCGACCCGAACCGGAGTCGCTCTTTTCGTTGCACTCCGTTTCCTTCGGACGGCCCAAACACCTTTATCAAGACCTGATTGTCACGGATACACAGAGGCTCCCCAACACTCAAACCCTCTTGTGCGCTTATAGTTTTGCTGGGGAACCGAGATTTCTACTCGGCCAGACGCACCACTGCCCAACGGGAGACCCACAAACCACAGTCCACACGGGCAAACCAGCCATCTCAGGCCACAACCCTAAGATAAACACTGGAGTCGGCTTCGGTCAAGATTTTTCGTTGTTCGTCTAAATATTTGAAAAAGCGGAGAATACGACCTTCCAATTCGGGCACCTCTAATTAGCCGGAACGGGTGCTTGCGGCTGAAAGTGTGGTAATTTTGCCGCAATCCATGCTCAGTTGCGGCAACCTGACACTCCAAAGTTGTTTTGGTCTCGCATCGCGCTTCCATTCCGTGCGGAATTGTCAGCCATCAGCCGCTTGCGATCCTCAGGCCCAATAACTCCGGTCGAGGCTGCGGTATTGGATGGCTTCGGCGATATGCTTGACTTCGATTTGGCTTACGTTCTCCAAGTCGGCAATCGTCCGCGACACCTTTAAGATGCGGTCGTGCGCCCGGGCGCTCAGGCCCTGCTGGTTCATGGCGCGCTCCAGCAGGCGCTCACACTCGGCGAGTCAGCTCGCAGAACTGGCGAATGTGGCGCGATCCCATCTGCGCGTTGGAATAGATTTTTTCCCCTCCGGCCTTAAACCGGGCCAGTTGTGTCTCCCGTGCTCGCAATACGCGGGCTCGAACGCTGGCCGAATCCTCGGGCGTAGAGCCTCCGCGCAGTTCCTTATAGTTCACGGCGGGCACGTCGATATGGATGTCGATGCGGTCGAGCAGCGGGCCGGACATCTTCGACATGTAGCGCTGGATCATCGGCGGAGTGCAGTGGCATTCGCGCGTGCGGTCGTTGAAGAAGCCGCAGGGACAGGGATTCATGGCAGCCGCCAGCATGAATCGCGCCGGAAACGTCAGCGACATGGCGGCGCGCGCAATGGAAACCGTGCCGTCTTCCAGGGGCTGCCGCATCACTTCCAGCACGTTGCGCGGAAACTCCGGCAGCTCGTCGAGGAACAGCACGCCATTGTGCGCGAGAGAGACCTCGCCGGGACGCGGCACCATGCCTCCACCGATCAGCCCGGCATCGCTGATGGTGTGGTGCGGCGAGCGGAAGGGACGCACGCTCACCAGACCCGCGCCCGGATCGAGCACGCCGGCGACACTATGAATCTTGGTCGTCTCCAGAGCCTCTTCGAAGGTCAGCGGAGGCATAATCGTGGGCATGCGTTTGGCGAGCATGGTTTTGCCGCCGCCCGGAGGACCGATCATCAGGATGTTGTGTCCGCCCGCGCAGGCGACCTCCATGGCGCGCTTGGCGGTGTGCTGCCCGCGTACGTCTTTGAAGTCGACACCCAGGCGCTCGCCCTGGCCGAGCAACTCGGAGGCCGCGATCTTCAGCGGAGTCACCCCGTTTCCGGTGTTGATGAGCTGCACCACTTCCATCAGCGAGCGCACGGGAAAGACGTTCACGCCTTCCACCACTGCGGCCTCGCGAGCATTGATCTCGGGCACCAGCAGGTTCGCGATCTTCTTGTTGCGTGCCGCTACGGCAATCGGAAGCGTGCCGCGCACGCCGCGCAGGCTGCCGTCGAGCGACAACTCGCCGACCATGACGAAATCGTTCAGCTCGCGTTTATTCAATGCGCCATACGCTCCCAGGATGCCGAGGGCCATGGGCAGATCGAAACCCGATCCCTCCTTCTTCATGTCCGCTGGAGCGAGGTTGACCGTGATATGGGTCGGCGGAACGTCGTACCCGGAGTTCTTCAGCGCCGCGCGAATTCGCTCGCGGCTCTCGCGTACGGCGGCATCAGGCAGGCCGACGGTCGTGAAGTGATCTTCTCCGAGCTTCACGCCGGAAACATCGACTTCGACATCGATCAGATTGGCGTCAATGCCAAAAACGGCAGCGGAAAGAGTTTTGAAGAGCATAGGGATGCAAAGACCGGGAACGATTATCCCTACCACATCCTTGACTCTCGCCCTATGCCCCTGGTCACTTCCGTCTGTGACGATCCAGGAAAACCCGCGCCGGCACCGGCCTTTCTTATCTGTACGCTGATCGTTCACCCGTGCAGATGCTTATCTAACGGGCTCCGCCTCGCCGCCGGATGCAGCGCTCGCCAGTGAAGGATCGGCGACCGTAGGGATGCAGGGCTGATCGTCGAGAATCTTATCTGCTCGCATAGACAGGAGATTTAACCCGCGAGGCTCGCCGGTTTCCGATAAGATTGCGCTGCGATGAGCGAAACCAGAAACCCGATGGATGCTGCGCCCCCTCCGGATCGGCGCCTCCGGCGTCCCGCAACGCATAGCGCCTCTCTGGCATACGGCCGTGCTCGTCATCGCCATCTTGCTTTTGTCGGTTGCCAGCAGCAGCCGGCAGCATCTGGTCACCAACTCGCGCACCCGGGTCTTGCAGTATCTGCTGACCTTGACGTGGGAGTGGCTGCTGTTCGCCTATTGCGTTTGGGGCGCGCGTAAATCGGGAACCGGTCTGCGGGAGCTGGTAGGCGGACGATGGCGCGAGATCGAAGACGTGCTGATCGACCTGCTGACGGCTGCCGGCTTCTGGGTGGCGGCGATGGTTGCGCTGTCGCTGGCGGCACGCCTGCTGCATCTTGCAGGAGGCAATCAACTCGACGACGTACAAAGGCAGATCGGGTTTCTCGTGCCCCGCAGCACGCGCGAGGTCGTACTTTGGATTTTGCTCAGCCTGACGGCCGGAATCTGCGAAGAAGTCGTCTTCCGCGGATATCTGCAGCGCCAGTTGGCTGCCCTGACCAGGAATATCTGGGTCGGAATCATCGTCTCCGGGTTGATCTTCGGCTGCGCTCACGGTTACGAAGGTGCAGCGCCGCATGATGCTGGTGGGAATCTACGGAATGATGTTCGGTTTGCTGGCGCATTTCCGCCGAAGCCTTCGTCCGGGAATGATCGCTCATGCCTTCCATGACGGCATAATGGGACTGGCGCTTCGATTTTTTTTGAAGTGAGCTTCTCTTCCGTACAAATCGCAAATTCAGCTTCGTTCGCTTCGCTTTTCGCGCCTGCAACTGGAGACACATTTTTCCCCGAAGTCCGTCAATTCAGAAACCTGGCAATCGCGCGGAGCGGCATAAACACAGGTCCAAAACGATGTCGGCTGCGGCGGCCGTGATATCTTTCCAAGCCGTTTTCGCACTCGATAGACTCGCGCGCGAGGAAGTCGTTCGCGTGAAATTCTCATGACTTCGGCGTCGCTCCATTGAGGAGTTCGCTTCCGCCCATGCGTTTTTTGCTTGACATGACTTTCGAATCAACTTATACAACTAGGAAATTGCAACGATGAAACGTTGCAATCAAAACTCGATCAATGATCGAAAGGGAGAATAGCAATGGCAACGAAAAAGGCTGCAAAGAAGGCTGCAAAGAAACCTGCAAAGAAGACCGCGAAGAAAAAGTAGTTAGACCTTCCACCTATGAAGGGGGACGCGAAAGCGTCCCCCTTAAGTTTTTTGGGCGCGATTCAGAACCCGGCAAAGCGCGGCGGAATTTGAAAGCGCACGGGAGCCGGTTGTTCAGCAACCTTCCAGCGCGCGCACGGCTGCCACCCCAACGATGGCGGCGGTTTCAGTCCGCAGAATCGTTTCTCCCAGCGAGACCGATTTCCACCCGGCACCTTCGAGCATCTTCACCTCATCTTCCGTCCAGCCGCCTTCCGGTCCAACCGCCAGCGCCAGCGAATTCTTTGCGCACCCCGGGCCAAGCACTTCGCCAATCGAGGCATGCGCTTCGCTCTCGTTAAGCAGCAGTTTGCAATCGCTCTCCAACTCAACACGTCTTTCAATCTGGACGGAGCGGCGATCTCGGGAGGCCGCGCCCGGCGGGACTGCTCCGATGCCTCCAGGGCAATACGCCGCCAGCGTTCGACGCGCTTGCCGGCAGCGACGGCGAG
>CAWAZO010000022.1:0-53453 GCA_963786555.1 uncultured Acidobacteriota bacterium
GACGTCAACGCGCGCGGCATTCGCTCCCGCGTGATCAGCGACCTGAACCAGCCGTGGGGCCAGTCCACCAGTTGCACCAGTTGCGGCAAATGCGTGCAGGCGTGTCCTACCGGCGCGCTCGCCGAAAAGGGCTGGGCGGTGGAAGAAATGGTCAAGCGGAACGACAACATCAGCGGGTTGGCGCGCCGCAAAGGAGTGCAGGCATGAAGAAGGTCAAACTGGCTACTGTTTGGCTGGATGGTTGCTCTGGCTGCCACATGTCGCTGCTCGACATGGATGCGGGAGTCATTGCGCTCGCCGGCAAAGTGGATATCGTGTACGGACCCCTGGTCGATGCCCAGGAGTTTCCCGAAGGGGTCGACGTCACCCTCGTCGAGGGCGCCGTCAGCTCAATCGAGGACATGCACAAGATCCAGCAGATCCGGCAACGCACCCATGTGTTGATCTCATTAGGCGATTGTGCGGTCACCAGCAATGTTCCGGCGATGCGCAATTCCATTCCGGTCAGCAAGCTCCTGCAGCGGGTTTACGTCGAAGGATCGGACGAGGGCAAAATGATTCCGACCGACGGCGTGCCCTCGCTGATGAAGCATGCCCGCCCGGTGCACGAATTCGTGGATGTGGATGTGTACGTGCCGGGCTGCCCTCCTCCCGCCAAGGCGATTCTCGGCGTGGTGACCGATCTGCTGGAGGGCCGTAAACCCGCGGTGAACCCCAAGGTGAAGTTTGGATAAGGAGCGTCCATGAAGCGACTCACAATCGATCCGGTGAGCCGGATCGAAGGACACGCGAAAATTTCGATCCACTTGAATGATGAGGGCCGTGTCTCCAGCACCCAGCTCCACATCACTCAGACGCGTGGGTTCGAGAAGTTTACCGAGGGGCGCCCTTTCTATGAAATGCCTGGCATCACCTCTCGGATATGCGGTATTTGCCCGGTCAGTCATATGCTGGCATCCGCCAAGGCCTGCGACGCCATTCTGGCCGTGCGCATTCCGACGGCGGCAGCCCGGCTGCGGGAGCTCTTGCACTGCGCCCAGTACGTGCAGTCGCATGCGCTCAGCTTCTTCTATCTGTCGTCGCCCGATCTGCTGCTCGGCATGGACTCCGATCCGGCGAAGCGCAACGTCATTGGCGTGATCGAGAAACATCCCGAGCTGGCGCGCCTGGGCATCGAATTGCGGAAATTCGGCCTGCAAATCATCGAGGGCCTGGCGCTGGAACGGGTTCACCCGTCCTGGGTCGTGCCCGGCGGCGTGAATGCGCCGATGTCGCCCCAGCTCCGCGAGCGGATCTTGTCGGAAATGCCGGGCGTCATGGCCGATGCGGAGCGCACCATCAGTTTCTTCAAGTCGGCGGTCGCATCTTTCCAGGAAGAAATTGATTATTTCGGCTCTACTCCGACGATGTATGCCGGAATGGTCGACCGCAAGGGCAATCTGCAACTCTACGACGGCACGTTGCGCTTCCGCGACGCCGCTGGCGCCATCGTAAAGGACGAAATCCCGGCGGAAGAATATGGCGACTACATCGGGGAGGCTTCGCTGCGCGAATCCTATCTGAAAGCACCGTATTACAAGCCGGTTGGATATCCGCAAGGCATTTACCGCGTCGGTCCGCTGGCGCGGTTGAATGCCTGCGACCGCTGTGGAACACCGAAAGCCGATATCGAATTGGCGGAATTCCGCCAGCGCTTCGGCAATCCGGCGCACAGCGCGTTCCTGTTCCACTATGCCAGGCTGATCGAACTGCTCTATGCCCTGGAGCGGATCAGTCAGTTGCTGGACGATCCGAAAATCCTGGACACTCATGTCCGCGCCACCGCCGGGGTCAACTCGCTGGATGGCGTCGGCATGGTGGAGGCTCCGCGCGGCGTGCTCATCCATCATTACCGGGTGAACGAGGACGGCGGAATCGTGTGGGCCAATCTAATTGTCGCGACGGGGCACAACAACCTCGCCATCGGCAAGAGCATTCAGCAGGTCAGCGAACACTTCATCGACGGCAACAAGTTACAGGAAGGCATGCTCAACCGGGTTTCCGCCGTGGTGCGCGCCTACGACCCGTGCTTTAGCTGCTCGACCCACGCTTCGGGACAGATTGCCATGAAGATCCGGCTCTTCGCTTCCGACGGCACTGTGCTCGATGAAATTTGCAGCCGGTAGGGCGGTAGCCTGCCAGGATGTCCTCCTAGAGCAAGGCGAAGGATCTATGCGTTACAAAGCAAATGCACAGATCCTTCGCTTGCGGCTCTCGCTCGGAATGACACTGCAATGTGGATGGCGTGAATTTCCGGGACGTGACACGAAGTGAGTTGTGGTTTTTCCTGGAAGTGATCTGGTGCAGCAAATTCTCGTAATCGGCTACGGTAACCCGTTTCGGGGCGACGACGGATTCGGCGGCCTCGCGGCAGGTCATGTCGAGGAGCGCCAGATTGCGGGAATCAAGGTTGTCGTCTCTCACCAATTGAATCCGGAACTGGCCGAGCTGCTCTCTCAAAGCAGTTACGCGGTGTTCCTCGATGCCATCATCTCGGACGACAAGCCCGGAACTCTCAGCGCGACTTCGGTCGAGCATTGCGATTTGTCGACTTTCGGAATGCACCGTTTCGAGCCGGGCAGCCTGCTAGCACTCTCGCAGAGTCTCTATGGACAGGCGCCTCCGGCCACGCTGATCACGGCTACCGCGCGCAGCTTCGACCACGGCGATACGATCAGCGAGGAAGTGCGGCAAGCCGCCGTCAAAGCCGCCGCGGCCATCGCATCGGTTGCCGCCTCGGGCAATCTCAATTCAGAAGCACTCGCCAGCGCTTTACGCGCGAGCCGCTGAGTGCCTTGAGTTCGAAAAATCCGCTTCCGTCACTGCCGCTGTGGCGTTAATTAAACTTGATCACCGTGTCCGGTGCGCCGCCACCATGGCTTGTCCCAGGCTCAGGCCGCCGTCGCCGGCGGGAACCTCGGAGTGCGTGAACACCTCGAAGGAAAGCCCGGAGAGCCGCTGCTCTAAGCGCTCGGCGAGGAAGCGGTTCTGGAATGTGCCGCCGCTCAGGCAGACGCGATTCAGGCGCTCGCGTTCGCGGATATGCTGAGCGATACGGGCGAACACCTCGACCAGGCCCTGGTGAAATTTCGCGCTGATCGCCGCAACCGGCGTCTGGCGGCGAAGGTCATCGAGCAGTTCGACGAACAACGGCTTGGTATCGATGATCCAGGGACCGGCCTCGTCGGGCGTCACCTGCAACGGATAAGCTTCCTCGCCCGCCGGTTCGGCGATGGCATTCTCCAACTCGATGGCCGCTTGCGCTTCGTAATTCACGGTCTGGCGGACGCCGGCCAGAGCGGCCACGGCATCGAAGAGCCGTCCGCAACTGGAAGTGAGCGGCGAATTGACGTTGCGCTCCATCATGCTCAGCAGCAGTTTCAGCTTGCGCCGGTCAAGGCCGCGCATGAAAGGGATGTCGAGCTCCGCGCACTCCGGGCCGAAGTGATGCGCCAGGTAGCTGACGGCCATTCGCCAAGGCTCGCGGATCGCGGCATCGCCTCCCGGCAGTTTGACGTAATCGAAGTGCGCGGCCCGGCGAAAATCCTCATAGCCCGCGACCATCACTTCGCCGCCCCAGATGCGGCCATCGGTGCCATATCCGGTGCCGTCCAGGGCGAAGCCGATGACGCGGCCTTCCAGATGATGCTCCGCCATGCAACTGGCGATGTGCGCATGGTGATGCTGAACTCCAATCAGTTCCACGCCCTGCTGCGCGAGCGCCCAGCGAGTGCAAAAGTAGTCGGGATGCAGATCGTAAGCCACAATGGCCGGCTCGATCTCCAGAATCTTGCGCAGATGCGCCATCGCTTCCTCGAAGAAGCGGTAGGATTCGAAGTTCTCCAGGTCGCCGATGTGCTGGCTGAGGAAGGCGTGCTTGCCCTTGGTGACGCAAATCGTGTTCTTCAGTTCGCCGCCCACTGCCAGAATGGAAGGCACTGCCCGGTGCAGGAATACCGGAACCGGCACGAATCCGCGCGAGCGGCGAAGCTGGCGCGGACGTCCGCCGGAGACTCGCATCACCGAATCGTCGCAGCGCAACAGGATCTCGCGATTGTGCACCAGCAGGCAGTCGGCCAGCGCCTTCAGCCGTTCCACGGCCTCCTCATTGCCGATCACGATCGGCTCTTCGCTGAGATTGGCGCTGGTCATCACCAGGGCGCGGGCTCCGGTTTTGGCGAGCAGTAGATGATGCAGCGGCGTATAGGGCAGAAACACGCCAAGATAATTGTTGCCGGGAGCCACCTCGGCGGCGATGGCGCTCGGACGCTTCCACGGCAGCAGCACGATGGGCCGCTGCACCGAAGTGAGCAACTGCCGCGATATGGCGTCGATCTCGCAGAAATCTTCGGCGGCAGCCAGGTCCGGAACCATGACCGCGAAGGGCTTTTCCACCCGATGCTTGCGCTCGCGCAACCGGCGCACCGCCTCGGCATTGGTCGCATCGGCCGCCAGATGAAAGCCGCCCAGGCCTTTGACGGCGGCCACTCGTCCGGCGACGATTAGCTCGGCGATGGCGGCCAGCGGATCGGCGCATTCGATGCGGCTTCCGTCGATGTCCAGCAACTCCAACTGCGGACCGCAGCGCCAGCAGGCGTTGGGCTGCGCGTGAAAACGGCGGTTCAGGGGATCGTCATACTCTCTCTGGCACTCCGCGCACATCCGGAACTCCGCCATCGAGGTATAGGGACGGTCGTAAGGAATGTCGCGGACGATGGTGAAACGCGGTCCGCAGTTGGTGCAATTGATGAAGGGGTAGCCATAGCGCCGGTCCGCCGGGTCGAAGAGTTCGCGAAGGCAATCGGCGCAGGTGGCCACGTCGGCAGAGATCAGCGTCTGCACATGCTGGTCTCTGCGGCTCGGCAGAATTCGAAAGTCCGATTCGCCGCGGCACGGAATGACCGTGACGTCGAGCTGAATGATGCGCGCCAGCGGCGGCGGCTCCTGCGGCAGACGCGAGACGAACTCGTCGACCACCTCGGCCGCGCCCTCGACCTCGACGGTCACGCCGGAAGAGGTATTGCTGATGACTCCGGCGAGCTTCCTTTCCGTGGCGAGCCGGAAGACGTAGGGACGGAATCCGACTCCCTGAACAATGCCTTGCAGATCGATCCGCTTGCGGATGATCATTGTCGGCCTCAGGAACCCGACTCCACACCGGGGGCGGCGGCCAGCGTTTTGCAACGGCGCCGCGGCCCGCGCCGACTGCCGTCGCCGCTCGATCCAGGCGAGCCAGTCGCCGAGGCCTTCGCGCGTGGTACAGGAAACCCGCACGATCTCCATTCCGGGATGCACTTTGCGCGCATTCTCCTCGGCCGCCGCAACGTCGAACGGAACGTAGGGCAGAAGGTCCATCTTGTTCAGCACCATCAACTCCGACTTGAAAAAGATGGACGGATACTTGAGCGGCTTGTCTTCGCCTTCGGTCACGCTCAGCACGACGACCTTCGCCTCTTCGCCCAGGTCGTAGCTGGACGGGCAAACCAGGTTGCCCACATTCTCGATCAGCAGCAAGTCGATGTCGTCAAGACGCCAGTCGGCAAGGTGCCGGTCGATCATGCGCGCATCGAGATGACAGGTGCCGCCGGTAGTAATCTGCTTTACCGGAAAGCCGGCGCGCTTCAGGCGATTGGCGTCATTCTCGGTCTGGATGTCGCCGGTCAGCACGGCAACGCGCGTCTGGCGCGGAAGACTTTCCAGCGTGCGCTCCAGCAAGCTGGTTTTGCCCGAGCCGGGAGAGCTGATGAGATTCAGACAGAGGATTCCGTGTTCGTGAAAGCGCGCCCGCAACTCGGCGGCCAGCTTGTCGTTTTCGCTAAGTACTTTTCGTTCCAGCGGAACTCGATTCATCTTCCGAGACCTCCACAAACATCAATTCCAATTCGTCTCCGGATGCGAAGTCCATGCTGACCGCGCCGCAGCGCGGACAACGAAAATCGTATTCGAGGATCACAAATTCTTCTTTGCAGTCAGCGCACTGGTGTTTGCGCGGCACCCGCTCGATTTCCAGTTGCAGGCCATCCTGCTCCGTGCCCTGCACCATCACCTCAAAGCAAAAGCGCAAGGCATCGGGATCAATCGCCGCCAGCTCGCCAATCCTTACGCCGACCCGCGTAGCGCGAACTCCGGAATGGCGTCGCGTTTCTTTGGCCACCGCGTCCAGAATCGAGCAGGCGATACCCATTTCGTGCATATAACCTCAACCGATGACACTTTCAACCCAGTAACAGCGCGTACTCGCGGCGACATCCATCGTGTCACCGGGCCTCAACAGATCCGCGGCAACTGGTCGCCCGCCAGCATATCGACAATGCGGGTCGTGCCCAGCGCCGTCCGCATGAGGACCGTTCCGGGCGAACGCTCCGTGACCATCCCGATCAGGCGCGATTCCCTGCCCAGGGGATGGCGCCGCATGGCCTGCAAGATCGGCTCTGCGGCTCCGGCTTCGACGATGGCGATCAGCTTGCCTTCGTTGGCGACGTAAAGCGGATCAAGCCCTAGCATCTCGCAAGCGCCGCGTACCTCTTCGCGGATTGGAATCGCGGGCTCTTCGATCTGGATGCCTACCTTCGACTGCTCCGCAATTTCATTCAGCGAGCTCGACAGTCCGCCGCGCGTGGGATCGCGCATGCAGCGGATCGACCGCCCGGTACTCGCCTTCAGCATCTCCGCCACCAGGCCGTGCAGAGCGGCGCTGTCGCTCTGGATGGGCGACTCGAACTCCAGCCCCTCGCGTTGCGCGAGTATGGCGATGCCGTGGTCGCCGATGATATCCGCTGAGCAGAATTTTGTCGCCCGGCCGCGCCTGATCGGCCGAGAGATCCAGACCCTCCGGCACCAGCCCGATTCCAGTGGTGTTGATGAAAAGCTGATCGCCGCTTCCCTTCTCGACAACCTTGGTGTCGCCCGTGACCACCTGCACCTCCGCGGCGGCGGCCGCCTGGCCGAGCGAATCCACCACCCGGCGCAGCTCGTTGAGCGAAAAACCTTCCTCCAGAATGAAGCCGACACTCAGGAACAGCGGTCGCGCACCGCACATCGCCAGATCATTGACGGTGCCGTGCACGGCCAGGGAACCGATGTTTCCGCCAGGGAAAAAAAGCGGCTTGACCACGAAAGAATCGGTGGTGAACGCCAGCCGCGTTCCATTCACGTTCAGCACGGCCTGATCGTTGAGCTTGGCCAGGGTTGGATTCTGAAAGGCCGGCAGAAAGATGGAGCGCACCAGCTCGGCGCTCAACTTTCCGCCGCTGCCATGCCCGAGCACCACCCTGTCCTTGACGGGCAACGGCGTGGGGCAAACGATTCCGGCAATTGTTTTCGTCTCGTCCACTGGTCTGATCGGCTCCAGCCTGGGTCCCCATTCTGCGCCGCTTTTGCGCACGGCGGAGGGGACGCCTCATCACATAACTAAACCCACTTCGTGAAGTGTCATCCTGAGCGCTCGGGGGTCCCCGACAAGCCCGCTGTTGGCTTGTTGGGGTGGAGGAGCGAAGGATCTGCATGTCCCGTGCCTCGAAAACAAAGCAGATTCTTCGCTCGCCTTCGGTCGCTCAGAATGACACTCCTGAACATTTATCGCACAAGCCTCCAGACACCACACTAGCGCGGCGCAGCATACATCACCCCGCTTACGCCTTCGCCGTATGCCGCCGGTAATGGTAATAGGCGGCGCAGGCACCCTCGCTCGAAACCATAGGCGCGCCGAGCGGATTCTCCGGCGTGCATCGCGAGCCAAAGGCCGAGCAGTCTGTCGGCTTCTTCAATCCTTGCAGCACCAGGGCGCTGATGCACTCGGCGGGCTCTTCCGCCGTGATGTCGGCCAGCCCGAAAATTTTCACCGCATCGTAATCCGCGTAGGCATCGCGGAGGCGCAGGCCGCTGGCGGGAATCGTCCCCAGCCCGCGCCACTTCTGGTCGGCGATCTCGAAAACTTCCTGCATGATCTTGCGGGCCGCGGGATTGCCTTGGGCCTGAACCGAGCGCGCGTACTGATTCTCCAGCGTCGCCGCTGCCGGCCTCCAGTTGCTTGACCAGCATCAGCACCGCCTGTAGCAGGTCCACGGGCTCAAAGCCGGTGACGACGAACGGCACGCGGAAGTCGTGCGCCAGCGCCTCGTACTCCTCGCATCCCATCACGGTACACACGTGCCCCGGGGCGATGAAGCCCTGCACCCGATTCGCGGGCGAACTCATCAAGGCGCGAATCGCCGGGGGAACCAGCACCTGCGAGACGAGCATGGAAAAGTTTTGCAAGCCTTCGCGCCTGGCCTGCCACGCAGCCATGGCATTGGCCGGAGCCGTCGTCTCGAAGCCGATCGCCAGAAATACGACGCGGCGCTCGGGATGCGCTCGCGCGATCTTCAGCGCCTCCAGCGGAGTGTACGCAACCCGCACATCGCCGCCTTTGGCCTTGGCCTGGAACAGGTCCGAGCGCGAGCCCGGAACCCGCAGCATGTCGCCGTAGGAAACCAGCGTGACATCGGCAAGCGATGCCAGTTCGATAGCTTTGTCGATGGTCTCGAGCGGAGTGACGCAGACGGGACAACCAGGGCCGTGCACCAGTTCGATCCGGTCGCCGAGCAACTCGTCGAGACCGTAGCGCATGATGGTGTGCGTCTGCCCGCCGCAGATCTCCATCAACACCCACTTGCGGCTGGCGCGGCTGGAGATTTCAGCCACCAGCGCGTGGGCTATGCGATGATCTCGATACTCGTCGATATACTTCACCAGGTCTCCCGATAGAGCTCGCGGACTGGCGATGTGACTTAGGTGTCTACTATGCGACGATCGGCGGGCCCGGGCCTACTCTCATCGCACTCATCTTCGCTAGTTCACTCCGGCTAGTTCACTCTGAAACTATCCTTATGCGCCGGCGCTCTGACCGACACGGCTTCCGCATCTGTCCTCATCGTCCGACTCCGCGAGCCCCAGCTCTTCACCGCTGAGCGCTCCCATCTCGGACAGCAACGCAAGCGTGCGCTCGGCTTCTTCGGCGTCGACGCGGCTGATGGCGAAACCAACGTGCACCATCACGTAATCGCCGACCTGTGCCTCGGGCACAAAATCGAGCCGGACGCGGCGCACAATCCCTGCAAACTGCACGCGGCCTTCACGGACTCCGCTGGTCTCATCACAGTCAAGCACTTTTCCCGGCACGGCGAGGCACATCCGAATCCTCCCTGAGCTGCCAGGCACACGACTGCCTCAAAAAATCTCCGGCGGCTACACTGGTTCTATATTTTAATTTTACGCTCTATCCCCGCCCATTTATAGAGTGCATCTCCGCTGATAGCAGCTCCGGATAGCATGCCCGATGGCTTGGCCGGTATCTTCGGAGGCTTCGGAAAACTATTCTTCCGCTGTTGGCTGGTTGGGGTGAAAGGGATTCGAAGTGAGTTATGAAACAGCTTGTAGTAGAAATATAGAGTATCTGGCTTACGGGATTTCACTGAGCGCTGGCGCCAACTCGAAGGCCCAGGCATTTGCAGCCCCGGCAATGAAGTTGCCGATTGCGCGGGGTAGGAAGGTGGGCGGAATGATTGTACTGGTTACAGGCGCGACCGCTGGATTCGGAGCAGCGATTGCACGGCGGTTTGTGAAAGAGGGCGCAAAAGTTATCGCGGCTGCCCGGCGCGGCGAGCGGCTGAACGAGCTTGCGCAAGAGCTGGGCGCGGATAAAGTCCATCCGCTTATCTTGGACATTCGCGACCGTGCGGCCGTCGAGCGCGCGGTGAGCGAATTGCCTGCCGGACTTCGCGGAAATAGATGTGCTGGTCAACAATGCCGGGCTTGCACTCGGACTTGAACCGGCGCAGCGCGCCGATCTCGACGACTGGGACCGCATGGTGGATACCAACGTGAAGGGACTGATCTACATGACCAGGGCCGTACTGCCCGGCATGGTGGCGCGCGGTCGCGGGCACATTATCAACATCAGCTCGACGGCCGGAAGCCTGGCCTTACCCGGGAGGAAATGTCTACGGCGCCTCAAAGGCCTTCGTGCAGCAGTTCTCGCGCAATCTGCGCGCCGACTTGCTCGGGCACGCCACTGCGCGTGACCGACATCGCGCCCGGCATGGTGGCAGGCACGGAGTTCGCTCAGGTCCGCTTCCACGGCGACCAAGACCCGGGCAGGAAAAATCTACGAGGGAGCGGCTCCGCTCACCTCCGACGACATTGCCGATGCAGTGTACTGGGCCGCTACCAGGCCTTCGCGCGTCAATATCAATGCGATTGAAGTGATGCCCATCTGTCAGGCGTGGTCGCCGATGGCGATCCATCGGACGAAGTAATGCGGGGTTTCGTGCCGCTCTTTACGATCTGAATGCGGGGTAGCGACCGGGAAAGCCCAGCCGCTACCCACGCAAACCTCAGCGATGATGCTTTATGCCTTGGCACCCGCCGCGGCAGGAATCTGAGGGCCTTCGTTGCCAATGGCCATAAGTGTGAAGCTTGGGCACGACCCAGATGGTGAAGACACTCGCCACCAGGATCGAACATCCCCCGGCCGTAAGCGCCAGACGGAAGCTGCCGGTAAACTTCACAACCAAGCCAGTCAGGATCGGTGAAATGATTCCGGCGACGGAGCCGACGGTGTTGATCAGTCCGCCGACGGAGCCGACGTACTTGGGCGGAATCACTTCCGAGATGATGACCCAGATATGGCCGGCGGCGTTGGATTCCGCGGCAATCGAGAGCGTCAGGAAAAACACGGCGACCATGGGATCATCGACGAACCCTACCATGATGACGGTAGAGGAAAGAATCTGAAGCACGACCTGGACCGTCTTGCGGGCGCGATTCATGCGTCCAACCGCGCTTGATCAGCCAGTCGGAACACATCCCCACGAAGGGCTGGCTGACGCAGGCAGTGGCATAGGGAAGCGAACCGTAGATGCCCATCTTGACGATGGAAAAGTGACGCTCCATGATCAGATAGGAAGGCACCCACGTCAGGAACAACCACTGCAGGAAGTCCTGCGTGAACTTCACCACCAGTAATCCCAGGATCACCCGGTTGCTAAACACCTGAGCCCAGGGAATTTTGACAGGTTGCGGGTGGGCAACAGCTTGACGTGCCCTGATCTCCGACCGGTCTTGAAACCAGATGTACCAGACCACGCACCACGACAAGCTGGCAAGACCGGTTCCGAAAAATGCAACCCGCCAGCCCCAATGCAGGATCAGGAAGGCCATTAAAAAAGGAGTTGCAGCCATGCCCAACCGTATTCCGGTCAAGGAAACCGCAACCGCGGTGCCGCGCTCCTGGCTGGGGAAATTTCCGGCGACGATCTTATTGGTGACCGGCAAAGCGGCGGACTCGCCGATACCCACGCCAAGCCGGGACAACAAAATGTGGGTGATGCTGTGAGCAAATCCGGTGACCGCCGAAAAGACCGACCAAACCGCCGCACACCATCCCAGTACGGTCTTGGCTCCAAAGCGGTCGGCCAGATACCCGGCCGGGAAATTGCCGACCACGTAGGTCCAGAAAAAAGCCGACAGCGCTACGCCCATGGCCGCCGTGCTGATGTGAAATTCCTTGATGATGAAAGGCGCAGCCACCGACAAACTGGCACGGTCCATCGAATTGATGAATGTGCCTGCCGTGAGCAACGCAACCACGCCGATCCTATAGCCCTTCGTGTTTTCCGAATTCCCCGAATTCATTGGCCAACCTCGAGTGAATGTCCCGTTCCATGAAGGCGAGCAGCGCCTTTTCACCTCTTGCCTTCATTTTTCCTTCAGCAACTTGCCAAGGCCGCGGGTATACGTTCCGCGCGTCCGGGCTAGAGCTGGGTGCATAAGTGCGTTTTGGAAGAACCGGCAGTTTTCTCAGGAGCTAACAGGCCGTTTAAAAGTGTTCTTCGAAGTGTCATCCTGAGCGTAGCGAAGGATCTGCTGTTTGCACGTGTTAAAAATAAAGCAGATCCTTCGGCCGCGCAAAACCGGCGCGACCTCAGGATGACACTCCCGGACGAGTTTTTTCGCAGACTCCTGTAAGCCGCGCCCTTCAAGGAATATTTATGCAACCAGCTCTAGTCGACGATCTCACACCCTTTCTCTTTCAAGCTCTTGTCGACCCAGCTACGGTCGAGCGTACCGGCCTTGATATGGGCAAAGGTCTTGACCTCACGGGCATTCACCTCCTCGGTTCGCCTGATGACCTCTTCGGCGTCCAGCGGATCGACGATCACGACGCCGTCGTCATCGCCAACCACGATGAAGCCGGGTTTGACCAGCACTCCGCCGCAAACGATGGGCACGTTGATCTCTCCGGGACCGTTCTTGTAAGGGCCCATCGGACTTGCGCCACGGGCGAAGACCGGAAAATCGAGCTCCCTGACAGCGCCCAGGTCGCGGATGCTGCCGTCGACGACGAAGCCGGCACAGCCTCTGCTCATGGCATAGCGGGTCATGATCTCTCCGACCAGCGAATGCGTCAGATCGCCCTGGCCATCCACCACGATGACGTCGCCGGGTGCGATCATGTCAATCGCTTTGTGGAACATCAGGTTGTCGCCCGAGGGGACTCTGACGGTGAACGCCGAGCCCAGCAACCTGGCTCCGTTGCATGGCTTAATGGCCGGATGAACGCAAAACATCCTGCCCATGCAATCGGCGATATTCGGCACCGGAAATTTGGCGAAGCGTTCGATCAGCTCTTTCGCCGGTCGATTGATTTTCGTATGAATGCGGAACCCGACATTGGACATTCGATGCTTACCTTCCTTATTTCTTTTCTCTAATCCGTATAACGTCTATCTCGCTCAGCACAGCGTAAACGGCACCTGCCAGCTGCTCGGCTTCACGCCGCAAGTCGTCGACGTAGGGAACCGCCAGCGGAATCCCTTCCCTGCGCCACTTTTCACGCCGGCAAAGCTCAATTTCACCCGGCAGAAAAATTTCGCTCACGCCTTTAGCCGGCTTGGCGCTCTTGATCTCGCGAACCATCTGATCGATGTCGCTCTTGAACTTGTCGAGCGAGGTGAAGGCTTCGACGTTGATCACGCCGAAGACGTGGCTGATGCACGCCGGCTGCTCGAAATCCGTGTAAAGGTCCCGCACATAAGGACCGAAGAGCGATCCCGACAGAACCGAGGTCAGCACATCGATGACCAAGGCAATCGCCGATCCCTTGTAGCCCGCAAACGGCACGACGGTGCCTTTCAGGCCCTCGGCGGCATCGGTCGTCGGCTCGCCTTGCTCGTCCAGCGCCCAGCCCAGCGGCAGAGGCTGCTTGTTCTTGGCCGCCGCCGCCACCTTGCCGCGCGCCACCACGCTGGTGGCCATGTCGGCGATGATCGGCCGCTGCCGACCCGCCGGAATCGCCACCGCGAACGGATTCGTTCCCAGGTAAGGTTCCCGGCCTCCATAAACCGCCATGCGGGCTTTGCTGTTGGTGGCGGCAATGCCGATCATTCCGTTGGGCAGCGCGCGCTCGGCGTAGTAGGCGGCGATTCCGTTATGGTTGGAGTTCTTCACCGTAACGAACGCCACGCCCGTGTGCCTGGCTTTTTCCATCGCCAGATCCATGGCCTTCACCGACACGTAAGGCCCCATGGAATTGCAAGCGTCAATCACGGCCGCCGAAAGCCGGTCGGAAACCGTCTTCATTTCATAGTTGGCGCGAACGATCCCCATCTTGATGCGTTTGAGATGGATCGGCAGGCGGCTGACGCCATGCGAATCAATGCCTTTCAGATCGGCGTCCACCAGGTTATCGGCGTTGATGATCGCCTCCTCCGGCTGCATGCCGGTCTTCTCGAACAACTCGGCGCAGAATTCTTTCAGCGGATCGGCCTGTACAAGAACCGTTTCTTTCACTCGTCTCGCTCCTTATTTCGCTCGGTGCTCTAAGCGTGTGTCTGGCTGGTTTTGTGCGTCATCAGCCGGTTGACCAGGTTGCGGCCGGCATCGAATTCGAGCGCCACCGCCTTCGGATGCCACTTCCACGCCGGGCCGCGCTTTCAGCTCCGGAACCAGCGCCTCGGAGACATACACCTTCTCCAGGTGAAGCGTGGTGGGAATGATCATCAGCCGCAGATCCTTGGCCGCAATCCGCCCCAGGCTCGCGATCGCCATCTCGATAGTTTCCTGCTCGCTCGCGAAATGCAGCGGGATAAAACAGCGCTGCACAAAGCCTGTGGTCAAAACATTGAGGTAATGGCCTTCAAATCGATCTTGCTGACAAGTTTGTCGGTCACCAGATCGGCCAGCCCTATGCCATTGGCATTGCCGTGCGAGCCCTCGGAAATATCCAGCAGCACGATGCGCTTGATAAAGGGCGTCTCCGGCTCCGGCTCGCCCTTCACCCGGAATCGGCCCACAACATTGGTGTCGATCCCCGTGCCGCTGTAGTCCTTGCCCATCTCTTCAATCACCAGGATGTCGAGCTTATCGACGGGCAGCAGCGGCATCAGCTTCATGGCCATGGCGTAGAAGCTTCGGCTCTTCCTCGATGAACTTGCGGGCCTCGACGCCAAAGATGTGCGCGGTCTCCTCGAAACCGTTTTCGATAATCGCCAGCCCGCCCAGGATCGGCGTCTTCTCGATCAGAATTGCTCCGATCTCACGCAGGCACGCCGGCAGCTCCCGTATGCCCAGACTATGAAACTGCTTGTGCGCCGCTCGGACCGCCGAGCCCGACCACGCACATCTTGGTGAGACCGCTTTGCATGTCTCCCACCAGGGCGGTGTGGGCCTTGATGCGGTTGAGCACAATCACGCCGTCGACATCGAGCACGTGGCGATTGATATAGGCGATCAATCCCTGCGGGGTCTTGCCGACCTCGACGGTTTCGGCGCCGGTCAGCACGGGCGCGCCCACGGCGTCCGCCGTCATCCCCAGGCTGTTCAGGATTGCCCTTTGCCCCTCGGCCGTGCCGCCGCCGTGGCTGCCCATGGCGGCAATCAGGCGGGGCTCAAATCCGTTTTCCTTTAGGTAATCGACCATGATCCGGGTAATCTCGACGATCTTGTTGATCCCCCGGCTGCCGGCGGTAATGGCAACCTTGGCGCCCTTGGGCAGTCGCTTTTTGATCGCGAGTTTTTCCAACTCCTGATAGACAGTGCTCTTGATGTCTTCCACGCGCGGACGGGCAAACGTCTGCTTTGCAAGATAAAGTTTGGGAAACATGATTTCACCTCTGATTCGAAAATCCGAAAACCTGACAGGCTGCGAAAAACGTGCCAACCCTCAGGGTCCCTCGACAAGCCTGCTATCGGCTTGTTGGGGTGGATGCCCTGGGTTCCTCGCCGCCGTACGTCGTACGTAATGATCTCCTGGTAAGTGTAAACGAGACGAGAGCAAAAGACGCCCACCAACCCATACGAGCAACACTCCTGATATGCCGGGTATTTGGACAGACGCTTTTCGTGAATTCTCGGTGTTCAACAGAATGTCATTGAACACGATAATTGGGAATTATTAATTTGGTAAACAGAGGGGTTGGCGGGTCAATTTCCGCACTGGCGGCAATGCAACGTCTATTGCGCAACTCGGGATTTACTGGCAAGAAGGGGATTTAGCAACAGTCGGGTTGAAGTTGGTACAACACAGCCCGGAGTGTCATTCTGAGCGAAGCGAAGAATCCCATACAGTGGGCGCTGATGAGCGGTCATCGGATTTCATAGAGAAGTCGCCAGCGGTGCGGAGCAGGACGCTTTCCGGGGGATGCTTCGCTACGCTCAGCATGACAGCCATCAAAACGTAAACGCTCTGATCGTAACTGTTGCTAAGGGATATTACGACAATTACGCATAAGTAGCGTAACTTTGGGTGCCCCAGGTTCCGCGCCGCGTAGTTCGGCGCTAACCTGGGGAAGTTCTCTCTGCCGTGAAAGGCGGACGGAACTACCCCACGTTAGCCAAAGACAGGCGAACGTGGGGCATCCGGCATTCTCACTACCCACGTTAAAAAAGTTCCCACTCACTCGCCTGCCTGTGGGGTTGGTTCATTGCGCGGAGTTGGAGCTTCTTCGCCGGTGATGCGCCGTCTCGATCAGGTTCCAGAGGGACTCCAGACGATGCAGCGGGTGGGCATTCGCTGGGGCCGCGAGCGACTTGGGAGTCAGCAGGGTCGGGACCAGGCGCGACTCCCCGGGTCCGGCGAAATCATCGGGACCATCAGATTTGGTGCCGATTCCAGCGCTCGACTCCGCGTGCGGCGGCTCAAGCGGCGGCATCTGGAGCGCGCTGGCGATGACCGAGGCCAGGCGTTCCAGCCGGCGAATGTGGAAGGTGTCAAAGGCGCGCGGATGGCGCGAGAACACACTCAGCAGGCCGGCAAGCGTACCGGACACGCAGATCGGCATCATCACGGCCGAACCGAGTTGAAGCTGGCGGGCAACCGAGGGGTCTATGCGCGAGTCGGATCGCGCATCGGTGCTCTGCACCAGCTTTCCGGTGCAAAGACATTGACCGGCAAGCCCAAATCCGGAGCGCAGCGAAACCCCAAGATCCGGGGCTACTCCGGTGCTGGCTCGACAAACCATGCTCTCGGTGTCGCCAAGCGCAATGGCCGCGCCATGAGCGCGGGTTACGATCTGGGCTCGTTTGGCGATCAGGTGCAGAGCGGATTCAAACTCCCGCGCCCCGGCTCCGGCGATCTCGGCATCGCTCGCGCTGGGTTGCGGCGGGACCAGTCCGAGATCGTCGCCGACCCACCGCCGCAGACTCTCGCGCACTCCCGAAGCCGCGTCGATGAGTTGAATGCCTGCCAGGCCGCCAGATCCGCTCCAGGCCACCATTCCCTTGCTCGTAAAGGGCTTGCTCGCGCCCGGAACGCCAAAACGCAGCTCCACCAGGTTTCCCGGAAAGAGACGCAGGAACGGCTGCACCGCCAGTCCGCACTCGCTCACATTGAGCACAATGCAGGGTTGCTGCTGCGCGGTGCCGGTGCGGGCAAAACATCGGCGGTCAACAGTTGAAATTCACTGATACTCCGGCGGCAGAAGCGGCGTCGCTCGGTGCCAGTCTCCAAATCGGTTTCGATAGCCATTGTCAGCAGATTTCCCTCATGGAAACTGGCGCGATACGGGTGTCCCGGACACGGTTGTTGCCGAGTTACGCTCCTCAAAAGACAGGACCGAGGCGGAGCTTCTCGGGCTCGCAAGCGGTACGATCGCCTCCGCCGCAGCCGATGAGCCTTCCGGGTTCAGCAAACTTGCAGTCAGCCGCAACGCCTCGATTTCCTTCTCAAGCTGCTGTAACTCCGCCTCTTTTTCGCGCAGTAAGTCCCTGATATTTTTCATCGTGTGGCCGGTTGCCTTGGGCATACAGCCCATTGCAAGCCTTTGTCGATGTTCGCTCAGATTGGCGAGGGCGTGAAGATGGCGAATTTGATTCCTGGCAGGCCGCGGAAATGCAATCCAGTGGCCTCCCGAGATCGTGCAAACGGCATTCGCCTGGGAAGATTTGAGTAACCCGCGCAGGTTACGGGTGTAACCTTACGGAATCCCGAACTCTGTAGTAGAAGTACATAAGTAGAAGTGGACCAGAGGCAATCGCATTCGCGACGGTCAGGTGAGTTGGTGAGAGGAACATCCAATTGGCAGCGAATTCCAGCTTCGAACTTCCGCTTCCGTCGTTGGGGCGAGATTTGCCGCTTGATACTCTCGCGACTTCTCTTCCTCAAAATTTCGAACTCGCCTCGTCCTGAGCTGGTTACCACTGGCTCCGTCGCCGGATTAAAGATGCGTCAGAATTTCGATCGAGCAACTGCGGCAGGAACTCGCGCGCGCCGGCGCCGACGGAAACCCGGTGGCGTTGCTGGTAATCGAGATTGACCGCTTTGGGATTCTGGATGATTCGCATGGCCAGAGTTTCCGCGATGACCTGGTGCGCAACATCGCCTCCATCGTCTCGCAAAACGGGCGCCAAGGCGATACCGCGGCGCAGTACGGCAGCAAGGAATTTGCCCTCGTCCTGCCGGAGACGAATACCGCCGACGCCTATTGCCTGGCCGAAAGCATACGCGAGGAGATCGAAGGTACCTGCCTGCTCGCCGGACTGCCACCCAAGGCAGCGTGGGTTACGGTCAGCATCGGGTTAGCGACTGTTTCCGCGCGACGCCAAATCGCCGGCGCGAACTGTTTGCGGCAGCCGTCGCCGGAATGCTGGAAGCTCAGCGCAACGGCGGAAACCGGGTGGTCCTTCACTCCGAGCTGGAATTAAAGCCCGGCACGCGGCGCGAACAGCGCTTGCGCATAGCTCTTCCGGTGCAGGCTATGGGGCATGGATCTCGATGGCGCTTTGTTTACGCAGGATGCGGTGACGGTCGACATCACCACCACCGGCGCCCGGCTCAAAGGATTGACCATTCGCTGCAACGCGGTTGCGTCATCGGCGTGAAACACCAGAACAGCAAAGCCAGATATCGCGTTGTCTGGGTCGGCGATGCCGGCTCTGCCACCGAGGGCCAGGTCGGCCTCCAGCTCATCGACGTCGGCAAGTTTATCTGGGGACGCACGCTTCCGCGCATCTTCGGCGACGATCAGTTCGCCGCCCCGCGCTCACGACGAGAATCCGGCGAGTAATCCCCAAGTTCCGCTCAGGGGTGGATTGCCTTATTTCTCTGCTTGAATTCCTGTTCCGTCAATCTTCATGAATGTCATCACGGCTGAGGCGCGATCATTGGTCGCCATGGGTCGCTGCGTTGGCAAACCAGACGTGGCGTCCCGGATAGGCCCTGAGCAATTCCTCGTTCTTCACCGTCCCCATGTCGCGCGCCCAGATGATTTTGGCCGAGCGCGGATCGGGCTGGTTGGCGATCCATTCCTCGCTGGGAACGTCCATGGGACCGTAGAAAACAATCACCAGGTGCTGGCCCGGCATGCGGGAAAGCTGACTTGCCATGCGCTCGCGCTCAATGCGCAGGGGCAAGGGCGAGTTCGCTTCGGCGGCATAGAGCTCAAACGGGTCCATCGATCTTCGCCGCAGTGGCGGCCAGCAACGCAACCGCAAGCAGGATTACCACGGCCCGCGAAAGCGCCAGCCCAATGCTTGCGCCACGCACTTTCGCCGTCCTTAGAAGCCGCAACCCGGCCAACCCAACCAGGATGAACGCACCGGTGGCGGGCGCGGCGTAGTGCCCGTGCGGAGGCCAGAGCCCAACCAGCGATGGAACGACGGCAGCGACGGCGGAAAGGGCAATCATCGATTGCGCCGGGCCGGGGTCCCCGACACGCTGCCGTAGTTGCGCGCGTGTTGGGGCAGGCCGCAGCAGCCGAAGCCAACCGGCCAACATCAGCAATCCAACCGGACAGAAGAAGAAGACGTAAACGATGGCGGCATTCCGCTCCACGATCTGGCGAACTCCCCAGAAGCTCTGCGAGTCCAGGTAGTCCGGCAGCTCGTGAATGACGTAGAAGCGGCGCATGCTGTCGTGCCTGTAAGCCGGAATGGGGTTCCGCGCCTGCCCGAGAAACGGCTTGGACACGTGATACTCCGCGTGGTTCACCATGTAGGGCATCGTCCACGGATTGCCCACCGTGCGGCTATCGTAGTACAGCATCCAGGCCGCGCCCGCCAGCAACAATAGCCCCGCCGGAAGCGCGATCCGCGAAAGCAGTTTGCTCGCAGGCTGGCATCGCAACGAAGGATTCCCACTGCCAGGTAAACCAGCACAGGCAGACTGAAGAGCAGGCCCTCCAGCGGCCTGCTGTTGGCCAGCAGGACGAGCCCCAGCGCCAGCAGAACCCCGTCTTTCACTCCCGGCTCGCGGGCTTGCCGGCGCGCGCCGAAGAATGCGCGCCACCGCTCCCAGCACCAGCGCGCCCGCCGTGGCGGCCATCGCTCCGCCCCAATAGGAGTTCACCCAATAGGAGAAGATGCCGAAGCGCAGCGCCGCCCACAAGCCGCCGAGCAAAGCCCAGTGCGCGGGCAGCCAGCCTTGCAGCATCCAGGCGATCGCCGAGCACATGACGGCCACGCCGAGCAATACGCCGATCCACGCACTCTTCGCCACGACGAGTGCCGAGCGCGGGGAAGACAAACAGCGCCGGCGGATACATCGAGTGGTAGCTCGGCCGCAGGTTGACGTGAAAGGTCTCGAAGTGCTGCCAGGCGTCCGGCGTGGGATTGGTGAGCCTGCCGGCGGCGAATGTCTCCGCCCCCAGCAAATAGCTGAACTCGTCGTGAATCTCCGGCGCGGGCACGGGGATCAACGGCAGCAGCGCCAGGCGCAGCACGATGACCAAAAGCCCCGGCGCCAGCATCGACGACCACCCGGCGGCGGCTGGCGTGCCGCCACGCGGCTTCCACGCGCGCGCAGCTCTTTCCGCATTTCAGCAGCGGAATCGCCAACACGAGGGCGAGAATCCAGAACAATGCCTCCAGCCACCATACGTGGGTGCGCGGGTCAAGGTAACGCCCGTCGAACAGACGCAGAAAAGGAAAAAGCTCCGTGTGCGGCATGAGGCTCGCTCCAGAATATCTCGCCGAAGCCAAACAAACACCAGAGAATTCGAACTCCGATTCGTGCCGCCTGACGATCGTGCGTAGTTTCCGAATGGCCCGCCGTTCGGTGGCGATCAGGTTGGCGTGCAGGCCGACATGGGGCAACCTTGCCCACGCAAATCGGCCACTTCGATTGGCGGGAAAACCATTACTGCAAGAAACAATTTACCGGGTTGCGATGCGTCGATATACTGTGCACCGTGGTTGCAACGGCCACCAAACAGCCAAAATGGAACTCGGTCATAAACGAGGAGGGACAACGTGGGACACAATCGCCGTGACATCACTACGGAGGAAGGTCGCGTCACCCTGACACGGCGCCGACTCTTGCAGGGAGCAGGTGGACTCATTGCGGCTTCAGCGATTCCGGCAAGCGGGACGATTCTGGCGGAGCTTCGTCTCAGCCAAACGCCTCCCCAGGCATCTGCGGCGATGGCTCCCGATCTTACCGGTCAGGTAGCGCGCTACATGGTGACGGCCCGGGAGCGCACTCTGCCGCCAAAAGTGCTGCTGGACACCAAGCATCGTGTCCTGGATGCGCTGGGGGCTATGGTTTCCGGGGCGCGTCTCAGGCCCGGAGAACTGGCCATCCGCTACACCCGCGCGCAGGGCGGCACCCCGGAAGCTACGGTTTTCGCCACCGACATCAAGACCTCGGCCATCAACGCCGCTCTGGCCAATGGGATGTTCGGGCACGCCGACGAAACCGATGACGTCGACCCGTTGACCAAAGCGCATCCGGGCTGTTCGGTCGTTCCCGCCGCCTTTGCGATGGCGGAGCGGGAGGACCGATCGGGAATGGAAGTGCTCAAGGCGGTGGCGCTGGGCTACGACCTCGGTTGCCGTTTCCTGGTAGCTCTGGGACCGGACCTGGTGCGCGGCAGCCATCGTGGCGCGGAGTGTCCGGTCGCCACCATAGGCAGCATGGCGGCAGCGGCCTCGCTGGCTCGTCTGGATGAAACCGGAATGCGCTTTGCCTTCTCCTATGCCGCGCAGCAGGTGTCCGGCCTCTGGAGCTGGGTCCAGGACCCCGATCACATTGAAAAAGCCTTCGATATCGGCGGCATGGGCGCCCGCAACGGCGTCACCTCGGTGATCATGGTGCAGATGGGATTTACCGGTGTTCGAGACGTACTGAGCGGAAAGCACAACGTAATCGAGGCGCTTTCTTCCCGCCGCACCCCGAAGAGATGATGGCCGGTCTGGGCAGCCGGTTTTTTGTCTCCGAGACAGGCATCAAGACCTTTTCCGTGGGCTACCCCAACCAGGCGCCCCTGGATGCGTTCTTTGCCCTTCGCCGGCAGTATGGCCTGCGCCCCGACAATGTCGAGCGCATTGTTGTCCGCCTGCCGGAGGACGGGCCCGGCATTGTCAGTAACAGTCCGATGCCCAACGTCAACTGCCAGTACCTGATTGCCACGGCACTGGTGGACGGCGCTGTCTCATTTGCCAACAGCCACTCCAGCGAGCACATGGCCGACCCACAAATACGCGCCGTCATGCAACGCGTGCAGGTCGTCGGAGACCCAAAGCTGAACGACCCAGCCGCGCCCCGCAGCGGCCTGGTCGAAGTTACCCTGAGCGACGGCCGGACGGTGAGCCACTTTACCCGTTTCCCGCCGGGCACGAAGGAGAATCCCGTGGACACGGAGGCCGTGAACACGAAGGCGCGGGATCTGATGACGCCTGTGCTGGGCGCTCAAGCGAACCGAGACGATCATCCAGCGCGTCAATACCCTGGAGCAGGTGAGCAGCATGAGGGAACTGACTCGCTCACTCCAGTTGGCTTAGAAGGCTGCGGAAAACTCGCTGGAGTGTCATCCCGAGGCGGAACAGCGCGGATGTTGGCTTGTTGGGTGAAGGAGCCGGGGTCCCGGCGACGGCCGCATTTGCCGCCGTTGGGTGATAGCCGGGGTCCCGACAAGCCCGCTGTTTCTTGGTGGGGTGGGGTGGAGTGTCAATCATTAACGTCGCTTCGGGACGGCTGCTACTCTATACTTTCCTTATACCTGACTTTGATTCCTATGTTCACCAATCGGGGCTTTGATGTCTTCATCCGTAACCAGTTTTGAATCGGAACTAAAACGAGTTCTGGAAGGCGATGTACGCTTTGATTCCAGGTCGCTCGCGGTCTATTCCACCGATGCTTCCAATTATCGCCAGGTGCCCGTCGGCGTGATTTGCCCGCGCCACGAGCAGGATGTCATCAACGCCGTAGCGCTGGCGCGCGAGAACGAGGTGCCGATCGTGCCTCGCGGCGGCGGCACCAGCCTCAGCGGAAATTCCTGCAACACCGCCCTGGTGCTGGACTTTTCGCGTTACATGGCGGAGATCAAGTCGATCGATCCCGAGCGGCGCACCGCCGTAGTGCAGCCCGGCGTGGTGCAGAGCATTCTGAACACGGCGGCCGGCAAGTTCGGCCTGTTTTTTCCGCCCGACCCCGCCACCAAAGACCGCTGCACCCTGGGCGGAATGATCGGCAACAACTCCTGCGGAGCGCATTCGGCGGCCTATGGCAAGACCTCGGACAACCTGCTCGATCTCGACGTGGTGCTCTACGACGGCACCCGGCTGACGCTTGGCCCGAACACCCCCGAGACCATTCAGGCCGCGCTTGCCTCGGGCGGGCGCACGGCGGAAATCTACGGACGCACCCAGGCCATCGCGCAACAGCATGCCGAGCTTATCCGCGCCCGCTATCCGCGCATTCCGCGGCGCGTCTCCGGCTACAACCTCGACGAGTTGCTGCCGGAAAACCGCTTCAACCTGGCGCGCGCCGTCACCGGTTCGGAGGGCACGCTGGCGCTGGTGCTCAACGCCACCGTGCAACTTGTGCCCAAGCCCAAAGAGCTGGTGCTCGTGGTGCTCGGCTTCGACGACATTTTTCTGGCGGGCGATCACGTCCCCATGGTGCTTGAACACAAGCCGGAAGCGGTCGAAGCCTTCGATCACTACCTGGTCGAGTTCTGGCAGGAAAAGGGCTGGACCTCGGTCAAGCTGCTGCCTCCGGGCAGAAGCTACCTGATCGTCGAGTTGGGCGGAGCGACGGTTGACGAGGCTCGCACCCGTGGCGAAGAACTCGTCTCGCGCGCCAGGCGAGACAAAGGCATTGCCGGCGTGGCGCTGTTCTCCACGCCGCAGGAGCGCAGTGCGGTTTGGGGATTGCGCGAGTCCGGACTGGGCTCAGGCGCGCCGCGCGAAGGCGTGCCCCGCGGCTGGCCCGGAGCCGAAGACTTCGCGGTCCATCCCAACCGGCTGGGCGAGTATCTGCGCCGCTTCGACCAGCTTTTGAAGCGGCACAAGCTGACGGTCAACATGTTCCAGGGACACTTCGGCGAAGGCTGCGTGCATGGCCGCGTGGCCTTCGACTTCAGCACTCCCGAGGGCGTCGAAACCTTTCATCGCGCTCTGATCGAGATGAGCGAGCTGATTGCCGAGCTTGGTGGCTCGAACTCCGGCGAACACGGCGACGGCATCGCACGCTCGGAGCTGCTGCCCAAAATGTTCGGCCCCGAAGTGGTCGAAGTATTCCGCGAATTTAAGGATATTTTCGATCCCGAGCGCCGCATGAACCCCGGCATCATCGTCGATGCCCTTCCGCTGAACTCTTTCCTGCGCATGGCGAGCTACCACCCGCAGCCGATTCCGACGATGTTCGACTTCAGCTCCGATGGCGGAATCGGCGGCGCCTTCTCGCGCTGCGTCGGCATCGGCAAGTGCCGCAGGCTGGACGCGGGCGCCATGTGTCCGTCGTTCAAGGCCACGCAAGACGAAGCCTTCTCCACGCGCGGTCGCGTTCACATGCTCTTCGAGGCCATCAATGGAGAGATCTTCCCCGGCGGCTTCGCCGACGAAGCCATCCGCGAAAGCATGGAAATGTGCCTGTCCTGCAAGAGCTGCAAGTCGGAGTGCTCGGCAACCGTCGACATGGCCATCTACAAAGCGGAGTTCCTCCACCATTACTATCAAAAGCACACTCGTCCGCTGCGGGCTAAGCTCTTCGGCAAGATCTACGAATGGGCTCCGCTGGCCGCCAAGGTTCCCGGACTGGTCAATGCCGTCTCGGCTTCGGTGTTGGGAAGCGCGGCGAAAAACGTCTTGGGTCTGCACCAGGGGCGTCCGCTGCCTCGCTTTGCCGCGCGCAGTTTCCGCCAGTGGTTTGCCGCGCACAAGCCCCACGAAGGACGCGAAGTTGTGCTGTTCACCGATACCTTCAACAACTTCTTCGACCCGGAGGTCGCCATCGCCGCCGTCGAGGTGCTCGAACGCGCCGGTTGCAAGGTGGTGGTGCCCGCGCGCTACGTCTGCTGCGGACGTCCGCTCTACGATCAAGGTATGCTCGACGAGGCCCGGCAGCAGCTTGCGGAAGTAATGCAGGTGCTTGGTCCGCACATCGAGCGCGGCACACCGATTATCGGACTGGAGCCCGGCTGCATCCTCACCTTCCGCGACGAACTGCTGCGGCTCTACCCGAACGATCCGATGGCGCTGGCCCTGTCGCGCCAGTCGTTCATGTTGGAGGAGTTCTTGACCCGCGAGCTAGCGGCCTTCACCCCTCCGGCGAGCAACGCCACGGCCTTGCTCCAGGGACACTGCCACCACCGCGCCATCGTGGGCATGGAAACAGAGATCAATCTGCTTCGCCGCATGGAGGGCTTGAAACTCGACGTGCTGGAAGCCAGTTGCTGCGGACTGGCCGGCGCTTTTGGGTATGACAAGCAGCACTATGACATTTCGCGCACGCTCGCCGAACGGGTGCTGCTGCCGGCGATTCGCAACAGCGGAGCCGAAGCGGTGGTGATCGCCGACGGCTATTCCTGCCGCTCGCAAATCCGCCACTTCTGCCCCGGAACCCGCGTCCGGCACCTGGCGCAGATGCTCAATGACGCGTAGGGCAGTTTCGCGGAAGCGATAGCGATGAAGCAGGGGCGGCTGCACGTGCGCGCATAAAAAATCCGCCGGTAAGCCGCATAGGCTACCGGCGGAATTCATGGCTTGATCCCCATTACGTGTGCTTTGCACGTAAGGGAAACCGGGGTTGCCGGCAACGGCTGTTTTCACCGTCGCCAGCAGGACTATTCGTAGGCCTTCAGCTCCTTGCCCTTGGTCTCGGGAAGCAGCAGCACCGCGAGAATCATGACCAGATAGGCGGCCACGCCGAATACGGCGATCGCCTTCCCCAGAGTGATGCGCACCGCGAGATAACCGACCAGCGTCGGGAACAGTGCGCCCACGCCGCGTCCGAAGTTGTAAGAGAATCCCTGTCCTGAACCGCGCAGCCGCGACGGAAACAGCTCGGTAAAGAACGAGCCGATCGGGCTGAACGAGCCGGAGACAAAGAATCCCAACGGGAATCCCAGGATAAGCATGACGGTATTGCTGATGGGCAGGAACGTGTAGCAGGCCACCGTGATTGCCGAACAGGCCGCATATAAAATCAACGATCTCCGGCGGCCAAGATAATCGGCTAGATAGGCTCCAACCAGGTACCCGGTGAAAGCCCCGGCGATGGCCACGAACGTATATGCGCCGGTGTTCATCACCGAGAGCTTGCGCACGGTTTTCAGGAAGGTCGGCAGGAACGTCGTGATCGCGTAGTACCCGCCTTGGCACCCAGTCGCCAGCAGCGAGGTCAGCAGCGTGGTGCGCAGCATGCCGGGAGAAAAGATTTCCAGAAAGTGGCTGCTCTCGCCTTTGGCTTCCATGCGTTTCCTGGTCTTGGCGAAGACGTCCGGCTCCGGCACGTGGCGCCGGATGTAGAACACCAGCAGCGCCGGTAGAATGCCGATCCAGAACATGGCGCGCCAAGCTATCTCGGGGGACATAAATTTGAACAGCACCATGTAGAAGATGGCAGCCACGGCCCAACCGATCGCCCAGCCGCTTTGCACCGTACCCACGGCTTTGCCGCGATGCTCGGCGCGAATCGTCTCGCCCATCAGCACCGCGCCCACGGCCCACTCACCGCCGAAACCGAGTCCCTGCAGTCCACGAGTCGTCAGCAATTGCCAGAAAGAGTTGGTAAACCCGCTGAGGAACGTAAACACCGAAAACCACACCACGGTCCATTGCAGAACCCGGGTGCGTCCGAATTTATCGGAGAGCAGTCCTGCCAGCCATCCGCCGACCGCCGAAATCAGCAGCGTCGCCGTGGCAAGCAAACCCGCCTGTCCGGAGCTGATATGCCACTGGGCAACCAGCGTGGAGATCAGAAACGGATAGACCATGACATCGAGGCCGTCAAGGCCCCAGCCGCCAAAGGTCGCGACCAGAGTGCTCTTCTCGGCATGATTCAGATCCATAAACCACGCGCGCTTTTGCACTTGTTCTGGTTTAGTCGTTGTGTTGATGCCTGTACCCACGGCCCCTCCTCAAGTCAGTCGCTTTCGCCCCATTAAGATCAAAAGATCGAATATTTCACCCGACGCCACAGCCTGCGCCGCGGTGCGCAACCGGCGCGAAGCCCGAAACCACCGCCTCTTGCGGACGGCACGGTGCGCCGGCCTGCCAATCTCTTCATTTGGATTGCCCGAAAATCTGATTCTGAGATGATAACCTATCTGGGGCTTGACGCGAGCCATTTGTCAGCCCCGAAATGTGGTGGACATCGGAGTCTCCGACGAGCCCCACTGCCGCAAAACGCTTTTCCGGAAAACCGTGTAGCACCCATGGTTCCAGGAAACGGCATTCCAGTACATGCGTGCCCTGGCGGCACTACTCTGGCGTAACCTCCAGCCGTGTTCCCGGAAACGGCATTCCGGTGTATCGTATGTCTTTGTCCATAGCTTGCGGCGGGCCGCGGCGTGAAGCCATCGGCGGGCTCATCAACGGCCGGGTCAATCAGTGGGTTCAATCAGTGGAGGTTATGGAAAATCCACGCCTGAAGGTATTCCGCGCGGTTGCCGAGCTGCTCAGTTTTCACCGGGCGGCCGAGCAACTTGGCCTTACCCAGCCGGCCGTCACTTTGCACATCAAAGCGCTGGAGAACGAGCTCTCGGTCCGTCTGCTCGACCGCACCGGCAATAAGGTTTCGCTGACCCCTGCCGGCCGAATCCTCTACCGGCACGCGCTGGCCATTGCCGAAATCGTCTCCACCGCCGAAAAAGAGATTGCCGAAGCCGCCGGAGAACACGCCGGCGAACTGCACGTTGGCGCCTCAACTTCGATTGCCCAGTACGTGCTCCCCAAACTTCTGGGACGCTTCCATCAAAAGTTTCCCCGGGTTCGCCTCTCCGTGGTCAGCGGCAACACCGAGGAGATTGTCGACCATCTGCTGGCGCAAAAGATCGATATCGGGTTGATCGAAGGACCCGCCCTGCGGCGCGACCTGAAGACCGAACCGTTTCTGGCCGACGAACTTGTGCTCATCGTGCCGGCCAAACATCCTTGGACGGACGGCACCGAGATTACGGTCGAAGACCTGAAGAATGCGCCGCTGCTGCTCCGCGAACACGGCTCCGGCACCCGGCGCGTGCTGGAAATGGCTCTCGAAAAGGTGGGACTGAAGAAGCCCTTTACCAATGTGACCATGCAGTTGGATTCGACCGAGGCAATCATCTCCAGCGTCGAAGTCGGCCTCGGAATCGGTTTCGTCTCCCGCTGGGCGGTCGACCGCCGTTTGCCCCTGGGCCGCATCAAGAAGGCGCGCGTCACCGGACTCCGTATTCCGCGCAACTTCTGCCTCGTCTATCCCTCTGGACCGGGACCGCGCGGCACCCCGGGAGCCTTCCGCCATTTCGTTCTGGAATACGGCAACGCCGTCTCGGTCGAAGACGAATCCTCCGAACAACCACAGAGAAAATAGCCCGCGAGCACCGCCATCTATTTCCCGCGGAGATCGCGCCAGGGCCGCCACTCGCAGTTCGAGCGATTGCTATGACTACGCGATCACCCATAATCACGTACAGCAAAGCACATCTTGAGATCGCGCCGGTTTTGCGCGACCTCAGGATGTGGCACTGATACGAGTTTTTCAGCAGCCCGCTAAGCCCTGGAGCTCGCATCCTCCTGCAACACAAGGCAGTAAGCTTACTTCGCACCCGCCGCCGCGACAGCGGTCTCTTCCTCGAGAGGCGGCTGGAACTCGCCCTCGGACTTCGCGATGACAACACTTGCCAGGCAATTGCCGAGCACGTTGGTTGCGGTGCGGCCCATATCCATGATCTCGTCGATGCCGAGCAGGATGAAGACCGGCTCCACCGGCAAGCCAAACGTGGTCACCGCCCCGAACAGGATCACCAAGGCAGCGCGCGCCACGCCGGCGACGCCCTTGCTGGTCAGCATCAGCATCAGCATGATGACCAGCATGCGGCCAAAGCTGAGATGAATGCCTCCGGCCTGCGCAACGAAGACCGTGGCCAGCGAAAGATACAGCGTGCTGCCGTCCATGTTGAAGCTGTAGCCGGTAGGCAGAACGAATCCCACGGTTTGTTTCGACACGCCCAGCTTCGTCATGTTCTCCATGGCGCGTGGCAGCGCAGCTTCCGAACTGGTCGTGGCAAAGGCAATCCAGAACGGCTCCGAAACCGCCTTGATAAAGCGCCTGATCGGCACTCTGAACAGCAACGCAATCGGCAGCAGCACCCCCAGGATGAACACGGCGATGGCGACGTACATGGTCACCACCATCTTTCCCAGGTTCACCAGCACTCCCAGTCCGGAGTGGCCGACGGCGTTTGCAATAGCGGACCCGACGCCGAAGGGGGCCAGATACATCACCATATTGGTGAACTTGAACATCGCCTCGGTCAGGCTGTCGCACCACTCCAGCATCGGCTTGCGCTTCGCCTCGGGCGCCATCGCCAGCCCGATCCCGAACAGAATGCTGAACACCACCACCTGCAACACTTGTCCTTCGGAAACCGATTTCGCAATGTTTTCCGGAAAAACATTCAGAATGACATCTGCGGCCTTGGCCCCGGCCACGATGGGAATCTTTTCATGCGACGCCGGCAGAGTTACGCCCACGCCCGCCTTGCTGATGTTGATCGCCGCCAGGCCGATGAACAGCGCAACGGTCGTCACCACCTCGAAATAGATGATGGTCTTGATGCCCATGCGCCCCAGCTTCTTCAGGTCGGCATGATGCGCGATGCCGCTGACCAGGGTGCCGAAGAGCAGCGGCGCGATCAGGGTTTTAATCAGACGCAGAAAGATCAGACTGACGGTGCGCAGGTTCGCGGCTACCGGCGGCCAGTCGTGTCCGATGTTGCCGCCAATGATCATCGAAATCAAAACCCAGGTCGTCAGGTTCCGCTTCGCACACCCGTAGGCGAACAACGCGCAGATCGCCACCCAGCGCGCGGCAAATACCACGGTCGGTGCGGCGTGGCCGAGCCAAAGTGCGCCGGCAATGGCAAACAATAGCGCAGCCGCTCCCAGTAATTTGTTCTTCATGAGGTCTCCCTTGCTTCAGATCCCCGGGGCCTGCGATCAATCCTGCACGCCATGCCGGGTTGTTGTTTCGTGCTCGATCCCTTGCCGGTTGCACTCAAGCATTCTCCGGAAACAGGCTCCTAAGTCCGCTCGATGACGGCTTCAGTTGTTACCAAACTCTTCCGGCTTTGGCCACGCTTGACTTCAGTCCGAACGAATGATGAAAGCGTTCATCACCAAATCAAACGGATCGTCCAAACCACTTGTAATTCGCACCACCTTGCCGGACCGGAACTCCACTCTGAACGGCCAGCAACTCCAAAACGGAAGATTGACTCTTCATCGGACATCTGGCTTCATCACACTGCACAGAAGCATCCTCGGGGGTTAGAACCCGACCGCAAACCGGACAAGTTACATCGTTCACGTTGCCTCCTTGCCCATCGCAGGCGTCAACGTCCAACGCCAGCCGCTTCGGAGAAACCGATTGCGCATCATGAAATCCAGTAACGTGTCTCTTGCTCAGGCTCAAAGAGAGACGCTCAGATGCGGGGTCATTCTTCTTTTCGCCAGACACTCGCACAAATCAGGCATTCCTCCGGCCTTTCCCTGCGCACCTCGGAAGCCATCCACTCCGTCGACAAGCTTCGCGATTGAGGACATGTGCCCAACAGCACGCGGCGCATAGCCGGCATCGCGCTTCCGTCGATCAAAATATTTGATTTGTTCAATTATTTTTTTCTATTATAAAGCGGTCATATTTGAGCACTAATAACAGCTTTGCAGTGACCGGTGTCACAGGAAATAGTGACCTGAATAATGCCGCGGGCGCCTGACTTTGCATAAGCGCAACCCTTGCAACAAAAACGACCCGGGCCGAAAGCCGTATGAGTAGCCATCTGCGGCTCCGGGAATCGCTGCTATCGGTCCCGGCAAAGATTTTCTGGTGCGTGTCGCACGAGGGATTCTCTAGCAGGCTGCTGGAAAACTGTCAGAGTTTTTCCGCAGCCAGCCAGTGTCGTATCCCAGAAGTTCGCGATTGAGGTGTCATTCTGAGCGAGCGCAGCAAGCGAAGAATCTATGGATTTGATTCGTAATGCATAGATCCTTCGCCTTGCTCAGGATGGCATCCGAACCTTATGCAGCGAACTTACGGGACAGCCAGCGGTTTTCTGCGTTTCTTTGGCGGTTTCTTTGCTGCCGGGACCCTTTTATACCCGGCCCGCGGCCACACTGGTTCCGAAGTACCAGCGAATCGCGGCGGCCGCCAGTCCATCGATCGAGTCCGCCATCTCCAGACCCAGTTCGGGGCGGCGCCGGTGGGGGACGGCCAGCGGTAGTTCGGTACAACCCAGCACGATCGCCACGGCGCCGCGCTGCTGCAATCGGCGGACACATTCCACGGCAGGATCGTAGGCTTCAGCGATCCGGTTCGCCTTCACCAGCGCGATCGAAGTGGTGCAATACTTCGCGATTTCCTCGTCGGTGGGAACGACCGCGGTAAATCCGCGAGCCTCCAACTCCTGCTGGTACATTGCCGTTTTCAACGTTCCGGCCGTAGCCATGACCCCGATCTTGCCCTGCCGCACGCCGCGATTTTGCAGGTCGTCGATGGTGGCCTTGACGATGTGCAGAATCGGAAGCCGGGTTGCACTTGCCATCTCGTCGTACCACATGTGGGCGCTGTTGCATGGAATTGCAATCGCTTTTGCACCCGCCTGCTCCAGGTGCCGGATGCCGTTGAGCAGCCAAGGCAAGGGATCTTCGCCTCCATGCAGCTTGGCCTCGGTCCGGTCAGGAACGCGGGGATCACTCCAGAGAACGGCCGGAATGTGCTGCTGATCGCGTTTCACCTCGGTCAGCGCCGTCAGCCGCTCCATGAATACGGCTCCCGCCATCGGCCCCATGCCGCCGAGTACACCCAGCAACTTTGCCTCGAATTTATCCGCCATGACCTTGCCTCTCAATGATTCGCAGTTTTAGGCAGCGGTCGTGACCAGATTTGTGACCAACCTTTGATTCTTCAATTTGAGCTTCAAAATTCAGGGTTGACCACAAAGTGCTGCGGTATTGTAGCTGCATCCGCCCACGCTTGAATGAAATAGCTGCCAAGAACCACCCAAAACGGGAACAACTGCCCGGCAACGCGGTGCGACGGGTGTTGATCAACAGTACAACCCTAACCAGTGTCTCTGTAATCCTAGATTGCCGGGCGCTCAATGTGCAATTGCCCTTGAGCAGGACAATTCAGAGCTGAAAAAGGAGACTTCCATGCGTTCTGGCGAAGACGGCGTAATGGAAATTCCGGATTATTACGAGTTCCTTCAAATTAGCCCGAGTGCAGAGGCTGACACAATCCACCGCGTTTATAGATTTCTGGCGAGCCGCCTTCACCCGGACAACCAGGACACCGGCGACGCTGAAAAGTTCTTCCTGTTGAAGCAAGCCTATGAAGTGTTGTCCAATCCAGAACGCCGCGCCGCCTACGATGCGACTCGCCGAACGTCCCAGCCGGTACCCCTATCCGCGTGTGTTGATTTCATGGACAACATGAAGGGTGAGTTGAACCGGCGGTTGGCAATGCTGGCGGTGCTGTATTTTCAGCGCCGCTCAAACCCGTACTCGCCGGAAGTTTCATTGCACAATATCGAAAGGCGCTTGGGCTTTCCGCGTGAGTATTTGGAGTTCACGGCGTGGTATCTTCGGACCAAGGAATACATCACCCGAGAGGACAACTCAGATTTCGCGATTACGGCTGAGGGAGTGGACTTCGTAGAAACGCAACGCGCAAATATACCGGTTCTGGACAAATTGCTGACCGCCTCTGGCGAGGCATCTCCCACCACCGCCGGCGGAGCGGCGGCAAAGATGGAAGAGTTGGAGGCCATGTAGGACTAAGACTCCGGGGAATTTGCCAGCCCGTGTTTACCCAAGGGAGCCGCTGCCCCGACAAACTGTCGTGAGGGTGATTTCACGCCCGTATCGTATGGCGATTACTGAGAATAGCCTTTTCAGAACCTAGACCATCAATACCTTCAATAGCTTACAAGATCGCGCGAGACTGCCAAGTACCCGCAAGGACGTGGAAGGCCCGGGGCCTTTGCTGACCTGGAATTGCTGACGGTTTCCAGAATGGCCGAGGGTGCGTGCATCCCCTGAACATCCTCTTTCACATCGCTGGGATAAATACGTCGACCACGTTCTGCGCAGCGAGTTCTGAGCCACCTTTAGAGTGGCGACTGAGGTAAACCGCGTATTTAATTGCTTTGGCTTAGCAGCTACTCTGACCTGAAGCCAAAGCTCCACGCCCAACCAGTTGATGGCTGATCGCAAGCCATGCCAGGAAAGGCACTGCTGATCAGATGACACCAGAAACCGTAGAACCGCCGGATCGAAGCGCCAGCGAACATGAAGCCCCTGGGTTCACCGATACTCGCGCCACGGCAGAGACGCGGCTGACCGCTGGAAGGCGCCGCCGCCGGGATTCCATTCGATTCCGGCTTGCGTCTCTCGTCCTCGCTTGTGTGCTGCCGGTATGGATTGTTGCCGGATTCCTCGTCTACCGCAACTATCAGAGCAGACGGGCGAATACCGAACAGCACATGCTGGATACTGCCCGGGCACTTACGATGGTGGTCGACCGGGAGCTTTCCAACATGAAGGCGAGTTTGAGCGTTATCGCTACTTCACCTTCGCTCGTCTCCGGCGACCTGCGCGCCTTTGACCGCCAAGTGAAGGTGATCCTGGAAGATTACCCAGGTGCCGACATCGTCCTTTCAGACGCCAACGGGCAGCTACTCGTGCACACCTTATTTCCATTTGGCGCGCCCTTGCCCAGGCGCAACGCTACGGCCGCAGTTCAACAGGTGTACGCGACAGGCAAGCCGACGATCACCAACGTCTTCAGGGGTGCCGCGACTGGGCGTTTTATGATCAGCGTGGACGTGCCGGTGTTCCGCGATGGGCGAGTCATCTACGACTTAGCCATGACCGTTCCTCTCGATCGTTTCGCTGCCATCCTTTCGCGGCAGAATATTCCGCAGGGATGGCTCGGAAGAATCTTCGACAACAATCAGGTCGAGGTTGCCAGGACTGTTTTAGCGGAGCGGTATATCGGCCGGCACGCCCTCCCGGTCATGAGTCAACAGATAAAAGACAATGCAGAGGGGAAGGTCGAGGCCATCAACTTCGAAGGTGTCCGGAGCTTTAACAGCTTCAGCCGCTCGGCGACTTCGGGTTGGACGGTAGCGATCGGGGTACCCAAAGCGATCATGATGGCCGAGACTTGGCGCTGGCTATGGTGGATGATTGCCGGCACGGCTCTGCTGTCGCTCACCGGCATTGCGCTGGCGCTGCCGATTGGCCGGAGTGTCGAACGGATTGAAAAAAGATCGCGCCGGTTGAGCGCGATTGTCGAGTGCTCCGACGACGCCATCATCGGTTGCCGATCCAATGGAATGATCGAGAGTTGGAATGCCGGTGCGGAGCGACTTTTTGGATACTGCGCGCCCGAGATCGTGGGCCGGCATATTTCCATTCTCGTTCCCGATGACCAACTGGAAGATTTTCCCGAACGTCTGCAGCGTGTGTGTGATGGGGCGGTAGTCGAGCAAGACGGGACAACTCGCAAGCACAAGGATGGATCGCCGATCCCTGTCGCCTTGAAGATCTCGCCCACCTTCGATCGCCTGGGAACGATCGTGGGTGCGTCAGCGATTGTGCGTGACATCAGCGAGCGCAGGCGGGCCGAGGCAGCCTTGGAGGAACGGGAACAGCACTTGCGAACAATCCTGCAGACGATGCAGGAAGCGTTCTATCTGGTGGACACGCAGGGGAGATTGCTGGATGTCAACGACGCCTACTGCTTGATGTCGGGCTATACCCGCGAGGAGCTTCTGCGAATGCAGGTGCAGGATTTGGAGTGCGCCGAGAGTGCGCAGGAGGTTGCCGCACACACCCGGCAAATCATGTGCCAGGGACGAGACCGCTTTGAAACACGACACCGTCGGAAAGATGGTCAGGTGATCGACGTTGAGTCCAGCGTGACGTTCCAAGGCATTAGCGGTGGGCGGTTTGTTTGTTTTCTGCGGGATATCACCGAACGCAAACGGGCCGAGGAGCAACGGGAAAGACTGGAGCAACAGCTTCGCCAAGCGCAGAAGATGGAAGCGATTGGCAGACTTGCCGGCGGCGTTGCCCATGATTTCAACAACATCCTCATGATCATCCAAAGCTACACGGAAATGCTGCAAGACTGCCTTGCTGACGACAATCCTCTCCGACGAAACACCCAGGAAGTCCTGAAGGCTTCCAGTCGCGCCGCCAGCCTCACGCGACAAATGTTGGCTTTCAGCCGTAAACAGATTCTTTCCCCGGTCGCGCTCGATCTGACCGCGGTGATCTATGAGACGGCGAAGATGCTCAAGCGGCTTATTGGGGAAGATATTGATTTTCAAGTCAGGTCGGCGGAATCACTCTGGACAGTCAAGGCTGACTCGGATCAGATGGTTCAAGTTCTAATGAACCTCTGCGTGAATGCCCGCGATGCAATGCCGCAAGGAGGCACGCTGACGGTCGCGACAGGAAATGTGACGATGGAAGAAGGGAGTCTTGGCCGGCAGGAGTACGTACCGCTTGGAGATTACGTCTGGCTCTCGGTCACCGACACCGGCATTGGCATCAGCAAGGAGACGCAGGGGCGCATCTTCGACCCCTTCTTTACGACCAAGGAGGTTGGTAAGGGCACCGGTTTGGGACTGGCGACGGTTTACGGCATCGTGAAACAAAGTGGCGGCTACGTGTGGGTTGAGAGCGAGCTTGGGCACGGTGCCTGCTTCACAATTTATCTGCCCAGGGTGAAGCAGGCGATCACCCCCGAGATGCCAGCTCATGCCGAAGCGCAGCCGCGCGGAACGGAAACGATATTGGTCGCCGAAGATGAACAAGCGTTGAGAGAGGCAATCTGTGATTATCTGCGCAGCTTGGGATACACGGTTCTGGCAACCGGCTCAGGCAAAGAGGCACTTTCGGTAGCAAGTCATCATGACGAGCACATCGATCTACTGATCACCGATGTCGTGATGCCGGGAATGAGTGGCAGAGAGTTATCGCAGATGCTGGGAAGCCTGCGCCCTGACCTGAAGAGGATCTTCATGTCTGGCTACTCAGATGATGCGGTGTTGCGGCACGGTATTCACGTAATGGGTGCAGCTTTTTTGCAGAAACCGTTCAGCCTGGGCACGCTTGCACGCAAAGTGCGCGACACGCTCGGACGAACTGAAACAGTACAATGACTGACTCGGGTAGTTCAGTACTGCGCCTCATTCATTTTTGCGGTGTCCGTACTGCGGTCTGATGCCTGAGCCGCCCAGTCCAGCGTCATGCAAACCCTATAAACATCGCCCTTGGAGCGTCCTGGCTCTGCGGCGACTTCGCTGTAACTCCGGCTCTCATCGCGCAGTCTGCGAATCAGGCCTGCATGGTCTACCTTGCGGTTGACCTTGGGACGCCCCGATATGGCCCTTCGCTGCTGCCCACTCCGGGCCGGCGTGAACACGCTCAGACCGTCGTACGCGCTCTTGCTTTGCCAAAGCAGCCGAGATGCCGATGATTGCGTCTCAAAACAATCCGGTGCCGCCCAGGATTGCCCGCCACGCCGTATGAGGTCAAACGCTGAAGATGCGTCAGTGTCTCCAGCGTGCCTTCACGGCTGAACCTGTCCAAGCTCCGAAACAAATGCAATTGAACCCGCGGCGGCCGGCAGCCTCAAACATCTGCTTTTGCAGGTGTCATTCTGAGTGAGCGCAGCGAGCGAAGAATCTATGTATCTGATTCGTAATGCATCGATCCCTTCGCCACGCTCAGGACGACATCCGAACCTTATGCGGCAAACTTACGGGACCGCACACTAGCGATCCATTCAGCAATTTTTTGTGAATAGTTCTTGACAGACGAATCCTGTTGCGATAAACGTGTATTTTCATTATGTGGAAACATATTTCCGCAATGCGGAAACATCCTGGAACTGCGCATGGAACGCGGTTCGCAATGGGGGGTGGACGTTGCAGGGTATACAGAGTGAGATGCGGCAAGCCATCAGAGAGCTAGCCGACCAACTGTTGCTGAAAGCTGCCACCGATTTGCCGGCAGACGTCGCGCTGGCCTTGAAGCAGGCGGAAGAACGGGAACCGGGAGAAACGGCAAAAGCTCAACTGAAAACGATCCTGAAGAACATCGACGTGTCGCGGGCGAGGCACAGCAGTATCTGTCAGGATCCCGGAATTATTTCCTTCGATGTGACGGTAGGTTCGAAGTTTCCGCTCGACTTCGATTTGCGGGAGGTTCTGCGCGACGCAACCGAACAGGCGACTCGCTCGATTCCCCTGCGGCAGAACATCTGTCATCCGCTTACGAAAAAGAACACGACAACCAATACGGGTTATGGTCTGCCGATCGTCAACTACGACCTTCAGTTCGGGAAAGACTATCTCGAAATCTGGGCGCAGCTTCGTGGCGGCGGCTCGGCTTTCCGCTCCGGCGTGTATTCGCTGGCGCCAACGGCTCCGAGGGTCGAAGGCATCAAGAAGCTGGTCTTCGATCACGTCACCATGGCCGGAGGAATTCCATGTCCTCCGACGGTGGTGGGGGTAGGTCTGGGAGGCAATCCGGATAACGCCATGAACATGGCATTCCACGCCTTGCGCCGGGTTCCGGTCGGTTCGCCGAATCCGGACGGCGACATGGCCGACCTGGAAAAACAGATCCTGGCAGCAATCAACGCAACCGGAATCGGGACGATGGGACTGGGTGGCAGCACGACGGCGCTCGCCGTGCATATCGAGTACTGCGGCAGCCACATTGCCACTCATCCGGTGGCGATTGCCTTTAGTTGTTGGGCCGATCGTTTCGCCGGAGCGCGAATCGATACCGCCGGCAAAATCCAATGGATGACTCGTCACGGAGGCGATCAATGAGCAAGGTCTATCAGCTGACCACGCCGGTGACTCAAGAGCAGACGTCGCTGCTGCGCGTAGGCGACGTGGTTTTCCTCAGCGGCACGGTATACACCATGCGGGATCGCGCCCACGAACAGCTGTTCGCCATTGCCGATGCGGGCCAGAAGCCGCCCTTCGACCTGATGGGCGCGGCGGTTTGGCATTGCGGGCCGGTATCCCGCCAGAAGGCCAGTGGCGAGTGGGAAATCACCTCGATAGGTCCGACGACCAGTTATCGCCTGACGCGGGAGACTCCGCGAATGCTGAAAGAGTTTGGCGTCAAGATCGTGGTCGGCAAGGGCGGCATGGGCTATGAGACGGTACAAGCCATGGCCAGCCAGGGCGCAGTCTTTCTGTCGGCCACCGGAGGATGCGGCAGCGTTTACGCCGAAAGCGTAAAGCAGGTGCAGGCCGTCCACTGGCCCGAACTCGGACTGCCGGAAGCGGCATGGCAATTGATGGTCGAAGACTTCGGCGCGCTGGTGGTTTCGATCGATTCCACGGGCGCCACCCTGTACGACGCAGTCATGAAGGAAGCAAAGAACAGGCTGCCGGACTGCTACAAACAGCTGGGAATCAAAGACCCAGAGTATCGCTTTATCCACTGGCCGCCTACCTTGGCGGGGACCAAAGAAGTCCCGGGAAGTCTCGCGAAAACCGGCGGCGGGGAATGACATGGAGAGGATTCGGCACGAAGTACTCATTATCGGAGCAGGCGCAACCGGGCTGCGAGCCGCAGTCGAGGCAAGCCTGACCTCGAAGGACGTTGCCGTCATCAGCAAGGTGCATCCCATGCGTACCCAGTCGGTGATGGCGACGTCACTGAACGCCGCCTTCCGGAAAGGCGACACCTGGGAAGCGCACATGTTCGACACCGTGAAAGGCTCCGATTATCTCGGTGACGAAGATGCGATAGAAATTCTCTGCCGCGACGGCGCGGCCGACACCATCGAGTTGGAAAGGTTCGGCATCCTGTATAGCCGAAACGAAGATGGAGACTATTACCAGAAGTCCGCAGGCAGCGGAGGCCAGCGCTTCGCGCGAAGTATTTTTACCGCCGATCGCACCGGCCACTCCATCGTCCGAACGCTTTATGGTACGGTGCTCAGCCGCCGCATACCAGTCTATGAAGAATGGTATGTGACTTCGCTGGTGATCGAGAACAACGCCGTCCAGGGCATAACGGCCATTGACCTGAAGAGCGGCATTTCCTACTTCGTCAGCGCCAAGACGATTGTGCTCTGCACCGGAGGGTACGGGCAGGTTTATTACCCGCGTTCGACCAATGCGCTCAATACCACTGGCGATGGTATGGCGCTTGCTTTCCAGGCAGGCGCACGCCTCATGGATATGGAGTTCGTGCAATTCCACCCTACCTCGCTGTTTGGCACCAACATTCTGATGAGCGAAGCATGCCGGACTACCGGCGCGCACCTGCTGAATTCAGAGGGCGAGCGATTCATGAGTAAGTACGCGCCGGAGAAGATCGAACTGGCGACTCGCGACATTGTCTCGCGCGGGATTCAGCAGGAAATCGAGGAAGGACGCGGAATCAACGGCCAAGCCTATGTCTATCTCGACCTGCGCCATCTGGGGGCAAAGAAGATCCTGAGTTATCTGCCTAAGAACCGTGAACTCGCGATCCGCTTCGCCGGAGCGGACATGATCAAACAACCGGTTCCGATTCAACCTGCGCAGCACTACTCCATGGGCGGGATCGAGGCCGACGTGAACGGCAACACTGCAATCCGAGGCTTGCTGGCCGCCGGTGAAACCGCTTGCGTCAGCGTACAGGGGGCAAACCGACTCGGAGGGAATTCGCTACTGGAAACCATCGTGTTCGGCAAACGCGCAGGCGCTCGAGCGGCACAGGAAGCAGCAGCAAGCGATTGGCCGCAAATGCCGTCCGATCATCGGCTGAACCTGGAAATCGACAGAATCGATACCTTACTCGGCCGGGAAGGAAAAGAAAACGCCCTGCAAATCAAGAAAGAGCTGGGGCGGTTGATGAATGAGAAGGTCGGTATTTTCCGGACCGCCGAGGGGATTCAGCAAGCCCTGAACGAGTTGCCCGAGCTGAAAAGCAGAGCGCGACAAGTCGGGTCGATTCAGTCCGACACGCTGTACAACCTGGAACTCGTGGATAAGTTGGAACTGGACGCCATGCTTACGTTAGCCGAAGTCATCGCCACGGCGGCTTTAGCCCGACAGGAGAGCAGAGGTGCCCATTATCGCCGCGACTTCCCAAAGAGAAACGATGGTGAATGGCTGAAACATTCGCTGGTTTCCCGCGACCAGGATGGCGCGCTGGCACTGTCTCATAAGGAAGTTATCCACCCGCGTTACAGCCCGGCGGAACGGACTTATTAAGGTAAAGTATGAAGCTCTTCCAGATACAACGTTATTCTCCCGCGGAAGGCAAAAGCTCGCAAGCGTATCGCCTCGAACTCAAGGAGGACGCCAGTGTCCTTGACGCACTCCATACGATTCGGGCGGAACATGACGCCACCTTGGCCTACCGGTTCTCATGCAGAAGTTCGGTATGCGGATCTTGCGCGATGTGGATCAATGGACGTCCAAGGCTCGCATGTCAGACCAAGGTAGATCAGCTCAATGGGGACAAGATAGTTGTAGCTCCTCTCCGCGGATTACCGATCATTAAGGATCTGGTCGTCGACATGCAACCCCTGTGGGACGCCTACCAGAAAGTGATGCCATGGATGATCGAAAAGAAGAATGCCCAGGACATGGTAATCACGAAGAAAACAAGCGATGTCATTGAAAAGTTCTATTCCTGCATACTCTGTGCGGCCTGCTTCGCAAGTTGTCCGGAGGCGTGCGGCGGGCACAGTTATCTGGGCCCAATGCCCCTGATGGATGGTTTTCGAATGTATTTGGATCCACGGGACAAGGCGACGGACGAACGGAAACGCATTCTCGGCGGTCCTGACGGTGTATGGGGCTGTCATGGCGCGTTCGCCTGTATCGATGCCTGTCCCTGGGACGTTGCCCCAGTGGAGTTCATCGCCGATCTGCGTCTGAAACTGGTAAAGGGACAGTTCGGCGGGCGCTGACCGAAAGGCGGTCACCAAGAACAGGACGCATCGAGCAGCTAAGAGTTCGCAGGCGTTATGCCAGAAGCAACTTACCAAGGGAGATCAAGATGGTGGTAAGAGGAAAACCAGAAATAAGAGCGCCGTGGGGTATTGGGACCTTTGCATACCTGGCGAACCGTATTGCGGGAACGGTACTCGCCCTTTATCTGATAACTCATATCCTGGTGCTTTCAACCGGTGCCAGAAGCCACGCCGGTTTCGATTCCTGGATGGAGCAGTTGCACTCTCCCCTTTGGTTAAGCCTGGAAATGCTGCTCGTACTTGCCGTTCTCTTTCACGGAATCAACGGCATACGCCTTATGTTGATCGACGCCGGCATGCAGCCTCGCAAACAGAAATTGCTGTTTTGGTGGGCGGCAGGCTTGACTGCCATCGGAATGGTTGTGGCGGCCATCATCTGCGTCCCGGTAATTATTTCCCGGCTGTAGGCGGGAGTGGTTTCAGTAAAGTCAAAGTACAAAGAGGGAAAAGCTTGAATACCTGGTGGTGGTTACTGCAGAGAATCAGTGGAGCACTGCTGCTCGGCCTGATGACCGTGCATCTGGTACTTACACACTTTGTGAATCCCGCAGATGCTGTGCGCTTTGCGACCGTGAATGCGCGGCTTTCCACCGCGCCAATGATATTGGTCGATTACAGTCTTTTGTTTCTGGCACTTTTTCACGGGCTATACGGTCTCTTCGTTGTCTTGAAAGACCTGTTGCCCAGATCAGTACAACCTAAAGTTATCGCGGCCGTGTTAACGCTGATCGGAGTGGGCTTGGGATTTATGGGAGCGCACACGCTCGCGGTATTTACAAGATCCTAGCGCTCTGTCTGCGGTCAGTTTTTCGCAAACATACGTGTAGTGCGTTTGGACCTGATGAATGGGAGCAGGTATGGCGAGAATACTAGAGCATCGAGCAAAGGACTTATTTAAGAAGTACGGAATTGATGTTGCGCAGTACTACGCCTGCGACTCTGCGGAGCAGGTTAGGGAGGCGGCAACCAAGATTGGTAAGAAGGTCGTGGTGAAGGCCCTCGTGCCCGTGGGCGGAAGAGGCAAAATCGGCGCGGTCAAGTTTGCCGAGTCTCCGGCCGAAGCCGTCGCCTGTAGTCGCCAGCTACTCGGCCGTGAGATTAAGACATGGCCCTGCCGGCAGGTGCTGGTGGAAGAATTCGTTCCCTCCACCAGCGAGTATTACATCAGCATTACCTTCGACTCGCGCTCCCGGGGGCCGGTCGTCATTCTTGGGTGTCAGGGTGGAATCGGAGTCGAGGAAAGCGCATCGACACTGCAGAAATTCCCGGTCGACATTCAGGAAGGTCTCAGGGGATATGCCGCGCGGAGTATGTGGGAGCGGGTGGGCCTTTCCGGCAAAGTTCTAAGGAGCGCCGGCGAGGCGCTTGAGAAGCTGTACAAACTGTTCCGCGAGTGCAGCGTAAAACTGATCGAAATTAACCCGTTGCTAAGAACTGCTGAAGACAAGTTTGTCGCGGCCGACGCCGTTCTTATCGTTGATGACGAGGGTGCGAAGAAGAATCCCGCCCTGACAGATATTGTCGAGTACGGAGTTGAAAACTTCGGCCGTCCGCCTACCGCGCGCGAACAGGAGATGATCCGCATCGACCAGCTGGATCCTTACCGTGGCACAGCTCGTTACGTCGAACTAGGCCAGGGCGATGTGGGCTTCATGTGCGGTGGTGGAGGCGGCAGCCTGGTCATGATGGATACCGTCACCAAGTATAACGGCCGGCCTCTGAACTACACCGAAATGGGCGGCAATCCCACCGAGCGAAAGTTGCACGGCCTTGCGAAGACCGTTCTTTCCCAGCCAGGGTTGAAAGGGTTCTTGCGCGTCGGGAACATCTCCAGCAATACGCAGGTCGATATCGTGGCCAAGGCACTGGTGAAAGCGGTCCAGGAGCTGGGCATTGATCCCAGGCAGGTTCCAATGGTCGTGCGGGCAGCGGGACTGCATGAGGACGAAGGGCGGAAGATTCTGGAAGAGGCCGGCATCGCGTACTTCAGCGACGAATACACAATGGTACAGGCCGGCAAAAAGCTCCTCGAACTTATGAAGGCCAAAGAGGCGGCCAAGACAGTTGAATCCCGACAAAAAGAGGTGACCGTAAAGTGAGTATCCTAGTCGATCAGAATACGCGAGTGCTTATTTCTGGAATCACTGGCCGCGAAGGGCAGTTGGCCAATCGCCTGATGGCGACTTACGGCACCAAGGTTGTTGCTGGAACCAACCCCGGACGCGAGGGTGAGACCGTGGAAGGCGTGCCCGTCTATAACAGCATGAAGAAAGCGGCGAAAGATCATTCCGTCGACGCCGCCCTGATCTACGTTCCTCCGTCCGGGGCCGCAGATTCGATTATTGAAGCGGTCGAGGCTGGAATTAAATTAGTTGTTGTCATCACCGAGCGGATCCCTCTTCACGAAGCCTGCGAAGCTCTCTCCATAGCGCGCAAGAACGGAGTGGTCGTGATCGGACCGAACAGCCTGGGAGTGATTAGTCCGGGCAAGGCAAAGATCGGCACGATCGGAGGTACGAAAGAAGGCAGGTGTTTCGTTCCCGGTCAGGTGGGAGTTATCTCCCGCAGCGGCGGTATGACTACGGAAACCTCGTGGATGGTCAAGCGTGCAGGCTATGGTTGCAGCACCTCGATCAGCGCAGGAGGCGATTACCTGATAGGCGATTCTTTTGCCGAGTTAGCCAGGCTGTTTGAGGCTGATCCCGATACGAAAGCGATGGTTCTTTTCTGTGAACCAGGCACCAGTTACGAAGAAGAGCTCGCCGAATCCATTGAAAACGGATCGATTAAGAAACCGGTCATCGCTTATGTTGCCGGAGGATTCCTGGAGCAGATCAATAGTCAGGCCAAATTCGGACACGCTGGCGCAATCCTTGAGAAGGGTCGTTCCACGGGCGAGATAAAACAACGTCTGGCGAAAGCCGGGGTTCGAGTCGCGGACGAGTATGACGACATCATCCCACTGCTCAAAGAAGCGATGGCGTAAGAGCGAGAGGAAAATAGCAATGGAGAATACTGAAAAGAAGCAGCTGCTGTTTCGAACTGCGATCGCAAAAGCATCTGCCGATGACGTGCTCGTCCGTGGATACTCGTTGCGGTCGCTCATTGGAAACCTGTCGCTCGCGGGTATGTGCTTCCTGCTGCTGAAAGGCGTCATGCCCACGGACAACGAACAACGGATGCTCGATGCCATTTTGGTGGCATGTGCGGAGCACGGCGTTCGACCGCCATCCATTCAGGCGGCACGGCAGATCGCCAGTGGAGGCGTACAGTTTCAGGCGTGCGTCGCGGGAGGAATTCTTGCGCTCGGCGATTCCCACGGCGGCGCAATTGAAGATGCAATGCACGTGTTTGCCGCAGGGTTGGCTTCGGTTGGAACTGGCAATGACATCGATAAGGCAGCCCTGCAGATCCTGACAGATTGCAAGCAGAGCAAGAAGCGCTTAGCGGGTTACGGCCACCCTACGCACGCACAGGACCCGAGAACGACCCGACTCTTTGAATTGGCGAAGAGTTTCGGTATGTATGGAAAGAGTTGTCAACTGGCGGCATCGATTGCCGACCAAACAAAAGCAGTTCTTGGCCGGAGTTTGCCGTTGAATGTTGACGGAGGCGTAGCAGCCATCCTCAGCGAAATGAGCTTCGATCCCGGAATTGGCAAAGGAATCTTTGCCGCGAGCCGTGTCTTCGGGATCGTAGCCCATGTCTTTGAGGAAAAACTCAGAGAAAAGCCGATGGCCCACCTGCCCCCTTACGATTTGATTGAATACGATGGGAAACAACCTGGATTAATAAATAGTGTTTCGGCCACGCGTTGATCAGTAACCCCGGAACCACATAGCGGGGGGCTTCTTTATCCCAAGGGAACACACTCAGTACCAAGAGGGAAAAGCGCATGGATATCAATAGAAGCGATAACACAGGACCGAACACACCATGGGGATATAGGCATGTAGTGGTATTCACGGTCTGGCTGCTCTACGTTATCAACTACTTTGACCGCCTAAGTGTTCTGACATTTCTTCCGCTCATCAGACAAGACCTGCACCTAACCCATCAACAAGTTGGATTCGCGGCATCAATCTTCTTTTTCGCTTATGCCGGAGCAACCATGAGCGCGGGTTTCCTGGCTGATAAGTTCGGTCCCCGCAAAATCATGGCCATTGCAATCGTGGCGTTTACCTGTGTTACTTTTGTGACCGGACGTGTCCAGAATTTCACGCAGTTAGTCATGATACGTCTAGGTCTCGGGCTTGGAGAAGGCCATCATTTTGCGCCTGCCTGTAGAACCATCGCCGACTGGGTTCCAAAGAATGAAAAAGGTCGGGCAATGGGATTTATGTCATCGAGCTGGCAATTCGCGCCCATCATCGTTCCTCCACTCGTGACCTACCTTGCCACCGTGCTGGGAAGCTGGCGCACGGTGTTCTACCTGCTTGCAATCCCCGGAGTGTTCGGAATTATTATTTTATTTGTCGTGGTCACGAACAAGCCGGAGGAAATGCTGAAGCGAGGCAGGTTGTCTCAAAAGGAATACGACTACATTGAAGCCGGGTTAGTCTCTGAAGAGACTACCGGTACAAAAGCAAACATGAAGTGGGTCATGAAAGACCCCAGCTTATGGCTCTGGGCAATGCAGCAATTTTTCATCCTTGCGGTTAGCTGGGGAATCCTGTCCTGGCTTTCCTCATTCTTATATGAACAGCATGGATTGAATATCAAGAAGATGGGCATGTTGTACGCCCTACCGTACGTTCTGGCATTTATTTCCACAAACCTTGGCGGCATACTGATGGACAAAGTCTTTCATCGAACCCGCCCGGTGGCGCTTATCTCCTTCTTGAGTTCCATTCCGATCTTTATGTATATCGGACATGTACCGAAAGGTCACACCTACACCCTCATTGCCATGCTGCTCCTGATTGGATTTTTCTGGAATCTCGTCTGGGGAGTTGTAAATGCCTATCCGCAAGTCCGTTACCCGAAAGAAGTATTGGGCAAGGTAGTTGGGTTGACGATCTGTATCGGCATGCTCGGATCTCTGATTTCGCCGATGATTGCAGGGTACTTAGTCAGGACTACCGCGACTGGCGTTTCTTATGATCACGTCTTCCTGCTGTTCGCCAGCTTTGCAGCAATGGGAGCCCTCGTTACATGTTTCATCAAGGAAGGCACCTACACGGCGAAGCCTCCGGAGGCGGAGAAAGCAACACACATGGTGGCGTGAATCGAGCCTGCCGATCGAATCGGCAAAGCCCGGATATTGCGCCATCGGTTGTCCTAGCCAGAGAGGATGTGATTCAACCGTGAGTTCTTCACCAGTGAAGACGATGAGCATCTTACAAGAATATGTGCGGTGGGCGCGCCAACTGGAGTTCGATTGTATACCGAAGGCCGCCATTTCGGCCGCGAAGAATGCAATTATCGATACGCTGGCGGCCATGCTGTGTGGAGTAAATGAGCCAGTAACTCAGAAACTCCTAGCTTACCAGGCAAAAGAATGTGCGGCTGGAACCGCCACGGTCGCCGGCTCCAGCTATCGCTTCTCACCCGCGTCTGCCGCACTGGCGAACGGCACGATGGCGCACGCATTAGACTTCGACGACATACTGACCAGTACACGATCCCATCCTAGTGCGGTGTTGGTACCGTGTGTCTTAGCCGTTGGAGAAAGCTTACAACGTTCGGGAGCCAAGATTGTAACCGCTTATCTGGCTGGTATCGAAGCCATCGACAAAATTGGTTCGCTTGTTGCATTCGCACAGTACGCGAAAGGCTGGCATACAACAAGTACGCTGGGGGTGTTAGGCGCTGCAGCCAGCGCAGGCAAACTCCTTAACCTTTCAGCACAGCAATTGCAAATGGCGTTTGGAATAGCCGCATCTATGGCGGGAGGGCTGCAAATAAACTTTGGCACGATGACAAAACCACTACACGCGGGCTGGGCGGCGCAATCGGGGATTATCGCCGCTATGTTGGCTGCCGATGGGTTCACCGCCTCCGAAGACGTATTGTCAGGGGAGGACAATTATCTACAGGTACTTGGTGAGCAGGGGCAACCGAAAGGCGATCTACGTTTTGGGGCGCCCTTCGCGACCGAGTCTCCGGGACTCTATGTGAAGCGTTATCCATGCTGTTTCGCAACTCACCGTGCTTTGGATGCTGTTTTCAACATAAGGTCGGAGTTTCCTGGAATCAATCCGGAGGATATCCTGAGCGTTACGTGCATGGCCCCAGTCCGTTCCTTTACTGCTTTGATTCATGACTCACCTCAAACAGGGCTGGAAGGGAAATTCAGTATGCAATATACGATCTCGGCTGCATTCATTGATGGCTGCATCAACGTACATAGCTTTACAGATTCAATGGTTCAACGAGACACCATACGCTCATTGATGCCCAAAGTCAGGAAAATCGAAGATCCCGCCCTCTCGATCATTGGGCCCGATGGCAGTGATCGGCGCTTTACGGAAGTTACGATGAAGATGCGGGACGGCCAGGTATTCAACAACCGGGTAGTCCGTCCAAAGGGCTCCGCCGATGTGCCCTTGACGGAGCAAGAGATGACGGCGAAGTTCATCGACTGCAGCAGCGGCACCTTGACTGATGCACAACAACGCAAGTCGATTGCGATGATACGCTGCTTCGAATCGGTAGAGGATATTTCCGAGCTTATGGCGAACCTTAGAGTGAACCACGCGCACGCCAAGTGATGCGTCCCCGGTTGTTTGCTGAGGCTTATTTCATGCCTATTTGTCTTTGACGACTCAGCAGCTTGAGGTTGATGACCAATAAAAATACGGAGCAGGAGAAGACATGGCAGAACAGTGGTGGTTGAGTCCCTTCAACGATGTTCCAGAGGTTAAGCAACAGCTTAGCAGTCTACCAAAGCAAATTAAGGTTTATGACACGACTCTGCGCGATGGGGAGCAGTCTATCGGCGTCAGCATGAATCGAGACGAGAAACTGCAGATTGCCAAAGCACTGGCAGATGCTGGAGTTGACCGCATCGAGGCCGGATTTCCTGCCAGTACGGAGGAAGACAAACTGGCAGTTACTGAAATTGTCGAGCAGGTCAAGAATGCCGAGATCTGGGGCTTCTCGCGTTGTAATGTTGGCGATGTCAGGAAATGCCTGGAGACCGGCGTCAAGCACGTGGTATGTGAGATCTCGGTCAGTCCGGCAAAGATGCGGGCGTGGGAACTCGATGAAGCTACCGTTCTCTCGCGTATCCAAAACAGTATTAAATTCGCAAAGGAGCAAGGGCTGTATATAGCTTTCTTTGCCGTCGATGCTTCACGCGCTGAACTGAGGTTTCTAAAACAAGCTTACGATTGCGCGGTCAATGGATGCGGCGCCGATGAGGTCGTGCTGGTCGATACCCTGGGAGTAGCAAGCCCTGAGGCGATGTTCTACCTAACTTCACAGGTAAAATCCTGGCTAAAGGTCCCCGTAATGGTGCACTGCCACAATGACTTTGGCTTGGCGTCCGCTTGCAGCCTCGCCGGATTGAAGGCCGGAGCTGAGACAGTACATGTAACCGTCAATGGATTGGGAGAGAAGAGCGGCAACGCCGACATTGCGGAAATGGCGCTCGCCTTGACTGGGCTGTATGGCGTAAAGACGAACGTTCGCTTGGATCGAATGTATCCACTGAGCCAGATGGTGGCAAAAGTGACCCGCGTTCCTGTTTCACCTTTGAAGTGCGTAGTTGGTGAAACCGCGTTCGCGAAAGAGACTGGCTCAGTCGTCGCACAAGCGATGGTCTACCCACCCGCAGTGGAAGGTTACGCCCCTGAAGTCGTTGGGCGGCAAAGGACGGTTTTCTTGAGCAAGAAGAGTGGCAAGAAATCCATCGAATACGCCCTGAATCAGATTGGGGAAACCGTCGATTCAGAAAAAATGGATAAGTTGCTGGCTGACGTAAAGCAACGGGGAGTACAGAACAAAGGAATCGTCAGTATCGAGGAATTCCGGGACCTTGTTGCTCACATAAAGTAATGGGGATACGTTCCTGTTCAGTGCACAAAATCCATCCGGGCCTTGAACTTAAAGCGAGCGCGCGACCTATCTGGAATGGATAGGTTGAGCGCTAGCTTACTTGTCTTGTATGAGTGATAACCACTTTGGAGTGACTCGCTACGGCTTAATTGTCCCCAGTTGTCGTTCTTATCATTTAGGACTTGTAGGACTTACGAGTGCGGATACGTGCGGTGACATTCGGAGGGTCTTCTTTCGATTCACAACCCAAATAGCCGAGAGCCTGCGATAACTCTGCCGCAGCCCTCATCACCTCTGGGATGAGTTCTTGAATATGCTTAGGGTCGAAACGAACACTCGGCATCGATACACTGAGCGCCGCAATTACCTTTCGATCTTGATCGAAGACCGGAGCAGCAATGGCGCCAATCGATGGGTTTCTCTCGCCGTAACTCACGGCGTATTTCTGCTTGCGGATCTTCGCCGCTTCCTGTAAAAGCTTGTCTCGAGTTACAACAGTATCTTTTGTGATCTCCGTCAAAGGTATTGACTTGAGCAATGCTTCTATCTTTTCATCGGAGTCGAAAGCCCAAAGCACGCGGGAAGAAGCTCCGGCATGAATCGGGACTCTATCTCCCACGTTGCCACTTGTACGCAGCTCGTGAGTGCTCTCGACGAAATCGACATGCTCCCGATATGGTCCTCTACGAATATACAAATGGCTGGTCTCACCCGTACGATCCCTCAACTTGCATAAGGTGGGCTTAGAAGCGTCGCGGAGGGTGGAAAGCTCAGACCTGGCGGGTACCAACCGATTAACAGCGGAGCCAATACTATACTTTTTTGTGGTTGGATTCTGAACGACAAAGTCCATCTTGCCCAAAGTAGCGATGATACGGGACATCGTTCCCAGGGGAAAGCCAGTGTTTTTACAAAGGTCAGTAATGCCACGTTCCTGGCTGGCATTCCCTAGAATCACAAGCACCTGTAGGGCCTTTTCGAGTGATCGATTTGTATTTTCATCTCTCGCTGGCCGGTCCAAGTAGAAGCCCTTTCAACTAAGTTCGATACACTGTGTGCAATATCGGGATTGCAGTAGATCACTGAAGGCCCTGAACGCACATTCTTGCAACCCAGAGCGATCGGAAGCTAATTATACCTCTGATTGCCATCGACGAGGTCGGCTATGTGCCGAGGGCCGACCTGGGAGCTGAGTTTCTCTTGCTGTTAATGGTTCTGGTTCTCAGGGTCGGAGTAACCAGGCGGCGTTACCGGCGTAACTTGCATGGAAAGACAGGCGGCGATATGTTCCAACCTGCACAGAGAATCTGCTGTGTGTTGGGTTAGAAAGGCTGACACCTTGGGGGAGGATGTCGGCCTCTAGTTTTTTCTGCTCCCGATTTCCGCACAACTGCCATCCTCCATATTCCTCAACAACCAATTCAGCCGCGCCTGGCGTCGTCGGTTCGATGAGCCAGTGCGAGGCAGTTCGGGCAAGCTCACTCCGATCCTCTCGCCGGGGCGTCGTTGACTGTGCCAGCGAAGCAAGCTGACTTGGTAATTGTGCTTGATCTAGGGACAACGCTAGCAGACCTCGCTCCGCTTCATCATGGGGAGCGAGTCGAGTCCATCCACGACTACTTTGGCGAAGCGTTCACGAATGGTGATGCCGCTGCGCTACACTAAACCGGATTCCGCCATTACGTTGACCAGAGGGGATCGTGTCTCATCACAATGATGTTGTACGGCAGTCTTTTACTGTACAGGCTGCGGCCTACGCAGCCCAACCTTGGATTTCGGATGCGGAAAGAGTTGCGCGCCTGGTGGCGACCGCTGCCCCGAAAACGGAAGATCGGGTGCTGGATGTGGCTTGTGGCCCCGGCTATGTCGCTGAAGCATTCGCTCAGGTTTGTCGTGAGGTGATTGGAGTCGATCTCACGGAAGCACCCTTGCGGCTCGCGGAGGAGCGTTGTCGTGCTCACGGTGTAACACATCTGTCCTTCATAACCGGCGATGTGCAGCAGCTTCCCTTCGCCAATGGCGAGTTCGATTTGGTCGTCTGTCGGCTTGCGGTGCACCACTGCACAGAGCCGCAGCGCGTCGTCACCGAGATGGGGCGGGTGTGCCGGCCGGGGGGAACGGTTGTAGTGGAAGATATAGTTGCCAGTGAGCATACCGCACGCGCAGCTTATCAGCATCGCATTGAAGTCCTGCGCGACCTGTCCCATGTTCGAACTTTGCCTTTGAGCGAATTGCTTGGTCTTTTCCGCGATGCGGGAGTTGAAGTCGACAGAGTAGTCACCGGAGGGATTGTTCCTGAGGTCGAGCGCTGGCTCGCAACCACGAAGGCATCTCCGGAGCACGCTGCCGAAGTGCGGCACTTCATCGAAGCAGATACGGCGAAAGATTTGAGCGGCACGCGACCATTCAGAGATGAGCAGGGACGGCTTCGCTTTCGCCATCTCACGGCAATTGTGGCGGGACGCAAGTTGCCACGGTATGATTATTGACCTTCCTCCCGCAACAGCCGGGGCAGCGACCGATTCCTCCCGGAGTGCCCTATTTTTTGGTACTTCTGACCTGCCGATTTCGTCCAAAAACATTACCGGGCATAACTGCAAGGGAAAGCTAAGTATCCCCCGGCAGAGCCGGGGGGCCTTAATTGTGTGAGCCGCTCGAAGCGGCTGAGCGGGGTCGCTAACGCTGCCCCGGCGGTCTTGGGCCACCTTGACGGTGGCGGTTCACTGCCACAGGTTTCGCTGGTCTAACTGCTGATCTTCCTTCTCCTGCTTCCGGATGTACTCGCGGATGGTCGCCTCATCCCGGCCCACCGTCGACACCCAATACCCTCGCGCCCAGAAATGCTGCCCCACAAAATTCCGCTTTCTCTCGCCGTACACCCTCGCCAGGTGAATCGCGCTCTTCCCCTTGATGAACCCGATCACCTGTGACACCGCAAACTTCGGCGGTATCGCAATCATCATGTGTACGTGATCCGCCATCAGATGGCCTTCCTCAATGCGGCACTCTTTCTGTGCCGCCAGCGCCCGAAGCACTTCGCCAAGATGCTGCCTCCATTTCCCGTACAGCACCTTTCGTCGGAACTTCGGAATGAAGATGACGTGGTATTTGCACTCCCACTTCGTATGGCTTAGGCTTTCATACTCGTCCATCGTGGAACTCCTTTTCGTGTGCTTTGCCGGCTCACGTCTTGAAGTTTCTGCGATGGACTCCCGGAATTGTCAAACTCTGACTGCCTCCCCGGCATAGCCGGGGGGTCTCCTTTTGTTAGGCTAGCGTTTCTCAAGCAGAACTCCTGATGGTTGACGAGATTGCAGCCCGCCTGCACGTCAAGCAATCTTGGGTCTACTCGCACGCCGATGCTCTTGGCGCTTACCGGCTCGGGAAGTATCTGCGTTTCGATTGGAACCGGACTCTGGAGCGCATTAGCTCCCCTGCATTCGGGTCCTAAGCCCAACGACCCCTTCCAACCCCGCAAAAACAAACCCTCAAAAAACAATCGCGAACAACTCACGAAACAAAATGCTTGACTCCGATTCACGTTACTGTATATACGATAACCTTGATTATGGTGCGACCTCACAAACCGGAAGAACTTCGGCGGAGCAAATTGTTTCCTCTCCGGCTGACGCCCGACGAGATGGCACGTTTCATAGAGGCTTCTCGCAAGCTGGGGGAAACAGTTGCCGACATCTTCCGAAAAGGGGCTGCGCTGTATATCGAAGAGAGAGGCAAAGGCGGGTCAAAGCGAAAGGAGAAAACAAAGTGACTCGCCATTCGTATCAGCAAGGCTACGTTTCAGAACCAATCCGCAATCGACGCGGAATTGCGTTCATCATCAGGTACAGGGTGCGTTCTGCCGATGGCACTTGGACGCACAAACAAGAAACACTCTATGACGTGAGCGGTCGAAAGGCTGCGCGTTCGATCTTGGACGACCGCATCAGAGAAGCCACGAATCAGAAGCCTGAAGTGCAGGACCTTACGGTGAACAGCTTCGTTGCGGATTTCTGGCGACCGTACCTCGAACGCAAGAACGTCAAGCCGTCAACCAAGTTGTCGTATGAGTCAGGGCTCAAACATATTCTGCCCATGCTCGGGGATTTGAGGATTTTGGATGTCGCTCCCCTGCATATCGAAGAATTCCTCCAGAAAAAATTGCAGGCAGGACTTTCCGCAAAGACTGTCAAAAACCTGCTGGCAATCCTTCAAAGCGTGTTCTCCCTGGCAGTGGACAACGATCTGATTCCGCGAAGTCCAATTCGGAAGAAGCACAAGCCAATCGTGCGACGTATCGAAAAGACGATTTGGACAGCCGAGCAGATGCGAAAGATCATTGATTCTGCGCCAGCGGGTCATCACGCGCTATTTGCGTGTGCTGCGCTAACCGGCGCTCGCATCGGGTAATTGCTTGCCTGGCAGTGGAAGCACGTTGATCTGGGGA
>CAWAZO010000023.1:0-60956 GCA_963786555.1 uncultured Acidobacteriota bacterium
GGGAAGAAACGGTCGCGGCCAGGGAACTGACGCAGAAAAGAAGCGCCAACACGGACAACATTACGGCCTTCACAGCACGGCGAAACCCAGTCATTGATACCCGTCCCAGAATAAGAACTACGCTGCTCGACTGCTAACGTCGCCAACCGTGGCGCCGCCTTCGAAAACCGCTCAAGCACAATGTTTTGCGTACGCAACCAAAAACCAAAACCAGAGTGTCTCTTATTAACCTAAACTAGAACATGGCGTTGCCACGGTAAATCAGCTACTCACCTTAATCGTTAAGATGCGAGTGCCTGTAAAAGTTGTCCAGCATCCACTTTGCATTGGTAGCACAAAATGGAAATCGTGCCGTTGACAAAGTTGAGTCGTGGCGAAACGAAAGGATCAATTACCGGGAAGCTTTTACCTGTCCCAAAATGGAAAGGCGATCCAGGCGGGCAAGCCTGAGCTTGCCAGCGAGCCACGTTCTCACCGAAAAGGGAGCGCGGAAGACCGGAAAGCCGTAGCCGTAGCCATCTTTACCTTACCTTTCCGTCGAGCGACTGGTAAAAGCCGCAATCACCGTGGAGTCCGAAAGCCGTCGGTCGACGAATATCTGGCAAGCTTGTGGGACATCGCTTGCAATTGTTACCATTCAATCAAGGATGACGGAAGCATTACTGCCTGCGACTTGTCCGGCGCTCAGGCTTCATCGCGTCCCCGGAGAGCGCCGCTGGCGGGGATGATTCAGCGGTCCTCGTTGTTTCTCTTGCGCAGGAACGCCGGAACATCGAGGTCGTCCTGCTCGTATTCGCCTTTCAGGCTGCGCGTCACCGATTCGATGGAAGCATTTTCCCGCACCGGAGTTGGGGCTTGCCAGGTGCGTGTCACCGGCTCTTCCGGCGCAAGTTCGGCCGGCGTCTCAGGCTGAGGTTCGGGTTCGACCTGGGCTGAAGGTTCCGGCTCGGACGGCGGTGCCGCCTGGGCGACAGACTCATAGTGGATGGGTGCCGGAGCCGGCTCAAATTGCGGTTGCGCCTCCGGCGTGGTTACAACCGCTGTGGCGCGTTCGCGCCTGCGGATCTGGTCCACCTTGAAGCCGGTGGCGATGACCGTGATTTTGACCTCATCCTTCATCTTCTCGTCGAGCACGGCGCCGAAAATGATGTTCGCGTCCTCGTGAGCCGCACTCTGGATGATGGTGGAAGCCTCATTGACTTCGGCGAGTTTCAGCGTGCTCGATCCGGTGATGTTGATCAGGATGCCGCGAGCGCCGTCGATTGCGCCCGCCTCCAGCAGCGGTGACGCGATGGCGCGCTGTGCCGCCTGCACGGTGCGGCGGTCGCCCTTGGCGGTCGCCGTGCCCATGACGGCGTAGCCCATGCCGGCCATGATGGCCTTCACGTCGGCGAAATCGCGGTTGATGATGCCGGGAATGGTGATGATGTCGGAAATACCCTGAACGCCCTGGCGCAAAATGTCGTCGGCAATGCGGAACGACTCGAAGAAGCCGGCGTCCTGCGCCACCGCCAGCAGCTTCTCGTTAGGAATGACGATTACGGTATCGACCGAATCGATCAACTCGGCCAAGCCGCGCTCGGCCTGCTGCATGCGGCGCTTGCCTTCAAAGGCGAAGGGCTTGGTCACCACTGCGACCGTCAGCGCGCCCATTTCGCTGGCCAGAGACGCGATGATCGGGGCCGATCCGGTTCCGGTGCCGCCGCCCAATCCGGTGGTGACGAACACCATGTCGGCGCCTTCGAGGGCTTCGATGATTTTGTCGGCGTCTTCCAGGGCCGCCTTGCGGCCGATCTCGGGATTGGAGCCGGCGCCGAGCCCATTGGTCAGCTTGACGCCGAGCTGAATCTTAATGGGAGCGTGCGAAAGCTGGAGCGCTTGCATGTCGGTGTTCGCAACCAGAAACTCCACGCCCTCCAGGGCCGCGTCGATCATGCGGTTGACCGCGTTGCCGCCGCCGCCGCCGACGCCGATCACCTTGATTTTTGCGTTGTTGCGTGGATCTTCGTTGAACTGAATTCGAATATCCTTATTCTCACCTGTCTCCATCGACGCTTCCCTTTTCCTTGGCTTGGCGACTGCCAGACGGCAGCCCACCGCTGATTTCGTTCGAACAACTCCGAAGTTGACGTAAGCTCAAAGTCGCCGCTGGCCTTGAACTCCCGGCTTTTCCGCAATATACCTTCCGCGAATCCGGGCCTAGAACCCGAAATTCGAGCGCGCGAACAACGACCGCAAGCGCCTGCCCAATCCTTGCTCCTCGCGCACTTTGAGCACCTGGGCGCGGTGCGCGTAGAAAACCATTCCAATCACCGCGGCAAACTCCGGTTCGCCCAGCACGGCCGGCAGCTTCGCCATCGGGATGGGCAATCCGATGCGGGCCGGACAGCGCAGAATGTCCTCCACGGTTTCGACCAGTCCCGGCAGTCGCGCCCCTCCGCCGGTGAGCACGACGCCCGAGCCCAGCATTTCGATCACTCCAGCCTGACGCAGGTTATCGCGCAGCATGTAGACCAGTTCGCGGGCGCGCGGCTCCAGCACCTCTCCCAGAAAGCGCTGGGGCACCAGCCGCGAGGGTCGATCGCCCACCGACGGAACCTCGATCTCCGTGCTTTCCGGAACCGACGTCACAATGGCGCAGCCGAACTGGCGCTTGATTTTTTCCGCATCCGCCAGGGGTGTGCGCAAGCCCACGGCCACGTCGTTGGTGAAGTGGTCGCCGCCAATGGGAATCACGGCGGTGTGGACCACCACGCCCTCGTGAAAGACAATGACATCGGCCGATCCGGCTCCGATGTCGCAGACGCAGATGCCCAGCTCCCGCTCGTCGGTGCGCAGCACGGCATCAGAGCACGCCAGTACCTCGTAGACGGTGTCGTCCACGTGAATGCCGGCGCGATTCATCACGGTGACAATGTTTTGCACGGCGCTGGTGGCGGCGGTGATGACGTGTACGCGCACCTCAAGCTGGCGGCCCATCATTCCCGCCGGATCGCGCAGGCCCTGCTGCTGATCGAGAATGAAATCCTGGGGCAGCAGGTGCACGATCTGGCGGTCGTCCGGCAGAGGAATGCTCCGCGCCTTGTCAACCGCCTGACGGATATCTTCCCGGGAAACCTCGCGCGCGTGAGCCCCGAGCGCAATCCCTCCCTGGCTGTTGGCGGCGCGGATATGCGGTCCCGCGACTCCCACGACCGCGTGTTCGAGGGGCACCTCGGCCGTCAATTCGGCCTCGTCCATCGCCTTCTGCACGCTCGCAGTGGCCTTATCGAGATCGACGATGAGTCCTTTGCGCGAGCCGCGCGAAGCGGCGATCCCGTGTCCGCGATAGCGCAGGCCGGCGTCGGTGATCTCGGCGACCAGTGCCACCGTCTTCGCGGTACCGATGTCAACGACGCTTAGAATGTTCTCGTTCTGCTTCGCCATAACTTAGTGCTTACCTTTGCGGCGGCGGCCATTTGCGCTTGCCGGGCCGGCTGCAACCGGCTTCGGTCCCGGCTGCGGAGCTTGTTCCACGACCGGCGGCGCCGGCGTCGTCGATCCCGGATTGAGAATAACCTGCCGGTCAAACCGCAGGTCCACCGAGTGCAGCCGCGGGAACTGCTGACGCCATTCCTGAATGTGTGCCTTGTAAAGACTGAAGCGCTCCAGGTAGCTGCCGGAACCAAGGTGAATCAACAGCGAGCCTTGCTGATCGGCGACCGTGGCCTTGACGTCATCGGGGTCCGACAAATCCACTTCATCCAATTCACGCGAGTAATTCGCGCCGGTCGCGTCCAACTGGCGGACCAGTTCGCTGTAGGTTTTCATCCGCACCGTGCGGGTCGAAAGCGGATCGGATTCGTCATTGCCGACGATGACCGGAAACGAATAGCTGGCGCCCAGAGGCATCTCCATGGTTACACCGTTTGCGTCGATCAATGCAATGCGATCACCGACCTTGGCAAACGCGACCGGGGTGCGCTCCCGCAGTTCTATGCGCAGACGGTTCGGCAGCAGCCGCATCACCGTGGCCGACTCGACCCAGGAAATTTTTTCCAGTTGGTGCTTGCGCTCGTCGAGCGGAATGAAAAAAACATTGCGGCCAATATCCGCGCCCATCACTTCGAGCACTTGCCCACGGGTCGTGTTCCTGGTTCCGACAATCTCGATGGCATCGCTCGAATCTACCCGGAAGCGCCACGAATATTTGCAATAACGGTAGACAGCGGCGGCGCCCACGACGGCGGCGATGACAATCGCCAGCATCAGCAACATGGCAAACAGGCGATTCGCCGTGCTTCTCTGGAACGGGCCGCGCCGCACCGGAACCCGCTTTTGCCCGCGCAGGAACGGCGATTGCTCGGCCGCATCGAGGTCGACAATCCTATCCTCCAGCGACGAGAAATCGGCCTCGCCAGGGACGTAACCCTGCGAGTCCTCGTGGCGGACTCCAACTCCGCGAAAGGAGTCTTCATCCTCGGGCGTGAATGAACCTTTGCTGCGAGCCATGGAGATGCGCACACCGTCGGAGCCATTCCACGCACCTGATCGAGACGTGGCCACTCCGTGAACAGGGTGTCAGCTCACTATAGCTGCTTTTTTCGCAGAAAAGCATAGGGGAAATTGCCGAGTGGAATCGTCCGTGGTACGGGCCGTCCCGATTGCGGCCGGTTACAAATCGTCGGCCAAAACGGGCCCGTCAGCACTTACAGTCAGAGCCGTGGCCACCGCCCGGGCTTGCAGCCGCTCGACGATCTGCGGCCCCAGTTGCGAAACATTTCCCGCTCCGAGGGTCAGGATCAGGTCTCCGGGCCGCGCCTCCTGCATCACGGCGTCGATGGCGGCAGGAAAAGACGCCGCGAACTCGGCCGGCCGCTCGCCGGCACAGCGAATCCTGGAGGCCAGCGCCAGCCCGCTGACGCCCGCGATCGGCTGTTCGCTGGCGGCATAGATATCCAACACCAGCAGGCGGTCGGCATCGGAAAAGGCCTTCGCAAATTCATCCTTCAGGAGGTAGGTCCTGGTATAACGATGCGGCTGGAAGATGACGTGCACGCGTCCGCCAGCTTCGAGCCAATGCCGCGCCGAGGCCAAAGTGGCGCGAATCTCGGTCGGATGATGTCCATAATCGTCCACGACAAAAATATTGTCGCCGCGCCCCTTAACCTGGAAACGGCGATCCACGCCGCCAAAGCTCCCGATGCCCTCGCGAATCTTTTCCACCGGAATATCCAGCCCGACGCCGACGGCGATGGCCGCGGTTGCGTTCAGCACATTGTGTTCGCCCACGGCGCTAACCTCGAAGTCGCCGAGCTTACGGCCATCAAAAGCGACCGAAAAACATTGCCGCACGCGCTCCTGCGCCCGGACGGTCGAGTAGCCGGAGATGCGAAAATTGGCATCGGTGTGGCGTCCGTAGGTCAGCACTCGGCGCGTCACCCGCGGCAACAGAGCGCGCAGCGCTTCGTTGTCGTGGCAAGCTACCACCGTGCCGTAGAAGGGCACGCGGTTCATGAACTCGATGAAGGTGCGCTCGATGTCCTCCATGTCGCGATAGCAGTCCATGTGCTCGCGATCGATGTTGGTCACCACCGACAGAATGGGCGAGAGCTTGAGGAAAGAGCGGTCGCTCTCATCGGCTTCGGCCACCAGGTATTGCGAGGTGCCCAGCCGGGCGTTGGAGCCCATGGCGTCCACGCGCCCGCCTACGACGACCGTGGGATCGAGCCCGCCGGCGGCCAGTACCGAGGCCACCATGCTGGTCGTCGTCGTCTTGCCGTGCATGCCGGCGACGGCAATGCCATATTTCAGACGCATCAGTTCCGACAGCATCTCGGCCCTCTGGATGACCGGAAGCTTGAGGCGATGCGCCTCGGCGACCTCGGGATTATCTCTGGAGATGGCCGAGCTGGTCACGACCGCCTCGGAGCCGCGGACGTTTTCCGCCCGGTGGCCTTCGAAGACTTGCGCGCCCAGCGATTCCAGCCGCGCCGTAACCGGCGAACGTCTCAGGTCGGAGCCGCTGACGCGGTAGCCAAGGGTGAGCAGCACTTCGGCAATACCGCTCATGCCGATGCCGCCGATACCTACGAAATGAATGCGTTGAATCTTGGCGAACATGAATTTTGATTGTAAAGGAATAAGCTGGGCGAGTGCAGGTCAGATCCGCCCGCGGCTGCCCGGGCCGGTGTCGGAAGAAAATTGCTAGCTCTGAGGCGCCGCCGTCCCCTTCGCCATGTCTCCCTTGGCAATCCGTTTGAGTTCCGAAACAAGCGCTTCTGCGGACTGAATATTCTTCAGGCGGATGACGAAATCCATCCGGCCCGCCCGAAAGGGCGTGAAATGCGACAGTTGGTCTCGAATTGCTTGTTCGGGTACTCCGATCACTTCAGCTAACTTGTCCGGACGCACCCAAATGTCCAACTCACCAACCGGCGCATTGCCCAGTTTTCCCGATGCATTAATGCCGTAAACGACCCGCTCACCAGCCCAGTAGCGGAAGGAGCCCTGCGCTGTGTCTTCGGGAGCCTCCCACCACTTGATTGTTTGCCCCGGCACCACCTCGCGCATGTGGCGACATATCTTGACAAGCTCTGTGGTTTTTCTCTCATCCGCCATTGCTAAAAGCCCTGCTTCGGTCGGAGCAGGCTCGCTGAGGGGTTTAGGTGGCTTTGCACTCTCTGGCACCAGAACAGAACGAACAAGAATCTGTTTAGCATCACTAAGTTCGCAATAATTAAAGAACACAGCGTTGATATCAATAGCTCTCCGAGCAAGATAATTAACGATGCGTTCCGCTGATGCATCGAGACCCGCAGCGACGAGAAGCACGCGGTGGTTCTGACAAACCCATTCGGGGAGTTTACGGCTAAACGTCTCTTCGAACGCTTGAGCCAAATCGCGCTCGCTGTCGTCCGGTTGACTTTGTAGGTATTGATTCACACTCGTCAGAATCTCGTCTTCTGAAGCAGCGTCAAGCCAGCTAACGTAATCCAATGCTTGTGCAACGGCCTCTCGCGGTCCCAAATCGCGCTTCAGTTCGATAATGACGAGTTTTCCATTCTCATCCATGCCGAGCAGGTCGAGCCGTCCGCCATCTGGCATCCGAAGTTGTCTTTCGATGATAAGTAGTTTTTCACCAAGAATCTCCGGGTTGTGGGCAATCCAGTTTTCAAGCTCGTCTTCCCGATGAGAATCGGCGAAAACAGAATTGTCCCGACTTGCGAGCTTATTGCCGCTGATTTCCCATACCTTAATTTGGGTGGGCATGAGTGCCTCCGTCGCTGAGAGGAAATGATATGGGCAGGACCAACATCAGTCAATCCGGCTCAGATTCCGGTTTCCATCCGTGCTCGCGGGTCGAGATAGTCGCGCAGCGCGTCGCCGATAAAGTTGAACGACAGCACGGCGAGCATCACGGCTCCGGCGGGAATCAAGACGAGGTGCGGCGCATCGAACAGGTGAGAGCGGCCGTCGTTGAGCATGGTGCCCCAGCTCGCCACCGGCGGAGGAACTCCCAGACCGAGAAAACTCATGGTGGCCTCGGCCAGCACGGCGCCAGCCATGCCGATGGCTGCCTGCACGATCACCGGCTGCACGATGTTGGGCAGAATGTGACGGGCGATGATGTGCAGGTCGCCGGCTCCGAGCGCACGCGCCGCCTCGACGTACTCGCGCTCGCGGGCCGCCAGCACCTGCGCGCGCACCAGGCGGGCGTAGCCGACCCATCCGCCGATGATGAGCGCAAGGATGAGGTTGAACAGCCCCGGGCCGAGAAAGGCGACAAAGGCAATCGCCAGCAGGATGCCGGGGAACGACATAAATGCGTTCATCACGATTACATTGATAAAGCGGTCGAACCTGCCGCCATAGTATCCGGCGAGCGAACCGATGATGGTGCCGATCGCGAGCGATCCGGCGACCACGCTGGAGCCCACCAGCATCGAAATGCGCGATCCGTAGATGATGCGCGAGAGCATGTCGCGGCCCAGCTCATCGGTGCCGAACCAGTGCGCGCGCGAGGGTCCGGCGAGCCGGGCAGGCAGGTCGATCCAGGCGGGATCGCGCGGCGCGATCCAGGGCGCAAACAAGGCGAACATGGTAAAGACGCAGATGAGCACTACGCCGCTCACTGCCAGCGGATTCTGCCGGATCGCCGTCCAGCCACGTCGGGCCGCGGGTTGCTCAAGTGGTTGAGTGGTCATTGTCTGATCCGCGGGTCGAGCGCCGAATATGCCAGATCGGTGAGAAAGTTGACGGCCACATAGGTCAAGCCGATGCACAGGATGCATCCCTGCACCAGGTAGTAATCGCGATTGGTAATGGCCTGAATGGTGAGGCGGCCAATTCCCGGCCAGGAAAAAATGGTCTCGGTAACGATGGCGCCCGCCAGCAGCGCGCCGAACTGCAATCCCAGAACCGTGACGATGGGGATCAGCGCATTGCGCAACGCGTGTCCGTAGATGACCCGTCGCTCGGGCAAGCCCTTGGCGCGCGCGGTACGAACGTAGTCCTGCCCCAGTTCTTCGAGCATGGAAGTGCGCACCATGCGCGTCAGGATTGCCGCCAACGCTCCGCCGAGCGTAATTGCCGGCAGCACCAGGTGCTTCCATGTGCCCGCGCCGGAGACTGGCAGCAGGCCGAGATGAATGGAGAAAAATAAAATCAGGATCGGTCCCAGGGCAAAATTGGGAAACGACAATCCCAACAGGCTGACGAAGCTCAGCAGACGGTCATCCCAGCGGTTGCGGCGCAAGGCCGAGCGCACGCCGGCCGGAATCGAGAGCGCCACGGCCACCAGCAGCGCGGCCAACGTCAGGGTCATGGTCGCCGGATACGCGCGCGCGATCACCTGAACGACGTCCTCATTTAAGCGCAGAGAACGGCCCAGATCGCCGTGCAGCACGCCCTTCCAGTAGTTGACGTACTGCCTGCCCAGCGGCACGTCGAGGCCGTAAGCATGGCGCGCCGCTTCGATGTCGGCGCTGGCCGCGCCTTCTCCCAGCATCTGCTGGATGGGATCGCCGGGCACGATGTGGATCAGCAGGAAAACCACGCTGACCACCAGCCAGAGCACCGGCAGCGTATAGAGCAGACGGGTGACGAACTGGCGCAGCATCAGGAGCCTGCCTCCTCGACCGGGTCGAGCTGCTCAATCCGCACGGCTTCCACGCGATTGCCATCCATGCGCTCGACCGTGTAGCGGCGGCCCGTGAACTCGAAGGAATCGCCCTCCCTGGGAATGCGCTGCAAGGTGTCCATGACGAAGCCGGCGAGGGTCTCGAAACCCTCGTCGCGCGGCAGGCGCAGTTGGTACTGCGATTCCAGGTCGCGAATGTTGGTCGAGCCTTCCAGCACCAGCACGTTGGGACCGGCGGCCAGGGCCCGGGGCGCGATGTCATATTCGTCCTCGATTTCACCCACCAGTTGCTCGATCACGTCTTCCACGGTCACCACGCCCGCGGTCGAGCCGAACTCGTCCACCACCACGGCGAGGTGCCGCTTTCGCTGTTTGAATTCCAGCAGCAGATCGGGCAGGATCTTCGTCTCCGGGACGACCAGCACGTCGCGCATGATGTGCCGCACGCGCCATCCTGTCGGCCGCCGGGAGCGCTCGCCATTCTCCTGCACAAAGCGGGATTGCATCCAGCGCATCAGGTCCTTCGAATAGAGTACCCCGATGATCGCTTCGCTTCCGCGCTGCGGATCGTAGACAGGCACCCGTGAGTGCTGTTCCTCGACCACGCGCTTCATCGCCTCTTCCAAAGTCATATCGCCGGGGAGGGAAAAAATATCGATGCGCGGCACCATCACCTCGCGGACGGTGACGGAATCCAGGTCGAGAGCGTGGTGAATCATCTCCTCCTGCTCGGGCGGGATCAGTCCAAAGCGGCGGCTCGCGGTCACGATCATCTTCAGCTCTTCGGCCGAGTGGACACCGCCCGCTCGCAGTTCGCGAGTTCCGAAAAGGCGCAGCACCAGGTGCGTGGAACGCGCCATGAACTTCAGCAAAGGGCTGAAGATCGTCATGAAAACGTCCAGCGGCTTGGCCACGGCCAAGGCCACGCGTTCGGCCTGTTGCAGTGAAATCGACTTGGGAACCACTTCGCCGAGGATTACGTGAAAATAAGTGATCAGCCCGAATGCCACCACAGTCGAGATCGCATGGGCGTAGACAGCGGCATGCGGCAACCGTCCAAGTGGCTGCTCCAGCACCCGAGCCAGCGCGTTCTCGCCCAGCCAGCCCAGGGCAAGACTCGCCATGGTGACGCCCAACTGCACCCCGTTAAGCACCTCGTCGAGTTTGCGGTGGAGCTTCCGGATGGTGCGGGCGCCAATGCGATTGGCCTCGATGAGCTGCTCGATCCGGGTATCGCGAATGCTGACCAGCGAGAACTCGGCCGCCACGAAGAAGGCATTGGCGGCGACCAGCAGCAGCACGGCCAGAACTCGCAATAGTACGAAGGTAAACATGCGGAAGCCGGAGTCCTCGACATGCGCCGTTGTTGCGCATGCTGGAGTCGAAGCAAAATTCTAGCACCCGGGCTGCCGTGCGGCTCAGGCGACGTCCGCCGGGCCCTGGTAACCGCCTGGCATTTGCCGGGAGCGAAGAGCCGGCTCGCCGCGCTCCGGGGGTCGGAACCGCCGGTTGCAATGGCCGGGCACCGCTTCGCGCTTGACGGAAAGGCCATTACGGGCTAGTGTCGGCTTTCACTGGGTTTTGAAATACCGACGGCTCGCCCGAAGGCGACGGAGAACTCAATTTTGTCCGCGCGGAACATCATCACTATTACCACCGATTTTGGCGTGCGCGATCACTTTGTAGGCGCGATGAAGGGTGTGATCCTGACGATCAATCCCGAGGCCAACCTGCTGGATATCTCGCATGACGTTGCATCCTACAGCGTGGTCGATGGCGCTTTTACCATCGCCCAGGCCTACCCGTATTTTCCCTCGGACACTGTACACCTGGTGGTCATCGATCCCGGCGTTGGCGGCGACCGCCGTCCCCTGCTGGTGCAAGCCGGCCGGCATCTCTTCGTAGGTCCCGACAACGGCGTTTTCTCGTTCATCTACGAGCGGGAGGAACGGGTTACGGTTCGCCATATCACGGCCGCACACTACTTTCTGCAACCGGTCAGCCGTACCTTTCATGGCCGCGATGTTTTCTCGCCCATCGCCGCGTGGCTCACCAAGGGAATCGATCCGGCGAATTTCGGCGAGCCGATCAGCGACTACCGACGCTTCGCCAACTTGAATCCCACCATCGAGAGCGAGCAAAAGGCACGCGGGATTGTGCTGAAGGCAGACAAATTCGGCAACCTGATTACCAACTTTTCGGTGGCGCATTTTCCGCAGTTTGTGCAACCGGACGCCCCATCATTCCGGCTTGAGATTAACGGACATAAGCTCACGCGTTTGGGCAAAACGTTCGAAGAGGGAACGCCCGGCGAGATCTTTGCGATTGTGGGTTCCAGCGGTTATCTGGAAATCGTATGCAACGGCGGAGCCGCGTCCCGGGCTCTCAACGCCGCTTCCGGCAATGACCTGATTCTCACGTTTCAGTAGAGCGGGCGAGCCGTGCGGAATTGACAGTGTTGTGTCCCAGAAGTTTGCACAATAGTTTTTTGTAGTGTCATGTGAAGAAAACCAGGCTCTAAGGATTCTGCGGCTTTACGCGGGCATACTTTCCCATTTTTCCGGTCCAGCGGAGAAAGCGCAGAATCTGCGTCCGCTCGCGCCAGGTGAAGGCCCAGAATTCGATAAAGCCAATCCGGTTCATCCTGATTCCCGTGTAGGTTTCCAGACGCCATCGCAGATAGGGACTCCGCCACGGTGACAAATGATGGCCGCGAGTCGCGTTCCAGAGAAATCGCAGGACATACCACATAACTGTTTGGGTACGAATTGTTGCCATAATATCAGATTCGTAGCCTTCGATCGCCCCATGTCTCCGTGGAAGGCACGAGTGCAAACGCAAGCAGGAGAAGCCGAAGCCTGGATCTGCTTATTGCGTGGAAGAGTATTTGACGTTAAACGTCACCTGTCAGTCGGGAGCCCGCTTGGCAGCTACGCCATACCGGGCTCCCATGAAGAAGTGCTCAACGTTTTGCGTGCATTGCTATTTCTCGACGCGATGAAAAACAGCGGGGAGGTTCAATGTCCACCATGGTTCGTAACCCAGGGCGCGCATGCATGACGGCTGGTATAGCGTTGACCAGCACAGCACAGGTAGCCACGTCACCGTTGACACCACCCTTGATGCACGAATCGATCGCCGGTGTGCCATCGATCACAACCCGGTCTCTGGCATCCGGTTCGGATATTGCTGCGCGGAAAAACATCGAGATAACTTCTTGGCCAGCCATGATGCCGCTGCCGATTTGCTGAACGCCAAGCACATCACCAGCTTCCACCGTCATGGCTTCGGTTTTTACTTTTCGCGCGGCAATGATGGGAGTGATGACTTCTCCTGCTTTGTCCAGCTTCCAGCCCAAACTCGCGGCAATCATATGCATTGACTCAGTGAGCCCCACGTGACGCAAAGTGCCGTCTTTCACTTTGGCGTGGAATTGCTGTACCGTGAGTCCTGCGCCTATTTTCTTCTGGAAAGGAATGCGCCTGAAGGTTGCGTCCTGGACACGCTCAACCGTGACCTTGTTGACGTTACGACAAACGCCGGTCAGCACTACCGGCAGATAATCCATCAGAAAACCGGGGTTAACACCAGTAGCTAACACTGCGACGTTCTTCTCCTTTGCCAGCTTGTCGATTTTTGCAGCCAGTTGAGGATTTGTCTCCCAAGGATAACTAAGTTCCTCGCAGGAGGAAATGATGTTGACGCCAAATGGTAAAAGTTGAAGGAGCTGTTCACAGGTGGCAGTGAGGCTTGAAGTTGTTGTTAACATAACAACATCAACACCTCCCTTGGCTAACACCGAGGCTATGTCGCCGCTAACTTTAACTCCGAGTGCAGGCAAACCTGCCAACGTACCAACGTCCTTCCCGATTTTTGTAGGATCGGCATCAATCGCCCCAACGATTTCAATGTTTGTTTTTTCTGAAAGAAATTGCGTTTCCTTGTTGCCGATAGGGCCAAGGCCCATCTGCACAACCCTTATTTTTTTCTGCATATCACCGCTCCATCTGCCCTTATAGTTGGGCTATTAAGACTTGAAAACATGAAGACGACAACTAGAACTGCAACATATGCACTTTCAAATACGTTGGCACATCAGCCATTGCGTGGGCGAAAAGCAAACAACAGCACTGCCCATCGTCCGTACCCGCGTAGGTGGCCTATAACTCCACGCTGTAATCTCCCTGGCGGCCTAGGAAGCTGCTGAAAAACTCATAAGAAGTGTCATCCTGAGGTTGTGCTGGTGTTGCACGACCGAAGGATCTGCTTTGCTTTCAGCGCTCGCAAACAGCAGATCCTTCGCTACGCTCAGGATGACACACTCAGAAAACAGTTTTTCAGCAGCCTGCTAGGAAGCTGTAGTCGCCACCAGGGTTGCCGGATGTGACTCGGTAAACTCGAACTCGCCTTCCCATTTGGCTACAACAACGGCTGCCAGCATGTTGCCGAGCAAGTTGGTCGAGGTCCGTGCCATATCATTGATCTCGTCAATTGCGAGCGGGAGAAAGACCGGTTCAAGCGGCAGCCCAACGCTGGTAATGGTCGCGGCCAGAACGACCCACGAGCCACGAGGGTGGTTCGCAACTCCCTTGCTGGCCAGCATCAGTATTAAGATTCCAAATATCTGGTGCTCTATGCTCGGGATGGAAGTCATCGTCGAATGGTGCCGCGGAAATGGCGTCGAGACGGTGATCCTGCATGCAAGTCCGCACCGTCGCGCGCTCTACGAATCCTTGGGCTTCACGGCCACCAACGAAATGCGAATCAGGCTGTGAGTTGCCAGAAGCGTATATGGATACTGACCCAATGGTATGCGATGGTGTAACTCCGTATCATGCCGGACTGCCAGGGACGGCCAGTATCGTCATTGCTTCAGAATGGCGCCGCGTAGTTCTTGCCTGGAATGTCAGACCGCAAACATGCACTTGGCTTTGTTCGTGGCTTCGTAAATCTGCTCAAAGGAATCGATAGCATACAGGGCAGGTTGCAGGTCATCCACTTTTACCGGGGTTTCGAGGACTTCTTCGAGGTCAAAGTCACGAATCTTGCAGCCACCCGCAACGATGTTTGCGCTCTCTTTCTGCGAGGAAATTACGCCGCTGCCGTAAAGCTTAACGTGTCCTCCCTGTCGAATGAGGCCGAACTCAACCGTGTACCAGAAGAGACGGCCAAGTCGCTCCTGATCGCCGTCTTTATCGATCTTGCACGCTAGCTGCGCAAAAGCCTGAAGATAGTCGGCAAAAACCTTGTGCGCGTGCATGGGAACGTGCCCAAATACATCATGAAAAATATCGGGCGCAGGGATGTAATCGAGCGAACTGGGTTTGCGTATGTAAGTTGTAGTCGGAAAAATTCTTGCCGCCAGCAGATCGAAAAACGTGCGCCCCGGAAGGAAGCCGCTGACGGGCAGCAGCATCCACTGCGTCCTTGTTTTTAGCCTCGCATTCAACTGCTCGATGAGCGGCATGCGTGCCTGCGTAAGGCCAAGCACCTCAAGTCCTTCGAGATATTCGTCGCAGGCAAGCTCGCGGAGCTGCTGCATGCGCAGCTCGTAAAGATATTTCCAAGTACCGTGCTCGACTTCGGTGTACTTTTCGTAGTCTTGAGTTACAACGTAGGGTCCGGCAGCCTCAGGCAATATCGTCTGGATTGGCATGTTCGCTCCTGGTGCGCCCCCCGGGTAAGTCCCCGTTCCTGTCCTGCAAGCCATAGCAAGCCACCACCCGGGTCGAACCGATCTGTTTCACAGGTATTTTGATGCTTGGAGTGCAGGAGATTGAGGGTTGTGAATTCATTTTAGGATCGGAGTTGCCCCATTCAGGGTCGCCCTAAGCCGCAGAATGGGATGTTTGAGTAGAGATGGTTGAGTAAAATGAGCAGGAGGCCCTGTCTATCAAAAACCCACCAACTTGGGAGAGTGAGTGGCACTTGTAAGCATTTGCGCTGTAAGGGCTTACAACCACAAAAACGCCGTTGCGTCAGCTTGCACTCCACCGACTGACATCGGGAATAAGGCTACGGCAGTCGGCCCGACCCGACTCCGCCGATGGAACGACGCCAGCATGATCCCACGCTGGAGCAACGGTATGAAACGGGAAATCCCAGACTGTCCCCAAGGGAACATTCCGTTCTCTGGGACTGGGACTTATCACCGGTGCAGCCGACGACGATCCTTCGGCTACCGGCACTTACGCGGCTGCTGGAGCTTCGCTTGGCCTTCGTTCCTGTGGACAGCGCCTTCGGCGGCCGCAGCTTCAGGCGGGTAGGTCACAGGTCGTACTTTTTCATCATGTGGCGGAAGCTGCGATAGCTGAGCTTGAGCATTTCGGCGGCGCGCGTCTGCACGCCTTGCGAGCGGCGCAGCGCCGACTGCAAAAGCGAACGCTCCACGTCGGCGATGTAGCGTTCCATGTCCATCCCGTCGGCAGGCAGAGCCACTCCGGTCGCGCCTCCGGCAGAGACCGCGGCGGCCGCGGCGCGGGCCTTGCTGCGTTCGTTGGGCAGCTCCACCTTCAGTGGATTACCCTCCGCCATGGCGACGGCGCGCTCGATCGTGTTCTCCAGCACGCGAACGTTGCCGGGCCAGTCATATCCGCGGAGCATATCCAGCGATTCGGGAGAAATCTCGCGCACGTTCTTGTTCATTTGATAGGCAAATTTTTTCAGGAAGAAATTCGCCAGCAGCACGACGTCGGCGCCGCGTTCGCGCAAGCGGCGGCACATCGATGGGGATGACGCGCAGGCGGTAGTAAAGGTCTTCGCGAAACTGCCCTTCGCCGACCAGTGCGTCAAGATCCTTGTTGGTGGCGGCAATCACCCGGACATCGATCGGAGTTTCCCGGCCGCCGCCGAGCGGGCGGACCGATGCGCTCCTGCAGCACGCGCAGCAGTTTTACCTGCATGGCGAGCGACATTTCGCTGATTTCGTCGAGGAAGATCGTGCCGGTATTCGCCAGTTCAAATAAGCCGCGCTTGTTCTGGTTGGCGCCGGTGAACGCGCCCTTGACGTAGCCGAACAGTTCACTTTCCAGCAGCGTCTCCGGGAACGCGCCGCAATTGATGGAGACGAACGGCTCGGCGCTGCGTTGCGAGCAGGCGTGGATTGCCCTGGCGACCAGCTCTTTGCCGGTTCCGCTCTCCCCGGTCACGATGACGGTGCTGGTGGTGGTGGCCACGGTGCGGATCAAACGCTTGAGGTCGGTCATCACCGTGCTCTCGCCGATAATGTTATCGAGCGAATTATGCGCCGCCGCATCGCGCTTGAGAATGGCGTTCTGCTGGCGCAGCGACTGATTTTCCATCGCCGACTGCACGGCTGCCCGCACATCGGTGGGAAGGTTCGCGCCCAGTTTGCGGACATACAAGGCTCCGGCATTCTGCGCCTGAATCGAGGTCTCGTTATCGTCGACCGCGGTGATCACGATGACCCGGGTTTCCGGCGAGACGCGGCGGGCGTGGCGAAGCACCTCCATGCCGCTGATGCCGGGCATGCGAACGTCGGTTACGACGCACGTCGTAGAGCGCGCTATCGAGCTTGTCATTGGCCCGCTCGCCGGAAGTCACGGTCTCGACGTGATGACCATCGTGCCGCAGTGCGATCTCCAGCATGGTGCAGATGGAGCGTTCATCGTCGCAAACAAGAATGTTGCCCATACCTCTTTCCCTCTATTCCTTTCAGGCCTTCTCGGCCTGGAGCATGGCCGGACCGCGCCGGCAGGCGCCTCGGCCCGGAGAAAGCTCAAAACGAACTCGGCGCCGGTGCCCAGTTCAGAACGCACGAGGATCTTTGCCTGATGCGCCTGCAGGATCTGGTAAACGAGCGCCAGACCGAGCCCCGTGCCGCCCTCGAAATTCGACTGGAACGGCTCGAACATGCTCTCCATCTGCTGCGGAGAAATTCCCGGTCCGTTATCGCAGAAGCTCAGGTTCCAGTTCCTGTCGCTGGCGCTCACCTCGACGGTCAGCATTCCGGAGAAGGGATTTTTTTCGGTTGATTTCTGTTGAATTGCGCGCAATCCGTTGTTGCAGATATTCCAGAACACCTGCTTTAATTTGTCGGCATCGCCCAAGGTGTAGGCATGTTCGACGGCGAAGTTGCGCCGGATCTGGATACGGCAATCGGGCGAGTGCTCCAGCAAGGTCAGAGTGTCATCGAGCAGCAGGACGAGATCGACCGACCCGCATCTGATATTTTTTTTCGCGGGAATAAGTCAGGAAATCGCCGATGATCGAACTCAGGCGGTCCGACTCGCGGGTCACGATATCGACCAGAGCGCGCTGATCGTCATTCAGCGCGGCGAGCGAGGCCAGCAACTTGACCGAGCCGGCGATGGACGACAGCGGGTTGCGGATTTCATGGGCGATTCCGGCCGCCAGCCTGCCGACGGCGGCAAGGCGATCGCGCAGGCGCACCTCGCGCTCCAGGCGCTTGAGCAAGGTCAGATCGTCAAACGTGTAGATATAGCCGATAATGCCGCTTCCTTCCACGACCAGCGGCGATACCGTGAGATCGAAGGTCCGCTCGATCCCCGAAGGCGTGACCGTGCGCACTTCGTAATGCTGTCCCGGCTTTTCGGTGGAAGGCAGCCGGTCGAAAAACAGGTCCTGCACCGAGCGCTCGCCGGGCCCGGAATCTCCCAGCTCCAGTAAATCGCGGCCGGAACGGTTGACCAGCTTGATCTTGCCGCTGAGATCGGTCGTGATGAGTCCGCCGGAAATGGAATTGACGATGTTCTCGTGCAGCGCCTGAAGGTTTTCCAGCGCTCCGCTCTTCGACTGCAACTCGCTCCCGACCTGGCGAAGACGGTTGCTGAGCTTGCCGGCCAGATAGGCCACGGTGATGAACGCAAACAGGTTGATGAAAATGACAGCCTGCAGCGAACGCAGATCCGAGCGCGTCATCGCGTAAGAGTGCAGGAACTCGAAATGCACCAGTTCCAGCGTGGTGCCGAGCAGGATGAAGCTGAGCGCGGCCGTCAGGTAGACCCACCACTGCGAAAGCAGAACGCTGGCGACGATGATGATCAGCGGATAAATGAAGTTGAACGAGGTGTCGATGCCGCCGGTGACGTAAACCACGGCGGTCGTGAAAACCAGGTCGGCGACGATCTGGATCTTGGCCTGGGTTTTCCAATCGTGCCAGATCGCCACCAGCAGGATGTGCAGCGCGGAAATCGAGTACCAGAGCAGAATGACGGTAACGAACAGAGTCCGATTGACATTGGTGACGGTCAGGTTCGTGATCGCCAGTTCAATCGCCAACACAAACGTGATGACGATGACCCGAACCTTGACCAGCCATTGCAGCCAAGTCCATTCGTTGAAGCTTTTGCCTGTCCTCTGCACCATATCGTTCTGCTAACCGGCGAGCTTGCTGATCATGGAGAACAGCGGCATGTAAAGCGAGATGACAATGCCGCCAACGGTCACGCCGAGGAATCCGATCAACATCGGTTCCAGCAAAGTGAGCAAGTTCTTGGTCGCGGCATCGACCTCGTCCTCGTAGAAATCGGCGATCTTCTGCAACATGGAATCCATGGCGCCGGTGGCCTCGCCGACCCCGATCATCTGGGTCACCATGTTGGGAAAGATTTTGCTCTCACGCAGCGGATCGACGATCGTTCTGCCTTGCTCAATCGACTTCCGCACATTCAGCAGCGAGTTCTGGATGACGGCATTGCCCGAGGTGCGGGCGGTAACGTCCAGGCCCTCCAGAATCGGCACACCCGAAGTAATCAGCGTTCCCAGGGTGCGGGTGAAGCGCGCCACCGCAATCTTCAGCAGCAGGGGACCAAAGACGGGAATCTTCAGCATGATGCGGTCGGTAGCCAGGCGTCCTTCGGGCATTTTGCGAACCTGGATCGTGATCACGACGATGGCAACCAGGCCGAGGATGATGACCCACCAGAAGTCCCCGATGAAATGGCTGAGGTCGATGACGAACTTGGTCGGTGCAGGCAGCGGCACTCCCAATCCAACGAACATGTTGGCGAAGATCGGAACCACGAACTTGAGCAGCGCGCCGACGACCAGCACCGCGATGGTGATCACCGAAACCGGATAAATGAGAGCGGACTTGACGGCCTGGCGCAGCCTGAGATTCTTTTCAACGTAAATCGCCAGGCGCTGGAGAATGGTGTCGAGGATACCGCCGGTTTCGCCCGCTTCGACCATGTTGGTCGTCAGGTCATCGAAGATCTTGGGATAGCCGCGCATGGCATTGGCAAGGGTTGCGCCGCCCTCGACGGACGCGCGCACGCCAGCCAGGCATTTCCGCAGGGCCGGATTTTCCTGATTCGTGCCGAGAATCTCCAGGCATTGCACCAGCGGCAGGCCGGCATCGATCATGACCGAAAACTGGCGAAAAAAAACGGCCAGCTCGGCGGTCTTGACCTTGCCGCCGCCGAGCTGAAGAAGTTGTGACCTTCCTTTTCGCTGATCTTGTCGACCTTGATGCCCTCTTTGCCGAGAGCGGCGCGCAGCACTTGCTTGTTCTCCGCCGCACGTTCGCTCCGAACCGTCTTTCCCGCGGCGTTTTTGCCGTGATACGTAAAAACAGGCATCGTCTTCTCCTCACTCAAATTGCAGAGCCGTTTTACCGCCGCATGGAGCTTCCCGCGGGCGTGGCCTTGGCGGCAGAGGCCGCGCTGAACGATGTCGCGCAATTCATCCGGCAGCGAGGAACGCTGCATGGCCGCATCGAGCGCGATCTGCTTTTGGAAATAGAGAATCGCCAAAGACTGATTGAAGGTTTGCATCCCGAACTTGTCTTGCCCGGACTGCATGGCCGAGTAGATCTGATGAATCTTGTCTTCGCGGATCAGATTGCGGATAGCGGCATTGGGAATGAGAATCTCCATCGCCATGACGCGCCCCATCCCGCCCACGCGCGGCAGCAAAGACTGGCAAAGGATTCCTTCCAGCACGAGCGAGAGCTGCGCCCTGATCTGCGGTTGCTGATGCGAGGGGAAAACATCGATGATGCGATTGATGGTGGAAGACGCCGAATTGGTGTGCAGCGTGCCCAGCGTCAGATGGCCGGTTTCGGCGATACGGAGGGCCGACTCGATGGTTTCCAGATCCCGCATCTCGCCCACCAGCACCACGTCGGGATCTTCGCGCAAGGCGGCGCGCAGGGCCTGCGTAAAGCCCTTGGTGTCGGAGTGGACCTCGCGCTGGTTGACCAGGCAGTTCTTGTGGGGATGCACGAACTCGATCGGATCTTCGATGGTCAGGATGTGTTCGTGGCGATCGCGGTTGATCTTGTCGATCATGGCCGCGAGCGTGGTCGATTTTCCCGATCCGGTTGGGCCGGTGACGAGGACCAATCCGCGCGGCCGTTCACAGAGCCTGGCCACGATCGGGGGCAGGTGCAGATCCTCGAAGCTCTTGATCTCCCATGGAATGACGCGGAAAACCGCAGCCACCGAGCCGCGTTGGTTGAAGCAGTTGGCCCGGAACCGCGCCAGTCCTTTGAGACCGAAGGAAAAATCCAGTTCCAGGTCTTCCTCGAAACGGTGCTTCTGCGCATCCGTCATGACGCCGTAAGCCAGTTGCTTGCTCTCCGCCGGGGTCAGCGGCGGCAAATCCAGGGCATGCAGAACGCCATGCACGCGGATTTGCGGAGGTGAATTGGTCGTGATGTGCAGATCGCTGCCACTCATCTCAATCAGTTTGCGCAGCAGGTCACCTAGAGTCAGATTCATCAATCATTCCATTTCTGAGGCCGCAGTTCCGCGCCGGCGGCCGTTCCTATGGCGCTTCCATCTCCGTCCCGACTGGCGCTCTACCCTCCGACAGGACCGGCAGCAAGCCGGAATCTTAGGTTAGGGCAGTTTCGCCAAGATCTATCCCGCGAAGCAGCCCCGCCAAACGCCACCGGCATGGGTTGGGTGCCAGCCGGGTCCCCGGTGAGCGCTGTCTTTACGCTTGCTGGAGAGACAATCAACCCGCCGGCAAGAGCCCGGGATACACCTGTTTCGAAACTGCTCTAGACTATGGTTTCGCGCGCCACTTCCTCCATGGTCGTGACGCCCAGCATCACCTTCATAAGACCACTGCGCCGCAAGGTGGTCATTCCGTTTTCAATCGCTTTCTTTTTCAACTCCATGGCCGAGGCGCCCACCAGGATGAGTTCACGCAGCTCATCGTTGATCTCCATCACTTCATAAAGGCCGACGCGTCCTTTGTAGCCGGAGCCGTTGCAGGTCGAGCAGCCGCGTCCTTTCATTGACCTTGCACTGCCGCGCCTCTTCGGGCGTATAGCCCGCCCGCACCAAGGCTTCATGGGGCACATCGACCGGTTCGGCACACTCGGAGCAAATCTTGCGAACCAGGCGTTGGGCGACGATCAGGTGAACCGAAGTAGCCACCAGGAATGGCTCAATGCCCATGTTCATCAGGCGGCTGATGGTCTCGGGCGCGCCGTTTGTATGCAGGGTCGAGAGCACCAGATGGCCGGTCAAGGCGGCCTTGATGGCGATCTCGGCGGTTTCAAAATCACGAATTTCGCCCACCAGAATGATGTTTGGATCCTGACGCAGAAAGGAGCGCAGGGCGGCGGCGAAATTCAACCCGATCTGTTCTTTCATCTGGACCTGGTTGACGCCGTGGAGTTGGAATTCGACCGGGTCTTCGGCGGTCATGATGTTGGTATCTGGCTTGTTCACCAGCGAGATCGCCGAATAGAGCGTGTTGGTTTTTCCGGATCCGGTTGGACCGGTCACCAGGACCATGCCGTAAGGTTTCAGAATCGCTTTCTGGAATTTTTCCAACGAATCCGGCTCGAAGCCGAGCTTGGTCATATCGAGACGGAGGTTTTCCTTGTCCAGCAAGCGAAGCACGACCTTCTCGCCCCACAGTGTGGGCAGGCAGCTGACACGAAAATCGAGTTGCTTCTTTTTCCCGCCGATGTTCATTTTCAGCATGATGCGGCCGTCCTGCGGCAGACGCTTCTCGCTGATGTCGAGCTTGGCCATGATCTTCAAACGCGAAGTGATCGCATCCTTGGCTTTCAGCGGCGGCGTCATGATGGGGTGCAGAACGCCATCCATGCGCAAGCGCACGCGATACTCTTTCTCGTAGGGTTCCAGATGAATGTCGCTGGCTCCGCGCTTGACGGCCTCGGTGAGGATCATGTTCACCAGCTTCACGATTGGGGCCTGGTCAGCCGCTTTTTCCAGATCCTCCAGGTTCATCTCGGCTTCGTCTTCCTGGAGTTCCAGATTGGTTTCGGCACCGTCCAACGACGCCATGACGGACTCTAGATTGTCCTCTTGCTTGGTGTTGTAGGCCCGCTCGATGCCTTCCAGAATCTCGCTCTCGGAGGCGACCACCGGCTCGACGTTGTAGCCGGTCATGAACTTGATATCATCGAGCGCGAATACGTTGGTGGGATCGACCAAGGCAATCGTCAAGGAGGAGCCAACGCGACTCAGGGGCAATACCTGGTAGCGCTTGGCAGCTTCGTAGGGAACCAGTTTGACGACGGCAGGATCAATTTCGCAATAGGCGAGGTTGACCGCCGGTATCCCGTACTGGCGGGAAACAAAAGTCGTAACCTCGGTTTCGTTGAGAAAACCCAGTTTGACCAGCGCGGAACCAAGCCGTCCGCCATTCTCCCGTTGATAGCTTCTGAGCCTGCTCCAACTGCTCTGGAGTGATCGCATTTTCCTTGATTAGCAGATCACCGAGCCGCTGAGACATACGTTCTCCCCTTTTTGGCGAGCTTTTCTCGTCCAAAGCTCATCCCGCAACTGCCCGTATGAAGAGCAAAAAAACTAAGTAGCGCGAATGTAGGCCGAGTGACAGAAATTGTCAATCCGGCAAAGCGCCGCGTAACCAACTGGTAAAATTGCCTTAGGACCGGCTGGCGGGGGTACATTAACTCAGCCGAAAGATCGCCGCATGCGACCTGTTTCGGAAACCGATTGCATCCTAAATAGCTAAAATCATTGGCGAAGAATTCGCAAGTAACGGTGGGGCATGCACTTCCCTGTGGCACAAAAACCCGCTAAGCTGACAAAAACCGACCGTGCGTACGCCTGTAAGTCGCCTCATGCTAGCAGCTTACAGGCGATTCGCCAGGCTTTACCAGTACTCTGCTCCGGGAATGGGGTCCGCAGAACTGGTGGCCGGCTGAGTCGAAGTTCGAAGTCATTGTAGGGGCGATACTTACCCAGAACACCTCGTGGACCAACGTGGAGAAAGCGCTGGGCAACCTGCGGGAGGCGGGGATGCTGTCGTTAGAGTCTATTTATCAAGCAGATAGCGCGCGATCTGGAGAGTCTGCTGCGACCCGCCGGTTACTTTCGGCAAAAGGCCCGGCGGTTGCAGGATCTGACTGCTTTCATCCTCGTAAACTACGGAAAAGGCGAGACTTCGGACGGCGGAGGCGAGCATCCGGCGCTGACCGCATCTGTTCGATCAACCGACCGAAAGACTGCGGAATACCCTTCTGGAACAGAAGGGCATCGGACCGGAAACTGCTGATTCGATTCTGCTTTATGCGGGCAATCACGCGGTTTTCGTGGTTGACGCCTACACCCGCCGGGTCTTCGAACGCCACCAGCTGGTGACGCCCGGTATCGACTACGAAACAATCAGGTTATTGGTCGAGCGCTCGCTGCGGAATCCGCCGGAAATCGGCGATTTGCCGCCGCGGGGCCAGCCTGCGGCGGGAGCGGCGGCCGGTCGTCCTGGAGTCCACGATCCCTCTGCAATTTCAACTACTTACCGGCCTGAACTGGTGCAGCGTTACAACGAATTTCACGCTCTGCTGGTGCAGGTTGGCAAGCATTACTGCCTGAAAAAGGCTCCAAATTGCACGAATTGTCCGCTGTTTTGCACGCTTCCAGTGTCCGATAACGAGCTCCAGCAACGGCAAAAGCGACCGTTGCCGGGGACCCCAGAGAAACTCATGCCCGCTCACGGTGACAAGAGCGGCACGTCCCGGAGTTGATAGCCTTACTTCATTGGCAATTACGAAAAGAGACAACGATCCTCGCCGGGCTCCGGGCATCATCCCTGGTTTTGCGATAGCGCCAAACAGCCCCACATTTGCCAACGGATGGCAAATATGGGCCACCAACCAAAGTTGATGAAATTTATTCGTTGCGCGTCTCTGTCCCAGGCTGTAACGGGATTCCGGGTTCGCTCAGAATGACAACCCTTGAGCGAGGATTCGTAGGGAGGCCGAGTTTCCTTAGCGCGCCTCAACTTCGCTTCCCACCCCAGCAACGGCGAAGGAGACCGTCGCCGGGACCCCGGCTGCGCTCAGAATGACAATCCAAAATCTGGCGAAGCGGAGGGTTCCTTAAAACCCGAAGCGGCACGGATCAGGACGCCGTAATGGGATTCTTCGCTCGCTGCGCTCGCTCAGAATGACATCTCACGAAATTCGAAGAAATATTCGGCCGCGCTCCAACTCTACGTCGCCAGGGGATGCTTCGCTCCCCACCCCAGCAACGGCGAAGGAGGCCGTCGCCGGGGACCCCGGCTGCGCTCAGAATGACATCTCACGAAATTCGAAGAAATATTCGGCCGCGCTCCAACTCTACGCCGCCAGGGGGATGCTTCGCTCCTCCACCCCAGTAACGGCAAAAACGGCCGTTGTTGGGGACCCCGGCTGCGCTCAGCATAACAACCTTTAAGCCCATGACAATCTTCATGCCAAGGATTCGTGGGGCGTGCGCCCGTTCTTCGGCATTACAGTCTGTGGGCTACTTCCTCCAGATTTCTGCGCGGGGTCCGCTCGGGGCTTTCCGCCGCGTAGCCGATGGCCAGCACCGCGACCGGCGTGATGTTCTCCGGCAGGGCGAGCGTCTGGGCTAGTTTCTGGGGAGTGAAAGCGCCGACCCAGCAGGCCGCCAATCCGAGGTCGGTCACCTTCAGCATGGCGAAGGTGCAGGCGATGGTCGCGTCCTGCATGGCGAAAAGCTCGGGCGGCTGGTACTGGCAACGCGCCGGGTTCATGCAGAAAACCAGGCTGAGCGGAGCATTTTGCAGGAAGTCTTGTCCGAAGGTCGCCCCGGCCAGGGCCTGGCGTTGTTTCAGGTCGCGAACCACATAGATTTCGAAGGCCTGGAAATTGCCGGCCGACGGCGCCTGATTGGCGGCCTCAAGCAGCGCCTGAAGTTTCTCCTCAGGCACCGGCGTGGGCTGATAAGCACGAACGGATTGTCTGGCATGAATGAGGTTTGAAAAGTCCATAGGAAAGTACCCGAATGAATTATAGGTGCTCGGGCGACGCCGCAGAAAGCCAGGCTTTTCAGGTGCCCGAAAAACGGCGCGACCTCAGGGGGACATGGGACTTCTCCAAAACCCGAAGTGGCACGGGGCAGGGACACTGTAATGGGATGCTTCGCTCCTCCACCCCAGCAACGGCAAAAGAGGCCGTCGTTGGGGACCCCGGCTACGCTCAGCATGACAATCCAAAATCTGGCGAAGCGGAGGGTTCCTTAAAACCCGAAGTGGCACGGGGCCGGACACTGCCATGGGATTCTTCGCTCCCGGTGGTCGCTCAGAATGACAACCCGAAATTGTGCACTATTGTTAGGGATGTAGTGTCGAGCAGAACCGGAGTGGAGAAGTGAAGGATACGAATCAAATCCATAGATTCTTCGCTCGCTCAGAATGACACCGCACGAGATTCGATGAAATATTCGGCCGCGCTTCAGCTCCACGCCGTAATGGGATGCTTCGCTCCTCCACCCCAGCAACGGCAAAAGAGGCCGTCGTTGGGGACCCCGGCTACGCTCAGCATGACAATCCAAAATCTGGCGAAGCGGAGGGTTCCTTAAAACCCGAAGTGGCACGGGGCCGGACACTGCCATGGGATTCTTCGCTCCCGGTGGTCGCTCAGAATGACAACCCGAAATTGTGCACTATTATTAGGGATGTCGTGCTGCGCTCGCTCAGAATGACAACCCGAAATTGTGCACTATTGTTAGGGATGTCGTGCTGCGCTCAGAATGACAATTGGTTCCGATCCGAACCCTGCTACTTCGTCCCGAGCACCTGCCCCCAACTCTCAGCCAGATCCGCCCAGCGTGGATTCATTGCTTCAATCAGTGCGACCTTCCTGGCACGGGTCCAGCTTTTCAGTTGCTTCTCCCGGTGGATCGCACGTTGCGCGAACGTCCATTGCTCGTGCCAGACCAGCCGGTCGCAGCCGTACCGGCTGGTGAAACCCTGGTTGAGTTTCTGTTTATGCTCGAAGACTCGCCGGTCAAGGTTATTGGTCACGCCTACGTAGAGTGTTCCGCTCTTGCTGGCGACGATGTAGACCCAGAATTTGCGCACCGGCTTCATCAATGCCCTCCCGAGCGACCGCAGGGAGCAAGACCAGCCCAGTATAGGCGAAGCCGAGGGTTTCCTTTAAAACCCGAAGCGGCACGGGACAGGACGCCGTAATGGGATTCTTCGCTCGCTACGCTCGCTCAGAATGACAACCCGAAATTGTGCACTATTGTTTGGATTGTCGTGCTGCGGTCGCTCAGAATGACAATCTACGATGGTGCACTACTGTATGGATTGTCATGCTGAGCGCAGCGAAGCATCCCGGGGGCCTGTCCTGCTCCGCGCCGCCACAGGTTTTCATGAAATCTTGCGGCTGTGCTTCAGCCCACGCCGTAATGGGATTCTTCGCTCGCTACGCTCGCTCAGAATGACAACCCGAAATTGTGCACTATTGTTTGGACTGTCGTGCTGCGGTCGCTCAGAATGACAGCGATCAACGAGTTTTTTGACTGCAAAAAAGGCCCGGTCGCGAGACCGGACCTTCACTTTCGAGAGCCGCCGCAGCGTCTAGTACGACCACCACGGAGCAGCCGGAACACCGCTCGGCTGGGTCATTCCCCAAATCGAGGTGTAAACATTCCGGCCATAGAAGAACGGCAAGCCCCAAGCGAAATACTGATCCGACAATTCCGTAGAAGAATTGAGGCCTGTTCCTGCCGTATTGGGTCCGGTCAGATCGCTGAAGGCGGTGTAACTTCCACTGAGTAGTGTGGTGGCATCGCTTACGTTGAACTGGAATTGACTTTTGCTGCCGCTGGTCGATTCGTTGAGTGCCGTAAACGTCTCGGTGTTTTTGGGGCAGTAAAAATAGTCATAGCTGGTGGGACAGTCCGTGATCCCCGTAGTCGGGGCGTCCAGGAAGAAGATGGCATTCGAGCCGCTGTCGAGGTAGCTGCCGGTGGACGTGGTCGAATTAGCGTTGGGGTAGGAGGTCCCGTTGAAGACTGTTGTCACTCCCAACCAGGCCGGATCAGCGTAGGTGAGATCGATCGGCAAGACGACGTCGTTATTGTTCATTGCGTTGTTGGATTCCGTGCCGATGCCAAAGACCAGCGCACCGGAAGCCGTTGCCGCTCCCACCCCGGTCGCAGCCGTCGGTAATTCAAGAATTACACCGTTGTTATCGCCTGTAAACATCGATACCGGGTTGCGAATCTGCTGCGTGGCGGGCACCAAAGAAGCCGTACAGGTGGAACCCGAACAGGTGTAATACATATCAGGTGGAGTGGTATTCACGCCGGTAGAGGAACAGGGATTAGCGGCGCCAATGCCATAGGTGCCGGACCCGATCCCGGTGGGCGCTCCGGGAAAGTCGCAGTCATACTGATAGTTGCCGACGCCGATCAGGCCATTCGCGCCTAACTCTGCGACCGTAGTCATCTCGCTTCCAACCGCATTTGCGGTGCAGGATGTTGGCGCCGTCGAAGGGATGGAACTGTCGTCCATCACCAGGATCGGCACCGCGGTCGCGACTTCGCCGGCGTTGTTCAGGCCGCCCATTTTTACATCGGCCGAGTGCACGCCGCCCCAGACATAGTTGAGCACAAACGGATAGCACTCCGCGACCGGCGAGCTGGTGGTGCTGACGTTGGGCAATTTGGCGAGAAGCTGCGGACCATTGGTCAAATTCGTGACTGCCGACGATAGAATCTTCAGACCGATCGAGCCGGTATCCACCTGGACGTGATCGATGGTGACGCACGGGGTACCGCCATTCGGAGGGCAAACCGTGACCGTGGTATACGCATAGTTTATCGTAGAATTGTTGCTGTTGGCGATGGAAGCGGGACCGGCATCGACCGTCAGCGGCGCTACGTTGGCGGCGCCCTGAGCAACAACCGTGTTGCTGCCCGGTGTCGAAATGATGGCCGAGTTGGAGTTATTGTTATTGTTGTTGTTGCTGCTGCTGCCACCGCAACCCACGGCAAACCACAAGGCAGAGATCAAAATTGCAAAGCCGATTTTTTGCACGTTTCCTCCCCTACCTTATATCCGTGGCATCGACGCCCGATGGAATCATTCCGGGGATGTAAGCCTGCCCGGCAAAGGCGCGCGCGTGGCCTCCGGAATGCACGACCAGGTCCGGCTGCTCGACGGATAGCGGGGCGTTGCGTGAGCGCCTCACCTGTCCGCTATTGGCGTTTTGCGCGGCCTGCGAAAACGTCTGGTAGCTGTCGCCCAGAAGCTGCTGGAGGTTGGGAAGGAACGGTCCTCGCCAGGCTACGCCAAACACCTTGCCCTCGGGCGAGACATATTCGCGCACCACGGTGCCGTAGGTGGTCGTAATCTCATGCACCGTATACTTTGCATCGTTGGCGTGCACGGCGCGCTTGGCCTTCATCTGCTGCTGGTCGGCCACAACCGAGTTCACGTCGCCGCCCAGCGCCGCCGCCGCCCGAAAAGGCAGCAGCAGCGACAAGAGAACAAGCACCGCCGGCAGAACCATGTACCTGATGGCCTGACTTCGGCTCCGAATATCGATTTTCATAATCCTCGCTTCTGTTGCAATCGCGATCTGGATGTCTGCCAATGTTAGCAACTAAAGTTGGATGTGTCGCACCCCCGGCATACAAAGCCGGCTCGGGAGTGCAGAATCGGGCCCAGACAGAACTCCCCTCCCGTTTTTAACCCAACTGCGGCGGAAAAGCTGCTATAGGAGGCGGCTGGAGAACTCTTTTTACAAATTTTACATATCAGGCGCGGCCGCCGAGGGGCTGCGGGCAAACAGCAGATCCTTCGCTGCGCTCAGGATGACAGCCCATACAGTAGTGCACAAATTTCAGGATGTCATTCTGAGCGACCACCGGGAGCGAAGAATCCCATTACGGCGTGGGGCTGAAGCGCAACTGTAAGATTTCATGAAAACCTGTGGCGGCGCGGAGTAGGACAGGCCCCTGGGATCCTTCGCTGCGCTCAGGATGACACCCTCTCGGGCAGGATGACACCCTCTCGGGCAGGATGACACCCTCTCGGGCAGGATGACACCCTCTCGGGCAGGATGACACCCTCTCGGGCAGGATGACACTCTCTCGGGCAGGATGACATTTCCTCAGGCGACTACACCAAAACAGCACCCTAGTGTGGTGCGTCAGAAATGCGTGCCATAAATCGGAGGGTGCCATAGGGGTCCTTCGACTCCGCAAGCCGCACAAAACGCGGCTTGCTCCGCTCAGGATGACAGCGGCATTTCTGACGCGAACTTGTGACGCAGTACCCTCTAGTATGCCCAGAATGGACCCGCGGGGACGCCGCTCGGTGGAGATACGCCCTCAATCGCCGTGTAGACGTTGCGTCCAAAGAAAAAAGGCATTCCCCAGTCGAAGCCACCGAAGTTGGGCCCGGCGATATTGTCGAACGCCTGGTGATCGGTCATGAACTGGGTCTCGGCGTTCGCGATGCCGATGTGAATTGCCGTGCTATTGCCGTTGGTTCCCAGGTTCGTGGCCGACGAGCTGAGAGTGCCGCAATAGAAGCTGGAAATGGAAGCATCGTTGCTGAACGCGCCGCTTTGGGTGCACAAGGGCAGCCCGCTGCCGCCGAGGATGCCCGCTATGGCGCTGCTGTCGAGAAAGTAGAAGCCGTTCGAGCCGCTGTCGATGAAGCTGCCAGGGAATGCCTGGCCGCCAAACTGGGTGGTAAAGGTGCCTGGAGGATTGGTATGGGAGCCGGCCTCGGCGGTGACGGCCGTCAGCACGGTGGCGTCGCCCAGACCGTTGTTGGGCTCGGTCCCAATGCCAAAGACCAGGGAGCCGGTGACGCTGGCTACGCCGTTGGCGGCAACCGCCGGCAACTCGATGATGGTGCCATTGTTATCCCCGGTAAACGAGGCAACCGGATTGGAGACCTGGTTCGCTACCGGCACGCTCGTGGCATTTTGGTCCGGGCAGGTACCGGCGCCGCCGGCCGAGCAGGCATAATAAGGTCCAGCAGGCGGATTCGGCGGGGCGCAGAGGCTTCCGCAGTCTTCGACGAGCAACCCGATTCCCAATATGCCGTTGGCACCCAGGGTGGCGAAGCTGTTTTCGTTAGTGAGGGTATTGCTCTCGCTACAGCCATTCGGCACGTCGTGCAGGAAATTCGGATCGCCAACCACCTGAATCGGAATATTGCCGGCCGTCTCGCCGGAGATGACCACGTCGGCCCGCTTTACCGGTCCCCAAACGAAAGAGTTATCCAGAAAAGTGACGCACTCCACCAGCGGCAGATTGTTGGGCGCCTTCACCTGCGGCAGTCCCAGGCTGGAGATCGACGCCAGCGATGCTGCCTGGGGCGATGCCAGGATGCGCAGTCCGTAGGACCCGGTATCGACCAGCACATTGGGGATGGTGGCGCAGGTGGAAGTTCCAGGAGCGCATACGGTCACGGTGGTAAACAGGAAATTGGGACCGGTGTCGATCGTCAGGGCCGCAACATTGGGAGCCGGCGCGGCGATGGTGTTGCCGCCGCTGCCGCCGGTGCCGGCCGGAGTGCCCGAGGTGCCCGCCGAGGCGGTGGACGAGGCGCCGGACGAGCCGCCGTTACCGCAGCCGGCCGCCATCCACAAGGCTCCCACCAGGGCCAGCAAAAGCACTCGCCCGAATCTCGTCGATTTCTCCGCGCTCCCGCTCATCGTATCTCCTCGGCCCAGACGCCCTCCGGCGGCCACCGCGAGGCGTTTCCTGCATCGATCCTGATGCGCCGGATGGGTTGCATACGTCCGGTGCTCTTACTTCCTATCGGCAAAAATCGACGGATCTGCTTTCTGGCGCAGGAGCAAGTGCAGATTCCTGGCCGTCGCAGGTTACAATCCCCTCATCATGGAAGCTGGTCTGCGGAAACGAGCTGCCGCGAACTCACAGGAGTGTAAGATGCCGCAAGCGCCGGTCGCGGGAATTGCCGCGGTGTCAATTCTTCGTCGCCGGCTGCTCGCCTGGTACGACTCCAACCGGCGCGACCTGCCATGGCGCCGCTCCGCCGACCCTTACCGCGTATGGCTCTCGGAGATCATGCTGCAACAGACCCGGGTGGCCGCCGTGCTGGAACATTACAGGGATTTTCTGACGCGCTTTCCCTCGGTAGGAAAGCTGGCCGCCGCGCCCCTGGAGAGCGTGCTGGCCGCCTGGAGCGGGCTGGGATATTACCGGCGCGCCCGCTCTCTGCACCGCGCCGCCCGGCAGATTGTGGATCGCCACGATGGCCGTCTGCCGCCGACGCTGGCGGAACTCCGCGCCCTGCCCGGCATCGGACGCTATACTGCGGCGGCCGTGGCCAGCATCGCCTACGGCGTGCCGGTCGCGGTGGTCGACGGCAATGTCGAGCGCGTCCTCTCGCGCTTGCTGGCTGTCGCCGAGTCATTGCCAAACGAGCCAAATGCTGAAAAGGCAGCGGCGTCCATGCGGGATTACTGGGCGCTGGCCGAAGCGCTATTGCAGCGCCGCCGTCCCGGCGACTGGAACCAGGCAATGATGGAGTTGGGAGCCATGGTCTGCCTGCCGCGCGAGCCTCTGTGCACTCAGTGTCCGTGGCAGCGATGGTGCAAGTCGGCGACGCGTTCGAAGTCTTCGGCAATGCCTGCCCCCGTTGCCGGGACAAAAAATTCGAAGTCCCTGGCAATTCATGCGTTTGCCATTGCGGGCGCCGACTCCGCGCCGCAACGAAGGCAGCATAAGGAAGAAGCGTATCTGCTGACCCAACGCCGCGGTTCCGTCTACCTCGTTCGCCGGGACGCGGAGGCGCGGGTGATGGCCGGAATGTGGGAGCTTCCGCGTCTCGGGGCTCCGCCCGCCGGATGGGAGCCGCGCTTCCGGCTGAAGCACTCCATCACCGTCACCGACTATGAGGTCGCGATTTTTGACCCCGGCAAGTCCGGCGAGGATGCAATGGGCAAGCCCGGCGGAGGGCGTTGGGTGGCGCGCGAGCGACTTTCGGAATGGCCGCTGACCGGCCTCGCCCGCAAGGTCCTGCGCCGCGCCAGGCTCATCGAATAGGCTGTGGAAACTCGCAGGGGCTGTCATCCTGAGGCCGCTCGGTTCGCGCGACGCCGCCACGGGTTTTCAGGGGTTCCTTCGCTTCGCTCAGGATTTCGGCAGGCGGCTCGAACGCCGCCTGAACGCCTCAACTTCGCTCGCTGCGGTTGCTCAGAATGACATCCTGAATATGTGCACTATATTTTATATGGGCTGTCATCCTGAGGTCGCGCCGGTGTTGCGTGACGCCGCCACGGGTTTTCAGGGGTTCCTTCGCTTCGCTCAGGATTTCGGCAGGCGGCTCGAACGCCGCCTGAACGCCTCAACTTCGCTCGCTGCGGTCGCTCAGAATGACATCCTAAATATGTGCACTATTTGGAGAGAGAACAATGTCCGCACTCGCAGCCGGTACGCCGGCCCCTGACTTCAAGCTGCCGCTGATTGGCGGCGGTGAATTTTCGCTGCGGCAGACGCTGGCTAAGGGTCCCGCCGTGCTGGTTTTTTTCAAGATAAGCTGCCCGGTCTGCCAGTACTCGCTGCCTTATTTCGACCGGCTGGCCCGGGCGCTTGCGGAGCGGGGCGTTTCGGTCGTGGCTATTTCGCAGGACGACGAGCCCAACACGCTTCTTTTCCTGCGCACCTTCGGTATAAGTTTGCGAACCGCCCGCGACGACGACGGCTACGCGGTATCGGCCGCCTACGGCTTGACCAACGTTCCTACGGTCTTCGAAATCAACGGCGACGGCCTGATTGCGGCCTCCATCGTGGGCTGGTCGAAGTCCGAGGTCGAAGAGATTTATGCGCGGCATCTCGCCCCCGAGGGCCGGCCGCTCTTCCAGACGGACGAGCCGGTCGCGGCTTTCCGCGCCGGTTGAAGCTCCAAAAACTAGCCCGCAGTTGCGGGTCTTTGCATGGTAAGCTTCGATAGCACCTGAACTGGTGCAGTTGCAGATTTTTGCCAATGTCACCGTTCTCGATTTTTCATCGCGTTACGCCTGCTGAGCACGCTCGCCAGATGCACTTGAGCGGCTATCGGCCTGCTGTGCAATTGCGCGACCTCTCGATCGGCGTCGATAACCTGCGGCACGATGTCTTCCTCAGCTCCAAGTACGTGGAGCTGGTTCGCAACCATACTTCGCTGCTGGTGACCGCGCATGGCGGCATCCAGGATCTGCTTACGCCGGGAGACTCGAAGCCGTTTCACCGGGTTCTGCCGCCGGGACTGGCGACTCCGCAGAAAGCATCGGATGTTGCCGGCGACTTCAAGCGCAAAACCGCCGAACTGCAAATCACCGCGTTGAACCTGGCGCGCCAGCAGGGTAATCCCTCGATCGATCTGCTGCTGCGGCTGGCGCTGGTCAAGTTTCTGCGGGATGCGCTGAACGCCCAATATACGAGCGCGCAGGAGCAATGCCGCTCCAAGCTGCGGGCCATGGAAAGTCCCGGCAACAGCGGCCTGCTGATGCAGTTGCGCGAATCCTTCGCGCGCTTCCAGCTCAACAAGCGCGCCGTGTTGCGCCGGTGCGGCCAGGACCTCTACGAAACCCTGCGCGAAATCGAGAAGGAAACCGTCGGCCACATGCGCCGCTCGATTTTCGGCGAGGCCGAGGGCGCGGCCTATGAGCTGTTTCTGAACCGGCTGATTTTTTCCGAGGACGGGCGCGACGACTTCATCAAGGCCGAGCACTACGTCATGCTCGGCAACTACGATAAAGACCCCGACCGTCTGCCCGTGCTCCGCGACCTGGTGCGCGGCTATTTCCGCTCGGTTCTGCCCACCGGCAACGCGCTCGCCGACGAGGAAATCGACGATCTGCTGAACGCTCCCGAGAACGGCCAGGAGCTGGTCGCCGGCGGCGTGCCGGACGAAGGTTCCGAAAAGGGAAGCGCGCAACGCGCCCTGCTCTCGGCGTGGCTAGCGACGCTTGAGGATGCCGGCATTATGGACTTCGTGCTCGCCGGCTACGAGGTGGTGCCACTGCTCTCCGAGTACGCCCTGATCAATCCGCAGCAGTTGAAGAACGCGCTCATCACCCGCACCGAGCGCGAGCGCGTCGAGGGACTGCTGGCGGTGCACGGCAAAATTTCGCCGGCGAATTTCCAGGCGGCCGTCAAACGCATTTCTACGATGGGCAAAGCCGAGCGCGCCAAGGTCGCCGGCCGATTCCTGGTCGATCTGCTGCGTTACAACCGCGACATGCGCCGGCTGGAGGCGCTCAACGCCGGCATGGATCAGGTCAACCTGATCAACAGCGAGCGCCTGCGCCAGCTTTCGGCCGTCAACTCCCGGCTCTACGAGTTTCTGCTGCCGGAAGAGCAAAAGCCGGTGGATTTGCGCGTCATCTCCCACGTGGTGCTCAAGGCCGATGTTCGCGACTCCACACTCCTCACCCGCACCTTGGTCGAGCGCGGGCAGAATCCGGCTTCCTATTTCAGCCTGGGATTTTACGACCCGGTCACCAAGGTGCTCGCCAAATATGGCGCCAGCAAGATCTTCATCGAAGGCGATGCCATCATCCTCGGCATCGAGGAGCGCGATGGTGCGGCCGCCTTTCCGGTGGCGCGCGCCTGTGTGCTCGCCCGCGAAATCATCAGCATCGTACACGCCTTTCACCGGCAGTCCAGCGCCTTGCAGCTTCCCGCGCTCGAGCTGGGAATCGGGATCACCCACCAGGACTCCGCCCCAATGTATCTTCTCGACGGCGACGCGCGGATCATGATTTCCGACGCCATCAATCGCGCCGACCGTCTCTCTTCCTGCAGCCATCGCGCCCGCAAGCACGTGCAGGAACAAAAACTTCCCTTCAGCGTTTTCCTCTTCCAGTTGCTGGCCGATGCCGATACCGGCGGCGTTCCCGACGACTTTTTCCTGCAGTACAACGTCGGCGGCGTGCAGCTTGAGCCGAGAGCCTTTCAGCGCCTTCGGCAGGAAATCTCCTTACAGGAATTTGAAATTTCTTTTCCCGGCATCTGGGGAGAACGGCCCGTCCGCCTCTACAGCGGGCTGGTGCCGGTGACCGGCGATGTTTTTCAGCCCATCGTGGTTCGCCAGGCCTTGGTGCCGCTGATCGACGTGCGCGATTTTTCCCTGCGTAGCTGGACCGATCGCATCTATTACGAAGTCTGCACCGGCGACGAGGTCTACCAGCAGGTGGAGCAGGCCCGACAGCGCGCGGCCACCACTTAGAGTCCACCCCAGAAGTTCGCGCAATCGCTTTTGAGGTGTCATTCCCCAAGTGCGGCGTGGGACTGAGACGCGGCCGAAAGAGTTCATCAAAAAGCCCAGGGCGGCCCTGGGAGGGACATACCCCTGGGATCCTTCGCTACGCTCAGGATGACATTCCCCAAGTGCGTTTAGTTATGCTGGGTATTCCGGGACACACCCTGGTTCGCATTGGGTGTCTCCCATTTCCCAAAGTGTCATCCTGCAAGTCGCGCCGCTCAGCATGACAGCGCGAGAGATTGGAGACGCCAAAGGTGAAACGGCTCCGGCTCTAGTAAGATCGTCACCAGATGCGATCCGGATTCGTTTCCATTATCGGACGCCCGAACGCGGGCAAGTCAACCCTGCTGAACGCGCTGGTGGGCGAAAAGCTCGCTATCGTCACCCACAAACCGCAAACCACGCGCAATCGGATCTGCGGCATCGTCAACCTCAAACGCGCCGGCCGCCGTCCCGCCGGGCAGATCATTTTCGTCGACACGCCCGGCATCCACAAGCCCGCCGACGCGCTCAACAAGCGCATGATGCAGGAGGTCTACGACGCGGTCGAAGGCTGCGATCTGTTGCTGCTCATCGCCGACGCGGCCCAGAAGTTCGGCACCGGCGACCAGTTCGCGCTCGACCTGGTCAAACGCAGCAAGCTCAAAACCTTTCTGCTGCTCAACAAGATCGATCTCTTCGACAAAGGCAATCTGCTGCCCATCATCGAGCACTATTCCGCTCTGCACAGCTTTGCCGAGGTGATCCCGATCTCCGCCACCAAGAGGGACGGGCTCGACCTGCTGCTGAATAAGGTGGTGGCCACGCTGCCCGAGGGCCCGCAGTACTTTCCGCCGGACCAGGTCACGGACCAGCCCGAGCGCTTTGTCGCCGCCGAGTTGATTCGCGAACAGGTGCTGGTGCTGACCCATCAGGAAGTGCCCTACGCCAGCAGCGTCATCATCGAGCAGTTCGAAGAGAGCGACAAGGCTGGTGAAAATCGCGGCCATCATCTACGTCGAGCGCGAGGGACAGAAGGCCATCGTCATCGGCAAGCAAGGCGCCATGCTGAAGGAGATTGGAACCCGCGCCCGCCACTCCATCGAACGCCTGCTGGACAGGAAGGTCTTCCTCGAACTCTTCATCAAGGTTCGCAGCGGCTGGCGCGAGTCGCGCCAGTTTGTCGACGAACTGGACTGGCGCAAGCAGTTGCAGTCGCTCACCACGGGCGATCCCAAGCCGCCGGAGTAGAGCTGGTTTGCGCAAGCCTTTCCTGGAACGGCACGGCTTTTAGCAGGCTGCGGAAAAAACGTTCGAGGTGTCATCCTGAGGTGTAGCGAAGCGGAGCCGAAGGATCTGCTTTACTGGCGCAGGAGCAAACAGCAGATCCTTCGCTTTGCTCAGGATGACACTTCGTATTCTTGTTGCCGGATACACCTATTCTGAATCCGCTCTAGCCGTCGTCGCCGTGAACAGTAATTGTTGTAACAGGCATTTCCACCACTTATCCAAACGAGAACTGCTTACCGCTCCGCCGCTTTCGGCTGCACTTTCCGGCTCAGCAGCACCTCGACCCCGCCGACAATCGAGCGTCCCGGCATCGCCACTCCCGCAATCTCCTGATACGAAGTGTTGGCCAAGATTCGAAAGCTGCAGGAAAGGACGCACGTGCCGGAACTGCCGGGTAATGGCCAGGTCCCACAACGCATAGGGATCGTTGTTGTAGCGCTCGGTGACTCCCACCCGGGTGCGCAACTGAATGCTGCCCGGCAGCCGCGACAGCCACTGCATGGAGGCGTTGTTCACCGGATAGTTGAACAGATAGCGGCTCAGCAGCCCATCCAGCGCCTGCTGCGCGCCGTGCAGCGCGGTGTAGGTAAACGAAACCTGGTTGCGGTCGGTCGACCTGCCAGCGCACCGCCGCTTCTACCCCGGTGAAACTCAGCGCCTGCAGATTGCGCGCCTGGTAAATGCATCCCGGCGAGGTCGGCGTGGTGCAAGTGCGCGGAACCAGGCTCAGGGGCGCGGCCAGAGCGGCGGGATCGTCCGGCACCAGAACGTAGTCGATATCGTTTTTCTCGTCGCGCCGGAAGACCGTCACCGAGCCGGCCAGGCGTCGCGCCAGGGTCCATTCGAGGCCGCCATCGTAACTCCAGGCGGTTTCAGGTTGCAGTCCGGGATTGCCGACCGTGGCCGGATCGCTGTAGTAGAGGTCGGTATAGGTCGGCAGACGAAAGGCCCGGCCCACCGAGCCGCGCAGCTTCAGCCGCTCGGAGATGCGATAGCCGCCCGCAACTGTCGGCGTAAAAACGCCGTGGCCGGCGGTGTAATATTCTTCGCGCCCGCCCACCGAGAGCATAAGCCGCTGCACCGGCCTCCAGTCGAGATTGGCGTAGATGCCGCCGCGATTGCGCTCATGATGGCCGAGCGCCGGGGTTTCGCCCAGCCGGGGAAAAATTATTACTGTCGATGGTGTCGCGATAGGCTTCCGCGCCGTAGAACAGGTTCAGCTTTTTGCCCAGATCGTTGTGCCGCCGGATGGCCGCCTGCCAGCTATCGGTCGCGTGATCATTCGTATAAAGCGCCGGATCGTCGCGAAACAGTTCGAATAAATCTGTGTGCCGGCGATAGCCGAACTGCACCAGGGTGTTGGCCCCCAGCTCCTGCGAAGCTCCGGCGAACCAGGTTTTGGTGCGCTCCCACGACGCGTAAGGGCCGTAGAACTGGTTGGCGCCAAACGGCTTGTCGCCGCCGGCCAGCAGCACCGTAGTCGCGCCCAAGTGGCTTTCCACGTGGGTCTCGGAGCTGCCGGTCAAGGTGCGGTAATCGCGGTCGGTCGTGAACCCGGTCGAAAAATCGCGGCTGAAGGAAGCCTGCTCCGTCCATCGCTTGGTCGCCACCGAGGCGCTTCCGAACTGCTGGTTGGTGCCGAAATTTCCAAACGCCGTGCCGGCGCGCACCTCGGTCGCAACCGGCGGGGCCGTGATGAAGTTCACCACGCCGCCGATGGCGTCCGACCCGTACATGGTCGAGCCGCTGCCGTGCAGAACCTCAATGCGGTCGATCGACTGGAACGGCATCGGCAAATCGAGGTCGTGATGGCCGGTCTGGGCGTCGTTCATCGCGCAGCCCATCGACCAGCACCAGGTTTTGCGCGAAAGAGGAACCGCGAATCGAAAGATCGGTCTGCACGCCGTTCGGCCCGCGCTCCTGCAAGTCCACCGCCGGGTCCAGGCGCAGAACATCCATCAGGCTCGGATAGAGCGCGCGCTGGTCGCGCACCTCCAGCAGGGTGACATCGCGATCGGCATCGCTGACCGCGACCGGCTCATAGGTCCCGGTCACCACCATCTCTTCTTTGTGTACCGGGAGCTTGGGCTGGGCCGCATTCGGCTTGGCTGCATTCGGATTCGACGCAGAGGTATTTGCCGCGGAAGTGTCGGGCGGGCTCTGCTGCGCCACGGCCAGTCCGCACCCGAGCAACACCAGGCCAATGATGATCGGGGTCCCCGGCAAGCCCTGCTTGCTGGGGTGAGTGATCGGGGTCCCCGGCAAGCTCTGCTTGCTGGGGTGATTGAAACGCGAAAAGAGCCGTAACCAATTCTGCATCAGTATTCACACCGGTAGTGGGTCAGAGTTGGAATTCGCCGATGAACGGAATGAGCCTGGTAGAGGAGCTCGAAGAGAGGAAGACGATACAGGGGTGGAACATCGGTAACGGTGCGATCGATCACGAAACAACCTCGGAACGATTATGGAAGAAATTCAGGGAGTGGCGCAACGATACTTTTGTCTTGTCCTAAATGATTGATCGAGTAAACTATATCCATCACTTATGCGCATTGCAGCCTTCCTTCGTGAGAGTCCCATGTTTACCGTGAAGCGTGCGGCACGGCACTTCGACCGGGTGGCGGCTGTAGCCTTCGCTGCCGATGACCTCGGGTTCATGGAAGGCCTCGTGCTCGCGGCCATCTTCTTTGAAGCGCCACATCCAATCAAGCCGTCGGATCTCGCCGAAGCCTTCGCCACGACGCGCGGCAACGTCAGCCATGCCATATCTTCTCTGGAGGCGAAGGGCCTGGTGCAACGGAAGATCGATCCGTCCGACGCGCGGGGATATCTGCTGACGCTGAAACCCCTTGGCCGGAAGTGCGCGCTACGCGTGATCGCGGCTTTTGACAAGATGCAGCACGGATTTGAACAAGAGGTTGGCGGAACTGCGCTGGCGAACGCGCTCCGGGTGATTCGCGCGCTTGGATCGTGAGTGCCCGGTCTTGAACTTGGTCGCGAACGAATCCCGGATGGTCGGCCATTGAGAAGTAACGATCAGCCGCGCGCATCAGCCACATCCGCCTGTAGTTGGCGAATGCGGGATATAGCAAAACCAGGGATGGTGTATCCCGGAGTCAGAGTACTCCACTCGACGCGACCATCAGGGAGCGGCGACGTTGAACGAATTGAAAAAGGATATAGCATCCCTGGTTTTGCCGTAGTTCACCGCACTATTCCTTCACGGCGATTCCCAGCGCCTTCATCTTGCGGTACATGTGGCTGCGCTCCAGTCCCAGGGCGTCGGCCGTGCGGCTGATGTTGCCGTGGTTCTCGTCGAGCTTCTTCAGAATGTAATCGCGCTCATAGGCCGCGCGCGCCTGGTGCAGCGTGGAAAACTCGCCCATGCTGCGGCGCGAACCCTCGCGATAGAGCAGCGGCGGCAGGTGTTTGCGTTCGAGCTTGTGTGCCGTGGGGTTCATGATGACGACCCGCTCCACCACGTTGCGCAGCTCGCGCACGTTGCCCGGCCACGAATAGCGCAGCAGAACCTCCATGGCATCGTCGCTCATCTCCTTGTCGCGGCGGCCGTAGGCGGCGGAGAATTCGTGCAGAAAGTGCCGCGTCAGCAGCGGAATATCCTCGCTGCGCTCGCGCAGCGGCGAAACGAAAAACGGAATCACGTTCAGCCGGTAGAAAAGATCCTCGCGGAAATTTCCTTTGCCGATTTCGTCTTCCAGGTCTTTATTGGTTGCGGCGATCACGCGGGCGTCGACCTTCACGGCCTCCTCGCGTCCCACGGGGACGAAGCGGCCTTCGTCGAGAGTGCGCAGCACCTTGCTCTGCGTCTTCAGGCTCATGTCGCCGACTTCGTCGAGAAACAGCGTGCCGCCATCGGCCTTCTGGAATTTGCCCGCCTTGTCGGTGCTGGCGCCGGGGAAAGCCCCTTTGCAATGGCCGAAGAGCTCGCTTTCGATCATGTCCTCGGGAATCGCCGCGCAGTTGACTTCGACGAACATCTCCTGGCGCCGCAGGCTCTGCGCGTGAATCGCGCGCGCCACCAGCTCCTTGCCGGTTCCCGATTCGCCGTAAATCAGCACCCGTCCATTGGTCGGGGCCATCAGGCCGATCTGCTGGCGCAAGGCCTTCAGCCGGGATGCTCTCGCCGACCATCTCGCTCGGTGAAAACGCCTCGCGCTTGAGGTCGACGTTCTCCGAGCGCAGCTTGCGCGCTTCGGCCGCGTTCTTCACCACGATCAGGGTTTTATCGACCGAGAGCGGTTTTTCCAGAAAATCGTAAGCCCCGAGCTTGGTGGCCTTCACCGCGGTTTCGATGTTGCCGTGTCCGGAGATCATGACGATCTCGGGATGATTTTCCAAGCGCCCTGACCCGCTCCAGCACCTCCAGCCCATCCATTCCGGGCAGCCAGATGTCCAGCAGCACCACGTCGAACTGGCGCTCGGCAGAGCACTTGCAGACAATCCTCCCCGCTCTCGACCGTGCCGGTCTCGTATCCCTCGTCCTCCAGCACGCCGCTCAGAGAGGTGCGAATTCCCAACTTCGTCATCGACGATCAGTACCTGAACCATTTGGCTGAATTGTATCGCACCGCGAAAACCTGGAAACGCTTATTGTCGGCCTGGCGCCGCAGTCAGCAGATGTGGGATTCCAACTCTCCCACATCTGCCAAAATCAGGCAGATATGGGGCACCCGGCAAAAGTCTGCTAAACGTTCCATGATTGTTGTGAAATCGCCATCTCGACAGTTACTCGGGAGAATAAAAAACAGCAGATCCTTCGCTACGCTCAGGATGACACTCAGGAGGTTCTTTGGTTTCGCTACGCTCGGGACGACAGCTATAAATCTATTGGGTGAAGATTGGGAGATCATGTTAGCGCTGGCAGAAGAAACCGCCCCACTCAAGCCAACGGCAGGCTTGAATGGGCCACCAGTCAGGCTAACTGCCCCACTCAAGCCAAAGGCGGGCTTGAATGGGCCACCAGGCCAACTCTCCCACATCTGCCAAAAGCAGGCAGATATGGGGCACCAGGCGGCCGGATTCATAGAGAAGTCGCCAGCGGTGCGGGGCAGGACACTGTCCGGGGATGCTTCGCTACGCTCAGCATGACAGCCATCAGAACGAACGGCGGCTCATTCTACGCGCGTTTGCTTAGAGTGGAGCAGTTTTCCTTTGCACGACGAACTACCCCACACTAGCAAAACAAGCTAGTGTGGGCCACCAAGAGCAAGATAACTGTCGCTCACAGCCGTTTTCTCACCACTTACGAGAATACGAACCGCCGGTTGCTGCGGAAAATTGACTTTTGCGGCTTGCTCAGGAGAGCGTTCCGCCGGCGGTGGCGGCGTCGGGCTCGCGATGGTTGGGGTGCTCGACTTCGGCGGCAACCGGCAGCTCGATCACGAAGCGGGCTCCGACCGGCCGGTTTTCCTCGACGCGGATCGTCCCGTGATGGTCTTCGACAATCCTCGCCACGATCGCCAGGCCAAGCCCGGTGCCGCGCTGCTTGGTCGAGAAGTAGGGCAGAAACAGTCTTTCCTTCACCGCCGCCGTCACTCCGTGGCCGGTGTCGGATACCGACAGCTCGACCGCATCGCGCCCGCCCAGCTCGGCGGTGGCAATCACCAGGTCGCGCACCAGGGCGCCGTTCATGGCCTCGGCCGAGTTGTCGACCAGGTTGGCGATGACCCTTTTGATCGCTTCCGGATCGGCCATTACCGGCGGCAGCTCTTTGGCCAGGAAGGTGCTGATGTGGATCTCTTCCAGCCGTCCGTCGAACTGCGTCAAGGCCTCAAGGATCGCCGCGTTCAGGTCCAGGGGACGCAGTTGAGGGGCGGGAAAGCGCGCCAGGGTCGAGAACTCGTCGACCAGTTTGCGCACGCTCTCGACCGAGCTGGTTATGGTGTCGGCGCAGCCGATCATCACCGCCCGCGAGGATTCATCCGGCGTTCCGCGCGCGATGTGGCGCCGTATGCGCTCGGCCGAAAGCGCAATCGGAGTCAGCGGATTCTTGATCTCATGCGCGATGCGCTGCGCCACCTCCCGCCATGCGGTCTGCTTCTGGGCATGCAAAAGTTCGGAGAGGTCTTCGAAGACCACCACGTATCCCAGGCGCTGGCGCGGCGTAATCGGCCCGCTGCGGCGGTCATTCATCGAGGCCGCCGTCACCGCCAGAACCAGGACAGCCGGGCTGGCCGTCATCTCCATCTGCGCCGAAGTCGAACCCATGCGATCGGCCTTGCGCAGCAGCCGCCGCAGCTCCTCCACAAAATCGGCGGGGAAGAAATCGGCCAGCGCCAGTTTTTCGGTGCGTCCCGCGTGCTCCACGTTCGTTGGCCGGAAGAGCCGTATCAGCGCGTCGTTGACGTGGGTGACAGCCTCTTCCGCGTCCAGCGAAAGCACTGCCGTGGGGATGCTTTCAAGAATGGTCTCCATGTGCCGGCCGCGCGCTTCCAGGGTTCCATAGGCGCTGGCCAGATCCTTGCGGCTGGAATCGATCTGCAGACGATTGCTTTCCAGCTCGGCCGCCATGCGGTTGAATGAGATGACCAGATCGGCCAACTCGTCACCGGCCGCCACTTCGACGCGGTAATCCAGACGGCCCTCGGAAATTTCCTTGGTGGCCTGCGCCAGCGCCAGCACCGGACGGGTCACCAGCTTCGAGAGCGACAGCGCGAACCAGGTTGAAGCAAACAGCACCAGCAGGGTCAGCAGCAGCAGCAGTTGCATGTAGGTGCGCCGCACCAGACGGCGCTCGCTGCGCAGAGCAGCATATTGACGCTGGCTCGCCTCCAGTTCGTTCAGCACCGCCGAGTACTTGGCCGGCAGCGGCATCGCCACCAGGATGCTCCCGCGCTCGTTCACCCGCGCGCTGCCCGCCACAAAATCACGCCCGTCCAGGGTAAACGGACGAGACTGCCCGTCCGGCATGATCATCGGAATTTTCCGGCTCAGGATCGGCCACAGGTCGGGAGCCTGGAAGCTGGCTACGGGCTGGCCATCGAGCAGGACAATCACAAACCCGTCCTGCAAGGTCGCCTCGTGGCGGCGCAATCCGGACATCAGCGGGACCGAATTTTCCCGTCTGAAAGGCCCGATCCATCTCCGCCGGAGGCGGCAATGCTTTGCGCCTTGCTCACCGCATTCTGACCGGCATAGTTGGTCAAAAGCTGCGTCACCTCGGCGGTGTGCTCGCGCACCTCCTCCACCGGCCGGGAAAACCATTTGTCGATCGAGCGGTTCATCAGCCCGTAGGAGAAAAGAAACAGGGCAATCACCGGCCCGAGCGACAACAGCAGCGCGCCCAGAACCATCTTGGTGCGGAATTTCGAGCCGAGGCCGCCCGTCTGCCGCTCGATGTAGAGCTTGATCAGGGTCCGCATCAAGACGAAGATCAGGGTAATCAGGCCCACGAAAATCAGGGCGGAGAAGGCCGCAAAGGTCAGGGTTTGACCGAAGGTATCGGGGCGCAGAAATGTCAGGTTGAAAGAAACCTGGAGCAGCGCGATGATGAACAGCACAACAATCCCGCTGCCCAGAAGGATCAGCTTCTTCCGGGGACGCCTGGCTTCGGTAGTGCGGCTCTTCGGGTCAGTGGGCACTGTCGGAATTATAACGAACACCCCCCAATACCCAGAGTTGCGCGTCCACTCCGAATTTTCTTGCCTCCAACCCCGAAGCTATTTGGGAACTGCCGGGCGGGGGCGCTGACGCGCGAATGCCCCATTTCAGCCTGCTATAAGACATGTCTCTGAACTGGACAAAAGCAGGCTAAATGGGGCATCCGCGCTATTTCCGGTAGCCGTTTCTAATGCTTGTGGCCGTTGCCATTCCCATTCCCATTGCCATTACCGTTGGACTTGGGGAAGGTAAAGCGTTCCAACTGCTTTTCAAAGGGAATGGAGAACTGCTTCTCGATCTTCTCGCGGTAGGTGGGGCCGGAGTTGTAGGTGCAGAACGGATAGAGTTTGCCATCGGGCGCGGCATAGTGAATGACGCAGCGTTTGACGCGCTCGATGTCGTAATTGTAGTTGTCCATGAAGTGCATGCCCGCCACCAGCAGGGTGCGGTAGGTGAAGGTTCCGTCCATGCCGTCGCGGCCAAGCTTCTTGTTGGTCATGCCCTGCAAGGTATCGAGAAACTTCTGGAAGGTCAGCCCCGGAGGCGCAAGCTCGGCCTTGAAGTGCTTCTTGAGCTGGGTCCAGGCCTTGATGCCGTGGTAGTACTTGGTGAAGCTCGTGCCCATCTTGCGCGAAAGCTCGTCGATGTCCTGCAACATGGAGGGAATATCGACGAACCGGGTTACCGGCACGGCCTTGCGGCTATGCTCGTCGACAAACATGTAGTTGCCGATGGAGCAGTGCGCGTGCGACGAAATGGTCGGCACGCCGGTGCCGCGGACGGCGGCCATCAGCTTGGAAAACGGAGTGACGGCGGAGAGTGGAAACCAGTCGTCATACTTGTCGAACATGCCGGTCTGGTCGGACAAGGCGAAAGCGAGGTCGGTGAGGGTGAAGCGCTTCTGCTCCAGCTCGCGGCGCGAAATGCGTCCGGTGAAGGCCACCGGCTGGAAGCTGATGCCGCTGACGGTATCGACGTTTTCGATGGCCACGCGCAGGATGTCGCCGAGCTGATGGTCGTTGATGCCCTTGACGATGGTGGGGACGAAGACGATCTTGATGCCGGCCTGGCGGCAGCTCTCGATGGTCTGCATCTTTTTTTCAAAGAGCGCCTCGCCGCGGGTCTTGAGATAGACGTCATCGGTGACGCCATCGAACTGCAAGTAGATGGTCGACAACCCGGCTTCCTTGGAGCGCCGGGCGAAGTCGTGATCGTTGAGCAGCAGGCCGTTGGTGGCGGCCTGGATATGGGTGAAGCCCATCTCGCGCGCCATGGCGACGATCTCGATGAATTGGGGGTGGATGGTGGGCTCGCCGCCGGAGAACTGCACCACGCGGGTATCGACCGGGCGCTCGTCGCGCAAGGTCTTCAGCATGGCGCGAACCTGCTCGAAATCGGGCTCGTAAAGGTATCCGGCCGCATTGGCGTTGGCGAAGCAGACCGGGCACGTCAGGTTGCAGCGGTTGGTCAGATCGACATTGGCGAGCGCCGTGTGCGAGGTGTGCAGCGAGCACAGACCGCAGTCATCCGGGCAGACCGTCGCGGCGCCCTTGTTGCTGGAGGGATTGGAAAGGCCGCGATTGTCGCCGAACTCCCACTCCTCCATCTTGAGGTAGAGATTCACGTCGGAGTAGACGCAGTCGCGGAACTCGCCGTGCTCGGGGCAGGTCTTCTGCATCATGACCTTGCCGTTCTCTTCAAAGACACGGGCTTCGATGACGGTTTTGCACTCGGGACACAGCGATTGCGTGATCCTGGGCAATCCCTTCCGCGGCTTGTCGATGGGCGCGCCGGTCAATGTCGTCTCGGGCTGAATGATTTTGAAATCGGGGCGCTTGGTCACGGGGGGAATCAAGGCGGTGCTCACGTCGGTCTCCTTAAAATTCGCGGTCGGAGCAGGACGGGCGATCTGGATACACGAGTACCTGCTCGAAACCTGACCCTATTGTCAATCTTTCTTATGACTTAGGGCTGTGCTCACACTCACCTGTGACAGTGATGCCTACTTGCAGCGAGCGGAAGCGAGAGCCCGCGAATGGTGTTCTAGGGCGGTCAAACGGGGTCACCAAAGTTGGAACCCGCCGAGTCAACAGCGGAGCATCGGTGGAAAGGGCGATAGCGCCGAGCCGCTAACAGGAACCGACTTTCAATCGCCAATTCCTGCCGGGAGGCCCCCGGCCAACTGGAAACCGCTTCAAAAGAGTGCTCGGGCTAGCGAGTAGACCAGCAGGGTTAAGGTTGGAACCTACATAGAAGCAGTGGACATGCCTTTGTTCTCTACCTCACCGTTCGGTACGTGCCACCGCGCTCATTATCTGCCTGATTTTGGCAGATGTGGGGCACCAGCAGAAAAAGCAGATCCTTCGCTACGCTCAGGATGACACTCACGAAAGGTTAATGATGCTAGGCATCTTTCACCACGCTAATCGCCCAGCACTTCTTCGCGCACTTCAGGCTTGGGCTGGCTCGCGTGCTCGTTGCGTGAGGCCGGGGCAAGCGAGTCGAGCGGGACAAAGCCGCCGGTGGCGGCGGGCTTTTCACCGAGCACATGCTGGCGATAAAGCGTCATCATGCGATCGTGTTCGGCCTGCTGCTTTCGCTGGGATAATTGGCGATCGTGTTCGGCCTGCTGCTTGAGCTGGGCTTCGAGGTCCTCGACTTGGCTGATCGGGGCTCCGGGGAGTTGCGTTTCGCGCTGCCGGGCCTGGCGGGCGCGGAACTTCTCGTCGCGCGCGGTCTTGGCGATTCCGAGTTTGTCGAGCGTGTCGTTGGCGGCGGCGCTGACGTGCTCGGCATTCAACTTCAGCGAGTGCTCGACCGATTCGAGCGCGACTGTTTTGCCGCCGGCAAAAATCTCGTGCCGTCCGTGCTCCTCGTACCACTTGGTGAGAGTGGCCGTCATGTGCATTTTTTCGATGATGTTGCGCCAGCCCACGCCGGTGTTGTAGGCGCAGAAGCTGATCTCGCCCTGCTGCGTGGCGTAAGGGATGATGCACTGCTCGGTGCGTCGGAAATCGTAGTTGAAAAGATCCTGGAACCACATGCCGGCGATGAACAGGAAGTTCCATCGGTCGGAGCGGCGCTTCTGGATGTCGCGTCCGGTGCGGCCGGGATCGGATCGGCCATAGCGCTCGGCCGCGCCGGGAGTGGCGCCGAAGGTCTTGTCGAATTTTTTCAGCAGGTCGAAGAAGCGGAAGTGGGTGGGTGCTTTGAAGGGATCGTAGTTGCGCGCCAGGGCCAGCGCCATGCCAACGACCGAAAGGAAGCGTCCGCGGGCGGCGTCGTTCACCTTCTGGATGTCGGTCGCGATGCGATCTCCGTTGAGGAACGCGGTGACCGGCACGGCCTCGCCGGTTTCCTTGTCGATCATCAGGGCCATGCCTACGCCGCAGTTGGGATGGCATCCGCAGCAGAGCGAACCCCAGTCGGCCGCGGGGCCGTGCACGAGGTCGGCCCAGTCGCTGAAGGTGGACATGAAAGAAATGGGGAACCAGTCGCGCGCGGGCTCGCCGAGTCCGACCTGATGCTTAACGTCGTGCGCAAGGTGCGAAAGCGTGTAACGCTGTGCCTGGCGGCGCTCGTCGGTGATCTGCTCGTCGCGGCCGGTGAAGGAAACGGGCTGGAAGGAAAGAAACGAAATCTTTTTGGGATTGTCGAGCGCGAACTGAATGATGCGTCCGACCTGCTCGTTGTTGATGCCGTTGATGATGGTGGTGACCGGCACGATGTCGACGCCGGCCTGGTAAAGGTTTTCAATGGCGCGCAGTTTGACGTCGAAGAGGTTGCCGACCTTGCGGTGCGAGTTGGCGGCGTTGCCGATGCCATCGAATTGCAGGTAGGCGTAGCGCAGTCCGGCCTCGGCCGCCTGACGGCAGAATTCGGGGCTCTTGGCGAATTCGATGCCGTTGGTGGCGGCCTGCACGGAGTTGTATCCGACCTTGCGCGCGTAAGCGACGGCGGCAAGAAAATGAGGCGACAAGGTCGGCTCGCCACCGGAAAACTGCACGCTCATCTGGCGCCGGGGCTTGATCGAAATGGCGTCGTCGAGCAGCTTCTGAATTTCCTCCCAGCCGAGTTCGTGGACAAAGCCAACCTGATTGGCGTCCATGAAGCAGGGATCGCACATCATGTTGCAGCGGTTCGTCAGGTCGACGGTGAGCACCGAGCCGCGTCCGTACTTCACGGTGGAGCTGCCGTGGTGGTGCAGGCGCTCATCGTTGTGGGCGCGGATGTCGCGTCCGGGAAACGTCTGTTCGAGATGACGGAAAAACTCGGGGTCGATGGCCATTACGTCCTCGAAGTGGCCGTGGGTGGGGCAGTCCTTCACCATCAGGATGCGGCCGTCGCGCTCGATGACCTGCGCCTTGATCTCGCCGACTTTTTGGTTGAGCAGGATTTCGTAAGGGAGTTTTCCATCGAGAATCTGGCGGCGGATCTCCGGGACGCACTTGGGGCAAAGCGAGTCGGTCGAGCGCGGCCATCCCAGCGGCGGCTTGGACTTCTGGTATGACTTGAGCAGAGGCCGCTCGCTCCAGCGGGGAGTGAACGACTCGCGGGGATGAATGCGGTTCAGCTTCTCATAGGCAGACCACGCCGCCCGGGCGGCGAGGGTGAAAGCCTTCTCAATGTATTTGACCGGCCTGCTCATTCCTGTGTCTTCCTTTCGCTTTCACTTTCGGCAACGAACCTTCGCTGGCAAACGTTGCACGGGCAAAACTGCTGCGGGCGCGGCCCGCGGCTATCTTCGTGTTCGCCGGAGGTTCGCCGGCTGGGAAAATCGGGCGGGTCCCCACGACCCGGCACCGACTCCGATGGAACGCTTGATGGAATGCTACGGGCGGAGGCCGGCCAGCCCCAACCGGGAAACCACGAATGGCGCGGATTTGCAGCCGGTTGAGAAGAAATCACAGTGAATGGTGATGAGAATCACACGCGGGAGTGCGTGCTTTTCCGGCCGGCGGAGACGCAAACTCTGTAAACAAGCTGTCCGAAACAGGAAGCAACAATCAGTTTCCGGGTAGCGCGTCACTCGGGAGTCGCGCCCGGGCGCGTCGTATGCTCACCGAGCGCGGATAGAATGGAGTTCAACCGTCCGCCGCCGACAAGAGGAGCCTGTGTCCGGCTCCGATCTGCGGCAGAGTTGAACCAAGACAGCAGTGCCAGCAGGCTGCTGAAAAACAGTTTTGCAATCGACCCGGCCCACAAGCCGTCGCGGAACGACATCGTGGAGCACCCATCCCATAGCGCCTCGCTACATCTTCTCGGGAATTACCGTAGAGGCTGCTCCGAGGTATCGTGCTGAGCGCTCCGAAAGATCTGCTGTTCTGATGCGAATCTTCAGCAACCTCTTTAACCTTATGAAACGCCGTGTAGTGTTTCCTGCTCTGACTGTCGTAAAATCCTAGAGATACAACTCCAACGCCTCATACGACGTAAGAATTGAACGGCGAATTCATGCAATTAGACTTTCTAGGTGATTTAAAGCGCACTCATCGTTGCGGAGAACTCCGCGCCGCCGACGCCGGCACAACCGCCACCCTCATGGGCTGGATCAACCGCCGCCGCGATCTTGGCAGCATCATTTTTGTCGATCTCCGCGACCGTACTGGCGTCACGCAGATCGTTTTCGACAACGAATCCAATCCCGCGCTCCATGCCCGCGCCGAAGAACTGCGCAGCGAATACGTGGTGGCCGTCACCGGGCTGGTGCGGCGGCGCGATCAGGATCAGCTCAATCCCAACATCGAGACCGGCGAGGTCGAGCTCGTGGTCAGCGAGATGCGCCTGCTGAACGAGAGCAAACTGCCCCCGTTTCTGCCCTCCGAGAAGGCCATCAGCAACGAGGAATTGCGGCTGAAGTATCGCTATGTCGATCTCCGCCGGCCGGAGATGCAGTTCAACATCGAGACCCGCCACAAGGTCGCGCTCGCCATCCGCAACCACCTGGCGGGCAAGGGATTTCTCGAAATCGAAACCCCTTTTATGACGCGCTCCACCCCCGAGGGCGCGCGTGATTACCTGGTGCCTTCGCGTGTCCATCGCGGCTCGTTTTACGCCTTGCCGCAGTCGCCGCAACTGTTCAAGCAGATCCTGATGATCTCCGGCTTCGACCGCTATTTCCAGATCGTCCGCTGCTTCCGCGACGAAGACCTGCGCGCCGACCGCCAGCCCGAGTTCACCCAAATCGATCTGGAAATGACTTTCCCGCGGATGGAAGACATTTTCGAAACGGTCGAGGGCTTTCTGATCGCGGCCTTCAATGCCGCCGGCTTCCAGATCGAAACCCCTTTTCCGCAGATCACCTACGACCAGGCGATTCGTTACTACGGCATCGACAAGCCCGACCTTCGCCTGCCCGCCATGACCGATGTCTCCCACGCCTTCACCGACGAGGAAAAGCAGTCGCTCGCAATCGACGCGGCCATGCCGATTCTGGCCATACGGACGCCGTCGGTCGGCGAACTCTCGCGCAAGGAACGCGACGATCTCCGGCTGCTGATTCCGGAAAAATCGAAAAGCGTCATCAAGGTCTTCGAAGATTTCAAGCGCGTCGAGCGCAACCTGCCCGCCGCCGTGGAGAAAATTCGTAAGCTTGCCGAAGTCCAGCCGAACGACCTCGTCGTGATCGTCGCCGCACCCGTCGATTCCAAAGCAGAAGCCCCTGCTGCGGCCGATCTCGCCGCCGAGCGCAAGCTGCACCGCCGCGCCGCCGGGGTCTCGGCCGCCGCCGGCCAACTCCGCCTGGCGCTGGCGCAGAAGTTCGCCGACCGCCACGGATTGTTCGACCAGAAAAGTTTCCGCTTCCTCTGGGTTACGGATTTTCCGATGTTCGAGTGGGACGAAACCGAGGGCCGCTGGAACGCCGCCCACCATCCGTTCACCTCGCTGCACGAAGAGGATATGGACAAGCTCACCGAAGGTTTGAATTCGGTGAGCGACCCCAATTCGGTGCTCGGCTCCATCCGCTCCCTTGCCTATGACGTGGTGCTCAACGGAACCGAACTGGGCTCGGGCTCCATCCGTATCCATCGCGAGGACGTTCAGGCCAAAATCTTTGCCGCGCTGGGCATGAGCCCCGAAGAGCAGAAGCAGCGCTTCGGCTTCTTCCTGGAAGCCTTGCAGTACGGAACTCCGCCCCACGGCGGCATGGCCCTCGGACTCGATCGCATCGTGATGATCCTGGCCGGAGCGCCCAGCCTGCGCGAAGTGATTCCCTTTCCCAAGACCGCCGGCGCCGTCGACCTTATGGTCGATGCCCCCACCCCGGTCTCGGACGCGCAACTGAAGGAGTTGGGAATCCGTACGAAGAAGTAATTCAGCGGCAAGAACACCATGATAAGGTAAGAAAATACGAGTAGTAATGGTGCCCCAGGTTCGCCCGCATTTGGCTAACCTGGGGTATTTTTCTGTTCCGCTGTAAAAAGTATTGACGCAGTATCTACAATGTAGTTACATTCTGAATAGATTTACCGGGAATGTATGGTCTGGAAAGGAGGGTGATGGTTGAACAATTCTCATGACTAAAAACTGAATAGTCGCCGGGCTGCTCATTGAAACAATCCGGCGGGAGGAAAGAACACAATGGCTCTCGTTTTTCAATGGGACGAGAACAACCGCAACCATATTGCCAAGCATGGGATAACCCCTGAAGAGGCGGAACAAATCGTAAAGAACGACCCGTTCGACATCACGGTAAACTTGCGGAACGGGGAAGAACGCACCGTCCAGCTCGGCGAGACGGATGCGGGTCGCGTGCTGCTTGTCATTACAACTTGGCGCAATGAAAAAGTCCGCGTGGTTACCGCATATCCCGCTGGCAAGAAATTGCGTGAGCTGTACTCGCGGCAGAAAGGACAGAGCGATGTCGGAGGATCTCAAGATTCCTGACTTCAAGAATGAGACCGAAGAGGCTCAGTGGTGGGACTCGCATCAGAACGACATTGCCAATGCTTTCGAACACGCCGCAGCCAAGGGAACGCTTGGTCGCGGTACTGTCCGGCGCAAGGGACCCACTCCCACAACGAGCATTCGACTCGATCAGGAAGACATTTCCCGAGCCCGAGTCCTGGCCGAGCGCAAAGGCCTGCGCTACCAGACCTATCTCAAAATGCTGATCCGCGAAGCCCTCATTGCGGAAGAGAAGAAGTTGGCAGGCTAGAGCGGCTCCCGAGAAGCTATATCTTCTCGGAATTGTTCCCTGCCCGTCGCTCCCTGTTGGTCGCAACGGCCGATGACCGCGGCTTCGGGATACACCATCCCGGGAATCGCTGTAATCCGCTGCGCCGATGCCCCACGCTCGTCCGATTTTGGCTCCAAGTTGTCATCCTGAGGAGCGCCACAGGCGCGACGTGAGGATCTATGCAGTTATCGTTTTTTCTGTCGCATATGCAGTAAGTCGCTGTCTCTACCCCGGAGGCCACGCGAAGTCGCGCCCGCCCAGCAGGTGCAGATGCAGGTGGAACACCGACTGGCCCGCCTTCGGCCCGACGTTGTAGACCGTGCGATAACCCTCTTCGATGCCGCGCTCGCGGCCGATTTTTGCCGCCACCAGTTGGCAATAGCCGATAATCTCCGCGTCTTCCGGCCGGGCATGTTTCAGGTCGACGATGTGCTCCTTGGGAATGATCAGCACATGCGTCGGCGCGCCCGGCTTGATGTCCTCGAAGGCGAAGACGCGATCGTCTTCGTAGACTTTCTTGGCGGGAATTTTTCCGGCGATGATGTCGCAGAAAAGGCAATTAGGCATATTTCTCTTCCAGCCGCCCCGCGGACTTTTTGCGTTCACCGGGCGAAATTTTGAATTCTGCTCACCTGACAACCAGTGATAGTAGCACCACGGCGGTCATGCTGAGCGCAGCGGGGTCCCCGGCGGCGGCCGCTTTTGCCGTTGCTGGGGTGGAGGAGCAAGTGTCATCCTGAGGTCGCGCCGGTTTTGCGCGATCGAAGGATCTGCTTTATCTTCGGCATGCGCAAACAGCAGATCCTTCGCTGCGCTCAGGATGACACCTCAGAACACCTCTTCAGCAACGGGTAAAACCACCCTTCGAAGAAATATGTATGCAACCAGACCTAGTCGAGACGCACCAGAAAGACTCCGCCTTCTTCGACCTTCAGCTTTCCCGCCAGTTCCCGGGCGCGATCCCGGTCGTCGTCCTTCACCCGCACCCGCACCCAATAGCCGGTCGAACCCGCGAACTCCAGCACCCGCGAAGGGTTATAGCGCCGCATCAGCCTGTCTTTCATCTCCAGCGCGTCGTTGTGCCGGCGGAAGGCCCCAATCTGCACGCACCAGCGTCCGCCGATCTCGATCGGCACCGGGGCATCCACCACTTCCAGCTTCACCTGGGCGGTGCCGGCGCGCCAGACGTCGACGGCTTTGGCGGCCGCCACCGAGAGGTCTATGATCCGGCCCGCCATGAAAGGTCCGCGGTCGTTAATGCGAACGATCGTCTCGCGGTGCGAACTCAGGTTCGTCACCCGCACCAGGGTGTTCAGCGGAAGCGTGCAGTGGGCCGCCGTCAGCGCCGTACGCTCGTAAGGCTCACCGCTGGCGGTCTTGCGCCCGGCGGGTTCAGGCACGTACCAGCTTGCGATTCCAAGTTGTGTCCAAAGCGCGGCGGCGGGCGGGGTGCGTTGCGCGCCGGGATATCTGCTCTCGGGGGTGGCGGGCGCGGAGATCGGCGGCGGAGGCGGCACTTTCGCCTGCGTGTGTTTTCTGCCGCATCCCATGGGTGAAAACGCAAGGATCAACAAGCCCAGGCCGGCAAGCGCCCTTCGACAAAATCCATGTCGTCCGTCAACGTTCGCTTCGGTGTGGCCCTGGGACATAAGCAACTCGTTTCACAAGCGCCCGCCGCGCGCCGCCGGAGCGCAGAGTGGGGTGGACCTCAATTATCCGGAGCGGACCCGTGCGGGTCAATGAGGTGGTATCTCACTTGCTATCCAAATCACCGAATAGGCGTGGAACTTTGGTACATGGACCGCCGGGATCTCGTTGATTTCGAGTGTTGGTCGAGGCCCGAAAACTAAAAAGCAGCGGACAAGAAACCATGTGAGCTGATTTCGGTTCTTATTCATCGGGAACATTTTGCACAGTACTGGAAGATCGGACAGGGTGCGGCAGACGGGGCGCAATACGGTGCGGGTAAGGACGGCAATTCGGACGGCGGAATTTCTCCTCCTGGTCGCCTGCTGTGCCTGGGCGCAGGACGAGAACCCTGTCCAGGTGCCCGGCCGGCAAGGCTCTGCTTTTGTGGGTAGCGAGGCGGATCAGGGCCTCTCGTTCCAGAGCGCTTCGCCATCGAAGCCGCGGAAGCCCGCCGGGGAATCCCTGCTGCCGGACGCGCCGCTTCCCCAGCCGGTGACCCAGGCCGACAAGTTTCAGGCGTTCGTCGACGAGGCGCGCTCGCCTCTGATCTTCGGCGCCGCCAGTCTCAACGCGCTGGCCTTGCGCGAAGCTCAGGACTCCCCGGCGTGCAATCCAGCTTCGCTACCCTCTACGAAGCCTCGGTCGTGCAGAAGGAGTCCAGCGCCTTTCTCGGAAAATTTCTGTACCCTTCGCTGCTCAAGCAGGACCCGCGCTATTACCCTTCCACCAGCCAGAGCGTGCTGGGACGCACGACCTATGCCGCGTCGCGTCTGCTGATCACCCGCAATGACCAGGGCAAAGCCACTCTCAACACCTCCTATCTGCTCGGCGTGTTGACTTCGGCTGCGGTGGCTACGGCTTATCGGCCCTACTGGGCCCGCACAGGTTCGGCCAGACTTAACTAGGCATGACGGCGATCGTCGCGCATTTGACGGCGGCACATGAACAGTGCCCTAGCCAACGGTGGCGTACTCGTGTTGCACCGGCATTCCAGCAGGCAACCCTAAGGGGACCGCCCTGGCCTGTCGAGCCCGGAGTTGCTCACGTGCCCAGCAGGCCGTCGCCACGATGAGGACCACGTTGCGGACCAATGCCGCTCCAGTTGCGCAAGTAGTAGCTCGGCCCAAGCGAATGCGCCTCCATGTACAGGACCGGGAATACCAGGGTCGTCAGGGCTGCGGCCGCCAACCAGCCGCGCCTCAGCGGCCAATAGGCCCACAATGGGGCGAGCCAGATCAGGTACTGAGGCGAGAACGCTTTGTCCCCCAGGACGGACACGGACAGGACGGCCAGGCTCGTGGCTTCCACCGACAGGCGCCCAAGTGCGGCGAAGCGCCAGACGGCCACGATGCCGGTGATCGTTGCAAGAAGTACCAGGATTGCGATCACGTTGTGGTGCGCCCGAAGATTTCCCAACCCCCGTATTGGAATTTCCACTTGACATGTAACGGGTCGGTCAAAAGTGTCAGGCCGGCGGGCAGGCTCTCGAGCTCGAAACCCCTGTTGAGCTCGTAGCGAATGGGCGACAGTGCGCTGCCCGGCGAAAGGACGCTCTGTACACAAGCCGACGAGAGCGACCGGTATGCAGGCTACAGCCGCCCGGCGAATGGCCCAGCGACCGGTGCGCGCATGCTCGGCGAGCAGGAACCCCGGCAGCAGGAGGAACGGGAACAGCTTGAGCAGCCCTCCCACCACACCCCAGGCCCACGCCCGGCCCCACTTGTCCTTGCGAGCCGCGTCAACGGCCAGGAAGGTCGCGAGCGCCGGGAAGACGTCGTAGCGCCCGAAGAGTATCGCGCTGGCTCCAACCAGCAGGTAGATAGTCGTGCGGCGGGACCAACCGGGGTGGGCGGGCAGCCCGTCGCTGCAAAGCACCAGCGCGATCGTGCCTAGCGCCGCGATCAGCGCGAAGGCGATCAGGTACTTGACCGGGAGCAACAGCGGGAGCAAGTAGATCGCCAGGGCTGCCGCCGGGTACTCCTTGGGCAAGGAGTGCAGCAGTGGGGAAGTCAGGGCCTCGTTCGCATAGCGGTGGTAGACGGCCGTGTCGCTGGCGCTGGGCAGTAACACCGCGAAGTCCATAGCCGACAGCGATAAGGACCGGCAAAAGGAAAGCCACGCCTTGCCAGCGTCCCGCCACGGCCCGCCATTTTGTCCGCAGAGCAGGGTACCCGCTCATCCCAAAAATCGACCTCGTACTCAGAAGTTAGCGGTTGGAAGCTAGGGAATGAGGAGGCGACCAGCTTTCAGTGTCGTAAGACGAAAAAAAGCTCCCGGCCCTAGAGGGCCGGGAGCTCGAAAGCTGGGTACTACGGGGCGACGTTGTTGATCTGGTGGCCGACGTTGTTCAGCGTGTTGCTGACGGCGCCACCCAGGAAGGTGAGAGCCCCGATGGCAACGACAGCGATCAAGGCGAGAAGCAGGGCGTACTCCACGAGGCTGGCGCCGGTGTCATCTTTGCCGGTTACGTGGTCACGGGCCCAGCCGACGATCATTGCCTGCCAGAGCATTATCTGGTTGAGCATTAGTTATGTTCCTCTTCTGCTAGGCGGGCCAGCCGGGCGGCAGGCCCTCTTCCCGCTCGGGCGGGTTAGGCCACCAGTTTTCACTAGGGGTGGCCCTCCGTCAAATGGGCCGAATTACCCATTTCAACCAGAAAAGGCTGCTACCAGCACTTCTGCGAGTACTTTTGAGTAATAAACCTGAAAGGATAATTTTCAGGGTCACGGTCAGTGGTCGAGACAATGCCCAAGGAGGCTCTTGCGGGATCTATTTCGTGGGCGAGCGCTCCGGAGCGCTCGGATTCGGTCCGAAGCGTTCGTGCGCTCGGAGAGCCACGCATAGTGGTCGAGCGCAGGTCGGGGGCGGAACTGGGCGCAGTTTGCCTTGACGGGCGACTTTGCCGACGGCACCGTTGACCGCGTGAGCACTGTTACGGCGGTTGAGAGACAAACTGGTGGCTTGAGCAGCTACGTCGGAGGTAATAGCCGAGCCGAAAGCCGGCTCTGGAGATGCCCCGGGACCCGTCGCGGCGCCGACCCGGGCCGGGTTGCGCTTTCACCCCGCTTTGATCGTCGTCCTCGGGAGCTGTGCTGCTCTTTTCCGGGAGGCGATGCACACCGGCCTGGCCGGCGACGCCTACTACCAGCTCGCCACAGGACGCTGGATGCTGGCTCACCACGCGGTGATCCGCCATGACGTCTTCTCTTACACCGTCTACGGCAAGCCATGGCTCGTCGAGGAGTGGGGTTACGCGCTGCTGCTTGCCTGGCTTGTCGCCCACGTCGGTGCCGTGAGCTATTGGCTTATTTCTGCCGGGGCGTGCTGTGGAGCGCTCTTGCTGAGCGTCGCCCGGTGGCGCAAGGTCGGCGCTGGCTGGTTGTGGACGGCGTGCCTTTCCATCGTTGCCGCGGCGGGCATGTTCCTCCTTGTAACCCCGCGGCCGCAGGACCTCAGCTACTTGTTCTTTGCTGGGTTGCTGTTACTACTGACGCTGGCCCGCCAGCGCACGGTCTGGCTCGTAGCCGTGCCGCCGCTGCTGCTCATCTGGGCCAACATCCACGGCAGCTTCCTGCTGGGCCTCGGCATGATCGCCCTCGAGGTGATCTGGTCGGTTTTCCCCCGGCTGAACGGACGCCTCAGGGTTTCCCAGCGGCTCCCCGTAAAGGCCGCCGGCCTGACGCTGGTCGGCAGCCTTGGCGCCACTTTGGTGAACCCACACGGGCCGTTCTTGTGGACCTACGCCTTCAAGGTCAGCTCGTCCCCGGTGCTCACGTCTCTGATAGCGCGAGTGGCAGAGCCCCGATTTCCACTCATTGTTCTTGCTGGCGGTAATCATCGGGCCGCTCCTGTTGCTCCTTGGCCTGCTGGCTTTCACGGAGACCGTTTTTGCCCTGGAAGACGTTGTGCTCGCCTGCTTGATGCTGCTTGCCACGCTCCACGCTGCCAGGTTCATGCCTTATCTCGTCTTGGCAATGTGCGCCGTCCTGAGCCGGTGGGCGCCAATCCGTAACGAGACCATCAGGCCGACCCTGCTCACAGTGCCCGTTGCGGTGCTCGCCTGTGCCGCACTTCTCGCTGGCCCGCACACGCCGGCAGGCGCGCCGCAGCGCGGGGGCTCGATGGGCACTCCCGTAGCGGCCACGTCGTTCTTGAAGCACCAGACCGGGAGGGTGTTCACCACCTACTGGTGGGGCGACTACATGATCTACGAGGGGATCCCGGTCTTCGTCGACGGGAGGACCGACCTGTACTTCGGTACAGATATCCTCGAGACCTACACAAATGTGGCGAATGCGGTGGTCGACCCGGACCCGGTCTTCAAGCGGTGGGACATCCGCTGGGTCATGTGGAACACCGGTTCGGCGCTCAACGTGTACCTGTCGGCAGACCCCCGCTGGAAGGTCGCCTTCCGGTCGGGCGACGACGTCGTCTTCGAGCACATCGGCTCCTGGTGAACCATCGGCTCGCCGTGGCGGCCTGCTCCTAGGGCGAATTGGCTGCTTTGCGCGCTCTCCGGGACAAAACGGTGCGAGGCTGGACGAACGGCACTAGTCGGAAAATAGGGGAGTAGGCGGAGGGGGCGTGAGTGCTCAGCGCGGCGCTGGCAACGCTGCCAGCGGAGATCGGCCCCGATGGAGTGCGGTTGAGCTGGGGTTAAGGCAACCTTAAGGATGTGTCAACCAGACCCGTTCAGTCCAGCCTCGAGATGGGCATCGTAATTAACGGATGTCGGAGTGTGTCGTGACGATCAGTGATTTTGTCGAGGTCGACGATTTTGTCGAAATGAGCCAGTACGGCTTGATGAGGACCGTCCGCCGCAGTCTCGAAGCCGTCGGCCTGCGAGTGGTGGGCGATGAGGGAGCGGCAGCCGATGAGGTGCAACTCGTGCTCGTCGGGAGCGGCTCAACAGGCTGGCCGGGCAGGGACGTAGTCACGTTCAAGGAGGGCCGGGCTGCCGGAGCACCTGTGGTGGTCGTCGCGATGTTCGACGACGAGGACTCCGCCCGGGCCGCAATGGCTTCAGGAACGAGGGGGCACATGGCCGCCGCACCGAACACATTGACCGCCCGCGAGGTAGAGGTGCTCCAGGCTTTGGCAAACGGCGCTTCGACCTGCGACGTGGCACGCTCGCTGTTCATCAGCCACAAGACGGTGAAGAACCACCTTGCCCACATCTACGCCAAGCTTGGCGCCTCCAGCCGTACCCAGGCTGTGGCCGCCGCTGTCCGGTTGGGGATCGTTCGGATTTCTTAGACGACTAGCGGAGCACAACGCTCGCCTTGGGGTACCCCTATGCGCATCTGCTGCATGACGTCCACGAAGGACGAAGTGGGAGCCTGAGATGAGGGGCCGTCTCCCTCAGGTCGCGTTGGCGGTGGCGGGAGCCGCTTGCATAGTCCTTGCAATCTGGACCGTCGGCTTGCCGGGCACTCTCCTCCTCGTGGGCGGTTGGTTACTCGTAGCCGGCTTATCCGTAGCGGTGCCTGGGCTCACCGGCCCGGCGTCTTGGGCAGCGGCGATCGTGGTCGAGGTTGCCGTCCTAACTGGACTGAGCGCGGCCAGTGCGCTGGTTTCACCTTCGCCGCAAAGTCGAGTCGCCAGCCTTGCAATTCTCGCAGCCCCAGGGTTCTTGGGCGCAATCGTCGCGTTCGTCGGTCTTCGCCACAATCGACAGGCCTTGGAGGTTGGTGCCCAACGAAACCGCTGGCATTGCGCTCGCCGTCGTGACCGCAGGTCTGGGCCTAGCCCGGTGGGTTGCCTCCCTCGGCCAAGACTACGGCGTCGCGTGGGCAATGTCTGGCGATACCCGCGATGAAGTTTTGGTGATGCGTGGGGTCATCCAGGCTGGCGGACTTACCGTCGGACGGCTGCGGACGTACCCAGCATTGGTCAATGATGTCATGGCCCTGATATCGGAGGCCGGGCGGACGGTCGGGGCTGCGGCCCGGCAATTTGATGCTGCACGACGTTCATGCCGTTGCGACCGTGTACGTGTTGGCGGGTATCGCCATCGCCCTCATGCTGATGGCGGCCCTTGTCGAGATAATGCCAGGCCCGCCCCTCTTGTCCAATAACGGCTACCATCGATGCCTTAGTCGTCCTACTGGCCTGCGCAATTACCGCGCGTCACCGCTCCTGCTTGGCATGGCGATCCTTGGGGGCTTCGTCGATGGGTATGCAAGCCTGCCCGTCGTGATCGCCGCCATGGTGATTGCGCTACGTTTCTGCCGCGCACCCTCACCTTTACCGTTGGTAGCGCTTGGCTTCGCGACCCTGGTCACATTCGTCTCGTGGCCGCTACTCACCTTCATACCCGGAGCGCTATCTGGCGATCTTGGCTGCTTCGGCGCTCAAGGGGTCCGTGCGTGACAGGGCTCGGTACCCACCGTGGGCATGGGCAGCGTCGAGCTCCATTGGGCTCTCTATCCTCCTCGTGATCGTTGTGGTTAGCTTCGCGGAGCAGGGTACGCTTCGCGTGGAGTTCCTGCGGACTGGTTCCATCATCTTGCCCCAGACCGGGCTGGTCTACCTTGCTGGCCTGCTTGCGCTCGGCATCGCGCTGACGGTCAAAGATCGAGTGTGCCAACTTCAAATGGGGCTCGTAGTCGT